>NZ_JBGXBV010000003.1:0-352055 GCF_046078285.1 Aeromonas bivalvium
TTTTGCCTGGCGGCCATAGCGCCGTGGAACCACCTGATCCCATGCCGAACTCAGAAGTGAAACGCGGTAGCGCCGATGGTAGTGTGGCATTCGCCATGCGAGAGTAGGACACTGCCAGGCACCCAATTAAACAGTTGTGCACACATTGCATGATTGGCTGCGAGGATGACACCTCATAAACAAGCAGCAACAGATTTAGCGCAAGCTAACCGAATGCGGAGCGGTAGTTCAGTCGGTTAGAATACCGGCCTGTCACGCCGGGGGTCGCGGGTTCGAGTCCCGTCCGCTCCGCCACTAATTTGAAAGGCCTTCCCTCACGGGAAGGCCTTTTTGCTATGCGCCGTCAGCATCCGTTTTCAGGAAGCCCAATCTGTCGATTGGGCTTCTTTCGTTGTGCTTTGTCACTGTGGAGAGGCGATTCCTCTAGTAGTAGACGCAGAGCCAGACGGTCGTCTCGGTCGGATGGGTCCACTCCACCCTGTGCTGAAGGTGTGCCGGGATGTTGATGTAATCCCCCGGCCCAAGGTGGACGCGCTCCTGGACCCCGGTATCCGGTGTGATAAAGACCAGGATGGCTTCGCCCTGTATCAGCGCCACCCACTCGTGTTCATCCTGATCGAACCACTCCCCCGTGGGGGTCTGTTGCCCCTGGGAGAGGATGCGCTCGATGCGAAAGTGATTGGTGCTGACCAGGTCGGTGAACACCTCGTTGGGCAGGGGGGAGGGGATCTGGCCAAGCAGGTTGCCTGTGTGCATGGGCTTGTCTCCGGCTGATGGGGGCTAGCTAAGAGTGTAGAAGCTGGAGGGGCGCTTCCCATGTGGAAGTTGAGGCTCCCAACGAGGCTGTTGATGAAAAACTTCGGGAAAATGGTCGCTTATCCGCTGCAATCTCGCCAAATTCTTGCTATTTTGCGCGCCAGCAAGCAAACGATTTCCTTCACACTTTCAGGATGAACTATGGCAACGCAACAAACGACGGCCCGCGCGGGCAATGGCGGGTTTCTGGACTCCTATTTCTCCATCAGCCAGCGTGGCAGCACTGTCCGCCAGGAGCTGCTGGCCGGGTTGACCACCTTCCTGGCCATGGTCTACAGCATCATAGTGGTGCCGAACATGCTGGGTGCCGCCGGTTTTGAGCAGGGTCCCGTCTTCGTGGCCACCTGCTTGATCGCCGCCTTCGGCTCCCTGCTGATGGGTCTGTGGGCCAAGCTGCCGATGGCCATAGGTTGCGCCATCTCCCTCACCGCCTTTACCGCCTTCAGTCTGGTACTGGGTCAGGGGCTGAGCATTCCGGTCGCGCTGGGCGCCATCTTCCTGATGGGTGTGCTGTTTACCCTGATCAGCGTCACCGGCGTGCGCCAGTGGATCCTGGATAACCTCCCCTCCGGCATCGCCCACGGCACCGGCATAGGTATCGGCCTGTTCCTGCTGCTGATCGCCACCAACGGCGTCGGCATGGTGATCAAGAACGAAGGGGCCGGCCTGCCGGTACAACTCGGTGAAGTGACCTCCTTCCCTGTCATCATGACGGTTCTGGGTCTGGCCGCCATCTTCGGTTTGGAGCGTCGCAAGGTGCCGGGCGGCATCCTGATGGTGATCATCGCCATCTCCATCCTCGGCCTCATCTTCGATCCGAAAGTGACCTGGCAGGGCTTCTTCGCCATGCCGAGCCTGACCGGCGAGAAGGGTTCGCTGGTAGGCAGCATGGATCTGCTGGGTGCCCTCAATCCTGTGGTGATCCCGACCGTACTGGCACTGGTGATGACTGCCGTGTTTGACGCCACCGGCACCATACGTGCCGTGGCAGGGCAAGCGGGCCTCATCAACGAGCGTGGCCACATCATCAGCGGCGGCAAGGCCCTGACGGCCGACTCCGTCAGCAGTATGGTCGCTGGCGTGGTGGGTGGTGCTCCGGCGGCCGTCTACATCGAATCCGCCGCAGGGACTGCGGCCGGTGGCAAGACGGGTCTGACCGCCACCCTGGTCGGCGTGCTCTTCCTGCTGATGATCTTCCTCTCCCCGCTGAGCTATCTGGTACCGGCTTATGCCACCGCACCGGCCCTGATGTACGTCGGTCTGCTGATGCTGGGCAACGTCACCAAGCTGGACTTCAGCGATTCGGTCGATGCGCTCTCCGGCATGCTGTGCGCCGTCTTCATCGTGCTCACCTGCAACATAGTCACCGGTATCATGCTGGGCTTCGTGGCACTGGTGATCGGCCGCCTGTTTGCCGCCGAGTGGAAGAAACTCAACGTCGGCACCGTCATCATCGCCGTGGCCCTGGTGATCTTCTACGCCGGTGGCTGGGCTATCTAACCCGTCCGGTTATTCCGGTTATAGCGAAGGGCCCTGCGGGGCCCTTTTTCATGGCTGTGAGGCCGCTAACAGTTTACCGCCTGCTTGCCCCGCATCGTTTCAGATTGAAACGCCAACGCACCTGATCCTGTTTCAAATCCGAACCTAACCTGCCGTCATTTTCCTCCCGATTTATCCCGTTAGACTGGCTCCATCAACCATTTGCCCACCCGTGCGGTGGCAAGCCAAGGAGTGAGCCATGAAGAAACTGATCAATGCCGTCGATGCCGTGGTCCGTGAACAACTGATGGGGATGGCCGCCGCCCACCCCGAGCTCAAGGTACGTATCGAACCCCACTACATCACCCGCGCCGACGCCCCCGTGATGGGCAAGGTGGCGCTGGTCTCCGGTGGCGGCAGCGGCCACGAGCCGATGCACGGCGGCCTGGTGGGCAAGGGGATGCTGGATGGCGCCTGCCCCGGCGAGATTTTTACCTCTCCGACCCCGGATCAGATGTACGAGTGCGGTCAGGCGGTGGATGGCGGCGCGGGCGTGTTGTTTCTGGTGAAGAACTACACCGGCGACGTGCTCAACTTCGAGACCGCGGTCGAGCTGCTGCACGGTGACGGGGTCAAGGTGGGCTTTGCCCTCATCGATGACGACGTGGCGGTCAAAGACAGCCTCTACACCGCCGGTCGCCGTGGCGTTGCCACGACCGTGCTGTGCGAAAAGCTGGTCGGTGCCGCTGCCGAAGCGGGCTATGATCTGGCGCGCTGCGAGGCGCTGGCCCGCCGCGTCAACAACCAGAGCCGCACCATAGGCGTGGCCATGCATGCCTGCACCGTGCCTGCCGCCGGCAAGCCCTCCTTCACCCTGGCGGACAACGAGATGGAGTTCGGCGTGGGCATTCACGGCGAACCGGGCATAGCGCGCCGCCCCTTCACCGACCTCAATACCCTGGTGGACGACATGTTCAAAGAGCTGGCTGACAACACCCCCTATGGCCGCACCCTGCGCCACTGGGACAGAGCCTCCGGCAGTTGGCAGGAAGAGCACACATTTATCGAGCCGCTGAATGGGGGCGATCGGGTCATCGCCCTGGTCAACAGCCTGGGCGGCACCCCCATCTCCGAGCTGTACGGCGTCTATGGTCGCCTCGCCACCCTGTGCGAAGAGGCAGGCATCCATCTGGTGCGCAACCTGATTGGCCCCTACTGCACCTCCCTCGACATGACCGGCATCTCCATCACCTTGCTCAAGGTGGATGATGAGCTGATGACCCTGTGGGATGCCCCCGTTCATACCCCCGCCCTGCGTCGCGGCTGCTGAGGAATATTCATGTTAAGCAAACATCAGATCGTCAACTGGCTGCTCGACTGCGAACACATCTTTACCGAGCAGCGTGACTACCTCACCGCGCTGGATACCGACATCGGCGACGGCGACCACGGCCTCAACATGCAGCGCGGCTTTGCCAAGGTGGCCGAGAAGCTGCCGGCGGTGGCAGACAAGGATATCGGCCAGGTGCTGAAAACCACCGGCATGACCCTGCTCTCCTCGGTCGGCGGCGCCAGCGGCCCGCTCTACGGCACCTTCTTTATCCGGGCGGCGGCCAGCACCGACGCCTGCCAGAGCCTGAGCCTCGGCCAGCTCGGCAAAATGCTCAGCGACGGGGTGGAGGGGATCGTCTCCCGCGGCCGCGCCGAGCCGGGCGACAAGACCATGTGCGACGCCTGGTGGCCGGCACTGGCCGCCCTGCAGCAAGCGCAGCAGCAAGAGCTGCCGCTCAACGAAGCGCTGGACAAGGCGGTGGCAGCAGCCGCTGCCGGTACCGAGGCCACCATCCAGATGCAGGCCCGCAAGGGGCGCGCCAGCTACCTTGGCGAGCGCAGCATAGGCCATCAGGATGCCGGGGCCACCTCGACCCTGCTGCTGCTGACCGCCCTGCGTGACAGAGCGAGGTTGTGACATGATCGGAATCGTAGTTGTCTCTCACAGCGCCCAGCTGGCGGCCGGATTGAAAGCGCTGGCCAACCAGCTCGGCAGCCCGGCCAGATTGCTGCTGGCGGCCGGGGTCGATGACCCCGACCACCCCATCGGCACAGATGCCATCGCCGTGATGAGTGCGATTGAAGAAGCGGACGACGGCAGCGGCGTGCTGGTGTTGATGGATCTCGGCAGCGCCCTCTTGAGCGCCGAGACCGCCCTCGAACTGCTGTCCCCGGAGCTGAGCGCGAGGGTGCGGCTCTGCCCCGCCCCGCTGGTCGAGGGCACCCTGGCCGCCGTGGTGGCGGCCGGTTCCGGCCTGACGCTGGATGAGGTGGCCGCCGAGGCGCTCGGCGCGCTGGGCCCGAAACAGGCGATGCTGCCAGCCAGCGCGGCGCAAGCCGCCACAGAGACAGCCCCCGTTGCCGACGACGGCTGGCTGCGCTGCGAGGTGGTGGTGGATAACCCCCACGGCCTGCATGTGCGCCCTGCCGCCCGACTGGTGGCCGCCCTCAAACCCTTTGCTGCCGAACTCAGGCTGCAAAAGGGGGACAAAGAGGCCAATCCCCGCAGCCTGACCCGGCTCGCCATGCTCAACGTGCGCCAGGGCGACCGGCTCACCCTGCTGGCGCGCGGAGAGGATGCCAACGCCGCCTTGGCCTGTTTCCAGCAGCTGGCCTTTGATCGCTTCGGCGACTGACGCCGCATACCACTGTTTCAAGGCGCTGCACTCGCTCGCTGAGCCTGTGCAGCTCCACTTTCGTGCAAGTAAAAGACGAAGGAGTCCCCGGCACAGCCGCCCCTTCGCCCCTGTTAGTTTCAAAAGACGTCTTATGAACTAGAGAGAGGGATAGAATATGGACCGCATCATCATCAGCCCCAGCAAGTACGTGCAAGGCAACGGGGCCCTTGCCAATATAGGCAACTACGTCAAGGCGCTCGGCGCCAAGCCACTTATTCTGGCCGACGCCTTCGTCACCAAGCTGGTTGGCGATACCGTGGCCACCAGCTTCCACGGCGCCGGTATCCAGCCCGAGTTCGACTGCTTCAATGGCGAGTGCTCCCGCCCCGAGATCGACCGCCTGCTGGCCCGCTGCAACCAGACGCCGTTTGACGTCATCATCGGCATCGGCGGCGGCAAGACGCTGGATACCGCCAAGTCGGTCGCCTTCTACCAGAAGGTGCCGGTGGTCATAGTGCCCACCATCGCCTCCACCGATGCCCCCACCAGCGCGCTGGCGGTCATCTACACCCCAGAGGGGCAGTTCAGCGAATACCTGATGATCCCGACCAACCCCAATATGGTCATCATGGATACCGGCGTGGTCTCCCGCGCCCCGGTGCGCCTCTTGGTTTCCGGCATGGGGGATGCCCTCTCCACCTATTTCGAGGCGCGCGCCAACAAGGTCTCCGGTTGCCAGACCATGGCCGGTGGTGCCCCCACCCTGGCGGCGCAGGCCATCGCCGAGCTCTGCTACAAGACCCTGCTGGCCGATGGCTACAAGGCCAAGCTGGCGGTGGAGCAGGGGCTCTGCACCAAG
Organism: Aeromonas bivalvium; assembly: GCF_046078285.1. Lineage (NCBI taxonomy): Bacteria > Pseudomonadati > Pseudomonadota > Gammaproteobacteria > Aeromonadales > Aeromonadaceae > Aeromonas > Aeromonas bivalvium. The sequence continues at coordinate 5,824 of NZ_JBGXBV010000003.1, forward strand.
GCGGTGGAGAACATCATAGAGGCCAACACCTACCTGAGCGGCATCGGCTTCGAGAGCAGCGGTCTGGCCGCCGCCCACGCCGTTCACAATGGCCTGACCCAGCTGGCCGAGTGTCACCACCTCTACCACGGCGAGAAGGTGGCGTTCGGTACCCTGGTACAGCTGGTGCTGGAGAATGCGCCGATGGCGGAGATCGAGACAGTGCTGGGTTTCTGCCGCTCGGTGGGCCTGCCGACAAACCTGCATATGATGGGGGTCAAGGAGCTGGATATGGCGCGCCTGATGGAGGTGGCCAAAGCCTCCACTGCGGAGGGTGAGACCATCCACAATATGCCGTTCAAGGTCACTGCCGAGGATGTGCTGGCGGCCATCGTCACCGCCCACCAGCTGGGGCTGTAACCGCGCCACGGCTGACCTTGTCATATAAATCGGCCCCGCATCTGCGGGGCCGTTTCATTTTCTACGGGCCGGTTGGCGACGGCCTCAATAACCGTCAGCTGTGGTAGTCGGCGGGATCGATCTCGAGCAGCTTGAGCCGCCGCCAGAGGGTGGTGCGACTGATGCCCAGATGCTGGGCCATCTGGCTCACCTGCCCCTTGCAGGCGTGGGCGCAGCGCAGGATGGCCTGGCGCTCCAGCTCGGCCAGGGTGAGCAGCGGTTGCCCCACCACCTCGTCCGCCACCTGCTGATAGCCGTGACGAATGGCGGCAGGCAGCGCCTCCGGCGGGATCGGCCCCTGACCGGCGTGAAGCAGCGCATGCTCGACGGCGCTGCGCAGCTCCCCCAGATTGCCGGGCCAGGGATAGGCGAGCAGACAATCGAGGGCCGCCGGACTGAACTGGCGCACCGGCTCGCGCCCCTGCGCCCCTAGCTGCTGGCTGATAAGGCCCGGCAGATCGGCCGTGCGCTCCCGCAGCCCCGGCAGCCACAGCTCGCATGCCTGCAAGGCATAGAGCAGCTGGCGGCCAAACAGCCCCTCCTGCACCCGCTGCTCCAGCGGGGCGCTGCTGGTGGCGATGATCCGCACCTTGAGCGGCAGAATGCGGGCCGAATCGAAGCGCTGGATGCGGCCGGTCTTGAGCAGTTGCAGCAGCGCCGCCTGCATGGGGGCAGAGAGGCACTCCACCTGCTCCAGCACCAGGGTGCCGCCGTGGGCCAGCTCGAACTTGCCCGCCCGCTCCTGCCACGCCTCGTCGGAGCCCATCAGCTCCAGCGCCATCCGCTCGCTCGGCAGCGCCTGACAGTTGAGGGTGATGAGCGGCCCGGCGGCCCGTTCGCTGCCAAAGTGGATCGCCTCCGCCAGCTGGGCCTTGCCCACCTCCTCCTCGCCGCGCAGCAGGATAGGCCCCTGACTCTGGGCCGCCTGCCGGGCGTAGCGCAGCAGCTTGCGCATGGCGCTCGATTCCCCCACCAGGGCAGAGAGCTCGGGCACCGTCTGGCGCAACTGGTGAATGGCCCGCAGCCGATCGACCGGGTGCAGCAGGGCGATAAAGCTGACCCCCTCCGGCCCCGGCAACGGCTTGAGGCTTATCAGCGCATTGATGAACTCCCCCTCCTGAGCGCCGAGTCGCTCCAGCGTTACCTCCACATGGCTGAGCGGTGTCTGCCCCTTGATGGCCAGTTGCAAACGCTGGGGTAGCAGCAGGTGCTGCTCCAGCGGCTGACCGAGACAGAGCGCCGGATCGAGCCGCAGCCGGTGTGCCGCCAGGGCGTTGAGGTAGCGCAGCCGACCCTGGGGATCCCAGGCCAGCACACCGTCATCCATGCCGTCGAGCAGGGCGTAAAGCTCGCTCAGATGGTGCTGGGACTCCTGCATCAGGGTCTCCATCTGCAGCAGATGGGCCAGCTCGCGCCCGGCGCTGACGGTGAGCGCCAGATCGCCGACCGTTGCCTCCTCCACCCGGCAGACCAGGGCCATGATGGCGACCTGACGGCCGTTGCTGTTGTAGACCGGGCTGGCGCAGCTGTGCCAGGGATGGAGGGTCTGGTTGAAGTGCTGGGGGCCACTGACGCAGAGCGGCACCCCCTCCAGCGCCGCCAGATTGATGGCATTGGTGCCGATGCGCCCCTCGCTGAAGAAGGCGCCGGGGCCAAAACCCAGCGCTGCCAGCTCGCGCAGGGTGTCGGGGTGGCCGGTCTGGGCCAGCAGGCAGCCGCTCTCGTCGGTGAGCAGCAGGGCGCAGGGGCGCCCCTCCATGAATTCGTAGAGATCCTCGAGAGCCATCTCGCCGGTGGTGAGCAGGTCGCGCTTGCGCTGGCGCAGGCTCTGCAAGGTCTGCCCCTTGGCGCTGTGGGGCGGGTGCCAGAGGGTGGCACTGGTCTGGTGGGCGCAGCGCAGCCAGGAGGCCTGCAGATAGTCAGGCCAGGGCTGATGATGCTGAAGGTCAGATGGCATGGTCACGGCAATATCCGGCAAGATGTGAGCCGACCATTTAACCACGCCAGCGCCCCCGATTCAGTGACCTGCCTCAGAGGGTGGCAAGCCAATCCCCCTCCCGGTCGGGTTCACCGTCGGCAAATTGCTGGCCGAGCCAGTGGCAGAAGGCGAGGTACTCCTTACGCTCTCTTGATATAGCGCCTCCGATCACACTACTGACTTGTTTATGAAAAGGAGGCCGAATGGCGCTTTCCATTGACCCCCCAGAAGTGTATTTTTGCCCGATGGCCATAAGTAGAGCCAAAATAGGATTCGCGGCGAATAAGCTCAGCATCAGAGGCAGACCGGTAATGTTGTGATTTAAAATGCATTTTTCGTGGCGGAGAACAGGGCGATCCGGAGTTATATGGAGGGCTCTATTAATGGATTATCACCGCCGTCTATCTAATTACTGTCATACCTATTGAGATGAATTGCCATAGATGAAAAACATTGAAGATAATTTAATAAGGTTTTTTGATATCGAGGCGCAAGTACGAGAGCACATAAACACGCATAGATATCAGAAGGTCTTAATCTCAGAATTAGATAACTGGAGCCAAATTTGTAGTTCTTTGGACACGCTCGGTGACACAGGGTTAGCATTAAAAAGTTATTTCGAATCAGAATACCCCGTTAATGCAGGGTTGTCTTATATTTACACTTATGGGCTATTACAAGCGTTATTTATCCAACAAGACGCCATGAGTCATTTGTCTGAAGCATTTGAAGTGCCATATTCACTGTCGGACGAGCTGAAAAACATCAGAGCCGTTAGAAACGCCTCCATCGGTCACCCAACAAAGAATCAAGTTAAGAAAACCACTTACTTCAATCATATTTCTCGTATTTCAATGAGTAAAGGCGGCTTTACTTTGGCCCGCTTCTACGATGAAGGCCAAAGTGAGTTCATCGACGTTGACTTCAAAAAAACAGTAGAAACACAACTTGTCGGCATTAATAATGCTTACGCATTAATCAGTGAAAAACTTCGAAAAATTGACGAGCAGCATAGGACTAAGTTTATGGGGCAACCTCTAGCAGATATTCTCCACTCAACAATGGGATACATGTTCGAAAAAGTAGGGCAGGCTATATATTCCCCATCCAGTTCAAATGTTTCATTTGGTCTTAGTATGCTTGAGTCAATCGAAGAGGCATACAATAAATTTCAGAGTGCATTGAAAGAAAGGAATGAGTTACCAGATCACACTCAGTACGATCTTGATGAGTATTTCCATGCCATTCAAAGAGTAAAAACTTATCTAACTAACTCTAATGCGAATGACTTTTCAGAAGCAGATGCACGAATTTACTTATTCTATCTACAAAAAAGTCACAAGAGCTTTGAAAGCCTTGCACGTGAAATAGATGATGATTATTTAAAGGAATAGGTATAGCCCGTAGGTTCGATTAGCCGTAAGGCGTAATCGGACGTTCGCGTAAATTAAATCCCCCGCGATAACGACCATCCATATTTGCCCTCTGCCAGATGCCGCTGATTCACGGAAACGCCGGGGCAGCGGCATCTCGATCGTCCGATTAGGCTTAGCCAATCGAACCTGCATGGGGCGGTAATATGTGGGATATGCAAGTTGGCGCGGATCAGCCAACCCGACACGATCGCCATAAACCACTATCACCACAAACCAAAGAGCCGCCCGATGGGCGGCTCTTTGCATCAGCTATGGTGGCTGAATCGTCACTCGGCCTTGGGAGGCGCCGCGATGGCGGCCGCCTCTGGCTGCAGATCACCTTCCTTGATCCAGGCATCCAGCAGGGTGTAGCCCACCGCCAGCACCACGGGGCCGATGAAGAGGCCGATGATCCCCATTGCCAGCAGGCCGCCGATGACCCCCACCAGGATCAGGATCAGCGGCAGGTCGGCGCCGCGCTTGATCAGGAAGGGGCGCAGGAAGTTGTCCATGGTGCCCGCCAGCAGGGACCAGACCAGCAGGAAGGTGCCCCAGGTGGTGTCCCCGCTCCAGTAGAGGTAGCCCACGCTGGCCAGCAGCACCGGGAAGGGACCAATCTGGGCGACGATCAGCAGGAACATCAGCACCACCAGCACCATGACGTAGGGGATGCCGGCGATGAGCAGGCCTATCCCGGCCACCGAGGATTGCACCAGGGCGGTCACCACCACCCCCATGGCGACGGCGCGGATGGCCTGGGAGGCGAGCACCACGGCGTTGTCGCCGCGCTGGCCCGCCAGGCGATGGGCGAAGCGGCGAATGCCGTCGGCGGCCTTTTCCCCGGAGTGGTAGAGCAGACCGCAGATGGCCACCGTCAGCAGGAAGTGGACGAACAGCAGGCCGAGGTTGCCCGCCTGGGCCGCCAGCCAGCGGGCTGTCTGGCCGAAGTAGGGGGCCAGCTTGGCGAACAGCACCTGACCGCCGCTCGCCAGGATCTGCTGCCAGAACTCATAGAGCTTGTCGCCCACCAGGGGCACCTGTTGCAACCAGAGCAGCTTGGGGGGTGGCGAGTGGCTGAGGTTGGTGCCGAGTTCGATGAGCATGGGGGCCTTCTCCGCCACATTGGCCAGCGCCATGAACAGCGGGATGACGAACATCAGCAGCAGGACCAGGGTCATGAAGAGGGCGGCCAGGGCGCGCTTGCCCCACAGCAGGCGCTGCATCATCCGCATCAGGGGCCAGGTGGCGATGGTGATCATGGTGGCCCAGACCAGGGCGGGCAGGAAGGGGCGCAGCACCATGAAGCAGGAGATGATGAGAATGCTGAGAAACAGCACCCCCAGGGTGATCTTGGCCAGATCCGGTTTCTTGAAGGTCATGATGTTCCTTGCGGTGGGGCCATGCCCCGGTTGTGGTCATCGGTCAGGGAGAGGAGCCACCAGATACCATGGCTCAACCAGAGCCCCCAGAGCCCATAGAGTATGCCTTGCCCGCTCAGGATCAACAGGGAACTGGAGATGAGCAGCGGCAGACCTGTGCTGAGCAGGCTCAGCAGCAGGCAGCCCGAGAGGGCAATGAAGCCGACCAGCCAGGGGTGGCGCCGCGTGCGATTGACCCGGCTCTGGCTGCCGAGCAACAGGGCCAGGCTGGCAATGGCGATGGCGGCCAGGGTGGGGGATTGCAGGATGGCGGCCCCCATGCCGGCCAGGCCGGCGAGCAGCAGCCAGGCCAGATAGTGGCTGGCCAGCGGCAGCAGCCGGGAGCGCAGGGTGAGCAGGATCAGTCCCAGCAGCAGGCCGGCCACCACGTCCGAAATGAAATGCACCCCGAGCCAGACGCGGGCCAGGCCGGTGGCGCTCCCTAGCAACAGCGCCAGGGTCAGTGCCGCCCCTCGCCGCTTCGGCCAGGCCCAGCCGAGCAGCAGTCCCCACCCCAGCATGGCGGTGGCGGTATGGCCGCTCGGCATGCCGAAGCCCGAGACGGCGTGGGGGGCCAGGTCCGGCATGAAGTTGAAGGGTCTGGGCCAGGCCACGGCCTCCTTGGCGAGCTGAGTCAGCAGGGCGAGCCAGAGCATGGCGAACAGCAGTTGCCAGACACTGGGCCACCCCAGCAGGGGCAGCAGGAAGGGGATGAGCAGCAGCAGGAAGGGGGTCGATCCCGCGAGGTTGGCCAGTTGCAGCCAGAGCGCCTTGGGGCCGATGAGGCTCTGCACCTGGCGGATCAGGGTGAGCTCCCGATCATGAAGGGTATTGGCCTCGGAGCGAAAATCCGCCACCCAGGTGACCTCGCTGTCCGGGATGCTGGCGAGGCGTGGCACGATCCAGTCGAGCTGGGCCGGGAAGCGGCGCAGGGCGTGGGGCAGGGTGGTAGGGGCGATCAGCAGGGCGCTGAGCACCTCCCCATCCCGGTTGGGGGCCTGAAGCAGGGAGACGGCCCCTGTGCCGGACTGGGCCCTGATGGGGCTCAGGCTCTGGCAGGCGAACAGCTCGGCCGATCGCCAGCGACCCAGGGGGGCGACGATCCGGCCTCTGAGTCCCGTCTCTTCGAACAGTTCCCGCAGCGCCGCCTGGGCCGGGGTCTCGCCCTGGTCTATGTAGCCGCCGGTCAGGCTGTAGCGTGACGAGACCCTGTCTTGTACCAGCAAGACCTTGTCCTGATGTTTGACGACGCACACGGCGCCGCTGGGGGCAGATTGGGCGAGTACGAGCGGGGCGGTCAACAGGGCCAGTAACAGGCAGCAAACGTATCTGATCATGGGGAGCCGGATCCGGGGACGATAGCCAAGCCTCACAGAAATCAGTAGCTTGGGCAATGATTTCCCTGCCAGAACCGGCCTTGTCGTCAGGTTTGTCCCGGCCAGGATTGCCCTTGCTCGCCCCTGTGCCTACTATTGGCAGCTATCGTCACCCTTCATGCAGCAAACCGTGGGACTCTTCATGAAACAGTTAGGTTTTTATCTCGGCATCGGCCTTGGCGTCATCCTGGTACTGTTTGGCAGTATCGTCATCTGCCAGGCCCTGCCTGCCGCACTGGATGTGCTGGAAATGCCGAGCCGCATCCCCTTCGTGCGCGAGGTCTACACCTGGCTGATGAGCAGCGCCAACGGACTCACCGCCCAGCTGGAGCAGAACTTCCTGGAGGCTTTCCAGACGGTACTCAAGCTGATACTGCTCATCACCTTCATGTGGGTCTGCGTCAAGCTGGTCAACATGGGGGTGCTGATCATCCGGGCCGGGGTGGATCTCATCCGCACCGCCATCGAGCACAGCGAGTCGGCCGTCAGCAAGGACAACGAGCAGGACAACCTCTACAAATAGGTGCCTGCCTCATAGGCGGATGGAAGAAGAGGTCACCCAGGGGTGACCTCTTTGCTTGGCGCCGGGGCTGTCTGCCCGGCGTCACTCTATCTCGGGCAGAGGGGCCTGGTTGCCCGGCGCGAGCTGGTCCCGGTAACGGGCCTGGAGGGCACGAAACGCGGGCCCCTGACGCACCTTGTCCAGGGCCTGCTGCAGCCTGGCCACCTCGGCCGGATCCACGGCGTCACTGAAGGCGAAGCAGTCATCCTGCTGGGCCAGTACGGCCACGGTGACGAACTGGGTCGCCGGGTAGCCGAGCTGGCGGATCTGGTGGCGCAACATGACTTCGTTGCCCGCGACCAGGTCGGTGCGGGCCAGCAGCAACTGGCGCACCACCCGATCCATGCTGGGTACCGTCATCAGCTGGCTGGGGGGAACGCCGCGATTGAGCAGCAGCTGTTCCCCCACATCGGCCTCCATGGCCCCAATCTTCAGATTGAGCAGATCGGCCCTGCGCTGGATCGTCGGCAACTGGTCGGCCCTGGCCATCAACACGATCCGGGAGTGGCTGATGGGGCAGACCCATTGCAACCGGGAGGCGCGTCGCTGGGTGCGTGCCGTGGTGAGCAGGACGGCATCCGGCTGCTGGGTCAGCAGATACCAGGCCTGGGCCCAGGGCAGGAAGTGGATGGGTTCCTCCTCCTGCCCCAGCTCCTGCCACATCAGGCGCAGCAGCTCTATGCTGAAGCCGCTGGTGCGCCCCTGCTCATCCAGGCCGTTGAACGGCAGGTTCTGCTCTGAGTAGTAGGTCAGGGCCGTCAGGGGCGGGCTGGCCAGGGTGGTCAGCAGGCCGAGCAGAGCCATGAGTCTCATCGTGCGGCTCTCCGGTGGCAGGGTCTGGCCGGGGTCATGGCGCTTTGCCTCACTTCAGCAGTGCCTCCAGTTCGGCCTCGGCGCTGGCGCGGGCGGCGGCCTGAGGATCCTGAGTCGGTAACGCCTGGCTGACCGCCTCGGCGCCCTGCTTGCCGGCGTCTTCGACCGTCTTGGTCACGGCCTGGGTTGCGGCGGCGCTGGCGCCCTCGGCGGCCTGCTTGCCGGCGTCATTGACCGTCCTGGTCACGGCCTGGGTTGCGGCGGCGCTGGCGCCCTCGACGGCCTGCTTGCCGGCGTCATTGACCGTCCTGGTCACGGCCTGGGTTGCGGCGGCGCTGGCGCTCTCGGTGGCCTGCTTGCCGGCGTCATTGACCGTCTTGCTCACGGCCTGGGCTGCGGCGGCGCTGGCGCTCTCGGCGGCCTGCTTGCCGGCGTCATTGACCGTCTTGGTCACGGCCTGGGTTGCGGCGGCGCTGGCGCTCTCGGCGGCCTGCTTGCCGGCGTCATTGACCGTCTTGGTCACGGCCTGGGTTGCGGCAGCGCTGGCGCCCTCGACGGCCTGACTGGCCTGGTTGCTGACCGCCTTGGCGGCCTGCTGGGTCGCCCCGTTGATCAGCTCGCTGGCCGACCCTGTCATGGCCCCCTTGACGGCCTCGCTGGCCGGTGTCTGCCAGCCGGCCATCTCTTTTGGCCAGCTCGGGGTCACCTGACCCAGCTGCTCGCCAAACACCTCGACGGCATCGCCCTTGAGCAACTTGACCGCCATCTGGTTGGTATCCGAGTTCCACACCAGGCCAGCCTTCTGGGCGAGGTCGGGCACAGGGGTATAGCGGGAGACCACATAGAAGAGGGGCCCCTCCTGTTGCAGCTCGCCGGCGGTCTTGAGCAGGGAGACAGTGGTGTCATAGTTGGGGCCGAGCAGGGCCGTCATCCTGTCCTTGATGAGGGGTTGTTCGAACAGATTGACCTCGTTGGGGTCGAAACCGACCAGTGGCTTGAGCAGGGCCCACATCAACTGGCTGGAGGGACCCATCATCAGCAGGGGAGCGACGCAGGCGGACAACATCAGGCTCAGGCAGGTCGCCTTGAGCAAGGGCATGATACGCATTGGGGGAAAATCCAAATAACGATTTGATAATTAAGGTAATCTTGGTCTCGATCAGACCAGGTTACTGGGGTTGTGGCGACCAATTCCTGTACAGGCTGGCGCGGCGCTCGCAGGCTACCATATTGGTTCCGGAATGCCAGATGGCGTGTCACTTATTAATCAAGTTTTCCCCCCGGCTGGTCGCCTGAAAGAGGAAACCAAGGAGTCGCGATGAAATCAGTCGTTATCATGCTGGCCCTGCTGGGACTCACCCTGCCGGCCATGGCCGAGCCATCCCGTCATACCATTCGGACCGGCACGGATCTGGTGTTGCCCCTGGGCGCCATGGCGGAGCGGATCTGCTGGTATGAGGGGAAGCAGTATTCTCTCGGCGCCCGGATCCCCCAGGGAGAGCACGGGCTGATCTGTGCCCCCATCAACCTGCAGGAGAGCAATGGCCCCCTGGCCTGGCGCCCCTTGCAGGAGGAGAGGGAGAAATCCGCCCCTCCGGCCGGGGTGGATCGCATCGAGACACCCCGCTGAGCTTTTCTTGATCCAGCTAAAGACAGGAGCGGGAAGGCTATCGCATAATACGGCCTCGCTCACAATTGGCATGGGACCCAAGACTATGGCTCGTCGCTCTTCCATTACTCAACGTCGTCGCAATAGTTGGTGGTACAAACGCCTGCTGGTCAGGGAGCGGGCAGAGCGCGAGGCGCGCTCCGTTCGGGATTGATAGAGATTGATGAAAACGGGAACCTCAGGGTTCCCGTTTTTGGGTCGTGACAGTGCCGCTATCGGGCTGGCTCGTCGCCCTTCCTCCTTTCATCACACCGACGTCGTCGCAACAGTGGGTGGTACAAACGCCTGCTGGTCAGGGAGCGGGCAGAGCGCGAGGCGCTGCGTCCGGGATTGATAGAGATTGAGACAGATTGATAAAAGCGGGAGCCTCAGGGTTCCCGTTTTTGGGTCGTGACAGTGCCGCTATCGGGCTGGCTCGTCGCCCTTCCTCCTTTCATCACGCTGACGTCGTCGCAATAGTTGGTGGTACAAACGCCTGCTGGTCAGAGAGCGGGCAGAGCGCGAGGCGCTGCGTCCGGGATTGATAGAGATTGATGAAAACGGGAGCCTCAGTGTTCCCGTTTTTGGGTCGTGACAGTGCCGCTATCGGGCTGGCTCGTCGCCCTTCCTCCTTTCATCACACCGACGTCGTCGCAACAGTGGGTGGTACAAACGCCTGCTGGTCAGGGAGCGGGCAGAGCGCGAGGCGCTGCGTCCGGGATTGATACCGCATTGAAAAACGGAGCCTCGGGCTCCGTTTTCTATTTCTCACCGCCAGCATCACGACAACGGGGGCCATCAGGCCCCCGTTTTGCTTTTGCAGATGTGCCTGCTTGCGGCTTAACGCTGCAAGGCGGCCAGTGCCAGCTCGACCCGCTTGGCGTACTCGGGGTCGGCCTGCTCGAAGTGGCTGAGCTGGGCCGCGACTATGGCGTCATCTTCCACGTTGATCAGGGATCGCGCCAGGTTGGCGGCGAGGCGCGCGCGCTGCCCCTCGTCCATCAGGCGGAACAGATCCCCCGGCTGGCTGTAGTAGTCGCTGTCGTAATCACGAAAATCGTAGTGCAGGGCGGCCCCTTCCAGACTCAGCGCCGGTTCGTGCTGCTCGCTCGGTTGCTGGGTACCGAAGCGGTTCGGCTGGTAGTTGGGGCTGGCGCCACCATTGCTGTCGCTGCGCATGGCGCCGTCGCGGTGGGCACCGTGGTGGAAGGGGCAGCGCGGGGCGTTGACCGGCAGCAGGCCGTGGTTGACGCCGAGGCGATAGCGCTGGGTGTCGCCGTAGGAGAAGAGCCGCCCCTGCAGCATGCGATCCGGCGAGAAGCCGATGCCGGGCACCACGTTGGCCGGGGTGAAGGCGGCCTGCTCCACATGGGCGAAGTAGTTGTCCGGGTTCTGGTTGAGCTCCAGCACGCCGACCGGGATCAGCGGATAGTCCTTGTGGGGCCACACCTTGGTGAGGTCGAACGGGTGGATCTCGTAGGTCTGTGCCTCGGCTTCCGGCATCACCTGCACATAGACCTTCCAGCGCGGGAAGTCGCCCCGCTCTATGGCGTTGTAGAGATCCGCCTGGCTGGTCTCTCTGTCCTGACCGACGGCATTGGCCGCCTCCTCATCTGTGTAGAAGCTGTGGCCCTGCTCTGTCTTGAAGTGGAACTTGACCCAGAAGCGCTCGTTGGCCGAGTTGATGAAGCTGAAGGTGTGGCTGCCGTAGCCGTTCATCTCCCGCAGGCTCCTGGGGATGCCGCGATCGCTGAACAGTATGGTGACCTGATGCAGGGATTCCGGGTGGCGGGACCAGAAGTCCCAGGCGGCGGTGGCGCTGCGCAGGTTGGTGCGGGGATCCCGCTTCTGGGTGTGGATGAAGTCGGGGAATTTCAGCGGATCCCGGATGAAGAACACCGGGGTGTTGTTGCCCACCAGATCCCAGTTGCCCTGCTCTGTGTAGAACTTGAGGGCGAAGCCGCGCACGTCGCGCTCGGCGTCGGCGGCGCCCTTCTCCCCGGCCACGGTGGAGAAGCGCAGGAAGACCGGGGTCTGCTTGCCGACGGCGTTGAACAGGTCGGCCTTGCTGAACTGGCTGATGTCGTGGGTCACGGTAAAGGTGCCGTAGGCGCCGGAGCCCTTGGCGTGCACCACCCGCTCGGGAATGCGCTCGCGGTCGAAGTGGGCGAGCTTCTCCATCAACCAGATGTCTTGCATCAGCACAGGGCCGCGGGGGCCGGCGGTAAGGCTGTTGTTGTTGTCGACGACGGGGGCACCATTGGCGCTGCGCAGGGTCTTGTCGGTCATTGGGCATCTCCTTGTGATGATGGAGGCACGATACGGCAAGGGGCGCGAGCGGGGCCAATTGGTCAGCTCTAAGTGTTTGATAGGTAGTCCTAATGGAGTTGGCTACGGACGCAAAGGGCGCTATTTTGGACGGACGTTCATGGATCAGGGAGGAGAGGGGATGATTGAGATCAGGATTCGTCAGGCGGAGGCTGGGGATGCCCAGGGACTGCGGGATCTCTATGCTATGCCAAAGGCTCAGAAGGGCACCTTGCAGATGCCCTATCCGACCCTGGCCATGTGGCAGAAACGCTTGGCGGAGCGCAGTGGCTACGGTCTGGTGGCCACAGTGGATGAGCTGCTGGTCGGCGATCTCGGCCTCTGGCTCGAGCCGAATCCTCGTCGTCGCCATGTGGCTGGCATCGGCATGGGGGTGCGGGATGACTGGGCCGGTCGCGGCGTGGGCTCGGCCTTGCTGGGGGCGGCGGTGGAGCTGGCGGATAACTGGCTCAACCTGCAACGGCTTGAGTTGACGGTCTATAGCGACAATGCAGCTGCCATCGCGCTCTACCGCAAATTCGGCTTCGAGCAGGAGGGGTGCTCACCCGCCTATGCGTTTCGCGAAGGAAGCTTCGTCGATGCCCTGCATATGGGGCGGGTCCGCCTGCCGTGAGAACCAGTGAGAGTGAGATTGCCATGAGAGTGAAACAGCCATGATCGACTATCGCGAGCGCCTGACCCCGGTGCTGCGGGCGCTGGAGCAGGATCCGGATCTCTCCATCGAGGCGCTGGCGAGCCGCGCCTGCCTCTCCCTCTACCACTTCCACCGGGTGTTTACCGCCGTGGTGGGGGAGTCCCCCGGCGAGATGTGTCGGCGGCTGCGGATGCAGCGGGCGGCCTGGCAGCTCTGCTACACCGATGCCAGCGTCACCGCCATCGCCCTGGGGGCGGGGCTTGGCAGCTCCCAGGCCTTTGCCAAGGCGTTTCGTCGTCACTATGGTTGCACGCCAGGGGAATTTCGCCGCGACAAGGGCAAGAAAGGACACCATGAGCGCAAGGAAGGACACGCATGGCAAGAGGCGCTTCCTTATGCTGAAGGTCACTCATCAGCAAGGAGCAACACCATGAAAACTGTCGAGATGGACGCCCGCACCCTGGCCTATATCCGGGTCACAGGCCCCTATGGCGAAGGGTATGACGCCGTCTGCAACCGCCTGCACCAGTGGGCTGCCGCGCGCGGGCTGGAGGGGGGGGAGTGGATCTTCATCTACCATGACAACCCGCAAGTGACACCGCCGGCCCAGTGCCGTACCGACATCGGCATCAGCGTGCCGGTGGGCACCCAGGGGGCGGGGGAGGTGGAAACTCAGCTCATCCCCGCCGGGCGTTACGCCCAGTCCCGCTATCTCATCACGGATCGCAGCCAGTACGGGGTGCTCTGGCAGGAGCACATAGGCGATATCGTCGCGGCCGGGCTGGCGTTTGGCGACGGCCCCTGTTTCGAGCTCTATCACAGTGCGAGCTACGATCCCCTGCGCGACGACGTGAGTTTCTGCTCCAGCGTGCGCTAGGCATCCCCCAATAAAACGAGGCGCCTGTGGGCGCCTCTTGTCGTTTGGAGCAAGGCTCATCACGAGATTCAGGACTGGCTGGGCACCTTGTTCCGGCGGGACTTCCACCACCAGCGCAGGCGGATCTGTGAAATCAGGATGAGCATCCCCGCCAGCATCAGGGCGCAACCGACCAGGGTTCGCTCGTTCAGGACTGGCTGGGCACCTTGTCCCGACGAGATTTCCACCACCAGCGCAGGCGGATCTGTGAGATCAGCATGCCTGCCAGCATCAGGGCGCAGCCCACGATGGCGCGTTCGTCCAGATGCTCCCCCAGCAGCAGCACACCGCCGATGGCGGCGAACACAGTCTCCAGGCTGAGGATGATGGCGGCGTGGGCCGGATGGGCGCCGCGCTGGCCCACCACCTGCAGGGTGTAACCCACCCCCACCGACACCAGTCCCGCATAGAGCAGCGCCTGCCAGCCCGCCACGGCGCCGCCGAGGGTCGGGGTCTCGATGACAAACGCCGTGGCCAGACTGAGCAGGCCGCACACCACAAACTGCACCCCGGCCAGGCGAATGGGGGCGACCCGGCTCGAGTAGTGATCCAGCACCAGCAGGTGAATGGCCCAGAACAGGGCGCCGATCACCTGCAACAGGTCGCCGTAGCCTATGGTGAAATCCTCGGTGACGCTGAGGTAGTAGAGGCCGGCCATGGCGATGAGGGCGCCTACCCAGGTGTTGGCCCCTGTCTTGTGGCGCAGGATCAGCCCCAGCACGGGCACCAGTATGATGTAGAGCCCGGTGATGAAGCCCGCCTTGGCCGCCGTGGTGTAGAGCAGCCCCACCTGCTGCAGGGAAGCGGCGGAGAAGAGCACTGTGCCGGCGATGAGACCCCCGACCAGCAGCAGGCGCGGGTTGTCCTCCTTGTCTGGCCGGGCCGGTTGACGGGACTTGAGCCACCACAAGAGCGGCAGCAGGGAGGCGGCGCCGAGCAGGAAGCGCAGGCCGTTGAAGGTGTAAGGCCCCATGTGATCCATCCCCAGCCGCTGGGCGACGAAGCCCAGCCCCCAGATGGCGGCCGCCATCAGCAACATCATGTTAGAACGCATACGGTTTCATCCCTGAAATCAAAAAGTTGAGGCACCCTCTCCACCATACCGCCTGTGATGGGCTTTGTCTTGGCTGCCGAGCGCCGGCTCAGGGGAGGGAGGTGTGGGCCAGCAGGGGGATCAGCATCAGCAGCAACAGGTCGATGCGCAGGATCCAGATCACCCACAGCTGCTGCTGGGTCGAGACCATGGGAGGTCGGCCCCGGCGCAGGGAGCGACGCCAGCGGTAGAAGAGGCGGCTCGGGTAGCCAAAGCTCAGGGCCATCAGCAGGAAGAGCAGCAACTTGAGCCGATAGCTCGGCAGCTGCAACAGCGCGGCCGGGCCCTGGGGGCTGTCATAGAGCCGCATCATGCCGCTGAGAAACAGCAACAGAAGGGCCAGCGCCGCCAGACCATCGGCGATAAGCAGCTTGCGCACCTGTTCGATGGACATGCCGCGCCGGAACAGGAAATATTCGGAGGTGAGGGCGCCGGTCAGCATGACGAGGGCGCAAAAGTGCACGGATATCCAAGGATCCTGGGTCAGCATGGGCGACCTTGCTGTGGGGCAACGAGCATCATTCTTCCTTTTGGACGCCGCACGGACGGGCTGTTAATCTGCGTCAAGCGTCCCTGCAATACGGAGCCATTCGTGAGCAAATATCCGAAGGCCAAATCCTACTGGTCCCTGACCAGCCGCATGCGGTTGGGGCTGGTGCTCTTGTTCATGCCGGTGCTGATGCTGGGGGGCATCTACTATCTGCACATGTCTCGCAGCCTGCAAGAGGCGCTGGAGCAACGTCTGGGGGCCAACAATGATCAGCTGCGCGAGAGCCTGGTCGAACCCTATCTGGCGCAACTGGAGCGACAGTTTACCCTGATCTATGGCCAAGTGAAGGCCGAGGATCTGGCGGGCAGCGAACTGGCCCATACCGAGCGCTATCTCCATGACTGGCGACTCTACAAGGCGCTGGCGCCGGATCTGGTGGCCATCTACCTGGGCACGGAGCGACGCCAGGTGCTGGCCTACCCCATCAAGGAACTCGATCCGGCCTTCGATCCCAGGACGCGCCCCTGGTATCAGCTGGCCTTCTCCCAACCCGGCAGCCTGGTCTGGACCGAGCCCTATTACGATTACACCAGTGGCAATCTCTTGATCTCCATGGCAAAGATGCTCATCGATCAGGAGGGCAAGCCGCTGGGGGTGTTCGCCGTCGATGCCAGACTCCAGCCCCTCTCCGCCCTGCTCAACCGGCCGGGAGAGGATGGTTATCAGAGCATCGTCAATGGCGCCGGTCGTCAGCTGGCCCATCCCGATCCCGAGCAGCTGTTCAAGGTGATGGCCCATCCTGGCTGGCTCAAGCGGGCCCGGGATGACAAGGGGCTCTTCCTCGACGAGGGCAAGGGCCAGTTCGTCGCCTACAGTCATTTGCCCGAGCAGGGCTGGCTGCTGCTCAGTGTCAAGCCTGCCGCCAGCCTGATCGAGACGGTGTCCAGGGCGTCGTTCAATGTGCAGCTGATGGTGGGACTGGCGTGCGTCCTCTATCTGGTGCTGGCCCTGGTCTGGACGCGTTATTTCAGGAGAGTGCTCAACGAGGTAGCCCTGATGATCCGCCACAGTCGCCAGGATCCCATGGCGGCCCGCGTGGGGGGGATACGGGAGCTCAAGCAGGTCTATGCCGAGCTGGCCGCCGCCAGCCAGGATCTGCACGAGGTGCGCCAGCTGGCCAATCAGGACAAGCTGACCGGCCTCTACAATCGCCGCTTCTTCGACGACAGGCTGACCGGCTTGCTGGAGGCGGGTGAGCCTTTCTTCCTCGCCATGTTCGATCTGGATGATTTCAAGGCGGTCAATGACACCTTTGGCCATCACAGCGGAGACATGGTGCTCAAGCGGGTAGCGACCCTCGCCAGGGAACAGCTGGGCGAGCGCGGCTGGGTCTGCCGCTATGGTGGCGAGGAGCTGGTGGCCCTGCTCACCGGGGATGATCAGGCCATGATCTTCGCCCTGCTGGACGAGTTTCGCGAGCGGGTCGCCGCCCTGGTGTGGCGCGAGCCCGGGCTGAGGGTCACCCTGAGTGGTGGCCTGGTGGCGAGCACTCAGGCCAGGGACGCCATGGGGCTGATCATGGCGGCGGACGCCGAGGTCTATCGCGCCAAGCGGGCGGGCAAGAACCGCTGCTATCAGGCGGGGGAGACACCGCCGGAACCCTTGCTGCGCCAGGTGTGATGCAGAGCCTGACACGACACCAGGGAGGCCATGGCCTCCCTGGTGTCGTGTGATCTGATGCAGGCGCTTGCTACCGAGCTCGCACCTCGGCCCGTTGCCAGTCGAGGATGGGCCAGCCCAGCTCCTCGGCGCACTGGCGCAGGGCGGGGGCCGGATTGACCCCGTGGGGATGGGCTACCGCCCGCAGCATGGGCAGATCGTTGTGGGAGTCGCTGTAACCAAAGCTCCCCTGCCAGAGGTTGTCCCTGCCGGCGAACAGCTGGTGGATGCGGGCCACCTTGCCTTCCCGAAAGCTGAGGGTGCCGCGGGTCTGGCCGGTTAGCCTTCCCTCCTCCTCGTCGAGCAGGATGGCCACGCAGTGATCCATCCCCAGCATCCTGGCCATGGGGGCCACCAGGTGCTCGCCGGAGGCGGAGATGAGCACCAGCTCGTCGCCACGCTCCCGATGCCATTCGATGCGGGCCAGCCCCTCGGGGTAGAGGCGCTCGCGCAGCACCTGCTCGGCGAAGCGGGTGCAGAGGGAGTCGAGCCACTGGCGTGTCTTGCCCGCCAGGGGTTGCAGGGTGAAGGCCATGTACTGATGCATGTCCATCTTGCCCTGGTGGTAGAGGGACATCATGGCCTGCTCCTCGGCCACCATGCCCGTGGGGGCCAGCTCCTCGGCCACCATGTACGCCAGCCAGAGGCTGGCACTATCCCCGGCAATCAGGGTCTCGTCCAGATCAAACAGTGCCAGTGCCATGGGCGCTCCTCGCAGTGAAAATGGAAATGAAATGGGGCGTCATGCTACCTCACAGAGCTGATCCCGGGCCACCGCCAGGGTCACTGTGCTGCCCACGGCCAGCAGATCGCCGGCACGGCGGTTGAGGCAGTCCACCGTCAACAGCCCCGCCTCGCACTCCACCTGATAGCGGATGACGTTGCCGAGCAGCTGTTGCTGGCGAATGATGCCGGGCAGGCTGGGTTCGCTGCTGGTCGCCCCGGCGGGCAACAGGGTGATGGACTCCGGCCGCAGCGCCAGCTTGCCCTGAAAACGGGGGCCGAACAGGGACTTGCCCTGCTCTATACCGAGCAGGTTGTAGTTGCCGATAAAGCCCGCCACAAACTCGCTGGCGGGACGGGTGTAGATCTGCTCCGGCGTGCCGCTCTGGACGATGGATCCCTTGTTCATCAGGAAGACGCGATCCGACATAGTGAGCGCCTCCTCCTGATCGTGGGTCACGAAGATGGTGGTGAGCTCGAGCCGCTGCTGGATCTCGCGGATCTGCTGGCGCAGGCTGCGGCGGATGCGGGCATCCAGCGCCGAGAGCGGTTCGTCCAGCAAGAGGATCCGCGGCTGCACCACCAGGGCCCGGGCCAGCGCCACCCGCTGGCGCTGGCCGCCGGAGAGCTCGCTTGGATAGCGGCGCTCGAAGCCGGTCAGCTCCACCAGCGCCAGCGCCTCTTTTACGCTGGCGGCGAGCTCTCGCCCCGGCTGGGGCTTCATCTTGAGGCCGAAGGCGACGTTGTCCCACACCGTCATGTTGGGGAAGAGCGCATAGCTCTGGAACACCATGCCGATGCCCCGCTTCTGGGGCGCCTGCCAGGTGATATCTTCCCCGGCCACCCGCACCTGACCACCATCCACCGGAGTGAGCCCGGCCAGCGCCCGCAGCAGGGTGGACTTGCCGCAGCCGGAGGGGCCGAGCAGGGTCACCAGCTCCCCCTTGCGAATGCCGAATTCGATCCCCTCGAACACCCGAGTGTCGCCGTAGGATTTGTGCAACTGATTGACTTCTAAATGAAACATCTTGGATCACCGATGAAATCTGTTGGCCGCCCAGGTGAGCAGCAGGGTCAGCAGGAAGTAGCTCATCACCAGGGCGCTGGTGAAGTGGCCCGAGGTGGACCTCATGTTGTAGAGGTAGACCTGCAGGGTCTCGTAGCGGGTACCCACCAGCATGTTGGCAAACACGAACTCGCCGAGCAGGAAGGAGAGGGAGAGAAACAGCGCCGCCAGCAGCCCCTTGCGCAGGCAGGGGATCACCACCAGCAGGAAGGCGCGGGCACTGCTCGCCCCCAGCAGATGGGCGGCATCCATCAGATCCTTCAGCGGTACCCCCTGCAGGCTGTTGGCCAGCGCCCGGTACATGAAGGGGAGCACCACGGTGAACCAGGTGCCGATGAGGATCCAGGGCGTGCCGATAATGGGCAGGACGCCGTCGGCGTAGATCTGCAGCAAGCCCACCGAGGAGACCACGGGCGGCACCGCGAAGGGGAGCAGGATCAAGAGGTTCATCCAGGGATCCAGCTTGGGGAAGTAGTAGGCCACCACCAGCACGGTCGGTACCAGCACCAGGGTCCCCAGCAGCAGGGTGGCGAAGCAGACCAGCAGGCTGCGGCCAAAGGCCGCCAGAAAGCGCGGATCGCCCCAGAGCTTGAGATACCAGTCGAGGGTGAAGCCGTCCGGCAGCAGGGTCGCCCCCCAACGGGTGGAGATGGAGTAGAGAAAGGTAGCCAGCAGCGGCAGCAGCAGGGTGGCCACCAGGGCCCCCAGCACCCAGCGCGGCCAGCGCGGCGTCAAATCATGCATGGGATTGCCCCTTGTTCACATAGCTCTTTTTCAGCAGCCACTGGTTGGCGGCCGTCACCACCCCCAGCAGCACCATCAGGATCACCGCCAGCGCCGCCGCGAGATTCGGTTCGAGGAAGATGTCGCCGGAGACCAGGCTGGCCACCCTGATGGTCACCAGGTTGAAGTTGCCCGTGGTGAGGGCATAGGCGGAGGCATAGGCCCCCACCGCATTGGCAAACAGGATGATCAGGGTGCCAAGCAGGGCGGGAGTCAGCACCGGCAGCGCCACGTGCCACACATACTGCCCCTTGCTCGCGCCGAGCAGCGCCGCAGCCTGGGGCCACTCATCCTGCAGGGCGTCAAACGCCGGGTAGAGCAGCAGCAGGGCAAGGGGGATCTGGAAGTAGGTGTAGATGAGGATAAGGCCCGACCCCGAGTAGAGGTTGAAGCCGTCGATGAGGCCCCAGGATTTGAGCAACAGGGTCACGGCGCCATTGATGCCGAGAATGATGATGAAGGCAAACGCCAGCGGCACCCCGCTGAAGTTGCCTGTCATGGTGACGAAGGCCAGCAGCAGCCGTTTGACCCGCTCGCCGCTGTGGCGCAGCGCCGCCGCCCCGAGAGTGCCGATGGCGAGCCCCCCTAGACTGGCGATACCGGCGATGCGCAGGGAGTTGCCGAAGGATTGCAGGTAGAAGGGGGAGCTCAAAATCTCCCGGTAATGGTCGAAGCCCCAGCCATCCGGGGTCTGAAAGCTGCCCACCAGCACCCACACCATGGGGGCGAGCTGGAACAGGATCATCAAGAGGACAAAGGGCAGCAGCACCAGGGCCGGCAGCCAGTGACGGTGCGCCTGGCGTGGCTTCACGGGTTGATCCGCGAGGATCTTTGTGGTGGCAGGCATCATCAGTGCACCTCGCGCATAAAGGTCGCCTTGAGCAGCGGGGGCGCTGCCGGCTTGTCGTGGGGAACCCCCAGCAGGTCGGCCATCAGGGCGCAGAGCTGGGTCTGGGCGATCACCACCCCATCCGGCCAGCGCTCGACAAACGCATCGCCAAAGAGCCAGAGCGGCACGGTGCGCTCCTCGGCCAGGGTGCCGCCGTGGCTGAGATCCTTGTTCATGCCGTGATCCGAGGTGATCACCACCTGATACCCCGCTGCCAGCCACTGGGGCAGCAGATCGGCCAAGAGGCTGTCCATCCGGCGTGCCTGATTGCGGTACTGGCGGGAATCGAGGCCAAACTTATGGCCGGCGTCATCCACTCCCATGGGGTGGATCAGCAGAAAATCGGGATCGTATTGGCTGCGCAGCCACTCGCCGTCCATCAGCAGATGGCTGTCGGGGTAGGCGTCATCCCAGTAGAAGCAGCCGTGCTGGATGGGCAGTTGTTCATCGTGAGTAAAGCGATCCCGGGCCGCCAGCCAGGGGCTCTGGTTGTAGAGCTCGCTCACCCAATGGTAGGCCGCCGCTGCGGTGCGTTTGCCCGCGGCCCGGGCCAGATGGAAGATGGATTCATGCTGGCTCAGGCGACTCACGCCGTTGTGGGTGATGCCGCTTGCCACCGGCGGCACGCCGGTCAGGATGCACTCGTAGAGGGGGCGGGAGAGAGAGGGCAGGGCAGCATTCAGGGTCGTATGCAGGCCCCGCCCCGCCTCCACCATGCCGAAAAGGTAGCCCATGCAATGGGCTACCTCGGCTGCCAGACCATCCACAAGTACCACTATCACCTTGTGTTGCACTGGGTTCCCTTACTGCATGTTGATCATGACGGTTTCCTGCCACTGGCGCGGCAGGGCCTTGGAGCTCTGCTCCCAGGCGGCGTGATCCTGCACCGGCTTGGCATTGGCATACTGCTCGGCCGGCAGCAGCTTGGCCTTGACGTCGTCCGGCAGGGTCACATTGCTGCGGATGGGGCGGGCGTAGCCACGGGCCAGGTTGATCTGACCGGCATCGGAGAGGATGTATTCCCGCGCCAGCTTGGCGGCGTTGGGGTTCTTGGCCCACTTGTTGATGATGGTGGTGTAACCGGCGATGACGGAGCCGTCGCTCGGGATCACCACGTCAAACTTCTTGGGGTCTATCTGGTCGCGGTAGTTGAGGGCGTTGAAGTCCCACAGCACCCCCACTTCCACTTCGCCCTTCTCGATGTTGGCGATGGTCGGGTCATTGAGCGACAGACGGCCCTGTTTGGCGAGCTGGCCGAACAGATCCAGCGCGGGTTTCAGATCCTTCTCGCTGCCGCCAGTGGCATAGGCCGCCGCCAGCACGCCGTTATTGGCCTGGGAGGCGACGCCCACATCACCCAGGGTCACCTTGTAGTCGCCACCCAGCAGGGATTGCCAGCTGGTGGGGGCGGCCTTGACCAGATCCTTGTTGATCAGGAAGGCGATGGTGCCGGTATAGGCCAGCATCCAGTGACCGTCCGCATCCTTGGCCCAGTTGGGAATGTCGGCCCAGGTGGAGGGCTTGTAGGGCTGGGTGACCCCCTGCTTGACCGCCACCGGCCCGAAGGCGCCGCCCACGTCGCCGATGTCGGCGGTGGCGTTGGCCTTCTCGGCGGCAAACTTGGCGATCTCCTGGGCGGAGCTCATGTCGGTATCCTGATGCTTGATGCCGTAGATGCTGCCGAGCTGCTGCCAGGTATCCTTCCAGTTGGCCCAGCTGTCGGGCATGCCGATGCTGTGGAGCTGGCCTTCACCACGGGCGGCCTTCTCGAGATCCGCGATGTTCTCGGCGGCAAACAGCGGTTGACTGATGGCCACCAGGGCCAGTGCACTTGCGATCACGCTTTTCATCATCCCATCCCTCTGGACTAGGTCAGTTAAGGTTCGAGAGGGATGCTAGAGGGGAAATATGACGGTGGCGGGGCGGTTTTATGGCGATTGGATGACATCTTCTTGCCTGGGCCGCTGTCATGGCAGTTTCATCTGGGCGGGATATAAGCATGGCATTCGATCCACTGGACTATGCCAGGACAGGCGCGTGAGCAGACCCCTCTCCAAGAGTGAACAGATACGTCAGACACTGCACAGCTATATCGACAGCGGCCAGCTGGCGGCGGGGCAGCAGCTGCCCGCCGAGCGGGCCCTGAGCGAGCGATTCGCCACCACCCGCATCACCGTCAAGGAGGCGCTCTCGGCCCTGGAGGCGGAAGGGCTCATCTACCGGGCCGAGCGGCGCGGCTGGTTCGTGGCGCCCCCCAGGCTGATCTATGATCCCGCCCGCCATACCCACTTCCACCAATGGATCGCCGAGCAGCAGCGCAGCGCCGAGACCCGGCTCCTCGGCCAGGGCGGCGAGCTGGCCAGCAGCGAGCTGTGTCGCTGGATGGACATAGACCCCTTCACCCCCCTCTACCAGATCCGGCGCCAGCGGCTGATCGACGGCCGCCCCGTGCTGCATGTCAGTCATCATCTGCTGGCGAGCCGCTTTCCCTGGATCGAGGAGCAGCCCCTGGCGGGGTCGCTCACCGAGCTCTATCTCAATGAATACGGCATAGGGCAGGGGGGCGCCCGGCTGGAGATGACGCCGGTGGCTGCCCGTGGCGAGGTGGCCAGCGTGCTCAACCTGGCCCAGGGCAGCCCGGTACTGCGGCTGGTGCGGGTCAATTATGACGAGGGGGGCGGGCTCATCGACTGCGACATAGAGCACTGGCGCCATGACGCCATCCGTATCTGCCTGGATACCCGCCCCCAGGGGCTGGCGCCCCTTCAGCCATCTATGTTGGGGATGAGGTCGTCGAAGCTCTGGTAGCCGCAGTCCGCCAGTTGCAGGGACATGGTGTAGGTCTTGGTGTCCTCCCGCTGGCCGATGGCGGGGCGATTGAGCTTGAGCTCCTGATGCCAGTACTCCTTCATGCGCTCGATCAGCGCCATGGCCTCTCCCTCGCCCAGATGGAGCTGGCACAGCGCCATGTAGTTGTTGGACTTGTGCATGTTCTCCACCAGATAGTCCCCCAGCACCGACATGGCCTGGCGCGCCTGCTGGCGGGCGAAGCGGCTGTGCTGCTCGAAGCTGATGCGCTCGCTGATGAGGAAGTGGAAGCTGTTGTCGATGCCGAGTTGCAAGATGCCGAGCTTCTCCAGCTTGCGCAGATAGAGGTAGCAGGAGGCGTCGGTCAGGCCGTATTCCCGCTTCAGATCGATCAGGGTCTTGTCGCGCCAGAAGATGTTGGCGAGGAAGGCGTAGAGCCCGGGCTCCTGGTGAAACGCCTCATCCTGCTCCCGGGTGAAGACGGCGCGGCGGCTCTGGGCCTCCTGGGTTCGATCCAGCAGCTCCTCGAACGAGAGCCCCACCAGATGGCAGATCTCCAGCAGGGTATCGAACGGCAGTGAGGGCTTGTTCATCATCCGCTTGATGGTGGCGATGGAGACCCCCATGGCCTCCGCCAGGGTCTGATAGCGGATCCCCTTGTCGGTCAGGGTCTTCTTCAGGGTGTCGAGAATATGGGTGGCCAGGGTCTGGCTGTAGGTCATGCGTCATTCCTTTATGTGCATAGTGCGAACCGCTAAAAAGAGTACTTTTTCCATGGTTCGGGCTCAGATTTTGACACTTTAAAAAAGCAGGAGGAAGCAAGGGGCCGAAATAGGCGGGATGATCAGACCAGTTTGGTGCAATGGTTGCAGAAATTGACACCGGATGGTGCACATCCTTCAACCCTGCAACTTAGTGCTGGCGAGGAACATTGGTTCACGCATAATCGAACACGTCGAATTCGAGACTTTCCTGGTTGCGAAATCGATTGTTTGCTTCCAATTTAAGGGTTTTTTTAAACCGAAAGGTTTTTATTCTTTCCTGGCAAATTGAGCGGATCCCGACAGGGCTCCGCTTTTTTCTTTTCCCTTAATTCGCGCCCCGCGTCAAGCCGCCCCCGGGGGTGTGCCCGCAAACAGCTTGGGGATCTCCCGCACCAGCCAGCTCTTGGCCTTGCCCATGGTGTCTCGCCGCCACGCCAGCACGACCTGCACCTGATGGCGATATTCGGGGCCGATCACCTTGAGTCGCCCCGCCTTGATGTCCTCTTCTATCCAGCTCAGGGGCATGGTGCCGACGCCAATGCCCGCCAGCAGGGCATCGCGCTTCTCCCCCATGGTGCTGACGGTCAGACGGGGCTGCTTGTCCAGCAGACGATAGGTGAGCACCGGCTTGCGCAGCGCCGTGTCGGCGATGGCGATGGCGCGGTAGCGGCGCAATGTCTCGTCCGCCAGGGGCTCGGGCTCCAGGTGCAAGGGGTGATCCGGATGAGCGACATAGAGCATCACCTCCTCTTGCAGTATCTGGTGCTTGATGCCCGTCATCATGATGTCGGGGTTGAGGGCTGAGATGAGCAGGTCGGCGCGGCCATCCTCCAGACACTCCCAGCTGCCCGCCAGCACCTCGGCCCGCAGCCGCAGCCGGGTATCCGTCAGCTCGGCCAGCCGCTCCACCAGGGGGTAGAGGGCCTGCAACGGCACCAGGGCATCGACGGCGATGGTGATGTCGGTCTCCCAGCCCCGGGCCAGGGCCCGGGTCTCCCCCACCAGATGCTCGGCCGCCGCCAGCAGCAGCCGACCCTGCTCCAGCAGCATGCGCCCGGCCGGGGTGAATTTGGTTCTGTGGCCGCTGCGGTCAAACAGCATGGCGTCCAGTTCGTCTTCCAGCTTCTGCACCGTGTAGCTGAGCGCCGAGGGCACCTTGCCCAGCTCGTCGGCGGCGGCGGCGAAGCTGCCCCGCCTCTCTATGGCATCCAGTACCCGGATCGCCTCCAGGGTCAGTGCGCGTTCTTTGCTCATGGTTCGCCTTCAATTTTTTTGAACATGTTCGCCAGATTAACTCGCTAACAACTTAGGGCAAGCCCCTTTAATATTCAATCAACGCTTAGGCAGGAAGGCCAGGCGGCCAAATAAACCGTAGTTCCTGGCTGTGACATCGTAAATCACCCTGTCAGACGTCGGCGAAAGAACAACATAATATTTGAATAGTCTCTCGCAAGGATGCATTGGACCAGGCCCGGTGGCCTATCAATGACATAACTCATCAAGAGAGAAACGAACATGAAAAACCTAATCAAGATGCTGGCCGTTGCAGGCCTGATGACCGCAGGTGTTGCCCAGGCTTCCGTTCCCGCCGACTTCACCGCCACTCCGGGCGTGCTGTTCGTGAACTGGCAGGCCAGTGCCGCCATCGATGGCAAGGCCAACCCCATGCTGGAGGTGCGCGACGAATCCGGCGATCTGCTGGCTTCCGTTCACGCCAGCCTGATGGGCACCCAGCAGGTGCGGATCCCGAGCCGGGCCCAGGGCAACCTGACCGTGAGCCTGGGCAGCCAATCCAGCGATTACCGCATCCCCTTCGGTCTGGGTGACGGTCGTCAGCGTTAATTTCCCTGTTTTGCACTGAGGAGCACACCATGATGCAATTGAGAGCCGCCGCGGATCGGGGCCATGCCAACTTTGGCTGGCTCGATACCCACCACAGCTTTTCCTTCGGTCACTACTACGACCCGAAGTGGATGGGGCACTCAGCCCTGCGGGTCATCAATGACGACATGGTGGCGCCGGGTGGCGGGTTTGCCACCCACCCTCACGCCAACATGGAGATCCTCACCTGCGTGCTGAAAGGCACCATAGAGCACAGGGACAGCCTCGGCCATGCCGAGCAGATCCCGGCGGGGGATTTCCAGCTGATGAGCGCAGGATCCGGCATTCGCCACAGCGAATACAACCCGTCCCAGGGCGAGGCCCTGCGACTGTTGCAGATCTGGATAGAACCGAACGAGTTCGGTACGCCCCCCGGTTATCAGCAAAAACAGATAGTGAACCAGCCCGGCATGACGCTGGTGGCGTCACCGGATGGTGAGGCGGGATCCTTCAGGATCCGCCAGCAGGCGCGGGTATGGCGCTTGCAGCTAGCCGAAGGGGAGACCCTCGAATGGGCATTGCAGGGGCGTCATGGTTACCTGCATATGATTTCAGGGGAGCTGACTGGCAATGGTCTGGCTGCCCGACCCGGCGACGGCCTGCTCAGTCGCGATGAGGCGTCCTGGACGCTCATCGCCTCCGAGGGGAGCGAAGCCCTGCTGTTCGATCTGCCTTGATAGAAAAATCTTGGCAAAATGAATGAGTTAACAATTAGCTCTTACACTGTTATTACCATGATGGGTAATCGAAGGAATCTGACGATGGACAAGATGAAAGATGTGGCACTGCTGGCGGGTCGTATTTTGCTGGCGCTGATGTTCGTGATTGCGGGCTGGGGCAAGATCGGCGGTTACGCCGGTACCCAGGGCTACATGGAGGCCATGGGCGTGCCCGGGTTCATGCTGCCTCTGGTGATCCTGCTGGAGCTGGGTGGCGGTCTTGCCATAGTGCTGGGCCTCTTTACCCGCAGCCTCTCCGTGCTGCTGGCCGGTTTCACCCTGATGGCCGCCTTCATCTTCCACTATCAGCCTGCCGAGCAGATGCAGATGCTGATGTTCATGAAGAACCTGTCTGTGGCCGGTGGTTTCCTGGCCCTGGCGGCGGCCGGTCCTGGCGCCTTCAGCCTGGATGCCCGTCTCGGCAAGTGCTGGTAATCCCCTGATAGTTCAAGTTTTCCTACGCCTTTGGCCGGTGCAGCAGCACCGGCCTTTTTATGCCCGCCAGAAGGTGAATGCCGGTACTGTGACAAGCCCCCTGGCGGCGGCAAGCGCCTTTTGCATCTTATCCCCCGATCCCCGACAATCCCATTTCGTGTGAAGTGACGGAAATGGCTCGCCTTTTCCGGCGCACACCCCTCTTCATGAAATTGGCGGGAGTCGTCCATGTTTACCCTCTACCACTCCAATCAGCTGGATCTGCTCAAGGAGCTGCTGGTGAGCCGCATCCGGCAGGCGCCCCTCTCCCACCCCTTCGAGCACGAGCAGATCCTGGTGCAGAGTCCCGGCATGGCCCAGTGGCTCAAGCTGGAGCTGGCCAAGGCCTTCGGCATCGCCGCCAATATCGACTTTCCCCTGCCCGCGAGCTTCATCTGGGAGATGTTCACCCAGGTGTTGGCGGACGTACCCCGCCAGAGCCCCTACAACAAGGGCTCCATGAGCTGGCAGCTGATGACCATCTTGCCCGCCCTGCTCGGCAGGCCCGCCTTCGCGCCGCTGGCCGCCTATCTGGGTGGGGATGACGAGGATCCTGCCCGGGATCCCGAGCAAGTGCGGCTGTGGCAGCTCTGCCAGAAGGTGGCAGATCTCTTTGACCAGTATCTGGTGTATCGGCCTGACTGGATCGCCCGCTGGGAAGAGGGGGAGGGATTGAGTCAGGAGCTGGCCGGGGTGAGCGGTCAGGATTGGCAGCCGGAGCTGTGGCGCGAGCTGGTGGCCCGCACGTTGGCACTGAGTCCGAGCGGCTATCACAGAGCCAACCTCTACGAGGAGTTTATCCACGAGCTGGCGCGCACCCGGGATCTGCCGGGCAAGCTGCCGCAGCGGGTGTTCGTGTTCGGCATCTCGGCGCTGCCACCCCGCTATGTGGAGGCCCTGCTGGCGCTGGGCAGCCGGGACGAGGTGGAGGTGCACCTGTTTGTCACCAACCCCTGCAGCTACTACTGGGGGGATCTGCTGGACAGAAAGACCCTGGCGCGCCTTGGGAACAAGCTCAAACCCGGCACGGATATCGAGACCCTGCAAGGCCCCGCCAACCCGCTGCTCGCCTCCATGGGCAAGCTGGGGCGCGACTACCTGCATCAGCTGATGGAGCTGGAGGTGCCGCAGATCGAGGCCTTCGTCGACATCGACGAGGTGGACGAGCAGGGCCACGTCAGCCTGCTGCGCGCCATCCAGAAGGATGTGCTGGAGCTAGGTTCACGGGGCGAGGGGCAATTTGATCTCGACAGCAGCCACCACAAGAGCCCCATCAGTCCGGCGGATGGATCCCTGCAGATCCACGCCTGCCACGGCCCGATGCGAGAACTCGAGGTGCTGCACGACCGGCTGCTGGCGCTGTTCGAGCAGGACCCGTCCCTCACCCCGAAAGACGTGGTGGTGATGATGCCGGACGTGAACAGCTACGGCCCCTACATTCAGGCCGTCTTTGGTGCGCGTGGGCAGATCCCGTTTGCGGTGTCGGACAGGGCGGCGAGCCAGGAGAGCCCGCTACTGCAAAGCTTCCTCGCCCTGCTCAGGCTGCCCAATGCCCGCTTGGGGGCGGGGGAGCTGCTCGCCATCCTGGAGGTGCCCGCCGTGCTGCGCCGCTTCGAGCTCGATGATGACGAGTTCAATCAGCTGCGGGTCTGGGTGCAGGAGACCGGCATCCGCTGGGGGCTGGACGATGGCTACCCGGAACGCTTCGATCTGCCGCGCCTCTCTGGCAACAGCTGGCTGTTCGGCCTGCGCCGCATGCTGCTCGGCTTTGCCATGGGGGATGGGGAGCCGGTGGCGGGGATCCTGCCCTGTGCCGACAGCAATATGGGAGGGCAGCAGGGGCCCTTGGCCAGCATATTGCCCTATGCAGAGATCGAGGGTCAGCAGGGGTTGGCGCTGGGCAAGCTCGCCTGGTTTGTCGACTCTCTGGCGGAATTCCTGCCCCGCCTGCAACAGGCCCAGCTGCTGACGGAGTGGCACGCCTGCCTGCTGGCGCTGCTGGAGCGTTTCTATCTGGCCGACGAGGAGGAAGAGCGTCAGCTCCAGCTCATTCGCAGCCAGTTGGCCGACTGGCAGACCCAGCTTGGCGAGGCGCGTTTCGAGCAGCCCATCACCGCAGATCTGTTGCAGGATTACCTCGGCAGCGTGCTGGGGGAGTCCCGCTCCAGCCAGCGCTTCCTCGCCGGTCAGGTCAACTTCTGCACCCTGATGCCGATGCGCTCCATCCCCTTCAAGCAGGTCTGCCTGCTCGGCATGAACGACGGTGTCTACCCGCGCACCCTGGCCCCCATGGGGTTCGATCTGATGGCGGTGGCGGGCCGGCGCGGAGACAGATCCCGCCGGGATGATGACCGCTACCTCTTCCTCGAGGCGCTGCTCAGCGCCCAGCAGGGGCTCTACATCAGCTATCAGGGCTTCAGCGCCCAGGACAACAGCGACAAGGTGCCCTCGGTGCTGCTGGCGGAGCTCATCGACTATGTACGCCAGGGCTTCGTGCTGGCGGGGGATGAGAGCCTCGACGACGAGACCTCGGGCCAGCGGCTGCTTCAGCACCTGATGGTGGCGCACCCGCTCACTCCCTACAGTCGCAGCTATTTCTATCCAGAGGCGGGTTCGCGGCTCTTTACCTATGGCGCCGACTGGCTGCCCGCCCTCAATCCGGTGCGCGGCGCGGCCAACTTCCAGAGCGGCGAGCTGCCTTTACCCCCCGAATGGGGCAAGGAGCAGGGGCTGGAGCTGGCGGAGCTGCTGCGCTTCTATCGCCAGCCCACCAAGTATTTCCTCAACCGCCGCCTCAAGGTGTGGTTTGAGTTGAATGAGGCCAACATCGAGGACAGCGAGCCGTTCGAGCTGGACGGTCTGCAACACTACCAGCTCAAGGCGCTGCTGCTCGATGCCCATCTGGCGCAAGGAGACAGTGCCGTGCGTCGCCAGCGGTTGCAGCTCACCGGCCTGCTGCCCCAAGGCTGGTTCGGCAGCCTGCTGCTGGAGGATCTGGATGCCGAAATGGGCAAGCTGGCGGAGAGGTTGCGCCCCTGGGTTGCGGCTGATGAGGCTGAAAAACAGGCGGTGGAGATCGATATCTCCCTGACCCAGGGCCAGCTGCAAGGGTGGATCGACACCCAGAAGGGGCGCTTGCTGGTAGTCAAACCCGGCAGCTTCAACGGCAAGGATCTGCTGCTGGCCTGGGTTCAGCACCTCTGTTTCTGTCTGAGCCGTGCCCCCGGCGACACCCTGCTGTTCGATGCCAAACAGAGCCTGCGGCTGCCCAAGCTCTCTGCCGACGAGGCGCGCCCCAGGCTGGCGGCCCTGGTGGCGCTCTGGGCCCAGGGGATGAAGCGGCCGCTGCCGTTTTTCCCCAATACCGCCTGGGATTGGCTCAAGGCGATGGAGAAGGATCCCGACAAGCCGGAGGCGGCCGACAAGGCGGCCCTCACTCGCTTCAACGGCGGCTACATGGTGACGGGGGAGGGGCAAGACCCTTACGTCGCCCGCTGCTTCCCCGAGCTGGATGACGCCGTGCTGGGGCAATTGCAGGCCCTGGCCCGCGAACACCTGACCCCGCTGCTCAAGACCCTGGAGGAGCTGAAATAATGGCTAACCCGCTCAATACATTGCGTTTTCCCCTCCATGGCGAGCGGCTGATCGAGGCTTCCGCCGGTACCGGCAAGACCTACACCATAGCCGGTCTCTACCTGCGCCTGCTGCTGGGCCACGGCCCGCTGATAGAGGAGGGGGCCGATGCCGGTCAGCCGAGCGCCCATGAACGGCCGCTCTCGGTGACCGAGATCCTGGTGGTGACCTTTACCGAAGCGGCCACCGCCGAGCTGCGGGGGCGGATCCGCGGCCGCATCCACGAGGCGCGCCTCGCCTTTATGCGGGGCCACAGCAGTGACACCCTGCTGGCCCAGTTGCTGGCGGAGGTGGAGGATCACGAGCTGGCGGCCCGCCGCCTGCTGGCTGCCGAGCGGCAGATGGACGAGGCGGCTGTCTTTACCATCCACGGTTTCTGCCAGCGGATGCTGAAACAAAACGCCTTCGAGTCGGGCGCCCTCTTTGAAACCGAATTTCTCACCGACGACAGCCAGCTCAGGCTGCAGGCGGTAAGCGACTACTGGCGCGCCGAGTTCTATCCGGTGGACAAAACTCTCGCCAGTTCGGTGCGCGCGCTCTGGCCGAGCCCCGCCGCCTTGCTGCGGGAGATGAACGGCTGGCTCGACAACAGCGAGCTGGAGATCCACCCCGCGCTGGGGGATGAAACCCTCGCCGCCCGCCATCAGGCCGCCATGGCCCGCATCGGGGCGGTGAAAGATGCCTGGCTGGCGCAGACGGACGAGATCCGCCGCCAGACCGATGGCCACATCAGCCGCTACACCGGCAAGAACTACGAAGGCTGGCTCGCCAAGATAGGCGACTGGGCACAGAACGAGACCAGCGGCTACGCGCTGCCCAAGGATCTCGAGCGCTTCGGCCAGACGGTGCTGGAGGAGAACCTCAAGAAGGGGGGCGCGGTGCCCACACTGCCGCTGTTCGGCCAGATCGATCAGCTGCTGGAAAGCCGCCCCGGTATTCGCGACCTTATTCTGCAACGGGCGGCCAGGGTGGTGCGCTGCCGGATGCAGGCCAGCAAGCGCCAGGCCCATCAGCTCTCGTTCGATGATCTGCTCAAAGACCTCGACGGGGCGCTCGGCTCAAGCCTCGGCGAGCGGCTCTGTGAGCGCATTCGCGCCACCTACCGGGTGGCCATGATCGATGAATTTCAGGATACCGACCCCCAGCAGTACCGCATCTTCCATCGTCTCTATGGCGGTCACACAGACACGGCGCTCTTGATGATCGGTGACCCCAAGCAGGCCATCTACGGCTTTCGCGGCGCCGACATCTTTACCTACATCCAGGCGCGGCGAAATGTGAGCGCCCACTACACCCTGGGGCGCAACTGGCGCTCCAGCAGCGCCCTGGTGGGGGCGGTCAACGGCCTGTTCGAGCGGGCCAAGGATCCCTTTATCTACGAGGCGGATATCCCCTTCCTGCCGGTGGAGGCCCAGGGCAAGAGCAAGGCGCTGCACCTCGATGGCGCCACCGCCCCCGTGCTCCACTGCTGGCAGCTGAGCGGCCAGCCCACCTTCAATCGGGGGGATTACCAGAGCAAGATGGCCCGCGCCACCGCCGCCGAGATCCACCGCCTGCTGACCCTGGCCCGTGAGGGCAAGGCGCTGATCGGCAGTGAGCCGGTCAAAGCGGGCGATATCGCCGTGCTGGTGCGCACCGGCGCCGAGGGCAAGCTGGTGCAGCAGGAGCTGGCGCGCCTTGCCATCGCCTCGGTTTATCTGTCGAATCGCGAGAGCGTGCTGGAGCAGGTGGAGGCGCGGGAGATACTGCTTATCCTGCACGCCTGCCAGAACCCGAGCGAGGAGAGGAGCCTTAGGGCGGCGCTCGCCACCGGCCTGTTCGATCTGGACGCCAGGGCGCTCGATGCGCTGGCCTCGGACGAGCGGGCCTGGGAGAGCGCGGTGCAGGAGTTTATGGAGTACCGCCAGATCTGGCATAGACGCGGCGTGCTGGCCATGCTGCGGGCCCTGCTGCACAGGCGCAATCTCGCCGCATCGCTTTTGGCGAGCCCCTACGGCGAGCGGCGGCTGACCAACTTCCTCCATCTCGGCGAGCTGCTGCAACAGGTGAGCAGCGAGCTGGACGGGGAATATGCCCTGCTGCGCTGGCTGGGGGAGGCGGTGAGCCGCCCCAATGGCCAGGATGCGGAGCAGGTACTTCGCCTCGAGTCCGAGCGCAAGCTGGTGCAGATCGTCACCATCCACAAATCCAAGGGGCTGGAGTACCCCCTGGTGTTCCTGCCCTTCATCTGCAGCCACAGAACCGCCGAGACCCCCCTCTATCACGAGGTGATTGAGGCGGGCAATCGCACCATTCTCGATCTGACCGGTGCCGAGGATTCTCTGGCACAAGCGGACAAGGAGCGCCTTGCCGAAGACTTGCGGCTGCTCTACGTGGCGCTGACCCGGGGCGTCTACGCCACCTGGCTCGGGCTGGCGCCGGTGCGCTCGGGCAACGGCAAGTCGGAGAAGACAGACCTGCACCACACCGCCATCGGCTACCTGCTGCAAAAGGGGGAGGAGGGGGATGCCGAAACCCTGGCGACCGCCCTGACCGAGCTTGCCCAGGCGCTGCCCGGGGTGGTGGTCGGTGAGCCCTCGCTCACCCGCCCGGCCCCATTGCCGCCAGAAGAGGAGCGGCTGGGGGAGCCCCAGGTGCGCCACTTTAGCGGTCGGCTGGAGCGGGACTGGTGGATCAGCTCCTACTCAGGTCTCGCGGCCCAGGGGAACGGCCACGGCAAGGGAGTCCTGGCGAACCCCGGCTTCGATGACGAGGTGGTCACCGAAGCCGCCGCTGCGCTGGCTGCCGAAGAGCCAGTACAGGCGCCCCAGCCCTCCATCTTCACCTTCCCGAAAGGGGCGCGCCCCGGCACCCTGCTTCACAGCCTGTTCGAGACCATAGATTTTCAAAGCGCGGCGGGCGAGTCGCTGGCAGAGCATATCGCCACCCTGCTGGCGCAAGACGGCTTCGACGAGAGCTGGGCCCAGGTGCTGCAACAGCAGGTGGAGGCGGTGCTGGAGACGCCCCTTGAGACCGGCCTTGGCGAGCCGGTGCGGCTGCGGGATCTGGCCCCCGAGCGCAAGCAGGTGGAGCTGGAGTTCTTCCTGCCCATGGGGCGGGTGACGGCCAGCGCGCTGACCGCGCTCTGCCAGCAGCACGACCCGTTGTCGCGGGGCAACAAGCCGCTCGGCTTTGCCACGGTGCAGGGGATGCTCAAGGGCTTTATCGACCTGGTGTTCGAGTGGCAGGGGCGCTGGTATCTGCTCGACTACAAATCCAACCACCTCGGCATGAGCCCCGCCGACTACAGCCGTCCGGCGCTGGAGCGGGCGATGGCGGAACACCGCTACGACCTGCAATACCAGCTCTACTCCCTGGCGCTGCACCGGCTGCTGACCCTGCGCCTGCCGGGGTATGACTTCGATCAGCACTTTGGCGGCGTGTTTTATCTGTTCCTGCGCGGCATGCCGCAGGGGGGGATTTTCCATACCCGGCCCAGCCGCGAGCTGGTGCTGGGGCTGGATCGGTTGTTTAGCGAGGGGGCGACGACCGCCACCGCAGACGTTTCGGATAACGGGGTAGAAGCATGAAGAGCGCAATGATGATCGAACGGCTCAAGGCCCTGGCGCTAGGGGGGCGTATCCGCCAGCTGGATCTGCAATTTGCCAAACTGGTGGCAGACCTTGGCGGCGGCCCCGAGCTGGTGCTGGGGGCGGCGCTCGCCTGCTACGAGCTTGGACGCGGCCACGTCTGCCTGCCGCTGGCAATGCTGGCCCATGCCGGTAACGAGAAGGGATCCCTGCGCCCGTTCGGGCTGGATCCGGATCAGAGCCGGGATCTGCTGGCGGATCTGGCGGATCCTGCCAGTTGGCCCGCCCTGTTTGCGGCCAGCCCGCTGGTTGGCTCTGAAGCTCATGAGGGGGAGGCCCCCCGTTGGCCCCTGCGGCTGTGGCGCGATCGCCTCTACCTCACCCGCTACCACGATTTCGAGCTGGGGGTGGCCCGCCACCTGCGGGCCCTGAGCGAACGCGCCGAATGGCCCGAGATTGCCCCGGCCCTGTCACGCCTGTTTGCCCGCGACTACGGTCTGGTGTTCGCGGCGCTGCTCAAGGCCCGCCTTGCCCCGGACTTCTCGGCCCGCCACTTCGTCGAGAAGTACCTGGATCTGGTGTTCCCGAACGAGGTGGATTGGCCCGCCATTGAGGCCTTGCTGGCCAGCGCCCAGGCGGCGAGCGATCTTGGCAAGCTGGATGTTCTGGTGCCCGAGGCGCTTTGCTGCAACGGCCAGAAGCTGGCGGCGGCCACGGCGGCGGCGCGCCCCTTCGCGGTGATCTCAGGCGGCCCCGGCACCGGCAAGACCACCACGGTCGCCAAGCTGCTCGCCATTTTGGTGGAAACCGGCCTGCAAGCAGGCAAGGCCCCGGCGATCCGGCTGGTGGCCCCCACCGGCAAGGCGGCGGCGCGCCTGACCGAGAGTATCGGCGCAGCCCTCCAGGCCCTGGATCTGTCCCCCGAGGTCGTGGAAGCCATCCCCACCGAGGCGGGCACATTGCACCGGCTGCTCGGGGTGATCCCGGGGCGCAGCCAGTTCCGCCACCACGCAGGCAATCCGCTGCACCTGGACCTGCTGGTGGTGGATGAGGCCTCCATGGTGGACCTGCCCATGATGGCGCGCCTGCTGGACGCGCTGCCCGGCCACGCTCGCCTCATCCTGCTCGGCGACAAGGATCAGCTCGCCTCGGTGGAGGCGGGGGCCGTGCTCGGCGATATCTGCAGCTTTACCTCGCAGGGCATCAGCCCGGCGCAGGCAGAGTGGCTCTCCCGCCAGACCGGCTACCGCTTGCAGGGCTCGCCCGCAGGGGCACCTGTGCGCGACAGCCTCTGCCTGCTCTCCAAGAGCTGGCGCTTCGATCAGCATTCGGGCATAGGCCAGCTGGCGCGGGCCTGCAACGGCGGTGATGCCGCTGCGGTGGAAGCGGTCTGGAGTGCGGGATTTGCCGACATCAGCCTGCACCCCTGGGCGGGGGAAGCCTATGACAAGCTGATTGCGGAGGGGGTGGCCGGTTACGGCAGCTATCTCAAGGCGGCCCGGGCCGGGGAAGATCCAGCAGCCGTGTTCAAGGCGTTCAACGGCTTTCAGATCCTCTGCGCCCTGCGGGACGGCCCCTTCGGGGTACTGGGGCTCAACGAGCGCCTCGAACTGGCCCTGTCACGGGCCGGGCTCATCGCCCGCGACGGCGACTGGTATGCGGGCCGCCCCGTGATGGTGGTGCGCAACGATCACGGCATCGGTCTCTACAACGGCGACATGGGGCTCTGCCTGCCGGACGAAACCGGTCGGCTCAAGGTCTGGTTCGAGCAGCCGGACGGCACCCTGCGGGCGCTTTTGCCCAGCCGCTTGCCGCCCCATGAGACGGTGTACGCCATGACCATCCACAAATCCCAGGGCTCGGAGTTTGCCCATACCGTGCTGGTGCTGCCCGACAGCCCCAGCCCGCTGCTGACCCGCGAGCTGGTTTACACCGGCATCACCCGCGCCAAGGCCCGCCTCGATCTCTACGGCGATCGCGCCCTGCTGGCACAGGCGGTGCGGAAAAAGACCGAGCGGTATTCAGGGTTGGCACAGAGGTTGGGGGAGTGAGTGATGGCAGCGGTAAAGGGAGTTGCCGCTGTCCTATTACGCGTTAGTAACTTAAGCCGCCATTCAATTAATTCATAGGGAAAATATAATATATGAAGTATGAGAAAACCTTAAAAGCTCTTTGTCGAAGTCCTAAACTGACAGAAGAACAGATTAAATTAACATTCAAGAAGCGGGATTTTACTGATGTTGAGGTATCGAGAGATAGTTTAACTCGAGCTGGGTTTAATATTCAAACCGATGAAGGATTGTATTATGTAACAGAACGCCCTATATCATATATGAACAAGCGATGGGGAAGAGTGACGTCACTCCAACAACGTATGTTGAGTTTATCTATACCCGTACCATTATTTCTTGGAGAAGGCGAGATCGTAAGTGATATAGGCCGTATAAATAAATCAGATGACCCGCATAAATCGTCCAGTAAATGGTTGCATGAAAACTTTACCCCAGAGGTGTTTGCAACATATTTCAATAAGTATTTTTCTGTAAGCGACTCATTGACCGATTATAAGACAATAATACTTGAGGCTATTGAGGCCTATCATATGGGATTAGACCATATAGCGATAATGTCTCTTTTTCCTGTTTTTGAAGCTGGATTAAGGAATATTCAAGTTAGTATTCTCAATCAAGGTGTAAACAATGTCAGTGCTGTAGGTTTTGAGAAAGGCCTTAAGCAACTAATATTAAATCACGGTCGAAAACAAATGTCTAAATATGACTGGCATCCAGGGAAGGGCTATAACAGTGAAGTAGAAATAGATTTTTTAACACATGTTAACCCACAATGTGATGTAATAAATGCATTCAGAATTTTCTTTTCCTTGGTATTATACAAGTCAAGTCAGGCTGATGGGAAAATGAATGATTTTAATAGGCATCTGATTGTACATCTTTTAAAGAATAATTTTAATGAGCCATCAAACTTCCCTAGAATAGTCTTGGCACTAACTCACATCATGTTTATTGAAAGCTTGAGAAATGAAAAGGTTCCTTTTTTTTGGCCGGGAATTGATGATGTCGATATGGAGTTCGGTGGGTACTTACGTAAGTTAACAGATGTAGTTTTCATATCTCGCAGAAAGTTACTGGACTCACTAACCACATGTACATATTGATTCGACAGATAACACATTTATTTCATCTCGTATTTTGGGCTTCGCAGGCTCGGCACCAACCTACCGATTGTGTAGGTTGTGGCTGAGCGTAGTTAAGCCCAACGTTTACCGCGTAATCTCTTTTTTCCTGCCCCTTATCCCCAGCCCTTCTCCTCCTTTTTTAATAAACGGGAGAAGGGAGCAATGCCGTTACCGCTGTCCGATGACGCTTCGCTAATCGAACCTAGGTGGCTGACTGCTTTTGCCGTCAATCGAATCGGCATGGCTGGCGATCATCTCCCCGGCGCCGCTTTATCTCCTACCCGCCTTTCTGCCGCCGCAATATGTCGCGTATGACGCCACTTTTCCTCGCCTTCGCCCAAGGAGTGGGCGCCCGGGCTGGCGGGGGGACCGGGTTCTGGTACAACTTCTGATACAACTAAGGAACGGCTGGTCACAAGACACCACCTGATGGGGAGTTTGTTATGGAACAGAGCGTGAAATCGTCCCTCGCCCTCGGCAGCCTGCTGCTGGTCGGGCTGCTGGGCATGGCCTGGATCGGCGGCAACAGCCTGCTCAAGGCCAAGGAGTATGAGCGGCGGGTGTCGGTGAAGGGGTTGTCTGAGAAGGAGGTGCAGGCCGATGTCGTGGTCTGGCCCATCCGTTTTTCCGGCGCCAGCAACGAGCTGCCCGGCCTCTATGGCGAGATGGGCAAGAGCGCGGCCGCCATTCTGGCCTATCTCAAGCTCAACGGCGTGGCCGAGGAGGAGATACTGATAGCGCCTCCCGCCGTCACCGACAAGCTGGCCCAGCCCTATGGCGGCGCCGAGGCGAGCGCGTTTCGCTACACGGCGGCCCAGACCATCACGGTGCGCTCCGGCCAGGTGGACAGGGTGCGCCAGCTGATGAACGGCATCGCCGAGCTGGGCCAGCAGGGCATCGCCTTCGCCGGTCAGGATTATCAGCAGACCGAGTTCATCTTCACCCGCCTCAACGAGCTCAAGCCGCAGATGGTGGAGGAGGCGACCCGCTCGGCGCGGGAGGTGGCCGACAAGTTTGCCAAGGATTCCGCCAGTCGGCTCGGCAAGATCCGCACCGCGAACCAGGGCCAGTTCACGGTGGAGAATCGCGACTCCAGCACCCCCTATATCAAGAAGGTGCGGGTGGTTTCCACGGTGGAATACTATCTCTCCGACTGACCCTTCTCCCAAGGGGGCCTGATCGGGCCCCTCCTTTCCGCCCGAATGGCGCCCTATCCTCTGGATCCCCCGGGAGGATTGAGATTCAAGCGCATCATAACCCGCGACAGGCTGCGCAATATGGGCGCTGGCTCCCCTCTTTTTCCGGTGCCAGCCCCTACACTTGATCCCAGCAAATCGCCCCATGAGTGTGAGCAAGGATGGCATCATGAATGAGGAGAGCTATCGACAGAGGGATCCGCTGCTGCCCGACCTCTGCGACGAGGTGGTGCAAACCATCATAGATCTGGTCAGCGACGGTATCTGGGATTGGCACGTCGACTCGGGTTACGTCTATCGCAACGCCGGTTGGTATCGCATGCTGGGGTATGAGCCCCACAGTCTGGACAACGACGTGCTCACCTGGGAATCCCTCATCCACCCGGAAGATCTGGGCCGGGTCATGACCCACTTCGACGATTACCTGGCCGGTCGTAGTCCCCATTACCGCATCGAGTATCGCTGCCGTACCAGTGGCGGCGACTATCTGTGGATCGAGGACAGCGGCCATATCGTGGCCCGCCATCAGGACGGGACCCCAGCCCGCATGATAGGGGCCCATCGCAACATCCACGACAAGCGGCTCTATTTCGAAACCCTGGAGTCCACCAACAAGTCCCTCTCCCTGCTGGTGGAGGAGTGTACCCAGGAGCTGCGCCATGCCAACGAGGCGCTGTTGCATCAGGTGGAGGAGAACCGCCGCCTGGCGGAGACCGATGCCCTGACCCAGGTCGCCAATCGCTATCGGCTGGAGCAGACCCTGCGCCACGAGTGCGAGCGGGCAAAGCGGTTCAACCAGCCCCTGAGCATAGTGACCCTCGACATAGATGAGTTCAAACAGATCAACGACTTGTATGGCCATGGCGCCGGGGATCTGACCCTGATCGCCCTGGCGAACCAGGTGAAGGGGCAGCTGAGGGAGATAGACACCCTAGCCCGCTGGGGCGGCGACGAGTTCATCCTGATCCTGCCAGGCACCCATCTGGCGGAGGCGCGCCGGGTGGCGGAGAAGATCCGGGCCCATATCGCCGAGGTGGGGCTCGACTCGCCCCTGCCCATCACCCTGAGCCTGGGGCTGGCGGAGTATCTGGCGGGGGAGGGCTCCCATCAGCTGCTCAACCGGGGCGATGGCGCCCTCTATCGCGCCAAGGCCCTCGGCAAGAACCTCATCTGCGAGTGAGAGCCCGGGGCCGTCAGGCCCCGCTGGCGTGCATCGCCGCCGTCGCCTTCACTGGCGGCTGCCAGTGGAGCAGCTCGGCGATGGGCATGGGCCGGGCGAAGGCATAACCCTGGATCAGGTAGACGCCCCGCTCGGCCAGGTAGTCTATCTGATCCTGGCTCTCGACCCCCTCCGCTATCATCTCCATCCCTGATTCGCGGCCGAAGGCGATGATGGCGTCGAGCACGCTGCGCTTGAGATCCTGGGTGCCTATGGTGTCGACGAACATCTTGTCTATCTTGATGCGGCGGATCCCGAGCCGTTGCAGGTAGGCGAAGCCGCCGTAGCCGGTGCCAAAGTCATCGATCTTGAAGTGATAACCCCGCAGGCCCAGGTTGGCCATCTCGCGGGCCGCCCGCTGCATGTCCGTGATGGGGATGCGTTCGGTCAGCTCGAAGGTGAGGCGGTCGGGGTCCGGCCAGCGCAGCCGTTGCAGCATCTCGTCCAGGTAGCTGTGCTCGACGTGGGCGGCGACCAGGTTGACGCTGACCCACTGGGGCGGCGGCAGTTGCTCGAGATCGGCCACCACCTGGCGCACCAGCTGCTCTGTGATGGGCACGATCAGCCCCTGGCGCTCCACGTAGTCGATGAAGGCGCCGGGGGGCACGAAGCTGTCATTGCGCCGCCAGCGGATCAGGGCCTCGTGCCCCACCACCTCGTGGCTGCGGCTGTCGACGATGGGCTGGTAGAAGGGGATGAACTCCCCCCGCTGCATGGCGAGCCGCAGCAGGCCATCCAGGGAGTTGCGGTAGTTGCGCAGCAGCCAGTAAGTCAGCACCAACCCCAGCCCCAGCAAGAGGCTGATGGGCAGGCCATAGCGGCGGATCTGGCTGGCGGCGTATTGGCGCAGGGCCTGACCGGCCAGCAGGGTCTGCTCCACCTGATGCTGGTTGTCGAAATAGACAGTGCTGATCGGGCTGGATTCTGCCCGGATCTGCTTGTTGCCCCGGGGGAAGAAGAGGCCGGCCAGGGCGGGATCCTTGTGGTTGAACTCCAGGTAGAAGCACCCCTTGCAGGGGGTTCTCAACAGCTCGTGGCTCCAGCTGCTGTCGAGCACCCAGTAGGCCAGATTGTCATTGCGCCGCGCATAGACAAGCATCTCTCGCTCGGTATCGAACCTGGGGGCTGTGCTGGTGAGCTGAAAATCGGCAGAGGGGGATAACTTGACCTCGGGCACGAAGGGCCACTGGGGGCCCAGGGTAGAACACCCCTGACCCTTGGCCGGTTGCAGGGCGGCGAAGCGAATGTGGCGGTTGTAATAGTCGGGGGATCGCAGCAGCGCCATGTCCTGTGGCCCGCAATCGAACTTGAAACGGGACAGCTGGGCGAGGAGGTCATGGCTGAGCAGTTGACTGCGCTCCGCTTGATAGGCGAGCAGCTCCTCTTCCTTTGCCTTGAGCAGATGGTGGGTCAGGGGCTTGGTGAGCAGGGGCCCGAGCAGCAAGAGCAGCAGGGGAGGCGTACAGAAGAGCCCCAGGGAAATCCATAACGGCGTCTG
Source organism: Aeromonas bivalvium (assembly GCF_046078285.1). Lineage (NCBI taxonomy): Bacteria > Pseudomonadati > Pseudomonadota > Gammaproteobacteria > Aeromonadales > Aeromonadaceae > Aeromonas > Aeromonas bivalvium. The sequence continues at coordinate 47,070 of NZ_JBGXBV010000003.1, forward strand.
TCTTGACATGGGGGAACCTTCTGTCGGGAAAAAGGTGACTCGATTGAGATTTAACCATCATAAAGATTAGCTGTATCAATTTGAATGAGCCTGATCGCGTTTTAAGCACGATGCAATAACCTTTTGATAAACATTAATTTTATTTGATGGTTTGTTCGAGATTCAATCGCTGACCTGTCAGAAATGACAATTGTCCAGCTTATCTGAACTGGGTAGAGTAGCCGTGCGGTTTGACTCACCGTGTGTTCAATACTCCTGTATCTGTATGTTTTGTCAGTAGCACAGAGTGTTAGTTTTGATATGAGTGTTTTGGTCCCCTCTGCGGGACCATTTTTCTTTGTGCCTTCCCCCATCCGGTCATCCCCAATCGCCTTGGTATTCATGCCGCGATTGATTATGCTCGCGCCCCTTAATCTCAGCAGTGGGATCCCCGTCCATAGGCGGCCATGGGTCCGGCTGTTACCATGAGTCAACACGGACGTTGGTGCATACGGAAGGCCCATGAAACTCACCACACAACTCGTCTCCTTCATCACCCTGTGCGTGATAGCGGCCATGACCATGGTGCTGCTGGGGGGAGTATTCAGTTTTCGCCAGCTCGGCTTCGAGCTGCAACAGAACAAGGTCAGCTCCCTGGTGGAGGTGCTCGACAAGCAGCTGGAGGTGGCCGATGACCACAGGGATCTCACCCGCTGGCTGCCGACCCTGCTGCGCTCGGCCCGGGTGGTCGAGCTGGAGGTCCATCAGGGCAAGCAGCGCATCTACTGGTTTCGCGACGTCCAGTATCAGGAGGACGAGAGCCTGCTGATCCCCTATCAGCGTCAGCTCTCCCGCCAGCCCGGCCTGGTGGCCGACTTCAAGCTCGAGCGCCCCTTCAAGGAGTTCGAATATTCGATCCAGGCCATGTCCGGCATCTCCCTTGGCATCCTCATCGTGGTGTTCGGGCTCTGGTACTCCATTCGCTGGCTGCGGTTGCAGCTGAGGGGGGCCGAGCTGCTGGCCCTGCGCGGCCAGCTGATCCTGGATGGCAAGCTGGCCAAGCTGGCCCACGATCCGGCCGAGGAGTGGCCCGTCTCCGCCAGCGGTGCCCTCGACAAGCTGCTTGCCGAACTGGCCGATGCCCGCAAGGAGCGCAGCCGCTTTGACAACTTCATCCGAAGCAATGCCTTTGTCGACAAGGACATAGGCATAGGCAACCGCCTCTTCTTCGACAATAGGCTGGAGAGCGCCATCATGGAGGCGAACGTGATGAGCGGCGGTGTGCTGCTCATCGAGCTGGCCTGCCTGGAGGAGTTCGACTTCGAGGAGGATGCCCGCCAGGTACGGGAGTTGTTGCAGGAGGCGAGCGCCTCCATCGGCACCTTCGTGCGCAAGCACAACGGCGCCCTGCAGGCCCGCTACGGCGGTCAGGCCTTTGCCGTGCTGCTGCCCAACATGGCGGAGAGCGAGATGGTGGACGGGGCTGGCCAGCTGCTCAAGAGCCTGCAACGGCTGCATTGGCCCCAGGGGGTCAACCCGGAGACAGCCGTGTTCATCGGCGCCGTCTGCTACCAGGCCAACGACAGCCTGCTCAAGGTGCAGGAGGAGGCGGAGCTGGCCCTCAAGAGCGCCCGCCTGCAGGGCCACAGCGGCTGGTTCCTCTACGAGAAGCGCCTCAGCCTGGAGCCGAGCAGCAAGGGCACGGTGCGCTGGCGCAGCCTGCTCAGCCGTCGGCTGGAGGAGAGGGGCATCGACTTCTATCGCCAGGGGGTGCAGCAGGATCAGGGGGCGCCTGTCGTCCAGCAGGACATAGTGACCCGGATCCTGGACGAGCAGGGGCGGCCCCTGCAGGCGGGGGTCTATATTCCCATGGCCGAGAAGACGGGGCTGCTGCTGCCCCTGGATCGGCTGGTGACGGAGCAGACCCTGCTGCTGCTGCGGGGGGGCGACGAGACGAGCCCCCCCATCACCCTCAACCTCTGCGCCCAGAGCCTGCTCAATCGCGAGTTCCAGCGCTGGCTCTTCTTCGCCCTGTTCCAGCTGCCGCGCAGGACCAACGAGCGCCTGGTGCTGCAGCTCTCCGAGGCCCAGGTGACCCGCCACTACGAGGCTCTCAAGCGGCCGCTGCGCTCCCTGCGCATGCTGGGCTGCCAGCTGGCCATCGACCATGCGGGTCAGGACGTGGTCAGCACCCAGTACATCAAGGAGTTCGAGATCAACTTCCTGCGGCTGCACCCCAGCCTGGTGCGGGAGATCCAGAGTCGTCAGGTCAACCAGATGGCGGTGCGCAGCCTGGTGGGTGGCTGTGCCAATACCCAGGCCAGGGTGATCGCCGTGGGGGTGGAGAGCCAGGAGGAGTGGAAGATGCTGCGCCACCTGGGGGTCTATGGCGGCCAGGGGCCCTGGTTCAGCGAGCCAGAGCCCATGGCCCGCCCCTGAGGGATCAGATCCGCCCCTGCTCCCTGAGCCCGGCCAGCCCCTGCAGGCCGCCGGTGTGAAGGAAGACGATGCGGCTGCCTCTGGGGATGCGCCCGGCCGCCAGCTCGCGAAACAGGCCCCACATCGCCTTGCCGCTGTAGATGGGCTCCAGCGGCAGGCCCGTCTCGGCGCTGAACTGCTGCACCCAGTGCCAGAGCGCCGGGCTGAACTTGGCGTAGCCGCCATCATGGTGGTCGAGGGCGATGCGCCAGTGAGGATCAAGGGCGGCGGCGGGATGGAGGCGGCACACCTCGTCACGGATGAAGTCGGCCCCCTTGAGCACGGCGATGGCGAGGATCCGCTGGCCCTCCCGTCTGCCCGAGACGAGCCCGGCCAGGGTGCCGCCGCTGGCGCAGGGCAGCACCCAGAGATCCGGGGAGAAGGGCATCTCGTCCACCAGTTCGGCGACCCCGGGCAGGGCCAGGGGGGCGCTGCCCCCTTCCGGGATCAGCAGGGTGTCCGGCCCCTGGAACTGGGCCAGCCAGTGGGGATCCTGGCGACGGCGGTAGCTCTGGCGATCCACGAAAATGAGCTCCATGCCCCAGCTTCTGGCATCGGTCAGGGTGGGATTGCTGACGGCGGCGGGCTCACCACGTATGATACCGGTCGTGTGTAGCCCTGATTGGCGCCCAGCCGCCGCCAGGGCGTGAATATGGTTGGAGTAGGCGCCGCCAAACGAGACCAGACGGCGCTTGCCCTCTGCCCTGGCCTGCACCAGCTGGTACTTGAGCTTGCGCCACTTGTTGCCCGAGAGGCGGGGGTGGATCAGATCATCGCGCTTGCACCAGAGGCTGACCCCGTACTGGTCCAGCAGGGGGTGATGGATGGCGTGCAGCGGCGAGGGCAGTCTGCCTTGGTCGTTCGTCATTTATATAGAGGCTAATTCACTGTATATGTTAAGGTTTAATCCGTTTTCAGCGGCCAGGTATCTATCACGATGACAGCCTTCTTCTCCGCAAAGCCCAAGGGGAGCCGGGTCGGGTTGCTGCTGGCCCAGGACAGGGTCATGCTGGCCGCCCTGCAGGATCCCCCCATCTTCGCGACCCGCAGCGTCAATAGCCAGCAGGAGTGGCCCGTCGCCATCGCCGAGCTGTTTTCGCGCCATGGCCTGGCCAAGTCCCGGGTGCGGGTCGCCCTGGCCGCCTCGCTCTGCCAGCAGGTCCAGATCGACAAGCCCGCCGTGCCCGAGGCCGAAATGGCCGGGGCCCTGCCCTGGGCCGTCAAGGATTACGTCAGCGAGCCGATAATGCAACTGGCGATGGACTATGTGGATCTGCCGACGCCGCCGGCCGGCCAGGCGCGCATCAATGTGATCTGTGTGCCCAAGAGCCGGATCCGGCTGGTGGCCGATGCCGTCAACGCCGTGGCGCGGCTGGAGACGATACAGCATGACGAGCTGGCGCTCACCTCTCTTCAGGAGCGGGACAGCCGGGTGCGCATGCTGCTGTGGCAAGCCAGAGGCCAGGATCTGCAGCTGCTGGTATTCCACCAGGGGGGACTCTGCTTCTCGCGCCAGCTGCGCGGATTCGCCGCCCTGACCGGCGAGCAGGAGCCGACACCCATGCAGCTCGACAGCCTGATGCTGGAGATCCAGCGCTCCCTCGATTACCTGACCGGTCAGCTCAAGCTGCCCGAGCCCGGTGCCTTGCAGCTCGCCATCGCCTCGCCCTTCATCGGCACCCTGGTGCGCCACATGGAGCAGACCTTCGCCTTGCCGGTGTCCGCCATGGCCAACAAGGCGGTGCTGGCCGGGGTCGAATACCTGCCAGCTTACGGCGCCGCCCTGGGAGACCCCTCATGAGCCGGGTCGTGCAAAAGAGCGTCAACCTCTGCTATGGGGTCGCGTACCTGTCCGTCTATGACGGCGCCGCCCTGGGAGACCCCTCATGAGCCAGGTCGTGATGAAACGCACCCTTAACCTCTACGGTCCCGAGTTTCACCCACGCCGCCAGTGGGCCGGCCTGCCCCAGATGGTGCTGGCCTGGGGTCTGCTGACCCTGCTGCTGGTCGGGCTGGGGGGCTGGACGCTCTGGCAGCAGCAGGGGGTCGGCCGTGAGCTGGCCCAGGTGCGGCTGGCCCTGGATGTGCAGCGGGGCGAGGCCAAGCGCCTGGACGCGGCCCTGGCCCGTCATCAGGCCGATCCGGTGCTCCAGCGCCAGCTGGCCCAGAAGCGGGACGAACTGAGTGCCAAGCAGGGCCTGATGAGCCAGCTTGGCAGCCTCTCTTTGCAAAAGTCCCAGGGCTATGCCGGCATCATGTCGGATCTGGCCCGGCTGGCCAACGACAGGCTGGCCCTGGAGCGGATCGAGGTCAACGAGGGGCGCATCAATCTGGCCGGGGTGGCGCGCAGCAGCCAGGACGTGCCGGCCTGGGTCAATCGCTTCAAGCAGATGCCGACCCTGGCGGGAAAAGAGTTTGGTGAGCTGACCCTGAGCCGCGACCCGGCGGGGCGGCTGCAGTTTCAGTTGAGCGGTATCGCGCGGGAGACCCCCTGATGAGAGCCCATTGGCAAGCATATGGCGATCGGGTGGCCGCCCTGAGCCAGCGCGAGCGGGTGTTGATCCTGCTGACCGGCCTCATCCTGCTGTTCGCCGTCCTCTATTACGGCTGGCTGGAAGGGGCCCAGCTGCGCCTGGAGCAAGACAGGCAGGCCCTGGTCACCGCCCAGCGGGACCTGGAGATCATGGGGCTCGAGAACCAGGGCAAGCAGGCCAGGCTCAACCGGGATCCCAACCTCGGGGTGCGCCGCCAGCTAGCCGAGCTCGATGGGCAGCTGGCGCGCCTCGATGGCGAGCTCAAGGCCCAGACGGTGGATCTGATCCCGGCCAACGAGATGGCCGCCGTGCTGGAGAGCCTGCTGGCGGGATCTTCCCGCCTGCACATGGTGGCCCTGACCAGCATAGCCCCCACTCCCCTGATGGCGGGGGAGCAGAGCAGCAACCTGTTCAAGCACGGGATCCGCCTGCGGCTGGAGGGAAACTATTTCGATGTGTATCAGTATCTCAAGGCGCTGGAAGCCTTGCCGCGCCACTTCTACTGGCGGCTGTTCGACTATCGGGTGCAGGCTCACCCCGGCGCACAGGTGGAGATGGAGATATACACCTTGAGCACCAGTCGGGAGTTTATTCGTGGTTAAGTTGCTGATATTTATTTTGTTGTTATCGCCTGTCGTCCAGGCGGAGGTGCTGAGGGATCCGACTCAGCCCCTGGAGGCGCCAGCGGGACAGGGGAGCGCCAGCCAGGGCCGCGGCCTGCCCAGGTTGCAGAGCATCATGCTGGGCAACGGGCCCGCCCGGGCCGTGCTCGACGGCCAGAGCTACCGGATAGGGGACAGCATCAACGGCTATCGGCTGGTGGGAATAGACGCCGACGCCGTGCTGCTGGACAAGGGTGGCAAGCGCCTGCGGCTGGCGCTGTTTGCCGGCGGTATCCTGCGATGAGCCGACCCCTCACCATGTCGGCGCCGCGCGCCACTTCGAATTCTCAGTCAGGGCATTCTCATTTCATGAAAAGACATCGACTCTGTGTGATCTCCCTCGCCGTGCTGGCCGCTGGCTGTACCAGTTATCGTCATCCGGAACCGACTTCGGCCAAGGAGGCGCTGCTCGACGCCCGTCTCGAACAGCAGCGCAACGCCCAGGCCCAGGCGCTGACGGTGCCAAGCTCGGTGCAAAACGAGCTGCTGGCCCTCAATCGTCCCGCCCTGCCCGCAGCGGTGCCGGAGAAGCGGCTGCGCATCGCCGCCCATGACGTGGAGGCGGTGGATTTCTTCGGTTCCCTGTTCAAGGGATCCCGCTACAGCGTGGCGGTCCATCCCGGGGTCGCCGGGCTCATCTCCCTCGAGCTCAAGGATGTGACCCTGCCCGAGGTGCTGTCCGTGGTGGCAGATATGTATGGCTTCGACGTGCAGCGCAAGGGCCCGGTCTATCACATCTATCCGGCCGGGCTGCGCACCGAGACCATACCGGTCAACTACCTGATGATGGCGCGTCGCGGCCAGTCCCGTACCGCCATCAGCACAGGGGGGGTGACCGCCAATGACCCCAACAGCGGCAGCAACAACAATTTCAACAACGACAGCCAGACCAGCCTGAACGGCAACGGCTTCAACAACAGCTCTTCTTCCAGCAGTGGCCAGCAGAACGGCACCCAGATAGAGACGGACACCAACACCGACTACTGGACCGATCTCAAGGAATCCCTGCAGACCCTGATCGGCAAGGGGGAGGGGCGGGCCGTGATCACCAGTCCCCAGGCGGGCCTGGTCACCCTGCGCGCCTATCCCAAGGAGCTCAAGGCGGTGCGGGAGTTCCTCAACCAGTCCGAGTCGCACCTCAAGCGCCAGGTGGTGCTGGAGGCCCGCATCCTGGAGGTGGCCCTGAACGAGGGCTATGAGCAGGGGGTGGACTGGAACGGCCTCTCCGCGACCTGGGACGGTGGCAGCAAGGGGGTCACCGGCATCGGCAGCCTGGTGGGCAACACGGTCGCCGCCAGCACCAACACCATCTTCAAGGCCCTGGGCGGCGGCGCCGGCTTCACCATCTCGGACGGCAACTTCGATGTGGCGGTCAACCTGCTCAAGACCCAGGGGGACGTGAATACCCTGTCGAGCCCCAGGGTGACGGCCACCAACAACCAGAAGGCGGTGATCAAGGTCGGCACGGACGAATACTTCGTCACCGACGCCTCCACCACCATCACCAGCAGCAGCAACCAGGATCAGGTCTACCCGAACGTGGAGCTGACCCCCTTCTTCTCGGGCATCGCCCTGGACGTGACCCCGCAGATCGACGAACAGGACAGGGTCTTGCTGCACATACACCCCTCTGTCATCGACACCCAGGAGCAGCAGAAGACCATCAGCGTCGGCACCGCCAACCCCCTAGTGCTGCCCCTGGCCAAGAGCTCGATCCGCGAGTCCGATACCGTGGTGCAGGCCAACGACGGCGACATCATCGTCATCGGCGGCCTGATGGAGACCAAGAAGCAGGAGATAGTGAGCAAGGTGCCCCTGCTCGGCGACATCCCCTGGGTCGGCGAGGCCTTCACCAACCGCAGCGAGAGCAACCGCAAGGTGGAGCTGGTGATCCTGCTCAAGCCGACCGTGGTGGCCAGGGACACCTGGCAAAAAGAGCTGCAACGCTCCTCCGAGTTGCTGGACAAATGGTACCCAGCCCGGGATCGGTGAGTGGTGACGCCGTGCGTCCCGTCGCCCCTGCCCGGCAGGGGGGCGCCATGTACCTGAGCCATTTCGGTCTGCAGGAGCCCCCCTTCGCCCTCACCCCGAACACGGGGTTCTACTACGGGCTGCCCCCCCATGAGGAGGCGCTGCAGGTGCTGCACTGGGCCCTGGGCCAGGGGGAGGGCTTTATCAAGGTGACCGGCGAGGTGGGCACGGGCAAGACCCTGCTCTGCCGCAAGCTGCTGGCCGAAATTGGCTCCGAACAACAGCCGGTGCGACTCGCCTGGCTGCCCAACCCCCACCTCACCCCGGCGGAGCTGCGCATCGCCCTGGCCCTGGAGCTGGGGCTCGCGGTGCAGGAAGGGAGCGAGTTGGACATCACGGATCGGATCCATCGCCACCTCATCGGCCTGCACCAGCAGGGCTGTCGGGTGGTGGTGCTGCTCGACGAGGCCCAGGCCCTGCCGGACGAAACCCTGGAGGCCATCCGCCTGTTTGGCAATCTGGAGACGGAGGCGAGCAAGTTGCTGCAGGTGGTGCTGTTCGGCCAGCCCGAGCTGGACGGGCGCCTCGCCCAGCCCCACTTGCGCCAGCTGCGTCAACGCATCGGCTTCTCCTATGCCCTGCGTCCCCTGCGCCAGGATGAGGCGCGGGCCTATCTGGAGCACAGGCTGCACGTCTCCGGCTATCGCGGTGCCCCCCTCTGGTCGAGGGCGGCCCAGCGCCTGCTGTGGCGCGCCTCCCGCGGCATCCCCCGCCTCATCAATGTGCTGGCCCAGAAGAGCCTGATGGTGGGTTACGGCGAAGGGGTGCGGCGCATCCTGCCCGCCCAGGTGTGGCTCGCCATCCGGGATACCGAGGATGCCAGCCGTCCCTGGCGAGGGCGCTGGCTGGCGTTGGTACTGGGTCTGGCAGCCGCCCTGCTCTACGGGATCTGGCCATGAACCGAATGAGTGAACCCCTATTTTTCATGCAACGGGCAGGAGTCTGGTGGTGAGTGTGATCAACAAGATGCTGACCGATCTCGAGCGCCGTCAGGGCAGTGGCGAGCCCGCCGCCGTCTATGTGGCGCCCGCCCGGGGCCAGGGCTGGTGGATGCTGCTGCTCACCCTGATCTGCGGCCTGGCCCTCGGCATCCTGAGCTGGCGCAGCTGGCTCTATTGGCAACAGCAGCAGGAGAGGAGCCATCTGAAGGCTGTCGTCCTCCCTCCGGTGTCATTGCCCAGTGAACAGGCCCCCTTGCCAGGTTCGTCCGTATCCGAGCTGGCGCCGCAAATCCCACTGCCACCGGCAGAGGCGCAGCCAGCGCCTGGCCTGTCTGCTGACGCCTCGACCCAGGCAGCGGCGACGACCTGGGCGCGTGAGGCCAGTCCCGATCCTCTGGCGCAGGCACAGACAGACGAGGGGGCGGATCTCGACGAGATGGATGAGCCCCAGTGGCAGGATGGAGAGCCGAGCGATGCCGAGTTGCAGCCGGATCTCCATGCCGAGCTCGCCGTCGAGGCGGCGCCCGAACCTGCGCCACGCCGCGCCCCTTCCCTCAAGATAGAGACGGTGGAGCTGAGCCCGGCCGAGTTCGCGGTGTTGAGCGAACGCAAGGCCAACGCGGCCCTGGTCAAGGGGGAGCTGAGCGAAGCCGAGGCCCAGTTCAGCGCCCTGCTTCGCCAGACGCCGGACAACGAACAGGCCAGGCAGCAGCTGGCGGGCCTGCTCTATGGCCAGGGTCGCCTCGCCGAGGCGAGCGCCCTGCTGGAGGAGGGCATTCGTCGCCAGCCGGATCAGGCCGATTTTCGCCTGTTGCGGGCCCGTCTGGCCCTGGCTGAAGAGGACAAGCGAGGGGCTCTCGCCTGGCTCGGTGGCGCTCGGCCCCCCCTGGCCAGCAACCTCGACTATTACGCGACCTGGGCCGGCCTGAGCCAGGAGCTGGGGCAGAATGCCGAGGCGGCCGAGCTCTATGTCCGGCTGCTGCGGGTGCAACCGGATCAGGGGCGCTGGTGGCTAGGGCTGGGGATCGCCGAGGATGGCCAGGGCCATGGCGAGCGCGCCCGGGATGCCTATCGCAATGCCCAGTTGCACGGCAACCTGGGAGAAGCCTCCCAGGCCTGGCTCGGCCAGCGTCTGGCGCAGCTGGGGCCCTGAACAAGGTGCATGCCTGATCGCGGCCATTGGCCGCAGTCATCGATTTGAGCGGGTCGGCGCCGGGGCGCCGGCTCACAACACGGAGTTTTCATGGCACAACCGAGACTGAAGATGCGCCTGGGCGATCTGCTGGTGCAAGAGCAGATCGTCACGGACGATCAGCTGCAACTCGCCTTGCAACAGCAGCGTCAGACCGGTCGCAAGCTGGGTACCACCCTCATCGATCTGGGCTTCATCAGCGAGGTGCAACTGCTGCAATTCCTGGCCCGTCAGCTCGGGGTGCCCTTTTTCGACCTCAACAACCTCACCATAGACGGCAAGGCGGTCGCCCTCTTGCCCGAGGTGCAGGCCCGTCGCTATCGCGCCCTGGCGGTCAACCAGAACGAGCACGAGGTGACGGTGGCCATGTCGGACCCCGCCGACTTGAGCGCACTGGATGCCATCGCCAACCTGCTGCGGCCGCGGGAGATGCGCCTCGCTGTGGCCCGTGAGGGCCAGTTGCTCGACTATTTCGACCGCCTCTATCGCCGTACCCGCGAGATAGAGAGCTTCGCCGAGCAGCTGCACGAGGAGTATCAGGATGCCGGCTTCGAACTGGGATCCAGCAACCTGGAGGGGGGCAACGAGGGGGAGGCGACCGTGGCCAAGCTGCTGCGCTCCCTGTTCGAGGACGCGGTGCAGGTCGGCGCCTCGGACATCCATATCGAGCCCGACGAGAAGGTGCTGCGCATCCGCCAGCGCATCGACGGCGTGCTGCACGAGAATCTCCTCAACGAGGTGCGCATCGCCCAGGCCCTGGTCCTGCGCCTGAAACTGGTGGCCGGGCTCGACATCTCAGAGAAGCGGCTGCCCCAGGATGGCCGCTTCGCCATGAAGGTGCGCGGGCGCGACGTGGACGTGCGACTGTCCACCATGCCGGTGCAGCATGGGGAGTCCGTGGTGATGCGACTGCTGGATCAGAGCGCCGGCATCCTCTCCCTCGAGGAGACGGGGATGCCCCCCGAGATCCTCACGCGTTTTCGCCGCCAGCTCAAACGGCCCCACGGCATGATACTGGTGACGGGGCCGACCGGCAGCGGCAAGACCACCACCCTCTACGGCGCCCTGTCAGAGCTGAACGAGGCGAGCCAGAAGATCATCACGGTAGAAGACCCGGTAGAGTACCGCTTGCCCCGCATCAACCAGGTGCAGGTCAACCCCAAGATAGGGCTCACCTTCTCCCAGGTGCTGCGCTCCACCCTGCGTCAGGATCCGGACATACTGCTGGTGGGGGAGATGCGGGACAACGAGACGGTGGAGATAGGCCTGCGCGGTGCCATCACGGGGCACCTGGTGCTCACCACCCTGCACACCAACGATGCCATCACCAGCGCCCTGCGCCTCATCGACATGGGGGCGCCAGGCTATCTGGTGGCCAGTGCCCTGCGCGCCGTGGTGGCCCAGCGGCTGGTGCGGCGGGTGTGCGAGCACTGCCGCGAGACCCGGGCGCCGGACGAGGGGCAGGTGAGCTGGCTCACCGCCCTCTCGGGCGAGGCGTCTGGCCAGTACAGCTATCACAAGGGGCGCGGCTGCCAGAGCTGCAACTTCACCGGCTATCGCGGCCGGGTCGGGGTGTACGAGCTGCTGGAGCTGGATCAGGGGATGATGGATGCCCTGCGCCGCAATGATGCCGAAGGCTTCGCCAGGGCGGCGCGCCAGCATCCCCACTACCGTCCCCTGGCCCTGACCGCCCTCGACTATGCCCGCCGCGGCATCACCTCGGTGGATGAGGTGCTGCGTCTGGCCGAGGATCTGGGTTAAGCCATGGCCAATTTCGCATACAAGGGACGCGACAAGCTCGGCAAGGCGGTCAGCGGCGTGCTGGAGGCGGCGAGCGAACTGGCTGCCGCCGACAGCCTGATGCGCCGTGGCATCATGCCCACCGAGCTGAGGGAGCGCCGCAGCGGCGGGGGGGAGATCAACTTGTCCCGCCTGTTCGAGGCCAGGGTGCCGCTGGAGGAACTGGTGGTGTTCAGCCGCCAGATGTATGCCCTGACCCGGGCCGGCGTGCCCATACTGCGCGCCATCGCCGGGCTGGAGGAGAGCGCCCACAGCAAGCCCCTCAAGCGGGCCTTGCACCAGCTGGGGGAGGATCTGGGCAATGGTCGGCCGCTGTCGAGTGCCATGCAGAGCCACCCCAAGGTGTTCAGCAGCCTGTTCGTCGCCATCATCCATGTGGGGGAGAACACGGGTCAGCTGGAGGAGGCCTTCCTGCAGCTGGCCAACTACTTCGATCTGGAGCTGGAAACCCGCAAGCGGATCAAGGCCGCCATGCGCTACCCCAGCTTCGTGATGGTCGCCATCGGCATTGCCATGGTGATCCTCAACATCATGGTGATCCCCGTCTTCGCCAACATGTTCGCCAAGTTCGGCGTGGAACTGCCCCTGGCCACCCGGATCCTGCTGGCCACCTCCCACTTCTTCGTTCACTACTGGTGGTTGCTGCTGGCCGGGCTGCTGGGGGGCGTGCTGGGCTGGCGCTACTGGGTGCGCACCCCGGGCGGCCAGCTGTGCTGGCACAGATGGCAGCTGGGGCTGCCCATCGTCGGCTCCATCATCAATCGCTCCCTGCTGGCCCGCTTCGCCCGCAGCTTCTCCATGATGCTCAGGGCTGGGGTCCCCCTCAATCAGGCACTGACACTGGTGGCCGATGCGGTGGACAATGCCTTCATGGCGGAGCGGATCCGCGAGATGCGTGGCGGCATCGAGCGCGGCGAGAGCCTGCAGCGCACCGCCGGTGCCAGCACCCTCTTTACCCCCCTGGTGATGCAGATGATCGCGGTGGGGGAAGAGACGGGCCAGGTGGACGAGTTGCTGCACGAGGCGGCCCAGTATTACGAGCGGGAGGTGGATTACGACCTCAAGAGCCTCACCGCCCGCATCGAACCCATCCTGATCGGCATAGTGGCGATCATGGTGCTGGTGCTGGCACTGGGCATCTTCACCCCCATGTGGGACATGATGAGCGCGGTAAGGGGTGGCCGGTGAGCCACGATATTCATCCTCTTGCCATGGGGCGGGACAGGATGAGCGCGCTGCGGGGTGGCCGGTGAGCCACGACAGGGCAGAGCCTCTTCACCCTCTTGCCATGGCGGGACATGATGAGTGCGCTGCGGGGTGGCCGGCGAGCCACGACAGGGCAGAGCCTCTTCACCCTCTTGCCATGGGGCGGGACAGGATGAGCACGCTGCGGGGGGGCCGGTGAGCCGCCAAGGGGAGCAGGATGTCCGCTGGCTGGCGGGTTACCGCCTGGTGGTCGCCATCCTGGTGTTGCTGGTGATCCTGGCCACCCTGGGGACTGGCTATCACACCCAGCGCGAGCAGGCCATCGGCACCAAGCTGACCCTGCTGGGACAGCAGTTTGCCGAGCGGGTGCAGCGCCTCCATGGCCTCTGGCTCGACGAGCGCAGGCCGCCCCTGCTCCATGCCCAGGGGCTGGGCTGGCAGTTTGACGAGCGGGGCTGGCCCCTGGGGATGGCGCCGCTGACCACGCCATCTGCCGACTGCCGCAACCTGTGGCAGGGCATCATGGGGGAGGTAGCGCCAGGGGGGCTGGCGTTGCAGTTTCGCGCTCGCCTGGATGGTTGCCTCATCGGGCTTGAGGGCCACTGGCTGCACTATCGCTTCGGCGATGGGACCCTGGTGCCCTGGCGTGATGGGTCGGCCGAGCGGTGAGCGACGCGGGATCGGGCCCGGGTCACATGCTTTTTTTATATCTACATGAAATAATACCGCTTCTTATGGAGGAGCCATGACACATCACATGCCCAGAGAGTCCACCACAGGCCGGAGCCTGCCCCGCGGGGCTGCGGGTTTCTCGCTGATCGAGCTGGTGATCGTCATCGTCATCCTGGGGATACTGGCGGCGACCGCCTTGCCGCGCTTTCTCGATGTCACCGACGAGGCGAAGAAGGCGAGCGTGGAAGGGGTTTCAGGTGGCTATGCCACTGCGGTCTCCCTAGTGCGAGCCCAGTGGGAGGCCGAGGGGCGAGCCAAGCAGGATGGGCGCAATACCGTGCTCTACGACGGTACCCGCTTCTACCTGACCACCCCCACGGATAGCCAGGTAGCCAATGGCGAACTCTCTCCCGGCTACCCCATGGAGACGGGGAGCGGGGCGACCGACGTCGACCCGGCCAATCTGACGGCCCAGCGCTGTCTGCGAATTTGGGATGGGTTGCTGCAAAATCCCCCCAAGGCTACCGCCAGCTTCGATGAGGTGCGCGGTAGTGGTAATGACCTGAAATACTATGCCACCGTATCCAGTAACGGCCTCGACTCCGTCTGTCGCTACTACCTGGTCAATAGTCTGAGTAAGGGTAGTGATGGACAGTACCAGAACCCGCAGGGGAGCACGGACGCGTTCATGAGTTTCAGCTACCGGCCGGCCTCCGGTCAGGTAACCACCAATATCAATTGATAAATCGAGGAAAATGTAATGAAAAAGCAGGCGGGTTTTACCCTGATCGAACTGGTGATCGTGATCATCATCCTGGGCATTCTGGCGGTCACCGCCGCGCCCAAGTTCCTGAATCTGCAGGATGATGCCAAGGAAGCCGCGGCCCAAGGGGTACAGGCCGCAGTGAGCAGCTCGGCTCAGCTGGTCTACAGCAAGGCGGCACTGGAAGGCATCGAGCGCGAGGCTTCCGGCTCGATCGACAGCAGCGACGGCACCAGCATCGATGTCGTATACGGCTACCCGGCCGCAACCGATGCAGGCATCAAGAATGCCGTCACCATTGACGGTTCCTGGAGTGGTCAAGTGTCCGGCAGCGCTTACGTCTTCTCGACCAGCAGCTCCAAGTGCACCGTGAACTACACCGAAGCATCAGAAACATCCGCCGCGTCCACCACCCTGGCGGGCTGTAACTGATAGCGTCAGGCGAGGCCAAAAGCCTCGCCTTTCTTTTCTACGAGAGAGAGCAATGCGCAGAGGTTTCACCCTGATTGAACTGGTCATCGTGATCCTGCTGCTCGGGATTCTGGCCGCCTTTGCCGTGCCCAAATGGCTGGGCAAAGGCGGCTTTGAAATCCATACCGTGAGCGATGAGCTGGTGGCGCGGCTGCGGCTGGTGCAGACCATCAACATGAACGAAGGCGCAGAACGCTGCACCCAGTTGGTGCTGGAGGCGAACCGCTTCGCTCACCTCACCCAGGTGGGCATCTGCAGTGCCAGCCCGATCGACAACTGGACTACCAATCAGCGAGAGCGGGGCCGCCTGGTGCAGGCTTCCGGCACTATTGTCCTCTCACCCGAGACATCACTCAGTTTCGATAAACGCAGTGGCCGTCCCTTGGGGACCTGCACCGCCGGCTGCGAGCTGACTGTGAGCGGAGGGGGGGAGTCAGTCCTGCTGCGCATCGAGGCCGAGGGGTATATCCATGCCCTCCCTTAAGCGCGCCTGCGGCTTTACCCTGATAGAGCTTGTTGTCGGCATAGTGCTGCTGTCGGTGGCGCTGACCGGCATCCTCGGCCTGCTGATCAGTCAGGCTCCCCAGTCGGTGGATCCGGTGCAGCAGGTGCGCGCCGCCCAGCTGGCCCAGCGACTGCTTGGCGAGATATTGCAAAAATCCTTCGATGAACACTCGGATCACAATGGCGGCCGCTATCGCTGCGGGGAGACGGTGAGCGGGCAGTTTTATGGTGATTGCAGCTGTCCTCGCAACACGCCCTCTTGTAACCAAAAACCACCAGAGCCAGCTATTGCAGGCTGGCAAGCAACCTTTTATGGCCCTGATGGTGAGCCAGCTCCTTATGCCTATAACGACGTGGACGATTTCGACACCGGCGGGCAGTGGCGGGATGCCAGTCTGTTTACCCAGACCGGGGCCGGTGTCAGCGACCAGGAGTATCGCCGCTATCAGGTGAAGATAGCGGTGACCCCTGACACCCTGTTCGGGAGCCCTGGCCTGGGTGCCGAGTCCATCGGCAAGCGGGTGGCGCTGACGGTGCGGCTGCCGGATGGCAGCGAAGTGGATTTCACCCTCTATCGGGGGAACTACTGATGCGCGTTGCAACGGGTTTCACCCTGGTGGAGCTGGTGATGGTGATCCTGCTGCTCGGGGTCATGGCGACGTTTTCCAGCCAGTTTATCGGCATCGGCACCCAGATTTACGGGGATGCCAGCCGCCGGGAGCAGCTGATGAGCGATGCCCGCTTCGCCATGGAGCGGCTCAATCGCGAGTTGCGGGACGCCGTGCCGGGTTCGGTACGGGTGGAAGATGATGCTGGCATGTCGGGGGATCAAGGCACTTGCCTGCGCTTCTGGCCCATCGCCACCGCCAGCCGTTATCTGGGCTCGGCGGTCAGCGCCGGGCTCACCATGGTGACGCCGCAGGTGCTGCCTGAACAGGACAGGGACCTGGCCATCGTCTATCCCCTGGCCAGCCCGGCTCTCCCCCTGGAACAGGGGTGTCTCTATGGCCAATGCGTGGCGGCCGTGACCGATGTGGGCAGCCCGGCATCGGGGGCCCTGTCGCTGACGGTGGATGGTGCCTTCACCCAGGACTCACCGGGCCGGCGCGTCTACTTTGCCAACCAGCAGGTGCTCTATTGCGTGAGAGGGGGAAGCCTCTGGCAAATGGCCAAGCCCCTCGGCGAAAGCCTGACCAGCGGCGAAACCACACAGCTGATGGCGGAGCATATCCGTCCCGCCTCCCATTATTTCTACCGGGAGCCGGCGGCCTTCAACCAGAGCGAGGTGGGCGTGCGGCTGGAATTTGAGCGCAGCGGCGAGCGGGTGCTGTTCAATCACAAGCTGGAGCTGCTCAATGTCCCCTGACTCTCCCCGCGCCATGGCGCCCCAGGGCGGCAGCGCCATCATGGTCGCCCTCTTCGTCATCGTCATCATGGCCCTGCTGGCGGCTGCCATGGGGCGTTTCCTGGTGGACAGCGGCGAGAAGAACACGGTGGAGGTACGCGGGGTGCGGGCCCTGATGGCGGCCCAGAGCGGGCTGGAAATCGCCCTCTATCAGCTGTTTCCCAATCGCAGTGGCGCCGAGTTGCCCGCCGCCTGCACCAATGTGGCTGCGTCCCGGGCATTTGACGAGCCCGGTCTGCAGGGGTGCCAGGTGGCGGTGAGCTGCAGCGAGATCCAGACCCAGCGAGATGGCGAGACCAGCATCACCTACCGGCTCACCAGCCTGGGCTCCTGTGGTACAGCAGCGCAGGGGAGCGCCAGCCCGGACTTTGCCGTCAGCCGCACCCTGGTGGCGGAAGCCTTCGATGGCGTGACGCCATGATGATGCCTGTGAGGAGTGAGAATCCATGATGCCCCGCTTTCGTCCCGCCCTGTGCCTGGCGCTGATCTGGTGCTCCGCCTCGGTCGAGGCCGCCAGTCAGTGTATGGCGGCATTCGCCTACCCGGTCCAGAGTCACGCCGCTCCCGGTGTGCTGACCATGAGCAACGAAAGCAAGATCACCAGCGCGACGGTGGGAACCAGCTATCCCTTCATTCGCAAGAACATCCAGCCTAACGCCAACTGCAATAACGGTGGCTACTGGAACGGGGGCACCTGGATCTCCAACTGCAACGTCAGCGGCGCCCTGGCAAGCCCCCTCAAGGATCTCGTGTTCATCGGCGATCCCGACGAGTTCCCGGCCAATCCCGGCGACTTCCCCAGCTTCAGTGGCCAGAACAACCTGGCCTGCACCGGCACCATCTCTCCCGCCGCCAGACAATACAGGAATGCCAACTGGAGCAGCCAGAACTGCCTGGCCACCCTGCGCTCGGGGCAAACCTACCACTTCGAGACGCTCTCCCTCTCTGGCGGGGCCGTGCTCGATCTCAATGGCGCGACCGTCTATGCCAAGACGGTGCAGGTGACGGGTTATTCGGATGGCATCAAGGGCAATGGCAACCTGCATGTCGACGATCTGACGGTCTCGGGCAACGGCAAGCTGTCCGGTGCGAGTGTCACCGTCTACGACCGGTTGGCACTCTCGACCAGCTCGATTGGCAATGTCACGGCCAGTTTTCAGCCTCACTATCTCGACCGGGCCAGCCTGAGCGGACAGAGCCAGCTGCCCATGGCGGCGGGGGACTGGGCCATCAGGGCACTGACGGTGGAGGACAACAGCGTCATGACCCTGCAGGGGCAAAGTACCCTCGGCGTCTATGCCCTCCAGATGAAGGGGCAGGGCAGGATCACGGCAGCGGGCAGTCGTAGCGATCTGACGCTCCAGCTCCACCAAAGCCTGGAAGTGAGCGACAACGGCGTCATCAATGGCTACCTGCAGGCCAATTACGTCAAGACCTTCAAGCATCAAAGCACCTCCGACATCCGCCTCTATTTTCGTGGCGGCAGCCACTGGATAGACAGGCTGGAGCTCGGCCAGAATGACAAGCTGATCTTCGATAGCGGCGAGGCCGCCCAGCTCTACCTCAAGAGCGACTTCACCCTGAGCGACCAGATGGAGGTCAATGCCGGGGGCAGGGCCAACGATCTGCTGTTCTATCATTTTGGCAGGATGACCATGCGCGACAACGCCAGGCTCAACGCCATCCTCTATGTCAATGCGGACGATCTGGCCATGAGTGGTCAGGCCGTGCTGACGGGAGCCGTGTCGGCGGTCAATGTCACCATGACGAACAACAGCAGGGTGATCCACGAGCCCTTCACCGGAGACTGGCCCGGCATCTGTGAAGAGGATCTGACCTGTTTCAGCGACGACTTCTCCGCCAGCACCCTGGGCAGCAGCTGGGTGGTGGCCCAGCGCAATGGCAGTACACTGCCCTCCTTGCAGAATGGCCGCCTGCGGTTGACCCAGAACACGACCAATCAGGCAACCTCCGCGACCTTCCAGCGCCTCTTCCCCGGGGCCAATAATCTGGTGACCATAGAGTTCGATCAGTATGCCTACAAGACCTCAGGCTCGAGCGGGGCAGACGGCATGGCGGTGGTGCTCTCCGATGCGACGGTCACGCCCCAGCCCGGCGCCTTCGGCGGGCCGCTGGGCTATGGCTTCAAGGCGGGGATCAGCGGCTTTGCCGGGGGCTGGATGGGGGTCGGTCTCGATGAGTACGGCAACTATGCCAACGAAGGGGGATCTTATAATCCCGGGCCTCGCCCTCAGGCGGTATCCATTCGTGGTTCAGGTACCAGTTCGGGTACCTCGGGGTATCGTTATCTGGCGGGGACGGCGAGCAATCTGAATCCTGCGGTCGATAGCGGAACCAATGGCAATCGCCCTCATCGCTACCGCATCACGATCGATTCGCGCACTGCCGGCAGCTCACTCGCCTCGGTCGAACGGAACACGGGCTCTGGCTACAGCACGCTGGTGGGCCCGGTCAATATGATGAACCAGACGGGGCAGGCGGCAGTCCCTGCCAATTTCCTGCTGTCGCTGACCGGTTCCACCGGTTCGGTGACCAACTACCATGAACTCGACAACGTCCGGATCTGCGCCCTCAAGTCCAGTCCGGTGGGGACCCAGATAGATCACTTCGAGTTCGACCATGGCGGCCAGCCCCTGACCTGCAACCCGGAAACCCTCACCATACGGGCCTGCGCCAACGCCAGTTGCAGCCAGTTGTTCACCGATCCCGTGAGCGCCACACTGATACCGGCAAAGAGCGGCAGCAACGGCTGGGTCGCCGGCAGCCAGGTGAGCTACAGCGGCAACAGTGCCACAGTGAGCTTCAGCGGTGGCAGTACCAGCTTGCAGCTGCGGCAAAACCTATCAGGGGCCGTGACCGTGGGGGTGAGCGGCTCGACGCCGTCCACCAAGCCGCTTAGCGAGACGCTTTGCCGGGCGGGCAGCGGTGCCCTGAGTCCTGCCGCCTGCACCCTGAACTTTGCCGACAGCGGCTTTATTTTTGATGTGTTGGATACCTATGCCAACAAGCCCCAGCAGGTGGTGATGAAGGCGGTCAAGAAAGACGATGCCAGCCAGCAGTGCGTGCCCGGCTTTGCCGATGTGAGCAAGCCGGTCAGCTTCTGGAGCAGCTATGTCAGCCCGACGGGCAACCCCTCTGGCAGCAAGGTGACGGTCAATGACAGTGCCATCGGCACCTCGCAAGCTGCGGCCACCACCAGCAACCTGAGCTTCGATGCCAAGGGTGAGACCACTCTTACCGTGAATTACCCGGATGCGGGCCAGATGCGGCTCAATGCCCGCCACGATGGCAGCGGCGACACGGCAAGTCTGGTGATGACGGGCTCGGATCTGTTCGTCAGTCGCCCGGTCGGGCTCTGCATCACGCCTGCCCAGGGGACCTGCGCGGCAGGGGATGCCAGCTGCCCCGTGTTCAAGAAGACCGGCGAGTCCTTCCAGCTGAATATCAAAGGGGTGGCCTGGCAAGCGGACGATGACACGGACCTGTGCAACGGCAATCTGGCGACTCCCAACTTCGCTCTGGCCAATATCGCGCTGGGTAGCGAGCTGGTGGCACCCAAGCCCGGTGTCGAGGCGGTGGTCGGCACGTCCAGTTACGACCACTCCAACCAGAAGGGCGGCGACAACCTCAATTCCGTCGGCCAGTCGGTGGACGAGGTCGGGGTGTTCCGGATGACGGCGACGCCGCCGGCGGCAGGTTATTTCAACTACACCATACCCCCCGCGACCAGCGTGCCTGTGGGGCGTTTCGTGCCCTGGGACTTCAGCATGACGAGCGGCACTGTCACGCCCGCCTGTGGTGATTTCAGCTATATGAGCCAGCCCTTCGGGGTCAATCTCTTGGTGCGGGCGCGCAACAAGGAGGGGAACGTCACGAAGAACTACGATGGAGCCTTTGCCAGGGGCACGCTCTCCCTGGTGGCTGAGAACAACCAGGACGGGGTGGATCGTTCCAACCGGTTGGCTCCTCTGGCAACGGACTGGAAACTTGGAGAGGCCAAGATCAATGAGCACAACCGTTTCGCCCGTTTACTCGAGCTCACCCCGGGACTGAGCGCGCCGGAAGAGCCTTTGCTGGCACTGCGAGTGGGCCTCATGGTGGCCGATGGCGAGAGCCCCGAGACCAGCTTCCTCAGCGAACGGAACATGGACCCTGCAGTCAGCGGCAACTGTCAGGTTGGGGTGAACTGCACCGCCAAGGAACTCGACATTCCGCAGGGAACGAACAACACCATGGTCATCTATTACGGCCGCCTGCTGGCCAGCACCCGCCAGGGTGCGGCCAGTGCACCGCTGGCGCTGCCGTTGCAGGTGCAGTATTTCGAAGGGGGGCAGTGGAAAATTAATCAGGCGGATGTCTGCACTCAACTGACGTTGGACCATGATGGCTTTGATCTCGCAACGAGTCTGGATCCGACGCGCACGATCAGTCTCAACAACGGTTCCTATGAGGTCACAGGCCAGGTGTCAGCCCAGTCTTTTAGTAGCACCTTGACGTTGAGCGGTCTGGCGACGGCAGGCAGCATGGCCAAGGCCAGTCAGGGAGAGATCTTGTTCCATTTTTCTGCGCCGAATGTTGCCGTTCGCATTCCCTACCGTGTCGTGCTGGAGAATCAACCCGAACAGCCGAGCTGGCTGGTGGACCCGGCCACAGAAAAACATCTGATGGGAGAAGCGATCTTTGGCATGGGGCGCGGTAATGACAGAATTATTTATCGCCGCGAAGTGATGCCCTGAAGGGCAGATGCCGGGGGGTGAGGAGAGCCTGCCCCCTTATCTCCTTGTTTCTTAGTGTTTGTCGGCCCGAGCGGGTGAGTAATGACTCGCATTTTTGTCGCGCCTGATTGATTGGCGACAGTTTGAGCGCTTGCCCATTGGGGTGGGCATTGGTAAAGTTAGCCGGTTTTCTGCACCTCCAAATTCTTAGGATTTCCCGTAGCCATGTTCAAAAAGCTCAGAGGCGTCTTTTCCAACGATCTGTCGATCGATTTGGGAACTGCCAACACCCTGATCTACGTAAAAGATCAAGGGATCGTCCTTAACGAACCCTCAGTTGTCGCCATTCGCCAAGAGCGCGGGAACGCCAAATCGGTCGCTGCCGTCGGCCATGCCGCCAAGCAGATGCTGGGTCGTACCCCGGGTAACATCTCCGCCATTCGTCCGATGAAAGACGGCGTGATCGCCGATTTCTACGTGACCGAGAAGATGCTGCAGCACTTCATCAAGCAGGTTCACGACAACAACTATTTCCGCCCCAGCCCCCGCGTGCTGGTGTGCGTACCCTGCGGCTCCACCCAGGTGGAGCGTCGCGCCATCAAGGAATCCGCCCTGGGCGCCGGTGCCCGCGAGGTCTACCTGATCGATGAACCCATGGCTGCCGCCATCGGTGCCGGCCTGCCGGTCTCCGAAGCGACCGGCTCCATGGTGGTCGATATCGGTGGTGGTACCACAGAAGTGGCCATCATCTCCCTGAACGGCGTGGTCTACTCCCAGTCCGTGCGCATCGGTGGCGACAAGTTCGACGAAGCCATCATCAGCTACGTGCGTCGCAACTACGGCAGCCTGATCGGGGAAGCCACCGCCGAGCGCATCAAGCACGAGATCGGCTCCGCCTACCCGGGAGAAGAGGTGCGCGAGATCGAAGTCCGCGGTCGCAACCTGGCCGAAGGGGTACCCCGCAGCTTCACCCTGAACTCCAACGAGATCCTGGAAGCGCTGCAAGAGCCGCTGTCCGGCATCGTCTCCGCCGTCATGGTGGCCTTGGAGCAGTCCCCGCCCGAGCTGGCATCCGACATCTCCGAGCGCGGCATGGTGCTGACCGGTGGTGGCGCCCTGCTCAAGGACATCGACCGTCTGCTGATGGAAGAGACCGGCATCCCGGTCGTCGTGGCCGAAGATCCCCTCACCTGCGTCGCCCGCGGCGGCGGCAAGGCGCTGGAGCTGATCGACATGCACGGTGGCGATCTGTTCCACTACGAATAAGACCCAAAGCCGGCCGAGCGCCGGCTCTTTTTTGACGACTCATGAAACCCATTTTTGGTAGAGGCCCTTCGCTTCAGTTACGGTTGTTTCTCGCCGTCATCATCTCGGTTGCTGCCATCGTCGCGGATTCCCGCTTCGGTGTGTTCAGTCACGTCCGCGTCTATCTGAGCTCCCTGGTCAGCCCGCTGCAATACATGGCCAATGCCCCCGGCTCCCTGCTCGACACCATGTCGACCCAGGTGCAGACCCGTGCCGATCTCATCGAGCAGACCAAGCAGCAGGAGCAGCAGCTGTTCACCCTGCGCTCGCGCCTGCTCAAGATGGATCATCTGGAACACGAGAACCAGCGCCTGCGAGAGCTGCTCGGTTCGCCCGTCCATAACGAGTCCCGCAAGATGGTGGCCGAGCTGCTGTCGGTGGATTCCGACCCCTTCAGCCATCAGGTGCTGATCAACAAGGGGGCGCTGGACGGCGTCTACAACGGCCAGCCGGTGATCAACGATCAGGGAGTGGTCGGCCAGGTGCTCCACGTGGGCTCCACCACCAGCCGGGTCCTGCTCATCACCGACTCCAGCCACGGCATCCCGGTGCGGGTGCTGCGCAACGACTTGCGCGCCATCGCCTCCGGCAGTGGCGAGCTGGACAAGCTGGAGCTGCGCAACCTGCCCCGCAACACCGACGTTCAGGTCGGCGACCTGCTGGTCACCTCGGGTCTCGGCGGCCGCTTCCCGGAAGGTTACCCGGTGGCGACCGTGACCCGCTCCGACTATGTGGAGGGCAAACCCTTCGCCCAGGTCGAAGCCAGGCCCCTGGTGGCGCTGGACCGCTTGCGCTACCTGTTGCTGCTGTGGACCGACAAGACCCCTGAGGTCCATGACGAGGCGGCGGCGAGTGCTGCGCCTGCCGCTCCGGCCGCGGGAGCGACCCCCTGATGCTGCAACCCGCGAGCGGGCGAGTCTGGATCTGGTTCTCGGTCATGCTGGCCCTGAGCCTCTCCATTATGCCGCTGCCCCATCAATTCGAGCCGTTTCGCCCGGACTGGCTCGCCATGGTGCTGATCTACTGGGCCCTGGCGCTGCCCCACAGGGCCAACGTCGGTACCGCCTGGGTGGCGGGCCTGCTGCTGGATGTGCTGCTCGGCAGCACCCTCGGCGTGCGGGCCATGGCCATGGCCATCACCACCTATCTGGCGGCCTTCCAGTTCCAGAAGATCCGCAACTTCTCCCTCTGGCAGCAGGCCTTCATCATAGGGCTGCTCTCCCTGGTGGGTAAGCTCACCATCTTCTGGGCCGAGCATCTGTTCGGTCGTGCCAGTCTCAATCTGGCCTATTTTTGGTCCACCCTCTCCACGATGTTAATATGGCCCTGGGTGTTTCTGGTGCTGCGCAAGGTGCGCCGCCGCTTCAATATCAAGTGATTATGAGCAAACACAACGAACTGCAACTCTATCTCGCCTCCGGCTCGCCCCGTCGTCGTGAGCTGCTGACCCAGCTGGGTTATCGCTTCGAGGTGCTCAGGCTGGATGTGCCGGAACAGCGTCTCGAAGGGGAGAAGCCCCAGGACTACGTCTGCCGCCTCGCCCGGGACAAGGCGATGGCCGGACTGGCCATCGCCCCGAGCGCCTTGCCGGTGCTGGGGTCCGACACCATAGTGGTGCTCGGCGATCGGGTACTCGAGAAACCCTCGGATTTACTCGACGCCAAGGATATGCTGGAGGCACTGTCGGGCCGGGTGCATCAGGTGATGACGGCGGTGGCCCTGGCCACCCCGGAGCGCTGCGACGTGCGGCTGGTCACCACCAATGTGGCATTCCGCAAGCTGGACGAGGCCGAGATCGAGGCCTACTGGCGTACCGGCGAGCCCTGTGACAAGGCCGGGGCCTATGGCATTCAAGGGATAGCGGGCAAATTTGTCAGCCGCATCGAGGGGAGCTACAGCGCCGTGGTCGGCCTGCCCCTGCTGGAGACGGATCTTCTGATCAAGGCACATCTGGAACAGGCAGGCTGAGTCTCTTCGTTCTGCCCCGTTACCTCCTCCGCCCTGCGCCGGATGGCTGCCCAGAATTCAAACTAGAACAGACAAGGTAACTTATGTCGGTAGAACTGCTGGTGAACGTCACCCCCTCGGAGACCCGGGTTGCCCTGGTCGAAAACGGCCTGCTGCAGGAAGTGCATGTGGAACGCCAGGCCAAGCGCGGCATAGTGGGCAACATCTACAAGGGCAAGATCAGCCGGGTGCTGCCCGGCATGCAGGCCGCCTTCGTCGACATCGGCATGGACAAGGCCGCCTTCCTGCACGCCTCCGACATAGTGCCCCACACCGAATGCGTGGCGGTGAAGGAGAAGGAGCAGTTCCAGGCGGGTAACATCGCCGAGCTGGTGCGCCAGGGGCAGGACATCATGGTGCAGGTGGTCAAAGACCCGCTCGGTACCAAGGGTGCCCGCCTCACCACAGACATCACCCTCCCTTCCCGCTACCTGGTGTTCATGCCGGGCAGTGCCCACGTCGGCGTCTCCCAGCGCATCGAGTCCGAAGCGGAGCGGGAACGCCTCAAGCGTACCGTGGCCGGCTATGTGGACGATCTGGGTGGCTACATCATCCGCACCGCCGCCGAAGGGGTGGGGGAGCAGGAGCTGGAGCAGGACGCCGCCTTCTTGAAGCGCCTGTGGCGCAAGATCCTCGAGCGCAAGCAGAAGTACCCCCCCTGCAAGATCCTCTACGAGGATCCCAGCCTGGCCTTTCGGGTGGTGCGGGACTTCGTCGGCGCCGAGCTCGACAAGATCCGGGTAGACTCGCGCCAGAGCTTCGAGGCGCTCAAGCGCTTCACCGAGGAGTACGTGCCCGAACTGGCCGGCAAGCTGGATTACTACGCAGGCGAGTCCCCCATCTTCGATCTCTACGATGTGGAGAACGAGATCCAGCGCGCCCTGGAGCGCAAGGTGGAGCTGAAATCCGGCGGCTACCTCATCATCGACCAGACCGAAGCCATGACCACGGTGGACATCAACACCGGCGCCTTCGTCGGCCATCGCAACCTGGAAGAGACCATCTTCAACACCAATGTCGAGGCGACGGCGGCCATCGCCCGCCACCTGCGGCTGCGCAACCTCGGCGGCATCATCATCATCGACTTCATCGACATGCAGTCCGAGGATCACCGCCGCCGTGTGCTCCACAGCCTGGAACTGGCGCTGGCCAAGGACAGGGCCAAGACCAACGTCAACGGCTTCTCCCAGCTCGGCCTGGTGGAGATGACCCGCAAACGGACCCGCGAGAGCCTGGAGCACGTGCTCTGCTCCGAGTGTCCCGAGTGCAAGGGACGCGGCCGGGTCAAGACGGTGGAGTCGGTCTGCTTCGAGATCCTGCGGGAGATCATCCGGGTCAATCGCGCCTACGACGCGGATCAGTTCACCGTCTACGCCGCCCCGGCGGTGTCCGACTATCTGCGGGGGGAGGAGTCCCACAGCCTGGCGGAGCTGGAAGTCTTCATCGGCAAGCAGGTGCGGGTCATCAGTGAACCCCTCTGCGGCCAGGAACAATTCGATGTGGTGATGATGTAGTGATCTATCGCTGGTTGAGTCGGGGCTGGCTGGCCCTGGGCATCTTCTTCGTACTGCTGGCCATCCTGGTCAGCCTGGTGCGGGTAGGGGGGCCTTTGCTCAACCAGCATCGTCAGGCCCTGCTCGACCAGCTGCTCGGAGGCACCCAGCTCGAGGCCAGCGTGGCCGCTGTGGGGCTGGACTGGACCCGGCGCGGACCGGCGCTGACCCTGAGTGACTTCACCCTGGCCCCGGATTCGGGCCGTTTCTCCCTGCGCCTTGGCAAGGTGTGGGCCCACCTCGACGTCTGGCAATCCCTGCAACGGCTCAGGCCTGTGTTTGGGGAGTTGCAGCTCGGCGACGGGGACATTCACCTCGATCTGAGCCAGCCGGCCGACGCCAGCCCGGCGCGACCGGATGGCCAGCAGCGCGCCCTGCTGCGCTTCCTGCTGACCCAGCTCGACACCTTCGATGTGCACGACACCCGCGTCAGCGTCACCACGGCGCTGGGGGCAGTGCGCGCCCTCAATGTGGCGAGCCTGCGCTGGCAGAACAGCGGCAGCCGCCATCAGGGGGTGGGCAAGGCCTACCTGGTGGAGGGGGTGGGGGAGAGTACCCTCGACCTTATCGTCGACGTGACCACCCCCTCCCACCGGCTCGATCGGCTGGAGGGGCAGATCTATCTGGGGGCAAACCGGCTTAATCTGGGGCCCTTGCTGGCCCGCATTCACCAGGGCGACCCCAGGGTGGAGGGCCAGCTCGACTTCCAGCTGTGGAGTTCGTTCGCCGACGGCCGGCTGGGGGATTCCCTGCTGGCGTTTGGCGATAACTACCTCATCTGGCAGGACCCCAAGGGTGAGGCCCACCGCCTCGGCCTCAAGGATGGCAAGGTGCAGCTGCGCCGGGACGGGGATGACTGGCAGCTCGCCAGCCACGAGATGACCTTCAGGCTCGACGGCGAGCCCTGGCTGCGCAGCCGGCTGCAACTGGAGCGGATCGGCAACCGGATCCAGGGCTATGTGCCCTCGGTGGATCTGGCGCAGATCGCCAACCTGAGCCAGCTGGTCTCCGCTCTCTACCCTCGCCTGACCGAGACCCTCAAGCAGACCCGGCCCGAGGGGCAGCTGCAGGATCTGGTACTGCAGGCCGATGGGGACTGGCAGGGGCTCTCCCTGAGCGGCCGGCTCTCCCACCTCAAGGTGAACGCCTGGCAGGACGTGCCAGGGGTGGGGGATCTCAACGGCGAGTTCTGGCTCACTCCCGACGGCGGCAGCGCCCGGCTAGGGATGAGCCAGGACAAGCTGGACCCGGCCCGCCACTTCAAGCGGGTCATTCCCATCGACGATTTCTCGGCGCGGCTCGACTGGTGGCAGGCGCCACAGGGCTGGGTGCTCTACGGTCGGGACATCGCCCTGGACAACCCGGACCTGACCCTCGCCAGCCGTTTTCGACTCGAGCTGTTCGAACACCCCTTCCTCGCCCTGACCGGGCGCATCGACGTCAAGAATGCCGCCCATGCCGACGGCTACTTCCCCTTGCAGGTGATGGACAAGAGCCTGGTGGACTACCTGAGCGGCGCCATCCAGGGGGGGCAGGCCAAGGGGGCGGATCTGCTCTGGTACGGCGAGTTCAAGGACTTCCCTTATGCCAGGGGCGAGGGCATCTTCCAGGTGGCGGTGCCCCTCAAAGGCGCCCGTTTCCAGTTCGATCCGGACTGGCAGCCCCTCACCGATCTGCAGATTGACTTGCTGTTCCAGAACGCCAGCCTCGACATGCGCAGCCGCGCCACCCGGCTTGGCAAGGCGAGTTCCGACGATGTCCATGCCTGGATCCCGGATCTCTACCCCGGGGCCCACCTCCTGATCGACGCCAGGGTCGCCGGAGAGGGCAAGGCCATCAGCGACTATCTGCAGGCGTCTCCCCTGAAGGGCACGGTGGGACAGGCCCTGAGCGAGCTGGAGGTGCGTGGTCCCCTCAGCGGCAGCGTCAAGCTGGACATCCCTCTCGATGGCGAGGGGGAGGTGAAGGCCGAAGGCCACGCCGATTTCAACAACAACCGGGTGCGGGTGGCGGCCCTGGATCTGCCCCTGACGCGGGTGCAGGGTCGGCTCGACTATGACAACGAGCAGACCCGTTTTCGCGGCCTCAAGGCCAGCCTGTGGGATCAGCCCCTGACCCTGGATTATCTGGGCAAGCAGACGTCCGGGGGATATAGGGTCGACCTCGACCTCAAGGGGAGCTGGGACAGCGCCCGTCAGCCGCCGCAGATCCGCAGCCTTGCCATCTTGCAGGGGCGCAGCGACTGGCGTGGCAAGCTGGTGCTGAATCTGCCCGAGGGCAAGCCGTTCAACTTCCAGCTCGGCCTCGACAGCAACTTGCAGGGCATGGCCCTCACCCTGCCCGACCCCCTTGCCAAGGAGGCGGGGGCGCGTCAGCCCCTCAAGGTGAGCGTGCGCGGCCAGGAGGGGGTGGCCGAGATCCACGGTGCTCTCGGGTCGGACGTGGCGCTGCAGAGCAGCCTGGTCTATGGCGAGGCGAGCCCCTACCTGCGGCGGCTGCGGCTGGACGTGGGACGGGCCGGCAACCGGGTGCTGCGGGACAAGCCCATGGTGATCGCCATCAATCAGCCCGGCGCCGATGTGGCGGGCTGGCTCGCTGCGCTCGGCCGCTGGCTGCCGGCACGGGCCGATGGCGCCACCGCCCTGGTGGGGCCTGCCTTCCTGCCCCAGGAGTGGTGGGTGGATGGCCAGCTCGCCCAGGCGCGCCTTGGCACTGCCCTGCTCAAGGCGGTGCAGTTCACGGTCGGCCCCGTGGCCGGGGCCACCGAGGTGATGATAGACAGCCCGGACGTGATGGGGGTGGTGCGCATCCCCCTGGCTGGGGGGCAGCCGGTGGATGCCAGGTTCGCCCGCATCCACTGGTCCGGCAGCAGCCAGGATCTGCGGCCCAAGGCCGACGCGAGCCAGGACAGGGCCATCATGGCCGCCGTGCCCTGGCTCACCTTCAATTGCGTGGATTGCCGCTTCGGCGAGCTGCCCCTGGGCTCGATCAAGGGGGAGCTGGTGCCCTCCGCCGGCAAGGTGAGCCTCAAGGGGCTGGAGATGGCGCTGGCCAACAGCCGTCTCAGCGGCAGTGCCGACTGGCTCGCCACGGCCAGCGGCATGGAGACCCGGGTCCGGCTGGAGGCGAGCAGCAAGAACAGCGAGCTGCTGCTCAAGCGGCTCGGCTATACCTCGCCCATCGGCGATGCGCCGGCCAAGGCCAAGGCGAGCCTTCGCTGGCAGGATGTGCCCTACCGCCCCCAACTCGGGAGCCTGGCCGGCAAGGTCGACTATCAGCTGGAGGGGGGCACACTGCGGGAGGTCAACGACAAGGGGGCGCGCCTGCTCTCCCTGCTGAGCCTGGACTCCTTGCTGCGCAAGCTGCGCCTCGATTTTCGCGATGTGTTCGACAAGGGCTTCTACTTCGAGTCCATGTCCGCCAGTGCCGACATCAGCCAGGGGGTGGCCCGCAACAATGACTTCTACATGAAGGGCGCCGCGGGTAATCTCAGGGGAGAGGGGGTGCTGGATTTCATGCGCTGGCATGTGGACTACGACCTCAGCTTCTCCCCCAACCTGGGGGGCACGCTGCCGGTGGTGGCGGCCTTCTCCCTGACCCCCATCACAGGGCTCTATGTGCTGGCGCTCTCCAAGCTGCTCGAACCCGTGGTGGACGTGATCACCCGCATCGATTTTCGGGTCTCGGGCCCCATCGATGCCCCCCGCTTGATCGAGGCGGGCCGCAACCGGGCCATGATCAAGCTCAATCAGGAGCAGAAGCAGGCGGTGGACGCCGTGGCGCCGACCCTGGCTCCCGAGAGTCAGGAGGTGAGCCCCTTCCTGCTCAATCCCAAGCATGATGGCCCGTCCCAGCGCTGAACGAGCGGCCCGGCACCATCACAAGGAGTGAGCCATGATCCGACATATCCTGCTGATCGCCTTCAAGCCGGACACCCTGCCTGCCCAGATAGACGCGGTGCGTACCGCCTTTCTCGCCATTCCCCATCAGGTCAGCGGCGTGACCGCCGTGGAGTGGGGGGAGAATGACAGCCCGGAGGGGAGGGATGATGGCTTTACCCACAGCGTGCTGATGACCTTCGCCGACGAAGCAGCCCGCCAGCGCTATCTGCCCCATCCTGATCACGATGCCCTCAAGGCCATCTTCCGTCCGGTGCTGGAGCGAATCATTGTACTGGATTACACCCTGCAGGCGGGGGATCGGGTTGTGTCAGAGGGGCCGTTATGATGGTGGATGAGCACTGGGCTGCCATCCCGCCACTGCAGCGCGCACTGCTGGAATCGGTTATGAAACATGGCGCAGCCCATCCTGCGATTGATGCCGGGGTAGTGGTCGGGTCGCTCGCCAAGGGCAAGGCAGACCGGGTATCCGATGTCGATCTCTTGCTGCTGGCCGAGCCGGGCTTCCATAAGCAGGGAGACGAACTGGTGCGCACCATTGTGGGGGATCGGCTCATCTTTCACTGCTGGCAAGGAAGACATGAAGAAGTCTGTTCATACTGGCGTTTCATCTTCCTCGACATGTCCAGCATCGAGATCCATATCCTTGATCGGGGGGCCGAGTTCCCTCTTGCCAAACCTTACTTGCCACTGTTCGATAAAACTTCCTCTCTTGGTGCGCTTGAGGTATCTGGCCCTGCCCCAAGCCATTGGGACTTTCCTGCCTATATGGCCGAAGGGGATGGCCTGGTGTGGGAGTTGTTCGATTGTCTCAAATGGGCGGAACGGGGCCAGCGTGGCTTGGTCCGGCATCATCTTCGCAAGCTGCTGGCCGAGATGGATAAAGACCCGAATATTGTGGATCGCGATTAACGCGGACAAGGAGAGAGTCATGTGGTTAGCCGCAATACAGCTGGTATCTGGCCGTCACTGGCAGGATAACCGGGAGCAGATCGCCGCCGAACTGGCGGCCTTGCCTAAAGAGCGGCCGCTGTTGGTACTGCTGCCTGAGAACTTTGCCCTGTTTGGCGAACGGCAGGGCTATCTGGACGGGGCAGAGGCCCTGGGAGAGGGGCCCATCCAGGCCCAGCTGGCCGAGTGGGCCCGTGACCACGGCATCTGGCTGGTGGCGGGCGCCATGCCGACCACCATCGCCGATTCCGACCATATCCACACCAGTACCCTGGTGTTCGACCCCAGCGGCGAGCTCAAGGGCCACTACCACAAGATCCACCTGTTCGACGTGGACGTGGCGGACAACCACGGTCGCTACCGGGAGTCGGAGACTTTCAGTCCTGGTCAGGAGTGCGTGCTGGTGGACTCCCCCTTTGGTCCCCTCGGCCTCTCTATCTGTTATGATCTGCGCTTTCCCGAGCTCTATCGTCAGCTGGCTAGGGCCGGCGCCCGGGTGCTGCTGGTGCCCGCCGCCTTCACCGCCGTGACCGGTGAGGCCCACTGGGAGCCGCTCTTGCGGGCCCGCGCCATCGAGAACCAGTGCTATGTGGTGGCCGCCAACCAGGGGGGCACTCACGAGACCGGGCGCCAGACCTGGGGCCACAGCATGGTGATCGATCCCTGGGGCCGGGTGCTGGCGAGCAAAGAGTCCGGACGCGGCACCGTGCTGGCGAAGATGGAGCTTGGGCTTATCGACGAATTGCATCGCACCATGCCAGTGCTGACCCATGCCCGTTTGTTGTGATGGTGTGGCTTGTTGCCAACCCGTCGGCAAGACGATTTAAAACAGCTCGTTACGAGAGTGGAGAAGAAGATTGAGTCTATTGAGCCAGGTTAGTGCCTCCCTGTTGGCCCCGAACGATCTTGACGAAGGACGCCTGCAGCAGCTGCTCGGCAGCCTGATGAGTCATCAGGTGGAGTTCGGCGATCTCTATTTCCAGCGCAGCTGGCACGAGTCCTGGATGCTGGAAGATGGCATCGTCAAGGATGGCAGCTACAACATCGATCAGGGGGTCGGGGTGCGCGCCGTCAGCGGCGAGAAGACTGGCTTCGCCTACTCGGACGAGCTGAGCCTGCGGGCCCTGACCCAGTCCGTCACCGCCGCCCGCGGCATCGCCGCCGCAGGGGGCGAGGGCAAGGTGAAGGCGTGGGCCAGAACCTCCGCGAACCTGCTTTATCCGGCCCTGGATCCCCTGCAGACCCTGGACAAGCACCAGAAGATCGCCCTGCTCGAGCAGATGGACAAGTTCGCCCGCAGTCTGGATCCTGCGGTGAGCCAGGTGATGGCCTCCATCAACGGCGTCTATGAGGAGATACTGGTGGCGGCCACCGATGGCACGCTCGCGGCCGATGTGCGCCCCCTGGTACGGCTCTCGATCACTGTGCTGGCGGAGCGGGACGGGCGGCGCGAGCGGGGCAGCGCAGGTGGGGGTGGCCGTTTTGGCTACGACTGGTTCCTGGAGCTGGATGGCCTCGAGAGCCGTGCCTTCGGCTATGTGCGCGAAGCCGTGCGTCAGGCCCTGGTCAACCTAGATGCCATCGATGCCCCGGCCGGCACCATGCCTGTGGTGCTCGGTGCCGGCTGGCCCGGTGTGCTGCTGCACGAGGCGGTGGGTCACGGCCTGGAGGGGGACTTCAATCGCAAGGGGTCGTCCGCCTTCTCTGGCCGCATCGGCGAGCAGGTCGCCTCCAGGCACTGCACCATAGTCGATGACGGCACCTTGCCGGGGCGTCGCGGCTCCATCTCCATCGATGACGAGGGGACGCCGGGGGGCTACAACGTGCTGATCGAGAACGGCATCCTCAAGGGCTACCTGCAGGACAAGCAGAACGCCCGCCTGATGGGGGTGCCGCTGACCGGCAACGGCCGGCGCGAATCCTACGCCGCCCTGCCGATGCCGCGCATGACCAATACCTACATGCTGGCGGGCCAGTACGATCCGGCGGAGATCATCGCCTCGGTGAAGAAGGGGATCTATGCCCCCAACTTCGGCGGCGGCCAGGTGGACATCACCTCAGGCAAGTTCGTCTTCTCCGCCTCCGAGGCCTACCTCATCGAGGATGGCAGGATCACCGCCCCCATCAAGGGCGCGACCCTGATCGGCAACGGGCCCGAGGCCATGAGCCAGGTCTCCATGGTGGGTCACGACCTTGCCCTGGATCGCGGGGTCGGCGTCTGTGGCAAGGAGGGGCAGAGCGTGCCGGTCGGGGTCGGCCAGCCGACCCTCAAGCTGGATCAGCTCACAGTGGGCGGCACTTCCTAGCCTGCATTGTCCCCAGGCGGCGTTACCCGTTCCCGTCAAACCCCGGCACTGTGCCGGGGTTTTGTCATCTATGGGGGTGAAAAACCGCCCCAGTCAGTCGAGGGGGGCGGGCTTGGCAGGGGCGCTCTGGGTCACGGGGGGGCCGTGGAACACGGGATCCTGGGCGACCTCCTTGACCCCGTTGATGCAGAACTGCATGCCCATGCACACCAGCAGGAAGCCCATGATGCGGGTCATGGCGTCGATGCCGGTGGCGCCGAGCAGCTTGCAGACCGGATCCGCCAGTTTCAGTACACCCCAGCTCAGCAGGCTCATCAGGGCGAACGCCGTGACCATGGCGGCGTAGATGACGACGCGGTTGGTCTCGGCGGGCAGCTCGGCAATCTGGGCGGCGCCGCTGATCACCAGGGCCATGGTGCCCGGGCCGCACATGCTGGGCATGGTAAGGGGCACGAATGCGATGCTCTGGTTGATGTCGGCGTCATCCGCCTGGGCGGGGGCGGGGAACAGCATGCGAAAGCCGATGAAGGCGATGATGAGGCCACCGGCCAGGCGCAGGCCGGGGATGGAGATCCCGAACAGATCCAGGATGGAGGAGCCGATGAAGAAGCTGACGCAGAGGGTGGCAAACAGATAGAGGGCGGCCAGGTTGATCTGGCGGCGCACGTGCTCACGGGACATGCCCTTGCTCAGCCCCAGCAGCAGGGTGGCCGTGGTGGGTGGGTTGACCATGGGCAGCAGCGCCAGCAAGGCGAGAAATACGACCTGGAAGAACATCTTGAGCCTCGAAAGAGTTGAATGGATACCAGCCCGGCAACCGCCAGGCTCAGGGGAAGGCTAGCTTATGCCGACCATGCTGAACACAGGCCATATAGTTGCGCCCCGACCAGAGTCGGGGCGCGGGGTAGCAGGCGGATTTTACCGGGATCAAAGGCGACCCGTGTCTGGGTAAATCAGGCCGCCTGTGGCACGGCCTGCCGCTGGCTGCGCTGCCTGGAGCAGAGTCGGGGCGCGGGGTAGCAGGCGGTTTTTTACCGGGGTCAAAGGAGCTCCGCGCCTGGGTAAATCAGGCCGCCTGTGGCACGGCCTGCCGCTGGCTGCGCTGCCTGGACCAGAGGAAGAGGCCGAGCAGGCAGCCGAGGGCCGACAGGGACATCACATAGTGGGAGGGCGCCAGCACGTCGTGCTTCATCCACAGGGTCACCAGCATGGGGGTGAGGCCACCGAAGATGGCGTAGGCCACGTTGTAGGAGAACGACAGCCCGGAGAAACGCACCACCGCCGGGAAGGCGTTGACCATCACATAGGGTACGGCGCCGACGATCCCCACCGCGAAGCCCGCCAGGGTATAGAGGGGGACCAGCTGCTCGGTGCCGGCCTGCAGACCGTGGTAGAAGGCGTAACTGGCGCCGGCCAGCAGCAGTGAGCCCAGCACGAAGGTGGGGCCGCTGCCAATGGCATCGATGAGGCGGCCGTAGACGATGCAGCCCAGGGTGAGGGCCAGGATGGCCAGGGAGTTGGCAGTCAGGGCATCGGCCGGGCTGACCCCGTGCAGCTTCTGCAGATAGGTGGGGGTCATCAGGATCACCACCACTATGCCGGCGGAGAGCAGCCAGGTCAGCAGCATGGAGACGATGACGCTGCCCTTGTGCTCGCGCAGCACCGTCTTGAGGGGAAGCTCCTCGGCCAGGGTCTTGTTGGCCTGCATCTCGGCAAACACCGGGGTCTCGTGCAGCCAGCGGCGCAGGTACATGGCGACGATGCCGAACACGCCGCCAAGGATGAAGGCCAGACGCCAGCCCCACTCGCTCACATCGCTCGGGCTCATGCTGCGGTTGATGGCGGTGGCCACCAGGGAGCCGAGCAGTATGCCGGCGGTCAACCCGGCGGTGAGGGTGCCGCAGGCGACCCCGATGCGGCGGGCGGGCACATGCTCGGCCACGAAGACCCAGGCGCCCGGCACTTCGCCGCCGATGGCGGCCCCTTGCAGGATCCGCAGCAGCAGCAGCAACAGGGGGGCGGCGATGCCGAGGGCGGCATAGGTGGGCAGCAGGCCGATCAGCAGGGTGGGCAGCGCCATCATGATGATGCTGAGGGTGAACATGCGCTTGCGGCCGATGAGGTCGCCGAAGTGGGCCATGATGATGCCCCCCAGCGGGCGGGCCAGGTAGCCGGCGGCGAAGATGCCGAAGGTCTGGAACTGGCGCAGCCACTCGGGAATGTCGGCGGGGAAGAAGAGTTCACCTATCACCACGGCGAAGAAGACGAAGATGATGAAGTCGTAGAACTCGAGGGCTCCGCCGAGGGCGGCAAGACTCAGGGTCTTGTAATCCTGCCGGTTGAGTGGGCGGGCATGGCCATCTGATTGGGCGGCTGTTGTCATATCCTTATGTTTCCCCATTATTTTTTCGTTATTGTTCCCCCTTGCACTGGGGTACGCTCACCCTCGAGAGTATGCTTTTGTGTCCCTGGGTGTAAATCGCGCAATGTGCAACACAGTCTTGCAATCCTGTGGTGCCATGAGGAGAGAAACGAATGAAACAACCGGATGTCGCCCCCACGCGGGTCCTGCTTTCCTGGAGCAGCGGCAAAGACAGCGCCTGGGCCTTGCATCGCCTGCGCCAGGATCCGGGCATCGAGGTGGTGGGTCTGTTTACCACCCTCAACCAGGCGTTCGAGCGGGTGGCCATGCACGGGGTGCGCAAGCAGCTGCTGACGGAGCAGGCCGAGTGCGTGGGGCTGCCGCTGCACTGCATCGACCTGCCCTGGCCCTGCAGCAACGAGGAGTATGGCCGGGTCATGAGCGACTTCATCGCGGGCGTGGTGGCCAGTGGCGTCCGCCATATGGCATTTGGCGATCTCTTCCTCGAGGACGTGCGCGCCTATCGGGAGCGCCAGCTCGCAGGGACGGGCATCAGCCCCCTGTTCCCGCTCTGGGGCAGCGATACCGCGCAACTCGCCCGGGAGATGATGGCCGCCGGGCTCAGGGCCCGTATCAGCTGCCTGGATCCCCGCAAGCTGCCAGCCACCCTGGGGGGCCACGAGTTCGATGACGCCTTGCTGGCGGCCCTGCCCGCGGGCGTGGACCCCTGCGGCGAGAAGGGTGAATTCCACACCCTGGCCCTTGATGGCCCCATGTTCCTGCGGCCCCTGGCGATACGGGTGGGGGAGAGCGTGTTGCGGGATGACTTCCTGTTTACCGACCTCCTGCCGGCAGCGCCGGATGGGGGAGTGGTCTGCCCGCCCGCCTGACGGGAGCGGGATCCCTCGGCTAACTCGCGAAGGAGAGTCTGTATGAAAGGGGCCGGATCCTGGCAGGATCCGGCCCCTTTGTCCGGGATCAGCGGGCGGCGAAGGTGTCGCAGCGGGCGGGATCCCCGCTGTCAAAGCCCCGCTTGAACCATTCCAGGCGCTGGGCCGAGCTGCCGTGAGTGAAGCTGTCCGGCACCACGCGCCCCTGGCTCTGCTGTTGCAGGCGGTCGTCGCCTATGGCCTGGGCGGCGTTGAGGGCCTCCTCCAGATCGCCACGCTCCAGCACCTGCTCCTGTTCCATCTGATGACCCCAGACCCCGGCGAAGCAGTCGGCCTGCAGCTCCAGCTTGACTGACAGCTGGTTCTGGCGCGCCTGGCTCAGCCCCTGCTGTTGCTGGCGCACCTTGGTGGAGATGCCGAGCAGGTTCTGGACATGATGGCCCACCTCGTGGGCGACCACGTAACCTTGAGCGAAGTCGCCGTCGGCCCCCAGCTTGGTCTTCATGTCCTGGTAGAAGGAGAGGTCTATGTAGACGGAGCGATCGGCGGGGCAGTAGAAGGGGCCCATCACGGCCTGCCCCTGGCCGCAGCCGGTGCGGGTCGCACCGCGGTAGAGCACCAGCTTGGGAGGCTGATAGCGGCTGCCGGCACTCTGGAAGATGGCGCCCCAGGTATCTTCGGTCGAGGCCAGCATCACAGAGGTGAAACGCGCCAGCTCGTCATCCGCGGCGGACTTGCCCGGCTGACCTGCCCCGGTTTGCTGCGACATGGATTGACCCGGATCCGGGCCATTGAGCAGGGGGCCGAGATCCACACCGTAGTAACCGGCGACCATGACCACCACCAGCAGGATCAGGCGTCCCTTGCCGCCAAGGGGCAGGCCCCCCCTGCCGCCACCGCCCTGCTGGCGGCGATCCTCGACATTGTTGCTCTCACGACGGTTTTGCCAGCGCATGTTCGATACTCCTCAATCCGGTGGGAGTTAATGATAACGGCTGTGGCGGGATCCTACCCGTTCGAGGTGGCGTACCGGCTCACTCGGCCCAGGGCATCTCGGGCAAGGTGTCGAGGAATTGCGCGTAACGCTCGACATTGAAGGGGCCCTGATCCGCTTCCATGGCCATCAGCTCGGCGCCCAGGGCACAGGCGATGTACTGCAACGCCTCCTCCCGCGGGGTGCCCTTCATCACCAGTCGCATCAGGGTCGCCTTGACCTGGAGCGGGTGGCCATCGAGCAGCTGGTTGTCGACCATCTCCAGCAGGGTCTTCTCGTCGAAAAATTCGGTGTCGTTGGCATCGTCATGGGGGGTGTCGTTCATGAGGTCATCTCGGGCTGTGTCAGAAAAGGGCGGCCAGTATAACCTGCCCGCGGGGGAGGCGTCCGATCCGAGTGAGGGCCCTTGCCATCGGCCCTTTCCGGGGGCAGTCTTGAGAATCCCATCCATGGTCTGCTGTGAGAGAACCCATGATTGTTACCGATCGCCTGATCCTGCGGGAGCTGACCTGCGCCGATGCCCCCTTCATCCTCGCCCTGCTGAGCGATGACGATTTCCACCGCTACATCGGCGATCGCGGGGTGCGCACCCTGGCCGATGCCGAGCATTACATACAGCAGGGGCCCGCCGTCAGCTATGCCCATCATGGTCACGGCCTCTATCTGGTCGCCCGCCGCAGTGACGGCGCCAAGCTGGGGATCTGCGGCCTGATCAGGCGCGACAGCCTGCCCTGCGAAGACATAGGCTATGCCTTCCTGCCCGCCTATCGCGGCCAGGGCTATGCCATCGAGGCGGCCCAGGCGGCGCTGCGGGATGGTCGGGAGCGGCTCGGGATCGCCCGGGTCATCGCCATCGTCACTCCGGGCAATACCCGTTCGGTGGCGCTGCTGGCCAAACTGGGGCTGGTGCAGAGTCGTCTGGTGAAATTGAGCGAGGATGCGGACGCGTGTCTGCTGCTGGAGGCTGCTGGAGCTGAAACCACTCTGGTCTGAGTCGTGACATGGCGACAGGCTGCACTGGCCGCTGGGAGTCTGTTGGCGGGAAGGAGGCGGATCGTTGGACAAGGGGGCCGCCGTGAGTTGCGGCCCTTGTGCATCGTGCGCTGCCGAGGGGCAGGCGGGATCAGTTGAGGTCTTCGATGGAGAACTCGCCGGCGATACCATCACAGGAGATGGCAAAACCGCCGCTGAAGCGGGTGCTGAACTGGATCAGGAACGCATCGGAATCCTGCTCTTGCGGGGGCAGGTTGATGGGTTTGCTGCGACGCAGGGGTTTGTGTGTCTGTATGGCTTTCATCATGGTATTTCTCTATATAAATTAAGTGTTTGCTCCTTGTATTTGCAAATGTCAGGTCAATGGGCGTGGTCAGATCCACGCAGGAATACCCAGCCCTGTCAGGGGCGTCTGCACTGTGTCAAGGAATGCACCAAGGACTATGCGGTTGCATAGTGTATTTGGGTGGGCAGATCGGGTCTGCACCGTGAGAGCCGGGCAACGCAGGCAGACAGCCTGACGGTTCTCAAGGCGAGTGAATCAGAAGAAGGTTATGTGGGTACTGGCAGGATTCATCGTGAGGTGAAGCATTGCGAACATAAACAGGGCTGATTGACTAGCCGGCGCACACTATGGCGGCAAGCTGGGCAAAAAGCAAACATTTATTGACGTGCATCGCCATGATGCCGACCAGCCCGGCTGCTGGGGCCTCAGGTCGTGGCCCCTGGCGTCTTGCGCGTTGTGTTTGCGGCGCTTGTCGGGCAGAGTTGGGACAATTTGATCGGTTCAAGGAGTAGAGATGAGAAACCTGGATCAGCTGGATCTGGATATCCTGGCACACCTGTTTCGTGATGCAGGCATGACCAACAAGGACTTGGCGGCCCTGGTCGGGGTGGCGCCCTCCACCTGCCTGGAGCGGGTGCGCAAGCTGCAGCAGGATGGGGTGCTCAAGGGGGCCCACTGCGAGGTCGATCACCAGGCCCTCGGCGGTCATATCCAGGCCATGGTCTCGCTGCAGCTGGCACGCCACAGCCGCCAGATCATCGACGAGTTTCGCGACGCCATCCTGCTGCTGCCCGAGGTGATCAGCCTGTTCCACATGGGAGGCAAGGATGATTTCCTGGTGCATCTGTGCGTCGCCGACACCGAGCATCTGCGCAATTTCGTGTTCGACCACTTCACCTCCCGGGAGGAGGTGGTACACCTCGAGACCTCCCTGGTGTTCGAGCACAGGTTCAGCCGCTCCCTGCCCTGCTTTCTGACTACCTGACCGCCTCGCCGACCATGAAACAACCCGCCTGCTGGCGGGTTGTTTCATGGTGCATGGCGGGCACTATCTGACAACGGTATCGGCGTCTTCTGGGGGGCGATGGAGCCCCTGCTGCTTGGTCGCTGTCTCTGTGGTGTCGGCGGTGCGATGGATCCCCTGCTGCTTGGAGGTTGTCTCTGTGGTGTCGGCGGTGCGATAGAGCCCCTGCTGATAGGCCATGCTGCCCCACAGCGCCAGCCCCAGTGCCTGCTCCTTCATGGCATCTGACTGGGGCGCAGGGCGCAGGGTCTGGGCGGTCGCGTCATAGACGAAGCCTTCGGCCGCCTGCTCGGGTTGCAGTATCACCACATCCTTGCCCCGCATCAGGGCGAAGTTCTTGTCGTACTGCATGATGGCGCGTCCGGGCCAGTCGTCCGGCGTGCGGGTCAGATCCTGGCCCAGCATGGGGTAGCTGGCACTTATGCCCATCAGGGAGAGCAGGGTCGGCGCCATGTCGATCTGGCTGACGATGCGCCTGTCCTGTTTAGGTGCTATGCCGTCCCCCACTATGACTCCGGGGATATGGAAGCGGGGGATGGGCACCAGGCTGGCGCCACCGACCCGGCTGTCATGATCGGCGATGACCAGGAACAGGGTGTCTTGCCAGTATTCGGATTGCTTTGCCTTCCTGAAGAACTCGCCGATGGCATAGTCGGCGTACTTGGCGGCGTTGTTGCGGGTCGCCTTGGGCTGTTCATACAGTTCGATGCGATCATCCGGGAACTCGAACGGATCATGGTTGCTGGAGCTGAACACCAGGCTGAAGAAGGGTTTGCCCTCCTTGTGCAGCGCCTCGAAGGTGTCATTGGCCTTGGTCATCAGATCCTCGTCGGAGGCCCCCCAGGATCCTTCGAACACGGGATCCTTGAAATCCTTCTGCTCGACTATCTGACTGAAGCCGTTGCCAAGGAAGAAGCTGCGCATGTTGTCGAAGTGACTCTCGCCGCCATAGATGAAGCTGGTGCTGTAGCCGCGCTGCTTGAGCAGGTCCGCCAGGGTGAAGAAGTTGGTCTGGCTCTTGCCAAGCTTGACCACGGCCTGGGCCGGCGTCGGGGTAAAGCCGGTGACGACCGCCTCTATGCCGCGCACCGAGCGGGTGCCGGTGGCATAGAGCTGCTCGAACGCCCAGCCCTGCCGGGACAGGGCATCTATGTTGGGGGTGAGCGGCAGGCCGCCGAGGGAGCCGACGAACTGGGCGCCCAGGCTCTCTTGCAGCAGGATCACCAGATTTTTCGGCTTGCCCTGATGGCTGGCGGGGTTGAAGCTCTGGCTCGGCAGGCTGACCGAGTCGAAGGCCGCCGCGGGACGACCGCTCTCAGCCCGGACTATCTCGATGACCCGCTCATCCGGCAGGGTGCCGTACATGCTGGCGGCATCTTCCTCGTTGCCGAGTTGCTTGATGGCAAAGAACAGGGAGTAGGAGGAGTTGACCGTCAGGGCATTGACCAGGGGATCGTCGGCGAAGGCGACCATGGCGGGATTGAGGGCCCTGTGCCCCAGACTGGAGCGGGCGCCGAGAAAGCCGATGGCCAGGATCAGCAGGGTAAACACAGGACGCAGGGACCAGCGTGGCAGCGACAGCCCGCCGAGCAGGAGCCCCGACAGACGCCAGCCACCCCAGAGGGTCAGCAGGCTGACCAGGACCGCCAGCAGCAGTTCGCCCTTGCGGCCCGTCCACAGCATGGAGAGCACCTCTTTCGGATAGATGAGGTATTCGATATAGAGACGGTTGGGTCTGACCCCGTATTCGGTGATGAAAGCGGGGGTGGAGATCTCCAGAAACACCATGAGCCAGAGGCTCAGGGTCAGCCAGACTCTCATCAGAGAGAGCCAGACCCGCCCTGCCCCGTGGGGGCCGGCCAGCAGCATGGTGAACATGGCGGGAATGCCCCACACCCAGCAGAGGGTGGCGAAGTCGACCCTGAGCCCCTGCAGCAGTATGGTGCCCCAACCATCGACCGCACTGACGCGATCCGCCTGCCAGAGAGCAAGGCCGAGGCGAGAGAATCCGAGCAGGCAGAGAGCGAACAAGGAAAAGCAGGCAAAAGGCCAGAAAGGGCCGAGCCATCGTTTGAGCTGTGTCATTAAGAGATCCTGATATAAGCCTGTATATGCCTGTTTCTTCAGACATTATTTTATTGTCGTTGGTAAGACACGGGGAAAGGGGAAAGGTTGCGTTTCATTGTCATTTAAATGGATCTTTATACCCTGCGCGCCGTTTTGCTGCGCCAGGCGGCCAGCATAAACGACTGGAAAAACTGTGATCCCGTCTGCACAGCGGGGAGGGGGGCTTGCCTATAATGGCGCCGGATTTTCTCAATCGGAGCCGAAAGGATGCCGGTCTTCATCGATGTGGAATATATGCAGGGCTGGTCTCTGTTCGTGGTGCTTTCCGACGGCACCACAGGGGTGCTGGATCTCATCCCCTGGCGCAGCCAGCCCCTGTTCGCGGCGCTGGATACGGAGCGGCGCTGTGCCCGTGTCTTCATCAATCGCCGCCACCAGCTGGAGTGGCCCTCGGGCTGCACCCTGTCGGCCCATGAGGTCTACCACCTGATCAAGCCCGTCGACGAGCGGGAGGGTTTCCCCGAGCCCGGTGCGGGCTGAGTGCGCCAGGCTAACGCCTTGAGTCAGGTAACGTTTTCAGTCACAGACCCGCCCTGGCGAGGCCGTTATCATGGCCCCAGGCTGGCGCATTTTGCGCCAATCTCACCACAGCGGGAAGATAACAATGAAACAAGGATGGTTGCGCCATGGCGGCCTCATCGGGGCCGCCCTGTTATTGACTGCGTGCGGCAGCGGGGGATCCGGCAGCGAACCCCGGCCCCCCTCGGCCAATCCGCCCCCAGCCCCGGCCAGTCGCGCCTGCTACGGCAATGACCAGCCGGCCTGCAACCTGCGCACCTATCAGGTGATGGTGGAGTCCTTCGTCGACGGCGACGGCAGCGCCAACTACGGCGTCGGCTACGGCCCCTCCCGCCACAACGGCGATCTGCAGGGGATCATCGACAGCCTGGATCACATCAAGAGCCTCAACGTCAACGCCATCTGGCTCACACCGGTGTTCGACTCCTGCGCGGGGCAGGGCGGGGACGATCGGCTGGATGCCACCGGCTACTTCGCCTGTGACTTCTTCAACGTGGACCCCCACTTCGGCAGCAATGCCCAGCTCAAGACCCTGGTGGATGAGGCCCACCAGCGCGGTCTCTACGTCTTCCTCGACGGCGTGTTCGGCCACGTCAGCAAGGTGGGAGTGAGCAAGCCCTCCCCCGAGGGGCGATTGCCCGCCCTCAAGAGCGGTGGCGCCGGCTACCCGGGCCAGCTGGTGGATTACGGCCAGCCCGAGAGTCTGGCCTACTTCAAGGAGGTGGCCCGCTACTGGGTCCTGCAGTACGGCATCGACGGCTGGCGCCTCGATCAGGCCTATCAGTTGGGGCTGGATGACTGGCGCGCCATTCGCGCCGAGGTGGCGCGGGCCAGCGCGGCGCGCAAGGCCGCCGGCCAGCAGTGGGGCACCCTCGGCTATATGGTGGGGGAAGTGTGGAAGGGGGCCGACGAGATCCGGGCCCAGGCGTACGGGCCGAGCGACAACCCGGCGCTCTCTTCGGCGTTCGACTTCCCCCTGCGCTACGGTCTGGTGCAGGCACTGGCGGTGGAGGAGTCCGGCAAGGGCGGGCAGGGGGCCAGCGTGCTCGACGCCAGCTGGAACAAGGTGGAGAACTACCCCGACCACGCCATGCCGAACCTGATGCTGGGCAACCACGATCTGGTGCGCTTCGGCGATCTGCTGGAGCGCGGCAACTTCAATCCGGCGGACTACTGGCAGCGCCACAAGGCGGCCTTCAGCTTCCTGGCGGCCCGCTCCGGCCCCATCACCCTCTACTACGGCGAGGAGTTCGGCGACGAGGTGCCTGGCTTTGCCAATCAGGTGGGGGGCGACTGTGCGGCCCAGGGGCTCTGTGACGATCATGTGGCCCGCAGCGACGGCAAGGTGCCCGGTGTCACCGGCTTCGTGCCGAGCACTGAGCAGAGCGACCTGAAGCAGTGGCTTGGCCAGCTGATGGCCCTGCGCGCCGCCCACCCCGCCCTCTATCAGGGGGAGCGGGTCAAGCTGGTGGCCGAGGGCAGCGTCTATGGCGACATCAAGCAGACGGCGGGCGAGCAAGTTGTCTACCTGCTCAATGTCTCCACCACGCCCCAGAGCTACAGCCTGCCTCTGGCCAAGCTGCGCAGCGGCAGCACCCTGGTGGATCTGCAGAGCGGCGAGCGCCTGGCCATGGGGGGTAGCAGCTTGACGGTGGACCTGCCGCCCCTCACCGGCCGCTTTCTGCGGCTGGAGTGAACAAAAAAGGGCCCTGATGGGGCCCTTTTTGATGGATGCCGACTTACCTCAGCCGCGCCAGGGGCGCACCCAGGCGGGTGAGCAGCAGGCTGTCGAGCAGCCAGATCACCAGCATGGAGGCGCCGACCAGGGGGAAGGCGAGGCCAAGCAGGATCAGCAGCACCAGGGCGCCACGCAAGGAGGGCAGCGGACTGGGCAGGGGAGGCACCCCGAGGC
The DNA here is from genome assembly GCF_046078285.1 of Aeromonas bivalvium. Taxonomy (NCBI): domain Bacteria; kingdom Pseudomonadati; phylum Pseudomonadota; class Gammaproteobacteria; order Aeromonadales; family Aeromonadaceae; genus Aeromonas; species Aeromonas bivalvium. The sequence goes on from NZ_JBGXBV010000003.1 coordinate 91,572, forward strand.
GACCCGCCGGACGACGGCGCCACCAGATCCAGAGACCGCTGACCGAGCTCAGCAAGATCATCAGGCAGATGAGCAGCATGGCCAGCTGATGGGGCCAGCCGTACATCTTGCCCATGTGCAGCATGACGCCGGTCTCGACCGCCTTGGCGACCGGGCCGTAATCCTGCCAGCGCACATCGGCCAGTACCTTGCCGCTGTATTGATCCAGATGCAGGGTGGCATCGTTGCGCGGATCATCGGCAAAGACCGAGAGGGTGAACACCCCCTTGGATCCCGCTGGCGGCGTGATGCTGTAACCGGGTTGCACCTGGCGACCGGAGGCGGTTTCCACTACCTGTTGCCAGCTGATGCGGCCGGGCTCGGCCGGGCCTGCGGCATGACCCATGGCGCTGTGGTCATGGGTTGCGGATTCCGGCATGGGCAGGGTTTCCACCGCCCAGGGCACCGTCTGCTCATGGGCGTGATTCAGGGTGCGGGTCAGCGGGGTCGAGGTGGGAACCTGGTTCCACATCTGGGCCGGGAAGCGGTTCCAGACCCCGGCGAACTTGTCCCCCCAAAAGCCGGTCCAGGTCATGCCGGTCAGCAAGAGCAGTATGAGGAAGCCGGCGCCCCAGAAGCCGACCACGGCGTGCATGTCGCGCCACCAGAGGCGACCCTTCTGGTCCCGCCTTGGCCAGAGCAGCCCCTGCATGCCGGGCCCCTTGCGGGGCCACCACAGATAGAGACCCGTGCCGACCAGCACCAGGCCCCAGCCTGCGGCGAGCTCGATCAGCCGATCCCCAGTGGTGCCCAGCATGAGGTCGGCGTGCAGGGCGCGCGCCATGGCCTGGAGGTTGTATTGATTGTCCTGGCTGCCGAGCAGGGTGCCGCGGATGGGGTCGATGAAGAGAGTCAACTCCTGGCCCTGATGGCGCACCACCAGTTGATCGCTGCGATCCGGCGCCGGGGCGGGAATGTACTTCACTATCTCGCTGCCGGGCAGGGAGCCGTGGGCCTTGTTGACCAGGAAGTCGGCATCCATGCGCTGCAGGCCAGGGGTGACGGTCTGCAGTTCGGCATACATGAGGCGATCGAGCTGGGGCTGAAACAGATAGATGATCCCGGTCAGGGAGAGCAGGATCAGGAAGGGGGCAACAAACAGACCGGCATAGAAGTGCCAACGCCATATTCTCTGATAACGACTGACATCCTTATTATTCACACGACACTCCTAGGGAAGATAAGAACCTTATAGCTGGTGGAAGGTTGGGCGTGCGCATCATAGCAGCAAGGTTTTGTTAACTGCAATGTTACAAAGCTGGCAGGGCGATGACGAATGAGGGAGAGGCGCCGCACGGCTGGCATCTTGATGTCAAAGTCATCAGAATAGCGACCGAAACAAGCCGCGAGAGGGACGCAGGGTGCAGGTGCATGGTCAGTTCGAGATGGAACAGCGGGGGCGGATATTGATATGTCGGCCGAAAGGGCCCTTCAATCTGGCCGGGGCCAGATCCTATGAGGCCGATTTTCAGGCCAGAGTGCAGGGGTTGGGCAGTGCGGCCTGGGCCCTGCTCGAAGATGCCACCGAGTTCGAGGCGGCAGGACCCGAGGTGCTGGCGCATTTTCGTGGCCAGTTTGCCTGGTGTGCCGCCCATGGCTGCGCATACCTGGCCGTGGTGCTATCGGGTCACTTCAAGCGCTACCTGGCCGAGCAGGTGTTTGGCGCCTTGCCGTTCAAGGCCATCCATTACACGCAAGGAGCCGATGAGGCGCTGCGCTGGCTGGAACAGCAGCTGGGTACTGAGCCAAGCGATATCACGCCAGCGTGATAAACCACTTGTCCCGCTCGTCGACGCAATCGGGTTCGCCCATCTCGAACTCGCGGCAGATGAGGGGCCGCACCTCATAGATGCGGCACATCATGGTGTTGCGGTCCAGCGCCGCGCACCAGCCATCGTCCAGCCGGCGCATCACGGGGATCTCCCCTTCTCGATCGAGCACATAGCGATCCGGCACGCCGGTATCGGTAAAGAGCATCACTTCGAGGCGGCAGCAGCAGGCTTCGCAGTTCTGGCAGCTCACATCGCTCTGGGTTGCTTGGGTCATGTCACCTGTCTTGCCGCATGGCGGCGAATGATATGAAACAGGCGCCTGTCAGGCGCCTGTGGTCTGGCCAACGGCTTGTTAAGCACCTTAGCCCAGTTTGCGGGCGCGGTAGCTGCGCCCCTTGATCTTGCCTTCCTGCAGCCGCTTGAGGGCGGCGCTCGCCACCTGGCGCTTGACCGCCACGTAGGAGTACTGCTCGGCGATCTGGATCTTGCCCACGTCGCTGCCGGCAATGCCACCTTCGCCGGTCAGGGCCCCCAGGATGTCACCGGCCCGCACCTTGGTCTTGCGGCCCGCATCGATGGAGAGGGTCACCATCTGCGGCGCTATCGGCTTGATGTCGCGGCCCAGAGTATCGAGATCCCCCAGTGGCATGGGGGCCTGCTGGTACTCCTCGATCAGGTTGACGCGCTGGGCTTCGTTGGGCTGATACAGGCTCAGGGCCAGGCCCTGCTGGCCGGCACGACCGGTACGGCCGATGCGGTGCACATGCACTTCAGGGTCGTAGGTTAGCTCGTAGTTGATGACGGCGCCCAGCTCCTTGATGTCGAGACCCCGGGCCGCCACGTCGGTGGCGACCAGTATGGTGGCGCTGCCGTTGGCGAAGCGTACCAGTACCTGATCCCGCTCCCGCTGCTCCAGATCGCCGTTCAGCGCCAGGGCCGAGAAGCCCTTGGCGGCCAGGTGATCGGCCACGTCGTTGCAGGCGCGCTTGGTGTTGCAGAACACCACGCAGGAGCTCGGCTGATGGTGGCTCAGCAGCCAGGTGAGGGCGTCGAGGCGCTGACCGGCCGGCACTTCATACAGCTTCTGTTCGATGGCGCTGCCCTCGTGCAGGGACTCCACGCTCACCTCGACCGGGTTGCGCTGCACGCCGCGGCTCATCTGGGCTATCCCCTCCGGATAAGTGGCGGAGAACAGCAGGGTCTGGCGGCGCTCGGGCGCATGGCGGATCACCTTGTTGATGTCTTCGCCAAAGCCCATGTCCAGCATGCGATCCGCTTCGTCCAGTACCAGGGTCTCCAGGCTGGAGAGCTCCAGGGTGCCCTGCTCCAGGTGCTTGAGGATGCGACCCGGGGTGCCGACGGCGATGTGGGCACCGAAGCTCAGGGTGGCGGACTGGGGGGCGGTCGGGGTGCCGCCACACAGGGTCACCAGCTTGACGTTCGGCAGGGCGCGGGCCAGACGACGGATCTCCTGGGCCACCTGATCCGCCAGCTCGCGGGTCGGACAGAGCACCAGGGCCTGTACGTCGACACGGTTGACGTTGAGGCGGGAGAGCAGGCCGAGGGCGAAGGCGGCTGTCTTGCCGCTGCCGGTTTTTGCCTTGGCGATCAGGTCTTTGCCCTCGAGTACCAGGGGCAGGCTCTGGGCCTGGATCGGGGTCATCTGCAGGTAACCCAGGCTGGTGAGGTTTTCTTGCAGGGCGGGGGAGAGATTGAGACTGCTAAATTCGCTGTTGTTCACAAAAGGACTCTATATCGGAGAAAACGGGCTGCGTCGTGCGCAAGGGCGCGCATTGTACCAGAACCCGGTTCGGGATGCGGTGAATTTTTGAACGCTTGCGCAGAAGAGAGGGGCGGAGTACGGCTTGGGCGCCAGCGCCATGAAAAAGGGCTCCTTATCGGAGCCCTTCGAGTTGAGAGTGATGGGTCACTAGAGGCAATCGGCGAGGGCGGTCACTGTGCCGCTCACGCCATCCTTGCTGGCGCCATAGGTGACGGTATCGCTCAACAGTACGGTTCTGGTGGAGCCGAGGTTGACGCTGATGGGAGCGCCGTCCTGGGTCCAGTTCGCCACGTTGGTGAGATCCTGGCTCGAGCCGTTGTTGTAGTGACCCGTGGCCTGCAGGCTGATCAGGTTGGCGACCGGGATCCCCAGCAACTCGACCACCAGCCCCTTGGTGCAGGTCAGCGTCAGGCTATCCAGGCTGGCGGCAGACACGGTAAATGCCTGGCTGCCACTGACGCCTGAGTAGGTGCCCGTGATGGTGGCCGTGCCCGGACCGACGGCGGTGACCAGGCCTTGCTGGGTCACGGTCAATACGCTGCTGTTGCTGCTGACCCAGCTGGTGAGGTTGGTCACGTCCTGCGGGCTGCCCACGCCGCTCAGGCTGGCCTGGGCGGAGAGCTGCACGCTGGTGCCGACGATCAGTGTGCCCGAGCTGCCGCCCGCAATGGCCACCGCATTGACCACCGAGGGGGCCGCCGTGATGGGAGCCGTCGGCAGGCTGTTGACACCATTGAGGCTGGCGCTGATGGTGGCCGTGTCGCTGCTGGCCTTGGCCTCTATCCGCCCCTTGTTCGACAGGTTGCCAACGGCGATCACGCTCGGGTTGCTGCTGCTCCACTGGGCCTGACCGGTGACATCGACCGGCGTCGCCGAGTTGGAGTATTTGGCGAAGGCCCTCAGCTGACGCTGGATCCCGAAGGGCAGGTCACTGAGATCCCCCTGTACCGTCAGGCTGTCCAGGCTGGGGTTGCCGACGTTGAGGGTTACCGTGTTGCTGATCCCTCCGACTTCGGCCGTCAGGGTCACTGAGCCGGGCAGCAGACTGGTGACCAGGCCATTGACCACGGTCGCCACCAGGGGATTGCTGCTGCTCCAGTTCGCCTGACTGGTGACATCCACCACCAGACCGTTGTTATAGATGGCATTGACCCTGAGCTGGGAGAGCAGCCCGGCGACCAGGTTGACGGGGACATCCAGGATATCGAGGTGATCCAGGGTGGCCGAGGTGATATCCAGCTGTGCCAGGTTGCTGTCGATACCGTTCAGGGTGGCCTTGACCGTGCCTCCCACTGTGGGCAGCAGGGCTGTCAGCAGGCCGTCGCTACTCACCAGGGCGGCATCGACCGGGGCGACCGTCCAGGCCACCAGATCCGTGATGTCCGAAGTGGTGCCGTTGTCGAACAGGCCGATGGCCACCAGGGGTTGGGTCAGATCTTCAATCAGGCTGATGACGGGGGGGGTGAGCTGGATGCCGGTCAGTACGGTGGGCGTGACCGTGATGGTCAGCGCCTTCGACTGCCCTGCGTAGTTGGCGGTGATGCTTGCGCTCCCCGGCGCCACGGCGGTGATGAGCCCGCTGGGCGAGACGGTGGCGACCCCGGTATTGCTGCTGTTGGGGGCCGACAGGGCGGTCACGTTCTGGCTGCTGCCATCGCTGAAGGTGGCGCTGACGGTCAGCTGGGTGGTGGTGCCGACGGGCAGGGTGTCGAGCAGGGCTCCCGTACTCAGTTCCAGGCCATCGCTGACCAGGGTGGCGTTGGTGACAGTGACCAGTATGGTGGCGCTTTGCCCGCCGAGGCTCCCCGTGATGGTGGCGGTACCCGGAGCGACGGCGCTGACCAGGCCGGTATGCAAGCCGACGGTGGCAACGGCCGCATTGTTGCTGGTCCAGCTGACATTGGTGGTGACATCACGGTTGCTGCCGTCACTGTAGCTGCCTCTGGCCGCGAGTTGGCCAGTCAGGCCGGCGGCCAGGGTCAGGGGCGGGGTGGTAATGGTCAAGCCGCCCGCGTTGAGGGTAGCGCTGGTGACAGTGACCAGGATGGTTGCCGTCTGGCCATCCAGGGTGCCCGTGATGGTGGCGGTGCCGGGGGAGACGGCTGTGATCAGGCCGGTGGCATTCACGGTGGCAACGGCCGTGTTGCTGCTGGACCAGCTGACGCTGGCAGTGACATCACGGCTGCTGCCGTCACTGTAGCTGCCTCTGGCCGAGAGTTGCCCGGTCAGGCCGGCGGCCAGGGTCAGGGGCGGGGTGGTAATGGCCAGACCTCCCGTATTGAGGGTGGCGTTGGTGACGGTGACCAGCAGGGTTGCGCTCTCGGCGCCCAGGGTGCCCGTGATGATGGCGGTACCCGGGGCGACGGCGGTGACCAGACCGGTGGCACTGACAGTGGCGACGGACGGATCGTCGCTGCTCCAGCTGACATCGGCGCTGACATCCCGGCTGCTGCCGTCGCTGTAGCTGCCGTTGGCGCTGAGTTGTCCGGTCAGACCGACGGCCAGGGTCAGAGGGGGAACCGTGATGGTGAGCCCGCCTGCATTGAGGGTGGCATTGGTGACAGTGACCTGGAGGCTGGTGCTCTCGCCGTCCAGGGTGCCTGTGATGGTGGCAGTGCCGGGGGCGACGGCGCTGACCAGACCGGTCAGGCTCACGCTGGCAACGAGGGGATCACTGCTGGTCCAGCTGACGCTGGCGGTGACGTCCACCGTGCTGCCATCGCTGTAGTTGCCTGTGGCGACGAGCTGGGCCGTCAGGCCGGCGGCCAGGGTCAGGGGCGGGGTGGTAATGGTCAGGCCGCCGCTATTGAGGGTGGCATTGGTGACGGTCAGGCTGATGCTGCCCGTGACCCCCAGCAGGCTGGCCGAGAGGGTGCTGGCTCCTGGGGTCAGCGCACTGACGACCCCCAGATTGCTGATGGTGGCAACGTTGGTGGCGCTGCTGAGCCAGGCGACCTGGTTGGAAACGTCCTGAGTGGTCTGATCGCTGAGCTGGGCAATGGCGACCAGCTGGCCGTTCATGCCCTTGGCCAGGGTCAGGGACGAGGGGAGGATCTGGATCTGGCTGATGGTGGCATTGGTGACCGAGATGCCGATCTGCCCGCTCACCTCCTGCAATCTGGCGGTGACGGTGGCGACGCCGACGGCCTTGCCTGTCGCTTCGCCCTTGTTGTCGACAGTGAGCACCTCGGGTTTGTTGCTGCTCCAGCTGGCCTGGGACGAGACATCCTTGACGCTGCCATCCGAGAAGGTGGCCCTGGCGGTGAGTTGCTGCTTGAGCCCCTTGGCCAGGGTGGGAGGGGAGGTGCTGATCTGGATCCGGGTGACGATGGCATTGGTCACCTGGAACCTGGACGCATTGCTGGTCTTGCCCTGATGGCTGGCCGAGATGATCGCCTGTCCCAGATTGTGGGTCTTGGCCATCCCGGCCTCATCGACCGTCACGATGGAGGTGTCTGAACTGGCCCAGGTCACCTCTTTGGTGAGATCCGCCGTGGTGCCATCGCTGTAGGTCCCGATGGCCTGATACTGGCTGTTGATGCCGATGGGCACCTGGGGATCCACGGCCCCGCGGGCCCCGGCTCCGGTGTCATCGGCGGTGATCTGGAGGCTGCTCAATGTCTTGGCTGAGGTTGGGCTTGGGGGGCTGGCATCGTCGCCTCCCCCTCCTCCACCGCCGCCGCAGGCATACAAGGTGAGTGTGAAAAGAAATGGGAGTAAGATATTAAGCATCCTGCTCATGGTATTTCTCCTTGTCATTAACAAATCAGAACGATTCAATATGAGTGCGCATTTTTTTCGGGAAAAATATCCCGTAACCATCCTCTTTAATTAATGGTGGCTATATCGTTTATGTTTATTGAAATGACGACTCAAGCTTGCCTTGCCGAGGTGCTCACCTCTTGAAAGGGCATTCAGTCTGATGCTAGCCCTTGCTCATGATAAGGCTTTGCCGTTCTACCCCTATTTACATAAGTCCTCCCTTTATCAATATATCGTTATTGATTTTTATATTAATGCAGGTGATTTATATGTTTAGGTGAGTAGGAGATATCTGTCCAATCGCTATTGATATAATAAAAATTAGTGATTTTCTGGAAGCTTGCTACCCAGGGAATAATAAATCATGATTGGTTTTGATAGAGTCCCTTTATGGTCGGGGCAGGCTGTCGGCCAGGGTGGGAAATAGGGGGCGCCTTGTCAGTAAGCCCAGTAACCCGCGATCAGCAGGCTCAGGGTGCAAAAACCTGTCTCCATGGCGCCACCACTGCGCAGGGGCCAGCCGGGCAGGCGAAAGCGCTGCTTGATGGGCCAGAGCAGCGGTATGCCTGCGGGGGTGAGCCAGTCCCCCAGCAGGTGACTCAGGTAGCCCAGGATCAGGGCATCCTTGACCGCGACGGGCATCAGGTCGGTCATGGCATTGCTGCCCAGCCCCCAGGCGCAGAGCGCGACGGCCAGCAGGCTGTGGGTGAATCCCCTGTGGCCAAACAGGCGGGAGAGGGGCACAGAGATCCAGCGTACCTTCTGCCCCAGCACCGATTTGGGGTGATCGAGATCCGGCAACAGGGAGGTGGCCAGGGCAGCCAGCATGGTCTGGCCGAGATTGGCATCGGCCAGGGCTGGGGTGAGTGGCAACTTGTGGGCCAGCAGGGCGCAGGTGACAGAAAACAGTAGATGCCCTTGGGCGGTCATGGTGGCTACGGCATGGGGAAATGGCGGCGCATCTTACCAGTGTCACGAGCCATTGCAGCAAAAATCGGGGCCGAGGGCCGACCCTGTCATTCGCTGCGCGGATCTTCCACCTTGATCCCCGTGGGCACCCGCTTTCTCCCCCGCACCATGGCACGCAGCAGATCGCTGCGGGTGAGCCTGTCGGTCAGGAGCACCACGGCCCCGTGTATGCCGGTGGCGGCCATCAGGGTATTGGCGAGGATCTCGTGGGCCTCCTCCATCCACTCTGCTCTTTTGAAAGGCGCCAAGGTGGTGAGCCAGCCGGTCGCGACCGTGCCGGCCAGCGACAGCAGCAGCAACCAGATCATCAATGCCCCCAAGGGGTTGTGACCCAGATAGTAAGGATGGTGGCCCCGGGACAGTTGTCCCATATAGTTGCGGATCCTGTCTGGCGTCGGCCACCACTGGGCAAACCGGGCGTAGTAAGATCCCACCAACCCCCACAGCAGTCGAAACGACAGCAGGGCGGCCAGGGCATAGCCGACATACCTGTGGTTGCTGCCGCCCTCTTCGAAGACGAAGAAGTTGAGCAGGCAGAGGATCACCGTGGTCCAGTGAAACCCTCGGACGAGGGGATCCCAGACTCTCACTTCCGATGTCGTTGTCATGATTCTTCCTTGCTGATCGGGATGGAACAGCGACAAGGTTAGGGGCCGAGACTTAAGGAAGAATGAAGGGTCTGGGGGTCAGCTTAACTTGCCCTTGAGCAGCCACTTGTCCAGCGCATTGGCGAAGCGCTGCTTGTCGGCGGCGTTGAAGGGGGGCGGGCCGCCGGTCTGTACCCCGGCCGAGCGCAGCTCTTCCATGAAGTTGCGCATGCCGAGCCGGGCCTGGATGGTTTCCCGGGTGTAGATCTCGCCGCGGGGATTGAGGGCCTCGCCGCCGGCGTCTATGACCCAGGAGGCAAGGGGAATGTCCCCCGTGATCACCAGATCACCCGGTGTGACCTGCTGGGCGATGACGTGATCCGCCACGTCGAACCCCTTCGCTACCTGCTGGGTCTTGATGAAGGGGGAGGGGGGCACTCTCAGCCCCTGATTGGCCACCAGCGTGGTGACGACCCGGGCACGGTGGGCGGCACGGTAGAGGATCTCCTTGACCGGAATGGGGCAGGCGTCGGCGTCGACCCAGATGGGCATGGTGGTATCTCCAGGCTGTGATGAGGGCGCATCTTACCACGGCCAGGGCTGAGACGGTCCCGGCTTTGGTGTAAGCTGGGCGACTGCTGCCCCGGCCCCGCCGAGGCATATCATCAATCAAGGGGGAGGTGGCGTGGATCGGGTACCCAGTGAGCTTATCTATGGTCTGAGTCTGGACGGCAAGGGGGGCATGCAGCCCCTCGGGGCCGGTGCGCAGCTGCCCGGGAGTCAGCCGAGCTGGCTGCATCTGGATTACGGCAATCCCGAGGCGGCCCGCTGGCTGTTGCAGACTCCCCTGCTGGGGGAGGCGGCCCGGGAAGCCCTGCTCGGTCAGAGCAACCGCCCCAAGCTGGTACGCATGGGAGAGACGGTGCTGCTGATCCTGCGCGGCATCAATCACAACCAGGATCACAGGCCCGAAGAGATGGTGGCCCTGCGTATCTTCATCACCCCGGACCTCATCATCAGCAGTCGTCGTCGCCCCCTGCTGTCGGAAAAAGATGTCTTCGAGCAGCTGCGGCTGGGGGCCGGGCCCGACAATCCGGCGGACTGGCTGGTGGAGATCTGCGACGCCCTGACCGACAGGGCGGGGGAGTTCGTCGAGGAGCTGCACGATCAGATCCTGACCATAGAGGAGCAGGTGCTGGAGCGGGAGCTGCCGACCATGGGCCGCCTGGCACGCATTCGCAAGCAGCTGATCATGATCCGCCGCTACCTATCTCCCCAGCGGGATCTCATCGCCCGCCTCGCCAGCGAGAAGATCGGCTGGTTCGACGAGGATGACAGGCGCCGCCTGCTGGACATCGCCGACCGCCTGCGGCGCTGGCTCGACGATCTGGATGCCGGGGTGGCGCGCACCGCCGTGCTGGCGGACGAGGTCAACAACATGGTGGCCGAGGCGACCAACCGCCGCGCCTACCAGATGTCGGTGATGGCGTTGCTGTTCCTTCCTGCCAGCTTCCTGACCGGCCTGTTCGGCATCAATCTGGGGGGCATCCCGGGTGCCGAGAGCCCTGCCGCCTTCTGGGTGTTCTGTGTCAGCCTGGGTGGCCTGGCGCTGGGACTGGCCCTCTGGCTCAAACACAGACGCTGGTGGTGACCATGACCCTATGGCAATCGTTCGGACTAACCCTGCTGGTGCTGCTGGGCCATGGCATCATCAGGCGGATCATCAGGCGCAGCCTGCTGGCCCTGGGGCGCCACAAGCAGGTCAGCGAGAATCGGGTGCTTTATGTGGAGCATGTGTTCCATTTCCTGCTCGGCAGCGCCACCCTGCTGATCCTGGCGGGGGTGTGGGGCCTCGACTTCTCCCGGCTGGTGGTGCTTGCCTCCTCCTTCTTCGCCGTGCTCGGGGTCGCCATGGTGGCCCAGTGGTCGATCCTCTCCAACATCACCGCCAGCATCACCATCTTCTTCGCCTTCCCCTACCGGATCGGCGACCGGATCCGCATCCTCGACAAGGATGACTCCGTCACCGGGGTCATCACCGAGATTGGCCTCTTCTATCTGAGGGTGCGCGACGACAACGGCGATCTGGTCACCTACCCGGCCAATCTGATCCTGCAAAAACCCGTGCGCCGGCTGGAATCGCCCCCCCAGGTGCCGAGCCAGCCGGAGTAAGGCGACCAGCATGGGCCAAAAAAAGACCCCGCCTCGGCGGGGTCTTGCTTGCTGGGGGAGTCAGCGTTCGAAGAAGTGGTAGAGGTGCTCGACCTGGATCGGGCAGTCGGCCACCTTGTGGATGTGCTCGCGCGCCTCTTCCACCGTGCCGAAGCTGAGGGGCAGGCCGAAGCTGTCGGTCAGCTCGAACAGGCGGCCTCCCTCCCCGCGAAACTCGACGGTCCAGCCCGGCAGCACGGCATCATGGATGATTTCGGCCTCGTGTATGCCCTGCTGGCGATAGAGCTGGCGTAGCTCGTTGACTGTCATGCTTGCCTCCTCTGATGAAGCGGTTCAATGACAAGTCTAGTCCTTGCCAGGGCCAGTCTCGCCCCGGTTTGTACTCTCCCTGGCCGGTTGCAGTGCCACGACCAGCTCCCCGGCCCCCGGCTGTATGGGGCCGGTGACGACCCTGGGTTGCTGTCTCGCATCCAGTACGAACAGGGGGATGGCCCCCGGGTTGGCCTCCTGGTAGGCAGACCAGTCGAAGGCCTCCGAGAGGCGGGTCGCCTTGATCTGACCCCCGCGGGCCAGCAGGCCGCTCAGGCGGGCGAAGTTGACGTCCCCGCCAAACAGCAGCTGGCGGGCGCGGAAGGTGGCGCTCTCCCGGTTTGCCTTGCCGTGCTGATCGCTCGAACGCAGGGAGTAGACCCTCTCTTCACCGTACAGGTGGGCGAAGTGGAGCACCCCGAGGGCGTTGTTGTGGCGGCTCGGGGAGAGCGCCAGCACGGTACTGATGCTGGTGAGGGGCAGGTGCAGCTCGGCATGTTCCGATTGCGGATTGCCGAAATAGCAGGGCAGGTTGCTCATGCGGGCCAGCTTGCAGTTTTCCCAGGCCGGATCCGACAGATAGACGGGGACGCCCTGATCCGCCAGGGCCTTGCCGACGGCCCGGGCCACCGAGTTGGCGCCGATCAGCAGCCAGGTGTTGGGGGTGGGCTGGCGCATGCGCAGCAAGCCTGCCAACGGAGCCGAGGTGAGACTCTGCAGCACCACGGTGGAGATGATGACGGCGAACACCAGGGGTACCAGCTTGCCCGCATCCGGGATCCCGGCTTCCCCCAGGCTGATGGCGAAGGAGGCGCTGACCGCCGCCGCCACTATGCCTCGCGGCGCTATCCAGGCGAGCAGGGCGCGGGCCTGCCAGCCCAGATCCGAGCCCCAGGTCGAGACCAGAATGCAGAGCGGGCGTGCCACGAACTGCACCACGCACAGCAACAGCAACACCATGGGGCCGAGCTGCCACAGCTGGGCCAGATCCAGGCGGGCCGCCAGCAGGATGAAGAGGGAAGAGATGAGGATGACGGCAAGGTCCTCCTTGAAGGCCAGCACCTCCTCCAGATCCAGCCCATCCTGGTTGGCGAGCCAGATGCCGAACACTGTGACCGCCAGCAGGCCGGACTCGTGGCTGAGCCAGTTGGAGAGGCTGAAGGTGACCAGCACCAGGGCCAGCACCCCGAACTTGTGCAGGCTGACCGGCAGCCAGTCCTTGCGAATGAGCAAGGTGGTGATCCAGCCGGCCGCCACCCCGATCAGGGTGCCTATCCCCACCGTCTTGGCCAGGGCCAGCAGGGTGTGGCTGATCAGGTTGCCCTGGCTGCCGAGGCGCACCGCCTCGAACACCAGTACCGCGAACAGGGCGCCGATGGGGTCGATGACGATCCCCTCCCAGCGCAGTATCTTGTCCACCTCCCGGGTCGGGCGGATCACGTTGAGCATGGGGGCCACCACGGTCGGCCCAGTCACCACCAGCACGGCGCCGAGCACCATGGCGACCCGCCAGTCCAGCCCCAGCAGCCAGTAGCTGGCGGCGGCGATGACGGCGAAGCTGGTCAGCATGCCGATGGAGCAGAGATTGCGCACCACCTTGCCGATCCCCTTGAGCTCGGTCAGGTGCAGGGTCAGGGCTCCCTCGAACAGTATGATGGCCACCGACAGCGAGACCAGGGGAAACAGCAGGTCGCCGAGCAGCAGATCCGGATTGAGCACGCCGGTCACCGGGCCCAGGGTCAGGCCGGTGAGCAGCAGGAACAGGATGGCGGGAACCCGCAAGGCCCAGGCCAGCCATTGGGCCAGCAGAGAGATCAGTGCGATCCCCGCCAGAGAGAGTGCGGTCATGAGTACCTCGTCAAGGGAGTGGAAAGGGCATGCCAGGATGAATATATGTCAGCCTGACACTCTAACTCGAATGAGACAAGGGTCTGAGGTGTGGAGGGTCTGATGCGGCAGTATCCGGCGCAATCGGGTCAGATGGGGCTCTCCTTGTGAAGCTCGCCGACGCAGTGGGCGACGGCAAGCATCAGGGAGGATCGCACCATCTGATCCTGGCGGGCGAGTTGCATCTGATAGAAGGCCCAATCCTCTTCCGTGGCGGGGGGCGCCAGCTCCTGGAGGCCGGTCCGGTTGATGCCGTGCAGCCGCTCGAGCAGGTCCCGCACCGGTTTGTCGCTGAAGCGATAATCCTTGGGATCGCGCACCAGGGCATCCCGGGCCTTCAGATAGGCTTCTATGTCCTGATAGAGCTCGAGAGAGACCAGGCCGAGGGCGAAGATGAGCTTGAGGCGCACCTCTATCTGGCCGAGGGGGCCGCTCTGGTTGAGCAGGGGTTCGATGGCGTATTTGACGGCGTACTCCTCCTGGCGGAAGGCGCGTCGCATCAGGGAGTCTACCGCCTCTTCCAGGAGGGTGACGACCTCGAGGAAGAAGCCGCGCGGGCCATCCTGCTCGTTGAGTCGCTCCAGTACTTCATCTTCCTGGTGTGTGGTCATAAATCGATAGGGTCCAGCTAGTCGTGTGCAGGGAGGGCAAGGCCCTCCCTGTGAGTCCGGTTAGAGTGCCTGGTAGCGGGCGGCGATGGCGGCGACCAGAGGGTGGGCCGGGTCCAGTCCCGATACCCGGGCCAGGGTCGCGGCCACGCCGTCGGTCTCGATGGCCACCTGCAGCTCCCGGGCCTGGGGATCCTGGTCATCCTGGTAGCGCAGGGCGGCGGCGATGCCCTCCTGCAACCCCTCGTTTGGCAGCCCGTATTCCAGGGTGCCGAGCAGGGGTTTGATCAGACGATCCTGAGGACCCAGCTTGCGCAGGGGCTGGCGGCCGACCCTGTCCACCTCGTCCACCAGATAGGGGTTGGCGAAACGGGCCAGGATCTTCTCGATGTAGGCGGCGTGCAGGCGCGGATCGAAGCCGTAGCGTTTCACCAGCACGGCCCCGCTCTCCTCCATGGCACGGCGTACCTTGCTGCGGATCACCGGATCCTCGATCGCCTCGCGGATGGTGCGATAGCCCATCAGCTTGCCGAGGTAGGCGGTGATGCTGTGCCCCGTGTTGAGGGTAAACAGCTTGCGCTCGACGAAGGCCATCAGGTTGTCGGTGGGCTCCATGCCCGCCACCCGGGGCAGCTCCCCCTTGAACTGGGTCTGGTCGACGATCCACTCGCTGAAGCTCTCCACCGTCACCTCCAGGGGATCGTCGTTGGCCGCGGCGGGGGGCACGATGCGATCCACCGCCGAGTCGACGAAGCCGACGCAGGATTCGAGGGTGGCATGATACGCGACCGGCAGGTACTTGAGTACCTCCTCCTTGAGGTGGCTGGTGCCACGCACCATGTTCTCGCAGGCGATGACGTTGAGGGGGGCCAGGTTGCCGGCATCGAAGCGGGCCTGCAGCCCCTTGGCCAGGGTGCTGGCAATCTTGTCCAGTATGTTGGGGCCCACCGCCGTGGTCACCAGATCGGCGGTGATGAGACGGGCGATCACCTCGTGCCCGGCGGAGCTGACGGCGGCCACGTTGCGCACCACGTCCAGCTTCTGATCCGCCCCCACCACGTGGACCTTGTACTCCTGGCGGTGGTTGAGCTGGTCGATCAGGGTCTCGTTCACGTCGGCGAAGGTGACCTGATGCTCGGCGTCAGCCAGCAGTTTACCGATGAAGCCACGGCCTATGTTGCCGGCGCCAAAATGCAATGTTTTCATGATATCAACCTCTTTAACCAATGATGAGCCGAGTGTTCAGGCGGCCTGTTCGCCGCCCAGCAGGTCCAGGAACGCCTGGGGATCCAGGGTGCTGGCCAGCCGGTCGATGATCCCGGGTTCATCCAGGGCATTGGTCAGGCGGGTTATCACCTGCATGTGTTCGTCGTTGCGGGCGGCGATGCCGATCACCAGGCGCGCCACTTCGTCGGCGGCCTCGCCAAAGGCCACCCCGGCCGGGTACTGGCAGATGACGATGCCGGTGCGGATCACCTTCTCCTTGGCGGCTATGGTGCCGTGGGGCACGGCGATGGACTCGCCGAGGTAGGTGGAAACCAGCTGCTCCCGCTCCAGCATGGCGTTGACGTAATCGGGCTCCACGTAGCCACGTTCCGCCAGCAGCCGGCCCGCGGTACGGATGGCGGCCTCCTTGCTGTCGGCCTTGAGGCCGAGCTGAATGTCATGATGGCTCAGGGTGAACACTTCCGGTTCCTGCTGCTCGTAGCTGTCATCGTTGGCGGCGACCAGCAGCTGGGGGTGGGCCACGTCGTCGTTGGCGGCCCGGGTCTGGCTCAGTTCCTGCACCAGTGCCTGATAGAGGCCGTTGTCGAGGAAGTTGGTGAGGGAGATATGGTGGGCGTGCGGCGCGTGGCGACGAGCCCGTTCGGTCAGATCCTGGTGGGTGATGACCCAGTCCACCTGGTCGTCGAGCTGGTCGATGGCGCGGTTGGTGACGCGGATGTCGAGCCCTGCGGCCTCTACCCGCTTGCGCAGCATGCCGGCACCCATGGCGCTGGAGCCCATGCCGGCGTCGCAGGCAACCACTATGTTGCGTACCGTCTTGAGCTCGGCGCCCGGTTTCTTGGCGGCCGAGGTCTCGGGTTTGGCACCCTTCATGGCCTTCATCTTGCGAGTGGCTTCACCCAGGGCATCGGCCTCGTCGGCTTCCGGTTGCTGGGCACGGACGAACACGGCGGCGACCAGGAAGGAGACGGTGGCGGAGGCGACGATGGAGAGCAGCACCCCGATCAGGGAGGCTTTGGGCGTCATCAGCAGCACGGCGAAGATGGAACCCGGCGAGGCGGGGGAGACCAGACCTGCGTTGAACAGGGTCAGGGTGAAGACCCCTGTCATGCCGCCGGCGATCACCGCCAGGATGAGGCGCGGATTCATCAGCACGTAGGGGAAGTAGATCTCGTGGATGCCACCGAAGAAGTGGATGATGGAGGCTCCGGCGGCGGACTGCTTGGCGGCGCCGCGGCCGAACACCATGTAGGCCAGCAGCACACCCAGGCCCGGACCCGGGTTCGCTTCGATCAGGAAGAAGATGGACTTGCCATGCTCGGTCGCCTGCTGGATCCCGAGCGGCGAGAAGATGCCGTGGTTGATGGCGTTGTTGAGGAAGAGGATCTTGGCCGGTTCGACGAAGATGGAGGTCAGCGGCAGCATGTGGTTGTCCACCAGGAAGCCGACTCCGGCCGCCAGCACGCCGGAGAGTACCTTGACGAAGGGACCGATGACGAAGAAGGCGAGGATGGCCAGCAACATGCCGATGATGCCGGCGGAGAAGTTGTTGACCAGCATCTCGAAGCCGCTCTTGACCCGGCCTTCCATCGCCTTGTCGAAGCGCTTGATGGCCCAGCCCCCCAGGGGACCTACCATCATGGCGCCCATGAACATGGGGATGTCGGTCCCGACGATCACGCCCATGGTGGTGATGGCACCGACCACGGCGCCCCGTTCACCCCCCATCAGCTTGCCGCCGGTATAGCCAATCAACAGGGGCAGCAGGTAGGTGATCATGGGGCCGACCAGCTTGGCCAGGGTTTCATTGGGCAGCCAGCCGGTGGGAATGAAGAGGGCGGTGATGAAGCCCCAGGCGATGAATGCCCCTATGTTGGGCATGACCATATTGGACAGGAAGCGTCCAAAATTCTGTATCTTGACTTTGGTATCCGGTGATAACATGACGGCACCCCGTTTTGAGCCTGTTTGATTGAAAGTGGTAGTCGGGATAACGGGTTTTGCCGAACCCTCATCCCTGTCGTCTAAGCAACTTCAATCTACCAGTTCGCCATCAAGTTGGGCTGAAAACGGGGTGTCTTGTGATGCACCTCTCAAATACCCGGGCCACCCCCCTCCCTTCACAGTGACGCGGATCACATTCATTCGCTGTATTTCGGCTACATTTCGCGCTTTCTCACCGTCGCCATCAAATTTTCGTGATCAATGTCACTCTTTCTGGTTTGCGCAAATACCGTGTCAATGTGATTGCTGTCACATGTTTATTATTTGTATCCAAATGAGGCATGATTTCAGGGGCGTTATCACGGGTCACCAACGATGAAAAAGTCAGGTTTCATGATTAATCGCCAATGAATCAGTAAAGATTGACTGATTTTGTAACCTACTTTCAGGTTGTCATCCCCAGAGTCCTGCCAGCTCTACGGACCCATGCTCCCGCTAGCAGGCTCGACTGACTCGCTCTTTCCTCGATCAAAAAAGCCCGCAAGATTGCGGGCTTTTGGCATAGGAAGGGGAGGGGCCGGCTTAGTCCGCCTTGGGGGCTGTTTCGGCCGCCGCCTCTGTGCTCCCGGTCTCTGCGTTCTCGACAGCAGGCGCCTCAGGCACAGGGCCCGGCACCAGGGCGACGGCGGGCCTGGCGATGAGGGAGCGGGTCTCTTCCACCGCTTCGCTCAGTTTCACCTCTATGACCTGGCCAAGCTCATAGACCACTTCTGTCTTGTCCAGGTAGACGCGGCCGTTGTCCCAGTTGCACTCCAGCCTGTCCTTGTTGTCCAGAATGTGGCGGGCGGGCATGAAGACCACGGCGCCGTTCTCCTGCAGGCGTAGTTTGAGGCCGGCGCGCATCACGTCGATGATCTCGGCGTTGAACACCTGATCGCTACCGGCGGCAGACTGGAGGAAACGGACATAGAGCCAGTCGCCGATGTCGCGCTCGACCCTGCGGTGCAGGCGACGGCACTCCGTCAGGTGCTCGGTCAGCTCCAGGCTCGGACGCTCACCCGGGGTCTTGCCAGCGATGACGGCCTTGAGCAGGCGATGGTTGACCATGTCGCCGTACTTGCGGATGGGAGAGGTCCAGGTGGCGTAGGCATCCAGCCCCAGGCCGTAGTGGGCACCCGGCTCGGCAGACATCAGAGCATAGCTCTGGAAGCGGCGGATCTTGCCGTCCAGCCAGCGGGTATCCAGGCTGTCGATCCAGCGGCGCAGGGCGCAGAAGCCGGAGAGGCTGGCGATCTCTTCTTTCTCGAACGGCGCTTCTGCGGTCTTCAGCAGATCGATGGCGCCATCCAGAGACTCTTCATCGAAGCCGGTGTGGACGTTGAAGATGCCGTAGCCTACCTGCTTGCCCAGCACGCGGCCGGCGCAGATGTTGGCGGCGATCATCGACTCTTCCACCATGCGGTTGGCGATGCGGCGCGGCTCCACGTGGATCGCTAGCACCTCGCCGTTCTCCCCCAGCTCGAAGTCGTAGTCGGGGCGGTCGGGGAATACCAGGGCGTGCTCGGTGCGCCACGCGATGCGCGCCTCCGTCATCGCCTTCATCAGGGGCAGCTGGGCCAGCACGCCGGCGTCGATATCCAGCGCCTTGCCGTGCTCGGCCCAGTCGGAGACGTCGTCATAGCTGAGACGGGCATGGGAATTGATGCGGGCGGCGAAGAACTCGGTCTCCTCCAGCAGCAGGCCATCCTCATTGATCCGCAATCGGGCGCACAGGGTGTTGCGCTCCTCCCCCTCTTTCAGGGAGCAGAGCTCGTCGGAGAGGGTGCGCGGTATCATGGGCACGTTGCGCCCCGGCATGTAGACGGTGAAGGCGCGTTTGGCGGCTTCCTGGTCCAGCTCGCTGCCCTCGGCCACATAGGCGGTCGGGTCGGCGATGGCCACCAGCAGCTCCCAGCCGTTGTCCAGCTTGCGGATGGCCAGGGCGTCATCCATGTCCTTGGTCTTGGCGCCGTCAATGGTGAAGAAGGGGGTGCTGGTCAGGTCGGTGCGGGGCAGCTCCTCCTCTTCAATTACCTTCCACTCCGCCAGGTCCGCCGGTTCAATCTGGGCCAGGTTGTGGCGCGCCAGCACCACCCACCAGGGCACGTTGTGATCGTCCTTGTCGGCGATGAGCTCGATGATCTCGGCGGAGAAGTTGCCGTCAGCCAGGGCGTGACGTTTGAGGGTGGCGACCACCCAGTCCCCTTCCTTGAAGGATTTCTCGTCCAGACCCTTCTTGGCGCGGGCCTTGATGGCGTCCTTGATCAGGGGGTGATCCGGCACCACGTTGAGGCGGTCGCGGAACATCTTGACGCGGCCTACGAAGCGGGTCACCGCCTGCTCCAGCAGGGCGTCCGGCTCGGCCACTTCCTTCTCTTTCTCGGTACGGATCAGGGCACTCACCCGGTCACCGTGCATCACCTTCTTCATGTAGGGGGGGGGCACGAAGTAGCTGGTCTTCTCATCCACCTCCAGGAAGCCGAAGCCCCGATCGGAGGCGCGGATCACCCCCTCTTTCTTGGGGATGTTTTCGCGGATCTGCTGTTTGAGCTGGGCCAGCAAGGGATTGTCTTGGAACATAAGTGAGGAACCTGAGTGGAGACCTGATGAAGAATCGCCCAGCACTATACGTTTTTACCCCTCCAAAGCCAAGGTGAATGGCCCGCTCAGCGGGGTTGCAGTGCCCGGCGACCCTGCTCGATCAGGCGTTGGGATATCTGTTTGTGCAGTCCCCGCTCCAGCAGCCAGCGATGCCAGTAGAGGGTCTCTATCAGGTGTCTGTCCGGGCAGAGATCCCGCAGGCGCCCGTCCTCGAGCTGGGGTCTGATCTGCAATTCCGGGATCAGGCAGTAGGCGAGTCCCTGCTCCGCCATGGCGACGAAGGCCTCGGAGGAGTGCACCGTGTGGCAGGGGTAGCCGCCTGGCTCGAGGCCGAACTCGCGGTGCAGGAAGCGGATGTGCATGTCATCACGGGGATCGAATGCCACCCCGGGCGCCTTGGCCATGGCCTGGGGCGTCAGGCCATGGGGGAAGTGGCGGGCGATGAAGGCGGGGCTGGCGGCCAGCACATAGCACATGGTGCCCAGCTCATCGACGCGGCAGCCGGGCAGGGCCTGGGGGTGCAGGCTGACGGCGCCGAATGCCTGGCCCTCGCGTACCTTGTCCAGGGTGCGGCTCTCGTCATCCACCAGCAGATTGAGCTCTATGGGATGGCGCTCCAGCAGGGGCGCCAGGGCGGGCAGGAACCAGGTGGCCAGGCTGTCGGCGTTGACGGCTATGCTGATGCGGATCGGCGCCTGGGGTTCGCTGGGGGAGAGCTCGCCCGCCAGCTCCAGTTCCAGCTGGCGCACCTGACGGTAGTGGGCCAGCAGCTTCTGGCCGAGGGGGGTCGCCTGCAATGGCTGGCCCCGGATGAGCAGCGGCTCGGCAAACTGCTGCTCCAGCTGCTTGATGCGCTGGGAGATGGCGGACTGGGTGAGGTGCAGGCGCTGGGCGGCGCGCTCGAAGTTCTGCTCCTGCATCACGGCATCCAGGGCCAGCAGCAGCTTGTAGTCCAGGGCCTTCATCATATTTCCTTATGAACAATGCAACTCAAGCAGCGACTCTACTGCTGGTGCCGATCCGGCACAAGGGCGGCTCGACCAGGGGCGTCCGGGGGGCCGCGCCTGTCAGAAGTGGCAGTAGCCAGCCACTCGTTTAGTGGTGATACTCTTTTGAGTTCGTTCCTGCGTGGGGTGGGATCGGACATGGCATGAGTGTTTTATCCCGGGATCTTCCCGGGATTTTTTATGGTCGCAGCCCGGTATTCGCCGGTCAGGGGGCGCTGCACGGCGGCGGCGAAACGCTCGTCCAGCACGAAGCGGATCCCGACCCCGCGCACGGCCCCCAGATCCACCGCCTGACGATGGCCGAGCCGCTCGATGGGCAGGCCGAGGCGGCGAAAGATGCGCTCCACCGGCAGGCTGACCACGGCGACCATCTCGCGGATATGGTGTTCGCGGGCGAAGGCGTGAACCTCGCGAAAGATGACGCAGGTGAGCTCGCTCACCCCGTTGTCGAGTCGGGGAGCGCGCGCGGCGTCGATGGCGAGCCGGGTCAGCTCCCAGACATCCTGGCGACGGGGCGGCGACTCGCCGGCGAGGGCGGCGGGGAAGCAGGTGGGCAGCATGTAATCGGCGGCGCAGCTGAGCAGGCGGATGCAACCACACAGGCCGGCATCATCCTCGACCAGGATCCAGTGGGTGTCGGGGCCATCGAAATGGTCCCGCTCCAGCCCCTGGCTTGATTCCACATCCCACCGTAATCTTTCAAAGAAAATCCGGTTTCTGAATGAGTAAAGCGAATTTTCTATGTTTTTATCCCAATGTTTCCTCAGTTTTCCCTTGAAAATGCGCATACGGATCACTCCAGAGTCAGGAAGGGCGCTATAATTTCGGCCTCGGGAAGGGGATCAAGATGAAACAGACTCAGTTGCTCGAATACCTCGAACTGTTTACCACGGCCACGGACGGGGACCAATTGTCCAGGCTGATCGGGCGCTTCGCCGTCGCCATGGGATATGACTACTTTCGCTTCGCCCTGATCCTGCCAAGGTCGATGCAGCACCCCAAGGTGGTGCTGTTCAACCAGTGCCCCGACTCCTGGGTGCAGGCCTACACGGCGCAGCACATGCTGGCCCGGGACCCCATCATACAACTCGCCCGCCAGCAGACCCTGCCCATCTACTGGAACCGGCTCGACGAGAAGGCGCGCTTCCTGCAAGCGGGCAGCCTGGACGTGATGGGGCTGGCGGCGGAATTCGGCCTGCGCAACGGCGTCTCCTTCCCCCTGCACGGGCCGACCGGCGAGAGCGGCATCCTCTCCTTCATCACCCGGGAGCGGGCCTCCAGCGACCTGCTGCTGGAGTCTTCCCCCGTGCTCTCCTGGATGTCGACCTATATCTTCGATGCCGCCCTGCGCACCGTGCGGATTGGCGCGCGGGAGGGGGGGCAGGAGGTGCTGACGATGCGGGAGACCGAGTGTCTCTCCTGGGCCAGCGAGGGCAAGACCTCGAGCGAGATCGCCAGCATCCTCGGGATCACGGAACGCACCGTGAACTACCACCTCAACCAGGTGACCCGCAAGACAGACTCCATCAACCGTTACCAGGCCATCGCCAAAGGGGTGAGCAGCGGCATACTGCTGCCCAACCTGGAGGAGGTGGTGGTCACCAATTTCCCGCGCCAGCTGCAATGATTCCCTTCCCATAGGTCGATCTCCAGGCCCGTCGGGGCAGTGGCAGGAGGCGTTCTCCTGCCGTCATTGACTGCGCCAGAAGGCACTCTGCCACCCTTGCCCAGCGAAGTTATTAAATTTTAGAATCAACAAGAAAATTAATGAATTTCTCTTAATTTCTCGTTTTCTCCATACTGCCGCCATCTTCTGTGAGGGACTCGCACCATGATGGCGACCAGTTTACAAGGCTTTCTGTTGGGCCTTGCCATGATAATTCCAATCGGAGCCCAAAATGCCTTCGTGCTGAGCCGGGGCATCCACCGCAACCACCACCTGCTGACGGCGACCCTCTGCTGTTTCTGCGATCTCATCCTGATCGGGATAGGGGTGTTCGGGGGGGCCAGCCTGCTGGCGGCGAGCCCGCTGGGGCTGGCGCTGCTGACCTGGGGCGGCGTGCTGTTTCTCGGCTGGTTCGGAGCGCGCTCCCTGGGCAGTGCCTGGCGTGGTCAGGGGGCTGCCCTGGCGGACTCTCCCCAGCGAATGGGAGTCAAGAGCGTGCTGGCCATGACGCTCGGGGTGACCCTGCTCAACCCTCATGTCTATCTGGATACCCTGATGCTGCTGGGCTCCCTCGGCAGCCAGTTTGCCGAACCCCTGCGCCCCGCCTTTGCGGCGGGGGCCATGCTGGCCTCCCTGGTCTGGTTCTACGGTCTGGCGCTGGGGGCGGCGGCCCTCTCCCCCTGGTTGGCCCGGGGCCGGGTGCAGCGGGTGATCGACGCCCTGGTCGGCCTCATCATGCTCGGGTTGGCACTGCAACTGGCGAGGGGCGCCCTGGGGGCCTAGCGCGGCTGTGGTCAACAAAAAGCCCTCGCAGTGCGAGGGCTTTTTCGTGGGGTGCTGTTATCAGGGCACCACGGCGACGTTGATGCTGCCATTGCCCTGGGTCAGGCGAACCCTGGCGCCGGGCACGAAGGTGGGGCTGGCCTTTTGCACCACCACTATGGTGCTGCCATTGTCCTGCTTGATCTCCAGCTCGACGCCATCGACCTGATTGAGCTTGTCACCGGCGGCCTTGCCGGCGGCGGCCCCGGCGATGGCCCCCCCTGCGGCGGCCAGGCTGCGGCCCGTGCCGCCGCCAATGGTGCTGCCGAGCAGGCCACCGACCACGCCGCCCCCTATGGTGCCGAGGATGGAGTTCTCCTCCGCCTGGATCTTGACCGGACGGGTGGAGAGGATGGTGCCGTAGTTGACGGTCTGCACCTGCTTGGCCCTGTCTTTGGTGTAGACGTCGCCGGAATAGACGTCGCTGTTGGCGCAACCTGTGATGGCGGTGGCCAGCAGGAGGATGAGGGTCAGTCGTTGCAACATGATGGTTCTCCTGAACTTGACTACAAATTGGGCGTTCGGGGCCACTCTACCCCCCTCTTCGCCAGGATGGCACCCCAAAAGTGTAACCAAGTATGTGCCATGGCAGGGAGTCCATCAGGGGGCGGTGGGGATATTCGCCATCCGCGGCGCCTGGGCCCCGTCATGGTCTGTCGCGCGCTTCCTCCGCCTGGGGGGCGAGCGTATGTTCGAGCAGGCATCGCGCTTCCCCCGGGCCGAAATAGGCGGGATCCCGGGCCAGCTCGCGGTAACCGAGCCGCTGGTAGAGGCGCCGGGCCGGGTTGGCCGGATCCACCGTCAGGCGTACCCGGCGGCACCCTTGTGCCAGCAGGGCCTGTTCCAGGCGAGTGATGATGGTCGCGGCCAGACCGAGACCGCGGGCCTGGGGCAGCACGGCCAGGGAGAGCAGCCAGCCCTGGGTTCCCTCTTGTCCCACGCCGCCCAGGCCATAGCCGAGCAGCTGGCCATCGCGCTCGGCCACCAGCAGCAAGTCCGGCCACAGATCCATGGCCTGGCGAAAGAAGAAGTCGGGGTAGACGGCGTCACCGAAGACCTGGCGCTCTATCTGCCAGATGGCGTGCATGTCGGCCGGGCTGGCGACTCTAAGGATGGGGGTCACGGGATCTCCTCGGTGAATGGGCCGCCGATGGGCGGCACTCGGCCGGCAAGGGTAGCCCCTGCCCGGAGGGGATTCAAGGGAGCGGGCGCTCCCGATCGTCTCGCAACAAAACAGGGCCCGAAGGCCCTGTGGTAGTGGCATTGCCTCAGAGAAGGCGGGTGGCCTGCTCCAGCCAGGCGAGATCCTCGCCCTCCAGCAGCGGGCTCAGTCGACGATGGACCTCGGCATGGTACTCGTTGATCCAGCGAAACTCGGCCGGGCTCAGCAGGTCGCGATCGATGAGACGCGTATCGAACGGCACATAGGTCAGCCGCTCGAAGCCCAGCATGGCCAGTTCCCCCTGGCCGGGCAGTTCCACCACTATCTCCAGGTTCTCGCAGCGAATGCCGAACCCATCCTCCCGGTAGTAGCCCGGCTCGTTGGAGAGCACCATGCCCGGCATCAGGGGCACCAGGCTGCCTTTGGGAGAGATGCGCTGGGGACCCTCGTGCACACTCAGGAAGTGGCCGACCCCGTGGCCTGTGCCGTGGTCATAGTTGTAACCGGCCTGCCACAGGGGCATGCGGGCCAGCACGTCGAGCTGGATGCCCGAGGTGCCACGGGGGAAGCGGGCCTGATCCAGGGCGATGTGGCCCTGCAGCACCCGGGTGAACATGGCCTTGTGCTCGGCGCTCACCTCGCCCACCTTGACGGTGCGGGTGATGTCGGTGGTGCCATCCAGATACTGGCCGCCGGAGTCCACCAGATAGATGGCATCCTGGCCGAAGGGGCGCGGCACCCCGTTGGTGTGGCGATAGTGGCACATGGCGGCATTGGGGCCGAGCGCGGAGATGGTGTCGAAGCTCGGCTCGACATAGTGTTCCTGCTCGCGGCGGAAAGCCTCCAGCTGGTCGGCCAGGGTGCCCTCGTCCACCCCGTCGAATTCGCCGGCGGCGATCAGCCGATCCAGCCAGGCGAGGAAGCGGGTGACGGCGACGCCATCACGCAGGTGAGCGGCGCGCATGCCGGCCAGCTCCACGTCGTTCTTGCACGCCTTGGGCAGCATGGTGGGATCCTGGCCCGCCACCAGGATGGCGCCCGCCTCTTCCATGGTGAGCTGGGTCCAGGCATTGGCGCTGTTCGGGTCGGCCAGCACCCGTTGCTGATCGCTCCCTATGCGTCTGAGCAGGGCGCCCAGCTTGTCGATGGGGTAGACGGAGACATCCTGCCCCGCGTGCTGGCTGAAGGCGATGCAGTCCAGCTTGTCGGTATCGACGATGAAATCCATGCTGGCGTTGGCATAGAGTACGGCATACCCCAGCACCACCGGCAGCCGCTCCACGTCGCGACCTCTCAGGTTGAGCAGCCAGTTGATGGGTTCGGCCTGGGTCAGCAGCACCGCATCCAGCCCGCGTTTGCGCAGATCGCTCGCCAGCAGCTCGCGCTTGGTCTGGCTCGACTGACCCGCCAGCGCCTCGCTGTAGAGGATGACCGGATGCTTGCCGGGGGCGGGGCGATCGCTCCAGTGCAGGTCGATGGGGTTGTCGGTGACGGCGATGAGCTCGATGCCGTGCTCGCCGAGCTGGGCCTTGGCGTTCTGGTACCAGGTCAGGCTGTGCAGACGGGGATCGAAGCCGACCCGGGCGCCGGAGTCCAGCTGCTGTGCGAGCCAGTCGATGTGGGGATCATCGACCAGGTGCAGGAAGGAAAAGGTCTCTGCCGGGCTCTGCAATCTGGCCTGTACCGTGTAGCGGCCATCGACGAACAGGGCCGCCTGCTGGGGCAGTATGATGGCCAGGCCCGCCGAGCCATTGAACCCGGTCAGCCAGGCGAGGCGCTCGGCATGGGCCGGAATGTATTCTCCCAGATGTTCGTCATCATGGGGCACGATGAAGGCGTCCAGCTCCTGCTGGGCCAGGGTGGCCCTGACCTGGGCGACGCGGGCTGCAATGATCTCGAAATGGTTCATGTCGTAGTTGCCAGATGGTTGGTCGATGAGAGGGTTCAGCCGGGTTTGCCGCGGCTCAGCATGTGGCCGACGGAGTGACCGGCTGCCTGTATGTGCTGCTTGAGCAGGACGGCGGCCTCGTGTTTGCGCCTCGCCCGGCACAGGGCCAGCAGCTCGGCGTGTTCCCGCTCCGCCTTGTCTGCCCCGTTCTGGGCAAACAACAGCTCGAAGCGCACGTAGCGGTCGCAACTCAGGTTGATCTGGGCGATCAGCTCCATCGCCTGGGGGCGATTGGCGGCCTGGTAGAGGGTGGCATGGAAGCTGTGATTGAGCTCGGCCCAATGCTCGACCTGGGTACCCGATGCGAGCGCGGCATCGAACTGATCGAGAATGGCCTGGGCGTTGACGAAGGTCTCCTCCGTCATCAGATCGACGGCGTGGAACAGGGTATCGGCTTCCAGCAGGGCCCGCAAATAAAAGAGCTCGGCCACGGCGTCCGGATCCAGCCGGGTGACCACGGCGCCGCGATGGGGCTCGAACTTCACCAGCCCCTGGGCTTCCAGCTGCATCAAGGCCTCGCGCACCGGGATGCGGCTCACCGCCAGCTCCTTGGCGATGGCGTCCTGACGCAGGGGCGCCCCGGCGGGAAGGTCGCCCCGCAGGATCCTGGTCCTCAGGCTGTCCGCCACCATCTGGGTGCGGGTCTTGTAGGTCGGGCTCATGGTTGTATCTGGGGCAGGTTGCAAAATTGTATATTGTATAAAGTGTGGCTGAATCTAACGTGCGGGCGTGCCCATGGCAAGGCTGGCCGGGGGAATTGCCGGAGCGAGGCGAAAAAAAGACCGGCCAGCTGAGCTGGCCGGTCTGGTTATGGTTGGGGTCGTTACAGCTGAGGACCCGCGGCGACCAGGCGCTTGCCTTCGTCGTTGTCGGTGAAGCGCTCGAAGTTCTTGATGAAGCGCCCTGCCAGATCCACGGCCTTGGCATCCCACTCGGCCTTGTCGGCGTAAGTGTCACGAGGATCCAGGATGGCCGGGTTCACATCGTGCAGTGCGGTCGGCACTTCCAGATTGAAGATGGGCAGCATCTTGGTGTCGGCCTGCTCGATGGAGCCATCCAGGATGGCGTCTATGATGGCGCGAGTGTCCTTGATGGAGATGCGCTTGCCGGTGCCGTTCCAGCCGGTGTTGACCAGATAGGCCTCGGCGCCGGACGCTTCCATCCGCTTGACCAGTTCTTCACCGTACTTGGTCGGGTGCAGGCTGAGGAAGGCCGCGCCGAAGCAGGAGGAGAAGGTCGGGGTCGGCTCTGTGATGCCGCGTTCGGTGCCGGCCAGCTTGGCGGTGAAGCCGGACAGGAAGTGGTACTTGGTCTGCTCCTTGGTCAGCTTGGCGACCGGAGGCAGCACACCGAAGGCGTCGGCGGTCAGGAAGATCACCTTGGTGGCGTGACCCGCCTTGGAGACCGGCTTGACGATGTTGTCGATGTGATAGATGGGGTAGGAGACCCGGGTGTTCTCGGTCTTGGAGCCATCATCGAAGTCGATGGTACCGTCGGCCGCCACGGTCACGTTCTCCAGCAGCGCATCGCGGCGGATGGCGTTGTAGATGTCCGGCTCGGCTTCCCTGGAGAGCTTGATGGTCTTGGCGTAGCAGCCCCCTTCGAAGTTGAACACGCCGTCGTCGTCCCAGCCGTGCTCGTCATCGCCGATGAGCTGGCGTTTGGGATCGGTGGAGAGGGTGGTCTTGCCGGTGCCGGACAGGCCGAAGAAGATGGCCACGTCCCCATCCTGACCCACGTTGGCGGAGCAGTGCATGGAAGCGATGCCGCGCAGGGGCAGGAAGTAGTTCATCATGGAGAACATGCCCTTCTTCATCTCGCCACCGTACCAGGTGCCGCCGATGAGCTGGATCTTCTCGGTC
Organism: Aeromonas bivalvium; assembly: GCF_046078285.1. Classification (NCBI taxonomy): domain Bacteria; kingdom Pseudomonadati; phylum Pseudomonadota; class Gammaproteobacteria; order Aeromonadales; family Aeromonadaceae; genus Aeromonas; species Aeromonas bivalvium. The sequence goes on from NZ_JBGXBV010000003.1 coordinate 119,738, forward strand.
AGGTTGAAGGCGACGAAGTTCTCTGAGTTGAGACCCTGGGCCTGCCAGTTCGGGTTGGTGCACTTGGCACCGTTCATCACCACGAAGTCCGGTTTGAAGCTCTTGAGCTCTTCCTCGCTCGGGCGGATGAACATGTTCTTGACGAAGTGTGCCTGCCAGGCCACCTCGGTGATGACGCGCACCGCCAGGCGGGTGTCCGGGTTGGCACCGCAGTAGCCGTCGATGACGAACAGGCGCTTGCCGGAGAGCTGCTGGGTGACCAGCGCCTTCAGATCTGCCCATACCTCTGGGGTGATCGCCTTGTTATCGTTCTTGCCCTGGTCTGACCACCACACAGTATCCTGGGTAGTGCCATCCTTGACGATATATTTATCTTTCGGGGAGCGACCGGTAAAGATGCCGGTGTTGACATTGACGGCGCCAAGTTCTGTCACCACCCCGCGCTCGAAACCTTCGAGGTCGGGGCGAGTCTCTTCTACGAACAGTTGCTCATAGGAGGGGTTACGCAGGATTTCCACGGCATCATGGATACCGTATTGCTCCAGTTGTAATCCTTGGGCCAGGGTGGGTTCTGCCACGATTGTCATTGTATTCTCCTGGGTTCAGAGGTGTGTAGGGTTCTATCTGGCATCAAATCTACCACCTAGGTGGTAGAATTTAGCGACCTTCATCAAACTTTATAAAGTAGGGTATTTTTTTGTTATTTAAGTTAAAGGCGGGTTTCCCCGCCTTTATTTAGTGTAACTGGTTTGCATCATTACCGGGAGCCCCGCTGAACAGGGTTTCGACATCGATCGCATCAAAAGGATAGTGAGCCCCGCAGTAGTCGCAGTGCATCTCTATCTTGCCCTGCTCCTGCAGCATATCGAGCACCTCTTCCTTCTCTATCTGCAGCAGGGCACCCTCGCAGCGCTCCCGGGAGCAGGTGCAGCGGAAGGCGACGGCCTGGGGATCGAACACCCGCACCTTGTCCTGGTGGTAGAGGCGGTAGAGGATCTCCTCGGCCTCCAGACCAAACAGCTCCTCGTCCTTGATGGTGGCGGTGAGCTGGGTCAGGTGTTCGAAGTCGGCACTGTGATCCTCGCTCTGGGCCGGCAGCTCCTGCAGCAGGATGCCGGCGGCACGGGGGGCGCCGTCCAGGTGGCCGGTGCGGATCCAGAGCTTGGTGGCCAGCTGTTCGGACTGGGCGAAGTACTGCTCCAGGCAGCCGGCCAGGGTGTCGGCCTCCAGGGCGATGATGCCCTGATAGCGCTCACCCTGTTCCGGGGTGATGGTGATCACCAGCTGGCCGTTGCCGATCAGGCTCTGCAGCTTGCCGTCCGTCGGCAGTTCTCCCTCATGGCGGGCCACGCCGCGCAGCTGCTGGTTGTGGTCGCCGTTGATGACGGCCAGGCGCACCGGGCCGTCCCCCTGCAACTGCACCGTGATGGAGCCTTCGAACTTGAGGGTGGCGGTCAGCAGGCTGGTGGCGACCAGCAGCTCCCCCAGCAGGTGCTGTACCTGAACCGGGTAGCTCTGCGCCTCGACCACATGGCGGTAGGTGCTATCCAGCTGGACCAGCTCACCCCGCACTTCGTACTCTTCAAACAGATAGCGATACAGCAGATCTTGGTGACTCATCTCATCTTCCTTCGGGGTGGTAATGGCTTGGACGCCCGGCGCTTAGTGGCCGGGGGTGAACTTTCTTGGGTCCCTGTCGTCATACAAGGGTCATGGGGCTGGCTCAGGATTGCTTGACCCGGATCAGCTGGCGGCGTTCCTGCTTGTCGGGGCGGCGCTCCGGGCTCGGGGCAAACTGGCTGTTGAAGCGGCGCGCCTCGGCATTCTCGGCCCGGCGTTTGAGGCTCTCGGCCGTCTCCTCATACATCAGCTGGGCCAGGGGGGCCGATTTTCGCTGTTCGCACAGGGTCAGCACCCGCACTTCCCGTTCGTCCTGACCCTGCCAGAAGCGGATCAGGGCACCGACCTCGACCGCCTTGCCCGGCTTGCTGCGCTGACCGTTGTAGTGCACCTTGCCGCCGTCGATCTGATCCCGTGCCAGACTGCGACTCTTGTAGAAGCGGGCGGCCCAGAGCCACTTGTCCAGACGCAGGGAGGATTCGGGCGAAACGGCTTTGCTCATGACGGGCTCCGACGATGTGACATGGACGCCGATTATACCAGAGCCGGGGCCCAGGATTGAATCTGGGCTGGCTTGCAGTGACGGTGCGAGCATTTTTGGCCATATTGCGCATGCGGTCAGTTGTCTCCCGGGCCATTGCCGTACACAATAGCTGACCGATTTGGATAGAAAATTATTTTGAGAAACATGACGCTACCGTTCAAGGATGACTTGCTGTCTACCTTGCTTGCCCTGGGCAAGCGGCTGCCCCTTGCCCGTCTCAGCCAGTGGCTGTTCTGGGGCCTGCTGTTGCTGCTGGCGCACCAGAGTGCCGGACTGACCTGGCGCTTGCTGACTCTGGCGAGTCCTGAGCAGCCCGTCCCCTGGCAACCCGGCGTCCAGATGACCGAGGGTGGGCGCCAGGGCACGGATCTGGTGCCCCTGACTCGCCTCTCCCTGTTTGGCCGCGCCGAGCTCCCCAAGGCCCAGACCCAGGTGGCTGCCGATGCCCCCAAGACCCAGCTCAACGCCCAGCTCAACGGGGTGCTGGCCAGCTCCAATCCCGCCAAGTCCATTGCCATCATCGCCCATGGTGGCAGCCAGAATTCCTACGGTATCGGTGACTATATAGATGGCACCCAGGCCCAGCTGCGGCAGGTGTTCGCCGATCGCGTCATCATAGCGCGCAACGGGCGCGACGAGACCCTGATGCTGGACGGCGAGGAGTATGGCAAGCCGGTTCCGGCCCAGGAGAAGCCGGGGGCCAGGCTCGATGAGGTGCGGGGCGCGCTGATGAGCAACCCCGGCAAGCTGACCGATTACCTCAATATTTCCCCGGTGCGGGTCGATGGCCGCATGACGGGTTATCGCCTCAATCCGGGCCGGGATCCGGAACTTTTCAACCAACTCGGCCTGGTCGCCAATGACCTGGCGGTCAGCATCAATGGTCTGGATCTGCGGGATAACGCCCAGGCCATGCAGGCCATGCAACAGGTGGCGAGCGCCACCGAGATGACAGTGACGGTCGAACGGCAGGGACAGCTGTATGACGTCTATGTCGGCTTGTCAGAATAATGAATTGGAGTAGCACCAAGAATGACAAATAAAGGGAAAGGCTGGCGCCTGGCGTCTGCGGCGGCGGCCTTGCTGATGACGGGCTCCGCCTGGGCGACCGAGTATTCTGCCAGCTTCAAGAATGCGGAGATCGAGGAGTTCATCAACACGGTTGGCAAGAACCTCAATAAAACCATCATCATAGAGCCCTCTGTGCGCGGCAAGATCAATGTGCGCAGTTACGATCTGCTCAACGAGGATCAGTACTATCAATTCTTCCTGAGCGTGCTGGACGTCTACGGTTTCGCCGTGGTGCCCATGGACAACGGCGTGCTCAAGGTGGTGCGCTCCAAGGATGCCAAGACCTCGGCCATCCCAGTGGTGGACGACCGCAACCCGGGCACGGGGGACGAGATGGTGACCCGGGTGGTGCCGGTGCGCAACGTCTCGGTGCGCGAACTTGCCCCCCTGCTGCGTCAGCTCAATGACAACGCCGGCGGCGGCAACGTGGTCCATTACGAGCCTTCCAACGTGCTGCTCATCACCGGCCGCGCCGCCGTGGTCAATCGTCTGGTGGAAGTGGTGCGCCGGGTCGACAAGGCCGGGGATCAGGATGTGGACATCATCAAGCTGAAATATGCTTCGGCCGGCGAGATGGTGCGGCTGGTGACCAACCTCAACAAGGAAGGCAATGCCCAGGGCGGCAATGCCGGCTTCCAGCTGACCCCCAAGGTGGTGGCGGATGAGCGCACCAACTCGGTGGTGGTCAGTGGCGAACCCAAGGCGCGGGCCCGCATCATCCAGATGGTGCACCAGCTCGATCGCGATCTGCAGAGCCAGGGCAATACCCGGGTCTTCTACCTCAAATATGGCAAGGCCAAGGATCTGGTGGATGTGCTCAAGGGGGTCAGCTCCAGCATAGAGGCGGACAAGAAGGGCGGCACAGCAGCCGGTGCCGGCAGCAGCATAGGCGGCGGCCAGCTTGCCATCTCGGCGGACGAGACCACCAATGCCCTGGTGATCACCGCCCAGCCGGACGTGATGGCGGAGCTGGAGCAGGTGATTGCCAAGCTCGACATCCGCCGTGCCCAGGTGCTGGTGGAGGCCATCATAGTGGAGGTCGCCGATGGCGACGGCCTCAACCTCGGGGTGCAGTGGGCCAACACCAATGGCGGCGGCACCCAGTTCACCAACACCAATCTGCCGATCGGCGGCGTGGCGGCGGGGGCCATCGACTACAAGGAGAATGGCAACATCGACTCCCTGAGCAAGCTGGTGGGCGGCTTCAGCGGCATGGCCGCCGGCTTCTATCAGGGAGACTGGGCCATGCTGGTGACCGCCCTCTCCACCAACACCAAGAACGATATTCTCTCGACCCCGAGTATCGTCACCATGGACAACAAGGAGGCGTCGTTCAACGTGGGTCAGGAGGTGCCGGTACAGACCGGCTCCCAGAGCTCCACCTCGGGGGACAACATCTTCAACACCATAGAGCGCAAGACGGTGGGTACCAAGCTGGTGGTGACGCCCCAGATCAACGAAGGGGATTCCGTGCTGCTCAACATAGAGCAGGAGGTCTCCAGCGTGGCCCAGACCCAGGCCACAGGCACGGCGGATCTCGGCCCCACCTTCGACACCCGCACCGTCAAGAATGCGGTGCTGGTCAAGAGCGGCGAAACCGTGGTGCTGGGCGGTCTGATGGACGAACAGACCAAGGAGCAGGTCTCCAAGGTGCCCCTGCTGGGTGACATCCCCGTGCTGGGCTATCTGTTCCGCTCCACCTCCAACACCACCTCCAAGCGCAACCTGATGATCTTCATCCGGCCGACCATATTGCGCGATGCCAACGTCTATTCCGGTATCTCCAGCAACAAGTACACCCTGTTCCGTGCCGAGCAGCTGGAGAGGGCGTCCGAGGAGGGGTATCTCACCTCGCCGCCGCGCCAGGTGCTGCCAGCCTATGGCCAGGACGTCATGGTCTCCCCCGAGGTGCAGCAGCAGATCCAGTCCATGAGAAACCGGCAACAGGCCACGGCGGACAGCGTGAAGCCCTTCGTGCAGAGCAAGCCCTGATGGCGGCCTATCGACTCGACGATGGCGAATTGCCGGCGGCGCTGCCCGAGCTGCCGTTCGCCTTTGCCCGCAACTTCGGCGTCATCCTGACCGAGGAGGCCGGCGCCCCCGTGCTGCTGTGCCGACCCGGGGTCAGCCCCCAGGCCCTGCTCGAGGTGCAGCGGGTGGCCGGCAGCGGCTTCACCGTGCAGTCCCTGGAAGGGGAGGCGTTTGAGCAGCAGCTGATGGCCCACTATCAGAGGGACTCCTCCGAGGCGCGTCAGCTGATGGAGGATCTTGGCAACGAGATGGACTTCTTCGCCCTGGCCGAGGAGCTGCCCCAGAGCGAGGATCTGCTGGACGCCGACGACGATGCCCCCATCATCCGCCTCATCAACGCCATGCTGAGCGAGGCGATCAAGGAGGAGGCGTCCGACATCCATATCGAGACTTTCGAACGGGCTCTGGTCATCCGCTTTCGCATCGATGGGGTGCTGCGGGAGATACTGCGCCCCCATCGCAAGCTGGCGTCCCTGCTGGTGTCGCGCATCAAGGTCATGTCCCGCATGGACATCGCCGAGAAGCGGGTGCCCCAGGATGGCCGCATCTCGCTGCGCATCGGTGGCCGGGCCGTCGACGTGCGGGTCTCCACCATGCCGTCCAGCTACGGCGAGCGGGTGGTATTGCGACTGCTCGACAAGAACAACGTGCGCCTCGAGCTCAAGCAGCTCGGCATGACGCTGGCCAACCGCGAGATCATAGGGGATCTCATTCGCAAGCCCCACGGCATCATACTGGTGACGGGCCCGACCGGCTCGGGCAAGTCCACCACCCTGTATGCCGCGCTCTCCGAGATCAACTCCCGGGACCGCAACATCCTCACGGTGGAAGACCCTATCGAGTATGACCTGGAAGGGGTGGGCCAGACCCAGGTCAATCCCAAGGTGGACATGACCTTCGCCCGGGGTCTGCGGGCCATACTGCGCCAGGATCCCGACGTGGTCATGGTGGGGGAAATCCGTGACCTCGAAACCGCCCAGATAGCGGTGCAGGCGTCGCTGACCGGCCACCTGGTGATGTCGACCCTGCACACCAACACCGCCATCGGCGCCATCACCCGGATGCGGGACATGGGGATCGAGCCCTTCCTGCTCTCCTCGTCCCTGCTGGCGGTGCTGGCCCAGCGACTGGTGCGCACCCTCTGCCCCGACTGCAAGGAGGCGCGTCCTGCCAGCCCGCAGGAGCGCGAGCTGATGCGCATCGAGGGCCAGGATGCCGCCCGCCAGATCTGGCACCCGGTGGGCTGCGAGCAGTGCAACCACACCGGCTATCGCGGCCGGACCGGCATCCACGAGCTGGTGGTGATCGACGAGGCGGTGCGCGAAGCCATCCATGGCGCCAGCGGCGAGCTGGCCATCGAGCGGCTGATCCGGGGCCATACCCCCAGCATACGCCGCGACGGCATCGACAAGGTGCTCCAGGGCCAGACCAGCCTGGAAGAAGTGCTGCGGGTGACCCGGGAAGATTGAGGACAGGACTTGGCTGCATTCGAATATAAGGCCCTCGACGACAAGGGCCGCCAGAAACAAGGGGTGGCCGAAGGGGACTCGGCGCGTCAGGTGCGCCAGCAGCTGCGCGAGCAGGGGCTGACCCCGCTGGAGGTGAGCGAGACCACGGAGAAGGCGAAGCGGGAGGCGAATCGCTTCGTGCTGTTTCGTCGCGGCGCCAGCACGGCGGAACTGGCGCTGATCACCCGCCAGCTGGCGACCCTGGTGGGCGCCGGTCTCACCATCGAGGAGGCGCTCAAGGCCGTCTCCCAGCAGTGCGAGAAGGCGCATCTGCGCAGCCTGGTGGCCACGGTGCGTGGTCGGGTGGTCGAGGGCTACACCCTGGCCGACTCGCTGGGGGCCTTCCCCCATGTGTTCGACCAGCTGTTTCGCTCCATGGTGGCGGCCGGCGAAAAGTCGGGCCATCTGGAAAAGGTGCTCAACCGTCTCGCCGATTACACGGAGCAGCGCCAGCACATGCGCACCAAGTTGTTGCAGGCGATGATCTACCCCATGGTGCTGACCCTGGTGGCCATCGGCGTCATCTCCATATTGCTCACCGCCGTGGTGCCCAAGGTGGTGGCCCAGTTCGAACACATGGGCCAGCAGCTGCCGATGACGACCCGCTTTCTCATCGGCACCAGCGAGCTGATGCAGCATTACGGCCTCTGGTTCCTGTTGCTGCTCGGCATCGGCGGCCTGATCTGGCGCTGGTGGCTGACGGACCCGGTTCGCCGCCAGCGCTGGCACGGGGTCTTGCTGCGCCTGCCTGTGATAGGCAGAGTCAGCCGCGGTCTCAATACCGCCCGCTTCGCCCGCACCCTGAGCATCCTCAATGCCAGCGCCGTGCCCCTGCTGGAGGGGATGAAGATCTCGGGGGAGGTGCTCTCCAATGACTTTGCCCGCGCCCGCATCCTGGCGGCGAGCGAGCGGGTGCGGGAGGGGACCAGCCTGCGCAAGTCGCTGGATGAAACCAGGATCTTCCCGCCCATGATGCTGCACATGATCGCTTCCGGCGAGCAGAGCGGCGAGCTCGACAGCATGCTGGAGCGGGCGGCGGACAACCAGGACAGAGAGTTCGAGAGTCAGGTCAACATCGCCCTCGGGGTGTTCGAACCCATGCTGGTTGTCTCCATGGCCGGGGTGGTGCTGTTTATCGTCATGTCGATCCTGCAGCCTATCCTCGAGCTCAACAATATGGTGAATTTATGATGCTGGCGTGCGGGTGGCTTCGGTCGATCCTGCGGTCAACTCGCTCGAACTGAACAACATGGTCAATTTGTGAGTGAGGTTCGGACGTGCGAATACGCGGCCCTGTTCGAACCTGCAAAGCCAGTCGACCTCGCTGGTTCGATCAGCCGCACGGCGGCGTCATCGGACGAACGCGGGTCAACAATCAATCGTCGATGGTTCATGCCATCTCATTTCGTTAGGGAGTCAGTCATGCAAAAGCGTCGTCAATCGGGTTTCACCCTGCTGGAAGTCATGGTGGTCATCGTGATCCTGGGGATCCTGGCCAGCCTGGTGGTGCCCAACCTGATGGGCAACAAGGAGAAGGCGGATCAGCAGAAGGCGGTCTCCGACATAGTGGCGCTGGAAAATGCCCTCGACATGTACAAGCTGGACAACAACCGCTACCCGACCACAGAGCAGGGGCTGGACGCCCTGGTCAACAAGCCGAGCGCCGCTCCCGAGCCGCGCAGCTACCGTGACGGCGGCTACATCAAGCGCCTGCCGCAGGATCCCTGGGGCAATCCGTACCAGCTGCTGAGCCCGGGCCAGTTCGGCAAGATCGATATTTTCTCCATGGGACTGGACGGGGAAGCGGGCAGCGATGACGACATCGGCAACTGGAATCTGAAGGATTTCCAATAAGTGATTGGCCACCCCCTTGGTTCCGCCTTGCTGGAGCAGCCTGAATGAGGGTTGCATCGTCTCGTCATGAAACATAGCCGCCAAGCTGGTTTTACTCTGCTGAAGGTCTTGCTGGCCGCCATGTTGATGGGATGGCCCGGGGCCACCGCCATGCAGTTAAGGCCGACCTCATGAAACATAGCCGCCAAGCTGGTTTTACTCTGCTGGAGGTCTTGCTGGCCGCCATGTTGATGGGATGGCCAGGGGCCACCGCCATGCAGTTAAGGCCGACCTCATGAAACATAGCCGCCAAGCTGGTTTTACTCTGCTGGAGGTCTTGCTGGTCGCCATGTTGATGGGACTGGTGGCCACCGCCGTCACCCTCAGCATGGGGGGCGCCAGGGGGGACAGGGAGCTGGACAAGCAGGCGCGCCGCTTCATGGCGGTGCTGCAGCAGGCCCAGCAGCAGGCGGTGATGGATGGTCGCCTGCTGGGGCTGCGCCTCGATGACCATGGCTGGCAGTTCATGCGCCGCCAGGGCAAGGATCGCAGCTGGCAACCCCTGGAGGGGGACAAGCTGCTGGGCCCGGTCGAGCTGGGCGAGGATATTCGCCTCACCTTGGAGCTGGCCGGCTTTGCCTGGCTGCCGCGGGACGATGAGCGGGGGGAGGCGAACAAGACCAGCCGTCCCCAGGTGCTCATCTTCCCCGGCGACGAGCTGACCCCCTTCGTGCTGACCCTGAGCCAGCGGGTCGATGACGCCAGCCATGTGCGGGTGGTGCGCGCCGACGAGTTTGGCGCCCTGACCCTGTCCGGGGAGGCGACCCAGTGAAGGCGCGTGGCATGACGCTGCTGGAGGTGATGGTGGCCCTGGTGGTGTTCGCCATCGCCGGGCTCGCCGTGATGAAGACCGCCAGCGAGCACCTCTCTGGTCTCAGCCATCTGGAGCAGAAGACCCTGGCCACCTGGGTCGCCCAGAACCAGCTGGTGCAGCAGAAGCTGGAAAACAAATGGCCTGGCGACAGCTGGGTCGAGGGGGAGGAGGAGATGGCAGGCCAGATCTGGTACTGGCGCTATCGCGGCGTCGCCACCAGCGATGCCAACTTCAAGGCCCTGGATCTGGAGGTGCGCACCGCCCCCAAGGCCGACAATCCTGTCGCCATGATGCGGACCTATATCAGCCGATGATGCACCCTCCTTCTCGCCCCCGTCACGCCGGTTTTACCCTGCTGGAGATGCTGGTGGCCATCGCCATCTTCGCCGGCCTGAGCCTGGGGGCCTATCAGGTGTTGCAGGGGGTGCTTACCAGCGACGAGGTGGCCAGGCAGAAGGAGCAGCGGCTGGCCGAGCTGCAACGGGCCTTCGACCTGCTGGAGCGGGATGTGGGCCAGATGGTGCCTCGTACCGGTCGCATCGAGGGGGAGAGCAACCGTGTGCTGCTGGCGGCGTCCCGCTTCGGTCAGGAGAGCGACGACTGGGGCATGGCCTTCATCCGCGGCGGCTGGCTCAACCCGGACGGCATCTTGCCGCGCTCCGGCTTGCAGCGGGTGGGCTGGCGCCTCAAGGGGCAGACCCTGGAGCGGCTGAGCTACCTCTATCCGGATCCGGTGATCGGCACTGAACCCAGGGTGCAGCCCCTGCTCGGCAAGGTGAGCGGACTGCGGATCTTCTTCTATGCCGAGGGGAGCTGGCGCTCGGAGTGGACAACCCGGGAGCGCCTGCCCGAGGGGCTGGCGGTGGAGCTGGATCTGGAAGATTACGGCACCCTGCGCCGTCAATTCCTGATAGGCGCCCCAGGGGCGAGGATCGAAGATGCACCGACGCAATCCTGAGGGGCGCGGGCCCGGCCGAAACCGGGGCATGGCGCTGCTGGTGGTGCTGCTCATCCTCTCCGTGATGGTCATCATCGCCAGCAACATGAGCGGACGATTGCAGCTGGAGCTGCGCCGCACCAGCAACCTCACCACGGGCAAGCAGGCCTGGTGGTATGCCCTGTCCGCCGAGGCCCTGGTCAGCAAGATCCTGGCCCAGGACTTCAAGGATGACCCCAAGGTGGTGAGCCTGGGCCAGTATTGGGCCCGCAAGGACGGGGTCTTCCCGGTGGAGGACGGCACCCTCAAGGGGGAGGTGCGGGATCTGCAAGGGTGCTTCAACCTCAACAGCCTGAGCGTGGCGCGCAAGGGGGACGGCACGGAGGATGAGGCGAATCCGCCCTATCCGGTCAAGGTGTTTCGCACCCTGCTGACCCTGCTCGAGGTGGATGAGTATGAGGCGGTGCAGCTGACGGATGCGGTGCGTGACTGGACCGACGGCGATACCGTGCTGGTCTCCAGCTACGGCGCCGAGGATGCCTACTACGAGGGGCTGGATCCCCCCTATCTGCCCGCCAACCAGAAGATGCTGGGGGTGGATGAACTGCGGGCCGTGCGTGGGGTCAGCGGCAAGCTGTATGCCAGGCTGGCGCCCTATGTCTGCGCCCTGCCCAACGACAAGCTGCTGGTCAACATCAACACCATAGCCCCGGAGCAGGCCGAGCTGCTGGCGGCCCTCTACCTCGGCAAGATAGGGGTGGACGAGGCCAGGGCCGTGCTCAGCGATCGCCCCAGGAAGGGGTGGCAGGACAAGCAGGAGATGACATCCCTGCCCGCCCTGGCGGCCGGCGCCGGGCTGACCGGATTGAACGAGGCGCTCGGCGTCAAGAGCGACTATTTTGCGGCCTACCTGCTGGCCGAGGTGGCCGATACCCGGGCCAGGCTGGAGACCTACTTCCAGCGCAGCAAAGAGAACAAGCCGGTGGTGCTGCGCCGGGTCAATGGGGGCGCCGAGTGAGCGGCTCCGGCCCGGCGCGGCACCCCGCAGCCAATAGCAAGCGTCAGCCGCCGCACCGTCGGGGCAGACCAAGGAGAGAGTGTTGAACGAGAGTCTGGTCATCCGTCTGGGCACAACCCAGGAAGAGCCGGTCGACTGGCTGGTCTGGTCGGCGCGGGAGGGGGAGATCATCGCCTCCGGCACCCTGGCCTCGGCCCATGGGCTGCATGAACTGCGCGAGCGGGCCGGAGGGCGCCCCGTGGTGACCCTGGTGCCCGGCAGCGCCGTCATCTTCCGGCGGGTTCGCCTGCCGGGCAAATACAACCGCCAGTCGGCGGCGGCCCTGCCCTACCTGCTGGAGGAGCAGATCGCCTCGGACGTGGAGTCCCTGCATCTGGTGGTGCTGGGTCACGAGGGGCACGAGGTGGATCTGATGGCGGTAGACAGCCAGCAGATGCGCCGCTGGCTCGGCTGGCTGGAGGCGGCCGGACTCGGCTGCGTGCAGATGCTGCCAGATGTGCTGGCACTGCCTCAGGCGGTGGACGGCTGGTCCGCCCTGCAACTGGGCAGGCACTGGCTGATACGGCAAGGGCCCCATCAGGGGCTGGTGGCCGACGAGGCCCTGCTCGGCCTGTTGCTGGCGGCCCAGGCTGAGCCCGTCACCCTGCACAGCCACACGCCGCCACCGCCCCTGGCAGGGGCCGACTGGCAGGCGGCGGATCCGGAACTGCCCATGCTGTTGCTGGCGCGAGAGGCGCTGCGCGGCAATATCAACCTGTTGCAGGGCCCCTTCCGGCCCCAGACCGAATACGGCCGTCACTGGTTGCAGTGGCGCAAGGTGCTGGGCGTGGCGGCGGCCCTGCTGCTGGTCACCCTGGGCCAACGGGGGCTGGCCCTGTATCAGCTGGAGGGGCAGGACAAGGCCCTCAAGGGGGAGATCCGTCAGGTCTACACCCGCATCTTCCCCGGGGAGAGCCGGATAGTGAACGTGCGCAGCCAGATGGAGCAGCACCTGCGGCTGCTGGGGGCGGCGCCCCAGAGCGGCGTGCTGCTGCTGTTGACCGAGCTGGCCCCTGTGTTTGCCGAGGTGCCCGGGCTCAAACCCGAGGTGCTGCGCTTCGACGCCACCCGGGGCGAGCTCAGGTTGCAGGTGACGGCCCCCGGCTTCACCGAGATCGAGCGTTTCCGCGAGCTGGCGGGCAAGCGCTTCGAGGTGCAGCAGGGTGAGGTGCGAAGCCATGAGGGCAAGGTAGAAGGGGCGCTGGTGCTCAAGGATAAATCATCATGATGGCAAGGTTTGAACTCTGGTGGCGCGGTCTCAGCGCCCGGGAACAGCGGCTGGTGGCGGTGGGGGGCAGCGTGCTGCTGGTCGGTCTCTTCTACTGGCTGGTGTGGCAGCCCCTCGGCAATCGCATCGAGGAGCGGGAGCGCCAGGTGAAGAGCCAGCAGCAGACCCTGATCTGGCTCAAGGAGAAGGGAGAGCAGGTGCTGGCGGCCCAGGCGGGTAGCGGCCGCAACATGGATCTGGGGGGAACCCTGGATGGCGTGGTCAATCGCACCGCCTTCAACCACAAGATCAAGATCGCCCGGCTGCAACCCCAGGGTCAGGAGCTGCAAGTCTGGATAGACCAGGTTGCCTTCGACGATCTGCTGATGTGGCTGGCCGAGCTGACGGACAAGTACGGGGTCAGGGTACAGGTGATAGAGGTGGCCCGCGAGCAACTGCCCGCCGGCATGGTCAAGGTAAGACGCTTACAGGTGAGTCGCCCGCAATGAAACGCAAGATCTGGATACTGGTCGTCTTCCTGCTGGCCTGGCTCGGCTTCCTGCTGATCAGCGTGCCCGCCAGCCTGGTGGCGCGCCATCTGCCCCTGCCCCCCATGGTCAAGCTGGAAGGGGTGAGCGGCACCCTCTGGCAGGGGGAGATTGCCCGACTGCAATACGCCAGCGAGTCCCTGACCCGGCTGCGCTGGGATCTCGATGGCTGGTCCCTGCTGCGGCTGGCCCCCGAGGTGGCGGTGCGCTTCGGCGAGCGCAGCGGTCTCAATGGTCAGGGCATGATCGGCTGGAATGGCGCCGCCTTCGGCCGCGACCTCACCCTCAACGCCCCCGCCCCCTGGGTGCTGGCACGGTTGCCCTTGCGCCCGCCCTTCCCCCTGACGGCGGCGGGCCAGCTGCAACTCAAGGTGGATCAGTTCGCCCAGGGCCAGCCCTGGTGCGACAGCCTGTATGGCAACCTCTTCTGGTACGGCGCCGAGGCCCAGACGCCGGCGGGCAAGCTGCTGCTGGGGGATCCTGAGGCGAGGCTCACCTGCCTGGACTCGACCCTGAAGGTGGATCTCAAGCAGGGCTCGGAGGCGGTGCAGGTGGCGGGGCAGCTTGAGCTCAAAGCCAATCGCCAGTACCTGTTCCAGGGCACCCTCAAGCCCGGGCCCGAGCTGCCGGATCAGATGAAGCAGGGGCTGCCCTTCCTCGGCCAGCCCGATGGTCAGGGCCGCTTCCCGCTGCGCTATCAGGGCCGGATCTGACGGCATTGCTCATGGTTTGACAGGCACAGACACCACCCCGCTTCGGCGGGGTGGTGTGTTATGGGGGCCCGGGGGTCGGCGCCGTGATGAGGTGGTTGAGGAAGAGGTGGAACAGCTCGGCCCGTGAGCGCAGGTGCAGCTTGCCGTAGAGGTGCTTGCGGTGATTCTTCACCGTGCCTGCGCCAATGCCGAGCGTCTGGGCTATGGCCTCGGTATCCAGCCCCTGCAACAGCAATCCCGCCACCTGTCGCTCGCGGCGGGTGAGGCTCTCGCTCCCCAGGCTGGCGATGGCCTGCTCCACTTCGACTCTCAGGTCGTTGCCACCAGGCCTGGCCGGGCTCTGGGCCAGGCGGGGCGTCTCTTCCCGCCAGTGCTGGCGACACAGTGAATGCACCAGAGGAAACAGCGCCTCCAGCCGGGCCAGCTCGTCCTGACCGAGGGTACTGCGCTTGTCGAGCCGCCCGAGAAACAGCATCAGGGTCAGCCCGTCCCGCACCGGCAGGATCAGCCCCACCTCCTCCTGCCAGCCGGTGGCCTGATAAAAGTGGTGGCGATATTCGGGGTCGAGCCGCCCCTTCGACACCTGCGCCAGGGTCCAGACCCCGGCGGGGAGGCCGTCCTTGAGCGCTTGCATAAAGGGATCCTGGCTGAAGTGGCGGGTGAGGTAGCGATCAAACAGCAGGGCCCGCTGGTGATGCAGGTTGTCATAGAGGTAGACGGGACGCTGCCCCACCCCGAGCAGCAGGGCACAGTCGAACGCCACCTGCTGCTGGATGAGGCGCACCAGGGCCGCCGGAAAGCCGCTGCCGTGCAGGGCATCGACGGCGGCGGTCAGGCTTGGGGTCAGCGAGTCTGTGGCGAGGGGCTGGGTCATGATGGTGGGTTCCGGGTGGCGGGCTGGCTCCCCGCGATGGTCGTGCTATGGCTGGATGCTAGCACGGGAGTGGCAAAACTGTCCCCTAGGTGACATATCGACCAGGCGCTCAAACGGCGAGGATGACCCTCTTTCTCTTGCTGTTGGAGCCCTCCATGACACATCTTCACCTGCTCGATGAGCTGACCCAACGCGGCCTGGTGGCCCAGATGTCCGACCCGGCGGCGCTGCGCGATCACCTCGCCACGGCGCGCACCCTCTACTGCGGCTTCGACCCCACCGCCGGCAGCCTGCACATAGGCCATCTGGTGCCGCTCCTGATGTTGCGCCGCTTCCAGCTGGCGGGCCACACCCCGGTGGCCCTGGTGGGGGGCGCCACCGGCCTCATCGGCGATCCCAGCTTCAAGGCGACCGAGCGCAGCCTCAACAGCGCCGATACCGTTCAGGGCTGGGTGGCCAGCCTGTCGGCCCAGATAAAAGCGCTGCTGCCGGCGAGCGACGGGCTGGCGGCCCCTGTGCTGGTCAACAACGCCGACTGGATGGGGCAAATGTCCGCCCTCGATTTTCTGCGGGACATCGGCAAGCACTTTTCGGTCAACGCCATGCTGGCGCGGGAATCGGTGCGCCAGCGGCTGGCTCGCCCGGATCAGGGCATCTCCTTTACCGAGTTCTCCTACGCCCTGCTGCAATCCCAGGACTTCGCCGTGCTCAGCCAGCGCCTCGGCTGCACCCTGCAGATCGGCGGTAACGATCAATGGGGCAACATCACCAGCGGCATGGATCTCACCCGGCGGCTGCATCAGACCCAGGTCCACGGCATGACGCTGCCCCTCATCACCAAGGCGGACGGCACCAAGTTCGGCAAGACGGAAGGGGGCGCCATCTGGCTCGATCCGGCGCTCACCTCGCCCTACGCCTTCCATCAGTTCTGGCTCGGCACGGCGGACGAGGATGTCTACCGCTTCCTGCGCTACTACAGCTTTATGCCGCTGGCGGCCATCAGGGAGCTGGAAGTCGAAGATGCGGGTCGGCAGGGGCGCAAGCAGGCCCAGCAGGTGCTGGCGGACGAGCTGACCGAGCTGGTGCACGGCAAGGGGGCGCTGGCGGCGGCGCGGCGCATCGGCGAGCTGCTGTTTCGCGGCGACGTGGCTCGCCTTGGCGAGAGCGATCTCGCTCAGCTGGCCCAGGACGGCCTGCCGAGCAGCCCCATCGAAGGTGAAACGGATCTGGTGACCCTGCTGGTGGAGTGTGGCCTGGCGAATTCCAGGCGTATCGCCCGCGAGCTGCTGGCGGCGGGCGCCATCAGTCTCAACGGTGGGATCCGCCAGGATGAGCAAGTGACCGACGGCGACTGGCTGTTCGGCCGCTACCTGCTGCTGCGCCGGGGCAAGAAGCAGTACCACCTGGTGATCCGCTCATGAGGCGGTGAGCGCCTCGATGACGTAGTCGAGGAAGTGGCCGACCAGGGCCGACTCGGCCCTGCGCTGGGTGTAGAGGGCGTAGAAGTGGGCCCCCTTGGGGCGATAGTCCGGCAGCACCTCGCGCACCACTCCCTCGGCCAGCTCGGCCGCCACCAGGTAGCGCGGCAGGCGGGCTATCCCCAGTCCCTGGCGCATCGCCTGGTAGATCGCCTTCTTGCTGCTGAAGGCCAGCTCGCCCGCTACCTCGAGGGGGATCTCGCGCCCCTGATCCAGCAGGGTCCAGCGCTCGTGACGGCCATATTCCTGACTGCGGGTAATGAGGCTGTGCTGGTGCAGATCCTGCGGGGTGGCCAGGGGCGGGTGGGCCTCCAGGTAGGTGGCGCTGGCACAGAGCACCAGCTCGTCCGGGCAGATTGGGCGCGCCAGATAGGGCTCGGCACAGAGTTCGGTGCTGCGAAAGGCCACGTGCAGGTTGTCGCGCAGCAGGTCGGCGGGGCGGTTGCTGAAGTCGGCGATGAGGCGCACCTCCGGGTGGTCGGCGCGAAAGCGCAGCAGCACCGGGGTCAGCACCACCTCGCCCCAGAGATCCGGCGCAGTGATGCGCAGCTCCCCGCACAGGGCCGAGCGGCGGCGTTGCAGGCCGTCGAGCAACTGCTCGTGCAGGGCGATCATCTGGTCGGCCTGGCGGTAGGCGAGTTCCCCCGCGTCGGTCAGCTGTACCCGGCGGGTGGTGCGGCTCAGGAGCGCACTGCCGAGGCTCTGCTCCAGGTGGCGCAGATCTTTTGACGCCTTGCTCGGGGTGATGCCGAGCTGGGCCGCCGCCGCGGCGAAGGAGCCACAGCGGACGATGGCGACCAGCAGGCGCATCAGATAGAGGGTGTCGAACTTGTGGTGGCTCATAAAGCTCTGCTGATTATGTCTTGTTGGGAATGAATGTCTTGCTTATGTGCCTGATTATATCCCATTGCCCCGGGATTATAGTGGCCACCATTCCACTGCGATCCCGGGAGAGGGTGATGAACAAGGCACTTGGCGACAGCTTTCACTTCGAGCGGGCCGGTCTGCGGCTCAAGAACCGGGCCGTGCTGGCCCCTTTGACCCACAACATGAGCGGCGCAGGCGGCGATCCCGGCCAGGCCGAGCTCGACTGGCTGGCGCGCTGCGCCCGTGGCGGCTTCGGCCTGCTCATCGCCGCCGCCACCCAGGTGCAGCCAGGCGGGCGCTGCTGGGCGGGGCAGCCGGCCCTGATGACAGACGCCCAGCAGCAGGCCTTCACGGCCCTGGCCGACAGTGCGCGGCAGGCCGGGGCGCTGGCGGTGGTGCAGCTGCATCACGGCGGGATGCGTGCCCTGCCCGAACTGAACGACGGGGCGCCGGTCGGCCCGTGCGCGCTGGCGCCGGGCGGGCGCTACCCCCTCGGGGTCAAGGGGCTGAGCGAGGAGGAGATACTGACGCTGATCGAGGCTTTCGTGCGCGCCGCCGAGCGGGCCCATGACGCCGGCCTGCACGGGGTCGAGCTGCACGGGGCCCACAACTTCCTGCTCTGCAACTTCCTCAACCCCCAGCACAACTGGCGTACCGACCGCTGGGGAGGCAGCATCGCCAACCGGGCGCGGATCCTGGTGGAGATAGTGCGCGCCATCCGTGCCCGCCTGCCCCGGGAGTTTCTGGTCGGGGTGCGCCTCTCCCCCGAGAGCTATGCCCATATCCAGGGCATAGAGCTGTCCCATCAGCTGGCGGTGGCACGCCTGCTGGCGGACGAGGGGATCGACTACCTGCACTTCTCCATGGGGGATAGCTTCAAGGCGGTGGCGGGGGATCCCCACGGCGGCGCCCTACTGGAGGCGGTAAGGGTCGGGTTGGCCGGGCGGGTGCCGCTCATGGTGGCGGGCAAGATCCGCGACGGCGCCACGGCCGGGCGGGCGCTTTGCGGTGGCGCCGATCTGGTGGCGGTGGGCACGGCGGCCCTCGGCAATCCGGACTGGATGGCGCGGGTGAGCCGCGGCCTGCCCCTGCATGCGGCTCCCTTCACGGCTGAGCACCTCACGGAGGTCGGCTTCACCCCAAGCGCCCTCGACTACCTGGCCGGCATGGGCGTGCTTGCCCCGTGCGATGCAGCCTGAGGGGGCATCATGAGCGAGTGGACCCTGCTGTTGATGTTTATCCCGACCTTCTTTCTCATCTCTGTCTCCCCCGGCCTTTGCATGATGCTGGCCATGAGCTTTGGCGCCAGCCTGGGGGTGCGCCGCACCTTGTGGGTCATCGGCGGCGAGCTGGCCGGGGTGGGGTTGATAGCCCTCACCGCCCTGCTCGGTTACACCCGGGTGCTGGCCGAGCAGCCCGTGCTGATGCAGGGCTTCAAATACCTCGGCGCCCTCTATCTGCTCTGGATGGGGATAGCAAGCTGGCGCGGTGGCGGGCAGCAGGGGACGAGCCGCCAGGAGGACAGCGGACGCCTGGCGTTGGTGTTGCGCGGCTTTACCGTCGCCATCTCCAACCCCAAGTCCTGGCTCTTCATGATGACCCTGCTGCCACCCTTCATCAGCCCGTCCCTCTCGGCGGGATTGCAGACCCTGCTGTTCGTCGCCCTGGTGATCCTGATCGAGTGCGTCAACTTGCTGCTCTACGCCTACGGGGGTCAGCGGGCGAACCGGCTGCTGGAAGGGCAGGGACGCGGGGATCTGCTGGGGCGGGTCTCCTCCCTGCTGATGATGGGGGTCGCCGGCTACTGGCTGCTGACCTGATGCGACAGCACCTGCCCTGGAAAAGGGCGGACGGTGCGGGGCCTGTGCCCCTTTGCCCGTGGTGTTCGTCCTGCGACTCGTTTACTCTTGAGTCATGACTCTCGCCAGTGGCCCGGCTATGGATCCCAACAAGCGCAAACCCGACATCATCAAGGCCGAAATCGTGGCCGAAAGCCGCCTGTTCAAGGTGGAATCCCTGCATCTCAAGTTCTCCAATGGCGAGGAGCGGGTCTATGAGCGGATGCGTGGCGGCAACCGGGGCGCCGTCATGGTGGTGCCCATGCTGGACGCCGATACCCTGTTGCTGGTGCGCGAATATGCCGCCGGGACCCACTCCTACGAGCTGGGTTTTCCCAAGGGGCTGATCGATCCGGGGGAAGATGCCTTCGAGGCGGGCAACCGGGAGCTGATGGAGGAGGCGGGGTTCGGGGCGAACACCCTGATCCCGCTCAAACAGGTCTCCCTGGCACCGGGCTACTTCGCCAGCAAGATGGACATACTGCTGGCGCTGGATCTTTTCCCCGAGTGGCGGGTCGGCGACGAGCCCGAGCCCCTCGAGGTGATCCCCTGGCCCCTCTCTCGCCTCGATGAACTGCTCGAGCGGGACGACTTCACCGAATCACGCAGTATCAGTGCCCTGCTGTTGACCCAGAAGTGGTTGTCCCGGCAGGAAAAATAACGAGCGGTGCCATGGAGGATGAGACGATGCAGGAATTACTGAGCTGGGTGCCCGGGGTCAAGGAGATCGCCCGCGAGGCCGGAAGAATACTCCATGAGATCTATCGAGGGGGCCAGTTCGAGCGAGAACTCAAGGCGGATGACTCCCCGGTCACCAGTGCCGATCTCGCGGCCGATGCCTATCTCAAGCAGGCGCTGTCGGCGCTCACCCCCCATGTACCCGTGCTGACCGAAGAGGCGGCGGATGTGCCCTTCAGCCAGCGTGCCAACTGGCGGCAATACTGGCTGGTGGACCCCCTCGACGGCACAGGCGAGTTCATCGCCGGCAGCGGCGATTTCGCTACCCTGATTGCCCTGGTGCGGGACAATGTGCCCGTGCTCGGGGTCATCTATGCCCCCGAATCCGACCTGCTCTACTGGGCGGTGCGCGGTCATGGCGCCTTCAAGGAGGTGAATGGCGAGGTGCAGCCCATCAGCGCCGTGCACCACGAGCATGACCAGCCCGACTCCCTGGTGGTGGCCATCAGCCGTCGCCAGAAGCTGGAGAACCTGACCCGCCGCCTCAACCCGGCCATTCACTACGAGCTGATCCCGCTCGGCTCCAGTTCCCTCAAGTCCTGCCTGGTGGCGGAGGGGGCGGCAGACTGCTATGTGCGCCTCGGCCCCACCGGGGAGTGGGACACCGCCGCCGCCCAGTGCATCGTCGAGGCGGCCGGGGGGCGCATCCTCAGCCTGGCGTTGCAGCCGCTCAGCTACAACGAAACCGAATCGCTGGAGAACCCTGACTTCATCGTGATGGGGGACCCAGATCTCGCATGGCACAAGATCCTGGCCCATTGAGGCGGTTGAAATGCCATGATTCGATCTTATCAGGCAGCTTGGCGGCTGCCTGATTGCATGGCGTGATCCGCTGCTTTAAAGCGGCATATTCAGGGGTATTCGCTGGCTAGGTACTGTGATGGCAGTGGATCATCACACATTGCCGCGAGCTGCCGGCATGTTTTTCATGTAATGCCGGCAACCTCGATTTCCTTGAAATATAAATTTGAAAATTAATTATATTTTGGTTTTATATTTGGCATTTTGGCCGTGATTTGGTTCAACCGAATTCCCCCTCTCCCATCCCCTGCCCAATCTTGCTGGTTGAGACGCGCTTTGCCAGTGGGATCTGCCAATGCCGATTTTTGAGAATTAAATGCTAAAGGAGCACAATTCTTACAGATTTTAATACTGGCTATAAGTGGTTTATTAATGAGTTCATCTGCAGAGATCTCCCGGGAGCTGTCCGGTTCCCCATCCATCACTCGCACCGGCTGGCGCCGTCACGACACCCACTGGGTCATCAGCCTGTTTGGCACCGCCGTCGGCGCCGGCATCCTGTTTCTGCCCATCAACCTGGGTCTGGGGGGCATCTGGCCCCTGGTCATCGTCGCCGTGCTGGCCGGCCCCATGACCTTCCTGGCCCATCGCGGGCTGGCGCGCTTCGTGCTCTCGTCGTCGCGCCCCCACGCCGATTTCACCGAGGTGGCGGAGGAGCACTTCGGCAAGATGGCCGGTCGCCTCATCTCTGTGCTCTATTTCCTCTCCATCTTCCCTATCCTGCTTATCTACGGGGTCGGCCTGACCAACACGGTGGAGAGCTTCATGGTCAACCAGCTCGCCATAGTAGCCCCGAACCGGGTCATGCTATCGGGCATGCTGGTGTTTGCCATGATAGCGGTGATGCTGGCCGGCGAGAGGGCCATGCTGCGGGCGTTCGCCTTCATGGTCTATCCGCTGGCGGTCATTCTGGCGGCCCTCTCCGTCTATCTCATTCCCCAGTGGCACTGGCCGGAAGTGGCCGCGTTCGAGGGGGCCCGCTTTCTCAACACCGTCTGGCTGGCGCTGCCGGTGACCGTGTTTGCCTTCAGCCACGCCGCCGCCATCTCAGGCTTTGCCAACGTGCAGCGGCGGGAATATGGCGAGCTGGCGGAGGCCAGGAGCGGCCTTATTCTGCGCAACACCACGGTGATGCTGGTGGGCTTCGTGCTCTTTTTCGTCTTCTCCTGCGTGCTCAGCCTCTCCCCGGCCCAGCTGGCCGAGGCCAAGGCCCAGAACGTCTCCGTGCTCTCCTATCTTGCCAACATCACAGACAACCCTGTGATCGTGACCCTGGGGCCGCTGATCGCCTTCATCGCCATCAGCTCCTCCTTCCTCGGCCACTTCCTCGGCGCCCGGGAGAGCCTGAAAAGCCTTATTGCCAAGCCCACCGGCCTGTCGCTCGCCAAGGCGGACAAGCTCGGCATTGCCATCATGTTCTTCGCCATCTGGGGGGCGGCTGTGGTCAACCCTGGCATTCTGGGGCTGATGGAGACCCTCTCCGGCCCCGTCATCGCCATGATCCTCTTCATCATGCCGGTGGTGGCCATCTATCGGGTGGAGGCGCTGGCCCGTTTTCGCAAGGGCTGGGCCAACGGCTTCATCCTGTTGACCGGTTCGCTGGCGGTCTCGGCCCTGCTCTTCAGCCTGCTGAAGTAACAGCGGCGCTGCGGCCAGAAAGAGAAGAGGCGACCCCGGGGGGCGCCTCTTCTCTTTCATGGGGCACAGGGCTTCAACCCAGCTTGGCGCCGTTCTCCACCGCCTGCTCCGGGATGGCCATCACCACGGCGCCGTCCGGGCGGTAGAAGCCGGTCAGCAGAAACTCCGACTGAAACGGTCCTATCTGCTTGGCCGGAAAGTTCACCACGGCGACTATCTGGCGCCCCACCAGATCCTCGGGGCGATAGAGATCCGTGATCTGGGCGCTGCTCTTGCGCACGCCCAGTTCGGGGCCAAAATCCGCCCACACCTTGTAGGCGGGCCTGCGCGCCTCGGGGAAGGGTTCGACCCGCACCAGGGTGCCCACCCGGAGCTCCACCATCTCGAATTGCTGCCAGCTTATGGTCTGCATCTTGGCTTCTCCTGTCACACCTTGCATTGGCCCCAGCATGCCTCGACACGGCACTCCCTGTCTTCGGCAAGGAGCCGGATGATTATGGCCGCGGGCCGCTTTGCTGGCGCCAGCGGCTGGGGGTGAGCCCGGTCTCGGCCAGGAAGCGCTCGGCGAAGGCCCCCTGATCCTGATAGCCGCAGCGGCTGGCCACGACGCCGATGGGCAGGGCGGTTTGCGCCAGCAGGGTGCGTGCCAACGCCATGCGTCGCCCCCGAATGTAGTGGGAGACGCTCATGCCGAACTGCTGGCGAAAGGCGTGCTTGAACTGGCTCTGGCCGAGGCAGGCGATGGCGGCGAGCCGCGCGTTGCCAAGGGGCTCGGCGAGGTGGGCCTCGATGTGGCGCTGCACTCTTGTCATGCGCGGGGCCAGGGGAGGAGCCATGCCCTGGCCCTCGGCCAGCAGGCTCAGCCAGATCTGGTCCATGCCCGTCAGATAACGACCCTGGCGCACCATCTGATGGAGGAAGGCGAGGTAGTGGCGCTGGGGCTCGTCCAGGGAGATGAAGGGGCTATCCCCCAGCGCCGCAGGCAGCCAGAGGCTCTCCTGCACCAGAAACGAGAGCGCAGGATCGGCGGCGTAGTCGTGGCGAAGGCCCGGCGCTATGACGCAGGCAGAGCCGGGGGCGAGGCGGCGTCCCTGGCCCTGCACCTCGATCTCGATGGGGCCGTCCAGGGGGATCACCAGCTGGGCATGGTCGTGACTGTGGCTCTGGATGTCGCTCTGGTAGCGGCGCAGGCTGAAGGGGGAGGCGGATAGGGATGACGCGGCACCGGGCCGCGTCATCGAAGGGGAAATGTCATGTGCCATGGGCGCCGGCTCACTCGGCGTCGTAGTCTTCGATCTCTTTGCCCAGGGCCTCCATGATGGCGCGGGCCTCTGCCGGGACGCTGTCCGGATGATCCTTGCGAAGATCGTCGTCGCAGGGCAGCGGCTGACCGGTGAACGCATGGAGAAAGGCCTCGCAGAGCAGTTCGCTGTTGGTCGCATGACGCAGGTTGTTCACCTGGCGACGGGTGCGCTCGTCGGTCAACACCTTCAGCACCTTGAGCGGGATCGAGACGGTAATCTTCTTGACCTGTTCACTCTTCTTACCGTGTTCCGCATAGGGGCTGACGTAGTCGCCGTTCCACTCTGTACCCATGATTCACCTGTTCTCATTTGGCCTTGAGCGCGGATTTTAACCCTTAAGGAAATCAATGGCAATCCAACAGCAAAGCCATTTAGACGTCTAGAAGTGTTGACGGCCTTCTTGGGGTGGCGTAATGTCTCGAACAATGGCGAGAGTGGACTCGCGCAAGGATGAGGAGAGAGAGATGACCCACAAGGCAACCCTGGCGGTGCGCACCGGCATAGAGACAGATACCCAGCATGGCGCCGTGGTGCCCCCCATCTATCTCTCCAGCAACTACACCTTTGCCGACTTCGGCGTGCCCCGTCAATACGATTATGCCCGCTCCGGCAATCCGACCCGTGGCAATCTGGCGGACGCGCTGGCTGCCCTGGAAGGAGGGGCGGGCGCCGTGGTGACCGGCACCGGCATGGGGGCCATCCACCTGGTGACCCAGGCCCTGCTGCAGGCGGGGGATCTGCTGATCGCCCCCCACGACTGTTACGGCGGTACCTGGCGCCTGTTCGAATTTCTGGCCGCCAAGGGCAATTATCGCGTCAAGTTCGTCGATCAGGGGGACGAGCAGGCCCTGGCCACCGCCCTGGCCGAGGGGCCCAGGCTGGTGTGGGTGGAGACCCCCTCCAACCCGCTGCTGCGGGTGGTGGACGTGGCGGCCATCTGCGAGGCTTCCCACGCCGTGGGCGCCCTGGTGGCGGTGGACAACACCTTCCTCTCGCCGCTCTTGCAGCAACCTCTGGCCCTGGGGGCCGATCTGGTGGTCCACTCCACCACCAAGTACATCAATGGTCACTCCGACGTGGTGGGCGGGGTGGCGATCGCCAAGGAGGCCGAGCTGGCCGACAGCCTGCTGTGGTGGGCCAACTGCCTGGGGCTGACCAGCGGGGCCTTCGATTCCTACCTCACCCTGCGCGGCCTGCGCACCCTGGGGCCCCGTCTGCGCACCCATCAGGAGAACACCCAGCACATTCTGGCTTTCCTGCAGACCCAGCCCCTGGTGAAAACCATCTATCACCCCAGCCTGCCCAGCCACCCCGGCCACGAGATAGCCCGTCGCCAGCAGTCCGGCTTCGGCGCCATGCTGAGCTTCGAGCTCGACTGCGACGAGGCGGGGCTGCGGGCCTTCCTCGGCGCCCTCAACTACTTCTCGGTGGCCGAGTCCCTGGGTGGGGTGGAGAGCCTGGTGGCCCATCCGGCCAGCATGACCCACAGGGCCATGAGCGCCGAGGCCCAGCAGGCGGCGGGCATCAGTCCCCAGTTGCTGCGGATCTCGGTGGGCATAGAGCACGGTGAGGATCTGGTGGCGGATCTGGCCCAGGCCCTGGCGGCGGCAGAGCGAGAGGCGGCGAAATGAGTCAGGCCGAGCAGAACGTCCCCTTGAGTGGGCAGGCAGCAGTGAACAACCAGCGAGACAGCGTGAAGGAGGTTGCCGTGACGGCAGGGGTGAAGCATAGACAGGTACACAAATTTGGCGGCAGCAGCCTGGCCGACCCCGTCTGTTATCGCCGGGTGGCGGCCATCGTCGAACAGCAGGGGGATGGCAGCGAGCTGATCGTGGTGTCGGCGGCGGGCAAGACCACCAACCGGCTGATCCAGCTGGTGGAGCTGGCCGAGGCGGGGGACGAGGCGGCCGGTGAAGCCCTTAATGCCCTGCGCGCCTACCAGCAGGGCTTGATCGACGGCCTGCTGGAGGGGGAGCTGCACCAGAGCCTGACCGCCCAGCTCAACGGGGATCTCGGTCGCCTGGGCCAGACCCTGGAGGGGCGCTTCGATCGCTTCGAGCGCAACGGCCTGCTCGCCTTCGGGGAAGTCTGGTCGGCGCGCCTGCTGGCCGCCCTGCTCACCAGCCGGGGCGAGCCCGCCATCTGGCTCGATGCCCGCAGCTTCCTGCGCGCCGAGGATGGCGCCCTGGTCAAGGTGGACGAGGCCCTCTCCAGCGAGCTGCTCAAGGCCCGTCTGGCCGAGCATGACGGTCGCATCGTGGTGACCGGCTTCATCGCCGCCGACATGGAGGGACGCTCCCTGCTGCTCGGGCGCAACGGCTCCGACTACAGCGCCAGCCTCCTGGCCCTGCTGGCAGACGGCGAGTCCACCACCATCTGGAGCGACGTGGCCGGGGTCTACAGCGCGGATCCGCGCCGGGTGAAGGAGGCGCGCCTGCTGGAGCGCCTGAGCCTGGCCGAGGCCAACGAGCTGGCCCGCCTGGGCTCCTCCGTGCTCCATTCCCGCACCCTGCAACCGGTGGCCGACAGCCGCCAGCGCCTTACCCTGCGCTGCAGCTACAACCCGGACGAAGGCTGCACCCATATCCTGCGCCGTGCGCCTCGCAGCAACGGGGCCCGTATCGTCAGCTCCGTGGATCAGATAGCCCTGATCGAACTCAAGGTGCTGGCCCAGGGGGACTTCGACCAGGCGGTCAAGACCATAGAGGCTCACCTGGCACGCCATCGCCTGAGCCCCCTCACCCTGCAACGTCAGCCGGACCGGCGGGTGCTGCGCCTCGCTTACACCCTGGAGGTGGCGGTCGGCGCCTATGATCTGCTGCGGGATTTCCAGCTGCAAGGCAACTTCACCGGCCTGATCCAGAAGGAGGGTTACAGCCTGGTGGCCCTGGTGGGGGCCGGGGTGACCGACAACGCCGAGCAGTGCCACCGTTTCTACCAGCTGCTGTCGGATCAGCCCCAGGAGTTCGTCCAGGTGGCCAGAGACGGCCTGAGCCTGGTGGCCGTGCTGCGTCAGGTGGTGCTCGAGCCCCTGCTCATCGCCCTGCACAGCGCCCTGTTCAGCCGCCCGACCCGGGTCGGTCTGGTGCTGTTTGGCAAGGGCAACATCGGCAGCCAGTGGCTCGCTCTCTATGGCCGCGAGCAGGCCCGCCTCGAGCGCGAGCTGAACGTGGCGCTCACCCTGTACGGGGTGTTCAACTCCCAGGGGGGCCTGTTGGACGAGGAGGGGCTGGATCCCATCAAGGTGCAGAAGCACTTCGAGCCCAGCCCCCTCATCTGGCCCGAGCTGCTGACCCAGCTGGAGCAGCACAGTTTTGACTCCCTGATCGCGCTCGATCTGACCGCCAGCGAGACGGTGAGCCGCTACTACCCCGATTTCGCCCAGCTCGGCTGCCACATCATCGCCGCCAACAAGTTCGCCGGCGCCGCCGAGAGCGAGTTCTACCAGCGCATCAAGCAGGCGTGCCGCGACCATCAGGTGCAGTGGCGCTACAACGCCACCGTGGGGGCAGGCCTGCCGATCCAGTCCAGCATCCAGATGCTGCGCCAGAGCGGCGACCCCGTCCAGGGGGTCTCGGGGATCTTCTCCGGTACCCTCTCCTGGCTGTTCCAGCAGTATGACGGCAGCCGCCCCTTCTCCGAGCTGGTGGACGCAGCCTGGCAGCAGGGATTGACCGAACCGGATCCCCGGGAGGATCTCTCCGGCCAGGATGTGCGCAGGAAGCTGCTGATCCTGGCGCGGGAAGCGGGCTTCGAGCTGGACTCCGCCGACATAGAGCTGGAGAATCTGGTGCCCCATGCCCTGCGTCCGCTGTCGGTGGAGGGCTTCATGGACAAGCTGGGCGAGCTCGACGGCCCCATCCAGTCCGCCTTCGAGGGGGCGCGCCGGGTCGGCAAGGTGCTGCGCTACGTGGCCCGCATCGAGCGGGGAGGCAAGGCCCGCGTCGGCCTGGAGGCGCTGGAGCCTCACCACCCCTTCGCGAACCTCTTGCCCTGCGACAATGTGTTCGCCATCGAGAGCGACAATTACCGCACCAATCCCCTGGTCATCCAGGGGCCGGGGGCGGGACGTGAGGTGACCGCCGGGGCCATCCAGTACGATCTGTGGCAGATCTGCGCCGCGCTGTGAGGCCGGGCAAACAAAAAGGGCGCCTTATGGCGCCTTTTTTTGTTCCTGATTTCCGGGAGGCGAGTCAGCCTCCTCCCCGAGCCGCCGATGGAAGTAGGCCTGATAGTCGAAGTCGATCCCCTCGAGATAGGGGTTGTCGAGCACCAGGACATGGCGCCGCTGGGGCTGCACCAGATCCAGGGCGGGCTGGAAGTGCTGGCGCCAGAGGTGCTGCAAGGAGCCCTTGCGCCAGGCACGCTCCAGCCCTGTCTGTACCCGGGTGAGGGCGGCGCCGTTGGCCTCGTGGCTGTAGAAGAGGTGGGGATTGGGGTAGGAGAGGGCAATCTGGCTGTCCAGGGCCAGACCCGGCATGGCCTGGCGCCGTTGCCACTCCTGATACACCTCTCCCGCCCCCCGGCAGAAGAGGTCGGCCCGTCCCCTGGCCACCAGTCTGAACAGGCGCTCGTAGTCGTCTACCTCCTGCACCTGCATGCCGGCGTGCCTGAGCACCAGGGCGTCCTGCCAGCCCCGGCCCTGCACCTGACGAAAGGTGCGCAGCGCCGCCAGGGTGCGGACCTGGGAAAAGTCGGCCTGGCGCCCCTCGTTGACGAAGCAGACCCGGTAGCTGAGCATGCCCAGGGTGATGGGGAAGCGAACATGACCGAGGTGGGGGCGTTTGCTTGGGCTGAGCCAGGCGTGGGAGGCGATCAGGTTGGGGTAGCTGTTCTGCGCCAGCTGCTGGAGCAGCCGGACCCGGTTCATGGGGGGCGCCAGCGCCAGCTGGTACTCCCCGAAGTCGACCCGGGTCTCCTCCAGCGCCAGGCGCAGCAGATCCTGCTCGTAGCGGGTGCGCTGATCCTGGGGGCTCTCGGGGCTGACATGGGTGAAGAGAGTGGCGGCTCCGGCCCGGGGGGTGGCCAGCCAGAGGGTGCACAGCAGTGCCAGATACCCTGCCCGCCTGTTGATTGAGGTCATATCGCTTCCTGAGCCGTTCGCATGATCCCAGTGTAACCGGACAGGAGGCCGGGATCAGCTGGCGAGATCAGGGCATGTTCACCACAGCAGCTGGCCGAGCAGGGGGGCGAGCAGCACAGTCACCATGCCGGCGATCATCATCACCATGCTGGCGACCACACCTTCCTCCTTGCCCATCTGATAGGCCCGGGCCGTGCCCGCCCCGTGGGCCGAGGCGCCAAAGCCCGCCCCCTTGCCGAGCCGGCTGCGGATGGCGAGGCGGCGCAGCACGCGCTCCCCCACCGCCATGCCGATCACCCCGGTCAGCACCACGAACAGGGCGGTCAGATCGCTCTGGCCCCCGACGCTCCTGCTCGCCTCCACCGCAAACGGCGTGGTGATGGAGCGCATGGCGAGGCTGCGTTGCAGCAGATCCGACAGGCCGAACCAGCGGGCCAGCAGCACCGAACTGCCCACCGCCATGACCACGGAGGCGAGCACCCCGAGGGAGAGGGACAGCCAGTGCTTGCGCATCAGGGCCCGGTTCTCGTAGACGGGGATGGCGAAGGCGACCGTGGCCGGGCCCAGCAGCCAGAGCAGCCAGTGACTGTCGGCCATGTAGGCCTCGTAGGGGATGTGGCAGAGCAGCACCAGGGCGACCAGCAGGGCCGGGGCCAGCAGCAGCGGCATCAGCGGCAGTATCTGCACCCGGCGATAGAGCCACTTGCTGAGGTAGTAGAACAGCAGGGTGAGCGCCAGGCAGAGCAGGCTCAAGGCTTGGCTAGTCATGGCGGCGATGCCTGCGGGCCAGCTTCAACTCGAGCCGATAGACCCTGTCCACCACCAGGGCCGTGGTGGCGAGCACCAGCACGGTACTGAGCCCGATCACCAGCAGGATCCGCACCCCCTGATGGAGCATCAGGTCCTGATAGTTGACCACGGCCACCACGGCGGGCACGAAGAACAGCAGCATCTCCGCCAGCAGCCAGCGGGATCCCGCGCTGAACCAGCGGGTCTTGACCACCCCGAGCAGGATCAGGGCGAGCAGGGCCAGCATGCCGGTGAGGTTGGCGGGCAGAGGCAGGTGGAACAGGCGCACGGCGCCATCGGCCAGCCACCAGATGGCGGCCAGCAGGGCGACCTGCAAGGGGGTGAGAAACCAGGAGGGCAGTGACATGGAGGCAGGCCGGTTGCTGAGACTGGCACCAGTGTAGCGCCGGGGTAAACCTGCAAAAAATGAATTTAAATTATCAAAATCATGCCAAATTGGCATGATATGACCCCCATCAGCGGAGAGAGTCCATGGATATCCGAGCCCTGCGTTACTTCGTCGAGCTGGTGCGCGAGCAGAGTTTCACCCGCGCCTCCGAGAAGCTGTTCGTCACCCAGCCCACCATCAGCAAGATGATCCGCAACCTGGAAGAGGAGCTGGGCCAGCCCCTGCTCAGCCGGGCGGGTCGCCGCTTCACCCTGACCGACGGGGGCCGGGTGCTGTTCGCCCGGAGCCAGGAGATACTGGCCCAGATGCAGCAGCTGGAGACGGAGCTGACGGACTTGCAGAGCCTCAAGGGAGGGCGGCTGGCCCTGGGCATGCCCCCCATGGTGGGCCACGTCTATGCGGATCTCATTCGCCGCTATCGCAGTCGCTACCCCGCCATCGAGCTCTCCATCGTCGAATATGGCGGTCGGCGCATCGAGCAGGCGGTGCTGGAGGGGGAGCTGGATCTCGCCATCACCATGCTGCCGGCCCGGGAGATGGCCGAGCTGGAGAGCCTGGATCTCGACTGCTACCCGATCCAGCTGGTGCTGCCCGCCGAGCCCCGCTGGCGCGAGCGGGCCTGCGTGCGCCTCGCGGATCTGCGGGACGAGCCCTTGCTGCTCTACACCCAGGCCTTCACCCTGAGCGAGCGCATTGAACAGGCCTGCCTCGCCGAGGGCTTCACCCCCCAGGTGGCGGCGCGCAGCAGCCAGTGGGATTTTCTCACCGCCATGGTGCGCAGCGGCATGGGGGTCGCCTTTCTGCCCGAGCCCGTCTGTCGCCGCCTGACTCAGGATGGCCTGATCCTGCGTCCCCTGTTACCTGAGATGAGCTGGCGGCTCGGGGTGATCTGGCCGAAGGGTCGCTACCTCTCCCGCAGTGCCGAGGCCTGGCTGGCCCTTTGCCGCGCGCGTCAGGAGACGGCTCCGACCGCGCCTCCTGGCTGAGCCCCGTCATTCGGCGCCTGGGCCCATCAGCCTGCCCAGGGCGCGGCATAGCTGGCGCAGGCTGGCGTTGTCGAGCGCCCCATAGCCGAGCAGCCAGCCTTCGTGGCGGGAACATGGCGGCGCCGCGTCTGGCGGGGTCAGGTAGAAGTCGCTCAAGGGGCGCAGCCCCAGCCCCTGGCGATTGGCCGGCACCGTCCAGCGCGCCTCCTCCCCCGGGGGGAGCAGGGCGCACAGCTGCAAGCCGGCGCCGGTATGGATGGGGGTGAGGGTCGGACACTGGCTGGCCAGTGTCTCCACCAGCAGGTCGCGGCGGCTGCGATAGAGGGGGCGCATCTGGCGCAGGTGGGCGGCGAAGTGTCCCCCCTGGATGAAGTCGGCCGTCACCCCCTGCAACAGCTGGTTGCTGTGGCCGTCGACGGCGGCGCGGGCCTGGCAGAAGGGCGTCATCAGGGCATGGGGCAGCACCAGGTAGGCGAGGCGAAGGGAGCCGAAAAGCACCTTGCTGAAGGTGCCTACGTAGAGCACCCGCCCCTGGCTGTCCAGCCCCTGCAGGGCGGGGAGTGGACGCTGGTCATACTGGAACTCGCCGTCATAGTCGTCCTCTATGATCCAGGCGTTGTGGCGCGCCGCCTCGGCCAGCAGCGTCATCCGCCTTGGCAGGCTCATGGCCATGCCGAGGGGATACTGGTGGGAAGGGGTGCAGTAGATGAGCCTGGGGGCGGGCAAGGATCCGACCGGATTGAGCCCCTCCTCGTCCACGGGCACGGGATGCACTTTGGCCCCGGCGCTTACCATGGCGCTGCGGGCCCCGGGGTAGCCAGGCTCCTCCAGCCAGACGCAGTCCCCCGGATCCGTCAGCAGCTGGGCGGCGAGCTGTATCCCCTGCTGGGAGCTGGTGAGGATCAGGATCTGTTCCGGATCGCAGTTGACCCCTCGCGACTGCATCAGATAACCGGCGATGGCCTCGCGCAGGGCCGGCAGTCCCTGGGGATCGCCGTAGCGCATCAGCCGCTCCCCCTCCCGGCGCCAGCGCTGTTGCAACAGCTTGCCCCACAGCTCGCCGGGGAAGGCGAGAGCATCGGCCTGACCCGCACCGAAATTGGGCCCGGGGTTGACCTCCTCGCGGCAGCTGCCGCTGGCCTGCATGGCCTCGCCGCGCCGGGAGAGTGCGCGCGCCGCCCTGAGCGGGGCGGCCCTGGGGGGCGTCTGGCGCGGCGCTATGGCGACGAAGCTGCCAGCCCCCACCTTGCGCACCAGATAGCCCTCGGCCTCGAGCCTGGCGTAGGCCAGTTCCACTGTGCTGCGGGACAGGGCGAGATCCCGCGCCAAGGCCCGGCTGGCGGGCAAGCGGCTGTGCTGGGGCAGTTGGCCGGCCAGGATGGCGGTGCGCAGGGCGCGTACCAGCTGCTCGTGCAGCGGCAGATCCCCCTGTTGCAGGTCGGCGAACAGGGTCGGCAGGGCGGGCATGGCGGACTCCGGGTGATGAATTGGTCTGGCCTGATTGCCATAATTGGCTATCTTGGCAGGGCCATTATGGCGCTAGATTAGGGTCATTGACCACCCGCATCATGCAGAAGGAGATAACCATGAGTGCCGTTCTTGCCACCGGATTGGCCAGCCCCCAGGCTGCCGTCAGCTTTTTTACCGACCAGCTCGCCTATCGCACCGACCCGGCCGACCTCGCCGCCGACCTGCTGGCGGGGGAGACCGCCATCGTCGTCATCGACACCCGCTCCCCGGCGCACTACAGGGAGGCCCATATTCCCGGCGCCCTCTCCTTTCCTCACCGCACCATGGACGCGGCCAGCACGGCCTCCCTGGATCGGGAACTTGTCTATGTCTGCTACTGCGATGGCATCGGCTGCAACGGCTCGACCCGAGGCGCCCTGAAACTGGCGGCCCTGGGCTTCAAGGTGAAGGAGCTGATCGGCGGGTTGCACTGGTGGCGCCAGGATGGCTTTGCCGTCGCCACCGGGGAGGTCCCGGGTCGCCTGCTGACAGGGGGGAGCGACTGTGGCTGCTGAGGTGGAGATAAACGGCTTCGGTCAGGCGATAGGCGCCAAGCTGGCACATTGGGCGGGGGCCGAATTCCCCCCCCATCAGGTCATGAGTGGTTGGGGCTGCCGCCTGGAGCCCCTCGATCCCGCGCGCCACACTCCCTCGCTCTGGCAGGCCTTTGCCGCCGATGATGGCGCCATGTGGACCTATCTCACCAGCGGCCCCTTCGCGGACGAGCCAGCCATGCTGGTCTGGTTGCAGCAGTGCGCCGCCAAGGGGGATCCCCAGTTCTACACGATCGTCGATGAGGCAAGCGGCCGGGCGCTGGGGCTGGCCAGCTATCTGCGCATCGACCCCCAGGCGGGCAGCATGGAGGTGGGCTGGCTGCACTTTTCTCCCGCCATGCAGCGCACCCGCCTCTCCACGGCGGCCATGGCGCTGATGATGGCGCGGGCTTTCGCCCTGGGGTATCGCCGCTACGAGTGGAAGTGCAACGCGCTCAACCAGCCATCCCGTCAGGCGGCGCTGCGGCTGGGGTTCAACTATGAGGGAACCTTCCGTCAGGCCAGGGTGGACAAGGGGCGCAACCGGGATACCGCCTGGTTCTCCGTGCTTGACGGCGAGTGGCCCGCCTTGAAGGCGTGCTTCGAGCGCTGGCTGGCGGATGAGAACTTCGATAGGCAGGGGCGTCAGTTGTTGCGCCTCTCCGAACTCACAGCCCCTTGCCGTGTCAACGGCGATTAGACAGGCCTCGTGGGTCGACGCCATCAAAGCAGGAGAGGCCCCGGATGCGGGGCCTCTTTCATGGCCTCTATTCGTGGGGCTCGCCTATGGGGGCAGCAATCCAGTTCATCAGGCGTACCATGTCTGCCGGTGCCACCCCGACCGAGAGGCCGCGTTTGCCGCCGCTCACCAGGATCTCGTCAAATTGCAGGGCGGAGTCGTCCAGCACGGTCGGCAGTGGCTTCTTCTGGGCCAGGGGGCTGATGCCCCCCACCTTGTAGCCGGTCAGCTTCTCGGCATCGGCCGGTTTCATCATCTCCACCTTCTTGAGCCCGGTGGCCCTGGCGAGCTGCTTGAGGCTGCACATGCCGGAGGAGGGCACTATGGCCACCACCGCCTGCTTGTCGTGATGGGCGAGCAGGGTCTTGAACACCTGGGCCTCTGGCAGGCCGAGCTGGGCCGCGGCATGTTTGCCGAAGTCGTCGTGGGCATCGCACTCGTAGGGGTAGAGCCTGTGGGGGATCTTGAGCTTTTTCAGCAGGTTGATTGCGGGGGTCATAGGGATTCCTTGAATCGCGGCAAGGACAAGGAGTGTGCGCTCAGGGGCCTGGCCTGGCAAGTGGTCGTGGGGATGGCCCCTGCGGGTTGGCGGGGAGGGCATGGGCGCAGGGGGCGATCTCCATCTATGCTCTGGGGTCCTGGCCCCGCATGCCGCTATGCTGATGGTCATGATGGATGGACTATCGAAAGGAATCGTAGTCATGAATACCCCAGCGATCCGTTCCCTCAACGGCGACATGGACCCAGACGCCTTCGGTCGCTATGACATCCTGGCGCGACTGAGTGCGCTCGATCGCGCCTATGGCATCGTCGAGTTCGATCTCCAGGGCCACATGGTGGCAGTCAATCCCAGGTTCTGCGCCCTCCTGGGTTACGCCCCCGAGGATCTGATCGGCCAGTCCCATCGTCTGCTGTTTCCCCCCGAGCAACAGGGGGAACATGACGGCTTCTGGCAGGGGGTGCTCGGCGGCGAGATCCATTCCGGCTCGTTTCGTCGCATCGTCCGTGGCGGTGGGAGCGTCTGGCTCCAGGCTGTCTACACCCCCATCAGGGACGAGGCGGGTACCCTGCTCGGGGTGCTCAAGCTGGCCCACGACATCACGCCAGAGGTGCAGGCCGAGCTGAGGGTGAAGCAGCAGAGCCAGCTGTTTGACATCATAGTCGCCGCCCATCAAGGCTTTCTGCTCGATCGCAACCTCGCGACCGCCTGCGATACCGTGTTCGAGCGGCTGCTGAGCGTGAGCGAGAGCGACTATGGCTTCATCGGCATCACCCGGTTCGAGGAGGGGCGGTTATGCCTCTATGTGCCCTCCATCTCCAATGTCTCCTGGGACGAGAGGACCCATGCCTGGTACGAGCAGCAGCGCCAGGAGAGGGGGGGCCTCATCTTCAGCAAGCTCGACAACCTGTTTGGCCATGTGGTCACCCACAACACCCTGGTGTGCTGCAACGACCTGCCGAGCCATCCGGCCAGCCGCGGCGTGTCGCCCCCCGGCCACCCCCACCTGGAGAGCTTTCTCGGCATTCCAATCCGCCACAAGGGGGCAGCCATCGGCATGATAGCCCTGGCCAACCGCCCCGGTGGCTTCGATGAAACCCTGGTCACCCTGATCGAGCCCCTGACCACGGCCCTGGGCACCCTGATCCATGCCCGCAATCTGGAGGACGAGCGCAACCGCATGGAGCGGGAGCTGCGCTTCAACGCCGAACACGACTTCCTCACCAGGCTGCCCAACCGCAGTTGCTTCTTTAGTCAGGCCAACCGCCTGCTCGAGCGTATTCAGCACCACCCTGCCGAGGGGGAGGCCTGCTGCCTGGTGTTGATTGATATCGATTTCTTCAAGCAGATCAATGATGAACACGGCCATCTCGCCGGGGATACCGTGCTCGAGGAGCTGGCCGGCCTGCTGATGAAGACGGTGCGCAGCCAGGATCTGGTGGCGCGCTTTGGCGGTGAGGAGTTCATCCTGCTGCTGCGCGGCACCAATCTGGAGGAAGCCCACGGCATCATGGAGCGTACCCGCCTGCAGATAGCGAACCACCCCTTCTTGCATCGGCGTCAGGAGATTGCCGTCACCATCAGCGCGGGCATCACCCCCTACCAGATGCGGTATCGCTGCATGGACGACTGGCTGCAATGTGTGGATCAGCGTCTCTACGAGGCCAAGCGCCGGGGGCGCAACCGGATAGCCTAGTCTGGCCAGACAGCAGAAAGAGAAAGGGCGCCACTGTGGCGCCCTTTGTCATTGAGGGGAGCTTGATAACCCGCCTATCAACCCGTGTTGCGCATGCCTGCGGCGATACCGGCGATGGTGACCATCAGTGCCTGATCTATCTCCTCGTGCAGGGACTCAGGGTCGCGGCGCGAGCGGTTGAGCAGCTCGGCCTGCAGCACGTTGAGGGGATCCGTGTAGGGGTTGCGCAGCTTGATGGACTCCTTGATCCAGGGCTGATCGTCCAGCAGGTCCCCTTGCGGGCGCAGGGCCAG
Organism: Aeromonas bivalvium; assembly: GCF_046078285.1. NCBI lineage: Bacteria > Pseudomonadati > Pseudomonadota > Gammaproteobacteria > Aeromonadales > Aeromonadaceae > Aeromonas > Aeromonas bivalvium. Next base: position 155,755 of record NZ_JBGXBV010000003.1, read on the forward strand.
TACCACGTCGGCGGCGTCGGCGAGCTCCTGGCGCAGCTGTTTGCCGAGCGGCCAGAGGTTCTCCGGCACCAGACGGGTGTCATAGTACTCTGCCAGCCAGCTGTCGGCCTTGAGGAACACCATCTCCAGCATCTCGAGGCGGGTGCGGAAGAAGGGCCACTGGCGGCTCATCTCTTCCAGCACGGCCTGGTGACCGTTGTCGATGGCCTGTTGCAGCCCCTGGTGGGCGCCGAGCCAGGCCGGCAGCATCAGCCGGTTCTGGGTCCAGGCGAAGATCCAGGGGATGGCGCGCAGGCTCTCGACGCCGCCATTGGGCTTGCGCTTGGCAGGGCGGGAGCCGAGCGGCAGCTTGCCGAGCTCCATCTCCGGGGTGGCGGCGCGAAAATAGGGCACGAAGTCCGGGTGGCCGCGCACTATGCTGCGATAGTGTTCGCAGGAGGCCTCGGCCACCTGCTCGATCACGGTGCGCCAGCTCTCTTTGGGCTTGGGCGGCGGCAGCAGGTTGCCCTCCAGCACGGCGCTGGTGTAGAGGTTCAGGCTGTTGATGGCCACTTTTGGCAGGCCGAACTTGAAGCGGATCATCTCCCCTTGCTCGGTGACCCGCAGGCCGCCGCGCAGGGATCCCGGCGGTTGGGACAGGATCGCCTGATGGGCGGGTGCGCCGCCGCGACCGACGGTGCCACCGCGGCCATGGAACAGGGTGAGGCGCACCTTGTTGGTCTCGGCCAGGGCCACCAGGGACTCCATGGCGGCGTACTGGGCCCAGCCGGCGGCCATCATGCCCGCATCCTTGGCCGAATCCGAGTAGCCGATCATCACGTATTGGCGGCCCTGGATGTAGCCGCGATACCAGTCCACCGACAGCAGGCGATCCATGACGGCGGTGCCCGCCATCAGGTCTTCCTGGGTCTCGAACAGCGGGGCGACCGGCATGCGGAACTTGCAGCCGGCCTCTTTGAGCAACAGCTGCACCGCCAGCACGTCGGACGGGGCGCCGGCCATGGAGATGATGTAGATGCCGAACGCATCCGGATCATGGGCGGCGATCACCTTGCAGGTGTCTATGGTCTCCTGGGTCTCGTCGCTCGGTGTCCAGTCGCTCGGCAGCAGGGGGCGGCGCGAGTTCAGCTCGTTCAGCAGGAAGGCCTGCTTGTCGTCCTCGCTCCACTCGGCGTAGTCCCCCATGCCCAGATAACGGGTCAGCTCGGAGAAGACCTGACCGTGGCGCTCGCCGTCCTGACGGATGTCCAGCTTGACCAGATGGATGCCGAAACAGGCCAGCTTGCGCAGCACGTCCAGCAGCATGCCGTCGGCGATGTTGCCCATGCCGCAGGCGTGCAGGGAGTGGTAGCAGAGTTCCAGGGGCTCGCGCAGCTGGGCCGTGGCCTTGACCAGGTCCCGGCTCTCGCTCACCTGACCCTGCACCTTGGCGGTGAGGTATTCCTGGGTCTCGCGCAGCTGTTCGCGCAGCTCGCGCACCAGGGCGCGATAGGGTTCGGCACTGTCGCCGACGCGATCGCGCACCGCCTGGGTGCAGTCGGACATGGAGAGCTCGGAGGTGAGCTCCTTGATGTCCTTGTAGAACAGGCTCACCGCCATCCAGCGGCCCAGCTCCAGCACCTCTGCGGTCACCTTGGCGGTGACGAAGGGGTTGCCGTCACGGTCGCCCCCCATCCAGGAGGTGAACTTGACCGGGGCGGCGTCCAGGGGCAGGCGCACCCCCAGGTGTTGCTGCAACCGTTCGTCCAGGTTGCGCATGAATTCGGGGATCGCGGGCCAGAGGCTGTTTTCCACCACGGCGAAGCCCCACTTGGCCTCGTCCACCGGGGTGGGACGCTGTACCCGGATCTCGTTGGTGTGCCAGGCCTGATTGACCAGCTGTTCGATACGATTGAGGATCTTGTCCCGCTCACGGGGCAGCAGGTCGGAGAGCTCGAGGGCCTCCAGGCAGTCGTTGAGCTGCACATGCTTGTGGATCAGGGTGCGACGGGTCACCTCGGTCGGGTGGGCGGTCAGCACCAGATCGATATCCAGCTCGCGCACGGCCTGGATGATGGCCTCTTGCGACAGGTTGGACGCCTTGAGCTTGTCGAACATCTGCTCCAGCGGGTCCGGGGTGCAGACCTGCTCTTCACAGCGGCGGGAGATGGTGTGGAACTGTTCGGCCACGTTGGCCAGGTTGAGGAACTGGCTGAAGGCGCGGGCCACCGGCAACAGTTCGTCATCGGAGAGGGTGCGCAGGGTGTCGAGCAGGCGCTCCCTGTCTGCCTCGTTGCCCTTGCGGGAAGACTTGGCCAGTTGACGAATGGTTTCGATCTTGTCGAGGAAAGCCTGTCCCTGATGATCCTTGATGGATTTACCCAGCAGCTGGCCCAGCATGCCTACGTTGGCCCGTAGAGCGGCGTACTTTTCGTTCATTCCACATCCTTATTCTGGTTGGTGTCCCTCTCCTTCCAAGGTGAGAGACAGCCTCACTTATTGTTGTGCGATTACAACATATGCTCCGTCATCTTAGGGGGACAATCTACCCAGAATGTCTGCGCAAGGTCAAATAACAGGCCGATTAAGAACATGTATTTTCGATGATCCTGGCACTTGACCGAGTCCGCTTGCCCCGCCTTCTGTCATGTAACTTTCCTACATATCCGATTGCGCCTCCCTGCGCTCGGTGGCTCTCTCCCGTCAGGCCCTGATGAAGGCGTCGCCAGGTGAGTCGTGTGGATGACCCGTGCCCGGCCGACCTAGCAGCAGAAGCGGCGGATCAGGTGCTGCAGCACCGACTTGGTCGGCTCGACGAACGACAAGTCCAGGTACTCGTCCGGCTGGTGTGCCTGGGCGATGTGGCCCGGGCCCATCACTATGGTCTGGCAGCCCAGCTGCTGGATGAAGGGGGCCTCGGTGCAGTAGTTGACTGATTCGGCGCGCTTGCCGCTCGCCTGTTCGGCTTCACGCACCAGCAAGGAGGCATCGTCGCAGGCATAGGCGGGGATGGGTTCGTGCAGGTGTTGCAGGTGCAGGCAGCCCGGCTGGTGGATTTCGATGGGGGAGAGCGCCTCCTTGAGCAGGCCCATCAGCTCGTCCGGACCCACCTGGGGAGTGGGCCGCATGTCGATGTGCAGTTCGCAGCAGCCACAGATGCGGTTCGGGCTGTCCCCCCCCTGGATGTAACCCAGATTCAGGGTCGGTTGGGGCACCTTGAAGCGGTGATCTGCATATTTATCTTTGAGGCTGCGCTGTAGCGCCAATACCTGCCCCATGGCCTGGTGCATGATCTCCAGGGCGTTGACGCCGTTGGCGGGATCCGAGCTGTGACCGCTCCTGCCCGTGATGCGGATGGCCTCCGACATGTGGCCCTTGTGGGCCACCACGGGCACCAGGCCGGTGGGTTCGCCGATCACCGCATAGTCGGGTTTGAGTTCGGCCGCCGCAGCAATGGCGCGGGCCCCGGCCATGGTGGTCTCCTCGTCGGCGGTAGCCAGGATGCGCAGCGGTTTGGTGAGGGTCTTGAGATCGATATCCTTGAGCGCCTCCACGATGAAGGCGAAGAAACCCTTCATGTCGATGGTACCCAGGCCATACAGGCGGTTGCCCTCCTCGGTCACCTTGAAGGGATCCTTGCGCCAGGCACCCTGATCGAACGGCACCGTATCGGTATGGCCCGCCAGCAGCAGACCCCCTTCTCCCTGGCCATAGGTCGCCACCAGGTTGAACTTGCCGGGCAATTCCGGCAGGGCCGTCACTTCGCACCGAAAGCCGAGTTGGTCGAACCAGTCCGCCAGCAGCCGGATCACCCCCTCGTTGCTCTGATCCCACTTGGGATCCGTGCTGCTGATGGAGGGTATTGCAATAATATTCTTATAAAGTGAAAAAAAATCCTGATTGGCCACTAGCTCCTCCTTGCACCCTCGGAAGGTTTCTGTTAGAAAATACAAATGCAAACTGAGTGAATGAATATTCTGTTCTTGCGCTCACCGATAAGGCTCTAGTTGTAAGGGAAAGTCAATGTTCTGTCACCTGATCTATCACCGACGACGCAACCCCGCCTGAATTGTCTCCGCGTGAGCTAGCCAGCTCGTCGCCCCTTGCCTGGCAAGGCAGAAGAGGCGATTCACTGCCTCTTAATCTTTATGCAGCATCATGCTGTGAACCCAGACCTCAGATTTTGGAATCGATCAATGCTTAACACCGTTATCGTCGGTGCCAGTGGCTACGCGGGAGCAGAGCTGGCCGCCCTGGTGCAGAACCACCCCCAACTCAAGCTGTTCGGCCTCTATGTCTCCGCCGGCAGCCAGGACGCCCACAAGCGCTTCTCCTCCCTCCATCCCCAGTGGGTGGGCGAGCTGGATCAGCCGCTGCTGCCCCTGGACGAAGACGGCATGACCCGGATCCTGACCCAGGCCGATCTGGTGCTGCTGGCCACCGCCCACGAGGTGAGCGCCGAGCTGGCTCCCAAGTTCCTGGCCAAGGGGCTGCCGGTGTTCGATCTCTCCGGCGCCTTTAGGGTGCAGGATCAGCAGTTCTACCAGGATTACTACGGCTTCACCCATGAGAGCGAGCAGTGGCTCGCCCAGGCTGCCTACGGTCTGGCGGAGTGGAATGCCGATGGGATCCACGCCGCCCAGCTGATTGCGGTGCCTGGCTGCTACCCCACCGCCTCCCTGTGCGCCCTCAAGCCGCTGCAGCAGGCGGGTCTCATCAAGGCGGAGTGGCAGCCCATCATCAATGCGGTCTCCGGCGTCTCGGGGGCCGGGCGCAAGGCATCGGTCAACACCAGCTTCTGCGAGGTGAGCCTGAGCCCCTACGGCACCTTCAATCACAGACATCAGCCGGAGATCAGCCACCACCTGGGCAAGGGGGTGCTGTTCCAGCCTCACCTTGGCAACTATGTGCGCGGCATCCTGGCCACCATCTATGTACAGCTGGCGGACGACGTGACCCTGGAGCAGGTGGATCAAGCCTATCTCGCCGCCTACGAAGGCAAGCCCCTGGTGCGGCTCACCGGCCAGATGCCCTCCATCCGTGGCGTGGCCAGCACACCCTATTGCGATCTGGCCTGGCAGCAGCAGGGCAACATGCTGGTGGTGGTGTCCGCCATCGACAACCTGCTCAAGGGGGCGGCCTCCCAGGCCATCCAGTGCGTGAACATCAAGTTTGGTTTTGAACCGGCCACGGGCCTGATTTAAGGAAGGGTAAAGAAAATGGACAAACAGACACTGGTAATCAAGTTGGGTGGTGCCCTCATCGAGAACGACGAGGCCCTGACCGCCCTGTTCGCCACCCTGAAAACCTTCCTCGACGATCAGCACAGACCCCTGGTGCTGGTGCACGGCGGTGGCTGCCTGGTGGATGATCTGCTCAAGGGGCTGGGGATGACCTCCAGCAAGAAGAACGGCCTACGGGTGACCCCGTTCGAGCAGATCCCCTTCATCGCCGGTGCCCTGGCCGGTACCGCCAACAAGCAGATGATGGCCAAGGCCATCGCCTGCGGCATTCCGGCCGTGGGCCTGTGCCTGGCCGATGGCGGCCTGTGCCAGGTGGTGCAGCTGGATCCGCAGCTGGGCGCGGTCGGTGACTGCTCCCCGGGCAACCCGGCCCTGGTGCAGGGCGTGCTCTCCCAGCAGTTCCTGCCTGTCATCAGCTCCATCGGCATCACCGCCGACGGCCAGCTGATGAACGTCAATGCGGATCAGGCGGCCACGGCCATTGCCGAAGCCCTGGGCGCCGACCTGGTGATGCTGTCGGATGTGAGCGGCATCCTGGATGGCAAGGGCAAGCTGGTGCCGCAGCTTGATAAACAGACGGCGCTGGATCTGATGGAGAAAGGGGTCATCACCGATGGCATGGCGGTCAAGGTGAAGGCGGCGCTCCATGCCGCAGAGACCCTGGGCAAGCCGGTCTGTGTCGCCAGCTGGCGCTACCCGGATCAGCTGCTCCAGCTGCTTGGCGGCGCCGCCATCGGCACCCAGGTTACCCTCTAAGGCACGACAAAAGGACGATTCGATGCAACACCTGCTCAAAGACAGCGACCTCAGCAAGGCCCAGATCCTGGCGTTGATAGCCCTGGGCAAACAGGTCAAGGCCGATCCCAAGAAGTATGCCCATGCCCTGGCGGGCAAGGCGGTGGTCACCCTGTTCGAGAAGCCTTCCCTGCGCACCCGGGTCACCTTCGACATCGGCATCGCCAAGCTGGGTGGCCACAGCGTCTACCTGGATCAGCAGAACGGGGCCCTGGGCAAGCGGGAGTCCGTGCAGGATTTCGCCGCCAACCTGTCCCGCTGGTGTGACGCCATCGTCGCCCGGGTGTTCGATCACCAGACGCTCGTGGATCTGCAGCGGTACGCGACCGTGCCCGTGGTCAACAGCCTGTGCAATCTCTACCACCCCTGCCAGGGGCTGGCGGACTTCATGACCATCGCGGAACACTACGACGATCTGTCCAAGGTCAAGCTGGCCTACCTCGGCGATGGCAACAACGTCAGCCACTCCCTGCTGCTGCTGGGGGCGACCCTGGGCACAGACGTCACCCTGATCTGTCCCAAGGGTCACGGTCCGGATACCCAGATCTTCCTCGAGGCTCAGGCCCTGGCGGCCGAGTCGGGGGCCAACATCCATATCAGCGATGACGTCGCCGATATCGAAGGCTTCGACGTGGTTTATACCGACACCTGGGTCTCCATGGGTGACAACACACCAATGGAGCAGGTAAAAGAGATCTTCATGCCTTACCAGATCAACCAGGCCCTGCTCGACCGGACCGGCATCCAGCATGTGCTGCACTGCCAGCCGGCCCACCGGGAACTGGAGATCACCTCGGAAGTGATGGATGGCCCCGCCTCCCTCATTCTGGACGAGGCAGAGAACCGGATGCATATCCAGAACGCCGTGCTGCTGACCCTGCTGGGTCACAAATGAGCGACCGACCCTGTTTTTAATGTTTTCAAGATTGATCATGGAGAGAAGTAAATGAGCGGAATCAACAAGATAGTATTGGCTTACTCGGGCGGACTGGATACCTCGGCCATCATTCCCTGGCTCAAAGAGCACTACAACGCCGAAATCATCGCCTTCGTCGCCGACGTCGGTCAGGGTGAAGACGATCTGGAAGGGGTGGAAGAGAAGGCCCTGGCCTCCGGCGCGGCCAAGTGTGTGGTCTATGACCTGAAGGAAGAGTTCGTCAAGGATTACGTCTATCCGACCCTGAAGACCGGCGCCATCTATGAAGGCACCTACCTGCTGGGTACCTCCATGGCCCGTCCCGTGATCGCCAAGGCCATGGTGGAAGTGGCCAAGGCCGAAGGGGCCGACGCCATCGCCCACGGTTGCACCGGCAAGGGCAACGACCAGGTGCGTTTCGAAGGGGCCGTGGCCTCCCTGGCCCCCCAGCTGAAAGTGATCGCTCCCTGGCGGATCTGGGACATGCGCTCCCGTGAAGAGCTGCTCGCCTATCTGGAAGCGCGCAACATCCCCTGCAAGGCGACCCTGAAGAAGATCTACAGCCGCGATGCCAACGCCTGGCACATCTCCACCGAGGGTGGCGAGCTGGAGAGCACCTGGAACGAGCCGTCGGAAGCGGTCTGGCAGTGGACCGTCTCCCCGGAGCAGGCACCGAACGAGCCTGAATACGTCAAGCTGACCGTCAAGCAGGGCGAAATCGTGGCCGTGGACGACCAGCCCCTGAGCCCCTATCAGGTGTTGGTGACCCTGAACGAGCGTGCTGGCAAGCACGGCGTCGGCCGCATCGACATCACAGAGAACCGTCTGGTGGGCATGAAGTCCCGCGGTTGCTACGAGACCCCGGGTGGCACCGTCATGATGGCGGCCCTGCGCGCCATCGAAGAGCTGGTGCTGGACAAGCCGACCCGCGCCTGGCGCGAGAAGCTGGGGGCCGAGTTCTCCCACCTGGTCTATGACGGCCGCTGGTTCACCCCGCTGTGCAAGGCGGTGCTGGCCTCCGCCAATGCCATCGCCGAGGATCTGGACGGTGAAGTGGTGCTGAAGATGTACAAGGGCCAGGTGAGCGCGACCCAGAAGCGTTCCGGCAACAGCCTCTACTCCGAAGACTTCGCCACCTTCGGCGCCGACGAGGTGTACGACCAGAGCCATGCCGAAGGCTTCATCCGCCTCTACACCCTGGCCAGCCGCATTCGTGCCCTGAAAGAGCAGAATCTGGCGGTAGGCGGTGACCATACCCACGGTTGATCGTCACTGATGAGCCAGACGAGGGGGCCTGGCCCCCTCGTTTATCAAGGCGCCGCGATGGCTAAGGATCAGGGGCCTTAGCCATCGGGGTGGGAGGGTCGGCAGGGCGACCCTCAGGCGTGATGAAGGGGGCGCAGGTGCCCCTTTCATGAGATAACCCTTCATCGAGACAATTCGCGGCAGGTGCAAGGCGCCGCCGACAACGCATTCAAGGAGAGCAGTATGGCACTTTGGGGTGGACGCTTCAGTCAGGGGGCCGATAGCCGGTTCAAGCAGTTCAACGACTCGCTGCGGTTCGATTACCGCCTGGCGGAGCAGGACATTCAAGGCTCCATGGCCTGGGCCCGCGCCCTGGTCACGGTCGGCGTCTTGACCAGCGATGAGCAGGGCAAGCTGCAACAGGCGATGGAGGTGCTGCTCGCCTCGGTGCAGCAGGATCCCCGGCAGATCCTGAGCTCGGATGCCGAAGACATCCACTCCTGGGTCGAGGGCAAGCTCATCGATGCCGTCGGCGATCTCGGCAAGAAGCTGCACACCGGCCGATCGCGCAACGATCAGGTCGCCACCGACCTCAAACTCTGGTGCAAGGCCCAGGGTGAGCTGCTGCTCGGCTCCATCAGCGCCCTGCAACAGGGGCTGGTGGCCTGTGCCCGTGCCAATCAGGCCGCCGTGCTGCCCGGTTACACCCACCTGCAGCGGGCCCAGCCGGTCACCTTCGCCCACTGGGCCCTGGCCTATGTGGAGATGCTGGAGCGGGATCACTCCCGTCTGCAGGATGCCCTCAAGCGCCTCGACACCAGCCCCCTCGGCTGTGGCGCCCTGGCGGGCACGGCGTACGCCATCGACCGGGAGGCGCTGGCGCTGGACATGGGCTTTGGCGGCGCCACCCGCAACAGCCTGGATTCTGTGTCGGACAGGGACCACGTGGTGGAGCTGATGCACGTGGCGTCGCTGTCCATGGCGCACCTGTCGCGCTTTGCCGAAGATCTCATCTTCTACAACACAGGCGAGGCGGGCTTCGTCGAGCTCTCCGATGCGGTCACTTCGGGGTCGTCGCTGATGCCCCAGAAGAAGAACCCGGACGCCCTTGAGCTCATTCGCGGCAAGACAGGCCGGGTGGTCGGCGCCCAGATGGGCATGTTGATGAGCCTCAAGGCGCTGCCGCTGGCCTACAACAAGGACATGCAGGAAGACAAGGAAGGGCTGTTCGATGCCCTCGATACCTGGCATGGCTGCCTCGACATGGCGGCCCTGGTGCTGATCGATCTGAAGGTCAATGGCGAGCGCACCAAGGCGGCGGCCCAGGGCGGTTACGCCAACGCCACCGAACTGGCGGACTACCTGGTGGCCAAGGGCATTCCGTTCCGCGAGGCGCACCACATCGTCGGCGAGACCGTGGTCTATGCGATCCAGGTGAAGAAGCCCCTGGAAGAGCTCTCTTTGCCTGAGTTTCAGCGCTTCAGCCCGGTGGTGGGAGAGGATGTCTATCCGAACCTGGAGCTGGAAGCCACCCTGGCCAAGCGGGTCGCCAAGGGGGGCGTCGCCCGGGAGCAGGTAGAAGCGGCCCTTACCGCCGCCGAAGCCTGGCTGGCCAAGCGGGCGGGTTAAACCAACCGGCTTGTCATGGGACTAAGAAAGCAAAACGGCAACCCGATGGTTGCCGTTTTTTATGTCCCCCATTGTGCGGGCAGGTCTGCGGCTATGGCTGCCAGTCTTCTCAGCCCTTGCTGGCACTGGCCCGATGCACGGCGTCGGCAAGCAGTGTCTGCAACTGGTGCTCGGCCTCGCTGGATGGGTGGTTGGCGCTGAGCAGGGCGACCCCCAATGTGCCCACTGACGGCAGCACGCCGCCGAGGGTCACCAGACTGGCCGGCATGCCGATGGTGGAGCGCACCGTGAGCCCGAGCCCGGCCTGCAAGGCCGCCCAGATCCCCCCTAGACTCTGGCTGGTGAAGGCGATACGCCAGGGGATCCCGGCCTCGTCGAGGGCCCGGGTGGCCCGTGATCGCATCAGGCAGGGGGCATCGAAGAGCACCAGGGGCAGAGGCTCCCCCCGTGCCAGCAGAGGGGCGAGCTCCCAGTCCGGGTGCGCTATCCATTGCAGTAGCACCAGATCGATGAGCCGGGCATCCATCCCCTCATCTTGCGGCTGCCAGGTCAGGGCCATGTCGAGGCTGCCCTCCTTGATCCCCTTTGTCAGCGGCCCATTGCGATCGATGCGGGTCGTCATGCGAAGCCCGGGATGCAGGCGACAGAAGGGCCCCAGCACAGCCGGCAGCAAAGATTCGCCAAAGTCCTCCTGTACCCCCAGTCTGATCTCCCCTTGCAGCAGCTCCCCCTTGAGGGCGCACACGGCCTCGTCATTGAGATCCAGCAGCCGTTTCCCATAGCCCAGCAGCAGCTCGCCCTGGGGGGTCGGGACCAGGTGGCGCCCGCTGCGAGCGACCAGCGCCGTGCCGCATTGCTGCTCGAGTTTTTTCAACTGGGCGCTGACCGCCGAGGTGGAACGACACAGCCGCTGCGCCGCCAGCGCAAAGTTGCCGCACTCCATGCCGACGACATAGCTGCGCAGGGCATCGAGATCCAGGTTCAGGGGAAGGGGTTGCATAATTGTCCTGATAATCGGGATTGATGGTCTTTGATATTTCGATTTTCTAAATTGTAGCAGTGGGAGAGAGTGGCTTCACCATCCAAGGAGATTGCCATGACCCATCCTGTTCTTGATCGTGACGACCTGGCGCTGGTGGCGCCGAGATTGTCCCAACTGGCGGAAGACACGCTGTTTGGCGATATCTGGCAGCGGCCCGCCCTGTCAGCCCGCGAGCGCAGCCTGATCACCCTGGCCATACTGGCGTCGCTGGGGCGGGTGCAACAACTGCCGTGGCACATCACGTTCGCCCAGCAAAACGGCCTGACACGGGATCAGCTGGAAGAGCTGTTCACCCATCTCGCCTTCTACGCCGGCTTGCCCGCCGCTGTCACCGCAGTGAGCCTGCTGCCCGCCCGCGAGGAGGCCAACCCATGCCGCTGACCCGCATCACAGTGCGCGAGGGGATGAGCGACGCGCGCCTGCAGCAGCTCTCCGCGCTCTATCACCAGACCCTGGTGGAGGTGTTCGAGGTGCCGCCGGAGGACAAGTTCCAGATCCTCGAGATCCTGCCGGCCAAGGCGCTTGTCTATCACCCCCACTACCAGACCGGCCGCCGGGACGGCGACTTCATCCTCTTCCAGATCCTGGCGGGGAAGCCGCGCAGCACTGAGGTCAAGGAGCGGCTCTATGGGCGGCTCGCCGAGCGCCTGCATGCCGACTTGGGCATCCATCCCGACAACCTCATGGTGGTGATCCAGCAAAACGGCAGCGAGGAGTGGAGCTTCGGACGGGGTCTGATGTTCCAGCTGGGGGTGTCCTCATGATCGCCATGCACTACAGATTCACCCTGCCGGCGGACTACGACATGGGGCTCATCGAGGCGCGGATTGCCAGCAATGGGGCCAGACTCGACGGCTTTCCCGGCTTGCTGTTCAAGGCCTATCTCTATGGCCGCCATGACGAGGCCGCACAGCCCTGCCGGGAGAACCGCTATGCCCCCTTCTATGTGTGGCAAAGCGCCGAGGCGATGCGCCGATTCCTGGCAAGCGAAGGATTCGCGGCGCTCACCAGGCACTTCGGCTGGCCCCATATCGAGACCTGGCATCTGCTGTCTGCCCCGCAGATGGAGGATCTCGAGCAGGCCAGGGTGGCCATCTTGCGGCGCACTGCCATTGCCCCCCATGCCTGCCTGGCCGAGCTGCACACCGGGGCCATGGTGAGCGGCTGGGATCTTTCCCGCTGGCAGTGGCTGGAGGTGGATCTCTTGCCATCGCTTCCACAGGCGATGCCGGCAGGGGCCGATGCCTATCACATCGGCTACCTCGCCAAAGGGAGCCCTTTGCCCTGAGCGGGTGGCCGCTGTTCTCCGCTGGCGGCCAAGGCTTTATTCGGTGGCGCTCGGCAGGCAAACTCGAGATGATGCTCTCCCGCCATGGGATCATCTCGACGGGTTTAGTACGGACACACCATCACGGATAAAGGAGCCTGCATGTACCTGCCACCCCATTTCGAAGCTGCCGACCCCGCCTCTTTGCATCGGCTGATCCGGGCCCATCCTCTGGGGGCCCTGGTCACCCGTGGCGAGCAGGGGCTGGATGCCAACCACCTGCCGTTCGAGTTCGATGCCGATGAGGGGGAGCATGGGATCTTGCGGGCCCATGTGGCGCGCAACAACCCGCTCTGGCAGGAGGTGAAGGAGGGGCAGGAGGTGCTGGTGATCTTCAGGGCCGCCGAGGGCTATATCTCCCCCAACTGGTATCCGAGCAAGCAGGCGCACCACAAACAGGTGCCTACCTGGAACTATGCCGTGGTGCATGCCCACGGCCGCATCCGGGTGCGGGACGATGCCCGTTTCGTGCGCCGCCTGCTCGCCACCCTGACCCGGACCCAGGAGGCTGAAGAGCCAGCTCCCTGGAAGATGGCGGATGCGCCGAGAGACTATATCGAAGCCATGGTGCAGGCCGTGGTGGGCATCGAAATCGAGATCGATCGGCTGGTCGGCAAGTTCAAGCTGAGCCAGAACAAGGAGAAAGAAGACAGGGAGGGTGCCATCCAGGGGGCCCGTGAGCGGGGCGGGGAGGCGCTGGCCAAGGTCATGCAAGAGAGCATGCCAGCGGCCATGCCGCCTGCCGCAGCGCCTGCGGCAGACTAGCCGCGCCGCCCCGGAGTCCGGGGTTAAAGCGAATAAAAGAAACGGCAACCAAGGTTGCCGTTTCTTTTGTTGCCGCGCCCGCGCCCCTGCCTTGGCTTGTCGTCGGAGGGCTGTGCGGGGTGCCGGTCTCCTGCCATTTGTCTGGCGACATCCCTATAGCTCGTCGAAGGGGCGGCGCTTCTCCTGCTCCAGCACTATGGCCTCCAGGTTGGCGACCCGCTCCTGCAACTCCTTGATGATGAGATCCTGCTTGCCGAGGCGATCCGTGATGCGGGCATCCCCCAGCTGGTAGCGGGCGCGTTTGCCGAGATAGCCAAACAGCACGCTGATGAAGACGATCAGAACGATGGCGGTCCACAGACTCATATTGCCTCCCTGGCATCTGATCCCCGGTCGGGGTGAGTGTTGCCATTTTGTCACCCTGGGAGAGCCTTGCCCAGTGACCGGTCGGGATGAGGGCGATTTGTAAGCGTCTGGTTACAAAAAGGGCGGCAATTGCCTCGACCCTGGCGCGCCTGTGCTGGTAACTTAGGGCCGATCTTCGTAGCCAGATTGATAATGCCATGGACAGTAAAGTCATTCTCATCGTCGATGACAGCCAGGCGCTGACCGATACCCTCACCGAGTATCTGGGCCGCGCCGGCTTCGAGGTACGCACCGCCTGTGATGGCGAGGCCATGTGGCAGCAGGTGCGCCAGGGCATGCCGGATCTGGTGATCCTGGATGTGATGCTGCCAGGGGATGACGGCTTCACCCTCTGCTCCCAGCTGCGCCGCCTCTCCAACGTGCCCATCATGATGCTGACCGCCGTGACCGAGGATGCGGATCGCATCGCCGGACTCGAGATAGGGGCGGATGATTACCTCACCAAGAGTTTCAATCCCCGGGAGCTGCTGGCCCGGATCAAGGCGCTGCTGCGGCGCAGTCGCCTCACCCAGCAGGCGGCGAGTGCCAGGCGCATCAGCTTCGGCCCCTGGACTCTGGACAGCGTGACCCGCCAGCTCTCCCGGGCGGGGGAGGCGCCGCGCCAGCTGTCGGGGGCCGACTACACCCTGCTTGGTCTCTTCATTCGCCACCCCAACGAGTTGCTCAGCCGGGATCTCATCTCCCAGGAGATCTGGGGGCGGGAGAGCGACCCCTTCGAGCGGGGCATAGACGTGCAGGTATCCCGGCTGCGCCAGGCCCTGGATGACAAGGATCGCACCCTGATCATGACGGTGCGCAACAAGGGTTACATGCTGGCGACCGAGACCGTCTATGAGGCCTAGCCGGGGCTGGGGGCCACGCTCCCTGGCCAGCCGTACCAGCCTGTTTCTGCTGTGCGTCATCCTGGCGGCCGAGCTGTGCGCCGGTTTCTTCTGGTATCGCCACAGCAATCAGGCCCAGGAGCAGGGGCTCATCAGCACGGTGCGCAGCATGGCCCTGAGCGCCTCCTCCACCATCGCCTTCTTTCGCAAGCTGCCCCAGGATTACCGTCATCTGGTGCTGGAGCAGCTGCGCAACATGGGGGGCACCCGCTTCTTCGTCTCCCTCAACAACCACCCGCTGCCGGTGACCCCCATCTCGGGATCGCAGCGCCGGGCCCAGATGGTGGGGGAGGTGGAGCGGGTGCTGCAACAGGAGCTGGGTCACGAGGTGACCAGCAGGGTCGATTTCACCAGCCGCGCCGATCTGCGGGTATTCAACACAGAGATCCCCATCGACGATCTGCCCCTGAACTGGGCCCACTACAGCCTGGCCCTGGGGGAGCTCAACCCGCCTATTCTGGTGATCCAGATTGCCGTCGCGCCCGGCGCCTGGTTCTATCTGGCGGCGGCCCTGCCCGCCCCGTACGAGAGCCTGGATCCCCGTTTCTTCACCCCGAGCCAGCTCGGTTTCATGCTGGGGTCGGCATTGATCATCCTGATCGCCACCTGGTGGGTGGTGCGCAAGGAGATAAGGCCCATCCGCAATCTGGCCCGGGCCGCGACCCTGCTCGACAGCAAGCGGGAGGTGCCCGAGGTACAGGAGGAGGGCAGCAGCGAGACCCGGGCCGCCATCCATGCCTTCAACAAGATGCAGCGCCGCATTCGCAGTCACCTGCACGAGCGGGATCTGCTGTTCAGCGCCATGTCCCATGATCTCAAGACCCCGCTGGCCTGCCTCAAGCTGCGCACCGAGATGCTGGCGGACCCAGAGGAGCAGAGCAAGTTTGCCGCCCACCTGGACGAGATGGAGCTGATGATAAAGGGGGCCTTGCAGTACATGAAGGAGACCCACATCCACGAGGAGATAGAGGCGCTGGATCTGATGGAGATGCTGCGCCGCTGCGGCGAGCTTTATAACCATGATGAAGCCAGGATGACGCTGCAAGGGCCGGCCAGCCTGATGCTGGTGGGCAAGCCGCTGGCCATCAAGCGCTGCCTGCAAAACATCATAGACAACGGCATCAAGTACGGAGAGCGCCTGAGGGTACAGGTGACGCACCGGGGGGACAAGGTGAGGATCGCGTTCAGCGACCAGGGGCCGGGTATCAGTCCGGCGCTGATGGAGCGGGTATTTGACCCCTACTTTCGGGTCGCGTCGACCCGGGATCTGCCTGGCAGCGGGCTCGGCCTGACCATAGCTCGCCACATCGCCCGCATCCACGGCGGCGACATTCATCTTCACAATCATCAACCCCAGGGGCTGACCCTGGTGCTGGAGCTCAACCTTGACTGATTCCCTGCGCGCCCTGGCCTGGTTGCTGGCCCTGCCGCTCCATGACGCCCTGGCCGGCGAGGTGGAGATGCTGCACTGGTGGACGTCCCCCGGGGAGCAGGCCGCCTTCGCCGTGGTGACGACCCAGTTGCATGGGGCTGGCGTGGAACTCAAGAATGCCGCCATCCTCGGCGGCGGGGGCAACAGCGCCATGGAGGTGCTGCAGGCCCGGGCCATCGCGGGCAATCCCCCGGCCCTGGCCCAGCTGGAGGGGCAGGCCATCGCCTCCTGGGCCCTGCTTGGCTTCATCCAGCCCCAGGACGAGGTGGCGGGGGAGCAGGAGTGGGACAGGCAACTGCTGGGGGTGGCCCCCAGGGTCAACAAGATAGGGGGTCACTACATGGGGATCCCGGTCAACGTGCATCGTCTCAACTGGATGTGGGTCAACCGCGCCCTGCTGGCCCGCCTCGACATGGCCCCTCCCACCGACTGGCCCGGCTTTCTCGATGCGGTGCGCGCCCTCAAGGCCAAGGGCATCAAGCCCTTGGCGCTCGGCAACGACCCCTGGCAGGTTGCCCTGCTGTTCGAGAGCCTGGCGCTGGGGATGGGAGGCAAGGAGTATTACCAGAAGGCCTTCGTCGAGCTGGACCCGGTGGCGCTCGGCAGCGACACCAGTCGCCAGATCCTGGACCGCTTTCGCGAGCTGAGCGATCTGGTGCTGCCCACCCTGAGCGGCCAGAGCTGGGATGAGGCCAGCGCCGATCTCGCCGAGGGCAGGGCGGCCTTCCAGTTGATGGGGGACTGGGTGCTGGGGGATCTGCTGGCCCGTGGCGTGGCCGTGCCCGAGCAGGTGCAATGCCTGCCAGCCCCTGGCACCCAGGGGCTCTATGTCTACAACATGGACAGCTTCGTGATGTTCAACGCCAACCTGCCCAGAGATCATCTGACCATTGCCCGGGCCCTGGCGAGCCCGGATTTTCAGCTCGCCTTCAACCGGGCCAAGGGCTCTATCCCGGTGCGCCGGGATCTCTCCCTGGCCGACTTCAATCCCTGCGCCCGGCTGTCGCGCCTCGACTATGACAAGGCTGAGGCCGCGGGCAACCTGATGCCGAGCGTGGCGGATTCCATGGCCCTGCATCCCCTCTACCAGAAGGCGGTGGAGAGCGAGCTCTATCGCTTCTTCAATCAGCCCGAACTCGACCGGGAGGGGGTGATCCGCCGCCTCGGCGCAGTGGCGCGCAGCGCCTCCAGCAAGGGATGAGGCATCCCTTTTGTAAGTGTTTGATTACAATCCCATAGCCTATTGATACTCAGGGCTGGCGCCGACCCTATACCCTGATCTGGACAACCATCAAAGAGGAATTGAGACATGTCCGGATCATTTTTTTCCCAGGCGCAGCGGGTCGGGCGCAGCCTGATGCTCCCGGTGGCGACCCTGCCTGCCGCCGGCCTGATGCTGGGGATAGGCAACTTCGGTGCCCAGGGGCACCTCTTCCTGCCCCCCTCCTTCTGGAGCGTGCTCATGGTGTCGGGGGACTGGATCTTCGGCAACATGCCGCTGCTGTTTCTGATCGGCATCGCCATCGGCCTTGCCCGCAACAACGACGGCACCGCCGCCCTGGCCGCCGTGGTGGGCTTCATCACCATGAATGCCGCCCTCGGCAAGACGGTGGTGTTGCGGGGCCTCGAGACCAACACAGAGGTGCTGAGCATTCCCACCCTCAACATGGGGATCCTCGGCAGCATCCTGATGGGATCCCTGGCGGCCTACTTCTTCAATCGCTTCCACACCCTCAAGTTGCCAGAATACCTGGGCTTCTTCGCCGGCAAGCGTTTCGTGCCCATCATCACCGGCTTTAGCGGCATCTTGCTCGGGGTGATGCTCGGCTTCATCTGGCCCGTGGTGGGCAGCGCCATCTTCGAGTTCACCGCCTACCTGGGCACCTTGAACAAGTCCGTCACCTTCGGCCTCTATGGCCTGGTGGAACGGGCCCTGATCCCGACCGGCCTGCACCATATCTGGAACGCCTTCTTCTTCAACGAGCTGGGTAGCTGGACCAATCCCCAGACCGGGGAGGTGGTGACCGGGGAGCTGGTGCGCTTCTTCAAGGGAGACCCCAGTGCCGGTGGGCTGGCCGGGGGATACATGTATTCCATGTGGGCTCTGCCTGCCGCGGCTTTGGCCATCTATCGCTGCGCCAGCCCGGAAAAACGCAAGCTGGTGGGGGGCCTGATGCTGTCGGCGGCCTTTACCTCCTGGCTGACCGGGATCACCGAGCCGGTGGAGTTCGCCTTCCTGTTCGTGGCGCCCATGCTCTATGTGATCCACACCCTGCTGACCGGGGTGGCCTTCGCCCTGACCAACTATCTGGGGATAGTGCACAGCACCGACTTCGCCCACGGCGCCTTGCAGTTCTTCCTCTACCTGAACCTGCCCCAGACCCACAATACCTGGTGGTTCCTGATCATAGGGCCGCTCTGGGCGCTGCTCTATTTCAGCCTGTTCAGTTTCCTCATCCGCAAATTCGACCTCAAGACCCCGGGGCGGGAGCGCCAGCCGCTGCAGGCGGTGGACATCAAGGAGAAAGACGAGTTGGCGCTGGATCTGGTCGAGGCCATGGGCGGGGCGGCAAACATAGTGCATCTGGATGCCTGCATCACCCGGCTAAGGGTCAGCCTGCACGACATCAAGCTGGCGGATATCCCGCGCATCAAGGCCCTCGGCGCCATCGATGTGCTGGTGGTGGGCAACAACCTGCAGGCCATCTTCGGCACCCGATCCGACAACATCAAGACAGAGATGTCGGCTGCGCTGGCGGTGTGAAGGCGGTAGCCGCGCCGAGCCTGTCTGGGCCGAGATGGCCGGGCGCTCGGCGGGTATTGAGACATAGGCAATGACGAGAGGGCCCCCTTCCATGGTGGGGCCCTCTTTGTACTTGTCGTGCGGGGAAAGGGGCTCAGGCCAGCCAGAGCGGTCGGCTCACCCAGATCCCGAGCAGCAGCAACTGGCCCCAGACGATGGCCCAGAACCGCAGGCGATAGCTCCCCTTCTGGGTCTTGTGGCGCAGCCAGTGGCGGGCTACCAGGGCGCCGGGCCAGCCGCCGATCAGCTCCAGCAGGTGCAGGCGGGCTTCCGGGATGCGCCAGCCGCCACGGATGGCCTGGCGCTTGTCCCAGGCATAGGCGGCCAGGGTCAGCAGGCTCATCAGCAGGATCAGGGCCAGCGGCCACCAGAGGCCGCTCTGGACGCCAAGCCAGGCGGCCCACCCCAGCGGCAGCAGGGCCAGGGCCATCATGACAGCAGCGCCTGATCCCTGGGCTCATCCGGGCTGAGGGTGCGGATGACCCGGGCCGGATTGCCCACGGCGACCGAGTCCGCCGGTATGTCCCGGGTCACCACGGCGCCGGCCCCTATGATGGATCGCGGCCCTATGGTGACGCCGGGACAGATGATGGCACCGCCGCCAATCCAGCAGTCATCGCCGATGCGTACCGGCTTGTTGTAGGCGGTCCAGTTGCGGCGAGCCAGATAGTCCATATCGTGGGTGGCGGTGTAGATCTGCACGTTGGGAGCCAGCAGCACATGACTGCCGATGTGCACCTCGCCCACGTCCAGTATGGTGACGTTGAAGTTGAAGAAGGTCTGCTCGCCGATGTGGATGTTGCGGCCAAACTCGCAGGTGAAGGGGGTGCTTATCCAACAGCTCTGCGGGCACTGGCCGAACAGCTCGGCGCAGATCTGCTGGCGCAGGGCCTGATCCCCTGCCGCCGAGGCATTGAGCCGGGCCAGCAGGGCCTGGCCGCGAATGCGATCGCCGGCTATCTCCTCGCTCTGGCTGTCGAGGGGCCCCCCGGCCAATACCTTGTCCCAGTCGCTCATGGGGTCGATTTCTCCGCTGGTCTGTGAGGCGGCCAGTATACCCCTGGCCGCGCCCGGGATCTTCCTCAGGCGAAGGGCAGGGCCAGCAGTGCGGACACCAGATAGGCCGTCAGCACCCGGGTGCCCAGGCGGCGCCCCCCTATCACCAGGGCCAGCATCCCCTTGACCAGGGAGTTGACCAGACCGGCCAGCAAAATGCCCCGGGTGGCCACCTCCAGGGTCAGCTCCTTGCTGGTGAGCTGGGCCAGGGACAGGGTGATGGCGTCCACGTCGGTGATCCCCGATACCAGGGCCAGCAGATAGACCCCTGAACTGCCCACCTCGCTCTGCAGCAGGGTGGCCAGAAAGCCGATGAGGGCAAGCAGCAGGCCGAACTTGATGGCGGTGGCGAGATCCAGCGGATTGCGGGTTTCGGGCTGGACAGGCTCATCCGGGGTCGCCTCCCGCTGGCGCCAGAACCAGAAGGCAAAGCCGTAGACGACCAGCCCCAGGATCAACAGGGGCGGGGCCAGGCGCAGGGCCAGATCCCGCTGGATGAGCAGCACCAGCACCAGCAGTCGCAGCCACATGGTGGCCCCCGCCAGCAGGATGCCGGTGGCCAGCAGCCGCTCCAGCCCGGGTTGCTGACGATTGAGGCGGGCAAATTGCAGGGTGAGGGCGGTGGAGGAAGCCAGACCCGCCAGCATGCTGGTGAGCACCAGGCCAGAGCGGGTGCCGAGCAGGCGCACCGCGAAGTGGCCCGAAAAGGAGATGGCGGCGATCACCACCACCATCAGCCAGATCTTGAAGGGGTTGAAGGCATCGAGGGGGCCCATCTCCTGGTTCGGCAGCACGGGCAGCAGCACCAGGGAGATGAGCAAGAAGCGCAGGGTGGCGTGAAATTCCGTCTCGCTCAGAAACAGCATCCCCTGCTGGATCTTGCCCTTGAGCCCCATCAAGAGCGCCGCCAGCACGGCGCAGGCCACCGCCTCGCTCGGGCTCAGCAGCACGGACATCAGCCCCAGCAGATAGGTGAGCACCATGGCCACCGAGCTGGTGAGGCCGAATTCTCCCTGCCAGCGCTGGGCCAGCCAGATGGAGAGGGCGCAGCCCATCAGTACCGCCAGCAGGCCGAGCAGGGGCAGCCAGGTGCCCAGGGTGGGCAGCAGCAGGGCGCAGACGCCGCCGAGCAGGCCGACGAGGCCATAGGTGCGCATCCCGGCGACGCGCTGGTTGTCCCCCAGCTGGCGTACCTGCCAGCCCCGCTCCAGCCCTATGATGAGGCCGATGGCCAGGGAGACCAGGGCCCCGTTGATGGGGTCTGCCTCGATCCACATGCCGAACTCCTTGCTCATGCGCCTCTGCCTGGATCCCATGATGGCACAGCCTGCACGAGGCCGCGGGGGCCTGGCTCACAGAGTATCGAAGGGGCCCGACACTTCCTGGCGGCGCGTCAATAAACAGGGGAGCCGAGGCTCCCCTGTTCGTTTTGTTGCTGGCATGGCGACGGTCGGCCAGGATCTGGCATGCGGCCACCCGGGTTCATGCCGTGCTGGCGTGACGGCTCACTGCTGGACCCAGGCATCCTGCCAATGAGACCCGATCCCGGGCTCGTACTGGGTGGCCGTGGCCGCCCACTGGCTGCACCAGCCGCTGTAGGGGAAGGGCTTGCACTGATAGACCTTGCCATTTTTCGGTTGCAGCACCCGGGTGCCATCTGTGTAGCCGTCGACCCCCTCAGGGAAGCTGAACTGATAGTCGCCGCTGGTCGGCGCCTTGAACATCAGATCCAGGGTCTGCTGCACCACTTCCCCTCCTGCCTTGGGCCTGCCCTCGATCACCAGCTGGTGGTGGCCCGCACTCAGGCCCGTGGCCTCCAGGGTGAAACCCTGGCTGCCGTCCTTGATGTCGGCACTGCTCTGCCCCCTGGCGACGCCGCCATGGTCATACAGGGTAGTGGTGACGGCGAGATCCCCCTCGGCCGTGACGGTGAAGCTCAGGGTAACCTTGCCGTTGTCGAGCGGGTAGTCGCTCCCCAGGCCGCTGACGCTGATGCTGTTGCCTACCGGCGGTTGCTGCTGTTCGAGCTGGATCTCGACCCGTTGCAGCTTGCTGCCGGCCTTGAGGTAGATGGGGTTCTGACCGTAGACGGGGTTGAACTGGCCGTCGGCCCCTTGCCCTGCGCGGATCTGGCTCTGCTCGGCATTGATCTTGGTTGCCAGGGCGTGGGCCCAGTTGTTCTTCAGGCCCTGCTCGGCGTCGGTTATGGTCAGCACGGTTTGCAGATCGGCCCGCTCGCCGCCGGCATCGAACACCCGGGTCCTGGCCTTGTCACCGGCCGCGAGATCGATGGAGGGGTAGATGGTGCCGGCCTGGCTCCAGCTCAGCGGCGGCTGGGTGCCATCATCGAAACGGGCGTCGATCAGGTTGTAGAAGCTGTTGGTGGTATCGCCCACCTCCCAGACCCCGAGGATGAGCTGATAGCCGGTGCGCGCCGGCAGGGTGCACTCATGGGTGACCTGCTTGGGGGGCTGCACCATGTTGCCGTCGATGACGCAGAAGGGGTTGAGATCGAATGCGTCTCTGGTCAGGGGCTGGTTCGGGTTCCAGTCCTGCCTGGTGAGGTAATAGCGCCAGTTGCGGGTCACGTGGTTGGCGGTGAAGGTCCAGCTGATATTGAAGGGGCCGGCCTGCACATTGCGCTTGGTCCAGCGATCGCTGGTCTGGGCGTTGAGCTCGCCAAATTGCGGATGCCCGGCCGAGGCGATCTGGCCGTCGGCTGGGCCGCCATCGGGGAAGCCGGACGGCGCCTCCAGGCTCTGGGGTTCCCACTGGATGGCGCCGCAGCCGATGTTGCCGCCGGTCTTGCACAGGGCGTTGCGTCCCTCCGGCTGGCTGATGTAACCGTGGGCGAGCACGCCGCCACTGGCCAGCAGCGCCAGCGCCGCAGCCACATGATTGAGTCGAATTTTTGCTGCCATACATTCCTCTGTTCGGTGATGTGGGCAGTCACCTTGGCTGGGGAAATCCCCGGTACACACCTGGGTGTGGTAACCCCGCTATCCTGGACGGCATGTCTTTAGACCGGAGGCTTTGCGTCCTGGCCTTTCAACCAGTTTGCCAAATGACTACTGAAAGGGTCATGGTGCCGCATTGGGCGGCAGTGCCATCATGACTATTTTTTGTTAAATAATTAAGTGTCAAAGTTGACAGCTTGACCCGCTCGATCTGGCGTCGTCGCTTAACGGCTTGTTTTGCCATTTGTCTGTGGAGGAAGGCCTGAACACTCAGCCTGATGATGGCGACAAAGGGGGGCCCTGGCGCAGTGGTGGCCGCCTCCTCTGCCAGCATGGCGGGCAGAAGAGGCGGTGGGGCGGGACGTGCGCTGACGCGCAGCGGCGCTGGCGGATCAGGCGTGCTGGCGAGTGTGCTCCGGCGCCTGATCCGCTGAGATGGCGCTGCCAAGCCGGAAGGCCGCCAGTCGCTCGTCCAGGCTGCGCGACAGTCCGGCCAGCAGCTCGCTCTCCTGGGCCAGCTGGGAGGCGGCCTGGGACATCTCGAGCGCCGAGTCATTGATGCCGCTGACGTTGCGGTTCATGTCTTCCGCCACCATGCTCTGCTGCTCCGCCGCCGTGGCTATCTGGGTCGCCATGTCGCTCACGTGCTGGATGTGACTGACGATGAGGGAGAGATCCTGCCCCGCCTTCTCGGACTGACCGACGCTGCTCTCCGCCAGCTTGCGGCTGGTGTCCATGGCACTGGCGGCGGTGACCGCCCGCTGCTGCAACTGGGTGATGGTGCTCTGGATCTCCTCGGTGGAGTGGCGGGTACGGCTGGCCAGCTGGCGCACCTCGTCGGCCACCACGGCAAAACCGCGGCCCTGCTCGCCGGCCCGGGCCGCCTCGATGGCGGCGTTGAGGGCCAGCAGGTTGGTCTGATCCGAGATGGCGCTGATGACGGCGGTCACTTCCCCTATCTGCATCACCCCCTCCTTGAGGCGATTGACCTGATGGGTGGCCTGCTCCACCTCGGTGGCCAGGGTCTGGATGCCGTGTACGCTGGCGTGGACGTCTTCGTTGCCGAGCCCGGCCTCGTTGGTGGCGTCCTGGGTGTCGCGGGCCGTGTTCTCGGCATGACCCGCCACATCCGAGATGGTGGCGCTCATCTCGTTCATGGCGGTGGCGAGCTGGGCCAGCTGATCCCGCTGGCTGTTGACCGCCTGATTGGTCTGCTCGGCGGAGGCGGCGATGCGCAGGGCGGCGTCCGCCACGTTGCGGGCTCCCTGGCTCGCCTCCAGCAGGGCGCGGCGGATGGCATCCAGTCCCTGGTTGGTGGAGTGGGCGACGGTTCCCAGCTCATCCTTGCCGTGCACGGGTATGTTGACCACCAGATCCCCGGCCGCTACCCGGGCCATGGCCTTGTTGATGGCCGCCAGCGGGTTGACGATGGAGCGGCTGATGGCCAGGCCCAGCAGCCCCATCAGCAGGATCACCAGCAGGGTGGCCCCTCCCATCAGCTCATACTGGGACCAGATGGTGGCTTCTATGTCCTGCAGCAGGAGGCCGGACCCCAGGATCCAGCCCCAGGGCTGATAGCCGGCCACCAGGGTCATCTTCTGGGCCGTCTCCCCGGTGGGAGAGCGCCACTGGTATTCCAGCCGACCCTGCCGGCCGCCCTTGCCGAGATCCACCATGCGCAGCCAATGGGCTTCGGCGGCGACGCCGGGCTCGCCCATCGGCCGTCCGACCAGCTCGGGCTTGGCGGGATGCACCACCACATGGCGGTTTTCGTCCAGCACGAACAGATAGTTGTCGCCATCGAAGCGCATGCTGTCGAGCATGGCCTTGGCCTGGGCCTGTGCTTCCGAGGCGGGGAGGGTGGCGGCCAGGGTCTGGATCCGGCTCATGGCCAGATCCAGCACCGCCTGCAATCTGGCTTCCCGCTCGCTCATCAGGTTGCGATGCAGGGCACTGGCGGAGATGAGCAGCAGTGCGAGGAAACCGAGCAATGCCACTGAGAGCAGCAGCATCAATTTGCGACTCACTGCGATATCACCGAGCTTGAACATAGTCTTTTCCTTGTCTCTCGTGCGGGTCTGTTGATGGCCGGTCAACGAGCTGGCCTTGATTGTTTCATGCTTATATTTATTTAACTTTCATATGGTTGTGATAACTAGTATCCATTTGGGTTTTTTGGCAGCCAGTATAGCTAGCAGACATCAACCCTGGCTTTTGGTAGCGTGATCTGGCGCATCCCGGCGCATCATTGTTCGACTCTATTTGCAAGAAATGTGAATGAGTTGGCATTTCACCAAAAAAGGAAGTGGGCGCCCCGAGGGGGACCCCATCACAAGAGGGAATTTATGAGTTCCATTGCCAGGAATTACTTGAACCAGCTCAACGCCGACTACCTGAAGGTACACAGGCGCAAGGAGGACCTTTTCTGGTCCACCTACATGGGCACCAGCGACGATCAGGCCGGGTTCACCGCCGCCGAACAGGCCTACAAGGCGTTCTGTGCCGATCCTGCCCGCCTGCCGGTGCTGCGGCAGATGCAGGCCCAGGCCGAGGAGGCGGATCTGAGGCGCGGCCTGGCCGGCTGGGCTGCCTTCTTCGAGTGCAACGTCATCGAAGATCCGGCCGCCGCCGCCCTGATGGACGAGCTGGTGGCCGCCGAGGCGGATCTCTTCGCCCGTCGCAAGGGGCTCAAGCTCACCCTGCTGGACGAGCAGGGCCGCCAGGTGCCCGGCAGCCTGCCCGCCGCCAGCACGGCGCTGGCCGCAAGTGCGGACGAGGCGGTGCGCCAGAGCGCGCTCGCCATGTTCCACTCCCTGGAGCAGTGGGTGGTCGACAATGGCTTTCTCGAGGTGGTGGCGCTGCGCAACCGCTTCGCCCGTGCCATGGGTTATCGCGACTACTTCGACTACAAGGTGCACAAGAACGAGCAGATGAGCCCGGCCCAGCTGTTTGCCATTCTCGACGACTTCATCGCCCGCACCGATGATCGGCTGCACCAGAGTCTGGAAGAGCTGAAGGCTGCCAAGGGGGAAGCGGCCCTGCTGCCCCACAACCTGCGCTACAGCGTGAGTGGCGACGTGACCCGCCAGCTCGATCCTTACGTACCCTTCTCCCGGGCGCTGAAGGATTGGGTCCAGAGCTTCCGTCGCCTCGGCATCCAGTACCGCGGTGCCACCCTCACCCTGGATCTGCTGACCCGGGAGGGGAAATACGAGAACGGCTTCTGTCACGGCCCGGTGCCGAGCTTCTGGCAGGAGGGGGAGTGGGTCCCGGCTGTGGTCAATTTCACCAGTCTGGCGGATCCTGCCCAGGTGGGCAGCGGCTGGAGCGGCCTCAACACCCTGTTCCACGAGGGGGGTCACGCGGCGCATTTTGCCAACGTCACCGGCAATGCCCCCTGCTTCTCCCAGGAGTTTCCCCCCACCTCCATGGCCTATGCCGAGACCCAGTCCATGTTCTGCGACAGCCTGCTGGACGACGCGGACTGGCTCAAACGCTACGCCAGAAACGGAGCGGGGGAGGCGATCCATGACGCGCTCATCCAGGCCATGATAGAAGCGCGCCAGCCATTTCGCGCCTTCAACGAGCGCCAGATAGCCCTGGTGGCCTACTTCGAGCGGGATCTCTACGCCATGGCAGAGAGCGAGCGCACCCCAGGCGCCGTGCTGGCGCTGGCCCGCAAGTGGGAGCGCCGGATCCTGGGGGTGGAGAGCCCGCGCCCGCTGCTGGCCATTCCGCACCTCCTGAATCAGGAGTCGGCCTGCGCCTATCACGGCTACCTGCTGGCGCTGATGGCGGTGGAGCAGACCCGCGCCTACTTCCTTGAGCGCGACGGCTACCTCACCGACAACCCGCGCATCGGGCCGGATCTGGCCGCCCACTACTGGGGGCCGGGCAACGGCATGACCCACGACGAGACGCTCAGGAGCCTCACTGGCGAGGGCTTCAGCGCGGCGGCGCTGGCAGAGGCGTGCAATCGGAGCGTGGCGCAGGCGTGGCAGCAGGCCCAGGCGTGCATGGCGGCGGCGCACCAGCGCCCACCGGCTGGGGAAGGCACGCCCCTCGACGCCCAGATCCGAGTGGTGCACGGGGCCGAGCTCATCGCCGACAACAGCGAATCCGAGGCCCGCATGCTGGCGGATTTCGAGGCCTGGATCCGGCGCCTGGAGGCGCAGCAGAGGGCCGAGCCGACCCGGGCCTGAGCCCTGGCATGACAGCCATAAAAAGAGCCCCGAAAGGGGCTCTTTTTTTGGGGCGTTGCGGCTCCTGGCTGGTATCCACAGTGGAGAGGAAAGGGGGTCTCTTTGCTTGCCTCGGGACTGCCGGGGCTGGCCGACATGCTGTGACCCGGTGGCGACATCGGATGTCGCGCCGAGAACGGGGCAATTTGTTAATTCATAAGGGAAATAATCTACCCAGGTTGCGCGGGGTGACGACGAGGAGGCGGCCCTCATCCAAAGGGGGCCGCCTCCTCTCCCTGCTCCGTTCATTTTTTCTAGCGTGAAATTACTTGGCCCCATCCGCCGGGCCTGCTCTCCCCTCCCTTGGTGTCGCCGTTGACTATTTCTCGGTCAGACCCAGAATCGGCCCTCTCGCCACCCCCGACGCGAGTCGGGTTCGGAAAGTCGCAGGTCTCATGTCATGAGACGGCTGGACCGCACATACGAAGGGCGGGCCCCGCCTTTCACCCTTAATTCCCGAGCATCATCGCCACCCTGAGCCGGTCGCCCCTAGGCGTGTCCGTTTGCTCAGTCGGGCGAGTCTCGCTATGAAACCGGGTGTATGTTGCGAATGAATCGCTTTGTTTATCTATTCGTGTTGTTGCCTGGCCTGGTCCAGGCCGGTTCCCTCGATCGGGAGAGGGAGGCCTGGGTGATCCAGGCCCGCCAGGGTCAGCTGGCCCAGGCTGCCGCCGGGCTCGACGCCCTCTATCGGCGCAGCGGGGATGGCCGGGTGCTCGACGATCTCATCGCCGTGCAGATCTGGCGTCAGGATCGTGCAGCGGCCCTGGCCAGCTGTGAGCCGTGCGAATTCAAACCCATCTCCAATGACTCCCTCGAAACCCTGGCCAGGGCGGCCCGGGATCTGGGGCGCTACCCTCTGGCGATCAGCTATTACCGTATCCTGCAGGGGCGTGATCCCGCCAACCGCAACGGCTGGCTCGGGCTGTTTCTCACCGCCAGCGATCAGGGCAACCAGGAGCTGGCCCGCCGCACCGCAGAGGAATATGACGCCAGATTTGGCCGCGATCGTGCCATCCTCGATGCCCGCATCTATGCCGCTCGCCGGGCCGAGGACCCCATGGGAGAGCTGCTGGCGCGCCAGCAGTGGCTGGCGCTGGAACCAGGTAACGGTGAGCAGGTGCTGGCTCTCTACCGGGTGGCGGTGAGCCTGGGTGCCGGTCCCGCCGCCGTGGATCTGATGGACCGTTATCCTGAGCTGTTCACCGCGGTCGACCGGCTCTGGCTCGATTACTACCAGGCGGTCAACCTGCTGCGGATCTCGACCCGGCTTGCCGATCCGGCGCAGGCCCGCGATGCCCTGACTCGCACCCTGGCCTTGCAAGAGGGGATCCTGGCCCGGGCTCCTCGCGATCACCAGCTCTACCTCAGTGCACGCCGGGATGCGGTGGTGACCCTGGTGGCCCTCGGCGAGTTTGCCCGGGCCGAACAGGCGTCTGCCGCGCTGCAGGCCGAGGGGCCGTTGCCCGACTATGTGCTGGAGGCCCGCGCCGATGCCCTGGCCGGGCTGGGGCGGGTGGATGAGGCGTCCGATCTCTACGAGGCGCTGGCGACCCCGGCGCGAGCCAGGGACAAGGCGCTGCTGGAGAAGCGCTTCTACGCCTATTCGGACGGCGAGCGTTATGGCGCCGCCCAGGGGCTGCTGGCCGGTTGGCAGGAGCCGCCGACCCGCTGGGATTTTACCGGCAACATGCGCATGGCCAACGACGACTACGAGAAGGTGTTGCAGCTGAACACCCTGCTGCAGGCCTGGCGTGGTGAAGCGGACGCGGCACAGAGACAACTGGAAGGGTGGCTGGACAGTGCGCCTGCCAACCCCTGGCTCTGGCTGCAACTGGGGGATATCCGCCGCTGGCGCGGCCACCCCGATGGGGCCGAACAGGCTTACCGAGAGGCGATGCGCTGGTTGCCCCCCGGGCGCAGCGAACAGGCCGAGCCGGGTCGCCTCAACGCCTTGATCGACAAGGGCGAGTGGCGGGGCACGGCGCAGGCGGTGCGCGACCTCGGCAACCTGACCCGGGATCGGCAGGCATTGCAGCAGCGCCTGGCGCTGGAGCAGGCCCCCCGCTTTGTCGCCGACCTGAGCCATGGTCGCAACGAAGGGGGCTCGGTGCAGGCCAGCCGGGACTGGCGCTACGACAGCCGTCTCTACAGCTCCCGCAGCGACGGCGGCGATCGGTTGTTTGTCCGGCGCCAGGGCGGCTTTGGCGAATTTGACGGGCAGCCCGAGCGCGCCGCCTATACCGGGCTCGGGGCCGAGCTCTCTTTCTATCCGCTGCAACTCACCCTGGAAGGGGGAGTGGGCAGCGAGCTCAATGACAGAGGCTATCTGTGGAGCCGCCTCGACTGGCGGCTGGGGGATCACTGGAACCTGGGCGCCGCCATCAATCTCAACAGCGCCGATACCCCGCTGCGGGCACTGGCCCGGGGTGACTACGCCGATCAATATCAGCTGGATCTTGGCTGGCGCCAGGACGAGACCCGGGAGGCCGGGCTGCGGCTGGAGCGGATGGACATAGAGGATGGCAACCGCCGGCTGACCGCCTCCGGCTGGCTGCGTCAGGATCTCTGGCGCCGGGATCGCTGGTGGTTCGACGGCACCCTGCGGGCAGCCAGCTCCCGCAACGAGGCGGTCGAGGCGGATTACTTCAATCCGCTCAGTGACCGCAACCTGGAGCTGGAGCTGGCGGGGCGCTACCGGCTGCCGCTGGATGGGCGGCGCGCCCTGCAGCAGAGCCTGGTCATGAGCGGCAATCGCTACTGGCAGCAGGGCTATGGCGGCGATCAGGGCTGGCAGCTCAGCTACCGCCACGACTGGATACTCTCCCCCGCCCTCAGCCTGGGCTATGGCCTGGGCCGCCGTCAGGCCATCTACGACGGCAACCCCGAGTTCGGAAATTTCATCTTCGCCAATCTGCAATGGAGTTTCATGTGATGAGACGCTGGCTTGCGCCCCTCTTTCTGCTGTTGTCCCTGCTGCCATCCCTCGGCCAGGCGGCCCGGCAACCCGATGATTATGTGGTGCTCTGCTACCACGACATCGTCGATCTGAAATTGACCCCCAACCTCAAGCTCTATCCCCAGACCATACGGCGCGACACCCTGATCCGCCACTTCAACTGGATCAGGCAGCAGGGCTATCAGCCGGTCAGCTTCCAGCAGATCCTGGATGCCAAGGCGGGCAAGGCACCACTGCCGGAGAAGGCGATCCTGCTCAGCTTCGACGATGGCTACGAGAGCTTCTACCGCCTGGTCTATCCCCTGCTCAAGCTCTACCGCTATCCGGCGGTCTTCGCCCTGGTGGGCAGCTGGCTGGAGGTGCCTGACGACAAGATGGTGCCCTACGGCAATGACAAGCTGCCGCGCAGCTACTTTGTCGGCTGGCCGCAGATCCGCGAGATGCAGGCGTCCGGGCTGGTGGAGATAGCCTCCCACACCTTCGCCTCCCATTACGGGTTGCTGGCCAATCCCCAGGGCAATGTGCAGCCGGCGATGACCACGGCTGGCTGGAGCCAGCAGGGCTACGAGACCATGGCCGACTACCGGGCGCGGATCAAGGCCGACCTCGACGCCTCGGCCAGCCAGCTGAAGGCGCAGACCGGCCGCGCACCGCGGATCCTGGTCTGGCCCTACGGTGCCTTCAACCAGACGGCGCTGGATCTGGCCAGTGCAGCCGGCATGCCCTACACCTTCACCCTGGCCGAAGGGACGAACAGGGTGAGCGACGCCGGGGGCAGGGTGCGTCGCTACCTGCTGGAGGAGGAGACCAGCCTGGAGACCCTGGACGAGATCATGGGGGGCAATACCTGGACGCGGCAGGTGGAGCGACTGGTGCACGTGGATCTGGATTATGTCTACGACCCGGATCCCCGCCAGATGAACAAGAACATCGATCTGCTGCTGGATCGGATCAAGGGTTACGGCATCACCACCGTCTACCTGCAGGCTTATGCCGATGACAACGGCGACGGGGTGGCGGAGGCGCTCTACTTCCCCAATCGTCACATGCCGGTCAAGGCGGATCTCTTCAACCGGGTGGCCTGGCAGCTCAAGACCCGGGCCGGGGTCAAGGTGTATGCCTGGATGCCGGTGCTGGCCTACGACCTGGGGCCGGGTCACGCCTATGTCACCGACAGCCGTACCGGTGCCCCCGCCGAGGGGCAGTATCTGCGGCTCTCTCCCTGGGATCCAGACAGCCGGCAGCGGGTGCTGGATATCTACGAGGATCTCGGCTTCTACACCAAGTTCGACGGCCTGCTGTTTCACGACGACGCCTTCCTCGGCGACTACGAGGGGCCCATGACCCTGGCGCGCACCCCGGATGCGCTGCAGGCGCAAGGGGAGCAAAAGACCGACCTGCTGATCGATTTTACCCTGGCGCTGCGGGATGCCGCGGCCCGCTATCGTCAGGGGGGCGCCGACGGTCTCAAAACGGCCCGCAACATCTATGCAGCCCTGGTGACGGAGCCGCACTCCCAGCAGTGGTTCGCCCAGAGCATGGCGGCGTTCGCCAAGGCCTATGACTACACCGCCGTGATGGCCATGCCCTACATGGAGCAGGCGGACAATCCCGACCAGTGGCTGGCCAAGCTGGCGGTGGATGCGCTGGCGCAGGTGCCGGCCGAGCGGCTGGTGTTCGAGCTGCAGAGTCGCAACTGGCGCACCGGGCAACCCATCCCGGATGCCGAGCTGGCGCGCTGGATGCAGATCATCCGGCGCGAGGGGGTCAACAACTTCGGCTACTACCCGGATGATTTTCTGAGCAATCAGCCGGATCCCGCCGTCCTCAAGCCAGTCTTCTCGGTGCAGACCCAGCCACGAGCTGTCCAGCTGCCATCGGCTCCCACCGGCTCGGCGGCGCAGACGGGGGTGACGCGGTGAGCGACTTTCTCTCCGGGGTGGCTGTCTTTACCCTGGCCTACCCCAGCCTGATGGCCCTGGTGTGGATGTGTGGCGGCCTCTATTACTACTTCCAGTGGGAGCGGCGGGATCTGGCCCTGGCCAGGCGCGGCCTGGTGCTGCCCCGCTATCCCAAGGTGACCCTGATGGTGCCCTGTTACAACGAGGGGGCCAACGTGGAGGAGACCATAGGCCACCTGCTGCGCCAGCGTTACCCCGACTTCGAGGTGCTGGCCATCAATGACGGCAGCCGGGATGACACGGGCGCGCGGCTGGATCGGCTGGCGGCGCAGGATACGCGCCTGTGCGTGCTCCATCAGCGCAATCAGGGCAAGGCGATGGCCCTCAACAACGGCCTCAAGGTGGCCAAGGGGGAGATACTGGTGGGTATAGACGGGGATGCTGTGCTCGACCATGACGCCGTGGCCTGGATGGTGAAGCACTTTCTCGACAGCGCCAAGGTCGGCGCCGTCACCGGCAATCCCAGGGTGCGTACCCGCTCCACCATCATCGGCAAGATCCAGACCGGCGAGTTCAGCTCCATCATTGGCCTCATCAAGCGGGCCCAGCGCATCTACGGCACCGTCTTCACCGTCTCCGGGGTAGTGGTGGCGTTTCGCCGCTCGGCGCTGGAGGCGGTGGGGGGCTGGAGCACCGACATGGTGACCGAGGACATCGACATCAGCTGGAAGTTGCAGCTGGCGGGTTGGCTCATTCATTACCAGCCCCAGGCTTTGTGCTGGGTGCTGATGCCAGAGACGGTGCGTGGCCTCTACAAGCAGCGGCTGCGCTGGGCCCAGGGCGGGGCCGAGGTGATGCTGCGCCATGGCCCCCAGGCGCTGCGTTGGCGCAACCGTCGCTTCTGGCTGTTGCTGCTCGAATATGCGGCCAGCGTGCTCTGGTGCTATGCCATGGTGCTGCTGGCGCTGATCTGGCTGGCCGCGCCGGATCTGCATGCCCTGGGGGAGGGGCACTTCTTCGCCTGGTCCGGGGTCCTGATGACCAGCATCTGCCTGCTGCAATTCGGGGTCAGCATCTTCATCGACCATCACTATGACAAGAGCATGGCCCGCAGCTTCATCTGGTGCGTCTGGTATCCGCTGGTTTACTGGTTGCTCAATCTGGTGACGGTGATCGTCGCCGTGCCCAAGGCGGTGCTGCGTCGCCGCGGCCAGCTGGCCGTCTGGGAAAGCCCCGACAGAGGAGAGTCCTTCCGTGACAAGAAATAAGTTTGCCAACGAGATGATCATTCGCAACGGTGGCCGTTGCAGCTGGCGCTACAGGGTGCGGGATCTGCTGATCCTGCTGCTGACCTGGGGGGGCTGGTTGCTGCTGGCGCTGCAGCCCTGGTTCAACTACCTCGGCAGTGGCAGCGAGGTGAGCTTCATCGGCTCCCTCGACTGGCTGGCCCTGGGTCAGCTGTTCCTGGCGCTGGTCCTGGGACTGTTTCTGCTGATCCATACCTGGGCCAGGTACAACAAGTGGATCCATCTGCTGGTGCGGCGGCGGACGCTCTGAGGGGGGGCTGGCTACCCATCTGATTTGATTGTGGTTTCCAATCTGGGGGTGGGAAATGGACTCGGTATGGCGCCAGATATGTTTCGCTGGGTATATTGAGTATTGATGGCGATCCAATATCATGGCGCTCGCCGCCAAGGGGCGGCATTCAGATGACCTGTATCAGGAGCCCGCTCAGAGGCTCGTCGAGGGATGGAATGAGAGCCGTAATCTTGTGTGTACTGGGCCTGTGGCCCGCATTGAGTTTCGCCAGTCTGGGCATGAGCGCGGACATGGTGGTCGTGAACAAGTCCTCCTACAGCCTGAGCCTGATGAAGGATGGCAAGGAGCTGAAACGCTACTGGATCGCCCTGGGGCCGGCGCCCAAGGGTCACAAGCAGCGGGAGGGGGATCAGCGTACTCCAGAGGGGCGCTACACCCTGGATTACAAGAAGAGTGATTCCAGCTTCTATCGGGCCATCCACATCAACTACCCGAACCTGGACGACATCAAGACCGCCAACGAGCTCGGGGTCAGGCCGGGGGGCATGATCATGATCCACGGCCAGCGCAACGGCAACGGCTCCAGCCTGCAACCGTCCAACTGGACCAATGGTTGCATCGCCTTGCTCAACAAGGACATGGACGAGGTGTGGGACGCCATCGAACCTGGCACCCCCATCGTCATCCACCCCTGACGGGATCGATTCAGACAGCAAAACGGCAGGCCCTGGGCCTGCCGTTTTGCTTGCTGGCGGGGGCCTCACCCTGGCCGGTGCATCCTGTCATTGAGCTGGGACTTGATCAGCGCCTGCAATACCGCCATCAGCGCCGCCCCCGTCATGGCGAACATCAGGACCCCGTTGGCCGCCTCCAGAGGGCCCAGCAGTTTCCAGTGAGTGCTCATCACTATGTCGCCATAGCCGAGGGAGGTGAAGTTGACCCCGGAGTGGTAGACGGCTTCATAGAGCAGCTCGAACTCCCCCAGGCCGAGAAACAGCAGGCCCCAGAGCATGATCTGGGCGAAGTTGCCCAGCATCAGCAGCACCATGACCACCAGCAGGGGGCCGACCCCGCGACCGAGCCGCCCCGGGTTGGGATTGTTGTGCACCTGCCTGATATAGAAGCGCACCGCCCGAAAGGTGAGGGCGGCTTGCAGGGCGAGGCAGACCAGCATGGTGGGCAGGCCCACCAGAAGATTCATCAGCATCATGGCATCGTCTCATGGTTGGCAGAAAGTGAGTGTGGCCGGCGCATCCGCCAGCGTTCCAGTGCCCAGATGGCCGCCCAGGCGTAGCCTGCCACCAGCAAAAACAGGCCGAGCCTGAACAGGGACGCTTGCAGCACATCCTTGCCGTTGGCGCTGTCCTGAATGGCCGGGCCCAGCAGTATCATCATGGTCAGCAGGGCGTTGCTCCAGAAGGAAGGGGCGACCCGGCTCCCCTTGACTCGAAACAGCCGCACGCCCAGCCAGAGGCTGGCGGCCA
This sequence comes from Aeromonas bivalvium, assembly GCF_046078285.1. NCBI lineage: Bacteria > Pseudomonadati > Pseudomonadota > Gammaproteobacteria > Aeromonadales > Aeromonadaceae > Aeromonas > Aeromonas bivalvium. Next base: position 190,375 of record NZ_JBGXBV010000003.1, read on the forward strand.
TGATCCACAGCATCAGCATCCACAGATTGGGCCAGAGGGCGAGCCCGGACCAGGCGATGGCGGCCACCAGGGCGCCCACCAGGGTCGAGCCTATCAGCTCCTTGCCGGCGTGGCGGGCCTGGGTGGTGCAGGCTTGCTGCCCGAGCGCCACCGTCTTCATGATGGCGGCCAGGTAGTGGCCGGGATCCTGCAAGGCCAGCACCAGCACGGGCAGCACTATGATTACGGCCCGCAGCGCGACCCAGGTGGCGTTTTGCGGGCTGAGATAGACGGGTTTGGCAACGGGCTCCCCATCGGGGAAGAGATGGTGTGAAATGGTGCCGATGAAGGCCCCCAGCAGGACCCCGATCGCCAGGGCCTGGATCACCACGAAGGCGAGGGCCTGCTCCGCTACCCCGGCCACAGGGACCAGGGTGAAGGTGATGACCAGCAGGGTCAGCAGGGGGTTGCCGCTCTTGAGGCCGAGGTAGAAGAGACCATACAGCACCAGGGCGATCAGCAGCAGGGCGCTGACCCCATAGTGCTGCAGCAGGGGCACCATCAGCACGCCGCCGCCCATCAGCAAGGTGAGGACGCCGGCCATCAGCAGCCCCTTGAGGGGAGGCAGGGGCGGACCCGGCCTGCACAGCAGCAGTATCACCACCAGGCAGCTGAGGTGAGGCAGGGGCCAGGCCAGGCCATAGGTCACCATGACGCTGAGGCCCAGCCCCAGGGTGAGGCGCAGCACCGCCTTGTCGGCCTTGTGCATCAGAGTGTTGCTCCGTCTCGCATGGGCTCGCCGCTCAATAGAAGTAGGAGAGCAGGCTCATCAGCCTGATGAAACCGGCCCCCAGAGCGTTCATCAGCCAATGCTCCCCGCTGTAGACCAGTACCTCGGCCTGGCCGCCGACCCGGATCCCCCGCACATCCTTGAGCTCATCCTGATCGAACGCGATGGCGACCGGGAAGCGCTGGGCCTGGCGCAGCCAGTCCCGGTTGTTCTGCACAGTGGGCAGGCTGCCCGCCGCACTCTGGGAACCCGAGCTGACCCCGTTGCCCAGGCTGCGGATCCTGCCCTTGAACACCCGGCCCGGCATGACGTCGAGCACTATGTCCACCTCATTGCCGGGAGCCAGGTTGCCCAGGTTGTTCTCTGTCATGTCGGCGCTGACCCAGACGTCGTGGATGGCGATGAGGGTCATGGCCGGCGCCCCGGCCGCGGCGAACTGGCCGACGTCGGTGCGCAGGTCGGTCACCAGCCCCCGGGAGGGGGCCAGAACCCGGGTGTTGTCAAGATCCAGCCTGGCCTTCTCGATGGCGGATCGGGCGCTGATGAGCTGGGAGTTGTCATCGCCGCGGTTGCCGGCGGCCTCCCTGGCCTGGATCAGGCTGGCCTCTGCCGCCTTCACCTGGCTCTGGGCCTGCACCCGGGTGGCCCGGGCGACCTCGAGCCGGCGCACCGAGATGGCCCCCGGATCCTCGGCATAGAGTCGCTCCTGGCGGCTGGCGTCCTGCTCGGCCTTGAGGCGATTGGCCCTGGCGGCCTGCAGGGAGGCCTCGGCGGCGATGACGCCAGCCCCCGCCGCATTGACCGAGCGCAACACGGAGTCATAGTCGGACCTGGCCCGCTGCAGGGCGATCTGATACTGGCTGGGGTCTATCTCGAACAGGGGTTGGCCCTGGGCCACATCCTGATTGTCCTTCACCAGCACCTTCTGCACCTGGCCCGACACCTGGGAGGCGACCGGTACCACGAAGGCCTGGACCCTGGCCTGGGAGCTGTAGGGGGTCAGGCGGTCGGCACTGAAGTACCACAAGAGGCTCAGGCCGATCAGGGCGAGCAGGATCAGGGTGCCGATACGGCTCCCCTTGCCCGGTTGTGGGCTGGGGGCGGGCGGCGTGGCGGCAGGTTGGAGGGTCTCTTGGCTCATGGTCGTCTCGTCATCACATTAGGGGGCATCGGCCGGGGGCAGGGGGTCGGTCAGGAGGGGACCCCAGTCGCTGCGTGATTGCATCTCTTGCCGGCTCTGCTCGTCGAGCAGGGGACGGTGTCGCCCCTGTTGCCAGCCACCGCCCATCGCCTTGTAGAGGGAGATGAGGCTGAGCATCACATTGCCTCTGCTGCTGACCAGGCGCTCCTGCTGGCTGAACAGGGCGCGCTGGGAGTCCAGCACCCGCTGAAAGTCCGCCATGCCTTCCCGGTAACGGATGTTGGCGATGTCGAGGGAGCGGCGGGCCGCCTGCTCCGTCTGCTCCAGCAGGGCTATCTGCTCCTCGTTCTTGGCAAAGCCGATGGCGGCGTCGTCGATCTCGCGGGCGGCGCCGAGCAGGGTGTTCAGATAGTTCTCCTTGAGCTGCTGGAAGCGGGCGTCCTGTACCAGCACGGCGTTGCTGAGCAGGCCATGGTCGAACAGATTCCACTTGAAACTTGGCCCGACCCCCCAGTCCAGGGTGGTGGCGCTGCCCGAGAGGGAGCTGGCCGACAGGCCGACCGAGCCCAGCAGGGTGAAGGAGGGGTAGAGTTCGGCCTCGCTGACGCCGATCAGGGCCGACTGGGCCGCCATCAACCGCTCCGCGCTGCGCACATCGGGGCGACGGCGGACGAGGTCGGCGGGCAGCTCGGCCGCCAGGGTCAGGGTCGCATGGGGGATCCTGCCCGTGCCAGCCTGCATCTCGGGCAGGGGGCCGGGGGCGCGGGCCAGCAGGGTGCTCAGGGCATTCTGTCCCTGGCGCAGGCTGGCCTCCAGGATGGGGATGCCGGACAGGGTACTCAGGTACTGGGTCCTGGCCTGCTGCACGTCCAGCTCGTCGCTGTTGCCGCTCTTGAACAGCTTCTGGGTGATCGCCAGGCTGCGCTCCTGCAAGCGGGCGTTGTCCCGGGAGATCTGCAGCCGGGACTCCAGGGTCCGGATGTTGACGTAGAGGCTGGCCACCTGGGCCGCCATCAGCACCTGGATGTCATCATATTGCGCCAGGGTGGCGAAGTAGCTGGCATCCGCCGCCTCTATGCTGCGTTGGAACTTGCCCCAGAAGTCGATCTCCCAGCCGAGATTGGCCCCCAGGCCATAGCGGATGAAGTGGGGGTCTGGGCCATCCCGCACCTGCCCCGTTTGCAGGGCATTGCCGCTCAGTTGCTGCAACTGGGGATAGCGGCTGGCATTGGCGATGCCGAGCTGGGCCCGCGCCTCCAGGATGCGCAGCCCGGCGGTCCGTACGCTGTGGTTGTGGTGCAGCGCCTCCTGCACCAGGGCGTTGAGCGCTGGGTCTCCCAGCAGGGTCCACCACTCGTCGAGCCGAGTGGCAAAGGCCCTGGCCCGGCTCTGCTCGAGGGAGCCCCCCTGCCAGTCGGCAACGGCTCCCCCCGGGGGCTGGACATAGTCTGGCCCCAGGGTGGTGCAGGCGCTCAGCAGCAGGGAGCCCAGCAGGGCGACGCCGACGGTCAGGCCGCCGGCGCGGGATCTGGCATCAGCAGGTTCAGGAAGCATTGCCGGAGTCTGTCGTCTCGGTTCTGTCGTCCAGCTGGGCTGGTTTGCCAGCCAATGGTGTCAGGTGGTGGCCTGCGACCCAGGCCATGAAGATCTGGTAGCCGATGGCGAGCAGGGTCGCCCCCACGAACATGCCGAGGATGCCGCTCGAGACCATGCCGCCCAGGGCGCCCAGCAGTATGATGGGCATGGGGGCATCGACGCCGCGACCGAGCAACAGGGGTTTGAGCACGTTGTCGGCCAGGCCGGAGATCACCAGCAGCACCGAATAGGCGATGGCGGGGGCCGTGGCATAGTCACCGCTGCTCCAGATATAGATGAGGCAGGGGATGAAGATGACGGCGGCCGGGATCTGGGCGATGCCGAGGATCAGGGCAAACAGGGCGAGCAGGCCGGCCGCCGGGATCCCCGCAATCGCCATCACCAGACCGAGCATGATGGCCTGAATGAAGGCGACCCCAATGACCCCTTGTGCCACGGCACGTATGGTGGCGGTGCAGAGGGTGGCGAACTCGTCGCCCCGATCCTCGCCCATGATGCGGGCGGAGATGGCGCGGGCACTCTGCTGGCCGGGCAGGCCATAGGTCATGATGATGCCGGCCACCGCGAAGGAGACGATGAACTGGAGCATGCCGGTGCCCATGCTGGCGACCATGCTCAGCGCCGTCTTGGCGATGTTGCCTATCTTGGGTTGCATGCTCTGGATGAAGGCGGGCAGATCGGTCGCGGCCTGATGCCAGATGCCATAGACCTTCTTGCCGATGACGGGCCAGTTGGCCACGGATTCGGCCGGCAGGGGGATCTGCAGGCTGTTTTCCTTCATGGCGTGGATGAACCCGGTGATGGTGTCGGCCAGGGAGCTGGTGAGCCAGATGGTGGGCAAGACGATCAGGACGATGCCGCACAACACCAGCAGGGTGGCGGCGCGGCCCTGTCTCTGGCCGAGTCTGGCGGCCAGCTTCTGATGGGCGGGGTAGAGGGTGACGGCCAGGATCAGGGCCCACAGCATCAGGGTCAGGAAGGGGGAGAAGATGCCGTAGCAGGTGATGACCAGGGCCAGGATCAGCCCTGCCTTGATCAGCACATCCAGCAGCTTGTTGAACAAGCGCCGCTCCAGTTCCGGGTTGGTGTCGTATTGCTGCATATCAGGCTCTCGCGATGGAAGTGAGGTGGGGGTTATCAAGTATTGGCAAGGTCAAGGGGGGACATTCTTGATTCATTAACCTGTCCCCATGCTTAACCGCTGTGCTATTTGCAGAACGGAAAAGCTTCATAGATATCAATACATTGATTTATAGCCGATGCGAGCGCTGGCATGGGTACTTATTTAACGGGCGTATTCTTGCCGGTATTTTCACGGGATTGGCTGCTGGGGAGAAATTAGGAGAGAGGTGCCGCTCATTTATTCGCGGCGACACAAGATGCTGATAATGGCGAGATGGCCGCCGCCATCATCAGATATTTTCCTGCCAATGGGCGCCATGGCTGCACAATATGCCAGACCCCGGATTGCAGAGTCCGTATTGATAATCCGGACTGAGAGCCTGGCGGGCAGGAGGAGGTGGCTTTTCCGCCTCCGATCCGTTTTACCCTGCTGCCAGACCCGCAAGAAAGAGCCCCGCACGGGCGGGGCTCTCTGCGGGTGTCCGTGATGGCCGCGAGGGCGGAGATCACTGCTTGAGCACGGCGGCGAAGGCGTCCGCCACGTACTCCACGTTGCGGCTGTTGAGGCCCGCCACGCACATGCGACCGGAGCGCACCAGATAGACGGCGAACTCTTCCCGAAGGCGGTCCACCTGCTCCGGCGTGAAGCCGGTGTAGCTGAACATGCCGCGCTGGTTGATGAAGTAGCCAAAATCGCGGCCCGGCACCTTGGCACTCAGCACCTCGAACAGCTTCTGGCGCATGGCCTTGATGCGGGTGCGCATCTCGGTCACCTCACCGACCCACATGGCGTGCAGTTCGGGCTGGCTCATCACGGCCGCGGTGATCTGGCCGCCGTGGGTGGGGGGGCTGGAGTAGTTGCGGCGCACGGTGGCCTTCATCTGGCCCAGCACCCGGCTCGCCTCTTCGGCATCCTGGCAGATGACCGACAGGCCGCCGCAGCGCTCGCCGTAGAAGGAGAGGTTCTTGGAGAAGGAGTTGCTGACGAAGAAGCTGACACCGGCGGCCACCATGGCACGGATGGCATAGGCATCCTCTTCCAGCCCGTCACCGAAGCCCTGATAGGCGATGTCCATAAAGGGGATCAGGTTCTTCTCGACCACCAGGGCGATCACCTGGTCCCACTGGGCACGGGAGAGATCCACCCCGGTCGGGTTGTGGCAGCAGGGGTGCAGCAGCACTATGCTTTTCGCCGGCAGGCTGCTCAGGCAGTCGATCATGGCGTCGAACAGCACGCCGCCGGTGGCCGCATCGTAATAGGGGTAGTCGTGCACCTTGATGCCGGCCCCCTCGAACATGGCCTTGTGGTTGTCCCAGGTGGGATTGCTGACCCACACCTCGGAGGTCGGGAAGTAGCGCTTGAGCAGATCGGCGCCGATCTTCAGGGCGCCGGAGCCGCCTATGGTCTGGATGGTGGCGATGCGACCGGCCTTGACCGCCTCGTGATCGGCGCCAAACAGCAGGTGCTGCACGGCGGTGCGGTAGTTGGCGGCCCCTTCCATCGGCTGATAGGGACGCGGCGCCGGCGCGGCGGCGCGCGCCGCTTCGGCCTGCTGCACCGAGGGCAGCAGCGGAATGCGGCCCTGCTCGTCGTAATAGAGGCCGATCCCCAGGTTCACCTTCTGCTCGCGGGTGTCTTTGTGGAAGGTCTCGACCAGGGTCAGTATGGGGTCGCCAGCATAGGCATCGACGTGTTCAAACATGGGGGGTCCTTGAGGTTGGCTGTCCAGTTTCGTCGGCTCGGGGCCGGGTCGTTATCATGTCGTAATCTGGAAGTGGCCTCAAGCTGTTCGGCATGGCGGCAAGAATGACAGTTATTGTCGTAACAAGAGAGAGATGTCATCCATGTAGAAAAGGGCAGTCATAAAATTAATCTCCCCCATTTTGGTCGTTGAGGGTGCCTTTATAGTGTCACTTGGATAACATTGTCGTGCATAGAGTACTCCATCATGACGGTCACCCGGCTACCCGGATCTAATACCGGGCCAGCTGGGGCAAATGATTAGTTGCATAATAAGCTGAGTATTTTCTGACAACACATTGCAGTGTGCCTTGGCCCGGTTGCGGGACCCCACGATAACAGGTGACTCATCGCCGATGACTCGACACGTTTCTAATGCCTCTTCTCCCTGGCTGGACTGGCACGGCCTGGGTGGCTGGAATATCTATTTCCTTGCCAAGTTTGCCCTGCTCTGGGCGGGTTACCTCAATTTCCATCCCCTGATCAATCTGGTGTTTGCCGCCTTCCTGATCTTCCCTCTGCCCCGGGCTGGGTTGCGGCGCATCCGGCACTGGCTGGCTCTGCCGGTCGGGGTGGGGATCTTCTATCACGACACCTGGCTGCCGGGCATGGAGAGCATTCGCGCCCAGGGGGCGCAGGTCTTCTCCTTCACCCTGGATTACTGGCTTGAGCTGCTCGGCCGCTTCATCAACTGGGAGATGGTCGGCGCCGGCTTCGTGATGCTGACCCTCTATCTGTTCATCGCCCAGTGGCTGCGCTTCACCCCCTGGATCCTGCTGGCCCTGCTCTGGCTGTGGCTCTCGCCCCTGGTGGGGGATCCCTTTGCTTCGCAGGCAACCCGGGTCGCCAGCACCGACAAGGGCAGCGAGCTGGCGGCTGAGCCTGAGGACAAGCAGGTGTCCATGGCGGAGCAGCTGGATCAGAGCGCGCCGCCGACCAACCAGAATCTCAATGCCTACCTCGACAGCTTCTATGCGCAGGAGCGGGACAGGGTCGTGCATTTCCCGCAGCAGTTGCCGGCGGATGCGGCCCCCTTCGACGTGCTCATCATCAACATCTGCTCCCTGGCCTGGAGCGACGTGACGGCCAGCGATCTGATGGCTCACCCCATAGGTCGTCACCTGGACCTGATGTTCAAGCACTTCAACTCGGCCACCTCCTACAGCGGCCCGAGCTCCATCCGGCTGCTGCGGGCCAGTTGCGGACAGACCAGCCACCAGGGGCTCTACACGACAGCGCCCAGCCAGTGCCTGCTGTTCGAGAACCTGGCCCAGCTCGGGTTTGAGAAGCAGGTCGCCATGGATCACTCGGGGGCATTCGGCAACTACCTCAAGGATCTGCAGCAGTATGCCAGCCTGGATGTCCCCCTCATGAGCAAGGAGGGGATGCCCCACGATCTCGCCTCCTTCGATGGGGAACCCATCTATCGGGATGATGCCCTGTTCGCCCGCTGGCTGAGTGAGCGGCAGAAGAGCAAGGCGGAGCGCAATGTGACCTTCTTCAACCTCATCGCCCTGCACGACGGCAACCGCTACGCGGCCACCCGCAAGATAGCCCCTTACAAGGCGCGACTGCAGACTCTGCTCGATCAACTGGATCAGTTCCTCACCTCGCTGGAGCAGTCTGGTCGCAAGGTGGCGGTGATCCTGGTGCCCGAGCACGGGGCGGCCATCGCCGGCGACAAGATGCAGATGGCCGGTCTGCGGGACATCCCCAGTCCCAGCATCACCCAGGTGCCGGTCGGGGTTGCCCTGATCGGTGCCAAGGGCGGCCATGGAGCGACCAAGGCCATAGACACACCCAGCAGCTTCCTGGCCATCTCTGAGCTCATCTCGCGTCTGGTCGGCGGCAACACCTTCGGCAGTGCCACCATAGATTGGGACGGGCTGCTCAAGGGATTGCCCGAGACGCCTGCGGTCTCGGAGAACCAGGGCTCGGTCGTGCTCGAATATCAGGGCAAGTACCACATCAAGCTGGGGGAGGGGGACTGGGTCCCCTATCCCCTATAACACCGGAGGCTGAGATGCGGAGTGAACGGCGACCCGTGACGCCCACCCCCTTCGGTGTGCCGGTCGAAGGCGGCATGATGAGCGATGTGGCCATGGTGCAGCAGGCCTTCGGCGTGAGCCTCTCCTATCAGGACATCGCCTTCAGGGAGCGGCTCGTCGCCTTGCGCGAGCGCTTCCCCTTGCTGGCGGAGCTGGAGATGAGGGGGCCTGAATGAATTGCGTTGCTCTGCAAGGGATCCGTGGCGGCGTGGGCACCAGCTCCCTCGTCGCCGGCCTGGCGCTGGCGGCCCGGGAGCAGGGGGCCAGGGTGCTGGCGGTGGATCTGTGCCATGACAACCTGCTTGGCATCCATCTGGGGTTGCCCCATGCCGATGCCAGGGGCTGGAGCCGGCTGGCGGATCCGGCCCGGGAGTGGCGCTCGGCACTCTATCACTATGAGGAGGGGCTGGATCTGCTGCCCCATGGCGGCCAGCCGGGAGCGTCCGCAGGGGACTGGCTGCAGGCCCTCGATGGTTATGATCTGGTGCTGCTGGATCTGCCCCTGGGCCCGGTTCCCGCGATCCCTTGCCGGCTGCTGACCATAGTCAATGCCGATGCCAACTGCCATGTGCGGCTCCACCGCCATGCCTGGGCGGCCGGGGAGCGACTGCTGGTAACCCAGTTCAGCAGCCGCCGGGCCCTGCAGCAGGATCTGCTGGATCTCTGGCAGGCGGCCGGCCTGCCCCTGCTCGGCCTGCGGCTGCACCGGGACGAGGCGATGGCCGAAGCCATGGCCGCCAAGCAGCCGGTGGGCCGCTATGCCCCCACCAGCCTGGTCGCCCACGAGCTGGCCTCCCTGGCCAGCTGGTGTCTGGGCGCCGGGGGCGACGACCCATGCTAGCCCGGCTGTTGACGCCGACGGCGAGCCTCTGGTGCTCCCGGCATTACCAGGGGCTGCGCCGCCAGGGAGGCTCCCGGCTGGGATCCGCCGGTCTGACCCTGGTGTGGCTGCTGGCCTGGACCCTGTTTCCCCTGGAGCGCCATGGCTGGCAGTGGGTGCTGAGCCATGCAGAGGGGCTCTATCCCCACCTGGCCCGGCCCCGGGTCGGGGATCCCCTGCGCATCCTGTTGCAGAGTCTCTGGATCATAGTGCGCCGCCCCAGGCCGATTCCCCTGCGCTGGCCCGCCTCCTGGCAGCGTGCCTGGCAGTGGGGCACCCAGGCCCTCGGCCGCTTCCTGATCCGGCAGGAAGAGAAGGGGCTGGCGGCGGCCAGGGCCACCCCCAGGGAGGCGCGCTGGAAGAGCGTGCTGCTGTGCGCGGTGGCCGGCACCCTCTCCCTGCTCTGCATTACTCAGCCATTCACCCTCGAGGCCCAGCTGGTGTTCGTCACCATGCTGATGGGGATGGCCTTCATCCTGCGCGCCGTGCCGGGCCGCTACCCCATGCTGATGATGATGGTGCTCTCCCTCACCGTCTCCTGCCGCTACATCTGGTGGCGCTACACCTCCACCCTGGACTGGTTCGATCCCGTCAGCCTCACCTGCGGCCTCTTGCTGCTGGCCGCCGAGACCTATGCCTGGATAGTGCTGCTGCTCGGCTACTGGCAGACGGCCTGGCCGCTGAATCGCCCCCCGGCGCCCTTGCCGGCGGACCCGGCACAGTGGCCCAGCGTGGATCTGATGATCCCCACCTACAACGAGGATCTCGCCATCGTCAAGGGCACAGTCTACGCGGCCCTGGCCCTCGACTGGCCCGCCGACAAGCTGACCGTCTGGCTGCTCGATGACGGGGACAGAGCGTCGTTTCGCGCCTTCGCCGAAGAGGCGGGGATCCGCTATGTGGCGCGGCCGACCCACGAGCACGCCAAGGCCGGCAACATCAACTACGCGCTCAGGCAGGCGAGCGGGGATCTGGTCGCCATCTTCGACTGCGATCACCTGCCGACCCGCTCCTTCCTGCAGATGACGGTGGGCTGGTTCTACCGGGATCCCAGGCTGGGGGTGGTGCAGACTCCCCATCACTTCTTCTCCGCCGATCCGTTCGAGCACAACCTGCAGCGGTTTCGCAAGATGCCGAACGAGGGGGCGCTGTTCTACGGCCTGGTGCAGGATGGCAACGACATGTGGGACGCCAGCTTCTTCTGCGGCTCCTGCGCCGTCATCAAGCGCTCTGCCCTGGACGAGATCGGCGGCATCGCGGTGGAGACGGTCACCGAGGATGCCCACACCTCGTTGCGGCTGCACCGCCTTGGCTACACCTCCGCCTATATCCGCATTCCCCTGGCGGCGGGGCTGGCCACCGAGAGCCTCTCCGCCCACATAGGGCAGCGCATCCGCTGGGCGCGCGGCATGGTGCAGATCCTGCGCCTGGACAACCCCCTGTTTGGCAAGGGGCTCAATCTGGGGCAGCGGCTCTGCTACTTCAACGCCATGCTGCACTTCCTGTCGGGCATACCGCGGCTCATCTTCCTGACGGCGCCACTCGCCTTCCTGATCCTGCACGCCTACATCATCTATGCCCCGGCGGCGGCCATCGCCCTCTACATGCTGCCGCACATCTTCCACAGCGCCCTGACCAACTCCCGGCTGCAGGGCAAGGTGCGCCACTCCTTCTGGGGCGAGGTCTACGAGACAGTGCTGGCCTGGTACATAGCCAGGCCGACCACGGTGGCGCTGTTTGCCCCCCACAAGGGCAAGTTCAACGTCACCGCCAAGGGGGGCATGACGGAGGAGGTGTATCTGGATCTGTCGGTCTCCAGGCCCTATCTGATCCTGATCCTGCTCAACCTGTGCGGGCTGGGCTTCGGTATCTGGCGCATCTGCACCGGCCCGGCCGACGAGGTGCTGACCCTGATCCTCAGCATGCTGTGGACCCTCTACAACATGACCATACTGGGCGGGGCGCTGGCGGTGGCGTTCGAGTCGCGCCAGGTGCGCACCAACCCCAGGGTGGAGATGGTGATGCCGGCGGCCATCAAGCTGGCCAACGGCCACCTCTACCCCTGCACCGTCAAGGACTACTCCAATGGCGGGGTCGGCGTCCTGCTCGAGGACGCCCTGCCCCTGGCCGACAAGGAGAGGGTCTGGCTGCTGCTGCGCCACGGCCAGCGGGAGCAGGCCTTCGCCGCCAAGGTACAGCGGGTGTTCGGCCGCAAGCTGGGGCTGGAGCTGGAGCCCATGGAGCAGGCCCAGCACATCGCCTTCATCCAGTGCACCTTCGCCCGGGCCGACACCTGGTCCCTGTGGCAGCAGCGCCTGGGCAAGGATCGCCCGCTCCACAGCCTGCTCGACATCACGCTGCTCGGCTGGGGAGCCTACTGGCGCCTGGCGCGCACCTCACCCATCGGCTTTGTTTGTATCCTGCTTGAGAAGCTGGCTCGCTGGCTGCTCTCTTTCGTTCCTCGTCGCGTCTCGCCGGATTTCCGGTCCGGGGCTCCGACCACACAGACAGTGAAAGGATGATGAAACCACAACGCTACCTTATCCCTCTCCTGCTGATGACGCAGAGTGCGCTGGCCGCCGAAGCCAGCGGCCCCTTGCCGCCGGTGCCCGCACCGGTGCGCAGTCAGGACCTGAGTTTCGAACAGATGTCCTCCTCTCCGGGCACCCTCTCCCTGCGTGGCAATGCCCCTGACGGTCAGGCGGACTTCACGGTGCGGCGGGACGAGGTGGTCACCCGGGCCAGCCTGGATCTCGACTTCACCCCGTCCCCCTCCTTGCTGCCGCTGCTCTCCCAGATCAAGGTCTACCTCAATGACGAGCTGATGGGGGTCACCGCCCTCACCAAGGAGCAGATGGGGGAGCGTACCCATGCCCGCATCGAGCTGGATCCGCGCTACGCCAAGGACTTCAACCGGATCAAGGTGAGCTTCGTCGGCCACTACCAGAAGGTGTGCGAGAACCCGGCGAGCGATACCCTGTGGCTCAACGTCAACCGGGACAGCAAGCTGAGCCTGCAACTGCAGACCCTGCCGGTGCGCAACGAGCTCTCCTTCTTCCCCATGCCGTTCCTCGACGTGCGGGACAATGGCAAGCTGATCCTGCCCATGGTGTTCAGCGGCGCAGTCCCGCTCCTGCAACAGCAGGCGGCGGCCGTGCTGGCCTCCTGGTTCGGCACCAAGGCCCAGTGGCGGGGCCAGCACTTCCCGGTGCTCATCAACCAGCTGCCGGATCGCAACGGGGTGATCTTCGCCACCAACGACGCCCGTCCCGACTTCCTGGTCGACTACCCCAAGGTGAAGGGGCCCACCATCGACATGATCAGCTCCCCGGACAACCCCTATGTGAAGCTGCTGCTGATCCTGGGACGGGATCAGCAGGATCTGCTGACCGCGGCCAAGGGGCTGGCCCAGGGGGAGGTGCTGCTGCGCGGCCAGAGCGTGCTGGTGGACGAGGTGAAACCCCTGGCCCCGCGCCAGCCTTATGATGCCCCCAACTGGGTGCGGCTCGATCGCAAGATGCGGTTCGACGAGCTGACGGACTATCCGGGCCAGCTGCAGGCGACGGGCAGCCGGCTCTGGCCCATGAGCCTGACGCTGCGGCTGCCGCCGGATCTCTATCTGCTGGGTGCCAACGGCATCAAGGCGGATCTCAAGTACCACAATACGGCACCGATCCAGCGGGATGGCTCCCGCCTGGACGTGGCGGTCAACGGCCAGTTCATGAAGTCGTTCCCGCTCGAGCCGGGTGAGGCCAAGAGCGAGCAGTTGCTCACCCTGCCGCTCTGGTTCGCCGCCGATGACGACGCCACTGCGCTGCGCATGCCCGGGCTCAAGACTACCCAGTCCAACAGCCTGAGCTTCTCGTTTGAATATGCCAGGGAGATGAAGGGGGGCAATGAGAACGGCCGCTGCGATCTGGTGCTGCCCCCCGCCCATCAGGTGCGCATCGACGAGGGCTCCACCATCGACTTCAGCGGCTATCGCCACTTCATCGAGATGCCGAACCTCAAGGCGTTCGCCTATGCGGGCTTCCCGTTCAGCCGGATGGCGGATCTTGCCGACAGCCAGGTGGTCATGCCCGCCAGGGCGCACCCGGCGCAGATCACCACATTGCTCGATGCGGTGGGAGCCATCGGGGCCGAGACCGGTTATCCGGCCCTCTCCCTGCGAGTCCTGGATGACTGGGAGCGGGCCCGCACCGCCGATCTGGATACCCTGCTCATCGGCACCCTGCCCGAGGAGTTTCAGGGGGATCTGGCGCCAGACGCCCTGCTGCAGGCCACCCGCAGCTGGGTCAACGAGCCGACCCGCCAGCATCAGGGGGATCTGCTGCACAGCATGGCCGATCGCCAGCCCCAGGCCAGGGTCGGCATGACGGGCAACCTCGCCATCGCCGTCATCCTGGGCCTGCAGTCGCCGACCCACGAGCAGCGCAGCCTGGTGGCCCTGCTGGCCGACGGCCCGGCCGGGGTCAGGCTGCTCAATGACACCCTGCAAAACGCCACCCTGCGCGGCCAGGTCGCGGGCTCTGTGGCCATCATCCGGGAGTCAGGGGTGAAGAGCCTGGAGGTCGGGGAGCGTTATGAGGTGGGCTATCTGCCCTGGTGGGAGCGAGTCTGGCAGCTGTTTGCCGAGTACCCGCTACGCCTTGCCGGACTGACGCTGTTCTGCATGCTGGTGCTGGGCTGGGGCCTGCGGGTGCTGCTGGCCGGTGCCAGCCGTAGCCGCCTGAAGGAAGATTAAGAGATGACTCAGATGAAAAAAGCCTGTGGTGCCCTGCTGCTCTGGGCCCTGTGTACCCTGCCTGCCCTGGCGGCCTGTGACTGGCCGGCGTGGCAGCATTTTCGCCAGCACTACATCAGCGAGGAGGGGAGGGTCATAGACCCGGCCGACGGTCGGCGGATCACCACCTCCGAGGGCCAGAGCTACGGCCTCTTCTTCGCCCTGGTCAACAACGACAGGGAGACCTTCGCCCGCCTGCTCGACTGGACCGAGCGGCGACTCGCCCGGGGGGATCTGACCGGCTTCCTGCCATCCTGGCTCTGGGGCCAGCAGGAGGATGGCAGCTGGGGCGTGCTGGATGAGAACAGCGCGTCCGACTCGGATCTCTGGATAGCCTACAGCCTGCTCGAGGCGGGGCGTCTGTGGGACAACCACAGCTACGAGTCCATCGGCACCCTGCTGCTGCGGCGCATCGCCCGGGAAGAGGTCGCCACCATCCCCGGTCTGGGCCCGGTGCTGCTGCCCGGCGCCCACGGCTATACGGGGGAGGGGCGCTGGACCCTGAACCCGAGCTACCTGCCGCCCCAGCTGCTGGCCCGCTTCGCGGCGCTGCAGGGGCCTTGGCGCGAGATGCGCGCACAACTGCCAAGGCTGCTGCAGGAGAGCGCCCCCCGTGGTTTTGCCCCCGACTGGGTGGACTGGCAGGGGGAGAAGGGGTGGCAGGTGACGGCCGACAAGGGGCCCCAGGGCAGCTACGACGCCATCCGCGTCTACCTCTGGCTCGGCATGCTGAACGACGAGGATCCCGCCAAGGGGCCCCTGGTGGCGCACTTCGCCCCCATGCTGGAGAGCACGGCGGCCCTCGGCGCCGTCCCCGAGCGGGTCGACACCCAGAGTGGCCAGACCCAGGGACGGGGACCGGTCGGCTTTGCCGCCGCCCTGCTGCCCCTCTCCCAGGGGCAGCCGATGCTGGCCAGCCTGCGTGAGCAGGTGAAACAGCATGGCGAGCAGGCCGACGCCTATTACGGCAGCGTCCTGACCCTGTTTGGCGCAGGCTGGGATCAGGGCCGCTATCGCTTCGCTGCGGACGGCACCCTGCAGCCAGGCTGGAGCGAGTCATGCCAAGCAGATTGACCCTGGCTTGCCTGCTCGCTTGCCTGATGAGCGGCAACCTGGCGCTGGGGGCGGTGCAGCCGGTGGACTGGCTGCTCGAGCAGGTCAGGATAGGGGAGGCCAGCGGGCGTGAGGAGCTCGTCAGCAACAGCCTCTACTCCCTCTCCCTGGTGGAGCCCAATCACCCGGAGCTGCTGGCGGCCCAGGCGCGCCAGGCCCTGCGTCAGGGCAAGATCAAGGAGGCGAAGGCGCTGCTGGCCCGGCTCGGCAAGCTGGCGCCGGACTCCCCGATTTACCACCAGGGCATGGCCAATCTCGCCCTGAGCGACTCGGCCCAGCGCCAGCAACTGCAACAGGCGCGGCTGCTGACCAATGCCGGCCGGCTGGAGGAGGCCGAGCGCCTCTATCGCTCCCTGTTCGTGGGGGATCTGCCCCCGAATCTCGACGTGGCGGTGGAGTATGCCCTGCTGCAGATGCGCATGCCCGCCATGAAGGCGAAGGGCATGGCCTCGCTGGAGAGCCTGAACCGGCAATATCCGGGTGAGCCACGGGTGCGCAGCGGGCTGGCCCGCCACTACCTGGCCGACGGTCGGCGCCAGCAGGCCCTGGGGCTGCTGCGGGAGATGGCGAAGGATGACAACAGCCGCGGGGAGGCAGCGGAGATCTGGCTGGCGGACATCGAGGCCATGCCGGTCGGGCCCCGGAGCATCGACGAATTGAAGCAATACATAGCCCTCTTCGGTACCGAGATGGAGGCCGACAAGGCCGAGGCGCTGCTCGCCACCCAGGAGGCGCAGTGGGCCTCTCCGGCCTATCGCTCCCGACAGCTGGCACTGGCCCGGACCGCCAGCGGCGGGGCCACCATAGCCGAGCTGCAGCGGGCCCTCGCCGCCAATCCCGGGGATCCCGACCTCATGGGGGCCCTGGGTCAGGCCTATTCCCGCCACGATCAGCGCGCGCTCGCCATCGCCCAGTTCGAGCGGGTGCTGCGCCATCCCGATGTGACCGACAAGGACAAGTGGGCCAGCCTGCTGGCCACCAACCGCTACTGGCTGCTGGTCAATCAGGGCTCCCAGGCCCTGGAGCAGCAGCAATGGGAGGTGGCGGCGACCCGCTATCGCAGCGCCATCGCCCTGGACGGCAAGGAGCCGGAGGCCTGGCTCGGGTTGGGGGACAGCGAGCGGGGCCGTCATCGCGACGGCGAGGCCGAGCTTGCCTATCAGAAGGCCTTCGCCATGCCGGGAGCCCGTGATCGGGCCCTGGCCCGGCTGTTCGATCTCTACAAGAGGCAGGATCCGGCGCGGGCGCTGGCCTTGCTGGATCAACACGGCACCCCGGCCATGCAGGCCGAGGGCAAGCGGCTCAAGGCCGAGCTGTTGCAGGAGCAGGCCGATCAGCTCGACCAGGCCGGCAAGCTGCCCCAGGCCCTGGCCCAACGCCAGGAGGCGCTGCGGTTGATGCCGGATGATGTCTGGCTGGCCTACCGGGTCGCCACCACCCAGGCCCGACTCGGGGATGTTGCAGTCGGGGAGCAGCTGCTGCGAGGGCGGTTGGCGGCGCAGCCACAGAACGACAGCCTGCGCTACGCCACTGCCCTCTACCTGTCGGGACAGGATCAGTCGCCTCAGGCCCGCGCCGTGCTGGCCGAGGTGCCGGCCACGCGCTGGTCGGCGGACATGCAGGCGCTGGATCGCCGCCTCGCCCGTGGCGAGCTGCTGGCCAACGCCAGGCAATTGCACCAGCAGGGGGATGAGGCGGGCGCCGAGCGCCTGCTGCAGCCGTTGCAGCCCGATGACGAGGTGACCCTGATGTTGGCCGAATGGGCCGCGGAGCGCGGGGACGTCGCCGGGGCCGAGCGCCATTACCGCGCTGTGCTGGCGCACGCCCCCCAGCACCCCGAGGCCAGGCTCGGCATGGCCGAACTGGCGCAGACCAGGGGCAATCCGGCAGAGGCTCGCCACTGGCTGCCGGCCTGGCCGGTCAGCCCCTTGCCCCCGGAGGAGTTCAACTACTACCGCCGGGTGGCAAACCTCTATCAGGCGTTGGGGGAGGGGGAGACGGCGCAGGCCATCTT
Source organism: Aeromonas bivalvium (assembly GCF_046078285.1). Classification (NCBI taxonomy): domain Bacteria; kingdom Pseudomonadati; phylum Pseudomonadota; class Gammaproteobacteria; order Aeromonadales; family Aeromonadaceae; genus Aeromonas; species Aeromonas bivalvium. Next base: position 207,582 of record NZ_JBGXBV010000003.1, read on the forward strand.
CGGCGGCTACGAGCCCCTGGTGTCGACGCAGCCCGCCTCCCAGCAGACGGCCCTGTTCTGGCGGGATGCCGCCCGTCAGCGTTTCGCCAACGGCGACGCCGAGGGCGCCCTGGCGCGGGATCGCAAGGGACTGGTGGCGGCGGGCCTGGCCCCCGGGGAGGATCTGGATGGGGGGACCCTGACCGCGCTCGCCCGTAGCCGCGACGGCGAGGAGTGGCTGGCCTCCGGGCTGCGCAGCGATCTTGCCAAGCACTATCGGCAGAGCCAGACCACTGTCTCCTTCGACAGTGACTATTGGGGTGACAATGGAACGGGTGGGGTCTCGGATCTGCGGGCCCTGACCCAGATGTTGCAGCTTGACAGCCAGCTGGGGGCGGGACGGGCCTTCGGCCGGCTTGAGTGGGTGCATCTGGATGCCGGTTCTCTGCCGGACGACCCCTATCGGGAGAAATTCGGAACCTGTCATCGTCAGAACTGTTATGGCGATCAGCAGCAGAAGAGCGAGGGGGTCACTATGGCGGCTGGTTGGGCCAACGATCGCTTCGCCTTCGATCTCGGCACTACACCGCTCGGTTTTGAAGTGGTGGACTGGGTCGGCGGGGCCAGCGTCAGTGGGGACTGGCACGACGTCGGCTTTACCCTTACCGCTTCGCGCCGGCCGGTGAGCAGCTCGCTGCTCTCCTATGCGGGCACGGTGGATCCGGGGACCGGCATCCGCTGGGGCGGGGTCAGGGCCAACGGGGTGCGCGTCGATGCCAGCCACGATCTTGGGGGAGCTATCGGCTACTGGGGCAGCCTGCAGCAGCACTTGCTGACCGGCAAGCACGTCGAGGACAACTGGCGTACCCGCCTGATGGGAGGTACTTACTACAAGGTGATAAACGAGGAGCATCGCCGAGCCAGCGTCGGCCTGAGCACCATGTTGTGGCGCTTCGAGCATGACCTGAGCGCCTATACACTGGGACAGGGGGGTTACTACAGTCCGCAGCGCTACTTCTCGCTGGCACTTCCGGCCAGCTACCGGCAGCGCACCCCGGACTGGTCGTGGGAACTGGGTGGTTCTCTCTCCTGGTCGACCTCCAAGACGGATGACGGGTTGCGCTATCCGCTGCAGGGATTGATCCCCGAGACGCTGCCGGATCGGGATGCCGTAGAGGAGGGGGGCAGCAGCAGCGGATTCGGTTACACCCTGAATGCCGTGGTGGAACACAGGTTGACCGAGCACTGGCGGGTAGGTGGGCGGGTCGATATCCAGCAGGCGGATGATTATGCCCCGAGCCACTTCATGTTCTACCTGCGCTACACCTTCAAACCCTGGCAGGGAGATCTCGACCTGCCACCAAGGCCGCTGACTCCTTATGCGGACTTCGACTGATGAGCGCGTCCGGTGAGATCGGGGGCACTCATCTCAGATAGGCGCGCAGCATCCGTTTCGCCAGATCACTAGCGACTCGTCATTTGCGAGACGCGGGTACAGGTCACCATAAAGACAGGCGATGCAGAGGCACGGCGCGCCATGAAGCGGGGCGCCCTCATCAGGAATGCTTGCCCTCCTCACGGAATGGTTGCTGCCAGATGGCTCCCAGCAGCAAGGAGAGCAAGAGCTCGGGCGGGTTGTCCAGCAAGTGGCCGGATACCAGCAGCAGCTGTCCGTCGGCGCGAAAGCCCTGGCTGGCATGGACCTTCTCTTCCTCGCCGCACACCTGGAGGAGGCCGTAGAGGAAACCCCCCTCGCCGGGCTGGCAGCGCAGCCTCAGCTCCCGCGGCTCCCCCAGCAGGGTGAAGGCGCGGCTCATGGGCGGCGTCTCCTCATAATCTGGCCAGCGGAAGAAGTGGTACTGCTCGGCGAGGCTTCCTCCCTGCTGGCAGAACTGGTCAAACAGCTGGCAGATGGCCAGATAGTCCCGATCCAGCCCCCTGGCTCGTTCGTCGATGGATGTCATCCGTTTCTCCCCGTTTCGTCCCTGATCCACACTGGCGCCACTTCGACAACCGGGCGTTTCCCCGGTATGAACCGGTTCGGTCGGCGAGTCTGTGAGCCCGATCCAGTTTCCGTTATGAAAACGTTATCTTGTTGAAATTGTATGGTTTTTATGCAAAACCGCTCACATTTACCCCTAGAGTCGCTGATTAATATGGACCGGCTCGGCACCGACCGGGCCTGAACGTCTCGACCCTCGGGACTCACACAGCGGGAATAATAAAAACATGGATATGAAGATGACCAAGGTGGCGCTGGTAACGGCCTCACTGCTGACCCTATTGTCCGGCTGCAACGGCAGCGGATCCGACAACAACGACAGTAGCGCCGATCCTGTGGCAAGGTTGCCGCAGATGGATCCACCCAAGGAGCTGCTGGTGGCAGGACCGAATGAAACGGTTGTCGCCCTGGTGGATACCCAGACGGCGGCGGCGCGCGGGACCACGGGTCCCTTCGCCAGCCACAGCCTGCACCTGTGGAACAACGACGCCTGCAACGCGACCTCGGCGGGCGGCCTCAATACCGGCTGGGAGGACGCCAGCAAGACCCCGGCGGCGGCGGACAGCTTCGGCCCGGCCTGGGTGGTGCCGCTTAGCAAGATGGAGGGCTGCATCAACTTTATCGCCCGGGATGGTGCCCTTGGCAACCTGACCGGCGCCGACATGAAGGTGATCTTCAGCGATCACCCGGATCGCACCGTGGCCATCGTCGCGGGCAAGAACGAGATCTTCGGCAGCCGGGCCGAGGCCTTCACCGCCGCCTTCGGCGTGGCGGGGGCCAGTGCCCACCTCATCGACGACAACACCCTGATCTGGCAAGGGGGCAAGGACAAGCCCCATGTGCGCCTCTACTACACAGAGTCAGGCACCATCACCGCCAACAGCGAGGGTGTGTTCGATTTCCCCTACCTCAAGCTGACCCCGACCAGCCTGACCGCAGAGCAGCAGGCCAAATACCCGCACCTCAAGGATGCCGCCGCCTTCGCCCTGCCTGCGGGGAAAGATCTCAAGCCCCTGCTTAAGGGTGAGCTGGTGGCCATCGGCACCGATGCGGACGGCATCCTGCAGGGGGCGACCCTGGTGCAGAGCGCCGGGGCCCTCGATGCCCTTTACAGCGAAGCAGCCACCAAGCTGGCCTACGGCGCCGTGGTGGAGGGGGGCAATGTCACCTTCCGGCTCTGGGCACCGACCGCCAGATCGGTCAAGCTGGCGCTGTTCGACGAGCAGCACAAGTCCCTCGGCGAGCGCGCCATGACACAGGACGAGGCCAGCGGCAGCTGGAGCCTGCAGGGGGGCAGCGATCTTGTCGGCAAGTATTATCGCTACGACATCCAGGTCTATCACCCGGTCAGCCGCAAGCTGGAATCCTATCAGGTGACCGACCCCTACTCCCTGAGCCTGGCGATGAACTCCGAGTTCAGCCAGGTGGTGGATCTCGACGATCCGGCCCTCAAGCCGGAAGGCTGGGACAGCCTGAAGGCCCCCCACAGCCAGAAGAACCCCGCCGACATCACCATCTATGAGGCCCACGTCCGGGATCTGACCGGCAACGACGACTCCACCCCGGCCGAGCACCGCGGCAAGTTCCTCGGGCTGACCGACAGCGACAGCGTGCCCGTCACCCACCTCAAATCCCTGGCCAGGAGCGGCGTCAGCCACCTGCACCTGCTGCCCATCTTCGACATCGCCACCGTCAACGAGGATCCGGCCAAGGTGGCCAACATAAGCGATGACTTCAGCAAGCTGTGCGAGGTCAATGCCGAGGTCAAGCAATCCAGGTTTGCCAGCCACTGCGGCGGCGGCCAGACCATAGCGTCCGTGCTGGAAGATCTGCAGGCCAGCGACAGCAAGGAGAACCCTGTGGTGCAGGAGCTGTACGGCTATCTGCGCGGGGTGGACTCCTTCAACTGGGGCTATGACCCCTACCACTACACTGCGCCGGAAGGCTCCTACGCCACCAATGCGGAGGGGACGACCCGGATCAAGGAGTTCCGCGAGATGGTCAAGGCCATCAAGCAGGACATCGGCATGAACCTGGTGATGGACGTGGTCTACAACCACACCAACGAAGCGGGTCTCGGTTCCAAATCCGTGCTCGACAAGATTGTCCCCTGGTACTACCAGCGCCTCAATCCGGAGACCGGTTCGGTGGAAAATTCCACCTGCTGCTCCAACACTGCGCCGGAACACGCCATGTTTGCCAAGCTGATGGATGACTCCCTGGTCACCTGGGCCCGGGACTACAAGATAGATGCCTTCCGTTTCGACCTCATGGGCCATCACCCGAAAGATCAGATGGTGCAGGCCCTGGCCGCGGTGAAGCAGGTCAATCCGGACATGTACTTCTACGGCGAGGGGTGGAACTTCGGCGAAGTGCAGGATGACAAGCGCTTCGTGCAGGCGACCCAGAAGCACCTGGCCGGCACCGGCATCGGCTCCTTCTCCGACCGGCTGCGTGACGCGGTGCGCGGCGGCAGCCCGTTCGACGGCGGCGATGCCATCCGCAAGACCCAGGGCTTTGGCAACGGCGCCTTCGTGCATGCCAACGAGGTGGACGGCGTCGATCGCGCCACCGCTCTGCATCAGTCCGATCTGGTGCGCCTCGGCATGGCGGGCAACCTCAAGGGGTTCGTGCTGACCGACAAGGACGGCATGCCGAGGGTGGGGGCCGACATCGACTACAACGGTCAGCCTGCCGGCTATGCCCAGGATCCGACCGAGGTGCAGAACTATGTCTCCAAGCATGACAACCAGACCCTGTTCGACATCAACGTCTACAAGGCGCCGCAAGGGGCCGATCTGGTGCGGATGCAGGGGGTATCGCTCGCCACCGCCATGCTGGGGCAGGGGATCCCCTTCACCCATGCCGGGGTCGAGCTGCTGCGCTCCAAGTCCATGGAGCGGGACAGCTACGACTCCGGTGACTGGTACAACCGGGTCGACTACGGCTTAAATGACAATAACTTCAACAAGGGGCTGCCGCGCAAGGACAAGGATGGCGACAACTACGCGCTGATCGAGCAGGTGCTCGGCCAGCACGCCAAGCCGGGCTCGGCCGAGGTGGCGCAGATGGTGAGCTTCTACCAGGAGCTCTCCGAACTGCGTCAATCCTCCCGCCTGCTGCGTCTTGGCAGCGGCGCCGAGGTGATCAAGCGGGTCGATTTTCGCAACACAGGGCCGGATCAGGTGCCCGGCCTCATCGTGATGAGCGTGGACGACGGGGTGGGCGCCGGTGCGGATCTGGATCCTGCCATCGACGGCCTGGTGGTGATGATCAACGCCACCAATGCTCCCCAGAGCATCGGCGACTTCCGTGACGGCCAGGATCTGCCCATCGATCTCGCCGGCATGGTATTGAGCCCCGCCCATCGCGGCAGCGGCAGCATCGCCAGCGGTGCCTCCTTTGCTAATGGTGAGCTGACCCTGGGCGCCTGGTCGGCGGCCGTGTTCGTCAAACCCCAGAGCGGAGTCCAGGGCGCGGGCCTGCCGGTGGGCAAGAAGACGGATCTCGGCACCCTGCCCCCCTTTGGCAGCACGGCTGTCTATCTGAAGGGGCTGCTCGGCGAATGGGGCGAGGTGAATCAGATGCACTTCACCAGCAACTTCATGTACGAGTTCACCGCCCAGGTGGCAGGGGATCAGCTGGGGAATACCGAGGTCAAGATTGCGGATGCCAGCTGGGGGCCGGTCAACTACGGCACCTGCAACGCCGCTGACAAGCTGGTGGTGGGCACACCCCTGACCCTGTGCGCCGGTGGCTCGACCGGCAACGTCGGGCTGGCGCTGGACAAGGCGGGCAGCTACAAGTTCGTCTTCACCGCCATGAGCAAGGAGAAGCCGACCTTGAGCGTCAGCTTCACCGCACCCACCCCGTAAGGGGCCCATGGCGTTCCCGGCTGGCTCGACAGCCTTCGCCTCGCCAGGGGCGGGATGACACAGACAGAGCAAGCAAAGCGCGACTGCCGACTGGCAGCCGCGCTTTTTCTTTTACGGGAATGGGGCTGAGAGGAAAAAGAAAAGCCGCCCCGATGGGGGGCGGCATTTGGTCAGGCCGTCATCGGATGGCTTATCGCTTTCGCAGCAGGCGCAGGGCGTTGGCGGTGACCAGGGCGGTGGCGCCGGTGTCGGCCAGCACCGCAATCCACAAGCCCGTGATGCCGAGCAGGCTGGTGACCAGGAAGATGGCCTTGAGCCCCAGCGCCAGGGCTATGTTCTGGTGGATGTTGGCCAGCGCCGCGCGGGAGAGCCGGATCATGGCGGCCAGGCCGCCGAGCTGGTTGTGGGTCAGGGCGGCGTCGGCTGTCTCCAGCGCCACGTCGGTGCCGCCTCCCATGGCGATGCCGATGCTGGCCCGCTTCATGGCCGGTGCGTCGTTGATGCCATCCCCAATCATGGCCACCTTCTGCTGCTTGGCCAGCTTGGCGATTTCCTCCACCTTGCCTTCCGGCAGCAGGCCGGCGCGCCAGCCCATGCCAAGCTCGGTGGCGATCGCCTCGGCGGCGCGGGGGTTGTCCCCGGTCAGCATGATGCTCTTGAGACCAAGCTCGTTCAGCCCTTGCAGCGCCGCAACCGCGTCCGGCCGGATCTGGTCGCGCAGCGCCAGCAGGGCGGCCGGGGCGGCGCCCGGCTGACCGAGCACCACTACCGTCTTGCCCTGTTGCTCCAGGGTGGCGACCTGGGCCTGCACCGCGGCATCCAGAGTGGTGGCCCGGCTCGGCGCCAGCAGCTGCCAGAGGGCGCCGTCGATGCGACCCTCCACCCCCATGCCGGGCAGGGCGCGCAGATCCCGGGCCGCCGCAAGGGCAAGGCCCTGCTCGCCGGCCGCCGTCACCACGGCGCGGGCCAGGGGGTGGTGGGAGCCCTGCTCGATGGCCGCCGCCAGTGCCAGCAGCTCGGCTTCCGATCGGCCATCGAGGCTCACCAGTTCGGTCAGCTGCGGCTTGCCCAGGGTCAGGGTGCCTGTCTTGTCAAAGGCGAGGGTATCTATATGGGCGAGGCGCTCCAGGGCGGCGCCCCCCTTGATGAGGGCCCCCTGCCGGGTGGCCGCCGCCAGGGCCGAGGTGACCGCCGCCGGGGTGGAGATGACCAGGGCGCAGGGGCAGCCGATGAGCAGCAGCGCCAGACCGCGATAGATCCACTCGTCCCAGCCCTGGCCGAAGGCGAGCGGCGGGACCAGCACCACCAGCAGGGCGACCAGCATCATGGCCGGGGTGTACCAGCGGCTGAAGCGGTCGATGAAGCGCTCGATGGGCGCTCTCTGGGTCTCGGCCTCCTCGATGAGGTGCAGGATGCGGTCGATGGCGTTGTTGCCGGGCTCGGACACCACCTCGAGGCGCAGCACCCGATCCGCCGCCAGACTGCCGGCGGGCACCTTGTCACCCTGGCGGCGCTCCACCGGGATGGACTCGCCGGTCAGGGCGCTCTCGTCAAAGGCGCCGAGGGGATCGAGCAGGCGGGCATCGGCCGGCAGACGGGCGCCCGGGGCGATTTCGATGATGTCGCCAGGGCGCAACATCTCGGCGGCCACCTCTTCCCGCACCTCGCCCTCGGCAGTGGTACGGATGCGCAGCGCCTGGTCGGGCACCAGGGCCATCAGGGCGGTGACCCCGGCCCGGGCGCGGCCGGCGGCGTAGGCCTCCAGATGTTCCCCCAGCATGAACAGCAGCAGCACCATGGCCGCCTCGGCGGTCTCCCCGAGGAAGAGGGCGCCGAGCGCCGCCACCGTCATCAGGGTCTCGATGGCGAAGGGGGAGCCGCTTCTGGTCAATGCCCACGCCTTGCGGGCGACGGGCCACAGGCCCCACAGCGTCGCCAGGGTAAAGAGCGGCTGACCGATCTGGCTCGGCAGCAGGGCCGCCACCCCCATCAGGGCGGCCAAGGAGAGGGGCTGCCAATATTTGCCAAGGAGCGTCATCAGGGGGCTGAGCCGTTTGTCATCGCGCTCTGTCGCCTGAGTGTTGCCCTTGAGCTGGAAACCGGCGGCCAGCACGGCGGCGGTGACGGGATCGGGGGAGAGGCCGGGGGCGAGATCCACCACCAGCTTCTCGGTGGCAAACAGCACGCGAGCCTGGGTGACACCCTCGACACGGTTGACGGCCGTCTCTATCTTGCGGGCGCAACTGGGGCAATCCATCCCCAGCACCTGCCAGCTGTGGCGGCGGTGGTTCTGCTCGGGTGCAGCCAGCGGCGGTTCGGTCGCGGCGGCCGCGTGGGCGTGATCATGTCCCTGCTCATGGTGATCGTGCGCAGTGTCGGTGGCGCAATCGCCTCTGGGGGGGTCTTCATCACCCGGGCTGTCTGCGACGCTTTGCCCCTGGTGATCGGGGTGGGTCGGGTTGGCCGAGCAGTTGGCCGCCGCATTGTCGCAGCAGTGGCTGGCATGGCTGTGCCCGCTCCGGGAGGCGTCTGCCTTGCTGACGGCCTTGATGGGGGCGGCATGGGAATGGCTGCAGCAGGATTTGCTCATGGTGCTTTCCTCTTGAGGGATCCCGCCCCTGCGGGATCCTGGATGACTGAACCCAGTGTAAACCTTGGTGTTAAGTCCAAGGTCAAGCCCTCTTCTCCCTTCGCTCGACAGGGAGGCGGTGCTCGCTTGCCAGTCCCCTGGAAAAGGAGCCGGGCAAAAAGGGTGGCAAATCCCTGCCATTAGCGGGTGTTTGTCATCCCGTGGCGGGCCTATACTGGGAACCCTGGATCCCACCCTCGATAATCAAGGACCTAACATGAGCAATACCGTCACCCTGCAAGGCAACCCCGTCTCCGTCTCCGGCCACTTCCCCGTTGCCGGCGAGCAGGCCAAGCCCTTCTCCCTGGTTGCTGGCGATCTGTCCGATGCGACCCTGGCGACCTTCGCCGGCAAGCGCAAGATCCTGAACATCTTCCCGAGCGTCGACACCCCGACCTGCGCCACCTCGGTGCGCAAGTTCAACGAGCAGGCCAGCGCCCTGAACAACGCCGTGGTGCTGTGCATCTCCGCCGATCTGCCGTTCGCCCAAGCCCGTTTCTGCGGCGCTGAGGGTCTGGACAAGGTAGTGAACCTCTCCACCCTGCGTGGCGCTTCCTTCCTGCAGGACTATGGCGTGGCCTTCTCCTCCGGCCCCCTGGTGGGCCTGGCTGCCCGTGCCATCGTGGTGCTGGATGAGCACGACAAGGTGCTGCACAGCGAGCTGGTGGCCGAAGTGGCCGACGAGCCGAACTACGCTGCCGCCCTGGCTGCCCTGGCCTGATAGGTCGCCAGCAAGGTCCTTGGCTTGAACTAAGCCAGGTGGCCGAAATAGAAAGGGCCCGCAACCTGCGGGCCCTTTTTGCATGTATCGGAGAGCGATGCTCGACTAGCTGGTTGCCTGGCTAAGGGCGCGATCCAGACTCTGCGAGAAAGCATCATCCGGGTCATCCTCGATCACCAGCAACCCAAGCTGTTTTGCCTGCGCGACAGAGAGCTGGCCAGACAGCAGTGCCTGGATGCCCGCCTCGCTGGTCAACATTATCCTGTCCTGCCTGGCGGGCCCCTCGGTGTGGGTCTGCAGCAGCAGACTCTCCTTGCCCCGAACCCTGGACCAGAGCCCCGAATCCACCAACAGGATGGAGACATTGCCCGGTAACTGACCATCCTTGAGCGAGCCTTTCAGCTGGTTGAGCCACTGGTAGCTTCGGCTGAACCCATCTGGACCGGTTATCTTGGGCACAGGGTCGAGCTTCCGATCCGAAATGGCTGCCGCCGTGGCCATGGCGACATCGAGGGAGCCCGGCCAACTCTGCTCGAAGGGGTTGGGGTAGATGGCATCGTAGCCGCAGGCCATGGCCAGGGGGACGGGCCCCGTGGCCATGGCGCAGAGCAGCAGTCTGACGGCGAGTTTGCTCATGGGGTCACTATGTTGAACCAGAAGTTGAACTTGTCCAGCATGCCGACGAACTCGCTGAACTTCTTGCTATCTCCGGTGATCTTGACCTGGCCGCTGGCGATCTCCTGCTCCAGAGTGGTCTGTCCAAGCTGGATATCATCCAGCACCTTCTTGGTCAGGGTCACAGTGGTATCCGGCTTGTCGGCATAGCGGGTGGTGTGGTTCAGCACCGCATTCTCGATATTCAGCGAGTGTTTCTCGTTGATATCCGTGAAGTCGATGTTGATGGTCATCTTCTTGCCTGCGGCCTTCTCCGGGTTCAGACGCACCGCCAGATAGTCGAACAGCATGCTGGGCGGCATGGCGCGAATGGTATCGGGTGATGCCGTGTTGGTACCACCTGCATTGGGTACGCCATTGCGCAGTTCATAGGCGCCCTGCAGGTAGACGGAACGCCAGGGGCCGGACTCGGCCTGATAGCCCAGCTGCTCCAGGGTATCGGCCAGCAGCAGCTTGCCTTCCTTGTTGTCGGGGTTGGCAAACACCAGATGCTTGAGCACCTCGGCGACCCAGCGATATTCCCCCTTGTCGAAGGAGGCCTTGGCCTTCTTCAATACCTCGGCTTCGCCCCCCATGAACTCTATGTATTTGGGGCCCACCATTTCCGGCGGCAAGTTGTCCAGATCGGACGGATTGCCCGAATACCAGCCCATGTAGCGCTGATAGATGGCGCGGCTGTTGTGGCGCAAGGTGCCGTAGTAGCCCCGGTTCGGCCAGAAGTTTTCGAGCTCAGGGGGCAGCTTGATCTGCTCGGAGATCTCCTCGCCCGTGTAGCCCATGTTCATCAGGCGTACCGACTGATCGTGGATGTACTTGTAGAGGTCACGCTGCTTCTTGAAGTAATCGACTATGTTGGCGTTGTCCCAGCGCGGCCAGTGGTGGCTCTGGAACTTGACCTCGACCTGGTCGCCCCAGGTCTCGATGGTTTCATTCAGATAGGTTGACCACTTCAAGGCATCCCGCACCTGGGCACCGCGCAGGGTCAGGATGTTGTGCATGGTGTTGGTGGTGTTCTCCGCCATCCACAGCGCCTTGTGTTGCGGGAACCAGGTGTTCATTTCGGCGGGCGCTTCTGTGCCAGGGGTCATCTGGAAGACCATTTTGACGCCGTCGATGTCGAGCGCTTCACCCGTCTTGGTGATCAGCTTGGTGGGCACTATCAAGGAGGGCACACCAGTGGAGACCGTTTGACCCAGACCGCCGTTGACACCGCCCTGGGCATTGCGGGGCAGCAGGGCGCCATACATGTAGATGGCGCGGCGCCCCATGGCATTGCCCGCGATCACGTTCTCGGAGACGGCATGTTCGGTGAAGCCTTCCGGGGCGATGATCTGCGCCTGCTCGCGTTCCTCCGGCGTGCTGAACAGGCCGGCGGCGCCACCGTAGTGGTCAACGTGACTGTGGCTGTAGATCACGGCCACCACAGGGCGCTTGCCCTCTTTCTCGTTGATGAAGGCCAGGGCTGCCTTGGCGGTGTCTGGCGAAATGAGCGGATCAAAGACGATCCAGCCTTTGTTGCCCTTGATGAAGGTGATGTTGGAGAGATCGAAACCACGGATCTGATAGATGTCGTCGGTGACCTTGAACAGGCCGTACTGCATGGAGAGCTGGGCGTTGCGCCACAGGCTGGGGTTGACGGTATCGGGGGCCGCCTTGTCCAGGCCAATGTAGGCCTTGTACCGCTCCAGATCCCAGACGACGTTGCCCTTGTCATCCTTGATGGTCAGGGTCTCTGGCTTGGCGATAAAGCCTCGCTCCGCGTCGGCAAAATCCTGCTTGTCGTTGAATGGCAGACTGGCCTTGACGGCCTCGTTCGCCTTGATGGTGCTCTCGGTGGCCGGTTTGGCATCGACCAGGGCGAAGGCCGTGCCCGGGGGCAGGCACAAGGCCGCAATCATCAGGGTCAACAGGCGTTTGGCTGGGGCTTTTGCAGTTGTCATCGATCTGACTCCTTGAGTGGAACAACCTGTTCACTCTAATGCAACCTTGTGGTCGTTTCATGTTTTCGCTGGTTTCGAATGACGTCTTGTTCAGGATGAGTCAAGAAAGCAGGTAATTTTTACTTATGGGGTCAGTCTGGCTAGACTTCGCCTCCCACTTCTTCCTGCCGCGTAGCCCCATGACCTTTAACGAACTCCACCTCGATCCTGCTCTGCTGGCCGCCTTGCCGGCCGGGCTGCACACCCCGACCCGCATCCAGCAACTTGCCATTCCGGCGGCATTGACGCGCCAGGATCTGCTGGCCCTGGCCCGGACCGGCAGCGGCAAGACACTGGCATTCGGCCTGCCACTGCTGCAGGGGCTGGATGCGGCGTCCGGCCGGGTGCAGGGACTGGTGCTGGTGCCGACCCGGGAGCTGGCGAGCCAGGTGAGTGCGGCGCTGCAAGGGGTCGCCGAGGCGCTGGGGCTGCGTGTCCTGACCCTGTGCGGCGGGGTGGCTCAGGAGCAGCAACAGGCCGAGCTGGCCCTGGGGCCCCAACTGCTGGTGGCGACCCCGGGGCGACTGCGGGACTTGCTGGCCCAGCGGCTGCTTGGCCTCGGCAAGCTGCGTACCCTGGTGCTGGATGAGGCGGATCGCCTGCTGGAGATGGGCTTCTGGCCCGATATCCAGTGGCTGATGAATGCCATGCCGATCGAGCGGCAGACCCTGCTGTTCTCCGCCACCCTGCCCCCCGAACTCGAGACCCTGGCCACCGGCCTGTTGAACGCGCCGGTGCGGGTGGAGGCGGATCCTCGCAACAGCGTGGCCGACGACATCGAGGAGCGGCTCCATCTGGTCAACAAGAGCAGCAAGGTGCCTGCGCTCATCAGCCTGCTCAAGGGGCAGGCGTGGTCCCAGGTGCTGGTGTTTATCAGCGCCAGGGACGATGCGGACGCCGTGGCCAGAAAACTTGCCAAGGCGGGCATAGCGGTGGCCGCCCTGCACGGCGAGAAGGATCAAGGGGCGCGGGAGCAGGCACTAACCGATTTCAAGGGGGGCAAGGTGCGGGTGCTGGTGGCCACGGATCTGATGGCGCGGGGCATCCACGTGGAGGCGCTGCCTGTGGTGATCAACCTGGACCTGCCTGCCAATGCCCCCGTCTATGTGCACCGCATCGGCCGCACCGCCCGCGCCGGGCAGAAAGGCCTCGCCCTCTCCCTGGTCTGCCACGGCGAGGCCGAGACACTCGCGGCCATCCGCACCCTGACCGGTCGCGCGCTGCCGCTGGAGGAGCTTGAGGGCTTCCCGGTGACAGACAAGCCTGCGAGCGGGGAGGGCAAGCGGGCGCCGCGGGACAAGCAGGCGAATCGCCGCACCCAGGCCAAGCGCAGCGTCAAGCAGTTCAAGGGCAGGAGCTAGGTCAAGGCCCATTGGCTTGCCCAGCTGGTCACTATCAAATCAGGCTCCCTTCGCTATGCTCCATGGATTTCACCATGGAGGGATGACGAATGACCCGTCTGGTAATGGGCCCCCTGCTGGGCCTCGAGTCAGAGACCGAATACAGCGTCTGTTTTATGGCAGAGGCCGACTGCAAGAGCGCGGCCGTGAGGATCAACGGCGAAGTCCTGGCCGCCAGCAAGCAGGCGGACACCCCGAAAGGGGGCTTCTGGCGGCTCGTCTGGCAGGCCAGTCCCAAGAGCAAGGCCGGCACCCCCGTCGACTACGAGATCCTGCTGGATCAGAAACCGGCGCACGATCTGGCGGGACACGATAAATGGCAGTTCTATCTGCCGGGCAAGAAGGAGCATGTGCGGATAGGCTACGCCTCCTGCAACGGCTTCTCCGATTTCAAGCTGCTCACCTCCACCCCGGCTCCCTACGCCATGTGGGACAAGCTGGCCGCGCAGCACAAGGCGCACCCCTTCTCCCTGCTGCTGATGGGGGGCGATCAGGTCTATGCCGACTCCCTCTGGACAAGCGTGCCGACCCTCAAGGCCTGGAACGAGCTGGATCGGGAGGAGAAGGTCAGGCGCAAGGCGACCCGGACCATGGTGGAGCAGCTCGACCGCTTCTATTGCGAGCTCTACTGCAAGCAGTGGGGACGCCTCGAGGTCGCCTTCATGCTGGCCCGGGTGCCGAGCGCCATGATGTGGGACGATCACGACATCTTCGACGGCTGGGGCAGCTACCCGGAGGATCTGCAGCGCTGCGAGGTCTATCAGGCCATCTATGCCGCCGCTGCCAAGTACTTCCGGCTGTTCCAGCTGCGCGGCGATGCCAACGGGACTCTGCTGGACAAGGCTCTGAATCATCACTCCTGGCGGCTCGGCTTTCGGGGCTACCAGATCCTGGCGCTCGACAACCGGGCCAACCGCACCCTGAACCAGGTGATGAGCCAGTCCCAGTGGGATCAGATCAACGGGGCCCTGGCGGCCTGTGACACGGGTCACCTGCTGGTGATGGCAGGGGTGCCCGTGGTCTATCGCGACTTCTCCTTCACCGAGGCGGCGCTGGATGCCACCCCCTGGGAGGAAGAGCTGACCGACGATCTCAAGGATCACTGGCGCGCCAAGTCCCATCAGGGGGAGCGGGCCCGCCTCATCATGCGGCTGCTGGACAACGCCAGGCTGAGGCGCCGGCAGGGTCAGCACAGCAAGACCCTGATCCTCTCCGGCGACGTGCACGTGGGCTGCCTTGGCGTCATCCAGGACAAGCGGGAGGGGGTGGTCAATGTGCACCAGCTGGTTTCCTCCGGCATAGTCCACCCTTGCCCCACCCAGTTCCAGTGGATGGGGATCCTCGCCATGACCAACGACGATCCCGAGTACCTCGACGAGAACCGGCTGATCCGCGCCGAGTTGCTCAAGCCGTTCGGCGCCCCCCTCTACCTGCGCACCCGCAACTTCGCCACCCTGCTGATGGGCAGTGACGACAAGCTGTGGGCAAACTGGCATTGCGAGAACGGGTTGGCGGCGAGCTACCCGCTGGCCTGACGGCCTGAACAACGTTAAGGGCCCATGCGGGCCCTTTTTTATGGCGCAGGTGTCATGGCACTGATGCGCCGGCTGACGCGCCCCGCAAGCCTCAGTCGTGGAACTGGTTGATCAGGCGGGAGAGGTTGTGCAGCCGCTCCACCAGCAGGGTGATGCCATCCAGGGCCTGACGGCTGTTGTCTGCGGTGTGGTTCGCCAGCTGGTGGATCTGCTGGATCCCCTGATCCAGCCTGCCGGTCACATCCACCTGCTGGCTGACGGCCTGGGCAATCTCGTCGCTGGTATGGGTCACCCGGGTCAGCATGAGATTGATCTGGTTGAGTACCTCGGCCGTGGTGCCCACATGCCGTTGGCAGCGCTCCGAGGTCTGGGCCCCCTGACTCATGCCGTGGGCGAGTTGCCGTGTGCTCTGCTGCAGCGCCCCTATCATGTCGCTGATCTCGCCGGTGGCGCTGCGGGTCTTCTGGGCCAGGGCCCGGATCTCGTCGGCCACCACCGCAAAGCCGCGCCCCTGTTCGCCGGCCCGGGCCGCCTCTATGGCCGCGTTGAGGGAGAGCAGGTTGGTCTGATCCGCAATCTGGCCTATCACCTCCAGGATCCCGCTGATCTTCTGGCTGTCGTCTGTCAGGCGGGCCAGCCTCTGGTGGTTGTCATCCAGTTCCTGATGGAGCTGGTCTACCGATGACCGGGTGATGGCCAGGGTCTGCAACCCCTCGGTAGAGACCTGCTGCACCTCGCTCACCAGCGCACTGGCTTCATGGGCGCTGCTGGCCACGTCACGAATGGCGCCATTGAGCTCTGTAATGGCCGCGGCCAGTCGCTGACTTTGATCCCGCTGCTGTTGCAGGTGGGTGTCTATGGCCTGGATATGCCCCCTGTCGTCCTCCGCCGCCTGCAGGATCTGCTGGTTGGTGTCGGCGCTGCGGCCCACCACGGCCCGCAGCTCGGCCTTCTTCATGCGCAGCAAGAGTTCGATGGCCGCCAGGCTGTCCCGCCGTCTGCCATAGAGCAGCTGGCTAAGGGGCGTGCCCTGCTGCTCCCCCGCCATGGCCAGCAAGCGGGCAAGCCGCCGTTGCAGTTGCCAGCCATGCCCCATCTGGGCCAGCAAACAGAGCAGGGGGGCCCAGCTCCAGCCTGGCTCACCCGTGGCCAGGCTGGCGGCGACGCCGGCCAGGGCGGTGGCGGACAGCAGCAGGGTGAGATGGCCAGGCTCCAGGGTCAACCGGGTCAGCCAGGGCAGCGCCTTGCCGTCACGGATCCGGCCATAGAGCCGCTCTGCCCAGGCGATGTCATGATCCTGCGGCCGGGTGCGGACCGACTGGTATTCGATGATCTGCCGCTGCTCGTTGAGGATCGGCGTGACATAGGCGTTGACCCAGTAGAAGTGGCCGCTCTTGGTGCGGTTCTTGACCAGCCCCATCCAGCTCTTGCCCTGGCGCAGTCGCTGCCACATGTCGGCGAAGGCCGCCCTGGGCATGTCTGGGTGGCGCACCAGATTGTGGGGTTCCCCTTCCATTTCTGCGGCGCTGTAGCCGGCGACGTCACAGAAGTGCTGGTTGGCATAGGTGATGTGACTGGCGGGATCCGTGGTCGAGATCAGTGATAAGTGGTCGGGGAAACGAATTTCCTCCTCCCGTCGGGTTGTCATCATGTGTGCATCCTGAATGAGCCATGTAACTGATAATTAGATTTTTATTGTGGTGATTGTGACTGGTTCATTCTATGGGGCCGAGATGACACCATCTTGGCTTGGGTCAATAAATCATCACTCTGGCGCCAGGGAGATGATTGGGGCGGCGCGGACGGGCTGTATGGAAGCTCGAGCATGGCGCCCCGGGCGGGGCGCCGGGGATCAGCGGCTGGCCAGGGGGTAGGTAAACAGGGCCAGGTGGGCGAAGTTGAACAGGAAGTGGAGGAGGATGGCGACAGCGAGGCGGCCGCTAAGCTGGAACGCCAGACCGTAGCAGGCCCCCGCCAGGGCGGCGAACAGCATCAGCAGCGGGCCACCGGCCAGGTGCGCGGCGCCGAACAGCAGGCTGGCGGCCAGCACGCCAAGCCAGACCCGGCTGCGTGCGGCTATCCCCTGCTGGATCAGGCCGCGAAACAGCGCCTCTTCCGCCACGCAGGTGAACAGCAGGTTGTTCAGGGCAAACAGCCACCACCAGTGGGGCAGGCCCGCTTCGGGCCTGAGGGCCCCCAGCTGCCAGGCGGTGATCAGCAGAGCGGCCAGTGGCAGACTCAGCAGGACCAGGGGGCGCCAACGCACCGGGCCGCCCGGGCCGAGCAGGCCGGGGAAGGCCAGCAGCAGGGCGAAGAAGATCAGCGGCTTGTCCAGATTGAGGTAGAGGGTGAAGGGCACGCTGGCGGGGCCGGCCAGCACCCGATCCAGCACCTTGAGATTGGCAAAGCCCGGCACCAGATGCAGCATCAGGGCCAGTGCCCAGGCCAGGACCAGCGCCAGTGCGACGCCGCGCCAGGGGGGGGACAGGGCGGGGGTGCGCCAGGCCAGCACCAGGCCCGCCAGGGTAAACAGCAGGGCGGGAGGCGTGATGCGTTCCAGCCAGAGGGCCAGCAGCAGGGATACCCCCAGCAGCATGAGGCCGGGCAGGCGCTGGCGGGCGAGGCAGAGCAGCACGGCCAGCCCCAGGGCGCCCCAGATGAGAGTGTCAGGTAGTGGCAGCATTGAGTCTCCTTGTGCGAGGGGCGCACCTTAACGATCCCTGGCCTCCCGCACAAGGCGGGAGAGACTGGTCGGATCCCTTCCTGCTTCTGCTTTGCGCTCGCGCCGGGCAATAAAAAAGCCGGAGCTGAGGCTCCGGCTTTGGGATCTGGCCAGGTTCGCGAGAAACCCGGCGACGCTGGCTGGTTGCCGGCGCGCCCAGGGGCTTATCGGCCTGATTCGGCGATGACGCGGGCGATGATATCGGCGCGCTTGCTGGCTTCCAGTTCGCCCAGGGCAATGAGGCCGGCCTTGAAGATGACGTTCTTCGGCAGGCTGACATCGTCCAGGGTGGTGATGGCTTCGACGTGCAGGCCGTTGAGCCGGCTGGCATCGCGCGGGCTCAGGTTTACCTGGGTGTTCATCACCTGCTTGCCCTTCTTCTTGGCAGGCACGGCGGCTTTCTGGCTGGATTCCTGTTCTTCGTCTTCCGGCAGTTCGTCATCAAAATCGTAAATGGACATGGTCAATCCTGTTGGTTGCAATGGGCGCTTGGCCCGAAATGTGTCAGCCCATATCCTCGTTGCGGATAAAGGCACGCCAGGAGGTCAGTACCTGGGCAAAGTCTTCCAGCCCGCACATGGCCAGCTGTTCATCATCGTAGTAGGCGAGATCGTCGAGATCCTCGTCCTGCTCGATATTGAGGACATTGGCCTTCACTTCGGCCTCCTCCTGGGTCAGCAGCAGCGAATAGTCGCCCCCCAGCAGCTTGTACTCCGCCAGGCTGCGACAAGACAGTTGGTCGATGACAGCGAACAGCGCGTCGAGCTTCTCCTCGTCTTTGCCCACCTCGTCGATCAGCCACTGGCCGATGGCCTCATGGCCCATGGAGAAGCGGGCGCGATAGCCACCGAAGGGATCGCGGCGAAATTCATAATCCATAGAGGTGTTCTCGCGGCTGGATGCCCGCTCGACAGGAGCGGGCACTCCAGGGGACGGCGCGGATACCGATTCCGGCGTCACTTGGAGTAAAGTGGCCTATTCTAGCGATCCCCTCCTCGCTTGTCTTGATGATGTGACGTTCAGGGTGCCGAGGCGAACAGGGAAGCGCGTCACAGGAGTCCAATGTGCAACTCAATGAACAGCTCGCCCGGCAGATAGTGAGCCGGGCGATGAAGATACTGTCGTTCTCGGTCAACGTCATGGACGAACGGGGGCTTATCATCGCCTCCGGCAATCCGGAGCGGCTGCACCAGCGCCACGAGGGGGCCGTGCTGGCCCTGACCGAGAACCGTGTGGTGGAGATAAGCGACGCCACCGCCCAGCAGCTCAAGGGGGTGAGGCCCGGCATCAATCTGCCCATCGCCTATCAGGGGGAGCTGCTCGGGGTCATCGGCATCTCTGGGGATCCGGACATAGTGCGCGCTTACGCCGAGCTGGTGAGGATGACGGCCGAGCTTATCCTGGAGCAGGCGGCGCTCACCGAGCAGCTGCAATGGGACAAGCGCCACAAGGAGGAGCTGGTGCTGCAGCTCATCCGCGGCGAGGGACGGGTGGATCAGCTGCAACAGGCGGCCCGTTTCCTCGGTCTGGATCTCGCCCAGCCCAGGGTGGTGGCCGTGCTGGCGCTGGAGGAGGCCGAGCCCGCCCAGATGAGGGAGCTGGTGGAGTTGCTGGAGTACCCGCAGCGGGACAACCTGGTGGCCATCAATGGCCTGGACGAGATAGTGGTGCTCAAACCGGCCCAGCTGGAGCAGGGAGTCTGGCAATCGTCCCAGGAGCGCAGCCGCATCCGGCAGTTGCTTGCCCGTATTCCCCATTTCAAGGTGCGCATCGGGGTGGGGGACTACTTCGCAGGCACAGGCGGTCTGGCCCGCTCCTATCAGACGGCGCGGGATACCCTGCGCCTTGGCTTGCGCCAGGCGCCGCGCAAGCAGGTCTACTTCTTCGAGGATTACCGTCTGCCTGTGCTGCTCGGCAGCCTGGCGGACTCCTGGCAGGCGGATCAGCTGCGGGCTCCGCTGCAAAAGCTGGCCCAGGCGGACCGCAAGGGGGTGTTGCAAAAGACACTGCGCCACTATTTCTTGCAGGATTGTGATCTGCATCCCTGTGCCGAAACGCTCTTCATCCACCCCAATACCCTGCGCTATCGGCTGAGCCGGATAGAGCAGATAACCGGTTTGCATTTCAACAAGTTAGACGACAAGTTCCTGCTCTATCTCGGGCTCAATCTCGGCGATTGAATTGTCATTTCTAACAAAAAGCCATCATTTAACGGTCTGCTTTTTGGCATTTTTTACAAAGCTTTCCCGCGCCGGATCCCGATAATGGCGAGCATCTTCACAGCTCAAGGTGCTCGTCATGATCCCGGTTACCGCCCTTGGTGCCCTCGCGGCACTCTCCATCGCCATCTTCCTCATCCTGAAGAAGGTGCCGCCCGCCTACGGCATGATAGTCGGCGCCCTGGCCGGTGGCCTGATTGGTGGCGCCGACCTGACCCAGACCGTCGCCCTGATGATCGGCGGCGCCCAGGGGATCACCACGGCGGTGATGCGGATCCTGGCGGCGGGCGTGCTGGCCGGCGTGCTCATCGAATCGGGGGCCGCCACCACCATCGCCGAGACCATCGTCAAGAAACTGGGCGAGACCCGCGCCCTGCTGGCTCTGGCTCTGGCCACCCTGATCCTGACTGCGGTCGGCGTCTTCGTGGACGTGGCCGTCATCACGGTCGCCCCCATCGCGCTGGCCATCGCCCGCCGTGCCGATCTCTCCAAGCCGGCCATACTGCTGGCCATGATAGGGGGCGGCAAGGCGGGCAACGTCATGTCCCCCAACCCCAACGCCATCGCGGCAGCCGATGCCTTCCACCTGCCCCTCACCTCCGTCATGGCGGCCGGCATCATTCCGGGCCTGTTCGGTCTGGTGATGGCCTACTGGCTCGCCAAGCGCCTCAACAACCGGGGCAGCAAGGTGGCCGCCGATGAGGTGGTGAGCTTCGAGGGCACCAAACTGCCGGGCTTTGCCGCCGCCATCAGCGCGCCCCTGGTGGCCATCCTGCTGCTGGCCCTGCGTCCCGTCGCCGGCATAGTCGTGGATCCGCTCATTGCGCTGCCCCTCGGCGGCCTGGTGGGGGCTCTCATGATGGGCAAGTTTCGCAAGGTGAACCAGTTTGCGGTTTCGGGCCTGGCCCGCATGGCGCCGGTGGCCATCATGCTGCTGGGTACGGGGACTCTGGCGGGCATCATAGCCAACTCAGGTCTGAAGGATGTGCTGATCAGCGGTCTGACCGCCTCCGGCCTGCCCTCCTACCTGCTGGCCCCCATCTCCGGCGCCCTGATGTCGCTGGCGACCGCCTCGACCACCGCCGGGACCGTGGTGGCCTCCAACGTGTTCAGCGCCACCCTGATTGAACTTGGGGTGAGCGGTCTGGCGGGGGCCGCCATGATCCACGCCGGCGCCACCGTGTTCGACCACATGCCCCACGGCTCCTTCTTCCATGCCACCGGCGGCAGCGTCCACATGGGTGTGGGTGAGCGCCTCAAGCTCATCCCCTACGAAACCGCGGTCGGTCTGACCATTGCCGTTGTCTCCACCCTGATGTTTGGCGTGTTTGGCCTCGCCTAAGGAACTGATATGAAAATTGTTATTGCCCCCGATTCATTCAAGGAGAGCCTGAGCGCCATGGCGGTGGCCGATGCCATCGAGGCCGGTTTCAAGCAGGTGCTGCCGGATGCCACCTACGTCAAGCTGCCCATGGCCGATGGCGGCGAGGGGACGGTGCAGTCCCTGGTGGATGCCACCGGTGGCCGCATCCTGCCGGTCGAGGTGACGGCCCCCCTCGGCAACAGGGTGCAGGGCTTCGTCGGTCTGCTGGGGGATGGCAAGCGGGCCGTGATCGAGATGGCGGCGGCCTCCGGCCTGCATCTGGTGGCGCCCGAGCAGCGCAATCCGCGGCTCACCTCGAGCGTCGGCACCGGCGAGCTGATCCTGGCCGCGCTGGAGATGGGGGTGAACCACCTCATCCTCGGCATCGGCGGCAGCGCCACCAATGACGGCGGCGCCGGCATGATCCAGGCCCTCGGCGGCAAGCTCCTGAAAGCGGATGGCAGCCCCATCGCATTGGGCGGCGCTGGTCTCGGTGAGCTTTCCACCATCGACCTGAGCGGGCTGGACTCCCGTCTGGCCGGGCTCACCATAGAGGTGGCCTGCGACGTGGACAATCCGCTGTGCGGCCCGAAAGGGGCGTCCGCCGTGTTCGGTCCCCAGAAAGGCGCCACCCCAGAGATGGTGGCCGAGCTGGATGCCAATCTGGCCCGCTACGCGGACTGCATCGAGCAGGCCCTGGGCCGCCAGGTGAAGGAGATCCCGGGCACGGGGGCCGCAGGCGGCATGGGGGCCGCCCTGGTAGGATTGCTCGGCGCCGAACTCAAACCCGGCATCCAGATCGTCATCGAGGCGCTGAACCTGGCCGAGGCGGTGGCCGATGCGGATCTGGTGATCACAGGGGAGGGGCGCATCGACAGCCAGACCATCCACGGCAAGACGCCCATCGGGGTGGCCCGCTGCGCCAAGCAGTTCGGCAAGCCGGTGATCGGCATCGCCGGTTGCCTCACCGACGACTGCGGCGTGGTGCACGAGCACGGGCTGGATGCGGTGTTCGCCGTGGTCAACCGCGCCATGTCCCTGCCGGAGGCGCTGGCCACCGCCACCACCAATCTGCAGCTCACGGCCCGCAACGTGGCGGCCCTCTACCGACTGGGCCTCTGATCCCGTCGTCACATCCTGTGTGGCGTTTTCCAATACCGGCCTCTGGCCGGTATCTTTTTCTCCTCTGTTCTGCCCCGCGGGCCCAGTGGTTTCTGTAGGCCAGCGGGCCCGTTTGCGTCATAGTGATGCCTGACGACGAGGAGGTGACCATGTTGATGCTGATCCTGGGTGTGCTGCTGTTCACGCTGGTACACCTCTATCCCTGCTTCGCCCCGGCCCATCGCGCCCGGCTCAGGGAGCGTCTGGGGGAGAACCGCTACAAGGGCTGTTTCTCCCTGCTGCTGCTGGTGGCCATCGCCCTCATCATCGCCGGCTGGCGCAGCCTCTATCCCATGCCGCTCTACTTCCTGCCCTCCTGGGGGCCCATGGCTGTCCAGGGCTTGATGCCGCTGGCCCTGATCCTCTTCTTCGCCGGCCAGGGACCGAACCATTTTCGGCGCTGGTTGCGCCATCCCCAGCTGCTTGGGGTGCTGATCTGGTGTGGTACCCATCTGCTGGTCAATGCCGAGGCCCGCTCCCTGGTGCTGTTTGGCGGCCTGGGCGTCTGGGCAATCGTCAGCATCATCTGGATATCGCTTCGTGACTGGGGCCAGGTACCCAGACCCGAGGCGAACTGGCAGGGCACCTTGGTGACGCTGGCCCTGGGGTTGGCGGCATACACCCTGCTCATCTTCTGGGGCCATGGCTGGCTGACCGGCATTGCGCTTTATTGAGAGTGAACCCGGCGGGCGGGCGTCGCGTATGACGGATAAACCGAAGAGGAGTGCTGGCGATGAAATGGAGTGCCTTGTGGTTGCTGCTGGGGAGCGGGATGGCATCCGCCGCCTGTCCCGATTACTTCAACGTGGAGATGCGGGAGCTCAACAGCACCCAGCGCCACAACCTCTGCCAGCTGACCGAGGGCAAGGTGGTGCTGGTGGTCAATACCGCGTCCTATTGCGGTTACAGCGGCCAGTTCCGGGATCTGGAGCGGCTCTATCAGGATCACAAGGCGGAGGGATTGATGGTGCTGGGCTTTCCCTCCAATGACTTCTGGCAGGAGGCCGATGACGAGAACAAGACCGCCGAGGTGTGTCGCCGGGATTACGGGGTCAGTTTTCCCATGTTCAACCGGGTGGCGGTGCGGGGCTCGGATGCGGCGCCCTTGTTCAAGGGACTGGCCGCCGCGGCCGACGGGGATGCTCCCAACTGGAACTTTCACAAGTACCTGGTGGGCCGTGATGGCCAGCTTATCGGCAGTTATGGTGCCAGACAGAGTCCGGTGGCCGACCCCCTGCAGCGGGAGCTCAGGGAGGCACTCGGCCGCTAGTCACCCGGGTGCCTGGCAGGGGCACCGGGGTTCTATCATGACGTCCTGGGCAGGGCGCCCGCCCGCAAGGGGGACGCGGCCCTACCCCTGATCGGGCGGCTCTGGAATAATGGAGGCCCACCCTCCAACCTGGTGACCCCGTGCTGCACCGATTACCGCAGATGTTGATCTTCGATGCCCTGGTTCGCGAGCAGGGCATCTCCGCCGCCGCCAGGCGCCTTGGCGTCTCCAAGTCCCATATCAGCAAGCAGCTGGCCCAGCTCGAGGCCGAGCTGGGGGCCCAGCTGGTGCAGCGCACCACCCGCCGCTTCGCCCTGACCGAGCTGGGTCAGGAGTATGCCCGCCACTGCCGCGCTCTGGTGGCGGTGGCGTTGGAGGCCGAATCCATGGTGGCGGATCGGCGCGGCAAGGTGAGCGGCGTGCTCCACCTTGGGGTGGGCCAGTCCTTCGGCCGACTCCATGTGATCCCGCGGCTCAAGGCGTTCCAGCAGCGCTACCCCGATCTGGAGCTGGAGGTCTCCCTGTTCGACCACAAGACCAACCTGGTGGATGAGGGGCTGGATCTCTGGATCACCACCTATGAAGACAAGCCGGAGGGGCTGATAGGCCAGCGTCTGGCCGACATCGGCTTCGTGCTGGTGGCCTCGCCCGATTATCTGCTCGGCCACGGCACCCCGCTGACCCCCAAGGATCTGATCCACCACAACTGCATCACCTACCAGAGCCGGGAGCGGCGTTACCACGAGTGGCACTTTCGCAAGGGGAAGGAGCGCCAGAGCGTGCAGGTGGCGGGCAACTATCGGGTGGATCTGGCGGAGGCGGTGCGCGATGCCGCCCTGGCCGGGTTGGGGGTGGCCTATATCGCCAACTACCTGCTGGACAAGGAGCTGCAATCGGGCGCCCTGATCCCCCTGCTGCCGGACTGGCGCCCGAGCCAGAAGATGGCGGTGCACGCCGTCTATGCCAGGCGCGAACACCTGGATCCCAAGATCCGTCTGTTCATCGATTTTCTCAAGGAGGGGTTCGGCCAGGAGCCCTATTGGGCACGGCGGCTCGCCCCCTGGGTCGGGGGCAAATTGTCCGGCGTGGAGGAATGATTGTTTCCATCAAGAAATGCTGGTTTTCGCCTGATCCCAAAATCGAGCCAAATCAGGCAGTTGGCGAAACCTGCGCGGGGCAAACGTTTTTGCTAACAGGGCTGTAACGCAGGCGGACTTGCCGTGCTGGGCAGGGGCGCGCAGAATCCGCGCCCATCGAAAATCCCTGATGGAGTCCCCCATGATCGCCCTGCTCGGCATGCTTTGTATCCTGGCGCTCGCCGCCCTCTGCTCCGATAACCGTCGTCGTATTCCCTTGAGAACAGTGGGGGGCGCCCTCTGCCTGCAGGTGGTCTTCGCCGCCCTGGTGCTCTGGTTGCCGGCCGGGCAGCGGGTGCTCAACGCCGTCAGCGAGAGCGTGAGCCATGTGATCGGTTACGGCCAGGAGGGGATCGCCTTCCTGTTCGGGGATCTTGCCAAGTTCAAGCTGGGCTTCATCTTTGCGTTCAACGTGCTGCCCGTCATCATCTTCTTCTCCGCCGTCATCGCCATCCTCTACCACATAGGTCTGATGCCGCGGATCATCGCCCTGCTGGGCGGCGGCCTGCAACGGCTGCTGGGAACGGGCCGGGCCGAGAGCCTCTCCGCCACCGCCAACATCTTCGTCGGCATGGTGGAGGCGCCCCTGGTGGTCAAACCCTATCTCGCCAGGATGTCCGACTCCCAGTTCTTCGCTGTGATGAGCTGCGGCCTGGCCTCGGTTGCCGGTGGCACCCTGGTGGGCTACGCCAGCCTGGGGGTGGAGCTGAAATACCTGATCGCCGCGGCCTTCATGTCGGCGCCTGCGGGTCTGGCCATGGCAAAGATCCTGGTGCCCCCGGCCGAGCATGAGCAGGATCACCATCAGGACGTGGAGATCCCCCGTGCCACCAACGTGATCGAGGCGGCGGCCGACGGCGCCATGGCCGGCCTCAATATTGCGGTTGCCGTGGGGGCCACCCTGCTGGCCTTCGTCGGGGTGATCGCCCTGCTCAACGGCCTGCTCGGCTGGGGTGGTGCTCTGTTTGGCTGGGAGCTGAGCTTCCAGATCATCCTGGGCTGGCTGTTTGCCCCCGTCTCCTGGCTCATCGGTGTGCCCTGGGATCAGGCCCAGGCGGCGGGCGCCCTGATCGGCACCAAGGTAGTCATCAACGAGTTCGTCGCCTTCATCGCCCTGGTGCAGGATCAGACCCTGAGCGCCTCGAGCAAGGCCATCGTCACCTTCGCCCTGTGTGGCTTCGCCAATATCTCCTCCATGGCGATCCTGATCGGTGGCCTGGGGGCCATGGTGCCGGAACGCAAGGCATTCATCTCTCGCTACGGCATGCGAGCCATATTGGCAGGGGTGCTCGCCAACCTGATGAGCGCCGCGCTGGCAGGCTTGTTCCTCGCCCTCTGATTGACCCTTGAAGCTAGCACCTTCCGGTCATGGCCCGCCTCGGCGGGCCTTTTTTATGGCCGTCTCCCGGGTATCGACATGCCGCGCTGAACAGGATGACTCCGGCTTTGGGACAAAGAGCGGGAGGGGAAAGCGGACATAAAAAAAGCGCCTCTGGGGAGGCGCGGGAAAACAGATCGGAAGCGTCACATGGGTATACCTGCATGGTGGTACGCCACCAGGTACGCCCGCATCATGCCAGCGGCTTCCTGAAGCCCTTCTGAGAAGCCCCTTCATCCTGTGTTCATTCTCCCTGCTCTTGTCATGGGTACCTGGCCCCGGGCGGACTCGCCTCACTCCAGGGTGATCTTGCCGCGCCCGGACTTGATGTCCCCCTTGCGTTTCTTGGCCTCGACCCGCCTGCGCTGGGAACCCTTGGTCGGCTTGGTGGGGCGCCGCGTCTTGGGGCGCCATGCCGCCTTGGTCAGCAGTTCCACCAGCCGGTTCATGGCTTCCTTGCGGTTCATGTCCTGGCTGCGGTGGGTCTCGACCCGGATCAGGATGAAGCCGTCGTGGACCCGGCTGTCGCTGAGCTTGTCCAGGCCCTCCTTGTAGAGATCCGGCAGGCTGGGGGAGTGGCGGTAGTCGAAGCGCAGCCAGACGGCGGAGTCCGTCTTGTTGACATGCTGCCCTCCGGCGCCCTGGGCACGCATGGCCTGGAATTGCAGCTCGTGCCAGGGCAGGGTCACGTTGTTTGAGATGACTAGCATGGGGTCACTGAACCAAGTTGGTGCATTTTTTAACCTTGTTTAAGGATGGTGCCTCATTGTGGGGCGCTCTGCTCTCCCTTGGGGAGCCTGGCCGGAGGCTGCGGGAGAGAAAAGAGTTATCTATCTGAAAAATAACACTAAAAATTGTTGGCACAAGAATTGATTGCCCTATATCGACACACCATGGATTGGGAGCAACCAGATGAAACTGATTACAGCGATTATCAAGCCCTTCAAGTTGGACGATGTTCGTGAAGCCATTGCCAACCTTGGGGTCGAGGGGTTGACCGTCTCCGAGGTCAAGGGGTTTGGCCGCCAGAAGGGACACACCGAATTGTACCGTGGCGCCGAGTATCAGGTCGACTTTCTGCCCAAGGTCAAGCTGGAGATAGCCACCATAGCCGACAACGTGGAGAGCGTGATCGAAGCAATCTGCAAGGCCGCCTACACCGGCAAGATAGGTGACGGCAAAATTTTCGTTTACGACCTGCAGCAGGCGGTGCGGATCCGTACCGGTGAAACCGACGCCGAAGCGCTGTAAGCAACCAAGATAGAGAGCTGGTAGGAGAGAATCATGGAAGAGTTAGCCAAGAGTGTCAGTGAGCTGCGGTTTGCGCTGGACACCTTTTATCTGTTGATGTCCGGTGTGCTGGTCATGTGGATGACCGCCGGTTTCGCCATGCTGGAAGCGGGTCTGGTGCGCGCCAAGAACACCACCGAGATCCTGACCAAGAACATTTTGCTGTATACCATCGCCTGCGTCATGTATCTGCTGATCGGCTACAACATCATGTACGTCGACAACGGCGCTGGCGGCTGGCTGCCCAGCTTCGGCACCCTGATCGGCACCCAGGCCGAAGATGCCAGCCACTCGCTCGAGTCTGACTTCTTCTTCCAGGTGGTGTTCGTGGCGACCGCGACCTCCATCGTCTCCGGCGCCGTCGCCGAGCGGATGAAGCTCTGGTCCTTCCTGCTGTTCTGCGTGGTGATGACGGGGGTCATCTACCCGGTCGAGGGTTACTGGACCTGGGGTGGCGGCTTCCTGAAAGAGGCGGGCTTCTCCGACTTCGCCGGCTCCGGCATAGTGCACCTCGCCGGTGCCGCCGCCGCCTTGGCCGCCGTGCTGATCCTGGGTGCGCGCCGTGGCAAATATGGCAAGAACGGCGAGATCTACCCGATCCCCGGCTCCAACCTGCCGCTGGCGACCCTGGGGACCCTGATCCTGTGGATGGGCTGGTTCGGCTTCAACGGTGGCTCCCAGCTGATGCTGTCCGATGCGGCCAACGCCACCGCCATCGGTGCCGTCTTCGTCAACACCAATGCCGCCGCTGCGACCGGCGCCCTCGGCGCCCTGCTGGTGACCAAGCTGACCTGGGGCAAGGCCGACCTGACCATGGTATTGAACGGCGCCCTGGCTGGCCTGGTGGCCATCACGGCCGACCCCGCCTCCCCGAGCCCGCTGTTCGCGAGCCTGATCGGTGTGCTGGCCGGTGTGCTGGTGGTCTATGCCATCGTCTGCTTCGACAAGGTCAAGATCGATGATCCGGTCGGTGCCCTCTCGGTACACGGTGTCTGCGGCTTCTTCGGCCTGATGGTCGTGCCCTTCAGCAACGAGGCGACCACCTTCGGGGCCCAGCTGCTCGGCGCCGCGGTGATCTTCGGTTGGGTCTTCCTTGCCTCCCTGTTGGTGTGGGCCGTGCTGAAGGCCACCCTGGGTGTCCGGGTGAGCGAAGAGGAAGAGATGATGGGTGTGGACATGCACGAATGCGGCGTGGATGCCTACCCCGAATTCGTGACGGTCAAAGCCAGCCACTGATAACGAGGGCTGTCATGCAGGGCCGGATGGGATTCCATCCGGCCCTTTTTATTCATCATGGAATAAATATGTGAGCCAGCGCAGGGGATCGTCTTGCGATGGGGCAAGCTGCTGAGGCAGAATGCAAACGACAATAGTTCTCACTCTATCCACCCAAGGGATTGATTTCATGATGAAGAAGACTCTGTTGGCCATGGCCTTTACCGCCATCTCCACGCCGGCTGCCCTGGCCGCACAGCAGGTGAATGTTTACTCGAGCCGTCAGGATGAGCTGATCAAACCCATCATCCAGCAGTTCGAGCAGGAGTCGGGGATCAAGGTCAACGTGGTGTTCGCCAAAGAGGGCCTCAACGAGCGGTTGGAGCGCGAGGGCAAACTCTCCCCGGCCGACCTGATGCTGACCGTCGACATCAGCCGCCTGACCGATCTGGTCGACAAGGGGCTGGTGCAGCCGGTGGACAGCAAGCTGCTGCAGGAGAACATCCCGGCTGCCTATCGTGATCCGGACAATCAGTGGTTCGCCCTGACCACCCGGGTGCGCGCCATCTACTCCAGCAAGGCGCGTCTGGGCAAGCTCGATACCATCAGCTATGAAGATCTGGTCAAGCCTGAATTCAAAGGGAAAATTTGTACACGTAGCGGCAAGCACGAGTACAATGTCGCCCTGGTCTCCTCCATGATCGCCCATCACGGCATGGCGGACGCCAAGACCTGGCTGGAAGGGGTCAAGGCCAACCTGGCGCGCAAGCCCCAGGGCAACGATCGGGATCAGGTCAAGGCGATCAAGGATGGCATCTGCGACATCTCCCTCGGCAACAGCTACTACCTGGGCGCCATGCTGAAAGACCCGGCGCAGAAGTCCTGGGCCGACGCGGTCGAGATCAACTTCCCGAACCAGACCAATCGCGGTGCCCATGTCAACGTGAGCGGCGTGGCCATGACCAAGTACGCCAAGAACAAGGCAGAAGCCCAGAAGCTGATGGAGTTCCTTGCCGGCGACAAGGCGCAGCACATGTACGCGGACGTGAATGCCGAGTACCCGGTCAAGCCCGGTGTCGAGCCGTCCGCCATGGTCAAGTCCTGGGGCGATTTCAAGGTCGATGCCCTGCCGGTCAGCGATTATGCCAAGCACCGCAAGGATGCCCTGGCGCTGCTCGACGAAGTCCAGTTCGATCTCTAATCCGATGGGGCCAGGTGCCCCATCCATTTTTGTGGACTCATGAAACGATTTGGTTGGATAGCCAGCGGTTGGGCCTGCGCCCTGCTGCTGGTTTTGCCCGTTCTGGCACTGCTGTTTTCCGCGCTCTCGGCGGATGGGGATCTGTTCGCCCATCTGGCCGACACCGTGCTCTCTACCTATTTCACCAATACCCTGTTGCTGGTGCTGGGGGTGGTCCTGCTCAGCCTGCTGTTCGGGGTGCCGACCGCCTGGCTGGTCGCCATGTGCCAGGTGCCGGGCCGCCGCGCCCTGCAGTGGGCGCTGATGCTGCCTATGGCCATGCCCTCCTACATAGTGGCCTACGTCTATACCGACTTGTTTGATTACTCAGGCCCGCTGCAGGCTGCCCTGCGAGCCCTGTTCGACTGGCAGAGTCCGGCGGATTACTGGTTCCCGGCCATTCGCTCCCTCGGCGGCGCCGCCTGGGTATTGGCCCTGGTGCTGTTTCCCTATGTCTATCTGCTGGCGCGGGCCTCCTTCCTGGAACAGTCGGTCAGCCTGATCCAGTCGAGCCGCCTGCTGGGGTGCAACCCCTGGCAGAGCTTTCGCCGTCTCAGTCTGCCCCTGGCTCGCCCCGCCATCATGGTGGGGGTCTCCCTGGTGGCCATGGAGACGCTGGCGGATTTTGCCACGGTGCACTTCTTTGCCATCAACACCCTCACCACCGCCGTCTATGATACCTGGCTCGGCTATGGCAGCCTGGCCACGGCGGCCAAGCTCTCCTGTCTGATGCTGCTGGCGGTGGTCTTGCTGATCGCGCTGGAGCGGCGCTCCCGGGCCCGTCAGCAGGTGTTCCAGAAGTCCATGGGCTTCGAGCAGCCGCTGCGCTATCCCCTCGGGGGCATGGGGCGCTGGCTGGCCGGGTGCTGGTGCTGGGGACTGGTCGTGGCGGGCTTCATATTGCCGTTCGCCATCCTGCTCGATTACGGGGTGCGTTATTTCGCCCTCTCATGGACGCCGGAGTTTGTCCGATTCGCCGGCAACAGCCTGCTCATCTCTACCCTGACCGCCCTGCTGGCCATGGGGGTAGCCCTGCTGCTCGGCTTCTTCCGCCGTCTCGATGGCGGGATCAAGAGCCTGATCCCCCTGCGCCTGGCCGCCCTGGGCTATGCCATGCCCGGCACTGTGCTCGCCATCGGTGTGCTGGTACCGCTCACGGCCCTCGATTTTGCCATCAATGATCTGGCCGAGTGGTTGGGGAGACAGGGGCCCGGCCTGCTGCTGACCGGCACCCTCACCGCCATCGTCTTCGGCTATCTGGTGCGCTTCGTGGCGATTGCCATTGGCTCGGTGGAGAGCAGCCTGGGCAAGATCTCCCCCAGTCTCGACATGGCCGCCCGCTCCCTGGGGCAGGGGGCGGGTGGCATGCTCAGGCGGGTGCACCTGCCCCTGGTGCGGCGCGGCCTGTTCGCCGGCGCCATGCTGGTGTTCATCGAATCCATGAAGGAGCTGCCGGCCGCCCTGCTGCTGCGGCCGTTCAACTTCGAGACCCTGGCCACCCATGTCTACCAGTTCGTGTCGGACGAGATGCTCGAACGGGGTGCCCTCGGCGCCATCGTCATCGTGCTGGTCGGTCTGGTGCCCCTGATCTGGGTCAACCGCAGCCTGGATGGCAAGGGCCACTGAGCCCGCTTTACATCTGGCGGCCCGGCCCAGAGCCGGCCCCAAGGAACGAGAGGATATGAGTCGTGTCTTGTTTGGAGATTGAGGGCGTCAGTTGCCGTTACAACGGGCGCAATGTGCTGGAGCAGCTCTCCCTGTCGGTGGCCGACAACGAGATCGTCTGCCTGCTGGGAGCGAGCGGCTGCGGCAAGACCACGCTGCTCAAGGCCATTGCCGGCCTGATCCCCCTGGCTGAGGGTCGCATTCTGCTTGGCGATCGGCTGCTCGATGGCCCCGGTGTGACCATGGCGCCGGAGGACAGGGGCATCGGCATGATCTTCCAGGACTATGCCCTCTTTCCCCACCTGACGGTGGCCGAGAACATCGGCTTTGGCCTGGAGGGACGCGGCCGGCGCGAGCGCCGCGAGGCGGTGGAGGCTTCCCTCAACCTGGTCAACCTGCAGGGGCTGGGGGAGCGCTATCCCCATCAGCTCTCCGGTGGCCAGCAGCAGCGGGTCGCCATCGCCCGCGCCCTGGTGTGCAAGCCCAGGCTGATGCTGCTGGACGAACCTTTCTCCAATATCGATACCCAGGTGAGAATGAAGCTCATCCTGGAGATCCGCGCCCTGCTCAAGGGACAGGGGATAGGAGCCGTCTTCGTCAGCCACAGCAAGGAGGAAGCCTTTGCCTTCGCCGATCGGCTGGCGCTGTTTCGTGCCGGCCAGATCGAGCAGGTGGGCGAGCCTGAGCGTCTTTATCGCCGTCCCGAGAACCGCTTCGTGGCCGAGTTCCTCGGTGGGGTCAACTATCTGGATGCCGAGGTGGTGGACGAATGGAGCCTGACCACTGCCATCGGTACCATACGTGGCAGCGAGCCCCATGGCCGCCCCCTTGGCGCCCGTCTGCAGCTGATGCTCAGACCCCAGCAGTTGCAGCTCAGGGGGGACGAGGCGGGGCCGCTGACCCTGGTGGAGCAGCAGTTTCTCGGCCATCACTGTCGGGTGCAGCTGGCCTGCGACGGGCTGATCCTGGAGGCCAGCATCAGCGAGCCTCTGACGCTGGGGCGCGCCCGGGTGCAGGTGGCGCCTCATCCTCTGGTGCTGTTCGACCCCTTATGAGGGACCGGCCCTGCGCCATGTCAAGGATCCAGCCAGTCATTGCTTTATAATCGGGCGACTCTATGATCGACCGATGCTCACACATGGGAGAAATGAATGAACGCCCAAGCCGGGATCTGCGCAGAGCCTAACCTGCATGCCCTCTATCTGATGTTCAACCGGGTCGGTGACCGCGCCGAGCTGGTCCGCCGCCTCGCCAAGGTGCCTACCCTGTGGCAGTCCGTCAGCGCCGATTTTCCCGACGCAGGCTTCACCGGCCTGCTGGCGGTCGGTTCCGAAGCCTGGGACAGCCTCTACCCGTTGGCGCGTCCGCCCCAGTTTCGCGGCTTCATGGCCCAGGAGGCCAATGGCCAGCAGGCGCCCCACACCCCCTTCGATCTGTTCGTGCAGCTGCGGGCCGATCGGGTCGACGTGTTGCACCATGCCGGCCAGCGGCTGATGGCCCTGCTGGGGGGGCTGGTAGAACTGGCGGAGGAGATGCGCGGTTTTCGCAACCAGGATTGCCGGGACCTGACCGGTTTCGTCGACGGCACCGAGAATCCCCAGGGTGAACACAGGGCCGAGGTGGCGCTGGTGGATGGCGGTGAATTTGCGGGGGGCTCCTACCTGCATGTGCAGCGCTGGGTGCATGCCATGAGCGAATGGGAACGACTGGCACTGAAGGAGCAGGAGGACATCATAGGGCGCACCAAGCAGGACAACATAGAGTACGCCTCTGCCGACAAGCCGCTGACCTCCCACATCAAGCGGGTCAACCTCAAGACCCCCAAGGGTGAATCCATGGAGATACTGCGCCAGAGCATGCCCTGGGGCACCATGAAGGAGCAGGGGCTCTACTTCATCTCCTGCTGCCGCACCCAGGCGCACTTCAATGCCATGCTGGCCAGCATGTACAAGGGGGAGAGCGGCCACTTCGACCACCTGCTGCGCTTCACCAGGGCGGTGACGGGGGCCGCCTTCTTCGCCCCTTCAACCGACTTCCTGCAACGCCAGGGGCAGTGAGGCGTCGCCGAACAGGGCGAGCCGTCGTGAAAACAAAGATCCCGGCCTAGGCCGGGATCTTGCGTTGGGGTCGCGCCGCCCTGATGGCGGGACCCGCTCAGGGGGTCTGTTCGAACAGCTCGAGGGCGGAGAGGTAGAGCTCTTCGATGTCGGTGTCGCTGGTCGGGGTGATGAAGATGGTGTCATCACCGGCGATGGTGCCGAGGATCCCTTCCGCCTTGCCGAGGGAGTCGAGCAGGCGGGCGATGAGCTGGGCCGCTCCCGGGCTGGTGTGGATCACCACCAGGGCGCCGTTGTGGTCCACATCCAGTACCAGGTTCTTGAGGGGGCTGGAGGTGGTGGGCACGCCCAGTTCCACCGGCAGGCAGTAGACCATCTCCATCTTGGCATTGCGGGTGCGAACGGCGCCGAAGCGGCTCAGCATGCGCGATACCTTGGACTGGTTGATGTTTTCGAAACCCATCTCTTGCAGGGCGGTGACTATCTCTGCCTGGGAGCCAAATCGTTCTTCTTTCAGCAAGGCTTTAAAGGCCTTCGCCAGTTTTTCTTGCTTGTCGTTATGCTTCATCTTGGACTCACGAATGAGGGAGGGTGGCGGCCTGTGTAGGGCAGGCGGCAGCTGGTTTCAGCCCGGCCATTTTGCATTCATATGCCTTTTTTGGCAAGGAACTGCGGTTTGTACTGCATATCGATGCAAGTTTAGCTTGCATCGTCCCTTGTTGAGATTAAAATCAGGACGAAATTTTGAAAATTTATTCAATCAGGTTGTATGGGTATTGAATTAACAGCTATCGACAAGTCCTGGCACAAGCAGCCCGTCCTGCAGCAGGTCTCTTTTCGCACCAATCCCGGTGAAACCTTGGTATTGCTGGGGCCCAGCGGTGCGGGAAAGAGCTCGCTGCTGCGGATGCTCAACCTGCTCGACACCCCGGACGCCGGCACCCTGCGCATCGGCCAGAGTGAATTTTCTTTCCCGTCGACCCTCTCCAGGGGGGAATTTGCCCGGGAAGCCCAGGCGTTGCGCCGCAAGGTGGGCATGGTGTTCCAGCAGTACAATCTCTGGCCCCATCTGACCGTGCTGGAAAACCTCATCGAGGCGCCGGTCAAGGTGCTCGGCATGGGCAAGCAGGCCGCCATCGACAAGGCCGGTTATCTGCTGGCCCAGCTGCAGCTCGCCGACAAGCTGGATGCCTGGCCTGCCCGGCTCTCCGGCGGCCAGCAGCAGCGGGTGGCCATCGCCCGCACCCTGATGATGGATCCCGAGGTCCTGTTGTTTGACGAGCCGACCGCGGCCCTGGATCCCGAGATAACCAAGGAGGTCGCCCAGATCATCCGCGGCCTCGGGGAGACGGGGATCACCCAGGTGGTGGTGACCCATGAAGTCGACTTCGCCCGCAAGGTCGCCAGCCAGGTGATCTACCTGGAACGGGGCCAGATAGTGGAGGCAGGCTCCGCCGCGATCTTCGCCTCGCCCCAGACCCGTCGTTTTGCCGAGTTTCTCAATCACTGAATCATTTCATTTTGACAAGGATAAGCACATGAAAAAGTTCGCATTGCTGGCCGTGGCCATGGGCGTATTGAGCACCTCCGCCCTGGCCAAGGAGATCAAGTTCGTCACCGAGGCAACCTATGCACCGTTCGAGTATCTGGATGACAAGAACGAGTTTCAGGGATTCGACATCGATCTGGCTCGCGCCATCTGTGCCCAGGTCAAGCTGGAGTGCAGCTTTCACAACCAGGCCTTTGACAGCCTGATCCCCAGCCTCAAGTTCCGTCGTTTCGATGCGGCCATCGCCGCCATGGATGTGACCCCGGAGCGGGCCGCCCAGGTCGATTTCTCCGACATCTATTACGAGAACTCCGCCGTATTCGTGGCCAAGAAGGATGCCTTCAAGGGGCCGGAAGCCCTGGTCGACAAGACAGTCGGTGTCCAGAATGGCAGTTCTCACCAGTCCTATCTGGTGGATAACTGGGTCAGCAAGGGGCTGCTCACCGTGCCTTATGCCAGCTATCAGAGCGCCTTCCTCGACATGATGAACGGCCGCACCGATGCCGTGTTTGCCGATACCGCAGTGGCCGCCGACTGGCTCAAGCAGCACAAGGAGTATGCCGTGATGGGCAGCCCGGTGACCGACGCCAAATATTTCGGTACCGGCTTTGGCATCGCCGTGGCCAAGGGCAACAAGGAACTGTTGACCCAGCTGAACAAGGGGCTGGCCGAGATCAAGGCCAACGGCACCTATCAGCAGATCTTCGACAAATATTTCGCCCAGTAAGCCATGTTGAGTCTGCTGCTTGACGCGACCTGGATGACCCTGGGGCTGGCGCTGGCCTCCCTGGCCGGTGGCATGGTGCTGGCGCTGGCCTTCAGCGCCGCCGAGCTCAGTGGCAAGCCCTGGCTCGGCTGGCCCGTCGCCGCCTTCACCACCCTGGTGCGCGGCCTGCCCGAGCTGCTGGTGGTGCTGTTCATCTACTTCGGCTCGACCCAGGTGCTGTTTCTCATCACCGGCGAGTACGTGGAGTTCAGTCCCTTCGCCTGTGGCGTGCTGGCGCTCTCCCTGCTGTTTGCCAGCTATGCCTGCCAGACGCTGCGGGGGGCCCTCAATGCGGTGCCCGCAGGTCAGCGTCAGGCGGCGCAGGCGCTGGGGCTCGGGCGGGGGCGGACCTTCTTTCGCATCGTCCTGCCCCAGGCCTGGCGCCACGCCCTGCCGGGATTGGGCAATCAGTGGCTGGTGCTGCTCAAAGACACGGCCCTGGTCTCCCTCATCGGGGTCAACGAGATGATGCGTCAGGCCCAGATGGCG
This sequence comes from Aeromonas bivalvium, assembly GCF_046078285.1. NCBI lineage: Bacteria > Pseudomonadati > Pseudomonadota > Gammaproteobacteria > Aeromonadales > Aeromonadaceae > Aeromonas > Aeromonas bivalvium. The sequence goes on from NZ_JBGXBV010000003.1 coordinate 243,897, forward strand.
TCGGCCAGCACCTATCAGCCCTTCACCTGGTATGCCACAGCGGCTCTCATCTACCTGGTCATCAGCCTGGTGAGCGAGTTCGGCCTCAAGCAGGCATCCCGTTATACCCGCCGCTACGGAGCTTGATCTTGATGATGCAGGACTATCTCATGACATTGCTGGGGGGATTGGCCACGACCTTGCAACTCACCGCCTTGAGTCTGCTGCTCGGGGTTGCCATGGCGGCCCTGATGACCTGGGTGCTGGAGCGGCGTATTCCGGTGGCGACCCAACTGGTGCAGCTCTGGGTGCTGGTCTTCACCGGCACGCCGCTGCTCATCCAGATCTTCCTCATCTATTACGGGCCCGGGCAGTTCGAGTGGCTTAAATCGGGGCCGCTCTGGCCCATGCTCAAGCAACCCTGGTTCTGCGCCGTGCTGGCACTGGGATTCAATACCGCCGCCTATTCGACCCGCCTGTTCAAGGGGGCGCTCGATGCCATCCCGGCCGGCGAGGTGGAGGCTTGCCGGGCACTCGGTTTCACGCCGGGACAGACCCTGTGGATGAAAGTGCGTCATGCCGCGCGGCGGCTGGTACCCGCCTACTCCAACGAGGTGATCCTGGTGCTCAAGGGGAGTTCGCTCGCCAGCACCATTACCATCATGGACATCATGGGGCTGGCCCAGCGTCTCAACGCCCAGACCTATGACACCCTGGCGGTGTTCACGGTGGCGGGTGCCCTCTACCTCACCATGAATGGTTTGTTAACAATTGGCTTTCGCTGGTGCGAACGGCGGGCGCTGGCCTTTCAGGGCTGAACGGCCGAAACGGCCCGCCAGGTGGGAGGGAAACGCAGAAAATCTGTGCTTTCCCTCCAACTTTTCACTTTTCTCCCTCCCTTTTGCTGCTGGCTGTTCCATAGCTCACAGAACCTGTTGTCACAACTGTTATCAGATTGTTTTTTCGGGGGGGATCCATTAAGGTTGGGCGCACAACAAGAAACAACCTTAAACCTACGCTTAAACATGGAGTTGATCATGAAAGTTGCCGTTCTGGGTGCCGCCGGTGGCATAGGCCAAGCCCTTGCCCTGTTGCTGAAGAATCGTCTGCCTGCTGGCTCCGAATTGAGCCTGTATGACATTGCCCCCGTGACCCCGGGCGTGGCCGTCGACCTGAGCCATATCCCGACTGACGTGAAAGTAAAAGGATTTTGCGGCGAAGACCCGAGCCCTGCTCTGGTCGGTGCCGACGTGGTGCTGATCTCCGCCGGTGTGGCGCGCAAGCCTGGTATGGATCGTTCCGATCTGTTCAACATCAACGCCGGCATCGTCAAGAACCTGGTGGAGAAGTGTGCCGCCAGCTGCCCGCAAGCACTGATCGGCATCATCACCAACCCGGTCAACACCACGGTCGCCATCGCCGCCGAAGTGCTGAAGAAAGCCGGTGTCTATGACAAGCGTCGCCTGTTCGGCGTCACCACCCTGGACGTGATCCGTGCCGAGACCTTCGTGGCCGAAGCCAAGGGTCTGAACGTCGACAAGGTGCGTGTCAACGTGATCGGCGGCCACAGTGGCGTGACCATTCTGCCGCTGCTGTCCCAGATCGAAGGTGCCGATTTCTCCGCCGAGGAAGTGGCTGCCATGACCAAGCGGATCCAGAACGCCGGTACCGAAGTGGTGGAAGCCAAGGCCGGTGGCGGTTCTGCCACCCTCTCCATGGGTCAGGCTGCCTGCCGTTTCGGCCTGTCGCTCATCAAGGGTCTGCAGGGCGAAGCCAACGTCATCGAATGTGCTTACGTGGAAGGCAATGGCGAGCACGCCAGCTTCTTCGCACAGCCCGTCCTGCTGGGCAAGGACGGCGTCGAGACCATACTGGACTACGGCAAGCTGAGCGCGTTCGAGCAGGAAGCGATGGATGGCATGCTGGCCACCCTCAAGGCCGACATCCAGCTGGGCGTCGACTTCGTCAAGTAAGCCGCCAGTCGGTTGGAAAAGGGGAGCCCAGGCTCCCCTTTTGTCATTGTGGGCTTGCAGGCCCATCCGGAGTTAAGGGATGAAGCGCCGCTGCCGATACAGGAGGGCAGCAGGAGAATCACCATGACGAAAGCCATCCCCCTCATTATCTTTGCATGCCTCTGGGCCGGAGCGATCCGGGCCGAGCAGGAGGCCGGCGCGCCCGAGCCCATGCTGGCGGCGGCCTCCCGCCCGGACTCAGCCCCCGCGACCGCCCTCGAAGGGGCGAAGGCGGGCGATTCGGCTCCTCTGCCTGCCGCCCCGAGTGCGCCTTCTCCCGGAGCGACTCTGCCCCAGTGGCCCCTTCCCGCCAGCGGCACTTCGGCGGCGACGGCCACCCTGGTGGAGGTGGCGGATCCCGCCGCCAAGTTACCCCCCGTCTCGGTGGCGCCCCTGCAGGCGGTGCCGCTCTATCGGCAGGATGAACTGCTCGACTGGATCGAGCAGGGGCGTCACCTCAAGCAGGTCAGGCAGGACAGGTGCCAGCTGACTCAGGATATAGAAGCGCGGGCCAAGGTGATGAAGATCCCCTCCTATCAATTCCTGTGGGGGGACATGCTGGCCTGGGGGGTGTGCGTCAAACCCGATGCCGAGCAGGGGGTCAAGTACCTGTGGGCGGCGGCGGATCAGGGGTTGGCTCCGGCCCTGGAGCAGCTGGGTCGCTACTACTGGAAGGGGATCCTGGTACAGAAGGATGCGCTGAGGGCGGAGACCCTGATGCGGGAGGCGGCCAGCCAGGGGCTGCTCAAGGCGCAGCTGGAGTGGGTGGAGATGCTGCTGGCAGGGCTTGGCAGCCCCCTCGACTATGAGGAGGCCTATCAGTGGTTGCACGGTGCCGTGATCGGCGACAAGGCGCTCCATGGTCGGGCCGCCAGTCTGCTCTCGCGACTCGCCGCCCGCATGCCAGCCAATGCGGTGGCACGGGCCAAGGCGATGCGTTGATGCGGGCGTTTGCCCCTTGATGAAAGAGGGCCCCTGCTTGCAGCAGAGGCCCTCCTGTTATGGGAAGATCAGCCGCCGTGCCGTGCAGGCTGTTTCCCCCTCCTTGATATGAATACCCGGTCCTTACAGATCTTGATGGGGACCAAATACTTCGTAATGCAGGCGCTCGTCACCCACCCCGAGGGCCAGCAACTGCCGCTTGATGCTGGCCATGAAGGGGAGGGGGCCGCAGCAGTAGTAGTGCGCATTGCTCGGCAGCAGCTCCCGCACCTGAGTCAGTGCCATGGTGCCGCTGAAGTCATAATCCACCCCTTGCCGATCCTGATCCTGCGGGACGCGATACCATACCCGGCTCAGCAGTCGTTCATGGCGATCGCACTTGTCCCGGATATCCTGTCTGAAGCCGTGCAAGCTTCCCTGCTCGCAGGCGTGCAGCCAGCGGATCTCGGCATCATGGCCCTTGGCCAGCAGCCCATTGAGCATGCTGAGCATGGGGGTCAGACCGACACCGGCCGAGATCAGCACCACGGCCTGGCCGGGCTCGGCGGCCAGCACGAAGTCTCCCGCTGGCGGCATTACCGCCAGCACGTCACCGGGCGCCAGCTTGTCATGGAGCAGGTTGGAGACCTGGCCCGCTGGTTCTCGCTTGACGCTGATGCGGTAGTCGCGGCCGTTGGGGGCATCGGACAGGGAATACTGGCGGATCTCCTGATGTGTCAGGTCGGGGTGGGTCAGCTTGAGACTGAGATACTGACCAGGCTGAAAGTCGGGGACGGGCTGGCCATCGACGGGGGCCAGGACGAAGGAGGTGATGATGTCGCTCTCTTCCCGCTTGTGGGTGATGACGAAGGGGCGGGCGCCCTGCCAGCCACCGGGCTGCTCGGCCTGCTGCCGATAGAGCTCCCCCTCCCGGCCGATGAAGATGTCGGCCAGCACCCCATAGGCCTTGCCCCAGGCGGTCAAGACCTCTTCGGTGACCGCCTCTCCGCCCAATTCTTTGAGCGTGGCCAACAGATGACTACCCACAATGTGATATTGTTCCGGCTGGATCAGGAAACCAGTATGCTTGTGGGCGATGCGCTCGACCGCACCGGCAAGGGCGCCCAGGTTGTCGATATGTCTGGCATAAGCCGCGACGGCATTGAACAGGGCCAGGGGCTGGCCGCCACTGTGCTGATGGGCCAGGTTGAAGATGTCCTTGAGCTCGGGATTGTGGCTGAACATGCGTCGATAGAAGTGCTGGGTGAGCGCAGGGCCCGCCGACTCGAGCAAGGGAATGGTGCTTTTGATGACGGCGATGGTGGCTTGATCTAACATAGGTCCTCTTAATTTGACATCTAGAATGACATTTTATAAGTGGCATCCTAGATGTTTATTTGATGAGGATCAATCCTCCTTCTTTCGCTTTGCGCTAAACAGGCACTATGAGACTGACAAGTTATACCGATTTTGGATTGAGAGCCCTCATCTATCTGGCGACCCTGCCGGAGGGGGAATTGTCGAGCGTTGCCAAGGTGTCCGCCTTGTACGGTGTCTCTCGCAACCACATGGTGAAGGTGGTCAACCAGCTGGTGAAGCTGGGCTATCTGCAGTCCCAGCGCGGCAAGCATGGCGGCATACGGTTGGCCTGTGCCCCGGATGCCATCAACATCGGCCAGGTGATCCGCGAGCTGGAAGGCAATCTGGATGGCATCGACTGCCACTCGCCCGCCTGCCACATCATCTCGGTCTGCCTGCTCAAGGGGGCGCTGAAGGATGCGATGAATGCCTTCCTGGCCGTCATGGACGGTTACAGCCTGCAAGACCTGCTGGCTAACCGGAGCGAGCTGGAACAGGTGTTCGGCCAGCTGATCCCGACCCTCACCATTCCCGCCGACGATAACGAGTTCTGAGGCGAGCCCCATCAACGCGAAGGGCTGCCCGTGGGCAGCCCTTCTTCATGGAGGTCATGGTGTCTCGGTCGGCATCAGTCATCGTCCTCGTCTGATGTCGTGCTGCGATAAAACTGCGGCATGATGCGCGCCATGGTCACCATGTTCTGCTCGACCTCGAGGATCTCGATGGGATAGCCCGCCAGCCGGATGCTGATGTTGGGCTGGGGGATCTCCTCCAGGTACTCCAGGATGACGCCGTTGAGGGTGCGCGGGCCATCGGTCGGCAGATGCCAGTTCATCTCCTTGTTGAGTTCACGGATGCTGACCGAGCCCTCGACCAGGAAGGAGCCGTCAGGCTGGGGATGGATCTCTTCGCTCGGGGTCGGGGTCATGGAGGTGGTGAAGTCGCCGACTATCTCCTCGAGGATGTCGTCCAGGGTGATCAGACCCTGGATGTCGCCATACTCGTCGACGATGAGGCCGATCCGCTCCTTGTTGCGCTGGAACTTGGCGAGCTGGACATTGAGGGGCGTCCCCTCGGGGATGAAGTAGAGCTCCTTGACCGCGCGCAGCAGGCTGGACTTGCTGAACTGATCCCTGGCCATCAGCCGCAGGGCATCGCGGGCATGCAGGAAGCCGACCGCGTCGTCTATGTTGTCGCGATAGAGCAGGATCTTGGTGTGGGCGCAATGCACCAGCTGGCGCAGTATGGTCTTCCAGTCGTCATTGATGTCGATGGCATAGATCTCGCTGCGCGGCACCATGATGTTTTCCACCGTCATCTTGTCCAGATCCAGGATACTGAGCAGCATCTCCTGATGGCGCTGGGGGATCATGCTGCCCGCCTCGTTGACTATGGTGCGCAGCTCCTCGGTGTTGAGGGAGTCCCCCTGCTTGGGCGTGATCTTGAGCAGCTTGAGCAGGCTGCTGGTGATGCCGTTGATCAGCCAGACGAAGGGGTAGAGGGGCACCATCAATCCCTTGAGGATCCAGGAGGCGGGGTAGGCGATCTTCTCCGGGTACATGGCGGCCAGTGTCTTGGGGGTGACCTCGCCGAAGATGAGCACCACTATGGTCAGACCGAAGGTGGCCACGGCCACCCCTATGTCGCCGAACAGCCGAATGCAGACGATGGTGGCGATGGCCGATGCCAGTATGTTGACCAGGTTGTTGCCGATGAGGATGAGGCCGATGAGGCGATCCGGGCGGGCCAGCAGGCGTTCTACCCGGCGGGCGGCCTTGTGCTTGGTCTGGGCGAGATGACGCAACTTGTAGCGGTTGAGCGACATCAGGCCGGTTTCGGAGCTCGAGAAGAACGCGGAAAGGAAGATCAGAATAACGAGAACAATCAGTAACGTACTCGTTGATATGCTGTCCAAGAAGGGCTCCTGTTGGGGCTAAATAATGAATGAAGGGGGGTGAGATATCAGCTCAGCAGCACTTCTTTGACGAAGCGGCTGCCAAAATAGGCCAGGGTCAAGATGGCCGAGCCTATCAGGCTCAGGGTGATGACGCGGCGACCGCGCCAGCCTCTGGCATGATGACCCCAGAGCAGAAATGCGTAGACGCACCAGGCGAGAATGGAGAGCACCGCCTTGTGGGACTTGCCCTGGGCAAACATGTCTTCCAGGAAGAAGAGGCCGGAGGCGATGGAGAGCGTCAGCAGGAACAGGCCGGCGGAGATGAGCTGGAACAGTCGCTTCTCCACCGTCATCAGGGGCGGCATCGCGGGCAGCTGGCTGATCTTGCGAGACTTTAGCTGGCGGTCCAGGCAGGCGAGTTGCAGGGCGAACAGGCAGGCAATCATCAGCACCGAATAGGCCATCAGGGCCAGACCTATGTGCAGCAGCAGCTGGGGATGGGCCTCCAGATGGGTGATGTAGCGGCTCGGGATCAGCGCACTGGCGGTGAGCAGCAGCGCGGAAAACCCATAGACCACCGGCAGCAGGATCCAGCCGTTGAAACGGCGCGCGGCGCAGGTCATGAAGGTGCTGATGATGAGGCTCACCAGAGAGGCCACGTTCAACATGCTGAGATTCTGGCCGGACTGGGTCTGCATTACCTCGGCACCCAGGGTGATGGCGTGAGCGACCAGGGCGAACGCGACGCAGGCAAACAACTTGTGCTGTCCGGTTGGCTTGGCGCTCAGCAACAGGTGCAGGGAGGCGATGATGGCCAGCAGATAAAACGCCAGGGCCAGAACAGAGATCACGATCATAACCAGGTCGTTGTCGAACAAGCAGTTAGATGAACAAGAGAGGCAGTATACCCTGCACCCGAGGTGCTCGCCAGTTGTGCAATTCGCAATCTGCCCATATATAGGGAGCAGGGCGCCGCAGCCGATGCGGCGAATAATCGTCCTCAGGCGATGGCTGAGGTATAATGCCGCCATTTATTACGCCAAGAACCGGAAAGCGTCATGTTTGAGAATTTGACAGAACGACTCTCGCGCACCCTGCGCAACGTCAGTGGCCGTGGGCGGCTGACCGAAGATAACATCAAGGAGACCCTGCGCGAGGTGCGCATGGCGCTGCTTGAGGCGGACGTGGCGCTGCCCGTGGTGCGTGACTTCGTGGCCCGCGTCAAGGAACGCGCCGTCGGCCAGGAAGTGGCCAAGTCCCTGAGCCCGGGCCAGGCCTTCATCAAGATAGTGCACGGCGAACTCGTCACCGTGATGGGGGAGGCCAACGAGCAGCTCAACCTGGCAGCCCAGCCGCCGGCCATCATCTTGATGGCCGGCCTGCAGGGTGCCGGTAAGACCACCACGGTCGGCAAGCTGGCCAAGCTGCTCAAGGAGCGCAGCAAGAAGAAGGTGCTGGTGGTCAGTGCCGACGTCTATCGCCCCGCGGCGATCAAGCAGCTGGAGACCCTGGCCGGCGACATCGGCGTCGACTTCTTCCCGAGCGATGCCAGCCAGAAGCCGATCGCCATCGCCACCGCAGCCATCGATCAGGCGCGCAAGAAGTTCTATGACGTGGTGATCGTCGATACCGCAGGTCGTCTGCACGTCGATGGCGAGATGATGGCGGAGATCCAGGATCTGCACGCCGCCATCAAGCCGGTGGAGACCCTGTTCGTGGTGGATGCCATGACGGGTCAGGATGCGGCCAATACCGCCAAGGCATTCAACGAGGCGCTGCCGCTCACCGGCGTCATCCTCACCAAGGCCGACGGCGATGCCCGTGGCGGTGCCGCCCTGTCGGTGCGCCATATCACAGGCAAGCCGGTCAAGTTCATCGGCATGGGGGAGAAGACCGACGCCCTGGAGCCATTCCACCCGGATCGCCTGGCGTCACGCATCCTCGGCATGGGGGACGTGCTGTCCCTTATCGAAGAGGTGGAGCGAAACGTCGACAAGGAGAAGGCGGCCAAGCTGGCCAGCAAGGTCAAGAGCGGCAAGGGCTTCGACCTGGAAGATTTTCGCGAGCAGCTGGTCCAGATGCGCAACATGGGCGGCATGATGGGCATGCTCGACAAGCTGCCTGGCATGTCCGGCCTGCCTGACAACGTGAAAGATCAGATGGATGACAAGCTCACCGTGCGCATGGAGGCCATCATCAGCTCCATGACCCCGAAGGAGCGCGCGCACCCCGATCTCATCAAGGGCTCCCGCAAGCGCCGCATCGCCGCAGGCTCCGGCATGCAGGTGCAGGACGTCAACAAGCTGCTCAAGCAGTTCACCGAGATGCAGCGCATGATGAAGAAGATGTCGGGCAAGGGCGGCATGCGCAAGATGATGGGTCAGATGAAAAACATGCTGCCACCGGGCTTCGGCGGTGGTGGTCGCGGCCCCTTCTAAACGACCCTGCCTGCCATGGCGACAGAGGCTCCCCAGAAGGGAGCCTCTTTTGTCTGCCGCCTGTGCAAAAATTGGCTGGCTCGGTTGCAATCAGCATGAATTCAAGTAGAATTATGCGGCTTATTTTAAGCTAGGGTCCGCGTGTTTGCGGGCCTTGTTCATTAGATGTTAATGAGGACGATATGGTAACCATTCGTTTACAACGTGGTGGCGCGAAAAAGCGTCCGTTCTACCAGGTAGTAGTTGCTGACAGCCGTAACGCCCGTGACGGTCGTTTCATCGAGCGCGTCGGTTTCTTCAACCCGGTTGCTTCTGGTTCCGCTGAGAAGCTGAACCTGGACCTGGCTCGCATCGAGCATTGGGTTGGTACTGGTGCCGCTGTTTCTGACCGCGTTGCCAAGCTGATCAAAGACGCTGCCAAAGCGGCTTAATCAGTTAAACGGTAGGGAGTTAAGGTGGATAAACCTATAGTTCTGGGCACCCTGGGTACCGTATACGGCATCAAGGGCTGGCTGAAAGTGAACTCCTTCACCGATGTTGCCGAAGCGATTTTCGATTACAAACCCTGGCTGATCAATCAGAACGGGGTGTGGCGTGAACTTCAGGTTTCATCCTGGAAGCGTCACAACAAGGGTCTGATCTGCAAGCTCGATGGTATCGATGTGCGCGAGGATGCCCTGGCATTGACCAATGTCGAGATTGGCGTTCACGCCGATCAGTTGCCGAGTCTGCCCGAGGGTGAGTTCTACTGGCGCGACCTGATTGGTTGCACCGTATTGACCACCAAGGGATACGACCTTGGCAAGGTGACCGAATTGATGGAAACCGGCTCCAACGATGTGTTGGTGGTTGAGGCCAATGTAAAAGATGCCTTTGGCGCAAAGGAGCGGTTGATTCCGTTCCTGGAAGAGCAGGTGATCAAGCATATTGATCTGACTGCTCGCACAATCGAAGTTGATTGGGATCCTGGTTTCTAGTTTCCCGCGGTGTGCCGGAGGTTTCTTATGTGGATTGGGGTGATTAGCCTCTTCCCGGAAATGTTCCGAGCCATTACCGAGCACGGGGTAACGGGTCGGGCCGTCAAGAGTGGCCTGCTGCAGATTGAGTGCTGGAACCCCCGGGACTTTACCCACGACAAGCACCGTACGGTCGATGATCGTCCATATGGTGGTGGGCCCGGCATGTTAATGATGGTTCAGCCGCTGCGTGATGCGATTCATGCGGCCAAACAAGCGGCGGGAGACGGGGCGAAAGTCATCTATCTCTCTCCTCAGGGACGCAAGCTGACACAGGCGGGCGTGACCGAGTTGGCGCAGGATCGAAAGCTGATCCTGATTGCCGGTCGATACGAAGGTATCGACGAGCGCGTGATACAAACCGAGGTCGACGAAGAGTGGTCTATCGGCGATTACGTGCTAAGTGGTGGCGAGTTGCCTGCCATGACCCTGATCGACGCGGTTTCGCGTCTGGTACCCGGGGTATTGGGCGATCAGGCCAGTGCGGAGCAGGACTCCTTCACGGATGGCCTGCTGGATCATCCCCACTACACTCGACCTGAGCTGTTGGATGGATTGGCGGTGCCGGAGGCGCTGACAAGCGGCAATCACGAAGTGATTCGACGCTGGCGGCTCAAGCAATCGCTCGGACGAACCTGGCAACGTAGGCCGGAACTTATTAACAACCTAGCTCTGACTGACGAGCAAGAATCACTTCTTGCCGAGTATGTCCGCGAAGTGCGTGACAGCGTTTAGTAGAGTTTTCAGTTTATCCTAGGTAAGGAAAGACAATGAGCAAGATTATTCAGCAGCTTGAACAAGAGCAACTGCGTACCGACATCCCGGCTTTCGCCCAGGGCGACACCGTACGTGTTCAAGTGCGTGTTAAAGAAGGTGGTAAAGAGCGTCTGCAGGCTTTCGAAGGCATCGTGATTGCCAAGCGTAACCGCGGTCTGCACTCTGCTTTCACCGTTCGCAAGATCTCCAACGGCGAAGGTGTTGAGCGTGTATTCCAGACTCACTCTCCGCTGATCCACAGTGTAGAACTGAAGCGTCGTGGTGATGTTCGCCGCGCCAAACTGTACTACCTGCGCAACCTGTCCGGCAAAGCTGCTCGTATCAAAGAGAAGCTCAACTAATTCGACTCGAATTGGTGTCGATTTATCGACGGATAGTGAAAAGGCTCGCCAATGGCGAGCCTTTTTTATGTCCGCTTCCAGGCTAGGGATTGACCCTGACCACCGAGTTGTCCCGTCCGAACGGGCCCGGGACATAGCCGTCCGCCGCCCAGTCATTGTCGTAACGGCACTCGCCATCGGGCTGGATCAGCCGATAGCAATACTCGAAATGGCTGGGGCCGTCGGTGGGCAGGTTGAGAGTCGCCTTGAACTCACCGCTTTTCATGCGCTTGAGCGCGATCGGCTGCCACTGGTTGAACTCCCCCAGCAGTAGTACCTGCTCGGCCCCCTCTGCGGCGGCTTTCTCCACCTCGAAGGTGACTTTGACTTCCGGACGGGACTTGAGGAACTGCTTGTTGATAGGCATGACGCCTCCTTGTCATTGGCTACGAAGAAACCAGATTGGTTATTTTTATACCAATTTATGGCAGGGAGATAGATAAAGCCTCATTTGGGCAGGGCAAAGTGACGCATCAGCAGGGCATGGGTGAAGGGGATCTTGAGATAGAAGCCCCGTGGCAGCGTCATGATGGGCTGCCCGGCGCGACCGATGGCCCGGGTCAGAGCCTTGTTGTTGGCGGCCTTGGGGCGCAGCTGCATCACCTGGCCATGACGGGCACTGATCTGTTCCACCTCACCCAGCACTATCATGTCCATCAGCTCCTCCCAATCCTGGCGCAGCAAGGCATCCTCCTCCTCGCTCGGGCGCCACATCAGCGGCATGCCGACCCTGCGTTCGCCAACGGGGATCTCCCGACTCCCCTCCACCGGGATCCAGAGCACCCGCGACAGCTTGTTGCGTACATTGGACTCCTCCCAGCGCTGGCCACTGATCCCGATCAGCGGTGCCACGCAGACAAAGGTGGTTTCCAGGGGCTTGCCTCTGGGATCCACCGGGATCGTCTTGAGCTCTATCCCGAGCTCGGGGAAGTCCTGCTCCGGCCTGCTGCCGGCACTGGCGCCCAGATGCCATTCGATCAGCTGGCCGACCCAGCCCTTGTCCCGGCGCAGGTCCCGCGGCACAGGGATCCCGGCGTCGGTCGCCAGCTGGGCCAGAGTAAAGCCGGCGATGGCATGAGCACGATCCAGCAACTCCTGCTCTGACTGGGGGGGATGGGGCATAGGATCCTCCTGTGGATGAAACGTCGGGAACTGTCCCCAAACCGGTTGCTGTCGTTTTTATGACCAGTCCAGATGGCGGGGCAGACGAATACCCTGGCAAGGGCATTCTTTGCTTATGACTATGATTTTAAATGGTTTTGATAGAAAAGTCCGGCTTTGTTCCGCTCGGGATCCTTGGGGGGAGAACTTGTCCAAGGGTTTGTCCTGCTTGTTGCACACAGTTATCCACAGAAAACTTGGATAACTGATCAAGGATGGCAGCCATTGCCGTGGATGGAGAAAAAAAATGTGATCCATCCGCTTTTTCGGCCCGGATCCTGATGAGAAAGGAGGCAAGGCTTGTGGATAAATTGCCCTTGGTGGATCTTTGAGCGCCGGAACTTGTTCACAATCAGGATCCGGGATCCCGCTGCGGATAAAGCATGGATCTTGATCCAGTGTCTTGATGCTAATTCATTGTTTTAAATCTATTTAATGATTTTCATCTTCATTGATATATGCCAGCATATTTATACTCATGGTTGCTGATATTCAGCCGTATACCTGCTTGCCCACAGTGTTATGCACAGAACGGGTGAGCAACTTGCCAGAAAGGATCCCTTTGTTTGTTTATAACTTGGGTTGAAATCGAAAGTTATTCATGGTTGGTGATCGACAACCGCAGTTTGCCGCCAAGGGGTGAATGTGGAACAATCTCTTTATAGATTCAGCCTTTATAAGGTGATCACGTGATAGATGGTGACGGGTTTCGTCCCAATGTCGGCATCGTGATCTGTAACCGCGAAGGACAAGTTCTGTGGGCTAAGCGCTATGGACAACACTCCTGGCAGTTTCCCCAGGGGGGAGTGGATGAGGGTGAAACACCAGAGCAGGCCATGTATCGGGAACTCTATGAGGAGATTGGCCTCAAGCCCGACGATGTGACCATACTGGCTATCAGCCGTAACTGGCTCAAGTACCGCTTACCCAAACGACTTGTCCGATGGGACAGTTCACCGGTCTGTATTGGCCAAAAACAGAAATGGTTTCTGCTGCAGCTGAATCCAGGGAAAGAGTCGCACATTCAATTTGGCTGTTATGGTCATCCTGAGTTCGATGACTGGCGCTGGGTCAGCTTCTGGTATCCGGTTCGCCAGGTGGTCTCTTTCAAGCGGGAGGTGTATCGCCGGGTGATGAAGGAGTTTGCCCCGCTGGCCATGCCGGTGGTGCAGCAGGCAAGCAACAAGAGGGAAGGGCGGCGCCACCGCTCTCGCTAAGGAGCAGAGCATTTGCTGACGGAATTGAGACGCATCGTCGAGAGCATGGCCCAGGCCAATACCCTCGAGCAGGCACTGGAAGCATTGGTGGGCCAGACCCGGCTCGCCATGCAGGTTTCCTGCTGCTCCGTTTACGTCTCCGAGCCCGAGGCGCGCTGCTATCGACTGGCTGCCACCGACGGTCTGGCGCAATCTGCCGTCGGCAAGACCACCTTGCCATTCGAGCAGGGCATCGTCGGCCTGATCGGTCAGCGGGAAGAGCTGATCAACCTGGCCGATGCCCCCTCCCACCCCAGTTTCAAGTTCCTGCCCGATGTGGCCGAGGAGGCGTTTCGCTCCTTCCTCGGCGCCCCCATCATGCATCAGCGTCAGGTGGTTGGCATCCTGGTGGTGCAGCAGAAGGAGAGCCGTCGTTTCGATGAGGGGGAGGAGTCCTTCCTGGTCACCCTGGCGGCCCAGCTGGCCGCCCGTCTCGCCCATGCCCAGACCAAGGGCTGGCTGCAGAAGACCGACTGGAGCAAGCCGCTGCGCGGCATCGCCGGGGCAAGCGGCATTGCCATCGCCAGGGCCTGGGTATGGCGACCGCGCAAGGAGCTGGGCTCCATAGTCCCGCGCAAGGATGAGGATCACCATGCCCAGCTGGCTCGCCTCGAGGAGGCGGTGGAGGAGGTGCGCCACGATCTGGAGAGCCTGGCGTTGCGATTTCGCGAGAGTTACAGCCAGGACTCGGTCGCCATCTTCGACATCTATCTGCACCTGCTCAATGATCCCGGCTATATCCGGCCCATCCGCAACAAGGTGAGCAAGGAGCACTGGACCGCGGTCTCAGCGGTCAAGCTGGTCAGTGATCGGCTGATCGACCAGTTCAAGGGGATGAAGGATCCCTACCTGCAGGAGCGATCCACCGATGTGAAGGACATAGCCCAGCGGCTCATCAGTCGGCTGGTGCAAAATGAACCCGAACATTTCACCATAGGGGAACCCGTGGTCCTGGTGGCGGACGAGGTGACGGCCACCATACTGGCCGAGGTCCCCCGCGAGTTTCTCAGTGGTGTGGTTTCCCTCAAGGGGGGGACCAACTCCCATGCCGCCATCCTGGCCCGCGCCATGGGCATCGCTGCCATCATGGGGGTGGAGTTGCCCCTGGGGGACATCGGCGGACGGCAGCTGATCCTGGACGGCTACAGCGGCGATCTCTTCATCGAGCCCAGCGCGCTGCTGCAGGCCGAGTACCGCCAGTTGCTCGACGAGGAGCGGGCGCTGGATACCCTGGTGCGCTCGGTCGACAATCAACCCTCCGAGACGGCTGACGGTGTCAAGGTGTCGCTGCTGCTCAACGCAGGCCTCAGTGCCGATACCGAGATCTCCCTCAGTCAGCTGGCGGATGGCGTGGGGCTCTATCGCACCGAGATCCCCTTCATGCTGCAAGACAGCTTCCCCTCGGAGCTGGAGCAGACCGCCCGCTATCGCGGCATTCTCGAGACCTATCGCGATCGCCCCGTCTGCATGCGTACCCTGGACGTGGGGGGGGACAAGCCGCTCCCCTATTTCCCCATCGTGGAGGAAAATCCCTTCCTTGGCTGGCGGGGGATCCGGCTCACCCTGGATCACCCCGAACTCTTCCTGGTGCAGCTCAAGGCCATGCTGCGTGCCAGCGAGGGGTTGGACAATCTCACCATCATGCTGCCGATGATCAGCAGCGTGGGGGAGATCAAGGCCTCCCGTCGCCTGCTGGATCAGGCCTGGCATGAGGTCTCGGAAGAGGCGGCCGTGCGGGGCGTCACCATCAACTATCCCAGCCTGGGGGCCATGATAGAGGTCCCCTCCGCGCTCTACATATTGCCGGAGATGGCGCCCCTCATCGACTTCTGGTCGGTGGGCAGCAATGACCTGACCCAGTACCTGCTGGCCGTGGATCGCAACAATGCCCGGGTCGCCAACATCTACGATGCCTTCCATCCTGCGGTCATCCGCGCGCTGCAACTGCTGGTCGATGCCTCCCGGCGTTACCAGAAGCCGGTCTCCGTCTGTGGTGAGCTGGCCGGCGATCCGGTCGGCGTGCTGCTGCTGATGGCCATGGGCTATCGCCGCTTCAGCATGAACACCAATAACATTGCCCGCATCAAATATGTGCTGCGCCATGCCAGGCTGAGCGAGCTGACTGACTTGCTGGCGGAGGGGCTCAAGCATGACAACCCCCACGTATTGCGCGGCCTGTTTGCCCGTTATCTGGAAGAGCATGGTTTGGGTGGTCTGCTGCGTGCCGGTCACAAGCCCTGATCCGATTAACATCAAACCTTGTCCCCTGTCGCGAATGATCGCAAAATGCGGCTTTTCGTTTGACTGAGACGCTTATGCAGCACGATGGATATTGGGTTTTCTCGCAGATAGATCCCGTCGCCTTCAGCCTGGGGCCACTATCGGTACGCTGGTACGGTCTCATGTACCTGTTCGGTTTTGCCTTCGCCATGTGGCTGGCGGGTCGACGTGCCGATGCGCCGAACAGCGGCTGGACCCGCAATGAGGTCTCCGACCTGCTGTTCTACGGCTTCCTCGGGGTGATCCTGGGGGGGCGGTTCGGTTATGTGCTCTTCTACAACTTCGATCTCTTCCTGGCCGATCCCCTCTATCTGTTCAAGATCTGGACCGGTGGCATGTCGTTCCACGGTGGCCTGATCGGGGTCATCACCGCCATGATCTGGTTTGCTCACAAGACCAAGCGGCATTTTTTCACGGTCGCGGACTTTGTGGCGCCCCTCATTCCGTTTGGCCTCGGCGTGGGTCGGCTCGGCAACTTCATGAATGGCGAGCTGTGGGGCCGGGTGACCGATGTGCCCTGGGCCATCATCTTCCCCGAGGCGGGCCCTGAGCCTCGTCATCCTTCCCAGCTCTATCAGTTCGCCCTGGAAGGAGTGGTGCTCTTCATCATCCTGAATCTGTTCTGGCGCAAGAACCCGCCCCGTGGCGCCATTTCAGGCATGTTCCTGCTCTGTTACGGCCTGTTCCGCTTCCTGGTGGAGTTTGTGCGCCAGCCGGATGCCCAGCTCGGCCTCTATTTCCAGGAGATCAGCATGGGGCAGATCCTCTCTACCCCGATGATCATCATCGGCGCCCTGATGATCTGGCTTGCCTACAAGCGTCCACAACTGTTCGGCAACGCGGCAAAGGAGGCAAAGTCATGAGGGGTTATCTCGGTCTTGTGCAGAAGACTCTGGCCTGCAGGGGCGTGAGAGCCTGTGGTGATGTGACCTGGGAGGCAAAGTCATGAAGGCTTATCTCGACCTGATGCAGAAAATCCTGGATGAGGGCACCGTCAAGTCTGACCGTACCGGCACGGGCACCGTCTCCCTGTTCGGCCATCAGATGCGCTTCAACCTGGCGGAAGGTTTCCCGCTGGTGACCACCAAGAAGTGCCACCTGCGTTCTATCATTCACGAGCTGCTCTGGTTCCTCAATGGCGACACCAATACCGCCTATCTGAAGGAGCATGGCGTCAGCATCTGGGATGAGTGGGCAGATGAGCACGGCGATCTGGGCCCGGTTTACGGTGCCCAGTGGCGTTCCTGGCCGGCGGCCGACGGCTCCGTCATCGACCAGATCCAGAAGGCGGTGGACGACATCAAGCACAACCCGGATTCGCGCCGCATCATCGTCTCTGCCTGGAACGTGGGGGAGCTGGACAAGATGGCGCTGGCTCCTTGTCACGCCTTCTTCCAGTTCTATGTGGCGGATGGCAAGCTCTCCTGCCAGCTCTATCAGCGCAGCTGCGACGTATTCCTCGGTCTGCCGTTCAACATCGCCAGCTACGCCCTGCTGACCCACATGATGGCCCAGCAGTGCGATCTGGCGGTGGGAGACTTTGTCTGGACCGGTGGTGATGTGCACCTCTACTCCAACCACATGGAACAGACGGCCCTGCAGCTCTCCCGCGAGCCGCGCCCGCTGCCGACCTTGGTGATCAAGCGCAAGCCGGACTCCATCTTCGACTACAGGTTCGAGGATTTCGAGATCCAGGGCTATGACCCTCATCCAGGCATCAAGGCGCCCGTCGCCATCTGAGCCAGAGGCGCCTGCGGGCGCCTTTTTCATTCCTGTTTATTTGCCCTATAGTATTTTTTATTCCCATTTCGTTACTGGGAAGGGAGTCTTCTCCATCCGATGGCGGTCGATCATCAGCCATAGAGGATGGTGGATTCGGTTTTATCGTTGTTTTTGGCTGTAAGAAACGATTTTTCATTACTCACATCCCTCTCTAGACTGAGTCCTATATGTTTTTTGGGAGTAGCTTGAACATGAGTGAAGTATTGAAACGCTTTCTGAAACTGGAGTCCGCCTCGGGGATTATTCTGATCCTGGCGGCACTGGTTGCTCTCTTGCTCGCCAACTCCAATCTGGCCGATGCCTATCAGGCCTTCCTCAACACCCAGGTGCAGGTTCGCATCTCGGCGCTGGACATCAACAAGCCGTTGCTGCTCTGGATCAACGATGGCTTCATGGCCATCTTCTTCCTGTTGGTGGGGCTGGAGGTGAAGCGGGAGATGATGGAAGGGGCCCTCTCTTCCCGGGAGCAGGCAACCTTCCCGGCCATCGCCGCCGTGGGAGGCATGTTGGTGCCTGCGCTGATCTACTCCTTCTTCAACTATGGCGATGAGGCGACGCGAGCGGGCTGGGCCATACCGGCGGCGACCGATATCGCCTTTGCCCTCGGCGTCATGGCGCTGCTCGGCAAGCGGGTGCCCACCAGTCTCAAGGTCTTCCTGCTGGCACTTGCCATCATGGATGATCTCGGGGTCATCATCATCATCGCCCTCTTCTATACCCAGCAGCTGTCACTGACGGCGTTGGCGGTTGGCCTGGTTGCCACTCTGCTGCTGGTATGGATGAATCGTCGCGGGGTGGATCGTATCTCCCTCTATATGCTGGTCGGGCTGGTGCTCTGGGTGGCGGTGCTCAAGTCGGGTGTCCATGCAACCCTGGCGGGGGTGGTGGTCGGCTTCCTGATCCCGCTCAAGGGCGAGCGCCACGCCTCGCCGCTCAAGCACCTGGAGCATCAACTGCATCCCTGGAGTGCCTATCTGATCCTGCCGCTGTTCGCGTTTGCCAACGCGGGTGTGTCCCTTGACGGGATCGGTCTCGACACTCTGCTCGGCCCTGTCCCCCTGGGGATCATGCTGGGGCTGTTCGTGGGCAAGCCGCTAGGCATCTTTACCATCAGCTGGCTGTCGGTGCGTCTGGGCATAGCCCAGCTGCCGCCCGGGGTGAATTTCTTCCAGATCTTCGCGGTCAGCATCTTGTGTGGCATAGGGTTTACCATGTCGATGTTCATCGCGTCTCTGGCGTTTGAACATGGCGGCATGGACTATGGCAGCTACTCGCGCCTCGGCATCCTGGTGGGCTCCACCCTGGCGGCCCTGGTGGGTTATGTCGCCATGCGTCTGGCCTTGCCCAAGGGGATCGCCGATCAGAGTACGGAGGGGTTATGAAGAAGAGCTTGATGGTACTGATGCTGCTCGGACCGACTGCTGTCTGGGCGAATGGGTTGGAGCAATGCAAGCAGGATGCCGGATCGGCAGAGTGTGCCACCTACCTCAACGGGGTGGTCGATGGTGCCCTCGCCATGGGAGACCAGCAGGCGCGCGCGCGCTTCGGCGAGACCTTCCAGGAACGCGCCCTGCGCAGCCGGGTGGGGGAGCGGCTCAAGCATGAGAACAAGCGCTATTGTGGTCAGCGTATGCCCGATGCGGCCAAGTTGAAGCAGACCCTGATCGATCAGTTCGCGGCGAACAAGGTTGACTCGGTCAGCGACATGTATGACATTCTGGCGGTTGAACTCAGCTGCTACCGGAGTCCGCGCACCGCGGGAACCCCATCGGATGTCACACCTTAATTACAATCATCTCTACTATTTTTGGATGACTCAGAAGAAGGGCTCTGTCACCCAGGCGGCAGAGGCCCTTTTTTTGACGCCGCAAACCGTCACCGGTCAGATCAAGCTGCTGGAGCAGCGCCTGGGGGGGAAACTGCTCAAACGCAAGGGGCGTTCCCTCGAAGCGACGGAGCTGGGGCAGCTGGTGTTTCGTTACGCCGACAAGATGTTCAGCCTCTCTTACGAGATGCTGGATATCGTCAACTATCGCAAGGAGAGCCAGATCCTGTTCGATGTCGGCATTGCCGATGCGCTCTCCAAGCGCCTGGCGAGCCGGGTACTGCTCTCCGTCATCCCCAATGATGGCTCCATCCACCTGCGTTGTTTCGAGTCGACCCATGAGCTGCTGCTCGAACAATTGAGCGAGCACAAACTCGACATGATCCTCTCCGACTGCCCGGTGGATTCGGGTCAGCATGCGGGCCTGCTCTCCAAGCGACTCGGTGGCTGCGGGGTCAGCTTCTTCTGCAAGGCCCCCATGCCAGAGAAGCCGTTTCCCGCCTGTCTGGAGGAGCGCAAGTTGCTCGTACCGGGTCGCCGCACCGCCATGGGACGCCAGCTGACCCAATGGCTGGAGCAGCAGGGCATCTCCCCCAGCATTCTGGGGGAATTTGATGATGCGGCGCTGATGAAGGCCTTTGGCTTCTTCAATCAGGGCATCTTCATGGCGCCCACCATCTACCGGGAAGAGATACTCGAGGGGGAGGGGGTCATGCTGCTTGGCGAGACCCAGGACCTGATGGAGGAGTATTACGTCATCTTCGCCGAGCGGATGATCCAGCACCCGGCAGTGAAGCGGGTATGTGACAGCGACTTCTCGTTTTTGTTCGCCGGCCAGGAGGACTTCGCCACCATACAGCCTGCGACCCTGTCGTTTTAAATTCAGGCCAATCAAGGTATTATCCCGACTTGCTTCAAGAGGAGAGCGGCATGGATCTGGAGGCGATGGAGGCGAATGCGGGGAGGGCGGTGGCCTTGCTCAAGGCGCTTGCCAACGAACGGCGGCTGTTCATTCTCTGCCAGTTGCTGGACAGGGAGTTGTCGGTCGGTGAGTTGAATGCGGTGCTGGGGCTGAGTCAGTCGGCACTGTCACAGCATCTGGCGGTACTGCGCCGGGATGAACTGGTGACGACGCGAAAAGAGGCTCAAACCGTCTATTATTCGCTGCGCAGCGTTGAGGTGCGCGAGATGATAGGACTGCTGCACAGGCTGTATTGCAGCTCACAGCAATAAAAAACCGGCACTATGGCCGGTTTTTTTAGCTTTATACAGCCGAAGCTGATTAAGCCATAGCTTTGATCTGGGCAGACAGGCGGCTCTTGTGACGAGCAGCTTTGTTCTTGTGGATCAGGCCTTTGGTAGCCATGCGATCCATGATCGGCTGAGCGGTAGCGAAAGCAGCAACGGCAGCAGCTTTGTCGCCAGAGGCGATGGCAGCAATTACTTTCTTCAGGTAGGTACGGGTCATGGAACGACGGCTGGCGTTGTGCTGACGACGTTTTTCTGCCTGAATCGCGCGCTTCTTAGCAGATTTGATGTTAGCCAAGGTAAAACTCCTAAAACTGTCTTAGCGAGTGTATTGAAAAGGCCGAGAAATATGCCTTCTCAACCACATATTGTCAAACGATTTGTGCAAATAAACACCGCCCCCCGGTGGTGTGGCAATAGGGAGACGGTTAAACTGTCGGCCGATTCTAACAGCATTCTTCCCGTTCTGACAGTTCCAGAGGCTTCGTCTTGAGTAAGAAATTGATCAAATCCGGCATGATAGTCTCCTCCATGACGCTGGTCTCCCGCGTCATGGGTCTGGTACGCGATGTGGTGATCGCCAACCTGCTCGGCGCCGGGGCGGCGGCCGACGTCTTCTTCTTCGCCAATCGCATCCCCAACTTCCTGCGCCGTCTGTTCGCCGAAGGAGCATTCAACCAGGCCTTTGTCCCCGTGATGACCGAATACAAGAAGAAGGGGGATGAGGGGGAGGTGCGTGAGCTGCTGGCCGCCGTGGCGGGTACCCTGGGGGGGATCGTCACCCTGGTGACCCTGCTGGGGGTGATTGGCTCCGGGGCCCTGACCGCCCTGTTCGGCTGGGGCTGGTTCTGGGACTGGCTGCATGGCGGTCCGGCGGCCGAGAAGTTCGAGCTGGCCAGCCTGATGCTCAAGATCACCTTCCCCTATCTCTGGTTCATCACCTTCACCGCCATGGCGGGAGCTATTCTCAACACTTTTGGCCGCTTCGCCGTCTCCTCCTTTACCCCGGTTTTTCTCAATATCGCCATGATAGCGGCGGCCTGGTGGATAGCGCCCCTGCTGGAGCGGCCCGAGCTGTCGCTGGCGATAGGGGTCTTTTTGGGCGGTCTGGTGCAGTTTCTGTTTCAGTACCCCTTTTTACGTCAGATCAACATGCTGGTCTGGCCAAAGTGGGGCTGGTACCACCCCGGGGTGGTGAAGATACGTACCCTGATGATCCCGGCGTTGTTCGGGGTGTCGGTCAGCCAGATCAACCTGTTGATCAACACCATGCTGGCTTCCTTTCTCGCCACTGGCGCCATCAGCTACCTCTACTACTCGGATCGGCTGCTGGAGTTCCCCCTCGGCCTGTTTGCGGTGGCCATCAGTACCGTCATCCTGCCCGCGCTGGCCAAGACCCATGTGGACTCAGATCCCGCCGATTTTTCCCGCACCATGGATTGGGGAGTGCGCATGGTGATGCTGCTGGGGCTGCCCGCCATGATAGGGATCGCCGTGCTGCGCGAGCCCATATTGCGGGTGCTCTTCATGCGCGGTGAGTTCGGCCTGCACGAGGTGAGCATGTCGGGGGCCAGCCTGCTGGCGTCCACCACGGGCCTGCTCTCCTTGATGCTGATCAAGGTGCTGGCTCCAGGTTACTACGCCCGCCAGGACACCAGGACGCCGGTGCGCATCGGTATCATGGCCATGGTGGCCAACATGGCATGCAACCTCGTCTTCATCTATCCCCTGGGTTATGTGGGGCTGGCCCTGGCGACCGCCTGCTCGGGCACCCTGAATGCGGTCTTGTTGTTCAAGGGGTTGTATCAGCAAGGGGTCTATCGTCCTTCGCGTCAGACCGGGGTCTTCTGCCTCAAGCTGCTGGCGGCGACCCTGGTCATGGGAGGTCTGATTGGCTACCTGTCGCCGGACCTTGCCCAGTGGGGGGCCTGGAGCATGGCCAAGGCCAGCTGGGAGCTGGCACTGCTGCTCTTGATGGGGGGCAGCGTCTACGGGATCTGTCTGCTTGCCTTCGGAATTCGCCCGCGTCATCTGAAATCCAGCCGGGAGGGCTGATCCAGACCGCCGCCTGAGATATAATCCGGCGATTTCGACAGCAGCAGAACACAAGGCACTGATGGAGCTTATCCGCGGTATCCACAATATCAAGCCCCGTCACCGGGGTTGCGTGTTGACCATAGGCAACTTTGATGGGGTCCATCAGGGTCATCGCGCCGTGCTGGCGCGGCTGCAGGAGAAGGCCGCCGCCCTTGGCTTGCCGGCTTGCGTCTTGCTGTTCGAGCCCCAGCCCCTTGAACTGTTTGCGGGGGCTGATGCCCCGGCACGCCTCTCCCGGCTGCGGGAGAAGGTGGAAGCCCTGGCGGCGCTGCATATCGATCGTCTGCTCTGCGTGCGCTTTAGCCACGCATTCGCCAGCCAGGCCGCCAATACCTTCATCGAACAGCTCCTGGTCGACAAGCTGGGGGTGCGCTATCTGGTGGTGGGGGATGATTTTCGCTTCGGCAAGGGGCGGGAAGGGGATTTTCACCTGTTGGAGGCAGCGGGCCGCCGTTTCGGTTTCGAGGTGGTCAGCACCCAGAGCTTCGAGCTTGCCCGCCAGCGGGTCAGCAGCACCTTGGTACGCGAGGCGCTCAAGGCGGGTCGGATGGCCGAGGTGGAGCTGATGCTGGGTCGTCCCTATGCCATCAGTGGCCGGGTGGCCCACGGCGACAAGCTGGGGCGCACCATAGGTTTTCCCACCGCCAATCTGGCCCTCAAGCGGCAGGTCATCCCGGTCGGTGGCGTGTTTGCGGTGGAAGTGTTATGTTCCGGCGAGATCTTCCCCGGTGTTGCCAACGTGGGCGTGAGGCCGACCGTGAGCGGTACTCAAGCCAGATTGGAAGTACATTTATTTGATTTTTCTGGTGATCTATATGGTCAGCAGGTCAAGGTGCTGCTTCGCCACAAGCTGCGCGAGGAGCAAAAATTTGCCTCTTTCTCCGCCTTGAAAGAACAGATCGAACGAGATGCCCAGGCAGCCCGAGCCTGGTTTGGGCTGCCGTTATTCAATTTACCCAGCACTCTTTTAGAAAAGAAGGGAACCCAGGACTGATGAGCGACTATAAACACACCCTGAATCTTCCGGAAACCGAGTTCCCGATGCGTGGCGATCTGGCCAAGCGCGAACCCGGTATGCTCAAGCGTTGGTACGATCAGGATCTCTACGGGGCCATTCGCCGCGCCAAAGCGGGCAAGCCCTCCTTCATCCTGCATGACGGCCCTCCCTATGCGAACGGCAGCATTCACATCGGTCACTCGGTCAACAAGATCCTCAAAGACATCATCGTCAAGTCCAAGGGGTTGTCCGGCTTCGACTCCCCCTATGTACCGGGTTGGGATTGCCATGGCCTGCCCATCGAGCTGAAGGTGGAAGGCAAGGTCGGCAAACCGGGGGTCAAGATCTCCGCCGCCGAGTTCCGCGCCGAGTGCCGCAAGTATGCCAAGACCCAGATCGAGGCCCAGAAGAGCGACTTCGTCCGTCTGGGGGTGTTGGGTGACTGGGAAAAACCCTACCTGACCATGGATTTTGGCACCGAAGCCAACATCATCCGCTCCCTGGCCAAGATCGTGGACAATGGTCACCTGCACAAGGGTTCCAAGCCGGTGCACTGGTGTACCGACTGTGGCTCTGCCCTGGCCGAGGCCGAGGTGGAGTACTACGACAAGGATTCCCCCGCCATCGATGTGCGTTTCAAGGCCGTCGACGAGGCCGAGGTGGCTGGCAAGTTTGACTGCGCCGAGGGTCACTTCGGTCGCGGTCCGCTCTCCGTGGTGATCTGGACCACCACTCCCTGGACCCTGCCGGCCAACCGCGCCGTGGCCCTGCACGCCGACCTGGACTATGCCCTGGTGCAGGTGGAAGGCGAACATCCGGAGCGCCTGATCCTGGCCGCCGATCTGGTCAAGGACGTGATGGACCGCGCCGGTATCGAGCAGTTCCATAATCTGGGTTATGCCAAGGGCGCCGCGCTCGATCTGCTGCGCTTCAAGCACCCCTTCTACAGCTTCGATGTGCCCATCGTGCTGGGCGAGCACGTCACCCTGGACGCAGGTACCGGCGCGGTGCACACCGCCCCCGGCCATGGCCAGGAAGACTTCGTGGTTGGTCAGAAGTACGGCCTGGAAGTGGCCAACCCGGTGGGCAGCAACGGCGTCTACCTGCCGGACACCCAGCTGTTCGCCGGCCAGCATGTGTTCAAGGCCAACACCGCGGTGGTCGAGGTGCTCAAGACCCATGGCGCCCTGCTCCATCACAAGGTGTTCAACCACTCCTACCCGCACTGCTGGCGCCACAAGACGCCGATCATCTTCCGTGCGACTCCCCAGTGGTTCATCAGCATGGAGCAGAAGGGATTGCGCAAGCAGGCCCTGACCGAGATCGACCGCATCGAGCAGGAGGGCATCACCCAGCACGGCCAGAGCGGCTGGGTACCCGCCTGGGGCAAGAACCGCATTCAGGCCATGGTGGAGAACCGCCCGGACTGGTGTATCTCCCGTCAGCGTACCTGGGGCGTGCCCATCTCCCTGTTCGTTCACAAAGAGACCCAGCAACTGCACCCTGAATCCGTGCGCCTGATGGAAGAGGTGGCCAAACGGGTCGAGCAATCCGGCATCCAGGCCTGGTGGGATCTGGACAAGGCCGAGCTGTTGGGGGAGGACGCCGACCATTACGACAAGGTGCCTGACACCCTGGACGTCTGGTTCGACTCGGGGTCGACCCACTCCTCCGTGGTGGCGGCCCGTCCCGAGTTCAACGGCAAGACGGCGGATCTTTACCTGGAAGGGTCGGATCAGCACCGTGGCTGGTTCATGTCCTCGCTCATGATAGGGGTGGCCATGAACAACAAGGCCCCTTACAACCAGGTGCTGACCCATGGTTTCACCGTGGATGGCCAGGGCCGCAAGATGTCCAAGTCCATCGGCAACGTGGTCAGTCCGCAAGATGTGATGAACAAGCTGGGTGCTGACATCCTGCGTCTGTGGGTCGCGAGCACCGACTACACCGGCGAGATGACCGTCTCCGACGAGATCCTCAAACGCAGTGCCGATGCCTATCGTCGCATCCGCAACACCGCCCGCTTCCTGCTGGCCAACCTCAACGGCTTCAACCCGGCGACCGACATGGTCGCGCCCGCCGACATGGTGGTGGTGGATCGTTGGGCGGTGGGCCGTGCCAAGGCGGTGCAGGCCGAGATTGTCGAAGCCTATGAGGCCTATAACTTCCACGGCGTGACCCAGAAGCTGATGCAGTTCTGCTCCATCGAAATGGGTTCCTTCTACCTGGACGTCATCAAGGACAGGCAGTACACCGCCAAGGCCGATGGCCTGGCCCGCCGCTCCTGCCAGACCGCGCTCTATCACATCGCCGAAGCCATGGTGCGCTGGATGGCGCCCATCATGAGCTTCACCGCCGACGAGATCTGGGCCCTGCTGCCGGGCGAGCGCGGTGAATTCGTGTTCACCGAGGAGTGGTATGACGGCCTGTATGGCCTGGCCGCCGGTGAGCAGATGGGTGATACCTTCTGGGCCGAGATCCTGGCCGTGCGCGGTGAGGTGAACAAGGCCCTGGAAGCGGCCCGTGGCGAGAAGCGGATCGGCAGCTCCTTGCAGGCCGAGCTGACCCTGTTCGCCAAGCCCGAACTTGCCGCTCGTCTGAATGCCCTGGCCGATGAGCTGCGCTTCGTGCTGCTCACCTCCAAGGCCAGGGTGGTCAGTGCCGATGCCGCACCGGAAGGTGCCGTTGCGACCGAGCGCGATGACCTGTGGCTGAACGTTGCCCAGTCTGCCGCCGCCAAGTGCGACCGCTGCTGGCACCATGTGGAAGACGTGGGCACGATCAAAGGGCACGAAGAGATCTGTGGCCGCTGTGTCAGCAACGTTGAGGGTGACGGCGAAGCTCGTCAATTTGCCTGATGAAGATGACTCACGACAAGAGTGGCCTGCGCTGGCTGTGGCTGGCGGTGATGGCCTTCATTCTCGACCAGGCGAGCAAGCTCGCCGTGGTCAAGATGCTGCCTTTTGGCTACCCGGGGGTGGAGATCACCCCCTTTTTCAACCTGGTGCACGTCTATAACAAGGGGGCGGCATTCAGCTTCCTGGCCGATCAGGGGGGCTGGCAGCGCTGGT
Organism: Aeromonas bivalvium; assembly: GCF_046078285.1. NCBI lineage: Bacteria > Pseudomonadati > Pseudomonadota > Gammaproteobacteria > Aeromonadales > Aeromonadaceae > Aeromonas > Aeromonas bivalvium. The sequence continues at coordinate 270,393 of NZ_JBGXBV010000003.1, forward strand.
TCTTCGCCGTGCTGGCCTTCGCCATCTGCGGCCTGCTGACCCACTGGCTGCGCAAGCAGCCGGCAAGCATGCGCTGGAGCGGCATCGCCTACTCCCTCATCATCGGCGGTGCCCTCGGCAACGTGTTCGATCGCCTGGTGCTGGGTCATGTGGTCGATTTTCTCGACTTCTACTGGGGACGCGCCCACTGGCCCGCCTTCAATCTGGCGGACAGCTTCATCTTCATCGGCGCCGCCATGATAGTGCTGGACGGCTTTCGCGGCGAAAAGGCCGTGGGCAAGCAAGGCAAGGAGTCGGCATGAGCACGCTTATCGGTCATGACAGCCGGGTGCTGTTCCACTTCACCATCAAGCTGGAGGATGGCTCCGTCGCCGACAGCACCCAGTTGCACGGCAAGCCGGCGCGACTGACCATGGGGGATGGCAGCCTGACGCCGCAGTTCGAGCAGTGTCTGCTGGGACTGCGACAGGGAGAGGCCAAGAGCTTCACGCTGAGCCCGGAGCAGGCCTTTGGCCTCTCCAATCCCGACAACATCTATCATCTGGACCGCGCCAAGTTCGGTGCGGATGTGGAGCCCAAGGTGGGCGCCATCATCGTCTTCGATCAGCCCAATGGCGGCGAGCTGCCCGGCATAGTGCGGGCGGTGCAAGGCATGTCGGTGACGGTCGATTTCAACCATCCCCTGGCTGGCCATACCGTCACCTTCGAGGTGGAGATCCTGGGGGTTGACGACCAGGAGGAGGTGTTGTGATGGCGGATATGCTGCCAGCGGTCACCCTTGGTCTTCCCGTACCGGGGGTACGCACCCGCTCAGCGCACTTTGACGGGAAAGAGGTACTCTGATGGATATTTTGCTCGCTAACCCCCGTGGTTTCTGCGCCGGAGTCGATCGCGCCATCAGCATCGTCGAGAGCGCACTGGAGAAATTCGGTGCCCCCATCTATGTCCGCCATGAAGTGGTGCACAACCGCTACGTGGTGAACAAGCTGAAGGATGCGGGAGCCGTGTTCGTCGAGGAGCTGGACGAGGTGCCGGACGACAGCATCGTCATCTTCTCCGCCCACGGTGTCGCCAAGACGGTGCGCGAGATGGCCAAGTCCCGTGCCCTCAAGGTGTTCGATGCCACCTGTCCCCTGGTCACCAAGGTGCACATGGAGGTTCATCGCGCCAGTCGCAAGGGCGCCGAAGCCGTGCTCATCGGCCACGCCGGTCACCCCGAGGTGATAGGTACCATGGGGCAGTACGAGAACCCGGAAGGGGGCATGTATCTGGTGGAGACGCCACAGGACGTGGCCAGGCTCAAGGTGAAGAATCCGGACGATCTCTGCTTCGTCACCCAGACCACCCTCAGCGTGGACGAGACCTCGGACGTGATCGACGCCCTGCGCCGTCACTTCCCGAACATCCAGGGGCCGCGCAAGGACGACATCTGTTACGCCACCCAGAACCGTCAGGATGCGGTGCGTGAGATGGCGGGGCTGGTGGACGCCATGCTGGTGGTGGGGTCGCGCAACTCTTCCAACTCCAATCGCCTGCGGGAGCTGGCGGAGAAGGTGGGGGCGCGCGCCTACCTGATCGACGATGCCTCCATGATAGAGCCGGCCTGGCTGGATGGCGTCAGGGCCATCGGCGTGACCGCGGGGGCTTCGGCGCCCGAAGTGCTGGTGCAGAACGTCATCGCCCGTCTGCGTGAACTGGGGGGCAAGGTGGTCGCCGAACACCCGGGGCGCGAAGAGAATGTGGTGTTCGAAGTGCCCCCGGAACTCAGGATCATCTGACGGCCGGATCAGGCTGAAAAACAAAGTATGAAGATACTGGCGCCAGATTTGTTGCAGTGACAAATCTGGCGTTAGACTAAGAGATATTCAATCGCCAAGGATGGGTCATGGTTGAGTCTTCTCGTGGTTTTTCCCTCATCGAACTGATGATAGTGGTCGCCATCGTGGCGATCCTTGGGGCTATCGCTTATCCCTCTTATCAGCGTTATCTGCTGTCCAGTCACCGCGTCGAAGCCAAAAAAATGCTGCTGGATGCCGCCAACCGGCAAGAGACCTATTTCATGGACTTCAACCAGTATGCCTCGGCGGCGGCGTCCCTCAGCATGGCCGATGTTTCCGATTCCGGTTACTACCATCTGGTGATCTCGGCCGCCGGCAGCAGTTACATCCTGTTTGCCACCGCGTCCGGCGCCCAGGGGAGCGACAGTGATTGCATCTTCTTCTCCATCGATCAGGATGGCGTAAGGCTGGCGGAAAATCTGGCCGGGAATCAAAACGATGAATGCTGGTGAGCAACCATGTTGACCACGACAGTCCAGGCAGGGCGTCAAGGAGAGCAGGGTTTCAGCCTGCTGGAGGTGATGATTGCCGCCGTCGTGCTCTCCTTTGGCCTGATGGGGCTGGTCGCCATGCAGGCAACCGCCAAGTTTTCCAGTTATGAGTCTCGCCAGCGCACCATCGCCAGCTGGCTGGCCAATGACCTGGTGGAGCGGGTGAGGATCAATCAGGACAGTTGGTCGACCCAGAGCATCACCCTGGTCTCTGGCAACAGCAACCTGACCCTGCCTGGTTGCGCCAGCGCCGATGGCACCATGGCGGCATGCAGCCGCAGTGACCTGCGTAATCTGGATCTCTTTTACTGGCAGCAATCCTTGCTGGGTGCCGCTGTCTCTGGCGCATCCTCTTCCTTGCAAGCCCCGGTCGGCTGCGTGATCCGCGGGGCCAACAACAGCCTGACGGTCGGTATCTTCTGGCGTGGCAAGGCGTCACTATCCGATGGCGCTGCGGCGGTTGCCGGGGTGCGCGATACCTGTGGTGTGGGAAACGTGGCGGACAATCAGAGGCGTCAGTTCGTGCTGACGACCACCCTGTGAATGCCAGAGGCTTTACCCTGGTCGAGTGGCTGATCGCCATGCTGATCGGTGCGTTTCTGGTCGGTGGCGGACTCAGCATCTTCGTCGCCTCCCGTGCGACCACCGAAGAGGCGTTTGATCAGAGCGAGCTGCAGGAGAATGGCAGGGTCGCGATACGATTGCTGACCCAGGATCTGAAATGGGCCGGTTTCTGGGGGGACTATACGGGATCTCCCATGACGGTGGGTCAGGGGGTCAGTCTGAGTGCGGGCGCCGTGGTACCGAGTTCAAGTGATTGTCTTGATGACCTGGCACGGGGCAGCCTGCCGGCGAGTACGGGGTCGATGCGACCGTTTTGGGCGGCGAGGATTGATAGCAGCAAAGTCATCAAGGGGAACGCCTTTGTCTGTATTCCTGCCGCTTCTCGCATTGCCAACAGCGATGTGCTCAGCATCAAACGACTGATGGGAAATCCATTGGCTGATGCTGCGGCCACGGGCAACCGTTTCTATCTCGCCACCACCACCCAGGCGGCTCAGCTCTTCAAGGGAGGGGAAGCCGTCCCCACCGAGACGACCATGCCAACCCGCCAGCTCTGGGAATATCAGCACCTCATCTATTATCTGTCTCCCAATGCGACCACTGGCAGCCCTGAACTGAGGAAGCGCTATCTGACAGCAAATGGCGGCTCTGTGCTGATTGGTGGGGCCATGGCCGAGGGGATAGAGAGATTGAGCGTGCTGTTTGGGGTGGATGACAGCCTGGTGCCGGATGGCGTCATCGATCGCTATGTCTCTACCAATGACGTCAGCGAGCAGGCGTGGAGCGAGGGGCGAGTGGTGGCCGCACGGATCTTTCTCCTGGTGCGCTCCCTGCAAGCTTCTCGCAGTTATGTGAATGACAATGTCTATCAGGTTGGTGATGTCTCCGTGTCAGGGAATGGCGACGGTTTTCGCCGGCTGTTATTGGAAACCAGTGTATCGCTGCGCAATCCGGCGGTGATTGCCGGAGGTGGCTCATGAGACAGCAACGGGGTGTGGCGCTGGTGGTGGCACTCTTCATTCTCATCCCCCTGACCCTGATCGCCGTGGTGGTGATGCAGTCATCGGGTCAGGATCTCAGGATGGCCGGCTCTGCCGCCAGCTTGCGGCAGGCGGAGCACCAACTCGAGGGTGTGATAGAGGCTGCGATGCAGAGCAGCAATGTCTCGTCACTGATCGCAAACATGGGCGTCAGTGCCGCCATCAGCGTGAACAGCAGCAATGTTTCGGCATCGGTCGCCCTGAGGGATCGGGCCGAGACGGTGTGCAAACGCAAATTTGATGCCAGCAGCCAGAATGTGATCCCCGCCTGTCGATATGTGGAGATGCAGTCGGAGCTCAATTATGGCAAGCATGCAAGCACGATGAGCTGGACCCTGGGGGTTGAGCAACCACTGCTCACCAAATAGGAGCAAGGATATGTGGTTACGCAGAGCTGGAGTGGCGCTGTGCTGGAGCAGTCTGGTGTGGTGCGCAACGACCGTCAGGGCGGATGATACCGAACTGTTTATTTATGATTTCAACAAGGCCGGCGATTTCAGGCCCAAGGTGCTGCTGATATTCGACAACTCCGGCAGCATGCGCGAAACCATGGAGCAGGTGAAGGAGGCCTACGATCCGACGATCAGTTACCCGCCACTGCAAAATGATCCGGACCAGAACAACAGCGAGCGGTACGTCTATTTCGCCACGGACGGCGATGTTCCCAGCATTACCACCAGCCGCCGATTCTCCGACAAGATAAATGCCTGTGCCAGCTCCAAGACCCCCTTGGCCAATATTGGCTACTTCCAGTCCCAGGTCTGGACCTATGAAGTCGGCAATGGCACGCCCCCCAATCGTGGTCGGGGCGAGTGGAATTCCATCAGCGGCTATCGGGAAGACGATATCAAGCTGGTGGATTGCAAACAGGATGTGATCGCGAGAAACCCCGCCAATCCCTATACCGGATCCTGGTCCGTGGGGGCGGGCTACCCGGTGGACAAGACGAGCAACAACAGAGGCGAATGGTTTTATACCGCCAATGTCAACAACGCCGATAATGCCAGCAACACCAGTCTGGTGCTTTATTCCGCCAATTACCTTCGTTGGTATTATGGCCCGACAGGGTATTCCATCGAGTCAAGGTTGCGCATTGCGAAGGATGCGGTGAGCGGCCTGATTTCATCGACCCCGGGAGTGGATTTCGGCCTGGCGGTGTTCAATCGCAACGACGAGAGCGACAACAATGGCGGTCGCATCGTCAGGGATATCCTGGGCAGCGAAATCACCCTGCCCAACGGCAAGACGGGGGAGCAGGATCTGCTGGACAGAGTCGAGGGACTGACAACCAGCTCCCACACTCCCTTGTGCGAGACCCTGCGCGAAGCTTATCAATTCTTTGGTGGCAAGGAGGTCATCTATGGCCTGCAGGGCGGGACTCGCGACCTCATGGCCGAGGATCCTGAAGGTACCTATCAGGCACCTTACGACAACTGCTCCAACAATGGTTATGTCATCTACATCACGGACGGTGAGCCGACGAAGGATACGGATTCGGATACGTTCGTGCAGGGATTGGTCAATACCCTGACCACGGATGAGAAGGCCGCCTATGGTTCGACCGTGTCATATGGCTCTGGAAACAATCGGTCCAGCAGTTATCTGGCGGCCCTGGCCGGCTATATGAAACACAAGGACGTGAACAGCGTCTCTCCCGGTGTCCAGACGGTGACCACCTTCACCGTGGGGTTTGGCGATGAGGCCATCTCTGGCGCCGGTAACTTGCTGGCGGAGACGGCCAGGCGAGGAGGGGGAGAGTATTACCCGGCGACCGATGCCTCGGCCCTGACCGATGCCCTGAAATCCTCTCTGCTGGCGATCCTGCGCATCAATACCTCACTGGTATCCCCCGCCATTGCCAGCAACAATTTCGACCGGACCCGCAGCCTCAACAACATTTATTACGCCATGTTCGAGCCGGATGATGGCCCCAGGTGGCGGGGCAACCTCAAGAAGCTGATGTTCTCTCCCGAGGGCTATGTGATGGATAGCAGGGGGCTGCCGGCCATCAAGCCTGACGGCACCATCACGGATAGCGCCCAGACCTTCTGGTCGTCCGGCCGTGACGGCAACAAGGTGGCCGAAGGGGGGGCGCAAGCCATGTTGGCCACCAAGGACAATCGCAATCTCTTCGTGGTCAACCAGGCGGACAATCGTCTGGATGCGCTCACCAAGGCCAACCTGATATCCCAGGCAGGCAATGAGGCAGCCCTCATGGCCTTGATGAAAGTGAATGACGCGAGCGAACTGGACCCGCTGATCAACTGGACCAGGGGGCTGGATGTCGATGACGAGGACTTTGATTCCTCGACTCTGATCCGCAGCCACATCATGGGGGATCCCCTGCACTCCCGCCCCCTGGTGTTGAACTATGGCCCCCAGTCGGGCAACCCGGCCGACGACCCCGACTTGCGGATATTGCTCGGGACCAATGCCGGCTTCCTGCATATGTTCAAGGATATGGGCAGCACCATAGACGAGAGCTGGGCCGCCATCCCCTATGGCCTGCTGGCAAACCAGCAGGCTCTGCGAAGCAACGCCGAGTCGGCAGAGCATCTCTATGGCGTCGACTCCTCTCCCGTTGCCCTGATCAAAGACAGCAACGGCAATGGGGTGCTGAAAGCCACAGAAGCGGACTTCGTATGGGTCTTTACTGGCCTGCGTAACGGAGGCAAGGCCTACTATGCCTTCGACATTTCCAACCCGGACAGCCCTCGCCTGAAATGGAGTCTGGATGAGCAGAAAACGGGGTTTGCCGGTCTGGGGCTGACCTGGTCAGTGCCTGAGGTAGCCTTTGTACCCGGCGTCTCCGATCCTGTGCTGATCTTTGCGGGCGGCTATGATGCCAATAAGAACGAGCTCGGCCTGGGCACGGAAGACAGTGCAGGGAGGGGCATCTACATCGTGAATGCGGCCGATGGCAGCCTGGTGTTCAGCGCCACTCCGGCGGCACCCTCTACCGTCAATCTGCAGGTTGCCGCCATGGAGGACAGCATGCCAGGCTCGGTCGCCGTGCTGGACAGCGATGGCGATGGCAAGATTGATCGCATCTATGCCGGCGATACCGGCGGACATATCTGGCGCATGGATATGCCGTCCGCCACCAAGTCGGCCTGGAGCGTGTTCAAGTTTGCCAGCCTGGGGTCGGATGATGTCCAGGCCGACGATCGCCGCTTCTTCACCCAACCCATAGTGGTGCGCACCATCAACAAGCAGGTGACCAGAACCGTGGTGGGGGGAAACGAGCTTTACGCCTACCAGGAGCGCCCCTTCGATGCCGTGCTGATCGGTAGCGGGGATCGCAATCGTCCCGCCTCCGAATCCACGGTACGAAATGGCTACTTCATGCTGCGGGATTATGATGTCACGGCGCGCACATCGGGCAGCCCGGCCAGGACGCCCATCCTTATCAGCGACCTCTATGATGTCACCCATGACCCCCTGACTGCCCAGAGCACGGATGAGGACAGGTTGCGAGTCAAGGCCGGGATCACCAGCGCCAATGGGTGGGTCAACTGGTTGAACGAACCCGGCGAGAAGTCCATGGGGGCGGGCGTGGTGCTGCAAGGCAAGCTCTACTTCACCTCTTTCCTGCCCCAGGTGCAGTCTTTCCTGCAATGCACCATTCAGTCCATCGGGGCGGCTCGTCAGTACATGGTGGACATGCACTATGGCACCTCGTTCAAGTATGTGGTCGATCTGGACGGCAATGAAACCCCTGAGCGCTATGTCGAGGTGCAAAACAAGGTGGCCGACGATCTGGTGGTGCATGCGGGAGACGACGCCCGGGTCCGGATCCTGGGGGGCGGGGTCGGAGACGAAGTCATCCTTCATGATCAGGGAAATGGCGAGCCTGAACGCTGCACCGGGGCGGGTGAGTGCGTCCAGGGGGCAGAAGAGGCCGAGATGAATATGTCACCCAAGAAAATCTACCTGTATGAAGGAGAGACACCATGAGGCTGATCCCTTGGGTGTGCGTGCTTGGTCTGGGCTTGTCAGGAGGTAGCCAGGCGGCCGATATCAAGTGCTATGTCGAGTTGGCTAATGGCCAGCGGGTGGTGCTGAGTGGCACCACGGCAGACGCTTCCCCCGTTGCCGTGCAGGACAAATTTCAGCGCAAGGGTTATGAGGTCGACGGGGTCATCCAACCCGTGGTCAAGGTGCTGGAGTGTCTGGACATGGGGGATCGCTTCAAATCGAAAGAGGCGCAGCAGCAGGATGCAATCCAGCTGCGCTAGGGGCAGATATTTGCCTGGGTAGCCTGGCTTGAGCGCCCCGAGGGGGCGATGATCAGATTGATCTGCTGAACCCCTGGGCTGCATAAGTTCAAGGTGGCGTTGCTCCCCAGGCTGGTGCCATCCGGGCTGAAGAGGGTGGTTCGCCGATTATTGGCGGCGGTGACGCCCTGAGGAAAGGGGTGGCTCCTGGCGAGCAGCAGCTCGCCGCCATTCAGGGCGTTGTTGCCATCATCATCGACAAATACCTGCAGGTGAGTGGGGTTGGCGAGGACGCAGCTATCGTTGGCATCGGCCAGGCAGGCCGTGACCGAAAACTGGTTGTCGATGGCCTGACTACGGGCAAAACGCAGGTGCTTCAACAGGGTTTGCGATTCGAACTTGAGGCTGTTCTCGTTGAGCAGACTGGAGAGAGCCGGGGCGCCAATCCCCAACAAGATGACGCCCAGACTGACGGCGACCATCAGTTCGAGCAGGGTGAATCCGTTCATGTGCCTGTTCATGGGTATCATCTCCGCCGATTGACTACAGCTTATCGTCTTCATGGCAGAGCGCCAGGGGAGGATAAGGGTTGAGCTGGCACAGCCAGCGCCTTTTCTTTATCATTCCCCATCATTTTCGAATTCAAGATGCATCGCCATGGCAAAAGCCCTCTCTCTGATGCTTGCCCAGTTGAACCTGACGGTAGGCGCCATCGAAGATAACTGTGACAAGGTACTGGCCGCCGCCGCCGAGGCGGAGCAGCAAGGGGCCGATCTGCTGGTCTGCTCCGAGCTGGCCCTGACCGGCTACCCGCCGGAAGACCTGTTGCTGCGCGCTGACCTGATGATTCGGGTGGAGGCCGCGTTGGCCCGCATCGCGGCCTGGCGGGGGCGTTGCGCCATCTTGCTGGGTCACCCCTGGCGCCAGGATGGCAAGCTCTACAACACCGCATCCCTCTATGATAACGGTGTCCTGCTGGCTCGCTATTTCAAGCAGGACTTGCCCAACTATGGGGTGTTCGACGAGAAGCGCTACTTCAGCGCCGGCAATGAGAGTTGCGTGGTGACGCTGCGGGGCCATCGCCTGGGCTTGCTTATCTGCGAAGACCTCTGGCAGCCGGGCCCGGCCCTGGCCGCCAAGGCGGCGGGTGCCGAGCTGCTGCTCACCATCAATGCCTCCCCCTATGACAAGGACAAGCCCTGGATCCGCCGCGAGTTGATGGCGGAGCGCTGCGGTCAGACCGGCTTGCCCCTGGTTTACCTCAATCAGGTATGCGGCCAGGACGAACTGGTGTTCGACGGCTGCTCCAAGGTGTTCAACGGCCAGGGGGAGCTGACCCACAGGCTGGCCCCCTTTGCCGAAGAGCTGGCGCTGGTGCGCTTTGTCGAGGGGCAACCCCGCAAGGAGCGCGAGCCTGCACAGCCCCTCGAGCCCCTGGCCGAAGTCTATCAGGCCCTGGTGCTGGCGGTGCGTGACTATGTTACCAAGAACGGTTTTCAGGGGGCCGTGCTCGGTCTCTCCGGCGGGATTGACTCGGCCCTGACCCTGGCCATTGCCGGAGATGCCCTTGGCAACGACAAGGTGCAGGCGGTGATGATGCCGTTTCGCTACACCGCCCAGATGAGCGTAGAGGATGCCAGGGAGCAGGCCGAACGTATGGGGGTGGAGTTCAATATCATCTCCATCGAGCCCATGTTCGAGGGCTTCATGACCCAGCTTGCTCCCCTGTTCGAGGGCACGGCGCGCGATACCACCGAAGAGAACCTGCAGGCGCGCTGCCGCGGCGTGCTCTTGATGGCGCTCTCCAACAAGCGCCGCCGCATCGTGCTGACCACGGGCAACAAGAGCGAGATGGCCGTGGGCTACGCCACCCTGTATGGCGACATGGCCGGTGGTTTCGATGTGCTCAAGGATGTGCCCAAGACCCTGGTCTTCAAGTTGTGCGAGTATCGCAACAGCGTCGATTACGTGATCCCCCAGCGGGTCATCGACCGCCCGCCCTCGGCGGAGTTGGCCCCTGATCAGCTGGATCAGGACAGCCTGCCTCCCTACGACATTCTGGACGACATCTTGCAACGCTATGTGGAGCAGGATGCCTCCGTGGCCGACATGGTCGCCGCCGGTTTCGATGAGGCCACGGTGCGCAAGGTGATCCGGCTGGTGGACATCAACGAATACAAGCGCCGTCAGGCGGCGGTGGGGCCCCGCATCTCGCCCCGCAACTTTGGTAAGGATCGCCGTTACCCCATCACGTCCGGGTTCGGTAAACAGAACTGGTAAGGAGTCACCATGAAGAAGATTGAAGCCATCATCAAGCCGTTCAAACTGGACGATGTGCGCGAAGCCCTGGCCGAGATCGGCATCAACGGCATGACGGTATCCGAGGTCAAGGGCTTCGGTCGCCAGAAGGGCCATACCGAGCTCTATCGTGGTGCCGAGTACATGGTGGATTTCCTGCCGAAAGTGAAGGTGGAGCTGGTGGTCCAGGATGAAGAACTCGATGCCTGCATCGAGGTGATCCAGAACACGGCGCGCACCGGCAAGATTGGCGATGGCAAGATCTTCGTGTGTGACGTGGAGCGGGTGATCCGGATCCGTACCGGCGAAGAGAACGAAGACGCCATCTGATGCACAAACGCCTCGCGCTGGCGGGCCTCTCGCTGGGGCTTGCCGCCTGCAGCAGTTCGCCGCCGGCCCAGCCGGAAAACCTGTGTCAGATCTTTCGCGAAAAACCCGAGTGGCACGAGGCCGCGCTCGACATGACGGCGCGGTGGGGCACACCGGTACAGGTGGTGATGGCCATGATGTATCAGGAGTCCTCCTTCGTGCATGATGCCCAGCCGCCCATGGGATACTTCCTGTTTATCCCGACCGGGCGCGCCAGTTCGGCCTATGGTTATGCCCAGGTGAAAGACGAGACCTGGGCCGATTACCAGCGGGAAACCGGCAACGGCTGGAGCAGCCGGGACGACTTCGCCGACGCCATCGATTTCATGGGCTGGTACACTGACAAGGCCCAGAAGCTCAACGGCACCTCCAAGTGGGATGCCTACGGCCAGTACCTCAATTATCACGAAGGCTGGGGCGGTTATCGCCGTGGCAGCTACCGCAGCAAGGGGTGGCTGATGAAGGTCTCCCGCAAGGTGGAGGCCCGCGCCCAGCGCTATGGCGCCCAGTATCGACAATGCAAGGATCAGCTCTCCAGCGGGAGCTGGTTCTGGTAACCCAATCAGGAGTCAGAAATGCCGTTATTGGACAGTTTTACCGTTGACCACACCCGTATGGAAGCCCCTGCGGTACGTGTCGCCAAAACCATGCAGACCCCGAGCAAGGACACTATTACCGTGTTCGATCTGCGCTTTTGCGTGCCGAATCAGGAGATCCTCTCCGAGCGTGGCATTCACACCCTGGAGCACCTGTTTGCCGGTTTCATGCGGGACCACCTGAACGGCAATGGGGTGGAGATCATCGACATCTCCCCCATGGGCTGCCGTACCGGCTTCTACATGAGCCTGATCGGCGCGCCGGACGAGGCCCGGGTGGGCCAGGCCTGGCTGGCGGCGATGGACGATGTGCTCAAGGTGCAGGATCAATCCCAGATCCCCGAGCTGAACCTCTATCAGTGCGGCACCTACGCCATGCACTCTCTGGATGAAGCCCAGGGTATCGCCCGCAACGTCCTGGCTCGCGGGGTCGGTGTGAACCACAACGACGAGCTGGCGTTGCCGCAAGAGAAGCTCAACAACCTCTAAGGCGCGGGCAGCGAAAACGAAGAAGGCCGGTCAGTGACCGGCCTTCTCTTTTTGTCCCCTGTGTCTTGCAAGGAGGTTCGCTCCGAACAGCAGGGCTTGCCGTGGCCGGCGGCCCGGCCGCCGAGCGACATCCGGGCGTCAGGAGGGGAGAGGCATCACCCGGTTGCGGCCGAGCTCCTTGGCCTTGTAGAGCAGCCTGTCGACGCGCTCGACCAGGGGGTCGGCCGCCTCTGTACCGTCGTGCTCGCCGACCCCGAAGGAGGAGGTGATGTGGTCGATACGCCGACCTGACTTGCGATCCAGGATCGACATCTTCTCGATGGCCCGGCGCAGGCTCTCCGCCACCTGGCGGCTGAGGGCCAGGCTGCGGCCCGGCAGCAGCAGGGCAAACTCTTCGCCGCCGAGGCGATAGGCGCTGACGCCCTCCTTGCAGCATTCCCGCAACCGCTTGCTGAAGGCGCGCAGCACCTGATCGCCGAGCAGATGACCATATTCGTCATTGAAGTTCTTGAAGCGGTCTATGTCGGTCAGGATCAGGGAGAAGGGGTGCCGGTTGCGGATGAGGCTATCCATCTCCAGGCTGAAGGCGCGGCGGTTGAGCAGACCGGTCAGGGCATCCTCGTTGGCGAGTTTTCTCGTCTCGTCCAGGGCTTCCTTCAGCGCCTTTATCTCTTTCTCGGCGCTGGTCAGCTGGCTGCGAAAGTGCATGGTCGACATCCGCACATCCCGCGACTCGCGGACCAGCTCCCGTAATATCCCCATGGTATCTTCGAGGCTGAGCCCCTCGTCGTCGATCCGGCTCAGCCGATCGAAACTGCGATCCAGCATGGCCTGAAACGCCCCCGTGTCCGACAGGGCGTCTTGCATGGTGTGGCCCAGCTCGCTGGTCATGGCGGCCAGATTCAGCTTCATGGTCTCGAGCTGCTGGTCGCTCTGGGCCGCCAGATATTGGTGGAACAGCCGTTCACAGGTGGTGAGCGAGCAGGTGCCCTGCAACTTGATGGCCTGATCGATCGCCTGATTGAGCTCGGGCATGCTGGCCGACACATAGCTGTACCAGAGGGTGTAGTTGGCCGGTGTGGTGGGTATCTGATACTTGATCATCAGAGGCACCGCCTGTTTCAGGTAGGCGGCGGACTGGGCGAATGAATCCTTGCTCATGGGTTCCATGTCTTCTCGGGCGCGCAATGGCGCTCAGTATGACAGAGAGATGCTGGAAAAGGCAGCGGGTGGATGCCATTAGCTCCCCCCTCCGATATACTAGCCGAGTCATTACTTATTCTAAGGCCTGCTTATGTCTCAACAAGATCCTTTCCTCCAACGCGAGGCCGAGAAATATGAGAATCCCATCGCCAGCCGCGAGATGCTGCTGGAGCTCATTCGAGGCCATGAAAAACCCATGTCCCGCGAAGAGTTGGCCACCGTCCTCAAGCTGACCGAGGAAGAGCCGTTGGAAGCCCTTCGCCGTCGTCTGCGCGCCATGGAGCGTGACGGACAATTGGTATTCACCCGCAACCAATGTTATGCCCTGCCGGATCGCCTGAATCTGGTCAAAGGCTATGTGCTCGGCCATAAAGATGGATTCGGTTTCCTGCGCCCGGAAGGTGGTGGATCGGATCTGTTCCTGAACAACCGCGAGATGCAGAAGCTGATGCACGGCGACTACGTGCTGGTGCAACCGACCGAGATCGACCGCAAGGGCCGGCAGGAGGCGCGGGTCGTGCGCCTGCTCAAGGCCCGCGAGGCGGACATCGTCGGTCGCTACTTCGTCGAGAACGGCATGGGCTTCGTGGTGCCGGACGACAGCCGCATCGGCCAGGACATCATCATCCCGGAAGGGGAAAACAAGGGCGCCCGTCAGAGCCAGGTCGTGGTGGTGCGTGTCACCCAGCGCGCCACCGCACGGATCAACGCGGTCGGCACAGTACTGGAAGTGCTGGGCGAGAACATGGCTCCCGGCATGGAGATCGAGATCGCCCTGCGCACCCATGGCATTCCCCACACCTGGCCGGAGGAGGTGACCAAGGAGGTCGCCGGCCTCGGCGAACAGGTGCCGGAGCAGGCCAAGGAAGGGCGCATCGATCTGCGCTCCCTGCCGCTGGTCACCATCGACGGGGAAGATGCCCGCGACTTCGATGACGCCGTCTTCTGCCAGGCCAAGAAGAGCGGTGGCTGGCGCCTGTGGGTCGCCATCGCCGACGTCTCCTCCTATGTACGCCCCGGCACGGCGCTGGATGCCGAGGCGTATCAGCGCGGCAACTCCGTCTACTTCCCCGAGTACGTGGTGCCCATGCTGCCGGAGGTACTCTCCAACGGCCTCTGCTCCCTGAACCCTCAGGTGGACAGACTCTGCATGGTGTGCGAGATGACCATCTCCGCCGGTGGCCGCATGTCCGGCTACAAGTTCTACGAAGCCGTGATGAACTCCCATGCCCGCCTGACCTACAACAAGGTGGCGGCCATTCTGGAAGGGGATGCCAGGCTGCGCCAGCAGTATGACCCCCTGGTGGGCCATATCGAGGAGCTGAACAACCTCTACAAGGCGCTCAAGCATGCCCGTCATCAGCGCGGCGCCGTGGAGTTCGAGAGCGAGGAGACCCGCTTCATCTTCAACGCCCAGCGCAAGATCGACCGCATCGTGCCGCTGGTGCGCAACGATGCCCACAAGATCATCGAAGAGTGCATGATACTGGCGAACGTGGCCGCGGCCCGTTACATCGAGAAGAACGAGGCCGCCGCCCTGTTCCGGGTGCACGACCGCCCGGGCGAGGAGCGTCTGACCGGTTTTCGTGACTTCCTGGCCGAGCTGGGTCTGGAGCTCAAGGGGGGTCTCGAGCCCGAGCCGAAGGATTTCGCCGAGCTGGCCGCCAAGTTCGAGGGGCGCCCGGATGCCGAGCTGCTCTCCACCATGCTGCTGCGCTCCATGCGTCAGGCGGTCTATCAGGCCGACAACATAGGTCACTTCGGCCTGGCCCTGAAGTCCTACGCCCACTTCACCTCGCCGATCCGTCGCTATCCGGATCTCATCTTGCACCGCGCCATCAAGTATCAGGCGGCGAAGGAGCAGGCGGCCCAGCGCCACAAGTGGACCCCGAGCGGTGGCTACCACTATCAGCTGGAAGAAGTGGATCCCATGGGCGAACACTGCTCCATGACGGAACGCCGTGCCGACGATGCCACCCGCGACGTGGCGGACTGGCTCAAGTGCGAGTACATGCTGGACCACGTGGGTGACGAGTTCGACGGCGTGATCGCCAGCGTCACCGGCTTTGGCTTCTTCGTCCGTCTGGCGGAGATCCACATCGACGGCCTGGTCCACATCAGCTCGCTGGACAACGACTACTACCAGTTCGATCCCCTGCACCAGCAGCTGATCGGCGAGAACTTCCGTCGTCGCTACCGCCTCGGTGACAAGGTGCGGGTCAAGGTGATGGCCGTGAACCTGGACGATCGCAAGATCGACTTCACCATGGTGGAGGAGCCCCTCAAGGCCACCGGCAAGAATGCCAAGGAGATGGCGCGCAAGCAGGCCGAGATCAAGAAAGAGAAGGCCAAGAGCAGCCGTCGCCACGAGCGTCGTCAGGAGGGCAAGCCCCTCAAGACCACGGCCGCCAAACCCAACAACCGCCGCCCGAGCAAGAAGGCTCGTGACAAGGCCAAGAGCACGAAATGAGTACTGAACTGATCTACGGCATCCATGCCGTCAGCGCCCAGCTGGAGCGCACCCCGGAGCGTTTCATCGAGGTGTGGGCCCTGAAGGGCCGCGACGACGAGCGGCTGCTGCCGCTCCTCGCCGAGCTGGAGTCCCTCGGCATCCGGGTGCAGAACGTCAACCGCAAGGCGCTCGATGACAAGGCCGAGGGCAACAATCACCAGGGCATACTGGCCCGGGTGAAGGAGTCCCCCAAGCTGGCCGAGCACGATCTGGCCAGCCTGCTGGACAACCTGGCCTCACAAGAAGCTCAGCCTTTCCTGCTGGTGCTGGACGGGGTGACGGATCCCCACAACCTCGGCGCCTGCCTGCGCAGCGCCGATGCGGCGGGTGTGCATGCGGTGATCGTACCGCGGGACAAGGCCACCGGCCTGACCCCGGTGGTACGCAAGGTCGCCTGTGGCGCCGCCGAGGTGGTGCCGCTGATCCAGGTCACCAACCTGGCCCGCAGCCTGCGCGAGCTGCAGGAGCGGGGCGTCTGGATCGTCGGCACCGCCGGCGAGGCGGATCACGACCTCTATCAGGCCAAACTGACCGGCCCGATGGCGCTGGTGATGGGGGCCGAGGGCAAGGGGATGCGCCGCCTGACCCGCGAGCACTGCGACGAACTGGTGAGCATTCCCATGGCGGGGGCGGTATCGAGCCTCAACGTCTCTGTGGCGACCGGCGTCTGCCTGTTCGAAGTGGTGCGTCAGCGCCGTGGTTGAATGAACGTGATGGAGCGACCCCCGTTTTGCCGGGATCCCCACATCGACGAGCAGGAGGCCAGGGGCCTCCTCTCTTTTGCCCGGCCCCTCTCGCTGGCGCCGAGGGAATCATTGTGGCGGGCGGGCGATCGTCCGGATCTGCTGGTCCGGGTCGAGCAGGGTCTGCTGCGGGCCAGGGTCGTCCTCGAGGATGGCCGCGAATACATCAAGGAGTTCTACTGGGAGGGGGACGAGTTTCTCGACTTTCACCATCAACTCAGCGGCCAGCCGGCCCGCTGCAGCGTGGAGGCCCTGGAGCCTTGCCGCCTGCTGGTGTTTCCCCTCGCCAGCCTGCGCGGGCACAGGCTCTGGCCCGCCTGGTACCAGCATCTGGTCGCGGTCCAGCTGCGCATCAAGGAGGAGAAGGAGCTGCTGTTGCTCACCGGCACGCCCCAGGCTCGTTATCAGCACTTCCTGAGCCACTTCCCCGACCTGGATGCCCGCCTGCCCGACCATCAGGTGGCGGCCTACCTTGGCATTACCCCCATCAGCCTGAGCCGCATCCGCAAGCGCCTGGCCGGGCGCTAGCGCGAGTTCGACCCGCTTCACGTCGCCTCATTAACCAAGGTTAATGCGAGGCACGGGCTGCGGCGCTATGCTGGCGGCTCGTTCCCAAGGAGTCAGCTATGGATTGGACCCTCAAGGGCTTCGATGCCCTCTCGTTACATGAACTCTATGACCTGCTGGTGCTGCGTTCCCGGGTGTTTGTGGTGGAGCAGACCTGCCCCTTCCTCGATCTGGACGGGCTGGACAAGCAGGGCGAGGTGCTGCACCTGCTGGGGTGGCAGGAGGGCAAACTGGTCGCCTATGCCCGCCTGCTGGCGCCGGATCTGGTGAAGCCGGGCTTTGCGGTGATAGGCCGGGTGGTCACGGCGCCAGAGGCCCGTGGCGGCGGCCTGGGCCATCGGCTGATGGAGCGGGCAGATGCCGAGTGTGCACGGCTCTGGCCTCAGGCTCCCGTTTATCTGGGCGCCCAGGCCCATCTGCAGGATTTTTATGCCCGCCACGGTTTTCGGCCCGAGGGAGACGCCTACCTCGAGGACGAGATACTGCATATCGGCATGGTTCGCCCCTGAGGGCAGCACCGGGGCATCTAATGCCTTTTAGGCATAACAATGAAATTATTATGTCTTGAGGTAGTAAAGAAATCGGATGCCCAGGCCGGAGTTAGTCCGTATCCTTTGCATGATTAACCGCCAATATCCGATAGAGGCAGTCGAAAGTGGCAAATTTCGCATTAAATGCTGAACAAGATCCGAAAGTCTTGCCGCCAAGCCGAGTCATGGCTGCCCTCTGCCCGGACGGGGAGGGGCGATGGAGCTGATCCGCAAGCACTTCGCCCTCGACCTGCAAACCTTCGCCATCATCACCCTGATCCTGGGGAACCTGGCCCAGGCCTTCTCCGACGTGCTGGTCAAGCTGATCGGTCCCGGTTTCAGTCCGCTGCAATACATGTTGCTGCGCCAGCTGTTCACCCTGCTGCTGCTGTTGCCGCTGATGGCAAGGGTGCCGAGGTCGGCCTGGGGATTGGGGGCCTGGAAGTGGCACTTGCTGCGGGGCCATCTCTGCCTGCTCGGAGGCGGCGGCATGATGCTGGCGCTGACCCAGCTGCCGTTGGCCAGCGCCAATGCCATCTTCTATGTCTCGCCCCTGCTGACCCTGCCGCTGGCGGCCTGGCTGTTGGGTGAGAAGATCCACTCCCGCATCTGGTTGCTGGGGGGGCTCGGGCTGCTGGGGGTGCTGCTGGTGCTCAATCCCGGGGATTTTCATCTCGCCGGGCTCGGCGCCCTGCTCACTGCTTTCACCCTGGCGCTGTTCAATATCACGGGACGCAAGCTGCCGGCGGGGATGTCGGTGGTGGCGGCCCTGTTCTGGGCCAACCTGATGGCGATGCCCCTCACCGCCGGTCTGGCGATCGGCCACTGGCAGCCCCTCGACTGGCGACTGCTGGCCCTGATCGGGGGCAGCGGCCTGATGCAGCTGCTCTATCATGCCAGCTGCTTCTATGCCTATCGCCAGGTGGAGGCGAGCCGCATCGCCGCCACCGAATACTCGGGCCTGATGTTCGTGATGCTGCTGGGGGTCTGGCTGTTTGCCGAGATCCCCAGCTGGAACCTCTGGCTCGGGGTCGCCCTGATCCTGCTTGCTATCCACTGGCAGCGCCGGCTGGGTTAGCCGCAGAGGCGCTGCCCGTGCGGGTCAGGGCAGGACCCGGGTGTGCAGGCTGAAGCCCTCGTCGTCGTGGGTCAGCGTCACCCTGACCCGACCCAGGTCCGCCAGGCTGGCGACATGGGTGCCGCCGCAGGGAATGGTCACCTCTTTCCCTTCAAGGGTGCAGTGCCAGTAGCGCGAATCTATGATGGCCTCGCCGTCCCATGAGCGGCGGATCTCGCCGCCCGTCGTCAGCCAGTCGGCAACTTGCTTGTTGACCCTCTCTTCTATCTGCGCCAGCTCCGCCAGCAGGGGCTCGCCGTTGATCCCCTTCTTGCGCAGGCTCTTGCCGATGCGGTACTGCTCCCGTGAGCCATGGGGCTCGACCCGCGAGTGCTGGATGGCGAGGCGATCGAAGTCGGGCTGGCCCAGGGCGTCGTGCTCGCTCACCGCCTTGCGCCAGTAAGGGATAAGGGCTCGGTTGAGAGCCAGGGCCGCCAGATGGCAGGCACTGTGACCCAGGCTGAAGGCATGGCGGGCGGCGGCGTCAACCTGCAATTCAACCTGGGTGCCGACGGGCAGGGTGTGGGCGCCCATCAGGGGATGTACCACCACGAAGGTCCAGCCCTCCGCTCCCCGTTTGACCGGGATCTCCGTATCCACGAACAGCTCGCCTGCCGGACTGATGGCTCCCATGCGGCAGGGACCGACGGCCGCCTCGCCGTCATCCCAGCGCACCGTGCCCACATCACCAGGCTGATCGGGCCAGAGATGGCTCTGGGGGTGGAAGGGGGTGAGATCGGTCACCAGCAGGGTCGGCTCGCCCCCCTGGCAATGGCGCACGCTGGCCTGCTCCTGATGATGGCCCAGCACGAAGCTGGCGCGGGTATGTTGCATGGGACACTCCTGTGAGAGAACAGGAGCGCAGCATAACGCAAAGGGAGTCCTGGCTCATTAACCCGGGATAATGAGCCAGGCGGCGATCAGAGGAGGGAGACCAGCAGATAGGCATTGAGGCCGATCACCAGGGCGACGATGAGACGTCCCAGCGCCTGGGTAACCGCATGGTTGCGATACTCCCCCATCAGGGCGCCGTCACCGGTCAGGATCAGCAGGGGGAGCAGTGCGAGCGCTATGCCAAAGCTCAGGATCACCTGGCTCAGCACCAGGATCTCCGTGGTATTGAGCCCCATGGCGATCACGATGAAGGCCGGAATCATGGTGATGAGACGCCGCAGCCAGAGGGGAATGGTGAAGCGCACGAAGCCCTGCATCACCACCTGGCCCGCCAGGGTGCCCACCACGGTGGAGGAAATGCCGGAGGCGACCAGGGAGAGCCCGAACAGGGTGGCGGCGGCTGGGCCCAGCAAGGGGGTGAGGGTCTGATAGGCGGACTCCAGCTCGGCCACGTCATGATGGCCAGAGGCGTGGAAGGCGGCGGCCGCCATGGCCACCATGGCGAGATTGACGAAGCCGGCGATGGTCATGGCGATGGCCACGTCGACCCGGGTGGCATGCAGGCGCTGGTGGATAGGCTCCTGCCCCTCGCCATGCTGGGTCAGGGCCGAATGGAGATAGATCACATGGGGCATCACTGTGGCCCCGAGCATGCCGGCGGCAAGGTAGATAGCCTCGTTATTGGGCAGTCCAGGGAAGAGGGCACCCTCCAGCAGGCTTGGCAGATGGGGGCGGGAGAACACCAGCTCGACGATATAGGCCGCCGCCACGAACAGCAACAGGCCGCCTACCACGTACTCCAGCGGCTTCTGGCCCCGGCTCTGCAACATGAGAATGCCCCAGGTCGCCACGGCCGTGATGCAGGCTCCCTCCAGCAGGGTGACCCCGAGCAGCAGCTTGAAGCCCACGGCGGCGCCGATGAACTCGGCGAGATCCGTGGCCATGGCGATGATCTCCGCCTGCACCCAGTAGGCCCAGACCGCCGGCCTGGGCAGCCTGTCGCGGATGTGTTCCGCCAGGTTCTTGCCGGTGACGATGCCGAGCTTGGCAGAGAGTGTCTGTACCAGCATGGCCATCAGGTTGGCCCACACCACCACCCACAGCAGCTGGTAGCCGAAGGTGGATCCAGCCTGGATATTGGTGGCGAAGTTGCCCGGATCGATATAACCGATGGCGGCGATGAAGGCGGGACCCAGCAGACTGGCTTTGAGTTTGCGTGGGGCCAGGGCAAGGGTGGCAGTGGGTTGCATAACGGCATCCTCCGTAGGGATATGGCGTTAGCATAGCTATAAATGATAACTATTATCAATTGTGATTTTAGATGAAGCCCATAGAGAAATCGGAATGGCGGAGCGGGGAAATATTTAGTGGCGACAGGGGCAGGTGCCGGTTGCAGTCGCTGTGTCGATTTCGTACAATACGCCGCCCTAGAAAGCAGCGTCTAAACACACCATACGTTCCTTGCCTCCGAGGTCTGGCTGCACCTGGGCGGAGGCTGAATTAATCCGTAAGGAGCTAAAATGCGTCATTACGAAATCGTCTTCATGGTTCATCCGGACCAGAGCGAGCAAGTTCCCGGCATGATCGAGCGTTACACCGGCGCGATCACCGCTGCCGGCGGTACCATTCACCGCCTGGAAGATTGGGGCCGCCGTCAACTGGCTTACCCGATCGACAAACTGCACAAAGCCCATTACGTTCTGCTGAACGTAGAAGCAGAGCAAGCCGTTATCGATGAGCTGGAAACCAACTTCCGCTTCAACGATGCCGTTATCCGCAACATGATCATGCGCACCAAGCACGCCGTGACCGAAGTTTCTCCGATGGCCAAGGCCAAAGAAGAGCGCTTCCCCCGTCGTGACGACGAGCGCCGCGAAGAAGCGACTGAAGCTTCCTCCGAAGAGTAATTCTTAGATCACTGACATAGAGGATAAAGGCCATGGCACGTTATTTCCGTCGTCGTAAGTTCTGCCGCTTCACCGCCGAGAACGTTACCGAGATCGACTACAAAGATATCGTTACTCTGAAAAACTACGTCACTGAATCTGGCAAGATCGTACCGAGCCGTATCACCGGTACCCGCGCCAAGTATCAGCGTCAGCTGGCACGCGCCATCAAGCGTGCTCGTTACCTGGCTCTGCTGCCGTACACCGATCTGCACAACAAGTAAGCATCGGTCCGGCACTTAAGCCTAACTCAACTTCATTAGAGGAAAGGTAATGCAAGTTATCCTGCTCGACAAAATCGCCAAACTGGGCGGTCTGGGTGATCAAGTCACTGTTAAAGCTGGCTACGCCCGTAACTATCTGATCCCGCAAGGCAAAGCCGTTATGGCTACCAAGGCCAACATCGAGACCTTCGATGCTCGCCGTGCTGAACTGGAAGCCAAACTGGCTGCCGGTAAAGTTGCCGCTGAAGAGCGCGCTGCCAAGCTGGGTGAACTGGCTGCCGTTGTCATCGCTTCCAAAGCGGGCGACGAAGGCAAGCTGTTCGGTTCCATCGGTACCCGTGACGTGGCTGAAGCCATCACTGCTGCCGGCGTCGCCGTTGCCAAGAGCGAGGTCCGCATGGGCAACGTTCTGCGCAACACCGGCGAGTACGAAGTTGTTGTTCAGCTGCACGCTGACGTCAAAGCAACCGTACAGATCCAGGTTGTTGCCCTGTAATAGCGATTCGCTGTTGCAGAAAAACCCGCGCCAAGGCGCGGGTTTTTTATTTTGGGCCGCCAAGCTACAGTAAGAGACTGTTTTTGCGCGGGAGGTGCCCATGGCGGCCTGGGTTGAAGGACGTGTCATCGAACGTATCCGCTGGACGGATACCCTGTTTTCCCTGCGGGTGGAGGCTGATCTGGCCCCCTACCAGGCGGGACAATTCACCAAGCTGGCCCTCGAACAGGGCGATCGCCGCATCCAGCGCGCCTACTCCTTCGTCAATCCGCCATCGACCCCCTATCACGAGTTCTATCTGGTGGAGATCCCGGGCGGTGAACTCACCCCCAGCCTGGGCGCCCTGCAGCCGGGTGATACCCTGCTGGTACAATCCCAGGCCACGGGATTCCTGACCCTGAGCGAGATCCCCCCCGGCCGGGATCTCTGGCTGCTCTCCACCGGTACCGCCATCGGCCCCTTCCTCTCCATCCTGGCGGCGGGGGAGGCGGAGCAAGGCTTCGACAACCTGATCCTGGTGCATGGGGTGAGGCGGGGGGAGGAACTCAGTTATCAGCCCCTGATCGCCGAACTTCAGGCCCGGCTGGGCAGCCGGTTGCACTATGTCCCCTTTGTCAGCCGCGAGCCCTGGCCCGGCTCCATGGCGGGGCGGATCCCGGCGGCCATCGACGAAGGCGCCTTGCAGGCGCGGGTCGGTCTGACGTTCAGCCCTGAGTACAGCCAGGTGATGATCTGCGGCAATCCCGAGATGGTGAAGGCGACCCAGCAGGCACTCATCGCCCAGGGGCTGGCCAAGAACCTGAGGCGCACCCCGGGTCAGATCAGCGCGGAGAATTACTGGTAGTGGTCGAGGCGTCGGTATCAGGGCAGGGGTGGCTCTGGTCGAAAATCTGTGCGAACTGGTCACCCCCTGTCCAAACGTCTACCAATTAAGGCTATTTCAGGGGGATAGCCTTCAATCCGGGCACGGCGGCCCTATAATCGGCGGCCTGATACACCAACCACCCCGTCCGACCATGCCCACAGACTCCGCCTTGCCTGCTCTTTCCTTACCCGCTCAGCTGCGCCACCCCAAGGGATGGTTTGCCCTGACCACAGTGTACAGTTTTACCGGGCTGGCCATTCTGGCCTCCATCGTCTTCTCCCTGTTGCTGTTTCTCTCCATCGACGACAACCCTGTGATGAAGTGGCTGTTCGGCGGGCTGGCCATCATCTTCGAACTGGGCAAGTTCTACGTCTGGTACGAATATGGCGAGTGCAAGGCGCGGCGCGATCTCGGTGGCGCCTTCTGGTCCTTGCTGTTTTACAGCGTGCTGGCCGCCATCTCCATCGGCGGCAGTATCGGGGGCATCAACAGCGCCACCAATACGGTGCTGAGCCAGCAGGCGCACCATGAGCGGGTGATCGCCCGCTTCGACGAGCAGATTGCCAGCATAGAGCGCCAGATCCAGCTCAACGAGGAGGCGGCGCGCAAGTACATAGAGATGGCGCGCATCTCCAGCGGGGTCAGCGGCTTGCAGCAGGCCAACACCCGACTCAGGTTGCAGCAGGACGAGCTGCGCCAGGAGCGGGATGCCAAGCCGGTCAACGAGCAATCCTCCATGCTGGGGCTGATGAGCAGCCTGGCGGACGGCATGGGCATCAGCATAGGTCAGGTGCAGTTCCTGCTGGTCTGCTTCCTCTCCATACTGCTCGATGCGTTCGGGGCTTTTTTCGTCAGCCTGATTGGCGAGGAGAACCGCTTCCGTCGCCAATGGTTGTGGCAACAGGCGCGGGAGAAGCGGGTGGAGCCACAGGCCGATCCCCAATTGGCCGTGTCACAGCCGGCGGGCCGGCCGGAGCCTGAGCCAGAGGTGATAGCCCAGGTGCGCTCAGGTCTGGAGAGCGGCGAGCTCAAGTGCAGCAAGCGGGGGGTGGCAGAGGCGCTGTCGCTCTCCCTGGAGGAGGTAGACAGGGTATTCCAGCATCTGCTGTCGCAGGGGGTGTTGGGACAGGGCAGCAATCGCCACTACCACCTGCGTGCAGAGAGTCAATGAGTCTGGCTCAATCGAACCAGACCAGGCCCTGGTAGGGCGCCTCCCTGAGGGAGGCGAGCCGGCTCTCTAGGTCGCCGACGTGGATCTCCAGCCGGTGACCGTCGGGATCCTTCAGATAAAAGGAGTCCCCCTCGCTGCGATTGGTTTTCCACTCCACGACCCCTGCCGCACGCAGGCGGGCACAGAAGGGAGCAAAGTGCTCGGCCGGGATGCCAAAGGCGACATGGCTGTAGTCCCCGGCCGGTCGGGGGAGATCGCAGGAGAGGCAGAGCCATAATTCCCCCAGGGTCAGATAGGCGCCCCGCGCCCACTTCACCCTGGGGCGACATCCCAGCAGGTCGACGTAGAAGGCCAGGCTCTTGTCGAGGTCGCCGGTGGCCAGGGTGAGATGATTCAGCCCCTGCAGCATAGATGCTTCGTTCTCTCTCAATCGACAACCCCTAGTGAGTCAGCACCATCATCAGGCTGAGGAAGGCGGCAAGCCCGCCGCCGATGCCGATGATCCAGTAAAACCCCTTGGCCCCCTGTTTGATGGGAATGCGAAAATAGAGCAGGAAGGCCCACCAGGCCAGCGCCAGCAGCAGGGGGATAAGAAACATTCGAGCCATGGTGTCCTCGCTGTTATTCTGTTGACCCTTGATCAATCAACAGGATGGATTGTGCAATGACGCAGTTACAGATTACCGCATTCGGCGACCCCTCGGTACTCAGCCTCACCCCTTCCCAGGACAAGGTGCCCGCAGAGGGGGAGGTTCGGGTGCGCATCTGTTACGCCGGGGTGAACCCCATCGACGCCAAGACCCGGGCCGGCCTCGGTTGGGCGGCGGCCCAGAACAAGGACAAGCTGCCCTGGACCCCGGGTTATGACATGGCCGGTGTGGTGGCTGCCCTGGGCCCAGGGGTGGATAGCCTCAAGGTGGGTGACAAGGTGTGCGGCATGGTCGGCTTCCCCCTGGAGGGAGGGGCCTATGCCGAGTCCATCCTGGCGCAGGCGGCGCTGCTGGTGCCCCTGGAGGAGGTGAGCCTCAAGCAGGGGGCGGCCTTGCCGCTGGCCGGTCTCACCGCCTGGCAGGGGTTGTTCGAGCACGGTGAGCTCAAGCAGGGGCAGAGCGTGCTGATCCTGGCCGGTGCAGGTGGTGTGGGTCATCTGGCGGTGCAGTGGGCCCGCGCCAGTGGCGCACGGGTGACGGTCCTGGCGAGCCCGGACAATCACGGCTTCCTGCACGGCCTGGGCGCGGAGCGGCTGGTGGATTATCACGATCCCGATTGGGTCGCTCAGGTCGGCAGGGTCGAGCTGGTGCTGGATCTGGTCGGTGGTGACAGCGGCAAGGCGGCGCTCGATTGCGTGGCCGAGGGGGGTCGCCTAATCACAGTGCCCACCATCACGGCTGAGGCGATCAAGCTGGCGGGCAGCGAGCGCGGCATCGAGGTGCGCGGCATGCTGGTGCAGCCCAATCCCGGGCAGCTGGCCCAGATGCTGACCCTGCTGCGCCTCGGCGAGGCACAGATCTGCATCAGCGGCGAGTTCGATCTGGCCGATGGCGCCCTGGCCCATGCCGCCATCGAGGGGGGACATACCCGGGGCAAGTTGCTGCTGCGCATGCCGGGAGCGAGCCTGGATGAGTAACGGCGCGGCCCCGGTGTCTGCTTCCCTGGCGCGCGCCTCATGGAGATGAGCCTGGGCTGGCTGTTTCTGAGCGCCTTCACCTCAGCCACCCTGCTGCCCGGCAGCTCCGAGGTGCTGCTGGGAGCCATGGCCGCCCAGGGGCACTGGGGCATGGCCAGCCTGCTGTTGTGGGCGACCCTGGGCAACACCCTGGGCTCCATGACCAGCTGGTGGCTTGGCTGGCTCGCCACCTACAAGAAAAAACCGGAAGATTTTCAAGGCCGTGGGGAACAAAAGGCGCTTGCCTGGCTCAAACATCATGGCCACTGGTGCCTGCTGCTCGCCTGGACGCCCGTGCTCGGCGATGGTCTCTGCCTGCTGGCCGGCTGGCTGCGCCTCTCCTTCTGGCGCTCTCTCATCCTGATCGGGCTCGGCAAATTGCTGCGTTATGCCCTGGTGTTTCTGTTGGCCAGCCAGATTTTCTAGCCCTTAGTCACTCACGAGGTAAGCGTGAACAAACTCATTCCATTAAGCATTCTCATGGGGCTCTCCCTGCCGGTACTGGCGGCGCCCACCCTGGTGTCCGAGCAGGTCAGGCAGGAGGGCAAGCTCGGCATTCCCTACCAGATGTACAGGCTCGACAACGGCCTGACGGTGATCCTGGCCCCCGACAAGTCCGACCCCCTGGTGCACCTGGATGTCACCTACCATGTGGGCTCGTCCCGGGAGACGGTGGGCAAGTCGGGCTTTGCCCACTTCTTCGAGCACATGATGTTCCAGGGCTCCAAGCACGTTGGCGATCAGGAGCACATGCGGATCATCAACGAGGCCGGTGGCGACATGAACGGTACTACCAACAAGGACCGCACCAACTACTACGAGACGGTCCCGGCCAACCAGCTGGAGAAGGTGCTCTGGCTGGAGGCGGATCGCATGGGCTTTCTGCTCGATGCGGTGAGCCAGAAGAAGTTCGAGATCCAGCGCGCCACCGTGAAGAACGAGCGGGGCCAGCGGGTCGACAACCAGCCCTATGGCCTGGTGAGCGAACGGGTCGGCGAGGCGCTCTATCCGCGCACCCACCCCTACTCCTGGCAACCCATAGGCTATGTGGAGGATCTGGACCGGGTCGACGTGAACGACCTCAAGCAGTTCTTCCTGCGCTGGTATGGCCCGAACAACGCCACCCTGACCCTGGGGGGCGATTTTGACAGCAAGCAGGCCCTGGCCTGGATTGAGCAGTACTTCGGCCCCATCCCCCGCGGTCCCGAGGTGGCGGAGCCGACCCCCATGCCGGTCACCCTGCCCGAGACCCGCTACATCACGTTGGAAGACAAGGTGCACCTGCCCCTGCTCTACATCAGCTACCCGACCGTGTCCCTTGGCGATCCCCAGGAGCCGGCGCTGGACATGTTCGCCGACGTGCTCGGCGGCTCGGCCAGCTCCATGCTCTATCAGTCCCTGGTCAAGAGCGGCAAGGCGCTGGACGTGGGCGCCTCCCACTACTGCGAGGAGCTGGCCTGCACCCTGACGGTCTACGCCTACCCGAATCCGGCGGTGGATGGCAGCCTCAAGACCCTCAAGGGGGAGGTGGACAAGGTGATAGGCGAGTTCGCCCGGCGCGGCCTCAAGCCCGAGGATCTGGAGAAGGCGATCAGCAAGTACCGTGCATCCACCATCTGGGGGCTGGACAGCGTCTCGGGCAAGGTGAGCCAGCTCGCCATGGGTCAGGTGCTGGCCCGGGATCCCGATTATGTGTTCAAGAGCCTGGATGCCATCGGCCAGGTGACACCTGAGCAGGTCAAGACCGCCTACGACAAGTTCATCGCGAACAAGCCGGCGGTGGTGCTGAGCGTGGTGCCCAGGGGCAAGCTGGACTGGCAGGTGGCCAAGCCCAACTTCACCCCGGCCAGGCGGGAGCTGCCAGACTATAGCCAGCATGACGCTGCGCTGGCCGAGCGCCCGGTCAAGGACAGTTTCGATCGCAGCGTGCAGCCCAGGACGGCGGACGCGGTGAGCGTCAAGGTGCCCGCCATCTGGCACGGCAAGCTGGACAAGCAGATCGAGATCATCGGCACCAGGAGTGACGAGATACCGGCGGTCTCCATCATGATCGCCCTGCCGGGTGGCATGCGTGCCGAAGGCAAGGGCGAGCTGGGGCTGGCCAATCTGACCGCCGCCATGATGGGGCAGGGCACGGTGCGCCTGACCGAGGCCCAGCTCAGCGACGAGCTGCAAAAGCTCGGCTCGGACATCAGCGTCTCCAGCGCCCAGTACAACAACCTCATCACCATCAGCAGTCTGGCGGACAAGCTGCCTCAGACCATGGCGCTGGTGCGTGAGGTGCTTGAACGACCCGGCCTGCGGGAGGCGGACTTCGAGCGGGTCAAGGCCCAGCTGCTGCAAGGGATGAAGCAGAGCGAGCAGCAGCCGGAATGGCTGGCGGGCCAGGCGTTTCGCGAGCTGGTGTACGGCAAGCAGAGCCGCCTCGGCCAGCCCTCTGACGGGGTGCTGGCGGATGTGGAGAAGCTGACCCTGGCGGACGTGAAGCGTTTCTACCAGCACTACTACAATCCGACCAATGCCAAGGTGGTGGTGGCGGGGGATGTCAGCCAGCAGCAGATAGAGGAGCAGCTTGGCTTCCTGACCCGCTGGAAGGGGACGGCGCCCGTGCTGGGCGATCTCAAGCCCAGGGGGGAGCAGGCCAAACCCGGCATCTATCTGGTGGACAAGCCGGGGGCGCCCCAGTCGGTGATCCGCATCGGTCGGCGCGCCATGGCGTTCGATACCCAGGGGGATTACTTCACCGCCGGGCTGATGAACTTCAACCTGGGGGGCAACTTCAACAGCCGCATCAACCTCAACCTGCGGGAAGACAAGGGTTACACCTATGGCGCCAGCTCGGGTTTCTCCGCCAATCGCGATGTCGGCGTCTTCGCCACCGGTGCCAATGTGCGCGCCGACGCCACTGTGGATGCCATTCGCCAGTTCCTCAAGGAGATGGATGGCTACCGCGGGAGCGGCCCCACCCCGGTGGAGCTGGCCTATATGCGCAGCGCCGTCTCCCAGCAGGATGCTCTCTCCTACGAGACCCTGGATCAGAAGGCCGGCTTCCTGCTGCAGATGATCATGTATGACCTGAAGCCCGACTTCGTGCAGGCCCAGAGCCAACTGATCAAAACGGTGTCACAAGAGACGCTGAAGGCGAGTGCAGCCCGCTGGCTCAACCCGGCCGACATGGTGATAGTGGTGGTAGGCGACAAGCAAAAGCTTGAAAAACCTCTGGCCGAGCTTCATCTTCCCATCTATCCGCTGCAACTTCCCTGAGGGAAGCGTGCGGCATGCCTGAGCGCCGCCCCGGCTGGGGCGGCCAACAATGAGCCTTGAATATGACTACATCTAGCTTGTCACTGCGTGAGTTGCTGGCGGCGCTGGGAACCCCGGATCGTCTGCCAGC
This sequence comes from Aeromonas bivalvium, assembly GCF_046078285.1. Taxonomy (NCBI): domain Bacteria; kingdom Pseudomonadati; phylum Pseudomonadota; class Gammaproteobacteria; order Aeromonadales; family Aeromonadaceae; genus Aeromonas; species Aeromonas bivalvium. The sequence goes on from NZ_JBGXBV010000003.1 coordinate 299,623, forward strand.
CCTCAAGGGGATCCGTCGTGGCCTGGAGCGTGAGACCCTGCGCATCACCCCGGATGGCGGCCTGGCCCAGGGGGATCACCCTCGCAGCCTGGGCTCGGCCCTGACCCATGCCAACATCACCACAGACTACTCGGAGAGCCTGCTGGAGTTCATCACCCCGGCCACCGACTCCATCGAGAGCCTGATGGAGCAGCTCGGTGACATCCATCATCACGTCAGCCAGCACATCGGCGAGGAGCGGCTCTGGCCGCTCTCCATGCCCTGCTTCGTCGGCGACGAGGAGAGCATACGCCTGGCCCAGTACGGCAGCTCCAACATAGGCAAGATGAAGACGCTGTACCGTCAGGGTCTCAAGCACCGCTACGGCAGCCTGATGCAGGTGATCGCCGGCATCCACTTCAACTTCTCCATGCCGGACAGCTTCTGGTGCGAGTGGCAGGATCTGGCGGGGGAGCCCTGCTGCAGCCAGCGTTTCATCTCCGAGAAGTACATGGGGCTTATTCGCAACGTTTACCGCTTCGGCTGGCTGGTGCCCTACCTGTTCGGTGCCTCCCCGGCCATCTGCAGCTCCTTTCTCAAGGGGCGGACCAGTACGCTGCCGTTCGAGAAGCTCGGCAAGGGCACCCTCTATCTGCCCTATGCCACCTCGCTGCGGCTGTCGGATCTCGGCTACACCAGCAGCGCCCAGAGCCGGCTCGACATCAGCCACGACAACCTGCCCGCCTACGTGGCCTCCCTGCGCCGCGCCATCAACACCCATGATCCCGAGTTCGCCAAGATAGGGGTCAAGGTAAACGGCGAGTACCGCCAGCTCAACGACAATGTCCTGCAACTCGAAAACGAGCTGTACGCTCCCATCCGGCCCAAGCGTACCCCCCGCAGCGGCGAGAAGCCCTCGGACGCGCTGGAGCAGCGCGGCATCGAATACATCGAGCTGCGCACCGTGGACGTGAACCCCTTCACCCCCCTCGGCATCGAGGCGGAGCAGGTGCGCTTCTTCGACGTCTTCCTGGTCTGGTGTCTGCTGCGCCCCTCCGCCCAGCTGACGGAGCAGGAGATAGCCCGCAACCGTCGCAACCAGACCAAGGTGGTGCTGGAGGGACGCCGTCCCGGCCTGACCCTGGAAGACGAGCAGGGGGCCGCCATCGGCCTCAAGGAGTACGGCCTCCAGCTGTTTGACGAACTGGCGCTGGTGGCGGATCTGCTGGATCGCTGCTGCGGCCGCAATCGCTATCGCGAGACGCTGGCCATGCACAGGGAGAAGCTGCTGGATCCCGAGCTCACCTATTCGGCGCGCCTGCTCAGGCGCTTGCAGGAGGAAGGCCTGGACAACGGCTGCTTCGGCGACGCTCTGGCGAGCCAGTACCGGGAGCAGCTGCTGGCCGGTGAGCTGCAATACTGGGATGAAGCCTACTTCGCCGGCGAGGCGCGGGACTCCCTGCTCAAGCAGCGGGAGCGGGAACGGGGGGACAGCCTGTCGTTCGACGACTTCCTGGCGGACTACTTCGGGACTCGCCAGACCACGACCTGACCCTTGCCTTCCCATGACCATGAAAAGAGCCGCTCAATGAGCGGCTCTTTTCATTGGCCGATCGCCAGCTCCCGGTCCGTCCCCGGCACAGCAAAACGAAGTGTGAGTCAGCCTTCACTTCAGCAGGGCAAGGGCCGTTTTTATTGTCAAACGGCTCACACTTCCCCCTTTTGACCCTTGAGTCTGGTGCGTCAGGCGCCTAGTTTTCGATCACTGAAACGATTCAGCTTTCACGAAAACCACTCACAAGAACAAGAGACACGAGGATAACGCCATGTTGAAGAGACTCTCCATTGCCGTGCTGCTCGCCCTGGGCGCCAGCTCGGGTCAGGCCGCCGAATTCCTGCTGACCGACGCCCAGCAGGGGCTGGATGTGGGGGACTGGAAGATCACCAGCGACAAGCTGGGGATCAAGAGCCCGGTGCCCTTCTCCATCGAGAAGAGGCGCCTGCACGGCGGGCGCCAGGAGGGGGTGGATCTGCTCATCGTCGACAACGGCGTGATGAAGATCACCCTGGTGCCGACCCGCGGCATGGGGATCAAGGAGGTCAAGGGGGCCGACCTGCGCCTCGGCTGGGATTCCCCGGTCAAGGAGGTGGTCAACCCGGCCTTCATCGATCTGGAGAGCCGTGGCGGTCTGGGCTGGCTCGATGGCTTCAACGAGATGCTGGTGCGCTGCGGCTACGAGTGGACCGGTCACCCGGGCGTGGATGACGACGGCCGCCTCAAGAGCCTGCACGGCCGGGTGCAGAACATACCGGCGTCCGTGGTCAGCGTGACAGTGGACGAGGCGCCGCCCTACGCCATTCAGGTGCGGGGCCGGGTGGACGAGCGCACCTTCAAGATGAGCGAGCTGGTCACCTGGACCCAGCTGAGCGTGGTGCCCGGTCAGGCGGAATTTGCCCTGCAGGACAAGTTGACCAACCACGCGGACTACGAGAACGAGTACCAGATCATCTATCACGGCAACTTCGGGGCGCCCATCCTGGAGGAGGGGGCGCGCGTCAGCACCCCGGTGAAGCAGATCTCCCCGTTCAACGACTACGCCAAGGCGGGGCTCAAGGGCTGGCAAACCTATATGGGGCCCACCAAGGGCTTCGACGAGATGGTGTTCAACCTGGTGCCCTACGGCGATGCCGAGGGCAATACCCTGGCGGTGCTGAACAACAAAGCGGGCAGCGTCGGGGTGGCGGTGGGTTACAACACGGACCAGCTGCCTGTGCTGACCCTGTGGAAGAACACCGACACCCGGGCCCAGGGCTATGTGACCGGCATCGAGCCCGGTACCAGCTATGCCTACAGCACCAAGTACCAGCGTCCGCTGGGGCTGGTGCCCAAGATCCAGCCTGGGGAGACCAAGACCTTCGATCTGACCTATCGCCTGCTGCGCAATGGGGATGAGGTGAAGCAGGCCCTGGCCCAGGTGGAGAAGATCCAGGCCGGGCGCCCCACCGAATTGCGTGAGCAGCCTCTGGTCAAACTGCCCTGAGTCACAGGGAGACAGCAAAAAGCCGCTCCATGAGCGGCTTTCTGGGTTCAGAGCAGGGGCGCCTCAGCAGCGCCCCTTCTTGGCTTGTCCTGGCGGGCAGAAGGTACCATAGCCGCCACGATCGCCATCACTGACCCGGATCCGGGTATCGTCCACGCTCACATCGGCACCATGCACCCGCACAGGTCCATGGCTACAGCCCGTGAGCAGGACCCCCAGCAACATCATCACGACACGTTTGCCCATATATCCTCCTGTTGTTTCCCCGATTATGAGCCATAGGGGCCCGGCGCCTTATGGCCTGGGGGAAGGATGCGTCACCCGGTGGCGCGCACACATGAAAGGGGCGCCATGGCGCCCCCTCTTGTCGAGACAAATTCCTGTCACGGCCTGACGTTGCCAGCGGTGCTGACCCGTGTCACAGGCGGAAGTTGCCCACCAGCTGATCCAGCTCGCCGGAGAGCTGTTGCAGGCTGCGGCTCGAGGCGGTGAGCCTGTGGGCTATGTCCGTCGTCTCCATGGTGAGCTGGTTGATGTCTTCCACGTTGCGATTGAGCTCGCCCACCACGCTGGACTGCTCCTCGGTGGCGGTGGCCACCTGGATGTTCATGTCGCTGATCTGGGTGATGTGGGCGGTGATCTGGCCCAGGGCCCCGTTGGCCTCGTCGGCCTGGTTCACCACGGCCAGGCTCTGGTTGCGGCTCTGGGTCATGGCACTCACCGCCCGGGCCGACTCGGCCTGCAGACCGTCGATCATCTTCTGGATCTCCTCGGTGGAGGCGGCGGAGCGGCTGGCGAGGTTGCGCACCTCGTCGGCCACCACGGCGAAACCACGCCCCTGCTCACCGGCCCGGGCCGCCTCGATGGCGGCGTTGAGGGCCAGCAGGTTGGTCTGCTCCGAGATGCTGCGGATGGTGTCGAGTATGCTGCCGATGGCATCGGTCTGACCGGCCAGGGAACCGATGACCCCGGAGACCGATTCCAGCTCGTCGGAGAGGCCGACGATGCCGTGGCGGGCCTGGGCGACGACACCGGCCCCGGCATCGGCCTGGGTGTTGGCCTGGCGGGCGACATCGGCGGCCAGGGAGGCATTGCCGGCGATCTCGCTGACGGTGGCACCCATCTCGTGGATGGCGGTGGCGACCTGGACGGTGCGATCCCGCTGGGCGGTGCAGTTGTGCTGGGTGAGCTGGGCCTGCTCGGCGACCTGGGCCGCTGTGCTGGCCAGCTGGCGGGAGTTGCTGGCCACCTGCTCGATGGCACCGTGGATGCGGGCCACGAACTGATTGAAGCTGCGAGCTATCTCGGCCAGCTCATCCTTGCCCTCGATCTGGGCCCGGCTGTCCAGGGCCAGATGGGTCGCCGCTTCGCCGATATGGTGTTGCAGGAAGCTGACCCTGCGTCGCAGGCTGGTGAGGATCTGGCTGGAGACCAGCAGGGAGATGAGGATGGCGGCCACTATGATGGCGATCATCTGGTTGCGGCCGCTGCCGTAACTCTCCTCGCTCAGCTCGTTCCTGTGCCTGGCCTGGGCGATGAGGCCGTCGAGCAGGGCATTGGCCCCCTTGCGCATCTCGCCATAGGTCTGGCTGTAACGGTCGCGATAGAGGGTGCGGGCCACCTCCATCTGATTGTTCTCCAGGGCCTGCAGCATGGGGGTCAGTTCGTCACGCTCCATCCGCTCGAACTGGCCGAGCAGGCGTTCTGCCTCGGCCCGGGCGGCGGGATCGACCTGTGCCGTCACCGCCTGCTGCATGGCCTGGCGCATCTCGGGAATGTCTTCCTCGCGGGTCTCCTTGACCCGGGTCAGCACCCCCTTCTCATCCCGCAGCGAGGTGTCTTGCAGCAGCATCATGTCGATGCCGACCCGCATGCGCGGGATGCGGGAGGCGACCTCCGCCATGGCGCGCATGGGGGTGGCCGTGTTCTGGTAGAGCTCATCGGCCTGCAACTTGATGTGGCCCATGCTGCGCAGGCTGGCGCCGCCGACCAGCAAGAGGGCGACGCAAGGCACTGTGACGGCCAGGATGAGCTGGGATTTCAGGGTGATCTTTCCTGCAAGCATGATGGCTCCTTGATGGGTTGCTATGTCGCTAATGTAGCGGCTTGTCATGACGATTTGCCGTCATGGCCGGACCGACACTCCTTGCCTGTCCGGTCGAAAAAGAGCGCCGAAGCGCTCAGTCACGTCACAGCCGGAAGTTGCCCACCAGCTGATCCAGCTCGCCGGAGAGCTGTTGCAGGCTGCGGCTCGAGGCGGTGAGCTGGTGGGCTATGTCCGCCGTCTCCATGGTGAGCTGGTTGATGTCTTCCACGTTGCGGTTGATCTCGCCCACCACGCTGGACTGCTCCTCGGTGGCGGTGGCCACCTGGATGTTCATGTCGCTGATCTGGGTGATGTGGGCGGTGATCTGGCCCAGGGCCTCGTTGGCCGCATCCGCCTGGTTCACCACGGTCAGGCTCTGGCCGTGCCCCTCGGCCATGGCGCTCACCGCCCGGGCCGACTGGGCCTGCAGGCCGTCGATCATCTTCTGGATCTCCTCGGTGGAGGCGGCGGAGCGGCTGGCGAGGTTGCGCACCTCGTCGGCCACCACGGCGAAACCGCGCCCCTGCTCGCCGGCCCGGGCCGCCTCGATGGCGGCGTTGAGGGCCAGCAGATTGGTCTGCTCCGAGATGCTGCGGATGGTGTCGAGTATGCTGCCGATGGCATCGGTCTGACCGGCCAGGGAGCCGATGACCCCGGAGACCGATTCCAGCTCGTCGGAGAGGCCGACGATGCCGTGGCGGGCCTGGGCGACGACACCGGCCCCGGCATCGGCCTGCTCGTTGGCCTGGCGGGCGACGTCGGCGGCGAGCGACGCATTGCCGGCGATCTCGCTGACGGTGGCGCCCATCTCGTGGATGGCGGTGGCGACCTGGACGGTGCGATCCCGCTGGGCGGTGCAGTTGTGCTGGGTGAGCTGGGCCTGCTCGGCGACCTGGGCCGCAGTGCTGGCCAGCTGGCGGGAGTTGCTGGCCACCTGCTCGATGGAGCCATGTATCTTGGCGACGAAGTTGTTGAAGCCTCTGGCAACCTCGCTCAGTTCATCCCGCCCGTCCACCTTGAGGCGCTGGGTCAGGTCGCCGTCACCGCTGCCCAGTTCCCGGAACAGGCGTGCCAGTTCGTTGAGGGGGCGGCTGACGGAGCCTGCCAGCACCATGCCGAGCAGGCCCATGCCCACGGCGATGGCCAGGCTGACCAGCAGGATATGGAGGCGGGCCTGGTCGAGCTCGGCATAGATTTCGGCCTCGGGCACCTGGACCACCAGATACCAGTCGAGCAGCGGAATATAGCTGGTGGCGAGTACCACCTTCTGGCCGTCCACCTCGGCGTGGCTGGCGGAAAACTCCTGCTTGCCGAGCAGGGCCGGGGCGACAGGGCCTGCCAGTTGATTGAGATTGTCACGGTCGATGCGGGCGGCATCCGGGTGCAGCTTCACCTTGCCGCTGCCATCGGTCATGAAGACGAAGCCGCTGTCACCGACCCGGAAGTTGGAGAGGGTGGCGACCATGGTATCCAGGGACTTGGCGAGCCCGGCCAGACCCCGACCACCCAGCTGCTGGAAGTTGACGAACAGCTTCATCTCGCCATTGCTCTCGCGAAAGATGCTGAGCATCAGGTCTTGCTGGCTCTTGGTATAGCCGTAGAACCAGGCATCCTGATCCGGGGTCAGGTTGCGCAAGAAACCATCTTGGTTGTAGTAGGCCGCACTCTGGCGGTCGGCGAAGGAGGCGGTCACCAGGCCATATTGCGCCGTGAGATCCTTGAGCTGACTGATGAGGATGCTCTCCTGCTCCCTGGGCATGCCGCGCTCGACCCAGTCCAGCACGAAACGGTCATTGGCCAGCTGCCTGGCGGCGTTGGCCACCGAGTTGAGATCTTTTTCGATGTCCTTGCCGATGCGCTGGGTCAGGTTCGGCAGCTCCTGCTCGAACATGCGGCTCTCGATCAGCTGCTGGGCGGAGCGCTGACTGAAATAGCCCACCAGCAGGCAGGAGAGCACCACGGCCAGGGTGACGGTGGCGATTATTTTCTGTTTGAGGGTCAGGCTTGCGAGCATGGTGTTGACTCAAGATCCGGTTGCAAGAGGGTCATGATAGTAGCGGCCGTCGGGATGAATTCTTGAGTGCCGGGCCGGGTTTTATTCAGGGTTTGCGTTTGCGCTCACGGCGCAATGGGAAGAGGGGTATCATCTGGATTCGATCCCGTGGCCAGCAGGATCCACGGCGGCTTACGGGACGGTTGCGGTTCCCCGCTCGCCCCTTATAGTAGGCTGCAATCATCGCAATGCGCCTGACTCATGGACACTCATATGCACGCTTCTCGCCGGGAATGGACCCGCCCCCTTCTTCTGCTGCTCGGCTGCCTGTCGCTGGCCCTGCTCTGCTCCCAGGCCATGGCGGCGGATCGCCCCAAGGTCGCCCTGGTGCTCAGTGGCGGTGGCGCCAAGGGATCGGCCCATATCGGCATCCTCAAGGTGCTGGAGCAAAAGAGCATTCCGGTCGACATAGTGGTCGGCACCAGCATGGGCTCCTATGTGGCGGGCATGTACGCCATGGGGCTCAGCGCCGAGGAGGTGGAGCGCATGACGCTGGCCATCGACTGGAACAAGGGATATCAGGACAAGGTGGGACGCAACGAGCTCTCCTTGCGCAAGAAGCAGCAGAACGAGCAGTATCAGCTGCGCACCGACATCGGCGTCAATGGCAATACCACCCAGCTGCCGGACGGCTTCTTCCAGGGCCAATCCATGGCGAGCCTGTTGCGTCACGCCACCTCCAACCTGCCGGTGCAAAAGAGCTTCGACGATCTGCCGATCCCTTACCGTGCCGTGGCCACCGACATGGAGACGGTGACCCCCTATGTGCTGGACCACGGCAGCCTGGCCAAGGCGATGCAGGCTTCCATGTCCATCCCTGGGGCCCTCAAGCCGGTGGAGTGGGAGGGGCGCATTCTGTCCGATGGCGGTTCGGTCAACAACATGCCGGTGGATGTGGCCAGGGCCATGGGGGCGGATGTGGTGATCGCGGTGGACATTAGCGCCAGGCTGCGCACCCGGGAGGAGCTCAAGTCAGGGCTGGCCATGATTGATCAGCTCACCACCTACATGACCCAGGTCGGGACCGAGAAGCAGAAGGCCCTGCTGGGGCCCGGGGACATCTTGCTGACCCCTGAGTTCGGCAACATGGGCATCGCCGACTTTGCCCTGATGCCGGAGGGGATCAAGCGTGGCGAGCGGGTGGCCGAGGCGGCGTCGCGCCAGCTCGACGCCCTCTCCCTCTCCAAGGCGGACTACGCCGCCTATCGCAACCAGAAACTGAGCCGCCGTGCCGAGCGCAGCGGCCAGCCCGCCTACTTCATCGACAAGGTGGAGCTGGTCAACAAGTCGCGCCTCTCCGACGAGACCATGATAGCCACCCTCAAGGTGCGCCCCGACAAGGTGCAGACCAACGAGAGCCTGGAGGCGGGGATCCGTCGCCTCTATGCCCTGGAGTCGTTCGACCGCATCACCTACCAGGTCGAGGAGCGCAATGGCGAGAACGTGCTGGTGGTGGATGCCAGCGAGAAGAACTGGGGGCCGGGCTACCTCAACTTCCAGTTCGGCTTCTCCGACGATTTCCAGAGCGACTCCAATTACAACGTCGGCATGTCCTACACCCTGACCAATGTCAACGAGCTGGGGGCCGAGTGGCTGACAGAGGCCTCGCTCGGCACCGCCAAGCACATCAAGACCGACTTCTATACCCCGCTGGAGGCGTCGCAGACCTTCTATGGCGAGGCGAGCCTGGGATATGACAAGACCCAGCGCCGCATCTTCTTCGCCAGCGACGATGAGCCCAACCTGCCGGTCGACTACGTGGAGTCCGAGTACAGCTTCTTCAGCGCGGATCTCTCCCTGGGCTGGAATCAGCAGCCCTGGAGCCGCCTCTCCCTGGGGCTGAACGGCAAGGTGGGCACCATAGATCTGCAGGTGTTCAAGGACGCCTCTGTGGATGCCACCGCCTGGGGCCCCTATGTGCGTTTCGAGCACGATACCCTGGACAGCCGCTACTTCCCCTACGCCGGGGTCTATTGGGACGCCAGGGCGGGTTATACCCGGGTCTCCATTGACGATGGCTCCGGGATAGATGGCAATGACAGCTCGGCCGGGGCCAGCTATCACCTGAGCCTGGTCAAGCCCTGGTCCTGGGACAGGCACAGCGTCAACCTGCTGCTGGAAGGGGGCGGACTGGACACCGACGAGGCGGTTCCCCTCGACATTCAGGATCTCGGCGGCCTGTTCCGCCTCTCCGGTTTCCAGCGCTATCAGCTCTCCGGGCGCTACAGCCTGTTTGGCGGCCTGCGTTACATCTATCGGGTGGCGGACAACGACTTTGGCGCCCTGCGGGCTCCCCTCTATCTCGGTGGCTCCATCGAGCAGGGCGGGGTCTGGAACAAGGGGGCGGACATCGATTTCCAGAGCTCCCTCACCGCGGGATCCGTCTATGTGGGGATAGAGAGTTTCCTTGGCCCCGTCTTCCTCGGCTATGGCATGGCCGAGGGGGGCAATGATGTGTTCTACCTGCAGTTAGGCAGCACCTTTGAATAGCATGAAAATGATGACAACTTGTTAAGTTGAATTTCCTGTCTTTTCTGTTAACAGGCAAAACATCAGCAAGTTTAATTGGTTAGCTATGGCAGGTGAATATGTGTGCAGGGATTGGATTTTAATTACTCGTTAAAACTTATATAGTGGGGAGCACCCTAAGGGTGTCCCGCAAGGACGATCGCCGCCAGCCTGGGCGAGCCCCAAAAAAGACCAAAGAGGAATTAGTCGTGCTTGAAACCTACCGTAAACACGTCGAAGAACGTGCCGCCGAGGGCGTGGTTGCCAAACCTCTGGATGCAGAGCAAGTCGCCGCACTGGTTGAACTGTTCAAGAGCCCCCCCGCCGGTGAAGAAGACTTTCTGAAAGAGCTGTTGTCCTCCCGCGTCCCGCCCGGTGTCGATGAGGCCGCCTACGTCAAGGCCGGCTTCCTCACCGCCGTCGCCAAGGGCGAAACCCACTCTCCCATACTGACTGCCGCCGAGGCGGTCGAACTGCTCGGCACCATGCAGGGCGGTTACAACATTCAGCCGCTGATCGACCTGCTGGACGACGCGACCCTGGCTCCTCTTGCTGCCAAGGGCCTCTCCCACACCCTGCTGATGTTTGACTCCTTCCACGATGTGCAGGAGAAAGCCGAGGCGGGCAACGCCTTCGCCAAGCAGGTGCTGCAATCCTGGGCCGATGCCGAGTGGTTCCTGAACCGCCCCGCCCTGGCCGAGAAGATCACCGTCACCGTGTTCAAGGTGACCGGCGAGACCAACACCGACGATCTGTCCCCGGCACCGGACGCCTGGTCCCGTCCCGACATTCCGCTGCACGCCCTGGCCATGCTGAAAAACGCCCGCCCCGGCATCACCCCGGACAAGGACGGCGTCATCGGCCCCATCAAGACCATCGACTCCCTGAAAGAGCAAGGTTTCCCCCTGGCCTACGTCGGCGACGTGGTCGGTACCGGCTCTTCCCGCAAGTCAGCCACCAACTCGGTGCTCTGGTTCATGGGGGATGACATTCCCTTCGTGCCGAACAAGCGCGCCGGTGGCGTCTGCCTGGGCGGCAAGATTGCCCCCATCTTCTTCAACACCATGGAAGATGCCGGCGCCCTGCCCATCGAAGTGGACGTCGCCAAGCTGAACATGGGCGATGTCATCGACATCTTCCCCTATGAGGGCAAGATCTGCCGCCACGGCACCGATGAGGTGCTGGCCGAGTTCACCCTCAAGACCGACGTGTTGATCGACGAGGTGCGCGCCGGTGGCCGCATTCCGCTCATCATAGGCCGCGGTCTGACCGACAAGGCCCGCGAGGCCCTGGGGTTGCCGTTCTCCACCGTGTTCCGTCGCCCGCAGCCCGTGGCCGACACCGGCAAGGGCTACACCCTGGCCCAGAAGATGGTGGGCAAGGCGTGCGGCGTGCAGGGCATACGCCCCGGCACCTACTGCGAGCCCAAGATGACCACGGTCGGCTCCCAGGACACCACGGGTCCCATGACCCGCGACGAGCTCAAGGATCTGGCCTGCCTCGGCTTCTCCGCCGATCTGACCATGCAGTCCTTCTGCCACACCGCGGCCTATCCCAAGCCCATCGACGTGCAGACCCACCACACCCTGCCGGACTTCATCATGAACCGCGGCGGTGTCTCCCTGCGCCCGGGTGACGGCGTCATCCACTCCTGGCTCAACCGCATGCTGCTGCCGGATACCGTGGGTACCGGCGGTGACTCCCACACCCGCTTCCCCATCGGCATCTCCTTCCCGGCGGGCTCTGGCCTGGTGGCCTTCGCCGCCGCCACCGGCGTCATGCCGCTGGACATGCCCGAATCCGTGCTGGTGCGCTTCAAGGGCGAGCTGCAACCGGGCATCACCTTGCGTGATCTGGTCCATGCCATCCCCTACGCCGCCATCCAGAAAGGGCTGCTGACCGTCGAGAAAGCGGGCAAGAAGAACATCTTCTCCGGCCGCATCCTCGAGATCGAAGGTCTGCCGACCCTGAAGGTGGAGCAGGCGTTCGAGCTGGCGGATGCCAGTGCCGAGCGCAGTGCCGCCGGTTGCACCATCAAGCTGGATCAGGCACCCATCGCCGAGTACCTCAAGTCCAACATCGTCATGCTCAAATGGATGCTGTCCGAGGGCTATGGCGACGTGCGCACCATCACCCGCCGCATCAAGGGGATGGAAGAGTGGCTGGCCAATCCGGTGCTGATGGAGGCGGACAAGGATGCCGAGTACGCCGAAATCATCGAGATCGATCTGGCCACCATCAAGGAGCCCATCCTGTGCGCGCCGAACGATCCGGACGATGCCCGCCTGCTGAGCGACGTGGCCGGTGACAAGATCGACGAGGTGTTCATCGGTTCCTGCATGACCAACATCGGCCACTTCCGTGCCGCCGGCAAGCTGCTGGACAAGTTCCAGGGTTCCCTGCCGACCCGGATGTGGATAGCGCCCCCCACCAAGATGGACAAGGATCAGCTGACCGAAGAGGGCTACTACGGCATCTTCGGCCGGGTCGGTGCCCGCATCGAGATCCCGGGCTGTTCCCTGTGCATGGGCAACCAGGCGCGGGTAGCGGAAGGGGCCTCGGTGGTTTCCACCTCCACCCGCAACTTCCCGAACCGTCTGGGCAAGGGGGCCAACGTCTACCTGGCCTCCGCCGAGCTGGCCGCGGTGGCCGCGATCATCGGCAAGATCCCGACCGTGGCCGAGTATCTGGAGTACGCCAAGACCCTGGATGCCACGGCGGCAGACACCTACCGTTACCTCAACTTCAACGAGATCGCCTCCTACACCCAGAAGGCCGATGCGGTGATTTTGCAGCAAGCGGTATAAGGCTGGGCGCCGATATGACGCACTCAGCATGAAGACGAGCCCCGGCCCTGTGCCGGGGCTTTGCTTGTTGTGGCCAGCGAAACGGGGGACGAACAGGTCGGTGAGTATGTGAGTAAAAAATGATCTGGATCCTGAATGGCGCGGCGGACAGGCATTATCATGTCTTCCCCCGGCTGCGATCGGATGTTTGCAGCTTGTCATCCAGGTGAGGCGATACAGCCATGATGGCTATCCTCTCAGCCCCATGGTCTGGCCACACTATGTTTCTGTTCAGTCTCGATCTCTCTCGCCCTGGTCGGCGCCTGCTGAGTGCGGTCCTAGTCTTTGCCCTGCCCCTGTCGGTGGGGCTGTGGGAGTTGCACGCCAACTATCTGCGCACCCTGGATAGGCAGTCCGAACAGGCCGCGACCCAGGCGGTGCAGCTGATGGAGGTGATGCTTGACCATGTGGAGGAGGCCAATCGTACCGTGGCCCCCCTGATCAGCCATCCCTGCCAGTCCAACCTGCTCACCCTGCGCAAGCAGGTGGCTCTGGTGCCCTTCGTGCGAACCCTCAATCTGATCGATGAAAATGGCATCTATTGCAACTCTGTGATGGGCAAGGTGAGCTGGCAGGATGAGCCTGACACCTACCATGAAGGTTTCCTGCGGCTGCTGCCTGGCCATGCCGAGCTGAGCAGTCAGCCCATGCTGGCGGTGCGCACCGAGAGCCAGCATGGCGCCGTGCTCAGCACCATCGACAGGGAGTATCTGAAGATGATACTGACCCTGAGCGCGCCCCATGGCGGCGAGGTCCTGCTCCATGTCGGGGAGGAGTGGCTGGATCACCTGGGGGAATTGATGGGCAGGGAGCCCAGCCTGCCCACCCTGGCCAATCACAGTGTCCAGTCGAGACGCTACCCCCTCTCCATCTACGCCGGCCTGGTGCTGCCATCCAGCTGGCATTCCCTCTGGCAGGTCAGACGGGTGACCATGCTGATGCTGCTAGGATTCTCCCTCGGCATCTCCCTGCTGGTGTGGTGGCTGCTGGGTCGCCCCGGCTCCATGGAGGGGGAGCTGAAGCGGGCGTTGCGGGCCAAGGAATTCGTCCCCTATCTGCAACCCCTGGTGGCCGGCGAGGGGGGCAAGGTGATGGGGGCCGAGGTGCTGATGCGCTGGCAACACCCCTCATCCGGTCTTGTCCGTCCCGATCTCTTCATTCCCCAGGCGGAGGAGTGCGGCGTGATAGTGCCCATGACGGCGCGGCTGATGCAAACGGTCGCCCAGCAGCTGGCGGGCTGGCAGGACAAGCTGCCTGACGGTTTTCATATCGCCTTCAACATCAGCGCCGTCCACTGCCGGGACTTCTCCCTGCTGGCACAGTGCCGTGCGTTTCTCTCCCACTTCCTGCCGGGGCAGGTGGTCCTGGTGCTGGAGCTGACCGAGCGGGAACTGCTGGTGGCCGATCCCCACACCCTCTCCCTGTTTCGGCAACTGGACGAGCTGGGGGTCAGGCTTGCCATCGATGACTTTGGCACCGGCCACTCCAGCCTGGTCTATCTGCAGCAGTTCCATGTGGATTACCTCAAGATCGACAAGTCCTTCATCGGCCGCATCGGCACCGAGTCCCTGTCCGAGCACATAGTGGACAACGTCATCGACCTTGGCAGCCGGCTCGGCCTGGCCCTGATCGCCGAAGGGGTCGAGACCCGGGAGCAGGCGGAATACCTCAAGGGCAAGGTGACCTATCTGCAAGGCTACCTGTTTGGCCGCCCAGTGCCGCTGCGCCAGTTCTGCCGGGAGTTGGCGCCCTCGACGCCTGCGAAGGCCCCCTGCACCAGTCTCGCCCTCTGCTCCTGATCAGAGGGCGTCGTACACAGCCCAACACGGGTGCTCACCTTTTGAACGATTAGGCTCCGGTTCAGCAGGGGCTTGCTAGCATGGATCTCCTTTCATGAGCGGGAGCCACCATGCGTTATTGCAGCGATGTCGATACGGCCAGACCCAGAACGAGAGTGTTGATCACCTTGCTGGTGTTCGTGCTGCCCATGCTGCTCGGCAACTGGGCGCTGCTGGTGCGTTATCGTGCCGATCTGCGCTGGGAGTCGAGGCAGGCGGCGAGCAATACCCTGGGTCTGATGGAGACCATGCTGGCCCATGCCGAGCAGGCCAACGACCAGGCCTTGCCGTTTCTGGGCAAGCCCTGCACCGAGGCGATGCCGACCCTCAGATCCCTGGTCGCCATGGTGCCCTTCGTGCGTTCGGTCAACCTGAGCCAGGGGGACAGCATCTACTGCACCTCCCAATTTGGCCTGCGGGAGATCCCCTATGTCGCCGACGCCTACAGCCAGGGTCGCCTGAGGCTGATGGAGGGCAATCTGGTGCGGCGCCAGCATCCTCTCCTCTCGGTGCGTGCCGCCTCGCCCCGGGGAGCCGTCCTCACCGTTATCGATGGGGACTACCTCAGCTTCATGCTGAACTTCAATCACAGAGCCATGCCCATCATGCTCAGGGTCGGCGATAGCTGGCTCGACGAGGAGGGCCATTTCTTTGCTGCCGAGCCTCCCCTGGCGAGCCAGGACCATGTGCGGCTCCAGGCGGCCGGTTACTCGATCTCCATCTATGCGGGCTACTCCTCCCAGCCTACGCTCCTGGGGATGTGGCGGCACCGTGACTTCGGGATCTGGCTGTTGCTTGGCTTTTGTGCCGGGTTTGCCGCCATCATGTGGTGGCTGCTGGGTCGCCCCCGTTCCCCCACCAGCGAGCTGGCCCGGGCCCTGCGGGCCAAGGAGTTCGTGCCCTACCTGCAACCCCTGGTGGAGAGCGGCAGCGAGCGCATCATGGGGGTCGAGGTGCTGATGCGCTGGCAGCATCCCGATGTGGGGCTGATCCGGCCGGATCTCTTCATCCCCCAGGCGGAGGCATGCGGGCTGATCGTGCCCATGACCAGCCTCATCATGGGGGAGGTGGGTCTGCGGCTGGCCGCCGAGCAGGAGCGGTTGCCCGATGGCTTTCATGTCGGTTTCAACATCAGCGCGGCCCACTGCCGGGATGACAGCCTGCTGGAAGATTGCCGCCGATTCCTCGCCCATTTTGTGCCGGGCAAGGTGACGCTGGTGCTGGAGCTGACCGAGCGGGAGCTCCTGGTGGCCGATCCCCACACCCTGGCACTGTTCCAGGCGCTGGACGAGCTGGGAGTCAAGCTGGCCATGGATGATTTTGGCACCGGCCACTCCAGCCTGGTCTATCTGCAGCAGTTCCACGTGGACTACCTCAAGATCGACCAGTCCTTCATCGCGCGCATCGGTACCGAATCCCTGTCCGAGCACATCGTCGACAACGTGATCGATCTGGGTCATCGCCTCGGCCTGGCCCTGGTGGCCGAAGGGGTCGAGACCCGGGAGCAGGCGGAGTATCTCGAGGGCAAGGTGACCTATCTGCAGGGCTACCTGTTTGGCCGCCCCGTGCCCGTGCGGCAGTTCTGCGACGAGCAGCTGGGGCGGGAAGGGTTGCCTGCGACGGGCGTCAAAGAGGCGCTGCTCGAACCAGCCTGAACTTGCCCTGTCAGCAGGCCTCCTCACGGCCGTGGGTGACAGCCCGATCCCCTGGTAAGCAAGCCCCGGCGAGTGCCGGGGCTGTTGTATCCGACGTCAAATGGAGATTCAGGCGGAGAAGCCGCCGTCTATGGTCAGACTGGCGCCAGTGACATAGCCTGCTTCAGGCCCCGCCAGGTAGGCGACGAAGCTGGCGATCTCCTCATCCTTGCCGTAGCGGGCCAGTGCCATCATCCCCTTGAGCTGCTCTGCCGATTCCCCGTCAGCCGGGTTCATGTCGGTATCGACCGGGCCTGGCTGCACGTTGTTGACCGTGATGCCCCGCGGGCCCAGATCCCGTGCCATGCCTTTGGTCAGGCCGACCAGGGCCGACTTGCTCATGGCGTAGACGGATCCGCCCGCCATGGGGATGCGATCGGCATTGGTGCTGCCAATGTTGATGATGCGTCCCCCCTGGCTCATGTGGCGAGTCGCTTCCTGGCTGGCCACGAACACGCTGCGGATGTTGACGGCCAGGGTGCGATCGAGATCGTCCAGGGTCAGCTCTTCAATATTGCCCCATACCAGCACCCCGGCGTTGTTGACCAGGATGTCCAGCCGCCCGAAGTGGGTGACGCTCTGGCGGATGGCGTGCTGCACGGCCGCGGCATCGGCGCTGTCGGCCCGGATGGCCAGGGCCTTGCCGCCCGCCGCCGTGATGGTCGCGACAACTTCCTCTGCCTGGCTGGCGGAGGAGACATAGGTGAAGGCCACGGCGGCACCATCGCGAGCGAGGCGTTTCACAATGGCGGCACCAATGCCGCGGGAACCACCTTGTACGAAGGCAACGTGTCCACTGAGGGGTTTGACGGTCAACATCTGGTCTCTCCTGTCTGGTGATAAGGTAACGTCTGAGCGAGTTGGGAACTCAAGGCTCTCCGAGCCACCCCAGGCAAGGGGTGGTGTTGAATGAACCTGCTTGTAGTGTGATTGATTCCTGTAGATTGATTAAGTAGCTATTATTCCAATCTCTAATTCCCTCAAGGACCTAATTGATGGCAGTACAGGATCCCTTTCTGAGTGTCAGGCATTTTGTCGCCGTGGCCCAGTCGGGCAGTTTCACCGTGGCGGCGCTGGCGTTGGGGCTGACCGGCTCGGCGCTGAGCAAGAGCATTGTGCGTCTGGAGGCACGGCTGGGGGTCAAGCTGCTGCACAGAACAACCCGTCGGGTGAGCCTGACTCCGGAGGGGGAGGCATATCTGGCCAGCTGCCTCCAGGCTACCCGGGTACTGGAAGAGGCGGAACAGAGCCTTGCATCGGGAAAGCAGAGCCCGTCGGGGCGCGTGCGCATCGATCTGCCCGCTGCGTTTGGTCGCAGGCACGTGCTGCCTCTCCTGCTGGAACTGGCTGGCCAGCATCCACAGCTGGATCTCTCGGTGACCTTCAACGAGCGCAAGGTCGATCTCATCGAGGCCAACATCGATCTGGTGGTGCGCATAGGGGCGCTGGACGACCAGGGAGATCTCGTTGCGCGCCGCCTGGGTGAGCAGCGGCTGATCATCTGCGGGGCCCCCTCCTATCTGACCAGGCGCGGGGTGCCCTTGACCCCGGACGAGCTGTCACGGCACGACTGCATCATTGACTGGCGAGCCGGACATCGTCATGGCTGGCTGCTCGGCAATGGGGCGGGCAAAACGCAAGTCCGTGACATACCGGTTCGCTACGAGATGGGGGATGGGGAAGCCGTGCGGGCAGCGGCACTGGCCGGCCTTGGGCTGGCACAGGTGCCGACCTGGCTGGTGAGCGAGCAATTGGCAGCGGGCACCCTCGTCTCTGTGCTCGATGATCACGCCGGCGGCGAGATGCCGATCAATCTCCTCTGGGCCAGGAGCCAGCACATGGCGCTCAAGGTGCGCGTCGTGGTCGATGCCTTGCTGTTGGCGGCGCAACAGGGTGGCAGTGCCTTTCGGGCCGGCTGAGCCGGGTGCCGTGCACTCCCCTGGCTCAAGATAGCCGCGCGGGTGAGGAGCGGCGAGGGCTCAGCTCAGGTGATGCAGCCAGTTCGCCAACGTCTCGTGGGGGCTGCCGGGTTCGGGAGGGGCGGGGGCGAGCAGGTGATAGGCGGTGCCGTCGGGGACGAAGCCGAGCGGTGCCACCAGCAGACCGGCCTCGATATCGTCGCACACCTGCCGGTAAGGGCCGATGGCGACTCCCAGCCCGGCGACTGCCGCCTGCAGGCTGAAATAGAAGTGCTCGAAGGTCTGACCCGGCACCTCCTCGTCGGCAGACATGCCTGCGTGCTGCCGCCACGCTTGCCAGGCACTCGGGCGGGTCTTGGTGTGCAGGCGGGGGGCCGAGGGGCGCAGGGCCCAGCCCTCTTCCCGTCGTTCGAAAAACTGCGCCACCTTGCCCGGCTGGCAGACAGGGCCGGTCCGCTCCTCGAACAGCAGCTGGCTGTGCAGATCCTCGGGCCAGTGGAAGTCGTTGCGCCGGATGGCGAGATCGATGCCGCTGTCGAAGCTGAGGGCGCCGCCCCCCGCCATCAGATGGACGTCCAGCTCGGGGTGCAGGGCCTGGAAGGCGGGCCAGCGCGGGATCAGCCAGCGCATCAGCAGGGTGGGCTCGCAGGAGAGCACCAGCGATTGGGGACGGCTCTGCTGGCGCAGGGCCTGGGCCGTCTGGCGGATGCCGCCCAGCCCCTCCCTGACCGCCCGATAGAGCCGCTCGCCTGCCTCGGTCAGGAAGACCCGACGCTGGCGCCGCTCGAACAGCATGACCCCCAGATCTTCCTCCAGCAGACGCACCGCCCGGCTGATGGCGCCATGGGTGAGGTGCAGCTCGTCGGCGGCGCGGCCGAAGTGCTCGGTGCGGGCCGCCACCTCGAAGCAGCGCAGGGCCGTCAGGGAGGGAAGCGACAGACTTTTCTGTGAGTTATTTTCACCATTCATGTCAGAAATCATCGTTCGTTATTGGTGCAATGGCCAAATAAAATAGCCGATATTCCCTCTAATCAGGACTATTTTCATGACAGAACTGTTCGCCGTGGTCGCCATTACCCTCTTTGCCGTCATCAGCCCCGGGCCCGACTTTGCCATGGTGTCGCGCAACAGCCTGCTGCTCTCGCGCCGCACCGGCGTGCTGACGGCGCTCGGCATCGCGGCCGGGGTCTGTGTCCACGTGAGCTATACCCTGCTGGGGGTGGGCCTGCTGATCCAGCAATCCCTCTGGTTGTTCAACCTCATCAAGCTGGCGGGGGCGGCCTACCTCATCTTCCTCGGCATCAAAATGCTGCGGGCCAAACCGGTCGCCGCTGAGGAGAGCCTCAGCCAGCCCGCCCTCTCCAGCCTGGGGGCACTGCGCACCGGTTTTCTGACCAATGTGCTCAACCCCAAGACCACCATCTTCATCGTCAGCCTCTTCATGCAGGTGGTGCAGCCGCAGACGCCGCTGGCGGTCCAGCTCGGTTATGGCGCCTTCATCGCCCTGGCTCACGCCCTCTGGTTCGGCGCCGTGGCGCTCTTCTTCTCCAGCGCCTCGGTGCGGGTGCGTCTGCTGGCGGTGCGTCACTGGATCGATCGGGTGTTTGGCGCTCTGCTGGTGGGATTCGGCATGTTGCTGGCGCTGACCCAGCAGACGCGCTGAGGGGAGGGGGAGAGGCGCGCCTTATCCACCCCCGACTGTAGGGGCTTGTTTTTCATGCCTTGGCGCTCGCTTTTCGGTAGAATCGCCGCTCATTTTGAAGGCAGATGAGGCGCGGTATGACGGTTCAGTTCCAGGCATTTCACAGCATCAAGGCGATTGGCAATCGGGAGGTGCTGTTCAACTGGTCGCGAACCAACCCCCTCGGCGCCCTGGATCAGGTGTGGCGCCCGACGAATCGCGACGAGCTGCAACAGCTGCTGCGCAAATACCCCGAGCGCAAGCTGCGGCTCATCGGCTCCGGCCTCTCCTTTGAACCCATCCACAGCGTCTATGCCGAGGGCAGCCAGGCGCTGCTGGTGGACCTGCACCACCTGCGCGGCCAGCTGGACAAGACAGCCGATACCGTGACCTACCTGGCGGGGACGCCGCTCGATACCGTCTACGCCGATCTCATCGCCATGGATCGCATGCTGCCGGCGTCCCCCGGGGTCATCGGCATCCAGACCCTGGGCGGCGCGCTCAGCACAGGTACCCATGGCCAGGGGCTGCACCAGTCCGCCCTGTGCGATGCGGTGGAGGCCCTCACCATCATGCTGGCCAATGGCGACATCATTGGCGTGGATCGCACGGATCCCCGCTTCGGCGCCTTCGTGATGGGCATGGGCATGCTCGGCATCCTGCTGGATGTGCGCCTGCGCACCGTGCCCAACCGCATCATGCGCTGCACCAAGTTCACCACCGATTACCCCTTCCTGCTGGAACACAACGAGCGGCTCAACCGGGAGCACGGCTTCGTGAAGAGCTGGTGGTTCGCCTGGACCGGGGAGAGCCACATCTGGCTGGTGGATCCCGCCTCCGATGACGAGGTGGCCCGCTACCGCGCCGGCGGCAGCGAGCCCCTGCTGCTGGAGGGAGACATGGACGAGCGCATGAACCTGGCCCTCAATGCCACCATAGATGCCACCCTGCAGAAGATGGCGCGGGACACCAAGGACGAGGCCCGGGCCGGGGAGCACTTCGAGACGGTGCGCCGCTTCAAGGATGCCTCTGACTTGGTGGGCAACGTCTACCAGATCCTCTGCAAGGGGATACCGGCCCCCCAGATCAACTGCGAGGTGGCCGTGCCCCTGGCGCGCATGGGGGAGGCGCTGGAGATCCTGCAAGCCTGGCAGGAGCGCAACCCGGGGGCGCTGCACTACCCCTTCATCCTGCGCTGCACCGGCCCCTCCGAGGCCTGGCTCAGCGCCGCTTATGGCAAGTCGGTGTGCTGGATAGGATTCCTGGTCTATCTGGCGGCGGACGGCACCTTCGTCGGTGGCTCCATGGAGCAGATGCGCGAGCTGCAGCAACTGCTGGTGCCCCTTGGCGGCATTCCCCATTTCGGCAAGCATCTGGCGATGGATCTCTACGACTTCCCGGCCCTGCTGCCACGCTGGCACGACTTCCTGGCCTTGAAGCGCGAGCTCGACCCCCATGGCCGCTTCGAGAACCGCTGGCTCGGCGAGCTGTTTGCCAACCGGTAAGGAACTGACATGACGGATATGCAAGACACCCGCTTACTCATCACACTGCCGACCAGAGGGGAGTCATCCCTATGACAGACATGCAAGACACCCGGATCCCCGTGACCTTGCTGACCGGCTTTCTCGGCAGCGGCAAGACCACACTGCTCAACCACTGGGTCAAGCAGCCCGAGCTCGGGGAGTGCGCCGTGCTCATCAACGAGTTCGGCGCTGTGGGGCTGGATCACCACCTGGTGCAGCAGGTGGACGAGCAGGTGGTACTGCTCGATTCCGGCTGCATCTGCTGCTCGGTGCAGGGCTCCCTGGTGGAGGCGTTGCAGGGGCTCTTCATGAAGGCGATCCAGCGCAAGATCAAACCCTTCAAGCGGCTCATCATCGAGACCACGGGCCTGGCGGATCCCGCCCCTGTGCTGTTTACCCTCAAGGAGGAGGGCTTCATCGCCCAGCGCTACCGCTTCGACGGCACCGTCACCGTGGTGGACGCCGGTCATATCGAGCAGCAACTGGCTGCCCAGTACGAGGCGGTCAAACAGGTGGCCCTGGCGGATCTGCTGGTGCTGAGCAAGGGGGATCTGGTGGAGGCGGAGCAGCTGGATCGGGTGGAGGCCCGACTGGCGACCCTCAACCCGGCGGCGCCCGTCGAGCGGGTCAGCAATGGCGTGCTCTCCCCCGCCGTGCTGGAGAAGCTCGGTGCCTACAACGAGGCGGCCGGTCGGGACGTGCGCCAGCTGCTGGCCTGGCTGCGCACCGAGTCCCCGAAACAGGGGCTGGCATCACCGATGCAACCCAAGATGCAGCCGTTCGCCGCCAAGGTGGGGGCCGCCGCCCCCACCCATTTTGACCATGGCAACATAGAGAGCTTCTCCCTGCGCATCGGTGAACCCCTCAAGCCGTCCCGCCTGCTGGCCGCCATCGATGCGGTACAGGCGCAATACGGCGACGCCCTGCTGCGGCTCAAGGGCATATTGCAGCTGGAAGGGGAGAGCCAGCCCGTGGTGATCCACGGGGTACATGGCCAGCTCTATCCGTTGCAGACCCTGCTGGACTGGCCGGAGGGGCGTGCCCAGTCCCGGCTGGTATTCATCGTCAGGCGCGCCGACAAGGCCGCTATCGAGGCCCTGTTCCTGGCGACCCTCAAGGCCCCCGAGCCGAGCCTGGAGCAGCGGCTGAAGGCGATGCTGGAGTCGCCGGACGCCTGACTGGCGGTGCCGGGAGCCTCGGGCCTGCGTCTCAGCCTGTCTGCCCCAGGGGCGGTCT
This sequence comes from Aeromonas bivalvium, assembly GCF_046078285.1. Lineage (NCBI taxonomy): Bacteria > Pseudomonadati > Pseudomonadota > Gammaproteobacteria > Aeromonadales > Aeromonadaceae > Aeromonas > Aeromonas bivalvium. Next base: position 322,030 of record NZ_JBGXBV010000003.1, read on the forward strand.
CTGCTGGCGGTCCGCCTCCTGGCTGGCTGCCTGGCCGCGCAGCAGCAGGAAGGCGGCCGGCGCGAAGTAGAAGGAGAGCAGGGTCGCCAGGGCCGTGCCCCCGGCGATGGCGATGGCGAAGGGGGGCCAGAAGCCGCCGCCACCCAGCAGCAGCGGCAGGAAACCACCGACCGTGGTGATGGTGGTGGAGACGATGTGGCGGCTGCAACCGGCCACCAGGTTGCGGATCTGCGCCCTGTCCCCCCTCATGGCCAGGGGATCCGCCTTGAGCTCCGCCAGTATGACGATGGCGGCGTTGATGGCGAGCCCCATCAGGCCGAGCAGGGCTATGATGACGGTGAAACCGAAGGGGTAGCCGAGCAGCCAGACCCAGAGCAGCCCCAGCCCGCACGATTGCAGCGCCACCAGCATGATGACCCCCGCCATGCGAAACGAGTTGAAGCTGAGCACCAGCACCGCCAGCAGCAGCACGGCGATCAGGCCCACGTGGGCCATCAGGTTGCCCACGGACTCGTCCCGCTTGGCCGACTCGCCCCCTATCTCCAGCCGATAACCCGCCGGCAGCGCCAGTTGCCCCTCATCCAGCCGCTGACGCACCTGGTTGAGCACCGTCTGGGGCAGCACCCCCATCCTCAGGTAGGCCTCCAGCACATTGACCCGCTCGCCGTCCCGGCGACTGATCTCCCCCCAGCTCGGGCTCAATGTGGCGCTGGCCAGGTTGCGCAGGGTCAGCCCAGTGCCCCCCTCGTCATTCCTCAGGGGCTGGTTGAGCAGATCCTGGATATCCTGGCGCTCGCTTGCCGCCAGCCGCACCCGGACAGGGATAGACTCGGTGCCCTCCAGCACGGCGCCGCCGACGCGGCCATCCAGGGCCGCCTCCAGCCGGGTCGCGAGCTGGCCCAGGTTCATGCCCGCCAGCAGGCTGGCCTCCTCGTTCACCGTCAGCCACAGCTTGGGCACCCCCGCCTGCAGGGTGGCCCGGGTCTGGATCACATCCGGGGTCTCGGCGAGCAGGGCGCGCACCTCTTCCCCGAGGCGGTGGAGCTGGTGCAGGTCCGGGCCGAACAGGCGCAGCTCCACCGGGGCGTTGAAGGGGGGGCCCTGTTCGAGCTTGCGCACCAGGATCTGGGCCTGGGGGAAGGCCGTGTCCAGATCTTGCTGCAACCGGGGGATCAGGCGGTTGGCGCTGGCGAGATCCCGAAACCGTATCATGCCCTGGGCATAATCGACCCGGCCCTGCTGACGGGGCACCAGGTTGTAATAGAAGCTGGGGGCGTTGTCACCTATGACCCAGTCCTGGCGGACCAGCTCGGGGTAGCGGGCCAGGGTCTGCTCCATGGCGGCCACCAGGGTGCGGGTGTGACCCAGGCTGGCCTGGGGGGAGAGGCTCACCTCTATGTGGATCATGTCCCTGTCCGCCGGTGGGAAGAACTGCTCGGTCAGGCGGCCGGCGGCCCAGAAACCGGCGAGGGGCAGCAGGCAGACCAGCAGCAGGCTGGTGCGGGGACGGGCCAGGGCCCAGGCCAGGCTGCGCTCGAAGCGGGCGGCCAGGGCGGGCAGGTGCAGGCCATCCCGATACCAGGCGCTGCCTCCCCGAGGGGCGACCCAGCGCGCCGAAAGACCGGCCACCAGGGTATGGGAGATGAGGTAGGAGCCGATCAGGGAGAAGATCACCGCCCAGGCGATGCCGCCGACGAACTCACCGGCCGGGCCCGGCATCAGTATGATGGGCAGGAAGGCGAGCAGGGTGGTGAGGGTGGACCCCAGCAGCGGCAGCCAGAGGTGGCCGATGGCCTCCATGGCGGCGGCGGTCACCCCCATGCCGTGGCGGCGCTGATGCTGCACCCGATCCGCCATGACGATGGCGTTGTCCACCATGATGCCGAGGGCCACCACCAGGCCGGTGACCGACATCTGGTGGATGGGCAGGCCGATGAGGTTCATGCAGGCAAAGGTGAAGGCCACCGTCAGGGGCAGGGAGAGGCTGACGATGAGGGCGGCCCGCAGCCCCAGGGTCACCAGCAGCACCCCCATGATGATGGCGAACCCCTGGCCTATGTTGACCAGCAGATCCGAGAGGCGGCGCTCGGTATATTGACGCTGATCGAAGCTGGTGGTCAGGGCGATGTTGTCCGGCAGGCTCAGGGCAAGGTCGGCCAGCATGGCATCGAGCTGGGCCGACCAGAGATCGATGCGCCTGTCCTGGGCCATGCGGATGCCGACCACGATGGCCCGCTCCCCGTTGGCGAAGGCGAGCTGGCTCTCGGGCTGGCGGATGCCGCGCTTCACCTCGGCGATGTCGCCAAGGCGCAGGGTCCGACCCTGCTCGTCGGTGCGCAGGGGGATCTGACGGATGCGCTCCAGGGTATCGAGGGAGCCTCGCAACTCGATCAGCAGCCGGTTGTTGCGCCCCTGCAACTCCCCGGCGCTCACCTTGGCATCGGCTCCCCGCAGGGCTTGGGCCAGGGTGGGGCCATCGAGCCCGGCGGCGCCCAGGGCCAGGGGATCGAAGGTGACCTCTATCTCCTCCTCGGGGGCACCGGTGCGCTCCACGTACTGGGTGCCGGGCAGCATGCGTGCCCGCCGCTCTAGCTCGGCGCTGTAGCGGGCCAGGCGATCCAGCTGGATGGGGCCGGGCCCGCGCCAGCTGAGGTTGACCAGCCGGGTGAAGGGGTAGCCCTTCTCGTCGTTGAGCTGGGGAGCGCCGGCCCCGTCGGGCAGCTCGGAGGCGAGATCCCCGAGCCGATCCCGGATCCGGGACCAGACGGGCACCACCTCGGTCACCTCGTCCCTGAGCTCGACCTGGATGATGGAGAGGCCGGGGCGGGAGTGGGACTCGATGAGCTTGACCTCGCTCTGGGCCCTGAGCCGGTTCTCTATGGGCTCGCTCACCAGGGCCTCGACCCGCTCGGCACTGGCGCCGGGCAGGGGGGTGACCACGCTGGCGAAGCGGCTGATGATCTGGGGATCCTCGGTGCGGGGCAGGCTCTGGAGGGCGGCCAGCCCGGCGGCGATCAGCAGGGCTACCGCCAGCAGGGCCAGTCGGCCGTTGTCGATGAAGGCGCGGATCATGGGGTCGCCTCCTGCACCGTCACCCGCTGACCCGGCACCAGCTTGTGCAGGCCGTCCATGACGATGCGCTCATCCCCTTGCAGGGCCCCCTCTATCCAGGCGCGCTCTCCATCCTGCTGCAACAGGCGCACATCCCGGCTGACGATGGTGGGCTCCGGGGTGCGGGTGGCCACATAGAGGGTCCAGCCGCCCCGGATCCCCTGGGTCAGGGCGGTCAGGGGCACCACATAGGCGTCGATGGCGCTGGGGGTCTGGTGCAGCAGGCTGATCAGCTGGCCCTCGGCCAGCATGGCGGCGTCCTCTCCCAGGGCGAAACGGGCGCTGCGGGTGTGGGTGTGGCCATCGACCCGGATCCCCAGGTTGACCAGGCGGGCGGTGAAGGTGCGATCCGCCGCCTGCAGCGGGTAGGTTTGTCCCGGGCTCAGGGTGGCGGCCAGCTCGGCGGGAATGCCGATGTCCGCCTCCCAGTGACCGGTACGGATCAGGGCGAACAGGGGCTGGCCCGCGTTCACCACGGCGCCGAGGGGCTGCTCCCGGCTCACGACGGTACCGCTGAAGGGGGCCAGCAGACGGGACTTCTCGATACGGACCTGATTGGCCTCTTGCGCCGCCGCTATCTGGCTGGCGCTCGCCTCCAGCATGCGGGTCTTGCCCTGCCACTCGTCTATCTCCTGATCCGAACTGAACTGGCGCTGGCGCAGGGTAGTGAGCCGGGTGAGCGTCTGGCGGGCCAGGGTCAGTTCGGCCCGGTTCTGGCCGAGGCGGGCGGCCAGCTCGCGGGCTTCGACCTCCAGCAGTCGGGTATCCAGGGTGGCGAGCAACTCTCCGGCGGCGAAGGTGTCGCCCCGCTCCTTGTGCAGGGAGGCAATCCGCCCCGCCAGCTCGAAGCCGACGGCCCCCTCCTGGGGTGCCACGACCCGGCCGGTGTAACGGCGCAGCTCCGGATAGTGATCGCTCGATTGCAGGGGGAGGGCGGTGACCCGGGTCGGGGTGGGGGTCGCCACTTCCTGACTGACCGGACCGCAGCCGGCGAGCAGCAAGAGCGCGAGTAGCAGAAGCGCCATGACATCATCCTTGTGTTGATTTAGTATTCAAACCATACCGTACAGTCTAGTTTTATCGGTACTAGACTGTCCAGTTTGATTTGGAGGCAAAATGAACAAGTCACCGCGCAGTCAAAAGAAGCGGGCAGCCATATTGGAAGCGGCGGGGCAGCTGTTCTGCGAGCAGGGCCCCCATCAGGTCAGCATGGACATGGTGGCCAGCGCCGCCGGCGTCTCCAAGCAGACGGTCTACAGTCACTTCACCAGCAAGGAGCTGCTGTTCGCCGAGGCGGTGGGGGCCAAGTGTCACAATGACGAGCTCTCTGCAGCCCTGCTGGAGCAGGGCGGCTCGGTGCGCGAGAGCCTGCTGCTGTTCGGGCGCGGCTTTCGCCGCCTGGTGCTGAGCGAGCAGGCGATCAACATCTTTCGCACCTGCGTTGGCAGCAACGATGAACAGTTGTCCGCGCTCTTTTTCGAGGCGGGACCGGTGCAAGTGCTCGGGATCCTGGCACAGTGGCTGGAGCGGCAGAAACAGCTGGGTCTGCTCCACCACCCCGACAGCCAGGACGCCGCCCTGCAACTGCTGCTGATGTGGCAGGGCAAGGACAGGATCCGCCGCGAGCTGGGCCTGCCCCTGATGGAGAGCCCGGCCCAGCAGGAGGCCTGGCTGAACAGCTGCATCGACCTGTTTCTGAGCGCCTCAACCCCCCAATCCTGACGGAGACACCATGACGCAGCCACACCCGGAACTCTCAGCGGCCCAACTCAAGTGGCTGCCCTGGCTGACCGCGGTCGGCTTCTTCATGCAGACTCTCGATGGCACCATCCTCAACACGGCGCTGCCGAGCATGGCACAGGCCCTGGGGGAGAGCCCGCTGCAGATGCAGTCCGTGGTCATCGCCTACATGCTGACGGTGGCGCTGCTTATCCCGGCCTCCGGCTGGCTGGCGGACAGATTCGGCACCCGCCGCGTCTATCTGTGGGCCATCGCCCTGTTCAGTCTGGGCTCTCTGGCCTGCGCCTTGGCCAATACCCTGCCGCTGCTGGTGGCGGCCCGGGTGCTGCAAGGGGTGGGCGGCGCCCTGCTGATGCCGGTGGGGCGGCTCGCCGTGTTGCGGGCCTTCAGCAAGCGGGATCTGCTCAGGGTGATGTCGTTCGTCACCATCCCCGGGCTGGTGGGGCCCCTCATAGGCCCGGCCCTGGGGGGCTGGCTGGTGGAGGTGGCGAGCTGGCACTGGGTGTTTCTCATCAACCTGCCGGTGGGGCTGCTCGGCTTCATCGCCAGCTGGTACTACATGCCGGAGATGCGACGGGAGACGCCCAGATTCGACTGGCGCGGCTTCGTGATGTTCAGCGCCGGCATGGTGCTGGTGTCGGTCGGTCTGCAGGGGCTGGGGGAGCACAGCCTCTCCACCGGCTGGTCCCTGCTGCTGCTCATCACTGGCCTGGCGGCCATGGCGAGCTACTGGCTCTATGCCGCGAACGCCGAGCGCCCCCTGTTCAGTCTGGCGCTGTTTCAGACCAAGACCTTCGCCATCGGGGTCTGGGGCAACCTCTTTGCCCGCCTGGGCAGCGGCGCCATGCCGTTTCTCACCCCGCTGTTTCTGCAACTGGGTCTGGGCTATTCGCCGAGTGCGGCGGGCATGACCATGATACCGACCGTGCTCGGCGCCATGCTGACCAAGACCCTGGTCAACAAGCTGATCCCCCGCATCGGCTATCGTCGCATCCTGGTGGGCAACACCCTGCTGCTGGGGGCCCTGATCGCCAGCTTCGCCCTCATCGACAACGACCTGCCCTACTGGGCGCTGCTCGGCTGGCTCGGGGTGTTCGGCGCCATCAACTCGCTGCAGTTCTCCGCCATGAACACACTCACCTTGCAGGATCTGAGTGCCGAGCACGCCAGCAGCGGCAACGGTCTGCTGTCAGTCGTGATGCAGCTCTCCATGAGCCTTGGGGTTGCCATCGCCGCCAGCCTGCTCGGACTCTTTGCCGCCTCGAGCAGCGAGCAGTGGCTCCATGGCTTCCACCTCACCTATCTCTGCATCGGCTTGATGGCCATGCTGGCTGCGATGATCTTCGCCCAGCTCGCCAGGGACGATGTGAAGGAGCGTCGGTGCGAAGACCCGGTCTGATGGGGTGGGAGGAAAAAAGAGAGGGCGGCCCTGGCCGCCCTCTCTTCATATGGGATCTGGGGATCAGACCCTGAACTGATCGACCGCCCGGTGGAGCAGGCTCGCCTGCTCGGCCACGTTCTGGCTGGCGCGGCTGTTCTGTTCGGCCTGGGTCAGGGCGTCGTTGGCGATGTCGCGGATCACCACGGCATTGCGATTGATCTCGCTCGCCACCGAGCTCTGCTCCTCGACCGCGGTCGCTATCTGGGTGCTCATGTCCATCATCTGGTCCATCTGACGGGTGATGTTGGCGAGCTGGGTGCTGGCCTCCCCGGCGGCCTCGACGCTGCGTTCCCCCTGGGTGCGGCACTCGCCGATCAGGGTGACCACGCTCTGGGTGCGGGCCTGCAAGCCGGAGACGATGGCGGCAATCTCGCTGGTGCTCTGCTGGGTGCGCATGGCCAGGTTGCGCACCTCGTCGGCAACCACGGCGAAACCTCGCCCCTGCTCGCCGGCCCTGGCGGCCTCGATGGCGGCGTTGAGGGCCAGCAGGTTGGTCTGCTCGGCGATGGCCTGGATCACCTCCAGCACGTTGCCGACCTGGCGACTCTCCTCGGCCAGGGCGATCACCTCCTGGCCCGAGGCCTCCAGCTTGGTGGAGAGGGAGTGGATCACCGCCATGGTGGTCTCCACCCGCTCCCGGCCCTGCTGGGCGCTCAGATTGGTGGTGCGGGCGCTCTCGGCGGCGCTCTCGGTGTTGCTGGCGATCTCCTGCACCGTGCTCTCCATCTCGGTGGCGGCGGTGGCGACCAGGTCGCTCTCCTGCAACTGCTGCTGGGTGCCTTCCCGGGCGGCATTGGCGTTGCGCTGCAGCTGAGCGGTGAGCTGCTCCAGATCCGTGACCGAGGCGACGACCTGACCTATGACCTGATTGAAGTGCTCCAGCATGGTGTCGAAGTCGCGGCCCATGGCGCCAAATTCGTCCCTGGAACCGATGCGGGCGCGCAGGGTGAGATCGCTGCTGGCGGTGACCCGGCGCATGGTGTCTGCCAGCCGTTGCAGCCCCGCCATGACGTCGCGGCCGATCAGCAGATTGAGGCAGAGCGCCACCACAATGCCCAGGGAGCAGAGCAGCCCCATGATCCAGAGGATGCGGCTATGGTTGGTCTCGGCCTCTCTGGCCAGATCCTGAGCCAACACTATGCCAGCCTGGCGCATCTGCTCGGCGCTGCGGTTGAGATCGGCGCGCAGCCCCTCTTCGGCACTCAGACCCAGCCGTTGTTCTTCCGCCACCAGGGCGGTGAAGTTCTGACGGTAGCGTTCCAGCAGGGCGGCGAGGGCAGGTTCACCGGCGAGGGCCTGGGCCAGGGGGGCCAGGTTCTGTTCGAACTTGGCGAGATAGCCGATGTCGCGGCGCAGCATGAAGTCCTTCTCGTCCCGGCGCAGTTGCAGCATCAGCAAACTCTCCTGCTGCTGACCTCGGGCCTTGAGTTCCTGCTCCAGGGCATGAATGGCCTGACGCAGGGCGCCATAATGGCCGCTGGTCGGGGTGAGGCCTATCTTCTCCTGCTGGGCGCGCAGGGCTTCGAATTGGCGGGCATAATCCTGCAACAGGCTGGCGAAGGTGAGGATGTCGCCCTGCTGGCGCCCCTCGTGGTGGCTGGCCATGTCGGCGAGCAGGCGGCTGGTTTCATCCCGCAAGGCCGCGAAGGCGGTGGCCGCGGCGGGATCCCTGCGTAGCAGAAACTCTTTCTCTTTCAGGTTCAGGGCGATGAGGTCGGCCTCCACCTGCTTGGCCTGCAGCATCTCGAGATTGCTGCGCGACTCCTGCTCCGAGAAGTAGAACATGACCCCCATGACGGCGGCCTGGATCCCGGCCACCAGGATGGCGGACAACACGAGTTTCTGTTTGACGTTCACGACGACCTCAAGGGGCAAAGGAGATGGTCAGTGTATCGGCGCTGAAGGTGGATACTGAAGGCTGCTTTAGCCTTTTCTTCTGCCAGGGGCGGGCCAGGGATTCGAAGGATTCTGTCATCCCGTCATCATGCAGGGAAATAGTCTGAGGCTCCCCCGATCGGGGCTCGATCGGGAGAGGGGAGGGCCATGCTGCGCGGCTCAGGCCCGGGTATCGGCCAGGACGCCGCTCGGCGTCCAGTCGAAGGGGATGGGGGTGAGGCGCTGGGAAGCCTTGTCATAGCCGGCCCAGAGGGCGGCCATGGTCTCGCCGTGCAGGGGGTGGCGCAGGGTCGGCGCCAGCTCGGCCAGGGGCCAGAGCACGAAGGCATTGGTCACTATCTCGCCGCGGGGCAGCACCAGGGGGGCGTCGCAGACCAGATTGCCGTAGAGCAGCAGGTCCAGATCCAGGGTGCGGGGGGCAAACTTCTTGGCATCGGGCTCGCGGCCGTGGGCAAACTCCAGCGCCCGCAGCTGCTGGCAGAGGTCGTTCAGGGCCAGCCCTGTGTCGGCGCCGACCACCAGGTTGTAGAAGGGGCGGCCATTGAAGCCCACCGCCTCGCTCTCGAATACCCGGGAGACCTGGAGCGGCCCCAGCAGCCGATGCAGGGCATCCAGCCCGGCACGGATATGGCGCTCGCGATCAATGTTGGAGCCCAGGCTGATGTAGATCCGGGTCATCAGAGCTCGCTCGCGGCCGGGGTGCGGTGGCGCAGTATCTCGACCCCCACGCCGGCGGCATTGGGTACGGCACCCGGCTTGGTCAGGGTCACCTTGACCCACTGCACCCGAAAGTCGCTGAGGATGAGGTGCGCGACCTGTTCGGCCATGGTCTCCACCAGTTCCACCACCCTGGTGCTGGCATATTCCGACACTTTCTGGGAGAGGGTGGCGTAATCCAGCGCCAGATGGATGTCGTCGCCGGCGGCGGCGGGGCGGTTGTCGAAGCCCATCTCGAGGTCGAAGCAGAGTTTCTGGCGTATGCCCTTCTCCCACTCATACACCCCGATAGTGCTCAAAACCTCGAGTCCACGAATAAACACCTTGTCCATGACAGTACTTCTTCTTTACTCTTGATGGGCTGTGAAACAGCGCAGGGATGCTGGCCTGGCAGATCACGTGCCATTGGCGAACGGCCCGGGTAGCCCGAGCCGGAGAATGTGGCCCGCATCATACCCCATTCATATCGTGGTAAAAACGACCAAGATGACGGCCCTGACGATTTTGATGATTATTCTGGCCTATCTGGGCGGATCCCTGTCCAGTGCCGTGCTGGTGTCGCGCACCACAGGCCTGCCGGATCCCCGGGATCATGGTTCCCATAATCCGGGGGCGACCAATGTGTTGCGCCTCGGTGGTCGCGGCGCCGCCCTGGCCGTGCTGCTGCTCGACATGCTTAAGGGCACGGCCCCCGTCTATCTCTCCTGGTTTCTCGGTATCAAGCCCGTCTATCTCGGCTTTATCGGGGTGGCCGCCTGTCTCGGCCACATCTATCCCCTGTTTTTCCATTTTCGCGGTGGCAAGGGGGTGGCAACCGCCCTGGGCACCATGCTGCCCATCGGCCTGGACATGGGGGCCCTGGTGGTGGCGAGCTGGCTGCTGGTGGCCCTGATCAGCGGTTACTCCTCCCTGGCCTCCATAGTGACAGTGCTGCTGGCGCCCCTGTTTGCCTACCTGCTCAAGCCGGAATATACCTTGCCGGTCTCCCTGCTCTCCTGCCTCATCCTGATCCGCCATCACGAGAATATTTCCCGCCTGCTCAAGGGGGAGGAGCCCAGATTGTGGCGCAGGGGCGGGGTCGACGAGGGATGAGTCTGGCGGGGAATTGCACAAAAAGAGGTTTGTTGTGCAAAAAAGAGACGAACGAGACAAAAAGTAAAATTTCCCGTTGACCCCCAAGGGCAAAATCCGTTTAATAGCGGCCACGCCCAGATAGCTCAGTCGGTAGAGCAGGGGATTGAAAATCCCCGTGTCGGCGGTTCGATTCCGTCTCTGGGCACCAAGATTTGGTGCCATGAAGTAAAAATATGTTCATGCACAATGGTTTGAGTGTGCCGGCTTAGCTCAGTAGGCAGAGCAACTGACTTGTAATCAGTAGGTCACCAGTTCGATTCCGGTAGCCGGCACCATTTAGCCCAGATAGCTCAGTCGGTAGAGCAGGGGATTGAAAATCCCCGTGTCGGCGGTTCGATTCCGTCTCTGGGCACCAAACAAAGGACGTCGGGATAGCGATATCCAGTCTCCGCAGTACAATTCCTCCTTAGTTCAGTCGGTAGAACGGCGGACTGTTAATCCGTATGTCACTGGTTCAAGTCCAGTAGGAGGAGCCAACACAAAAGCCCAGCAGCAATGCTGGGCTTTTTCTTTGGCGTTTTGTCGCCCCGGCCGGACGACAAGGAGGGAACCCGGTCCCCTGGGGCGCAGATCGCCGACGGAGCATCTCGCGCGATTCCTGACCGGAGCCTGTGCATGTTCCCGGTGACGCTTCTTCTGAAAAAGGCAGTATAGTGAGCGACGCCGCCAGCGAGGCGGCGAGCCCAGCCTTTATCGAGGAGCCTTCATGAATCGTGAATTTACCGCCCAGTTTATCAAGATGCTCGCCAACCTGGACCGACTGCTGGTCAAGGCGGCGGCCCACGCCGAGGTCAAGGGATACGATGTCGACAACTTCTTCGGCGATCGCCTGATCGTCGACATGTTCCCCCTGAGCAAGCAGGTTCTGATCTGCTGCGAATCGGCCAAGGCCTGCGTGGCGACCGCCAGCCACGGCGACAACCCGGGCTTTGCCGACGAACCCCACACCATGGCGGATCTGCGCGGGCGCATCCAGGCCACCATCGACTTTCTCACCAGCCAGCTGGATGCCGACTACAGCGCGTTCGAGAGCGGCAAATACGCCCCCTACTGGGCCCATGGCAAGTGGATGGATGGCAAGACCTGCTTCTACGAGTACGCACTGCCCAACTTCTACTTCCACCTCACCATGACCTATGCCCTGCTGCGCCGGGCCGGGGTCGAGCTGGGCAAGGGGGACTATCTGGGGGCCCTGGCGTTTCATCAGCCCGAGTAAGGTCTCATCGGTTTGACGGCATATCAGCAGAAGGGGCCTGCCGGGGTGGCAGGCCCCTTCTCATTGGGGAATGTTGAGGGGGCCTGTGTCAGCGGGCCAGTGGCAGGTAGACGTGCTGGTAGGCCAGGGCCAGGGCGCTGTAGAGCAGCAGGGTGGCCATCAGCAGATTGAAACAGCGAAACCAGCGAGGGTCCTGGAGCTGGCGCCCGACCAGGTTGCCAGCCACCGAATAGCTGCCGGGGGCGCCGGCGGCCAGCAGGCCCAGCAGCAGGGACCAGGGCAGCAGGCTCCAGCCGTGGATCTGCGCCGCCGGGAACTGGATGCTGGTGATGGGCAGGGTGGCGATCATGGCCTTGGGATTGAGCAACTGGATGACGAAGCCGCTGCGCACCCCCAGAGGGCGGACGGGGGCCGTCCGGGCAAGCGTCTCGCCACTGTCGCCGGCTATCTTGACGGCGAGATAGACCATATAGAGGCACCCCACCAGGCTGGCATAGATCAGTATCTCCTCTCGCACCAGGCGGGTGCCCAGCCAGCCAAAGAGCAGCAACAGCATGAACATCGCCATGCCGACTCCGAGGAAGAAGCCGAGGCTGGCCCGGGTGCGACCACCCAGGCCGGCATTGAGGCCGATGAGGTTGACGGGGCCTGGGGTATACATGATGCCGATGGCATAGGCGAGGATCTCAATCATGGGGTCTTCCTTGGGCTCAGCGGATCAGGCTGGCGCTGTATTGGGTCGGGGTCATGCCATAGATGCGCTTGAAGCGGCGGTTGAGGTGGCTCAGATCGGTGAAACCGTAGCGGTACACCAGATCCTGGGCCGACTCGCCGCAGGCCAGGGCACGCCGGGCGGCATTGACGCGGCAGTTGATCACGTATTGATGGGGTGTGATGCCGAGCTGCTGGCGAAACAGGCGCAGAAAGTGGTACTTGGAGAGGTTGGCCGCCGCGCTGATGTCGGCCAGGGAGATATCCTGCTGGAAGTGGGCGTGGATGAAGTCCCTGGCCTGCAACAGGAGGCGATCGACACGGCTCACCCGGCCATCGGGTTCAAAGCGTCCCGCCTGCTGCATCACCCGGGCGGCGAGGCGGTAGAGGGCAAACTCCTGCTCTATGCTGCCGGCCCGGCCGCGCACCGCCTGAACCAGCGCCAGTATGCAGGCGCTCAGCTCCCCATCCTGCACCAGGGATGGCAACAGGGGGGCCGTCTGCGTCGCCCGTTCCCCCGCGGCATTGGCAAACAGCGGGGTGAGCTCGTGGGGCGGCACATAGAGCATGGCGTAGTCGAGGCTGGCGTTGTCCCCCGCATGACCGTCGTGAACATCCCCGGGATTGAACTGGATGACGCTGCCCGCCGGGCTGGAGTGGAAGCCGCCACGACAGAAGAAGTTCTGGCGCCCGGCCAGGGTGACCCCGAAGGAGTACTCCTCGTGGGCGTGACGGTCGTAGCGAAACGCCGTCATGTTGACCCGCAGCGCAGTCAGGCTCGCCAGGTGCTGACTGTGTGCGAATATGAACTGGTTGTCCTGGCTCATCCTTCCTCCTCTGCTCGGCAGCCATCCCAATCTAGCCTCCAGGAGGGCGTCATCGCTTGGACAATCTTGCTGTTTATCGGATCTGCCGCGCCCCGGGCGCGACAATAAGCGGCGCAGCGGATGACGAAAACGGCCTCTTCTGGCCATCTTCCCCCTTCGTCATATGGCGGTCATCAGGATCGGGCTAGCTTATGGAGGCGTGTCACTCAACATAAGGATGTCCACATGGGATGGTATGAGCTCAAGCTGGCCAAAAGCGACCAGTATCACTTCGTGTTGAAGGCGGGGAACGGGGAGGTGATCCTCAGCAGCGAGCTGTACAACAGCAAGGGGGCGGCCCAGAACGGCATCGCCTCGGTACAGAGCAACGCCCCCGAGGCGGGTCAGTATGAGCTGAAAGAGGCGGCCAACGGCAAGTATCACTTCAACCTGAAGGCGAAGAATCATCAGGTGATAGGGTCGAGCCAGATGTATGCCAGCCAGGCCTCGGCCCAAAACGGCATCGCCTCGGTGCAGAGCAACGGCCCCTCCGAGACCATCAAGGATCTGACCCAGGGCTCCTGATCTCTTCCGGCGCCGCCGCGAAGGGGAGGCGGAACACCTCCCTGGCGGCGCCCGTTCCGCCCATACTCACACTCCCCTTGTGCTCACCCGGGTTTGCGGGACGATCCCTTGCTGCCGCCCGCCAGCGCCTGCTTTCTGGCCTTCTGCTTCTGGGCACCCTTGCTGGTGCGGCGCGGTTCGGGGTCGAAGCGGGTCAGATCCGGCTCAAAGCCCGGGAACCACTGCTGGGGCAATCGGGTGTCGAGCACGGCTTCCACCTTCTCCAGCAATGGCGCATCCTCCGGGCTGAACAGGGTCACGGCGAGCCCCTTGTTGCCGGCGCGGCCGGTGCGACCGATACGGTGAACGTAATCCTCTGGCTGATAGGGGAACTCCAGGTTGATCACATGGTTGAGGTCGCTGATATCGAGACCGCGAGCCGCCACGTCGGTGGCGACCAGGGCCTGCAGGGTGCCGGCGCGAAACTCCAGCAATACCTTTTCCCGCGCGCCTTGCGACAGATCGCCGTGGAAGGCGAGCGCATTGATGCCCGCCTTGCCGAGCTGCTGGGCCAGCTTGTCCGCCCCTTGCCGGGTGCGGCTGAAGATCAGGGCCGGTGCCCAGCCCTTCACGGTCAACATGTGTTCGACCAGGGCCAGCTTGCGATCCCCATCCACCGCATAGACCCGCTGCTCCACCTCGGCGGCCGTGGTGTTGCGCGGTGCCACCTCGATCAGCGCCGGGTCGCGCAAGAGCACCCGGCTCAAGGCAAAGAGGTTGTCGTCGCAGGTGGCCGAAAACAGCAGGGTCTGGCGATCCGCCGGTATCTGTCTGAGCAGGGCCTTGATCTCGTCCATAAAGCCCATGTCGAGCATCCTGTCCGCCTCGTCGAACACCAGATGGCGCAGCGCAGCCAGACTCAGGGCCCCCTGGCGCAGATGGTCGAGCAGGCGGCCCGGGGTGGCGATCAGGATATCCACCCCGTCTTTCAGCGCGTCGACCTGGGCGGCGATGCTGACCCCGCCGTAGACCAGGGCGCTGGTGAGGCCGGTGCCCTGACCGTAGCGCGCCACGTTATCAAAGACCTGCACCGCCAGCTCGCGGGTCGGTACCAGCACCAGGGCACGGATGGGGCGGGGGGCCTCGCTTGCCGGTTGTTTGAGCAACTGTTCCAGCAGTGGCAGCACGAAGGCGGCGGTCTTGCCGGTGCCGGTCTGGGCCCCCGCCATCAGATCCCGCCCCGCCAGAATAAGGGGGATGGCGCTGGCCTGAATGGGGGTAGGCGCGGCATAACCCAGCTCGGTCAGGGTCTGCTGCAGGCGAGGGGAGAGGGCCAGTTCGGCGAAAGAGACAATGGACATGGGGCACCAGTATGGGGTTATCCCGCCCCGTGGCCGGGACGGAAACAATCAGCGTGGCCGGGATGGTAACAGATGCAGGGGAGCGGCAGAAGCCGGGTCGCTCAGGGAGCCGAATCGGCGCCTGGATCGCGGACAAGGCGGATGGTCTGCCCCTGGTAATAGGCGATATTGCGCTTGCCGTGCTGCTTGACGTGATAGAGCAGATCGTCGGCCAGTTGCACCGCCTCGGCCACCGTCAGGTAATCGCGAATGCGGGTCACTCCGGCGGAGAAGGTGATGGGGGCGGGCAGCTCGGGGATGTGCAATGGCCGCTCCAGCAGACGGGCGGCGGAGCGATGCATCATCTTGTCATCGTCCATCCCCTTGAACAGCACGATGAACTCTTCCCCACCCCAGCGAATGGCCACATCGCCCTTGCGGATATTGGTCTTGAGGTGATTGGCGAAGGCGACGAGCGCCAGGTCACCCACCCCGTGACCATGGGTGTCGTTGACGGACTTGAAGTTGTCGATATCGAGGATCATCAGGTAGTCGTGCTCCCGCAGCAGGGCCTGACTGAGGATGTCACGGCGCGGCAGCCGGGTCAGCGCGTCGGTCTGTGCCTGAGTGCGTACACGAGTGATGATGCTTCGCCCCGTCAGCATCAGCAGCAGCAGGGCGATGAGATAGATCTTGAAGGCCGGCCCGAAGAGGACGGCCCGGGAAAAATCGCCGTAGCTGTATGACCACTTGAGGTTGAGGTCGCTGTCCGCCTTTGTGCGCATCAGCGGCGTGCTCAGGCACAGGTGGAACGGACGACAGGGCTCGACCTCCTCGAAGGAGAGGACGGTCCGGGTCGGATTAAGGCTTTCGAAGGGCTGCAGCACCTCCTTGAACGCCCTGTCGACGGCGATGTCGATGCCCTTGAGCCCATAGCGGT
The DNA here is from genome assembly GCF_046078285.1 of Aeromonas bivalvium. Classification (NCBI taxonomy): domain Bacteria; kingdom Pseudomonadati; phylum Pseudomonadota; class Gammaproteobacteria; order Aeromonadales; family Aeromonadaceae; genus Aeromonas; species Aeromonas bivalvium. The sequence continues at coordinate 337,646 of NZ_JBGXBV010000003.1, forward strand.
AGTCCTTGATGACGGGCTCGTAATAGACGAAGGGAAAATAGAGGGTGATGGTATTCAGCCCGGTGAAGGTGTCGGTGTAGATCTCGGATACCCAGGCTTCATCCGTGCTGCAGGGGACATGGGTGGAGACGAAGAAGGCGCAACCGAAATAGTGGGTCCAGGGCTCGATGTCATTGAGGTCGGTGTTGACCGGCAGCAACTGGTTTGGAAGCATCTCCTTGTTGGCGACCATGCCAAGCATGCGACGATCGTTATAGAGGGCGTAGAGGTTGAGGACCTCGGGGTTGGAGATGACGTACTGGTAGGCGAGGAGCATCTGGTTGGCAGGGGGCAACACGGGAATGACCGCCAGACGCTTCAGAGTGGGGAGATCATAGCCATAGGCATAGGCCGCCGCATCCCCGTTCTCGCTGAAGATGGGCATCTTGATGCTGCTGTTGTCGATGAAGTCAGCCAGTTTCTCTGGCGCCAGGATGCGGGCCCGCTGAGAGAACACCTCGAACAGATTGGGCTGCTTGGCGGTGATGAGCTGCATGTCGTGCCTGATACGGAGGTAGGTGTAGTTGCACACCAGCCCCAGTCCCGCTATCGCCAGGCAAAGCAGCCCCAACCGATTCAGCCACGAGCGGGGAACGATATGCCTCGGTGATCCAGCCATGCGATGAACGCTCCCGTGGTGACAGAGGCCATTCTTGTAACTGATTTTGCCGGGCATCACCAGATGAAGTTGGTGGGACGTTATCCGACATGCGGAAAAATGAGCCAACAATATCAAAAAGATAGACGATGAGGCGCCATTCGATGTCAGGGAGGGGAAAGGGGGGGCGACGGAAACAAGAGGGCATGGCGCCCTCTTGTGTGGACTGTGGCGGGCGCCTTAGCGAGCCTGATATTTCGGCGAGTAGGGGCCATGGAGGATGCCGTTGGGCATGTCGGCGCTGAGCAGCCTGAAGCTGGTGATCCCGGCGATTTCATGGCCCTTGTCGGTGATGGTGTTGGCAATCTGGTTGACGACAGCCACCACCAGCATGCCGATGAGGCCGCCCCCCGAATTGGCCTGTTGCTTGATCCCGGCCTCCGCCTTGATCTCTTCCATGTTGTCGCGATCCAGCACGCTGAAGCGGCCAGTCTGCTGCAGGTGGGTGATCAGCACGGTTTTCGCCTGGCTGCCCAGTCGGTCCACGCCGTCGGAGAAGATGCCACGCATGTAGCTGGATCGGTTGTCGAACTTGCCGACGGCGATGGGGCTGCGCGACGACTCGCTAGCGCAGGCTGTCAACAAGCCAGTCACCAGGATGATACTGGATGAAACAACAAACCTCTTCATGTAAAGTACTGTTATTTAATGAAAAAACAACGGCGGACTCTGGCGTTGTTCGCTGCGAAGAAAGTGCCCCGTATGGGGGGCATACCCGCTCAATCTGTGTGATTTTGGCGGGTTGTGGCAGGGATTGAGGGGGACTGGCTCTCCTGCTGGGACTGAAACACCTCCTCCAGGGCCGCCACCAGGGCGCGCATCCGCCCCGTCTTCTGCACATCGGGGTGCAGCACCATCCAGATGTCGATGGGGTCGTGCTGGTCGGGCAGCAGGCGCACCAGGCCCGGATCCTCCTCGGCGAGGAAGGTGGAGAGCAGGGCGATGCCGAGTCCCTGGCGGGCGGCCGCCATCAGCACCAGCTGGGCATTGCTCTGCAGCACCACATTGGGCTCATGGAGGGGTTCACCGCACAGACTCAGCCAGTGGCGGGCCACCAGCTCCTTGGGAAAGAGCAGCAGGTCGTGCTGTTGCAGCGCCTGACCCGAGCGGGGTGTGCCCCGGCGGGCCAGGTAGTCGGGGGAGGCGTAGAGCCCCATCCTGATGGTGGCGAGCCGTTTGACCACCAGATCTCCCTGCTCTGGGCGCACGCTGCGAATGGCGAGATCCGCTTCCTGATTGGGGATGTCGCTCACGCTGACCGCAGTCAGCAGCTTGAGACGGATGCCGGGGTGGCGCTGGCGCAGCAGACTGAAGGCCGGCAGCACGAAGCCCTGGGCCAGGGTGTCCGTGGTGGCGATGCAGAGTTCCCCCTCCAGCTCCCCCAGGCTCGCCGTGCGCGCCATGGCCAGAGCCGCCTGCGCCATGGCCTCGGCCTGGGGCAAGAGCGCCTCCCCCAGGGGGCTGGGCCGATAGTGTCTGGGGGTGCGGATAAACAGCTTGGCCCCCAGCTGCTGCTCGAGCAGGGTGATCCGCCGCCCGACGGTGGCCTGATCCACCCCGAGCTCGAGTCCGGCCTGGCGCAGGCTGCCCCGTCGTACCAGGGCCAGAAAGAAGCGGGCGTCATCCCAGTTGTTCATGCTTGCTCCTCCCTCAAGCAGGGCGCCCGATTGGCGCCGCAATATTAGATGTCAGCGAGGATGGCAGCACAAGGGGCCAGGCCGGATCCGGCTCGTGCCCGTGGCTTCCCGGCCAATGGGGGGGGCCGCGCCGGTGTGATGCAAGTTTGAATCGCCATGATGCAGAACTGCCGCAGCCCGGGGCGGGCGGGATCGCTATGATGACGCTCCCGATAGCGGTTTTTCTGTCTGTAATTGGAGTCTTGATGTCATCCCCCTGCGCCCCAACTGCTGCCCACGGCAGCGAGGTCGATGTTCGCCCCCGCCTGCTCGGGTTTCTCTCTCTGGCTCTGATGTCGGCCCTGCTCAACAGCAGCGTGCCCACCCCGCTCTATCCCCATTACCAGGCGGCGCTGGCATTGAGCGATCTCGGTCTCAGCCTCATCTATGGCGGCTATGCGGGGGGCGTGCTGATCGCCCTGTTCGGGGTGGGCAACCTGGCGGGAAGGGTGGCGGATCTGCGCATCCTGATCCTGCCCGCCCTAGTGGCGGTAGCGGGGGGCGCCCTGCTCTTTTCACTGGCCGACAGCTTCTGGTCCCTGCTGCTGGGGCGGGTCCTGGCCGGGATTGGCACGGGCACCCTGACCGGCGCCGCCAATGTGGCGCTGCTGCGCTTTGGTCCCCAGGATGGCGGCAGGCGAGCGGCGCTTAGCGCCACCCTCTCCTTTACCGCCGGGCTGGCCTTCGGCCCCGTGTTCAGCGGGCTGGCGCTGCAACTGGACTGCTACCCGACCACCTTGCCCTTCCTGCTGATCCTGGGAATGGCGAGCTGCGCCATCGCGGGCCTGGTGCTGAGCTGGCCCAGAGGCGCCAGGATGGCGGCGCCCGCCCCGAGCGGGCAGGGTGGGGGATCCCTGGGGGAGGGGCTCAGGGCCACGGGGGCCGGGTTCTTTCTCTGCGCCCTGGCGCTCTTCACCGCCTGGGCTGTGGCGGCCAGCCTGCTGGCCATCGGCCCCAAGGTGGTGAGCGAGATGCTGGGCATGAGGGATCTGGGGCTGTTCGGCTATCTCATCGCAGCTTATCTGGTCTTCTCCGGGCTTTGCCAGCTCTGGGCTCGTCGCCTCGATGCCCGCCATACCCTGCAAAGCGGCGCCCTGGCCCTGGCGCTCTGCGTGCTGCTCTTTGCCGGGGCAGTGCACGGGTTGCCGGGCTGGCTGGCGGGACTCGGGCTGCTGGTGGCGGGCTACGCCCAGGGGGCCGTGTTCGTGGGCAGTGCGACCCTTATCAATCGCATCGCCCCCCCGGCCAGCCACGCGCGGCTGCTCTCCCTCTTCTATGTGATCGCCTATGTGGCGAACTGGGTGCCCGCGCTGCTGGGCTGGGTGAGCGACGGTACAGGCCTCCTGGCGGCGCTGGATCTGCTGTTCGTCGGCAGTACGCTGACCAGCCTTGGGCTGGCCTGGGCGGTGTCACGGCATCGCTTCAATCCTGCTGTCTGACAGGGGCATCAGCCATCGACCAGGGCGACGCTGCCGGCATCCAGGTGGTGCATCCACTCCCGCAGGATCAGCAGGGCGGCGGCGAAACGGCGATCCTTCGGCAACTGGGCCGATGCCAGGGGATCCCCCTCCACCATGGCAACCAGCTGGCCGAACAGCCGCTCTATGTTCTCCCGGCTCTGCACCCGGCTGCCGAGGGCTTCGGCCAGGGGCACAGGGCTTTGCAGGCGCAGCACGGGGTGGGGCGGGATCCGGGCCGCGAGGGGCATCAGCACATCCTCCACCACCATGATGGCCTGCTCTAGCTCCAGGGGCGTCGGCAGATCCTCCGCTACCAGGATGGACTGCTCCAGCTCCAGGGCGCTCGGCGTATCCTCCGCTACCAGGATGGCCTGCTCCAGCTCCAGGGGCGTCGGCGGGTCCCGGCGAAAGGGGCCCGGGGTCAGGGCATCGAGCCCAAATGCCAGCGCAAAGGTCTGGCTGGTGCCATCGGCTGCGGTGAGCGTTACCCGGCTTTGGGTATTGCCCAGACTCAACAAAATGGTGTCGTGATGCTCTCTGGTCATGGGGTGTGCTCCTGGCGTTGGATGCCCCATGGATACACCCGCACGGGGCGGATTGGCGAGTCATTTCGCCCCCCATTCGGGGAGATGGGGTTGCAAAGAAATCATTGAATGGCAATCTGGACGTCCAAACGTCTTGGAAGGAGCCCTGACATGGATATTCGTATCGTCCCCCGCGCCCTCGTGCTCGCCCTCTCCCTGGTGGGGGCTGGCGCCTTCGCCAGCGAGGCCCTGGTGTTCCAGACCGACTTCGGCCTCAAGGATGGCGCCGTCTCCGCCATGAAAGGGGTCGCCTTCGGGGTGGACCGCACCCTGCCTCTCCATGATCTGACCCACGAGATCCCGGCCTACAACATCTGGGAAGCCTCCTACCGCCTCTATCAGACCCTGCAATACTGGCCCGCGGGCACCGTCTTCGTCAGCGTGGTGGACCCCGGTGTGGGCACCGAACGCAAGTCGGTGGTACTCAAGACCAGGAGCGGCCACTACGTCGTCAGCCCGGACAATGGCACCCTGACCCTGGTGGCGGAGCACTTCGGCATAGAGGCGGTGCGCCAGATCGACGAGAAGCGCAACCGTCTCAAGGGTTCCGAGAAGTCCTACACCTTCCACGGTCGCGACGTCTACGCCTATACCGGTGCACGACTCGCCTCCGGCGCCATCAGCTTCGAGCAGGTGGGGCCTCTGCTGCCCGCCGAGGTGGTGACCATCCCCTATCAGCCGGCGGTGGCCGAGGAGGATGGCACCTTGAAGGGCACCATTTCGATCCTGGACGTGCAGTACGGCAACGTCTGGACCAATATCGACGAGGCCCTGCTCGGCAAGGCGGGTATCCGCAAGGGGGACAACGCCTGCATCAGGATCAGCGAAGGGGATGCGCTCAAATACGAGGGCAAGGCCCCCTACGTCAGCAGCTTTGGCGATGTGCCACAAGGCCAGCCCCTGGTCTACCTCAACAGCCTGTTGCAGGTGTCGGTGGCCCTGAACATGGAGAGCTTCGCTGCAAAACATCAGGTGCAATCCGGTGCCAACTGGCATCTCAGCCTGAAAAAATGCGGCTAGAGGGCGGTTGCCAGCGGGTGCAATCCGGCGCTAACTGGCATCTCAGCCTGAAAAAATGCGGCTAGAGATTGTCAGCGGGTGCAATCCGGTACAAACGGGCACATCAGCCTGAAGAAGTGCAGCCAGGGCTAATCTCTCTATCAGCGGTGCCTCTCCTGGGGTGGTGGAACTCGTGTCCACCGCCCCTTCTCCCTGGCGGTGGCGCCTTGCCGGGCCAGGCGGCTTATCCCATCCCTTGTCATCTTCGTTTAATAAAATGCCGCCATGCTGTGGCCGGACGCAGTGAGTGGCAAACCAGACAAGTGCAGATAACAAGGAAAAGCCGATGAGCCGTTTTGACGAGAGAGACAGTGCCAACCATCCCCGTGAACAGGAGCCGGAGTTCAACCGCCTGATCGAAGCGGGCCTCAGCCGCCGGGGCTTCCTCAAGGGGGTGGGCGCCGCCAGCATGGTGGCGTTTTTTGCCGCCAATCCGGTGGCCCGCGCCGTGGCCGCCGCCACCCAGCCGCTGCTCGGTTTCCAGGCCGTGCCCGCCTCTGTGGCCGACACCATAGTGGTGCCGCCCGGCTACAAGGCCGAGGTGCTGATCGCCTGGGGGGATGCCCTGTTCGCCGATGCCCCCGCCTTTGCCCAGGGCAATGACGCCAGGGCCCAGGCTCGCCAGTTTGGCGACAACAACGACGGCATGAGCTTCTTCCCTCTGGGGCCGGATCGCGCCCTGCTCGCCGTCAACAACGAATACACCAACTACGAATACCTGTTTGCGGATGGGGGCAAGGCGCTCAATGCCAACGCCGTCGCCAAGGCCCAGGCGGCCCACGGGGTCTCCCTGGTGGAGCTGGTGCGCAAAGATGGCAAGTGGCAGGCCAACCCCAAGGGGGCGCTCAATCGCCGCATCACCGCCACCACCCCCATGACATTGAGCGGCCCGGCGGCGGGCCATGCCCTGCTCAAGACCCAGGCCGACCCCGAGGGACGCACTGCCCTTGGCACCTTCAACAACTGCTCCAACGGCCAGACCCCTTGGGGCACCTACCTCACCTGCGAGGAGAACTTCAACGGCTACTTCGGCAGTGCGGGCAAGCCTGAGCTGGACCAGCGCGCCGCCCGCTACGGTCTGGCCGCCGAGGATGCAGGCTTTGGCTGGCATCAGTTTGACGAGCGTTTTGACCTCGCCAAACATCCCCAGGAGCCGCACCGCTTCGGCTGGGTGGTGGAAATCGATCCGCGCGATCCCGCCTCCACCCCGAAGAAGCGCACCGCTCTTGGCCGCTTCAAGCACGAGAACGCGGCCTTCACCGTCAACCAGGATGGCCGCGCCGTGGTTTATCTCGGCGATGACGAGCGGGGGGAGCACATCTATCGTTTCGTCTCGAAGAACAAGGTGGCGCCGGGCAATGATGCCGCCAACCGGGATCTGCTGGACGAGGGTACCCTCTATGTGGCTCGTTTCGACGCCAAAGAGGGGGAGCTCAAGGGCACAGGCCAGTGGCTGCCCCTAGTGCACGGCCAGCACGGCCTGACCCGGGAGAACGGCTTCGCCGATCAGGGGGAGGTGCTCATCTTCGCCCGGGAGGCGGCGACCCGGCTCGGTGCCACCACCATGGACAGGCCGGAGTGGGTGGCCGTGCATCCCCACAGGGCCGAGGTCTACTGCACCCTGACCAACAACAAGAACCGCGGCCTCAAGGAGAACCAGCCCCTGGACGGTGCCAACCCCAGGGCCGAGAACCCCTATGGCCAGATCATCCGCTGGCGCCCGGCCGGTGGCGATCACGGCAGCGACAGCTTCGAGTGGGATCTCTTCCTGCTGGCGGGCAACCCCGGCGTGCATAAAGAGGGCTTGATGGCGGGCAGTGCCAACATCACCCCGGACAACATGTTCAACAGCCCGGACGGCATCGGCTTCGACGAGGCGGGGCGGCTCTGGATCCAGACCGATGGCGACTACTCCAACGAGAAGCAGTTTGCCGGTATGGGCAACAATCAGATGCTGTGCGCGGATCCGGCGAGCGGCGAGGTGCGCCGCTTCCTGACCGGCCCCGTGGCCTGCGAGATCACGGGCCTCACCTTCAGCCCGGACTGGCGCACCATGTTCGTCGGGGTGCAGCACCCGGGGGAAGAGCTGGCTCCCTCCCACTTCCCGGACGGCGGCACCAGCATTCCCCGCTCCGCCGTGCTGCGCATCACCCGGGACGATGGCGGCATCATAGGAGCCTGATGGCCACAGATGACCACCTTGCCTTTGATGAACAGAGCCGCCTTCGGGCGGCTCTGTCGTTGGCGGCGTCAGCGGGCGGGGGTCGCCTGGATGCACGCCGCCGATCGCAGGGACATCGCAGCTGAACACCTTTCGCCCAGTCCATAAAAAGAAATCGGCAAGAAGCGATTGATAATGATTAGCGTTTAACCTGATAATTGCCGGCTTGTCCGACCACTCCAAACAACACGATGAAACCCCTATTTCTGCTGGCCAGCCTGCTGGCCCTGAGTGCCTGCCATGACAACCGCAGCGAGGGCCAGGATCCCGACGTGCCGGTCACGCCTCCCGTTGTCACACCGCCTGTCACCCCGCCGCCCGTCACCCCGCCGGTGACGCCACCACAGCAGACCCATACCCGGGCCGAGCTGACCCTGACCATTGATATCGGCGAGCGGCTGGCGCCCGGGGCGACCCTGAGCCTGCGCCAGCGCGCCACCGGCATGGAGACGAGTGCAACCCTGAGCGGTCAGGGCAACCCGACCCTGACCCTGCCTGCCGGCCTGCTGCTGACGGCCCCCCTTGAGCTGGTCGGGGAGCAGGAGGGATACATACTGAGGGCCGCCACGGCCCGGGTGGCGGATCTCGCGGCCGGTGAGTCCCGGGCCCGGCGCGCCGCCCCCTCCCTGCGGCTCGACGAGGAGGAGACGGCGCTCTTCCTGCTGGCAGATCGCAATGGGAACGGGTTGCTGGAGATGGCGGAGTGGGGGCTGAGCGGAGAGATCCGCCTGCAACAGCAGGCCGACATAGAGGAGTATGCCGCCCTGCTGCGAGCCCAGCGGTTGGGGGCCGAGCTCAACTATCCTGACAGTTGGCAGATGCTGCTGGCCCTGCGGGACGACAGCGCCGCCCGCAACTGGTATCGCCGCAGCAACGGGGAGGCGATCCAGGCCGCCCGGTTGCAGCTCTATCCGGCCAGTCCCGTGATGCCGGAGGAGCCGGAGACCGCCGAGCTGCTGCGACTGGATGAGCAGGGCCGCCTGCTGACCCGGGGGGCCTGGCACTGTCTGCACGATGCCCGTCCCGCCTCCGGGGTCAAGGGCAGCCAATTCTGGCTGCCGGGGGAGGGCTTTGCCGCCTCGGCCCGTGTCACGAGAGCGGCGCTGGTGGCGCCGAGCAGTTGCGGCCAGCAGTCATGGCGCCTGCCGACCCTGGCCGAATTCGAGCGCCTGCTTGGCAGCGACAAGCTGGGGTGGCGCTATCCCAACACCTTCACCATCCCGTTGCCCGAGTGGATCTGGTTGCAAGATGGCACCGGGCTGGCGCGGCGCTACCAGCCGCTGACCAAGGCGTGGCGCGATGAGGGGGAGGCCAGCCTGCTCTGGTTCGCGCTCTCCCCCTATCCGGTACGCCCTTCGGTGGATCGCAGCAGCGAGATGCCGGATCTGTTCTCCCTGCGGGCACAATATGCCGGCGACCCGGGCCAGTGGCCGGCGGCCATGGTGGACGAGGGGGTGGAGTGGCAGGAGCTGGGCCCCCTGCCCGCCATGCCCTTCCCGGCCGACAACCCCTACCGCAGGGCCAAGGTGGTGCTGGGCCAGCAGCTTTTCTTCGACAAGCAGCTATCCCAGGCCCGCGACATCAGCTGCGCCAGTTGCCACGATCCGCAAAAAGGCTGGGGCGATGGCTTGAGTGTCTCGGTCGGTCATCTGGGGCAGAAGGGGACCCGCAATGCGCCGACCATCCTCAACGCCGGTTACGGCAGCAGCCAGTTCTGGGACGGACGGGTCGCCACCCTGGAGGAGCAGTCGCTCCATCCCATCAGCAACCCGGTGGAGATGGCCCTCGAGCACGACGAACTGCTGGTGCGGCTGCGGGCAAGCAGCGACTACCCGGCCGCCTTTGCCGCCGCCTTCGGCGACGAGACCATCACCCTGGATAGGGTTGCCAAGGCCATCGCCACCTTCGAGCGCACCATCATCAGCCGCGAGAGCCCGCTGGAGCGCTTCGTCAAGGGGGATGAGCAGGCGATGAGCGACAAGGCGCTGTGGGGCATGCACCTGTTTCGCACCGAGGGACGCTGCATGAACTGCCACTCGGGCCCTCTGCTGAGTCAGCACAAGTTCGAGAGCCTGGGGCTGACCTATTACGGGCGCAACCTCGAGGACAGGGGCCGTTTCCTGCAGACCAGATTGAAGGCTGACATGGGGCTGTTCAAGACCCCCAGCCTGAGGGATGTGGCCTTCACCGGTCCCTATATGCACAACGGCGTCTTCCCCATCCTGGCCCAGCGTCTCGGTGGCTCGGTGCAGGGGGTGGTGGCCATGTACAACTTCGGCGTCACCAAGTGGAGCAGCGGGGTCGGCTTCCCGACCGGGGTGGACGTGCATGATCCCTTCTTCCCCAAGGCCTCGGATCGCCTTCATGCCCTGGGGCTCTCCAACGACGAGCTGGAGGCTATCGGCGAGTTCCTGCGCGCAGCCTCCGTCGAGCCGAGGCGCACCCCGGCCACCGTGGCCGAGCTGGGGCTGAGCCAGGTGGATGACGAGGAGGCCGTCGGCGCCATCCCGATCGAGCTGGTGGTGACGCCCGCCCAGCCCCGGCTGGAAGTGGGGCAGAGCCTCTCCCTGCAACCTGGCCTGCGGCTGAGTGATGGCAGCGAGACCCCGGTGCTTGAGGCCATCCAATGGCGCAGCGATCACCCCGAGCGGCTGAGGGTCGATGGCAGTGGCGTCATCACGGCCCTGGCCGTGGGGTCTGCCAACGTGCAGGCAAGCGCAGGGAGTCGCACCCGCACTGTGGCGGTGCAGGTGGTGGATGCCCAGCCCGACTTTGGCCTGGGTTGCCATCAACCCGAGCTGGCGGCGGGGGCGCTCTCCTTCCTCTGCCCGCTGACCCGTGGCGAGGCCGACCGGATCGGCATCGACTACGAGGGCAGCGCCAGGGATGAGGACGGGGACTACAACCCCTATGCCATCGACTATGTGGTGATGACCCAGGGGCGGGCGCGAGAGTACTGCCAGCAACTAGTGGCCCGCGGTCACGATGACTGGCGCCTGCCGGGAGCCGATGAGCTGGCGAGCCTGTTTACCACCTATCATCAGGCCGGCGAAGAGATGAAGCTGCTGACGGAACATGGCTGGCCGCTTTACAGCCGGGTCTGGAGCAGTGACGCACCCAATGACGAGGGGGAGGCTCCCCTGCTCGATCTGGGTTACGGCGAAGTGATGGGCGATCTGCCAGAGGAGGCCCACGGGGCCGTCTGCGTGCGGGCAGGTTGAGCCCGACATGTCAGGATGACGAACAACGGGCGCCGCGGCGCCCGTTGTTTATGGTCGGCCTGGACTCAGAACTCGTTGGAGAGCGCCTTGTAACCCTTGACCAGATCGATGTTGGTGTGGGCCACGTCCTCGGAGAACTCGGTGGCGTCCACGGTGACGCGGGGGATCTGGGCCAGGTCGCTCTGCTGGTTGATGCGGGTGGTGGAGGGCACATAGAAGCCGGGGGGAATATCGCAGCCGTCGACCACCGAGTTGTGGCGCACCACGGATCCTTCGCCTATGTGGCAGTTGAACAGCACGCTGTTGAAGCCGATGAAGACCCGGTTACCCACTTCGCAGGGGCCGTGCACTATGCTGCGGTGGGCGATGGAGCTGAACTCGCCTATGGTGACGGCGGCGCCGGATTTGGAGTGGATCACCACCCCATCCTGGATGTTGGAGTTGGCGCCGATGACGATGGGCTCCATGTCACCGCTCTCGTCCACTTCGTCTGCACGGATCACGGCGTAGGGGCCGACAAAGACATTTTCCTTGATGATCACCTTGCCACAGATGATGGCGGTCTTGTCGATATAGGCGGATTCGTCGATAACGGGCAGGTGACCGGAGGGATTCTTGCGGATCATGTTACGTCCTGTTGCTGATGAAATCGGGGGAAAAGTGGCGCGTCATGAAGGCCCGCCGGAGAGCCAGCTTACGCCTCTGATCCGGACGGGGAAACCCTTTACTGGTCTGACCCACTCTTGATAAGGGCATTTGGCATGGTTGTTCTTTGACTCCCTTGTATGGGAGCATGGACCCTGGCGCCGTGGAGAACACGCCGCGCCAGAAAGGGGCTGTTCACTGTGATGGAGGTCGAACGATGAAGCAGATCATGGTGTTGCTGATGGCCACTCTGTTGTGGACCCAGGCAGCGCAGGGCAAGGGGCAGGCAGGGGATTTTGACTACTACGCCATGGCGCTCTCCTGGTCGCCCGAGCACTGCGCCATCAAACCGACCGATCGGGAGCAGTGCAGCCGCCAGCTGGGTTTCGTGCTGCACGGGCTCTGGCCCCAATATCTGAAGGGCTATCCGTCCGAGTGCGGTACCGAGCGGCTCGCAGGGGAGGTGGAGCGTGATTTTCCCGGGCTCTATCCCAGCCGCTTCCTCTATCGCCACGAGTGGCGCAAACACGGCACCTGCTCTGGTCTTAGCCAGTTCGCATTTCATCAGCTGGCGAGCGACCTGCGCCAGAAGGTGCAGATCCCGGCCGCTTACCAGGCGCCGCCGCAGCCGCTGCGCAAGAGCCGCTTCCAGCTCAAGGCGGATCTGGCCGCTGCCAACCATTGGCTGGCCCCAGATAGCATCACAGTAGCCTGCGCCGACGGGGGGCGCTTCCTGCGGGAGATATACATCTGTTTCAACAAGGCAGGGACGGATGCCATCCCCTGTCCGGACGAGATGCAAAAACGGGAGCGTCGCTCCTGTGGTCAGCCGGATTTCCTGCTGCGCAGCGTGCGTTGACCCCTCTCTGTGTTGAGCTGGCCCGTGCGGGCCTGATGTACAAAGACAGCCATCGCAAAGGAGCTCTGCAATGACCGACGTGAAACAGTTTTCGCCACGGCAGCGCAACTTGCTGCTCGAGGTGAAAGGGGTGGGCCCTACCGTCATCGGGCGGCTCGAACAGCTGGGGTATCACAGCCTGGAGGCGCTGGCCGAGGCTGATACAGGTCACATAGTCCGGCTGGTGGCCAGCATGCTGGGCTCCACCTGCTGGCAGAACAGCCCCCAGGCCCGAGGGGCCATCGACGGCGCCATCGCGCTGGCCCGTAGCCATACACATCATGACAGACAGGAAGCCGCCTCATGACGATCTTTGCCGAACTGGGGATGCGCTATCCCATCATCCAGGCGCCCATGGCGGGTGTGCAGAACGCTGAGCTGGCCATGTCGGCGACGAGGGCGGGGGCCCTGGGATCCTTGCCGGCGGCCATGCTCGGCCCGGCCGAGCTGCGTCAGGCGCTGGAACAGTTGGCAGCCAGTGGCCCCGGACCTTTCAACATCAACTTCTTCTGCCATCGACAGAACGAACCTGAACCGGCCGAGGAGCGCCGCTGGCGAGAGGCGTTGGCACCCTATTATGGCGAGCTCGGGGTAAGGGCCGATGCCACGACGACGGCGCCCGGTCGTGCCCCCTTCAACGCCGAGCATGCCGCCATCCTGACCGAGTTCAAACCCGCTGTGGTGAGCTTTCACTTCGGACTGCCCGAACCCGAGCTGCTGGCCAGGGTAAAAGCCACGGGGGCAAAAGTGTTCGCCAGTGCCACCACTGTGGCCGAGGCCCAGTGGCTGGCGCATCATGGCGCCGACGCCATCATAGCCCAGGGGCTGGAGGCCGGTGGTCACCGTGGCCACTTCCTGAGCGAAGATCTCGCGCTGCAACAAGGCACCTTTACCCTGCTGCCCCAGATAGTGGCGGCCGTGGATCTGCCTGTCATCGCCGCCGGAGGCATAGTCGATGGCAAGGGGATACTGGCTGCCCTGGCACTGGGGGCGAGCGCCGTGCAGATGGGAACGGCGTTTCTGTGCTGTCCCGAGGCGACGACCTCGTTCCTGCATCGTGCCGCCATCCAGGGGATACATGGTCATCACACTGCCCTGACCAACCTGTTCAGCGGTCGCCCCGCCAGAGGCATAGTGAACCGCTTGATGCGCGAGCTTGGCCCCTTCTCGGCGCTGGCCCCGACCTTTCCCCATGCCAGTCGTGCACTGGCTCCGTTGCGAGCCGCAGCCGAAAAGGCGGGGGAGAGCGGCTTCTCGCCGCTCTGGGCCGGGCAGAATGTCTCCGGCTGTCGCGACCTGCCTGCCGCCGAGTTGATCGCCCTCTGGGTCACAGAGGCAGGGCTGAGATGATCCCTTCTTTATATAGGTAAGTGATATAGGCGAGTGGATGCGTTCGCCATCATGGGCAACCAGGCTGGCTGCACCGGGGGAAACGGGCTCAGGGGCATGACGAACGAGCCGTCCCGCGGCGTTTTTGTGGATAACTTTGTATAAAAGCTGTGATTGGTTATGAATAACTAAATAAAGGCAGATTTTTGCAATTTTATTGCATCAAGGGGCTTGCCAGAGAGATCAATCTCTCTATAATGCGCCTCCATCGACAGGGCAAGCGGCAACGCAGACAAGCCGGTCGGTGCCTCGAAAAGCCTTTGAAAATAGGGCTTGACTCGAGAAGGCGGTTGAGTAGAATGCCACTCCCGCAGCAGCCAAAAGCTGCGTCGCTCTTTAACAATTTGAATCAAGCAATCTGTGTGGGCACTCACAGCATCGAGCATCAAAATTAATTTTTGATTTTCAATGTCTGGTGAAGTGACCAAGACGATTTCTTAGCAATAAGAAGTCGAACAGTTTATTTCAGCAATTCATTGAGCCGCTGAACTACCTCGGTAGCGACGCAACCAAACTTAAATTGAAGAGTTTGATCATGGCTCAGATTGAACGCTGGCGGC
>NZ_JBGXBV010000004.1:0-343219 GCF_046078285.1 Aeromonas bivalvium
CGGCGACGTTGGCCGAATCGGGGTCGGTATCGTTGGCGAGGACGTTGCCGCTGGCATCGCTGCCCGGGGTGGCGTTGTCGACGCCTCCCGCCTCGACGGCGCTGCCGGTGTCATCCACCGCCACCGGCGCGTCATTGCTGCCATTGATGGTGATCACCAGGGCGGCGATGTTGTGCAGCTCGCCAAGGTCCGTGACCCGGTAGCTGAAGGTCTCGGTGAGGGTGTCTCCCTGCCTCAGGGCCTGGACGGCGGCATTGTTGTTGTCAATCACATAGCGATAACTGCCGTCAGCCCCCAGGGTCAGGCTGCCATAGAGGCCGACAATCACGGCGCCATTGGCGCTGGTGCTGCCGGTGGGCACATCCACTATCTGGCTCAGATCCGTGACCGGCCCCAGGGCCGCCTTGCTGACCGTCTTGCCGTCTCCCCCATCGATGTCGGTGTCGTTGGTGAGCACATTGCCGATGGCGTCCGTGCCTGCCTGGCCAACCCCTTGCTCGATGGCGCTGCCCGCATCATCGCTGGCCACGGGGGCATCGTTGGCGCCCTGGATGGTGATGACGAGACTGGCGCTGCTGCTGGCGCCGGCGATATCGAGCAGCTGGTAATCGAACCGCTCGGTCAGGGTGTCGCCGCTCAGGCGCAATGCCTCGACATCCGGGTTGTCGTTGTCGACCACATAGCGATAACCCCCTCCCGCCAGCAGATAGAGGGTGCCGTACTGACCCTCCACCGTGACGGGGATATCGGCGGAGTTCGGGGTGGCCTGGTTGCCGGTGGCCTGGCTGGTGACCAGGCCCAGGTGCAGAGCGTCGCCATTGGTGGCGATATCCACGTCCGTGTCATTGCCGATCAAGTTGCCCTGGGGATCATTGCCCGGCAGGTTGTTGGCCGTGCCGCCCGCCTCGACGGCGATGGCGTCGTCGTTGTTGGCGATGGGAGCATCGTTGACCGGGTTGATGGTGATGAGGATGCTGGTGGTGGCGGTCAGGGCATCCTCGGCGTTGCCGGGGATCCCGTCGCCATCGAGCTTGTCCCCGAACTGGCCGTTGTCATTGATCAGGACCGAGAGGGTGTCGCTGCCGTTGTAGTCCTGATTGCCCCGATAGCTGAGGGTCAGCAGGGCGGCATTGAGGGCGGCCAGGTTACCGGTCAGTACCAGCTGGCTACCGCCGTTGTTGCTGACGACGTCAAGGCCGACGGCGCTGCCCAGGGCGAGCACCCCATGGCCCACCGTCAGGGTAAGGGTGAGGTTGCCGATGCCCGCGTCTATGTCGGCGACCGACAGGCCGATGATGTTGAGATCCAGATCCTCATCCACGCTCTGGCTCGGGCTGGTATTGCCCAGGGTGGGGGCGTCGTTGAGTTCCACATAGCCGATGTTGGCCCCCTCCTCGTACTGACCGGCATCTATCCCCGATTCGGTGAGCTCCATGGTGATCTGGCCCAGTGCCCCGCCATCGCTGTCGATGCGTACCTGCAAGGTGCCGGCCCCTGCATCTGTGATGGTGCTGCCCGCCGGGCCATCGAGGCGATAGACGCCGGAGGGCAGAATGCCGAAGGAGAAGCGGCCATCGCCATCCGTGGTGGTATTGAAGCTCTTGTTGTCCACCGTGGTGGCGAGATCGCCATCCAGCCCGCCCCAGACCAGGGTCACCTCCTGGTGGGCAAGTCCCGGGCCATCGGGGCTGGTATCAGTGTCTGCGCTGGCGGTGTCGTTCCACAGGGTGCCGCTGATGATGCCAAGGCCCGCCGCGCTGGTGAGCACATAGTTGTTGAGCGTATTGCCGGTGCCATCCTGGCCGGTGCGTTCGCCACCGACATCCCCATCCGCCCCGACGCTGGAGCCGCCCCAGCTGGTGAAATCTTCCGGCAGGCTGGACCAGGTCAGGGTGGCATCCGTGCCGGCAATGGTGGTGCCGTTGGGCAGGTCCACGCTGTAGGTAAGGCTCACTTTGGCGCCCACATCCAGCTGGGAGAAATCGACCGCGAAGCTGCTGCCCTGGGTAACGATGACGGTGACGCCGGGCGGCAGGCCATAGTTGTTGCCGCTGTCGCCGCTGTCATAGGTATAAGTGATGCCGTCCTGCACTATGGTCAGGCTGGTCAGCGCATAGTTGCTGCCCCCGGGAAAACCGTCGGTCAGGCGCGGTTCGAAGGCGATGATGCCCCCGGTTTGCTGGAAGTCGATTTGAACCAGGGCCGTGCCCGTGTCGCTGTTGACGCCCCTGGGGTCGAAATCGATGACCGTCTTGTCAAGGCCTCCCAGACCGGGTTCTATGACGCTCTGAAAGACGGTGGTGCTGGTGCCACGCTGACTGAGGAAGGAGGGGTTGACCCCGACATAGTCTTTGGCGATGACCCCGAGCTGGGTACCCGCCTGGTTGCTCAGGACGTTGTCAACCCGCACGTTGAATTCGATGGCGACCCCTTCCAGGTTGCTGTCAAAGTCGAAGTTGTCAATGTTGCCCAATCGGAAAATGATGGTCTGGTTGCCATCGGCATCGGTGACCACCTCGATCTGGCTGGCCGCCAGCAGGCCTTGCAGGCCATTGGCCAGGGTCGGGGAGATGGATTGAGCCGCCGTGCTGGTTTGATCGCCATTGACGTCGGCCCCGGTGATCAACGTGCCGCTCAGGCTGTTGTTGAGGCTGCCGTCAGAGATCAATGCCAGCCGTACCTGCTCCTTGTCGAGGAAGCTGAGCCCCTTGGGCAGGCTGACCCTCAGTTCATAGTTGTCGTTGTTCCCCTCCGGGATCAGGGCGACCACCTTGTAGCGGATGATCTCGCCCACGGTGACTTGCTCGATACTGGCATCCGTGGCGCCGCCACCGGTCTCGGCCACCCCCCCCACCCGGGAGATGAGAATGCCGCTGGCGATGGGGATGACCCCTTGGGAAACGGCTCTGTAGTCGTTGAGGACATTGTCAATCAGGAGGCCGTCGGCACCGGTGCGCTCACCGGCCGGATCGGCCCCGGTGCCGACAGTGCCATTGAGGCTGGTCCACTGCACTTCGGCCTGGTTGGTCAGCTGGGCGAAGTTGGTGGCACTGGCATTGACCTGGCCGCTTATCACCAGGGTCAGCTGCTTGCCCACCCCTATGTCCAGATTGGCATCGGCCTTGCTTTGCAACTGACCCGCCACTATCTCGAACTGGCTGCTGACATCTATGCCGTCATAGATGACCGACACCAGATTGTAGTTGCTGAGCTGGCTGGGCAGCAGATCGCTCAGGCGGATATCGAAGGCATCCAGGGGGCCGTTGTTGCTGATCACTATGTTGAAGCTGACCGCATCCCCTTCCTCGAAACCATATTGCGGCGGGGGGGTGAGCAGGCTCTGCTCTATGGTGAGCCTGGGTTCCTGGATGACGACATCGGGGGCCGGGGTCGCGGTGACATCGCGCACCAGGGGGCTGCCGCCCGGGAGATCCCCATCGGGATCCTGATAATGCAGGGCGGCGCCATTGCTGAGGGGGGTGCCATTCTGGTTGATCATGACGTTGTCGGCGACCAGACGCAGCCGTATGGTGAAGCTGTTGTTGCCCGCGTCGTTGTCGGCATCGGCGCTGCTGACACTGAAGCTGAAGCGGGCATCCACTCCGTCATTGTCCAGGGTGCCCCCCAGACCGGCGAGCAGGGGAGTGCTGATGGTGCCAGCGAATCCTGTGGTGATGAGCTCATACCCCAGACCGCCGTTGTAGCCGGTATCGAGCCTGAATCCCGGGGGGATCAGGTCGTCTATGTCCAGCTGCTGGGTGCTCCCCTCCGGCAGGGTCACCACTATGTCGTACCCCATGCTCTCTCCGACCACCAGGTTGGTCCCGGAAGTGTGCCCCGCACTGGAGGCATTGGTGGCATCGCCGCCGGTGAAGTCGATGCTGATGGTGGGGGCGGCGACCTGCTGGCCTGCGTTGTCAGTGAGGTCCGTGGGGGTGAAGTCCTGGCCGTTGTCGACGCTGGCATAGTGGCTGAGCACGGCACTGGTTTCCAGGGTGCTGCTGGCCTGGATGGCGTCGGCCACCACCACTTCGTAGCTGATGACGATGAGGTTGCTGCCCGCCGCGTCGGCGGAGCTGCCATCCCGCCCCGCCAGCAGGGTGGCGACCCCCCCCGCATCGAGGAAGCTGATGGTGTTATCGCTCACCTGATAGTCGGTGCCCAGCACCAGCGGGGTACCGTCGCCGCGATAGAGCTGCAGGTTGGCCGCCGCCAGGGAGCCGTTCAGGAAGGAGAGGCCGGCCGGCAGGTTGATGCTGGTGACCACATCGAAGGCGCCGCCACCGCCCCGGTTCTCGATGGCGGTAGCCAGGCGCAGGGTATCGCCACCGTCTATGTCGCTGACATTCCCATCGACTGCCCCTATGTCGGTCACGCTGCCGGCGAAGGGAACGCCGCCCGAGCCCGGGGCAGCCCAGCTGCCCGTCGTGCCGCTGACGGTACCATTGCTGGAGGAGACGACCCCGTGGCCGATGGCGAGATCCGGTTCGGCGACGGAGGTGATGACGGTGACGTCCGAGCTGCTGAGCTGGGTCTTGTTGAGGGTGGTCACCTGGCTCGACTGGGCCAGAACGTCGAGTTCGCGCTGGTCGGCGAAGGGTTGATCCCCGACGGTCAGGGTGAATTCCACCTCGATACGGCTGCCATTGAGGTCGCTGGTGGCATAGCTGCCAAAGTCGAAGATGAGGGCGTTGCCGGGACCCGTGGTGACGCTGATGAGGGGGCCCAGATTGGTATCACCGCTGCCAAAATGCCACTGGCCGACCCCGGTGCCCTCGCTCCAGTTGATGCCGCTGAGGTCAAACAGCGGCAGGGGCAGGTAGGCGGTCAGCTTGAACTGTTCATAGTCGCCGGTCACCAGATCGTAACTGAGCCGGAAGGTAACCTCGTCGCCGGGGCGCAGTTCGACCGTGCCGGGGGGAGGGTTGCCATTGACCTCGGCCAGGTCGATGACCACCTGGCTGGTGGGGATCTGGCTGCTGGTCTGGGAACCGTCGGAGACCTCGCCACCGGTCAGGTTGATGTTGCTCTCCACTATGGTGGCGGTGACGGTGGCGCTGTTGCCAAAGCCGTCCCCCTCGTTGATCTCGCTCTGGGGATTGCCGCTCGGCGGTGTGTAGCTCTGGCCGATGAGGGCGCTGTAGCTCAGCACGGCCAGGGTGGCACCCTGCAGGTCGTCATCGAAGGCGAGATCGCCCGCCAGCCAGCTGGCCAGGGGGAAGGCGGCGGCCAGGGAGGCGCCGATGTCGAAGCGGATGCTGACGCTGCCATCGCCATTGACCGTGGAGGTGTAGATCAGGTTGA
The DNA here is from genome assembly GCF_046078285.1 of Aeromonas bivalvium. NCBI lineage: Bacteria > Pseudomonadati > Pseudomonadota > Gammaproteobacteria > Aeromonadales > Aeromonadaceae > Aeromonas > Aeromonas bivalvium. Next base: position 5,305 of record NZ_JBGXBV010000004.1, read on the forward strand.
TGGTCTCGCTGGCACCATTGCGCATCAGGGTCAGGGTCGGAGTGCCGGTCAGGGTCTGGCCGTCGCTCAGGGTATCCGTCACCACAAACTGGCCCTCGCCGAAGAGGTTCTGGCCGAAGGCAAAGTAGTCAGACAGTGTCATGTTGACGCTGTAGTCCAGGGTATCTCCCGGGCTGATGCCCGCCTTGCCGCCATCGATGCCGAGGGTAACCTCCTTGTGCAGGGCGATGGCCCGGGCGGTAAAGCTGACCGTCTCCCCCTGGCCGGCAAAGTCTATGCTGGTGTCCGGCGCCGTGAGGTCTCTGGGATCCAGGGGTACCCACTCGCCACTGGCGGTCGGTGCGTCTATCACTATCTGCACAGGGGCGCCACTGTTGGGGTCGATGACCTGATCGCCATTGGCATCGACGCCGGGTACGTAAAACTGGACCCGGGTGTCGGTGGCCGCGCTCAGCTGGCTGTACTCGACGGTGAAGGCGCTGATGAAGAGGCTGTCGCTGTTGATGGCGGCCTGGATCAGGGCGTCATTGGTGATGACTCGGCCATCGGAGAGGGTAACGGAGGTGAGTGTGCCATTGGCACCCGGGATGATGGCAGTGACCTGGATGCCCGCCGGCAGTGTCTGGCTGATGCTCACATTGGTCAGGGACTGGCCCTCGGCCGGGATGGCGGTCAGGGTCAGGGTATGGCCGTAGTTGGGGCCGGTGGCCGTCTCGCCCTCCACCATATCCAGGGTTTGTTCGAAGCTGATGACGGTCGGGCGCACCGCCAGGCTGTGAATGGCGCTCTCGATCAGGCTGGGGTCGTCCTGGGGATTGTTGAGGGCGTCATTGCCGAACTGGAAGCCGCTGCGGGTGCCTATGGTCAGGACTGGTGCCCCATTGGAGAAGCTGGTGTCGGCCAGGTTGCTCAGGCGCGCCGTGACCTGGATGGGGATGTCGGGCTGGCCCTGGCTCATGCTGCCGAAGGGGATCTCGAGGACGATCAGGGTGTCCCCCGCCCTGAGTCCGACATCCGCCGCCCGTATGATGAGCGGACTGCCATTGCTGTCCACCGCCAGGGGGTGGGTCGCATTGCCGGCCGAATCGAAGGTGATCTGATGAAACTTCAGGGTCTGATCCAGGTAGGTGGCCTTGACGAAGCTGATGCCGTCGTCGCCATCCTTGCCGGTACTGGGCAGATAGAGATCCACATAGGGGGCATAACCGACCTGGCTGGCGCCGTTGCGAAAGTTGACGGTGAAGTCGAAGGTGTCGCCGAGCAGCACGTCCATGCTGCTCTGACTCAGGCTGGTCTCGGGGCTGGCATTGGCGAGCAGGCTGTCGAAGCCTTGCACGGCTTCCCGGCTGAGGGCCAGGGGCTGCTCGATGAGGCCGCTCTTCACCTCCAGATCCCAGTCGCCCCCCTTGCTGGCGGCGCCAGTGTCATCGCTGGAGGCCGCCACGTCGGCACCGGTCCAGCTGGCCAGGGCGCTGACCAGGGCCTGTCCCGCGTCGCCGGCGCCGACCCGGCAACCGTAGAGCTGGATATCCGCCTGGTCGCTCAAGTGATCCTGCCAGCTCTGGAGCTGCTGGCCGACGCTGGCCAGGGTCTGTGCGTTGAAGGTGCTGTCCCCCAGGGTGAACTGGCCGGCGGCGCCGTGGGAGAGGATCTGGATGGCATCGACCTGCCCCAGCTCGGCCAGTCTGGCGCCGATGGCACTCATGGCATCCGTGTTGCCGTCGATGAACAGCAGACTGACATTGGGGGAGAGCTTGTCGGTCAGCTGGCTGGCCTGTTCGATGCGGGCATCGATGACCAGCAGCTGGCGGGGCGGGGTCGTCTGCAGCGGCTCGGCGTGCTCGGGCGCCGTCTGGGGGGCGTCCTGACTATCCTGGGTCTGGTGATCGACGGCCACCGCGGCCGCGCCATCAAACAGTATCCTGGGCTCCAGGGCCAGCATCTGCTGGTGGGGCCTGAGAATGGCGGATGAGAATTGCTTGGCCATGACTATCGCTTCCGTGCGGTAGAGAATGGCTCTAGTTATGTCACATAAAAGGCATCTTTACCATGTTCCATCTGGCGTGAGCCCGCAGGGCGTATCGACCTAACCCCTTGGTTTAATGTCATAAGTTCTGCATGTTTGGTCATTGGGGCAGTATCAACTGAAATCTGGCCCCGCCCAGAGATGACTCATCCACCCGTATGTCGCCGCCATAGCTGTGGACTATCTCAGTGACCACCGCCAGGCCGATGCCCTGACCCGGAGAGGTATCGGCGCGCACCCCGCGTTGAAAGATTTGCTGGGACTTGCTGGGATCTATGCCGGGGCCGTCGTCTTCCACCTCGATCAGCAGGCCATTGCCCTGATGACGCACCTGGACCCGGATCTCGCTGATGGCGAACTTGCAGGCGTTGTCGAGCAGGTTGCCCATCAGCTCCATCAGATCCCCCTGTTCCCCATGGAAGAAGACGTCATCGTCAAACAGGAAGCGGGTCTGCAACTTCTTGTGGCGATAGACCTTGGCGAGGCTGGCCAGCAGCTTCTCGATGAGGGGCACGGGTTCGGTGCCCTTGCCCGCGAGGCGCTTGCGCCCGGTCACGGCCCGGCGCAGCTGATACTGGATCATCTGATCCATGGTCAGGATCTGTTCGTTGATGTTGTCGTGCAGCTCCCGCCCCATGGCGACATCCTGTGTCGTCATCTGGATCAGCGCCAACCGGGTTTTCAGGCTGTGGGCCAGATCGTTCAAGGCGTGCTGGTAGCGCTGGGTCTGCTGGCGCTCGTTCTCCAGCAACTGGTTGACCGAGCCGGTCAGGGGGGTCAGCTCGCGCTCATAGTCCTGGGAGAGGGCATCGCGCTTGCCCGCCCGGATCTCGTCGATCTGGCGTGCCATGGTGCGCAGGGAGGAGAGGCTCCAGAAGCTGGTGAGCAGCAGGAGGGCGCCGAGCAGGGCATAGGCGAGCAGAGCCAGCCGGATGCACTGATAGAGGTAGTCTTGCATCTTCTGCAGGTAGCCCTTGGCAGAATCTATCATCACCACGTAGTAGGTGACGGGGCCCTGGCCCATGTTGCGCATGAACCTCAGGCTGTAGATGAAATAGCTGTCGCCGCTCTCTATGGTGATCTGCCTGAAGACGTAGTCGTGGTCCATCTTGCCTAGGTAGTTCATCAGATCCGGGCACAGGGTGGGCTTGGCCTCGATCACCTCGGGCTTGTGCAGGCTGGACCAGCTCATCTGGCCGTCGGCGCGGCAGATCAGGGTGTCGAGGGCGGGATCGACCGCCGTGGTGCTGAGGTCATCGAACCCGGACTGACCGGGCCGGTTGGGGAGCTTGGAGGAGAACAGCTTGGAGAGGTTCTCCTGCATCTGGGTGCTGGTCTCCTTGGCGAGCTCCTCCTGCTTGGCCAGATAGAGGGCGTAGACGGAGAAGGCCAGGATGAGGGCGATGACCAGCATGGTGCTCAGCATCAGCTTGCTCAGCAGCGAGCGGCGAATGAACGTCATGGGGCTCCCTCCATGGGGGCGGGGCAAGGGATCTCTCTCCCGGGTCAGCTGCAGGAGAGGTTGAAGATGTAGCCCTGGCGGCGGATGGTGGAGATGGGCTGTATGGTCCCCTGTGGATCCAGTTTCTTGCGCAGCCGGCTCACCATGACCTCTATGGTGTTGGGGTCTCCTTCGCCGTCGCCATAGAGCTGGTCAAGCAACTGCTGCTTGGAGACCACCTGGCGGGCGTTGCGCATCAGATACTCGAGGATCAGGTATTCAAAGCTGGTCAGCACCACCACCTCATCGGCAATGGTCAGCTCCTTGCGCGACAGATCCAGCACATACTCCCCGGCCTGCACCCTGGGGGAGATGAAGCCGGCGCTGCGTCGAACCAGGGCGTTGAGACGGGCCAGCAGCTCGTCTTTCTGGAACGGTTTGACCAGATAGTCATCGGCGCCCGCTTCCAGTCCCTCGACCTTGTCCTGCCAGTTGCCACGGGCGGTCAGCACTATGATGGGGAAGGCAATCTGCCGCTCTCGCAACTGCCTGATGAGCTGCAGACCATCCATGTCCGGCAGGCCGAGATCTATGATGGCCACGTCTATGGGATAATCCTCGGCATAGTGCAGCGCCACCTGGGCGCTGTCGGTGCCATGCACCTGATTCTGCGCCTCGCCGAGCAGGGTGGTGAGATGGTGGTTGAGCAGCTTGTCGTCTTCGACCAACAGAATTTTCATAATATGTTCGTGCATGAGATACGAGACGCCAATTAGAGGGGTTTCAGCCAGGAGAGTCAATTCGATGCTAGCCGATCGGCCCTGTATTGGGACTGAATCGACACTGATTCTGGACTGGATAACGGGGCTGGGAGGGGGGGATCCCGATCCGCCAGCGCGCCATGTGATGGCCCGGGCCCCGTCATCGGGTGCGTCAATGCACGCTGAACGATCAATCAGGCCTTGATCCGGCCCGGATTTTCCCCTCTCCCCGCTTTCCTCCGTGAGGCAGGGCGTTATGATAGCCATCCGGTGACCCATGTTCAGGCAAGAGGCTATCCGTTTGCATGGTCAATGGGCAAATCATTCAACCTCTGAAACAGGTCATCAATAAAAGCGATACGGGGTGATGATAGTGCACGAAATATTTTCATGACATGCAAGTGGAATATATTGCCAGACAGATATTTTCATTAAATTCACTGTGTTTATGTCGATGGGTTTTTATTCTCTCATGGCAATCGAGGTCTTGTTGGCGATAATGGAGGCATGATTGAATCATTGCATCGTTTTTACCGGTGGGCCAGGGTCAGGAAAAACAACGACGCTGGATTATTTGAAGGCACTTGGTTATCGGTGTGCGGATGAAGTTGGCCGCAAGGTAATCCTGCAACAAGGGGCGATAAATGGTCGCGCGTTGCCCTGGATGGATAAAACCGCCTTTCGCGATGAGATGGTACGAGAAGAGCTGGAGGCTTTCAGCCACCATCAAGGCAACCAGGGTCTGGTGTTCTTTGACAGGGGCATTATCGACTCCTATGCCTATTCTCGACTCGAAGGGCTGCCGATACCCAGTGCATTGCTGACAGCATGCCATCTTGTCAGATACCACACTGATGTGTTTATTTTCCCACCTTGGGAGGCCATTTACGCCAATGATACGGAACGTAAACAGAGTTATGCCGAAGCGGTTGATACTTACCTGGAGATGATCTCTGCATATCAGATGTTTGGTTATTCTTTAATTGAAGTGCCAAAGGCATCAGTGTCTGAACGCGCGGGATTTATTTTACAGTCACTGGCGGCCAGCTCATAGTGGCCACGTTAGCCGGTATCATACCGATGAACCATGGCATTACCGTTTAAAGATATCGTGGTGCGCTAAGACAGGAATTAATAGATGGAGGCTGAATGCGGGAAAGTTTGAAGAGAAAGTTCATTGACGTGTGTGACAAAAAGATTGCCAGCAAGGGACCTGAGGTGGGCCTGTCATTCTATGCTTTTTTCGCAAACAAGAATGACGATCCTGAGTTGCTCATGGAGGCGGCCACCTGGTGGATCATGACGCACAGGCTCGATCACTTTGAGAAAGCCACCAAGATAAAGGCGCTGGTCGGCTCAGGCTCATAGCACCCATGCTCAGCCATGCCGAAGCGTGTCTGAAGTAGGGCCAGCCAGCTTGTCAAAGGCGGTACCACCATTGGGATTGATTGGCTGCCGGGGGCGTCCCGGATGTCATCAAGGTCTTCTTGCACTGCCAGACCCGGCAGCTGGATATCTGCAAGGAGCTATATCCGCACGCCTTCCACCATCAGGGAAACAGGGCAATCACTGTCCCCCTGGCCAGCATCCCTCTATGTCTTGGCGCTGGCCCATTGCCTTGCCTTGGCGCTGCGCGGCCAGCCTGCAACATCTGCCCTTGCTCGGTGCCTGAGGTCGCCCCGAAACGAGAGAGGGACGAGGCTGGCTGCTCCTCCCTCTCGATGCCTGAGCCTATGGCTGGCTATTGCTGTCATTGAGCTGGCTGTCACGGCCCAGTTCATCGGCGAAGATCAACCAGGTGGTGATGAAGAGTGCGGCAATGATGGGCCCCAGCACAAAGCCATTGATCCCAAATACGATGATCCCTCCCAGGGTGGAGAGCAGGATCAGATAATCCGGCATCTTGGTGTCCCTGCCAACCAGGATGGGTCTGAGTATGTTGTCGACCAGGCCGATCACGAAGGCGCCAAAGAGGGTCAGTATGACCGCATCCACCAGGTTGCCTGATGCGAACAGATAGACGGCAACCGGTCCCCAGATCAGGCCGGCCCCCACGACGGGGATCATGGATAACAGCGTCATGACCACGCCCCATATTATCGGGCCCTGGATGCCCAGGACCGCAAAGATTATCCCGCCCAGCAGACCCTGCAAGATGGCGACGGCAAAATTCCCCTTCATGGTGGCCCTGGCCACTTCGGAAAATTTGGCAAGCATCAACCTTTCCCGGCGATTGCCCAGGGGGAGGGCCTCAATGATCTTCTCGACCAGATGCTGGCCGTCTCTGATCATGAAGAAGGCGACATACAGCATGATGCAGATATCGAGTATCAAGCTGAATGCCCCTTGCCCCACGCTGAAGGCGTGTTGCGCTATATAGCGCGTAATAAATACCGCCGCATTGGTCAAATGATTCCTGACCTCGCCATAATCTATCCCGAGGTAATTCATGATGTCGTGCAGTGCGGGAAAGGAGGCCTTGATGGTGTCCAGATATTCACCAAAGTTAATCTTGCCCGCCTGCATGGTCTGATAAAGACCATTGATCTCTTTCATGAAAGACCAACCAAGGAAGAGAACAGGCACTATCAGCACCACCACGCACAGCAGCAGGGTCAGCAGCGATGCCGCATTTTTCCCCAGCTTGAATCGATGCCGGATCTTCTCATTGATGGGCAGGAAGAGCACACCAATCATGCAAGCCCAGAAAATAGCAGAGAAGAATGGCATCAGCATCCAGATGAAAAAGCCACTGATGATGGCCAGGGCAAGCATGAAGGATCTATTTTCCAATGATGCAATCATGATTCAGTCTCCTGATTATTGCAGGCTGAAGGTCAGCAACAGTACGCCGAGTGCCAGGCGATAAACGACAAATGGCAGCATCCCCATACGCTCTATGATCTTCAAGAAATAATGAATGCAGGCATAGGCGGAGACAAAGCTGACGCCAATACCAATCAATAACTCACCCATGTCTATGTCGGCAGGACTCGTCATCAATTGCCACCCCAGATATAGACCGGCGAGGGTGATGATGGGAATGGACAGCAGAAAGGAGAAGGTCGCGGCCGTCCGGCGATCGAAACCCAGCAAGAGCGCCATTGTCATCGTGATGCCGGAACGGGAGGTGCCAGGGATGAGGGCGATGGCCTGTGCCAGGCCAATTTTCAATGCATCCCTGACCCTGATGTCCTTCATCTCCCTGGTGAGGGCGGACTTGCGGTCCGCATACCAGAGCAACAGGCCAAAGAGGATGGTGCTGATGGATATCACCAGGGTCGAACGTGCACTGCCTTCAATGATCCCCTTACCGACAAGGCCCATGACAGCCGCGGGTATGGTAGCCAGGATCAGCAGCCAGGCGAGACGGCCCTGCTCCGTTCGCTGGCCGCGCAATGAGAGTAGCCAGCCCTGCATGAGGCCACTGACATCGCGGTGAAAATAGATGACGACCGCAGACAGGGTGCCGACATGGACGGCGACATCAAATGCCAACCCCTGATCCTGCCAGCCGAAGATCCTGGAGGGTAATATCAAGTGTGCAGAGCTGGAGATGGGCAGGAACTCTGTCAATCCCTGGATCAAGGCCAGGAAAATGGATTGAAAAACGTCCATTAGATAGCAAACCTCTATTTTTAGGGCAGAATTTATCACCCTTGCCTTATTGGTGCCAAGGCAACTTTTATGTGAATTCAGCGGTATTGTTCATGTGATATTCACATCGTGTTTTGTGCAATGGCAGTATCAATAACAACGGCGATTGAAAAAAGGGAGTAAACAGACTTGATTTTCATAACTGGTTGAAAATAAATTTCTTTTTAATTTTTTCCAACCGAGATATTCGTTGCGTCGCCCCCTTGAATGTCGCTAGAATCTTGTCAATTAAAACTACGCGAGGTCCATTCCCGTTTCATGAGTCTACTTATAGCATTCGCTGTATTGTCTATTGGCGTTTCCTTTCTATGTTCCATCCTGGAGGCAGCCCTCCTCTCGATTACCCCCAGCTACATAGCCCAATTGAAGCTGTCCAATCCCAGGCTTTATGAGCGCATGCGCCTGCTGAAAGACAAGATAGATCAGCCATTGGCTGCCATTTTGACCCTTAATACGGTTGCTCATACCGTTGGCGCCACCGGGGTCGGCGCGCAAGTGACCATTGTTTTTGGCGATGGTTATCTGGGGATTGCGTCTGCTGTCATGACTGTGCTGATCCTGGTGTTGTCAGAAATAATGCCCAAATCCATTGGCGCTCGCCATTGGCGTACATTGGCGCCGATCTTGCCTGGATTGTTGAATGGCATGATTTTCTTGCTGAAACCGTTCATCTGGATTTCCGATCAGGTGATGAAATTGTTCGGTGCCCATACTCCGGAACATGACATACGGCAAGAAATAAAGGCACTTGCGATGCTTGGCCGTGAGATGGATAAACTCGATGAAGATGAGCAGCGCACAATTGCCAATATTCTGGACCTTCATGAAACCAGTGTCCGAGATATTATGACGCCGCGTACCGTGTGTCAGATTGTCAGCCCGGACATGACGGTGGCCGATTTTGCCAATCATGCTCATGCCAGTCGTTTTTCTCGTTACCCCGTGATTGATAAAGATGAAAATCCGCTAGGGTTGGTATTTCGTTATGACGTGATAAACGCAGACCATGCAGAGACGGTATCCAGCCTGGTCAAGCCGGTTACCATAGTGACGGACAAGGTGAGTGTTGAAAGTGTCATGAGCCAGTTCATGCAAGAGAGACAGCATATGTTTCTTGTGTATGACGAATACGGTACCTGGCTGGGCTTGGTGACGATGGAAGATGTTATCGAGACCATCATTGGCAAACCCATTATGGACGAGACGGATGAAATCCCCAATATGAGGCGTTTTGCCAAGCGGCGCTGGCAACACAGAATGAAGCATATCAATGAAGATTAATGGGCACTCAGATCCCAATGATGTATCACCCACTTGTATCATCTGACAGGTTATAGATATTTATTTATGGAACGTATTTTTGAAAAGCTGATGTATTCCTCACGCTGGATCATGGCCCCCATCTATCTTGGCCTGAGCCTGATCCTGCTGGCATTGGGTATCAAATTCTTTCAGGAGATACTGCATGTCCTGCCCAATATTCTGACGATCCGCGAGGTTGACCTGGTGCTGGTCACCCTGTCGCTTATCGATATCGCCCTGGTGGGCGGGCTCATCGTCATGGTCATGTTCTCGGGCTACGAGAACTTTGTTTCCCGACTGGATGTGGGGGAGGGAGAGGACAAGCTGGGCTGGCTCGGAAAACTGGATGCGGGTTCCCTCAAGAACAAGGTGGCCGCTTCGATCGTTGCCATCTCATCCATTCATCTGCTGAAGGTGTTCATGAATACCGAGAACATCCCGAATGACAAAATAAAGTGGTATCTGCTGATCCATGTCACCTTCGTCCTGTCAGCCTTTGCCATGGGCTACCTGGACAAGATCACCAAGGGAAAATGATGGCGGCGGGCTCATGCCGTCGGCAGTGGGGCTGAGCCGGTTTGCCCCTTCGCCAATGCAGCGCCTTGAGGTCAATCGACATGCATTGAAAAAGCCAGCCCGTTTTCACGGGCTGGCTTTTTTGCTCTCCCCTGCCGGGCAGGGGCGTCAGTGGTCTCAGCCTACCAGGCTGGCCCACAGATCGTACTCGTCCGCCTCGTCGATGCGGACCTTGACCATGTCGCCGGGCTTGAGGCCGGTCTCGCCGTTCAGGTAGACCAGGCCGTCGATCTCGGGAGCATCGGCGGCGGAGCGGCCGGTGGCACCCTCTTCGTCCACCTCGTCGATCAGCACCAGCATCTCCTTGCCCACCTTGCGGGCGAGCTTGCGGATGGAAACCTGCTGTTGCAGCTCCATGAAGCGCTGGAAACGCTCTTCCTGGACGTCTTCCGGCACAGGATCCGGCAGCTCGTTGGCCTTGGCACCCTCGACCGGGCTGTATTTGAAGCAGCCAACCCTGTCCAGTTCCGCCTTGTCGATGAAGTCCAGCAGCATCTGGAACTCTTCTTCGGTCTCGCCGGGGAAGCCGACGATGAAGGTGGAGCGCAGGGTGATCTCGGGGCAGATCTCGCGCCACTTCTGGATCCGCTCCAGGGTGCGCTCGACGGTGCCTGGGCGCTTCATCAGTTTCAGAATGCGCGGGCTGGCGTGCTGCAGCGGGATGTCGAGGTAAGGCAGTACCTTGCCGTCGCGCATCAGGGGGATGACGTCATCCACGTGGGGGTAGGGGTAGACGTAGTGCAGGCGCACCCACATGCCGAGCTTGGCCAGCTCTTCGCACAGGGCCACCATGCTGGTCTTGACCGGCATGCCGTCGTAGAAACCGGTGCGGTGCTTGACGTCGACGCCGTAGGCGGAGGTGTCCTGGGAGATCACCAGGATCTCCTTCACGCCGGCCTCTTTCAGGCGCTTGGCCTCGGCCAGCACCTCGCCGATGGGGCGGCTCACCAGATCCCCGCGCATGGAGGGGATGATGCAGAAGGTGCAGCGGTGGTTGCAGCCTTCGGAAATCTTCAGATAGGCGTAGTGACGGGGGGTCAGCTTGACGCCCTGGGCCGGCACCAGGCTGGTGAAGGGGTTGTGGGTGGGTTTTTCCACGTATTTGTGGACGTGGCCCAGCACCTCTTCATAGGCGTGGGGACCGGTGATCTCGAGCACCTTGGGGTGGATCTCGCGGATCTGGTTCTCTTTGGCGCCGAGGCAGCCGGTGACGATCACCTTGCCGTTTTCGGCCAGGGCCTCGCCGATGGCTTCCAGGGACTCCTGTACCGCGCTGTCGATGAAGCCGCAGGTGTTGACCACCACCAGCTCCGCATCGTCATAGCTGGGCACCACGTCGTACCCTTCGGTACGCAGCTGGGTCAGGATGCGCTCGGAATCGACCAGGTTTTTGGGGCAACCCAAGGAGACGAATCCTACTTTGGGGGCCTGTTTTGTGTTGGACATCGCTCAATCACTCTTAGGTGGCTCTCTTATAAGGGCGCGGATTTTACCGGAATGGCTAACCAAAAACTATACAGCGGGCGCACCTGCGCAGAACAAACTTTGTGGTGGGGCCAGCATGACGACCTGGCGCGTCCCTCGGGTCGGCACCATGAGCCCGGGCTTTTCCGGTTTCAGTCAAATCTGCTACTGTGACCCAGGGCTTATCACGGGTGATGGAGAGCAAGATGAAGATTCGACTCCTGGTCATGACAACGGCACTGGCATTGGCCTCGACCCCAACGCTGGCGGATTGGGCCAAGGTGAAGGAGGCTGCCGCCGAGCTCGGCAGCGCGGTGAGCGAGACCAGCAAGGAGGCGTGGCAAGACGTCACGGATTTCTCCAAGCAGACCTGGGACTCCGTCTCCCGGTGGGGAGAGGAGACCCTCAATACCGCCGGGGAGTGGACCGACAAGAGCGTGACGACCGGCAAGGCGTGGCTGGAGACCGCCGACAAGAAGCTCGATACCATGCTCGAACCCAAGACGCCGGCCGAGGCGAGAACCGCCCTCGATACCATGGCCGACACCGCCCTGGTGCGGCTGTTCAACGAGCAGCCCTCTGCCAAGTTGTTGTTTGACCAGGCTTATGGCTATGCGGTGTTTGACTCGCGCAAGTTCTCCCTGATGATCCACACCAATCAGGGGTCCGGGGTAGCGGTCAACCGTCAGGACGATAGCCGTACCTATATGAAGATGTTTGGCGCCGGCCTGGCCGCCGGGCTGGGGGGCAAGTTCTACCAGCAGGTGATCCTGTTCGAGGACAAGGCCAGGTTCGATGCCTTCGTCAATCAGGGCTGGGAGGCCACCTCCGAGGTGGGGGCCGTGGCGGGCAGCGAGAGCGCCGAGCTGACGGCCAAATACAATGGTGGCATGGCCATCTATCAGATCGGCGAAAAGGGGCTGCTGCTCGATGCCAATATCTCCGGCTCCAAGTACTGGCTCGATGACGATCTGAACAAGGAGTAACCGCCCGGGCTTTGCGGGAAATTTTTCTTGTATCATATTGAAATGCGGTCTGTTTAAATGACGCGACTCGCAGTAGAAGAGGGCCTTGCGCCCTCTTTTTCATGGGCGGGGTCGACAAGACAAGGAGAGCAAGATGGCACAGGAACCCGCATCGACCGGACGGGATGCCACCTCGGGACAGCAGACAGAGTGGGACAGGCAGAGCATCTACCTGCGCCTGCAGGAGGGAAGCCCCACCGTCTTCTGGGTCCGGGGAGAAGAAGCCGTTCCCCTCCAGCCCCGCCCCGATCTGTTTGACCATGAAGGGGGTTTTGGCTGGGGCCGGGAGAGTGACGACTGCATGGCCCTGGCGGTCGCCATCGTCGCCAGACTGGTGGAGATGGGGTTGGTGGACCCGGCGCAACAGGATGCCAAGGGCCGCTATCTCCACCACGAGGTGCTGGCCAAGCTGCCCGCCGACGAACCCAGGGATCTGCACCTCAGCTATCTGAGGCTGCTGCTGGGCTAGAGCCCCACCCATGCCGGCGATGGCCGTGGGGCCGGGGCGACCCCTCTGCTCGCCCTGCCTGGCGCCCATCTGAGACTGGTTGACGCCCTCATCACTCCTGGTTGGCACCTTATTTGCTTAAGTGATGCCAGCGTCAATGATTTGTCTGGGGAAGGATGATGGAAATAAGTGCAAGCAGCCTGATGCAAGAGATGCAGGCCCTCAAGGTTGAAGCGGGGATCCCGGCCATCAGCCAGCCGGCCGGTCAGGTCAGCTCGGATTTTGGCCAGCTGCTGCAGCAGGCCCTCGGCCACGTCAACGGCCTGCAGGGGAATGCCAACGATCTGCGCACCCGGCTCGACATGGGCGACAAGTCGGTGGATCTCTCCGATGTGATGATCGCCGGCCAGAAAGCCTCCATCGCCTTCGAGGCAACGGTGCAGGTGCGCAACAAGATGGTCGATGCCTACAAGACCATCATGAACATGCCGGTATAAGGGTGCGCATGCCGCGACCCGACCAGAAGATAAGGACCTGACCTGTGGCGAACGAACAAAATGGCGACCTGCTGATCAATCACGAGGGGACCAGCGCCCTCGATGAGCATGAACAGAAGAGTTCCGCTCTGGGGTTCCTCTCCAACAGCGATGTGCTGCGTCAGATCACCCTGATCCTGGGGCTGGCCATCTGCCTGGCCATCGCCGTCTTCATCCTGTTGTGGGGCAAGGAGCCGGAGATGCGGCCCCTTGGCACCTACAACACCGAAGAGCTGGTCGCGACCCTGGATTACCTGGATCAGCAGAAGATCCCTTATCAGGTCGAGGGCCGGAGCGTACTGGTCAGCGCCGAGAATTACGGCGACATCCGCTTGCGCCTGACCCGGGCCGGGCTCGGCACCAGCAGCGTCAGCAGCAATGACGGTGAATCCATCCTGCTCAAGGACTCCAGCTTCGGGGTCAGCCAGCGCATGGAGGCCGAACGCCTCAAGCTCAGCCGCGAGCGTCAGCTGGCGAGCGCCATCGAACAGTTCCAGAACGTGGGCAAGGCCCAGGTGCTGCTGGCCATTCCCAAGGACAATGTGTTCGCCCGCAACGAGCGCAAGCCCAGTGCCACCGTGGTGCTGACCCTCAAGGGCAGCGCCCTGGGACAGGGAGAGGTGGACTCCATCGTCGACATGGTCGCCTCCGCGGTCCATGGCCTGGAGCCGACCCGGGTGACGGTCACGGATCAGAGCGGCCGTCTGCTCAACTCCGGCTCCCAGGATCCCGTCTCCGCCCAGACCCGCAAAGAATTTGCCATGCAGCAGAAGCAGGAGCTGGAGTACAAGCAGAAGATAGACGCCATCCTGATCCCCGTGCTCGGCATGGACAACTACACCGCCGAGGTGGATCTCGCCCTGGACTTCTCCCAGCAGGAGCAGACCCGCAAGACCTACAACCCCGACCTGCCCGCGGTGCGCTCCGAGATGACCCTGGAGGAGAACAGTGCCAGCGGCGCCAATGGCGGCGTGCCCGGCTCCCTCTCCAACCAGCCTCCCGCCGCGTCCGGTATTCCGGAGAAGGCGGAAGGGGGCGAGGGCAGCACCAGCGCCGGCCGCTCCCGCAAGGAGGCGACCCGCAACTATGAGCTGGACACCACGGTCAGCCACACCCGTCGTCAGATGGGGGGCATTCGCCGCATGACGGTGTCGGTGGCGGTGGATTACAAGTCGGTGACCGGCGCCGATGGCGCCGTCAGTCGCGAGCCGCGCAGCCAGGCCGAGATAGACACCTTGCGCCGCCTCATCAGTGGCGGCCTGGGATTTGACGTGACCCGGGGCGACAGCCTGGAGGTGGTCGCCATCCCGTTCAACCGCCCCGAGCTGGACGTGATGCCGGACCTGCCCATCTACGAGCAGCCCTGGTTCTGGCGCGCGGTGCGCATCGCCGCCTCCGTGCTGGTCATCATAGTGCTCATCGTCACCGTGGTGCGACCCATGCTCAAGCGCCTGCTCTACCCGGATGTCAAACCCGAGAGCGAGCTGGATCTGGACAACAGCATAGTGCTGGGTGGCGACGACGAACTGAGTCTGCTGGCGGCCCAGGCCGAGGCCGAGCCCATCTTCGGGGTGCGCGATGGTCATCTGAAACTGCCGGATCTCCATCGGGATGAAGACCTGCTCAAGGCAGTGCGTGCCCTGGTGGCGAACGAACCGGACTTGGCCGCTCAGGTCATTAAAGAATGGGTAACCAAAGATGCCTGAAGAGAATAAGAACCAAGTGACCGGCAACGACATCAGCGACGGTCAGCGCCAGATCCTCGACCAGATGTCGGGGATAGAGATGGCCGCCGTGCTGATGCTCAGCCTCAACGAGGAGGATGCCGCCCAGATCTTCCGCCACCTCGAACCCAAGCAGGTGCAGCGGCTTGGCATGTCCATGGCCTCCATGTCGGATTTCAGTCACGACAGGGTGGCGGCGGTGCATCGTCAATTTATCGACGACATCCAGAAGTACACCAACATCGGCATCGGCAGCGAAGACTTCGTGCGCAAGGCCCTGGTGGCGGCGCTCGGGGAAGACAAGGCCAGCAACCTGGTGGATCAGATCATCCTGGGGTCAGGCGCCCGGGGTCTGGACTCCCTCAAGTGGATGGATGCCCGCCAGGTGGCCAGCATCATCCAGAACGAACACCCCCAGATCCAGACCATAGTGCTCTCCTATCTGGAGCCGGAGCAGTCCGCCGAGATCCTGAGCCAGTTCCCGGAGCAGGTGCGCCTGGATCTGGTGATGCGCATCGCCAACCTAGAAGAGGTGCAACCGGCGGCACTGCAAGAGCTCAACGACATCATGGAGAAGCAGTTCGCCGGCGCCGCCGGTGCTCAGGCGGCCAAGATGGGCGGCCTGAAGGCGGCGGCCAACATCATGAACTACCTGGACACCAACGTCGAAGGCCAGCTGATGGATGCCATCCGCGACTCCGACGAGGAGATGAGCCAGCAGATCCAGGACCTGATGTTCGTGTTCGAGAACCTGATCGACGTGGACGATCGGGGCATCCAGACCCTGCTGCGGGAAGTGCCGGGGGATCTGCTGCAACGGGCCCTCAAGGGCTCGGACGACCAGATGCGCGAGAAGATTTTCAAGAACATGTCCAAGCGGGCCGCCGAGATGCTGGCGGACGATCTGGAGGCCATGGGCCCGATCCGCGTCTCCGAGGTGGAGGCGGCCCAGAAGGAGATCCTCTCCACCGCCCGCCGTCTGGCGGATGCCGGCGAGATCATGCTGGGGGCCGGTGGCGGCGAGGAGTTCCTCTAAGCCTGTGTCCGCAAGCGGGGCTGGCCTGCGCCGAGGCCAGGCGGGGATGGGGTGACGACGGCGTGATGCAGAGATCGCCCGTCCCGATGAAGGGTGTCAGATGGGAGTGCCTCTAGAGCATGAATGACAAGAACAGCAAGCTGCGCGGCTACATGCGGCCGGATACGGCGGGCACCCAGATCGAGACCTGGGGCTGGCCGGAGATGGAGGTGGCCGCCGAGGTCGAGACCAATGCCCTTGGCCTGACGCCGGACTGGTATCGCCAGGAGGAGGAGACGGTGCCCGAGGAGCCGGCGCCCGAGCCCGCCCCCAGCCTCACCGCCGAGGAGCTGGAGGCGATCCGCCAGGCCGCCTGGGAGGAGGGCATGGCCGAGGGCCAGGCCGCCGGTTTTGCCAAGGGGCTGGAGGAGGGCAAGCTCGAGGGTCTCAAGCAGGGTCACGAGGCGGGCATGGCCCAGGGCAAGGAGGAGGGGCTGGCTCTGGGCCGCGAGCAGGTGGAGCAGGAGCAGGCCCACTGGCGCCTGCTCGCCTCCCGCCTGGCCGAGCCCCTGGCCGAGCTGGATACCGGGGTGGAGCAGCAGCTCATCGCCCTGGTGATGCAGCTGGCCCGGGCCCTGATCAAGCAGGAGGCGGTGACCTCGCCGGCCCTGCTGCTGGGCGCCCTCAAGGAGGGATTGGCCCTGCTGCCCGCCGTGCGCCAGGGGGTCACCCTTTCCCTGCACCCGGACGACATCCAGCGGGTGGTGGCGGCCTTTGGCGAGGAGGAGTGCGAGCGGCGCCAGTGGCGCTTCGAGAGCGATCCCACCCTGCTGCCCGGCGATCTTCAGCTTGCCACCGAACTCTCCAGCGTGGATCTGACCCTCTCGGGGCGCATCGACCAGCTGCTGCGCAACTTCCTGCGGGAAAACCAGCACGACTAGCCTGGGCCCCTTCATGAGGATCGAGTGATGAGCAACAGCCTTTCCCAACGACTGCAACGATATCGGGTCGGCGAGATCGCCCCCAAGACCCCGGTCGCCGGAAAGTTGACGCGGGTGGTGGGCCTGACCCTGGAGGCGGTGGGGTGCCGCGCCGCCATTGGCGCCCTGTGCCGCATCGACACCCAGGATGGCACCCTGGAGGCGGAGGTGGTCGGCTTCTCCGGCGATCGCCTCTACCTGATGCCGAGCGAACAGCTCAAGGGGGTCATTCCCGGCGCCCGTGTGGTGCCGGTCACCGAGGAGCATGGCATCCCGGTGGGCATGAATCTGCTCGGCCGGGTCATCGACGGCATAGGCCAGCCCCTGGACGGCCTGGGTCCCATCCTCGCCGCCCAGACGGTGCAATTTGCCCAGACCCGCATCAACCCCCTGGCCCGTCGCCCCATTCACAGGCCGATGGACGTGGGGGTGCGCGCCATCAATGCGGTGCTCACCGTGGGTCAGGGCCAGCGCATGGGGCTGTTCGCCGGCTCCGGGGTCGGCAAGTCGGTCCTGCTTGGCATGATGACCCGGGGCTCGGTGGCGGACGTGGTGGTGGTCGGCCTCATCGGCGAACGGGGCCGGGAGGTGAAGGAGTTCATCGAGGAGATCCTCGGCGCCGAGGGGCGCGAGCGCGCCGTGGTGGTGGCCGCCCCGGCGGATGCCTCCCCCCTGATGCGGCTCAAGGGATGCGAGACGGCGCTGGCCATCGCCGAGTATTTCCGGGATCAGGGGCTCAACGTGCTGCTGCTGATGGACTCTCTCACCCGCTATGCCCAGGCCCAGCGGGAGATCGCCCTGGCGGTGGGCGAGCCCCCCGCCACCAAGGGCTACCCGCCTTCGGTGTTTGCCAAATTACCGGCGCTGGTGGAGCGGGCCGGCAACGGCAACGACGGCCAGGGCTCCATCACCGCCTTTTTCACCGTGCTGACCGAGGGGGACGATCTGCAAGACCCCATCGCCGATGCCGCCCGGGCCATCCTGGATGGCCACATAGTGCTGTCGCGGGAACTCGCCGATTCGGGCCACTATCCGGCCATCGACATCGAGAAATCCATCAGCCGGGTCATGCCTCAGGTCACCTCGGCGGAGCATCAGGGGCTGGCACGTGCCCTCAAGCAGTACTACTCCCTCTATCAGCAGAACCGGGATCTCATCACCATAGGCGCCTACAGCCAGGGGGCGGATCCGCGCATCGATCGGGCCATCAATCAGAAACCTTATCTGGATCGCTTCTTGCAGCAAGGCATGCGCGAGGTCATCCACTACGACGATGGCCTGCAAGCCCTGCAACTGGTGGCCATGCCCCTGATGCAGTAATCCGGGGACCCGCCCCGCTTAGCGCCGCATGAGGTAGTCGATGAGCAAGGGATTGATGTTATTGGCCGAACGCCTCGAGGCGGCCGAGCAGCAGGCCGCCATGGCCCTGGCCAAGGCCCAGCAGGATCTCAAGCTGTTCATGCAGCAGCAGGATGCCCTCAACCAGTACCGCCAGATCTATCACCAGCAGTGGACCGACCGCGGCCTGCAGGGGATCAAGGCCCAGCAGAACGCCCAGTATCACGCCTTCATCAACAAGCTGGAACAGGCAGCGACCCAGCAGTACGAAGGGGTGCTGCAGATCCGCGAGGCCCTGGGCCAGCGGCGGGAGGAGTGGCTGGCGGCTCAGCAGAGGCGCAAGGCGGTGGCCCTGCTGCTGGACAAGCAGGCCGATCGGGCCCGGCAGCAGGCCCAGCGCCAGGAGCAGAAGATGCTGGATGAGTTCGCCCTGCGCAGTCGAACCCTGCATTCTGGCCTGTAACTTGCTTTCTCTTGTCCGATGGCGCGCCCAGGCGCGACCCCATCTCGATGCAACCAGGCCTTATCGGCGCCCAGACCCCGGAACCCAGGATGATGCAGACACTGTTGACCCCCACTTCCCCGCCGATCGGCGGTGACAAGCGTACCGCGCCAGGGCTGGCGGGGCCCGCTGACGGCGCCGTGCTGGACGGTGACAAGGCCGACTTTGCCGAGCTGATGAGTCAGTATCGGCACGGGGGCGACGCCGCCCCGGTCAAGACGCACGCCAGGGAGGGCGAGATCCCCCAGGCCGCAGCGGACACCCAAGGGGAGCCGGGCAGTTTGCCGGCAGTGGCCGGGCGTCAAGAGACTGACGCCGCGCAGGTGGTGCCCGAGGGCCAGGCCGACGACGATGACGGGCCCACCCCGGGCCTGCCCGGGGACGACGCCTCTGCCATCATGGCTGGCAATCCCTTCCTCGTTCACCTGCAAGACTCTCTCAAGCAGGACACCCGTCTGGTCGCCCCGGGCGAGTCCGCGAGCTCGGGGGATGGCAATTCCTTGCCGCCCGGTGCAGAGATCCCCGCAGCCAAGGGGGCTGCCCAGGCTGTTGGCGTGTCCAATGAGCCCAAATCCCATGGCCAGGACGAGGGCGCCGATGAGGCGGTCAAACAGACCCAGGGGGGCAAGGAGCGCCAGGGCGCCAAGGAGACCCTGGCCTCTGCCCTGCTCGCGGCAGCAGGGGACCATGAGGCCCTGGCCGGCGAAGGGGACGAGACCGTTGACGCGGATCCTGCCACCCGGCCGGGCGGCGCCATGACCACAGCACCCGTGACAGACAAGGGGGCCGAGCAGAGCAATCCCCGGGATCCGCTTCCCGGCTCGGGGCCCAAAGCGGGCCCTGATGGGGCGGTGAGCACCCCGGCCGATGCCTATGCCGCCGGCAATCGCCTCGCCCGGCAGTCGGACCAGGGGCAGCCTGCCGCCGACGGTGAGCAGGCCCTGACCCAGACCGAGGCGGCCCCTCGCCAGGAGACGGCAGGCAAGGAGCGGGCCGCGCCCCAGATGGCAGCCCAGGCTCCGGCGGCCTCCGGGGCGCAGCCGGCGGTGGCGCCGACCCTGGTGGCGCCCCAGCAGGTGCTGGCCCAGGCCCAGTCCCAGGGTAGCCAGGCCCCCCTGGCCAGCCTGCCCCAGGGCGGCGCGGCCGCGGCCATCGATGGCGTTGCCACCCAGACTCAGAAGGGGTCCCCCCTGGGGGCCAGGGGCCGGTTGGCGAGCCTGACCAAGAGCGAGGTCCAGGCCGCCGCCGAGCCGAAACGGGAAGAGGAGGCCCAGAGCACCGGCCAGCAGCCGACCCAGGCCGCGGTGGGCGACGCCCGCACTGGTACTGTGGCCACCGGCCAACCCAGGGCCGAGGCGGCCTCCTTGCCCCATCTGAAGCTGGCGAGCCAGGATGCCCCGGCCGAGCTGCAGCAGAGGGTCAACGTCATGCTGGCCGACAAGTTGCAGCAGGCGGAGATCCAGCTCGATCCCCTCGGCCTTGGCAAGATGAAGATCCAGATCCAGCTTGGTCAGGACAACCAGGCCAGCGTCAACTTCGTGGTACAACATGGCCAGACCCGGGAGATGCTGGAGCAGGCCATGCCCAGGCTCAGGGAGATGCTGGCGGGGCAGGGGCTCTCCCTCGGTCAGACCTCGGTGCAACAGCAGTCCCAGCAGCACTCCCAGCCCGGATCACAGCAGCAGGCCCAGGGGGGAGGCTTCTCCGAACAGGGGGGCCAGGGCCAGGGGGGCGAGGGTCGCCAGCCAGGCCGGCATGAGGGGGAAACCGGTGTCACCCGGCTCACTTTGTCCATGGATGCGGCAAACGAGAGCGGAATTGATTTCTATGCTTGATGCGCCCCAAGTTAAGTTTATGATATCGAACAAGTTTGATTGAGGGTGGACAAGAGATGGCAGACGATAGCGAACTGACGCTCCAGGATCCGGCGGCGGCCAGGAAAAAGAAGATGGTCATCATGGCTGCCATCCTGCTGGTGCTGCTCATCGGCGGCGGGGTGGCGACCTGGCTGCTGCTCTCTGGTGGCGACGAGGCCGCCAAGGCCCAGACCAGCGCCCAGGCCGACGGCCAGCCCCAGGATCCGGCCAGCCAGCCTGCCCTCTATGTGGGGATGCCGCGCCCCTTCGTGTTCAACGTGACGGGCCATAGCCGGGATCGGCTGGTGCAGATCAAGGTGCAACTGATGGTGCGCGGTGCCAAGGACGAGGCTCTCGCCAAGCAGCATGTGCCCCTGATCGAGGGAACATTGCTGCGGGTGTTCAGCGCCGCCAGCGCCGAGCAGCTGGTCACCTTCGAGGGCAAGGAAAAATTGCGCAATGACTCATTGGAAGAGTGCCGTCGGGTCCTCAAGGACCTGACCTCTTCCCCCGTAATCGAACAAGTGCTGTTTACCGGCTTTGTAATGCAGTAGGTGAAGCGTGAGCGATCTGTTAAGTCAGGACGAAATTGATGCCCTGTTGCACGGGGTCGACGATGTCGAAGAGGAGGAGATAGGGGCGGCCGGGGATCCTGGCATCACCCAGTTCGACTTCTCTTCCCAGGATCGCATCGTCCGGGGCCGCATGCCCACCCTGGAGCTGGTGAACGAGCGTTTCGCCCGCCACATGCGCATCAGCCTGTTCAACATGATGCGGCGCACCGCCGAGGTGTCGATCAACGGCGTGCAGATGCTGAAATTCGGCGAGTACGTCCACACCCTGTTCGTGCCCACCAGCCTGAACATGGTGCGCTTTCGCCCCCTCAAGGGGACGGCCCTCATCACCATGGAGGCCCGTCTCGTCTTCATCCTGGTGGAGAACTTCTTCGGCGGCGACGGCCGCTACCACGCCAAGATAGAGGGGCGCGAGTTCACCCCCACCGAGCGGCGCATCATACAGATGTTGCTCAAGCTGGTGTTCGAGGATTACAAGGATGCCTGGGCGCCTGTGATGGATGTGGGCTTCGAGTATCTCGACTCCGAGGTGAACCCGGCCATGGCCAACATCGTCAGCCCCACCGAGGTGATCGTGGTGAGCTCCTTCCACATCGAACTGGACGGCGGCGGCGGCGACTTCCACGTGGCCATGCCCTACTCCATGCTCGAACCCATCCGCGAGCTGCTCGATGCCGGGGTGCAGAGCGACAAGGGGGACACGGACGTGCGCTGGAGCAAGGCCCTGCGCGACGAGATCATGGACGTCAAGGTGGAGCTCAAGGCCAAGCTGCTGGAGACAGAACTCTCCCTGCGGGAGCTGATGGAGCTGCAACCCGGCGACATCATTCCGGTGGAGATGCCCGAGAACCTGCTGGTCTACGTGGAAGACCTGCCTACGTTCCACGCCAAGATGGGGCGCACCAAGGAGAATGTGGCGCTCAAGATTGTCGACAAACTCAAGCGACCGGACGGGGTCAAGACCGAGATGCACCTGGTCACCCGTGGCGGCGTGCGCATCGATGGCGAGGCCGAGCTCGAAGAGCTCGAGCGCAGCATCGATGATCCAAACCGATGACAGGCCAGGGGCCCGTCCAATCATGAACAGTAAGGAAGTAAGATGAGCACACCCGAAGACGAGCAGGATCTGATGGCCGATGCCTGGGCCGCGGCCCTGGAAGAGCAGGTCACCGCCGAGGTCAAGCCGGCTCCCCTCGAGGAGCTGAGGGACGATGCCCCCATCAGTGCCGAGGAGCGCCGCAAGCTCGACACCATACTCGACATCCCTGTGACCATCGCCATGGAAGTGGGCCGCAGCCAGATCAGCATCCGCAACCTGCTGCAGCTGAACCAGGGCTCAGTGGTGGAGCTGGACAGGGTAGCGGGCGAGCCCCTGGACGTGCTGGTCAACGGCACCCTGATCGCCCACGGCGAGGTGGTGGTGGTCAACGACAAGTTCGGGATCCGGCTGACCGATGTCATCAGCCAGATTGAAAGGATCAAGAAACTCAAATGATCCGGGTCGCTATCCTGCTGATGTTGCCGCTGCCCGCGCTGGCGCAGGCCAGTGCCGCGGCGCCGAGCCTCACCTCCTGGCTGCTGTCGAGCCTGATGGTCATCGGCCTCATCCTGGTGCTGGGGTTTTTGCTCAAGAAGAGCAAGCTGACCGCCCAGCTCGGAGGTGGCCAGATGAAGGTGATCGCCAGCCTGCCCCTCGGTTACAAGGAGAAGCTGCTGGTGGTCAAGGTGGGGGAGCAGCAGCTGCTGATCGGCGTCACCCCCCAGCAGGTCAATTTCCTCTATCGCCTGGAGGAGCCGCTCGATGAGCGTCAGCCTCAGGCCTTCGCCCAGCAACTGGGCAAGCTGATGGCACGCCATGACAAAGAGTAACGGGACCCACTTCCTCTCCGGGACGAGACGCTGGCCCTGGCTGTTGCTGCTGCTCTCGCCCCTGGCCCTGGCCCAGGATGGCATGTCGGCGGTGACCGTCACCACCCTGGCCGACGGCAGTCAGGAGTACAGCCTGACCCTGCAGGTGCTGGCGCTGATGACGGCCCTCTCCTTCCTGCCGGCCGTGGTCATCATGATGACCTCCTTCACCCGCATCATAGTGGTGCTCGGGATCCTCAGACAGGCCATCGGCCTGCAGCAGAGCCCCTCCAACCAGGTGCTGATCGGCATCGCGTTGTTCATGTCGTTCTTCATCATGTCCCCCGTGCTGGATCGCATCAACGAGGAGGCGCTGCAACCCTATCTGGCCGAGACCATCAGCACCCAGGAGGCGCTGGCCAAGGCTCAGCTCCCCCTGCATCAGTTCATGCTGGCCCAGACCCGGGTCAAGGATCTCAACACCTTCATGGAGATCGCCGACGTGCAGGTGGAGACCCCTGCCGAGGTGCCGCTGCGGGTGCTGATCCCGGCGTTTGTCACCAGCGAGCTCAAGACCGCCTTCCAGATAGGCTTCATGCTGTTTCTGCCCTTCCTGGTCATCGACCTGGTGGTGGCCAGTATCCTGATGGCCATGGGCATGATGATGCTCTCCCCCATGCTGGTCTCCCTGCCGTTCAAGCTGATGCTTTTCGTCATGGTGGATGGCTGGAACCTCATTCTGGGATCCCTGGCCAACAGCTTCGGCCTGGGCGCGGGATAAGGGAGGCGCCATGTCACCGGAAACCTTCGTCGATGTGTTTCGAGAGGCGCTCTGGCTGGTCACCATCATGGTGTGTGCCGTGATCCTGCCCAGCCTGATGGTGGGGCTGGTGGTCGCCATCTTCCAGGCGGCCACCTCCATCAACGAGCAGACCCTGAGCTTCCTGCCCCGGCTGGTGGTGACCCTGCTGGCCCTGGGGGCCGGGGCCCACTGGGGTTTGCAGAGCCTGATGGACTTCTTCGTGCTCATGGTGAGCCAGATCCCCGAGGTGGTGGGATGAGCGGCGCGGGGCAGGGGTCGTGACCTTCTCCAGCCAGCTCATCCTGGAGTGGCTCGCCTCCGTGCTCTGGCCCCTGGCCCGCATCAGCAGCCTGCTGATGGTGATGGCGGTGTTTGGCAGCAAGCTGGCCCCCATGCATGTGCGCATGGGGCTCTCGCTTGCCATCAGCTTCCTGATCGCCCCCCTGTTGCCCCCCATGCCCCAGGTGGCGCTCTTCTCCCTGGGCAGTTTCCTGATCCTCGGCCAGCAGATCCTGATCGGCGTGGCCCTCGGCCTGATGACCCAGTTCCTGATGGAGAGCTTCGTGATGGCGGGCCAGGTGATCTCCATGCAGACCAGCCTGGGGTTCGCCTCCCTGGTGGATCCCATGAACGGCCAGTCCGCCCCCGTGGTGGGCCAGTTCTACCTGATGCTGGCGACCCTGGTGTTCCTCGCCCTGGACGGTCACCTCATCATGCTGCGCATGGTGATCCTGAGCTTCGATACCCTGCCGGTGGGCGACGGTGGCCTCTCGGTCGCCTCCCTGCGCACCCTGGCGGGTTTTCTCGGCGTCATGTTCCAGGCGGCCCTGGTGATGTCTCTCTCCGCCATCGTCGCCCTGCTGCTCATCAACTTCGCCTTCGGGGTCATGACCCGGGCCGCCCCCCAGCTCAACATCTTCAGCATCGGCTTTGCGGTCAGCATGATCTCGGGGCTCTTCATCCTCTGGCTGACCATAGGCGGCTTCCTCGGCCACTTCGATGCCCTCTGGCAGCGGGTGCAGGAGACCAGCTGCCAGCTCATCGAGACCCAGTGCCTGGGAGGGGCCCATGGTTGAAGGGCGGGCATTGACCTTGGCCCTGACGGCCCCCTGCTCACGGGAGGCAGGCCACCATGGCTGATTCCGATCAGGAACGTACCGAACAGGCGACGGGCAAGCGATTACAGCAGGCCCGGGAGAAGGGGCAGATCGCCCGATCCAAGGAGCTGGGCACCGCCAGCGTGCTGCTGGCCGCCGTGTTCGGGCTGCTGATGGTCAAGGAGTCCCTGGCCACCGCCATGCTCAAGGTGATGACCATGGGCTTTACCCTGGAGCGGGAGCAGGCGTTCGACCCCAGCGCCATGTGGACCATGGTGCCGACCCTGGTCGGCGAGGTGGTGTTTCCCCTCGGTCTGCTGTTCGCCCTGGTGGCCCTGGCGGCCTTCATCGGCAATACCCTGCTCGGGGGCCTCAACTTCTCCAGTCAGGCCATGATGCCCAAGTGGAGCAAGCTCAGCCCCCTCGCCGGTCTCAAGCGGATGTTCGGGGTGCAGTCCCTGGTGGAGCTGGTCAAGTCCATCGCCAAGGTCCTGTTCATCACCCTGTTTGCCTGGTGGATGTTGTCGAGCCAGTTCGATCACCTGCTCAACCTCTCCCTGGAGGCCTTCCCCGGCGGCATCATAGATGCCCTCGAGCTGTTTCTGTGGATGCTGATCATCCTCTGCTGCGCCCTGCTGCCCATCGTCGCCATCGATGTCCCCTTCCAGAGCTGGAACCATGCCCGCCAGCTCAAGATGACCAAGCAGGAGGTCAAGGACGAGTACAAGGACTCCGAGGGCAAGCCCGAGGTGAAGGGGCGCATCCGGCGCCTGCAGATGGAGATGGCGGCGCGCCGCATGATGGGAGACGTGCCCAAGGCCGATGTCATCATCACCAACCCGACCCACTATTCGGTGGCCCTGCAATACGATCAGGGCAAGCCCGGGGCGGCGCCCAAGGTGCTGGCCAAGGGGGTGGACGAGGTCGCGCTCAAGATCCGCGAGATAGGCCGGGAGTACGAGATCCCCATACTGCCGTCCCCGGCGCTGACCCGCGCCATCTACCACAGCGCCGAGATTGGCCAGGAGATCCCCGAGGGGCTGTTTGCCGCCGTGGCCCAGGTGCTGGCCTATGTCTATCAGCTCAAGAAGTTCCGCCGTGGCCGGGGCCGTCGCCCGCAGCCCCTGGGCAAGGACCTGCCCATTCCTCCGGAATACCGCAAGTAACGCCAGGGCCGCAGCCCGCAGCCTCTTGGCAAGGACCTGCTCATTTCGCCGGCATACCGCAAGTCACGCCGGGGCCGCTGCCCGCAGCCTCTTGGCATCCCCCGCAAGCGCCCCATCAGGCCGCAGCTGACAAACTTCTGACACAGTCAAAATAAAAGCATTATAAATCAGCAAATTGCTTTATTGGCTCGATGTTTGCTTTAATCCCTCTCATCTGGGATCAAGAACTGAGAATCGACATGACAGTGCGGGCATCATTGGGCCGATTGAAAGCGTACCGCGGGATAGTGGGCAAGGGGCTCGGCACACCGCTGCTGGTGTTGGCCTCCCTCGGCATGGTGGTGCTGCCCATCCCGCCCCTGATGCTCGATACCCTCTTCTCCTTCAATATCGCCCTCTCCATCGTGGTGCTGCTGGTGGCCGTCTATACCCGCCGCCCCCTGGAATTCGCCGCCTTCCCGACCGTGCTGCTGATTGCGACCCTGTTGCGTCTGGCCCTCAACGTCGCCTCGACCCGGGTGGTGCTGCTGGAAGGCCACAACGGCGGCGACGCCGCCGGCCATGTGATCGAGGCGTTCGGCAACGTGGTGATCGGTGGCAACTATGCGGTGGGCATCATCGTCTTCCTCATCCTGGTCATCATCAACTTCGTGGTGGTCACCAAGGGGGCCGGGCGGATTTCTGAAGTCAGCGCCCGCTTCACCCTGGACGCCATGCCCGGCAAGCAGATGGCCATCGATGCGGACCTGAACGCCGGCCTCATCAACCAGGAGGAGGCGCGCAAGCGCCGCGCCGATGTGACCCAGGAGGCGGACTTCTACGGCTCCATGGACGGTGCCTCCAAGTTCGTCAAGGGGGATGCCATCGCCGGCATCATGATCCTCTTCATCAACATCATCGGCGGCTTCATCATCGGCATGATGCAGCACCAGCTCAGCTTCGGCGAGGCGGCAGAGGTCTATACCCTGCTCGCCATCGGTGACGGCCTGGTGGCCCAGATCCCCTCCCTGCTGCTCTCCATCGCCGCCGCCATCATAGTGACCCGCCAGAACACGGATCAGGACATGGGCACCGCCATGCTGGGCCAGCTGTTCGACAATCCCAAGGCCCTGGTCATCTCCGCCAGCATCCTGCTGATGATGGGGCTGGTGCCCGGCATGCCGCACCTGGCCTTCCTGAGCCTGGGCGGTGTGGCCGCGGCCGGGGCCTGGTGGCTGCTGCGCCGGGAGAAACAGAACCAGGCCAAGGCGGCCAGCGGTGAACTCTTGCCGGCCAACGGGGATGCGCCCGTGGAGCAGAAGGACTTGAGCTGGGACGACGTCATGCCGGTGGACATCATAGGCCTCGAGGTCGGCTATCAGCTCATTCCCCTGGTGGACAAGAGCCAGGGCGGGGAGCTGCTCAACCGGATCAAGGGGGTGCGCAAGAAGCTCTCCCAGGAGCTGGGTTTCCTGGTGCCGGCGGTGCATATCCGCGACAACCTGGATCTGGCCCCCAACCAGTACCGCATCACCCTGATGGGGGTGAGCACGGGGGAGGCGAACGTCTACCACGACAAGGAGATGGCCATCAACCCGGGCCAGGTGTTCGGCCAGATCCAGGGCATCCCCACCCAGGACCCCGCCTTCGGGCTGGAGGCGGTCTGGGTCGGCAAGGATCAGGTCTCCCAGGCCCAGACCCTGGGCTATACGGTGGTGGATGCCGCCACCGTGGTCGCCACTCACCTGAGCCAGATCCTCTCCAACCAGGCGGCCCTGCTGCTCGGCCATGACGAGGTGCAGCAGTTGCTGGACATGATAGGAAAACATCAGAGCAAGCTGGTGGAAGGGCTGGTTCCCGAGGTGATCAGCATGGGCAACCTGGTGAAGGTATTGCAGAATCTCCTCAACGAGGGCGTGCCTATCCGCGACATGCGCACCATACTGCAGACCCTGGTGGAATACGGGCCCCGCAGCCCGGATCCCGAGGTGTTGACTGCGGCCTGCCGCATCGCCCTGCGTCGCCTCATCGTGCAGGAGATAGCGGGTCCGGAGCCCGAGTTGCCCGTCATCACCTTGGCGCCAGAGTTGGAACGTATATTGCATCAATCCTTGCAGGCGGGTGGGGGCGAAGGGGCCGGCATAGAACCGGGCCTGGCGGAGCGGATGCAACGCTCCCTGCTCGAGGCCACCCAGCGGCAAGAATTGGAAGGTCAACCGGCGGTGCTTCTGACATCGGGGATCCTGAGAAATACCCTGGCCAAGTTTGTCAAGAATGCCATTCCAGGATTGCGCGTCCTGTCCTATCAGGAAGTACCGGATGACAAGCAGATCCGTATTGTCAGCGCGGTAGGGCAGCACTAGTTAGCGGAGATGACGGGTGAAGATTAAGCGGTTTTTTGCCAAGGATATGCGCACGGCCCTGGCCGAGGTCAAAGAGACTCTCGGGCCGGACGCCGTCATCATGTCCAACAAAAAGGTCACGGGCGGGGTCGAGATCGTCGCCGCCATCGACTACCAATCCCAGGTCACGGTACCGAGGGATGTGCCGGTTCGCCGCCAGTTGAACGAAGAGAGCGTCAATATTTCGTCTGCGGCGCGTCAGGTGGCGCGACCGGCAAGTGGACGCGGCGAGGCGCCCACCGGCGGCCAGAGCCGCAATGAGCAGTATGCCGATACCCTGGCCGCCCTGCTGGCCCGTCAGCAGCAGCTGGCTCCGAACCAGTCGAGCGGACTGGGGGCAGGGCGCCCGGCGCCCCAGGCGGCCGAGGCGCCCCGTACCCTGGCGGAACAGGGTAACTGGGCCGCCCCGCAGCCGGCCAAGCCGAGGGCCAGACCCGCGCCGGCGCGGGCACCCCAGCCCCAGCGCGACCAGGAGATGGAAGGGATGCGCCAGGAGATGGCCTCCATCCGCAAGCTGCTGGAGCACCAGATCTCCGGCCTGATGTGGCAGGAGGTGGAACGTCGCGAGCCGATGCGGGCCCTGCTCATCAAGGAGCTCAAGAAGATAGGGTTCGATGACGCCTTCGCCGATCAGCTGGCGGGTCTCATCCCGGAAGAGATGTCCATTCATCAGGCCCTGGCCCAGCTGGCCGAGGTGCTGACCGCCCAGCTTAAGGTGAGCGAGGACGAGATCCTGCGCCAGGGGGGCGCGGTGGCGCTGCTCGGGCCGACCGGGGTGGGCAAGACCACCACCATCGCCAAGCTGGCGGCCCGTTTTGCCATGAAATATGGCGCCGAGCAGGTGGCGCTCATCACCACGGACAACTACCGGATCGGCGCCCACGAACAGCTGCAAACCTATGGGCGCATCATGGGTTGCCCGGTGCGCCAGGTGCGCGATGCCGAAGAGCTGGCCAGTGCCCTCTATCAATTCCGCCACCGCCGCCTGGTATTGATCGATACCGCCGGCATGGGGCAGCGGGATGTCAGGCTGACCGAGCAGCTCGACACCCTGGTCAAGAGTGCCAAGGTGCAGATCCGCAGCTACCTGGTGATGTCGGCGACATCCCAGCGCCGGGTCATGCAGGAGGCCATGGATCACTTTCGTCGCATTCCCCTCTCCGGCTGCATCCTCACCAAGCTGGACGAGAGCATCAATCTGGGGGAAGTGATCAATGTGTGCATCCAGAATGCGTTGCCCATCAGCTACATCACAGATGGTCAGCGGGTTCCGGAAGATATTCAGATAGCCAACGCAGCCCAGCTCGTCGGCGCGGCCATGGGGTCGCTGGACCGGGAGAGCGAAGAGCCCTATTTCTGGGGCGCTGGGTTTGGTGAGGGCGAGGATTTAGATTCTTATGAGTAACATACCTATGGATCAGGCGAGTGGTCTGCGCAAAATGCGTTCAAATAACCGAGTGAAAGTGATCGCCGTCTCCGGTGGCAAGGGGGGCGTCGGCAAGACCAACGTCACCCTGAACGTGGCCGGTGCCATGGCGGCCCAGGGCAAGCGGGTGATGGTGCTGGATGCCGACCTGGGGCTGGCCAACGTCGACGTCATGCTGGGACTGAGGGTGCACCGCAACCTCTCCCACGTGCTGGCGGGGGAGTGCACCCTGGACGACATCATCGTCGAGGGGCCCTACGGCATGATGATAGTGCCGGCCACCTCGGGCACCCAGTCCATGGTCGAGCTGTCGCCGGCCCAGCACGTGGGGCTGATCCGCGCCTTCAGCGAGATGAAGACCCAGGTCGACATCCTGCTGGTGGACACGGCCGCCGGCATCTCCGACATGGTGCTGAGCTTTACCCGCGCCGCCCAGGACATCATGGTGGTGGTGTGCGACGAGCCCACCTCCATCACGGATGCCTACGCCCTCATCAAGATCCTCTCCAAGGATCACGGCGTGTTCCGCTTCAAGGTGGTGGCGAACATGGTGCGTTCCCTGCGAGAAGGGCAGGAGCTCTATGCCAAGCTGACCCGGGTGACCGACCGTTTCCTCGATACCTCCCTCGAGCTGGTCGCCTGCATTCCCTATGACACCAACTTGCGTGCCGCGGTGCGCAAGCAGAAACTGATCGTCGAGGCCTTCCCCAAGTCGCCTGCCGCCTTGGCGTTCCGCGCCCTGGCCAACAAGGCGGCCAGCTGGCCCATCCCGCACCAGCCGGGCGGTCACCTGGAGTTCTTCCTGGAAAATCTGCTGCAAAAACCGGCCATCACAGAGGAAGGATCTCGTGAATAAAGCCCAAGCCTACCTGCGTCATCAGGATGCCTATGTGCTGGTGGAGCGCCACGCTCCGCTGGTGAAACGGATCGCCCAGCATCTGTTGGCTCGTTTGCCGAGCAGTGTCTTGCTGGATGACCTGATCCAGGCAGGTATGATTGGGCTGCTCGAGGCCTCTCGCAACTTCGATGGCAGCAAGGGGGCCAGTTTCGAGACCTATGCCGGCATCCGCATTCGCGGTGCCATGCTCGACGAGATCCGCCGTGGCGACTGGGTGCCCCGTTCGGTTCACCGCAACAGCCGCACCATAGCGGATGCCATCGAGAACGTGGAGCAGGCCCATGGCCGCGATGCCCGCGACACCGAGGTGGCCGCCTACATGGGGGTGGGCCTTGGCGAGTATCACGCCATGCTGCAGGATGTCTCCTGCGGCAAGATCATCGGCATCGAGGATCTGGGGGTGAGTGAAGACGTCATCGGCGGGCCCGAGGCGGGCAACAACCTCGGTTTCGACGAGCTGGCGGCGGAACGCTTCCAGGCGGCCCTGGCCGAGAACATAGGCCGGCTGCCGGAGCGGGAAGCCCTGGTGCTCTCCCTCTACTACGACGAAGAGTTGAACCTGCGCGAGATTGGTGAAGTATTGAACGTAAGTGAGTCTCGGGTGAGCCAGATCCACAGCCAGGCGATGCACAGATTGCGTGCTCGCCTGCGAGATTGGCACGCATAAGCGAGTCATGGCTACACTGGCCCCCGACTCTCAGGCATAATCCGCACCCTGCAACCTGCGCTAACGCATCATATGAGTGAGCCGCCCTGGCGGCTATCTAGGAGGAAAATTTGGACAAGAACATGAAAATCCTCATCGTCGATGACTTCTCGACAATGCGCCGGATTATCAAGAACTTGCTGCGCGATCTCGGCTTCAATAACACCCATGAGGCGGACGATGGCAACACGGCGCTGCCCATGCTCAAGAATGGCGACTACCAGTTCGTGGTCACCGACTGGAACATGCCCGGCATGCAGGGCATCGACCTGCTCAAGGCGATCCGTCTCGACGACAAGCTCAAGCACCTGCCGGTGCTGATGGTCACCGCCGAAGCCAAGCGCGAGCAGATCATCGAAGCGGCCCAGGCCGGCGTCAACGGTTACATCGTCAAGCCGTTCACCGCCGCCACCCTCAAAGAGAAACTCGACAAGATCTTCGAGCGGATCGGCTAAGGGGCCCGCCATGACGGCCAAAACGAGTGCCATTATCTCCCTCGAGCAGGCGAGAAGGCTGGTCGCCCACCTGGAACAGGGCGAGTTCGAGTCGGCCGACGATCTGCTCGCCGACATCTGCGCCCCCAATGCGGCGGCCCTGTTCGACAAGGTCGGCCAGCTGACCCGTCAGTTGCATGACTCCCTGCGTGACTTCCAGCTCGACCCCAGGCTGCCCTCCCTCGCCAATGAGGAGATCCCCGATGCCCGCGAGCGGCTCAACTATGTCATCGACATGACGGACAAGGCGGCCAATCGCACCATGGATGCCGTCGAGGCCAGCCTGCCCATCGCCGATCGCCTCAATGACAATATCCAGTTGGTACTGCCGAACTGGCAGGCCCTGATGTCGCGGGAACTCGGCCTGGGGCAGTTCAAGGCGCTCTGCCATCAACTGGATGATTTTATTAAGGCTTCCGAATCCGATGCCGATAAATTACGACAACTGCTGACCGATATCCTGATGGCTCAGGATTTCCAGGATTTGACCGGCCAAATGATCCGCCGGGTGATCACCCTGGTGCAGGAGGTCGAGACCAAGCTGATCGAGATGCTGACCATGTTCGGGGACGCCTCGGCCGAACCGAGTGCCCCCAAGGCCGCCATCAAGGGTATTGAAGCGGAAGGGCCCATCATGAATCCGCATACCCGCAGCGACGTGGTCAACGGTCAGGATGATGTGGACGATCTGCTGTCCAGCCTCGGATTTTAACGGTCTGCCGCCCGGGCTCGCGCTCGATGAGATAAGTGGTTCCGTCGTGCCGCCGCGCCCGCTGCGAGACGGGCAGACAGCCTCTGCCCAGGGCCCCTGTGACAGGGACGGATCAGTTGTTCAACCCCGGATTCTAATGGAGTGACGAATGGCCTTCGAAGTTGATGAAGACATACTGCAAGACTTTCTGGTCGAAGCATCCGAAATTTTGGAACAGTTGTCTGAACAACTGGTCGAACTCGAGAAGCGCCCCGACGACAAGAACCTGCTCAACGCCATCTTTCGCGGTTTTCACACCGTCAAGGGGGGCGCCGGCTTCCTGTCGCTGACCGAGCTGGTGGACGTCTGCCATGGGGCCGAGAACCTGTTCGACATGTTGCGCAACGGCAAGCGAACCCTCAGCGCCGAGCTGATGGACGTGATCCTGCAGGCCCTCGATGCCATCAATGTCATGTTCGCCCAGGTCCAGAACCGTGAGCCGATCAGCGCCGCCGCCCCCGAGCTGCTGCACGATCTCCATGAGCTGTGCAAGCCCCAGGGGGAGGAGCAGCTGCTGAGCGTTTCCAGCACCAGTCCGGAGCCCGTGGTCGCCCCCGAACCCGAGCCCGAGAGCG
Source organism: Aeromonas bivalvium (assembly GCF_046078285.1). Classification (NCBI taxonomy): domain Bacteria; kingdom Pseudomonadati; phylum Pseudomonadota; class Gammaproteobacteria; order Aeromonadales; family Aeromonadaceae; genus Aeromonas; species Aeromonas bivalvium. The sequence continues at coordinate 38,675 of NZ_JBGXBV010000004.1, forward strand.
CCCCTGCGCCCCTGGCCGGCAATGGCGGCACCATAGACGAGATCTCCGACGACGAGTTCGAGCGCCTGCTCGACGAACTGCACGGGGCCGGCGGCGCGCCGACCCAGGCCGCGCCTTCTCCCGCCCCGGCCCCCGCCGCCAGTGGCGACATCACGGACGACGAATTCGAAGCCCTGCTCGACCAGCTCCATGGTCAGGGCCAGCATCTGGGGGCTCCGGCGCCCAACCCGCTGCAGTCGGTGCAAAGCGAAGTGGATGCCCTCATCGATGATGACGAGTTCGAGCGCCTGCTCGACGAGCTCCATGGCCGTGGCCAGGGCCCCGCCGTCACCATGAAGTCGGCGGCGCCGGCCACCCCGGCATCGGCCCCGACTCCGACGCCAGCCGAGCCGGTGGTCGCCAAGGCGGCGCAACCATCGTCTCCCGCCGCCCCGGCCCCTCTGGCTGGCAAGATTGCCGCCCAGCCCTCGTCTCCTGCCGCTTCGGCTCCCGTGGCCGGCAAGGCCGCACCCAAGCCCGCTGCGCCCGAGAACGCCGCCGCCGCCGTCCAGAGCGACAGCACGGTGCGGGTCGACACCAAGACCCTGGACGTCATCATGAACATGGTGGGCGAGCTGGTGCTGGTGCGTAACCGCCTGGTGAGCCTCGGCATCGCCAGCAACGACGAAGAGATGTCCAAGGCGGTCGCCAACCTGGATGTGGTGACGGCGGATCTGCAAGGGGCGGTCATGAAGACCCGGATGCAGCCCATCAAGAAGGTGTTTGGCCGCTTCCCCCGGGTGGTGCGCGACCTCGCCCGCAGCCTGAAAAAAGAGATTGAACTGGTCATGGTGGGGGAGGAGACCGACCTTGACAAGAACCTAGTAGAGGCCCTGGCCGATCCCCTGGTTCACCTGGTGCGCAACTCCTGCGACCACGGCGTCGAGATGCCGGACGTGCGGGAGAAGGCGGGCAAGCCCCGTCAGGGCACCATCACCCTGAGTGCCTCCCAGCAGGGGGATCACATACTGCTCTGCATCGAGGATGACGGCGCCGGCATGGATCCGGAGAAGCTCAAGTCCATCGCCATCAGCCGTGGCGTACTCGATGCCGACAGCGCGGCGCGCATGAGCGACAACGATGCCTACAACCTGATCTTTGCTCCCGGCTTCTCGACCAAGTCAGAGATCTCCGATATCTCCGGCCGTGGCGTCGGGATGGATGTGGTGAAGACCAGCATCGTCAGCCTCAATGGCTCGGTGCACATCGATTCCACCTTCGGCAAGGGCACCCGCCTCGAGATCAAGGTGCCGCTGACCCTGGCCATCTTGCCGACCCTGATGGTCGAAGTGGGGGAGCAGACCTTCGCGCTGCCGCTCGGCTGCGTCAACGAGATCTTCCACCTGGACCTGAAGAAAGCCAATGTGGTGGACGGCCAGCTCACCATCATAGTGCGGGACAAGGCGATCCCCCTGTTCTACCTGCACAAGTGGCTGATGCGCGGCGCCAGACGCCAGGGCAATCAGGAGTCGGGTCATGTGGTCATCGTCCAGATCGGGACCCAGCAGGTCGGCTTCGTGGTCGACAATCTCATCGGGCAGGAAGAGGTGGTGATCAAGCCGCTGGACAACCTGCTCCAGGGCACGCCGGGCATGGCGGGCGCCACCATCACCAGTGATGGCGGCATCGCGCTCATTCTCGATGTTCCCAGTCTGCTCAAGGCCTATGCGCGCAGACAATAATCCTTCGGGTCCAAGGAGTTAGAAAAATAACAATGGCAGTCAAGGTATTAGTCGTCGACGATTCGAGCTTCTTCCGCCGCCGGGTCAGCGAGATCATCAATCAGGATCCCCAGCTGACCGTCATCGACACGGCCCAGAACGGCCGTGAGGCGGTGGACAAGGCCATCGCCCTGCGCCCCGATGTCATCACCATGGACATAGAGATGCCCGTGCTCGATGGCATCAGTGCGGTGCGGGAGATCATGGCCAAGTGCCCCACCCCCATACTGATGTTCTCCTCCCTGACCCATGAGGGAGCGCGCTCCACCCTGGATGCCCTGGACGCCGGGGCCCTGGACTTTTTACCCAAGAAATTCGAAGACATCGCCCGTGACAAGGACGAGGCGGTGCGCCTGTTGCAGCAGCGGGTCAAGGAGATAGCCCGCAAGCGCTTCCTGATGTCCGCCCGCCCGCAACCGGTGGCGAGCGCCCCCGTCGCCAAGGCGGCGTCCGGGGCCGCCTCCCTGCGCGAGCGTCCCCTGCTGGCCGAACGACCCGCGCTGGCGGAGCGGCCTCAGCCTGTCGCCAGCTTCAAGCGCAGCGGCAAGAGCTATCAGCTGGTGGCCATCGGCACCTCCACAGGCGGCCCGGTGGCACTGCAAAACGTGCTGACCAAGCTGCCCCTGGATTTCCCCCATCCGATCCTGCTGATCCAGCACATGCCGGCCACCTTCACTGCCGCCTTTGCGGCTCGCCTCAATGGCCTGTGTCAGATCGGGGTCAAGGAGGCGCAGGATGGCGACGTGCTCAAGCCCGGTCACGCCTATCTGGCGCCGGGGGGCAAGCAGATGCTGCTGGAGGGACGCGGCGCCGGCGCCCGTCTTCGCATCATCGACGGCAACGACAAGGTCAACTACAAGCCCTGTGTCGACATCACCTTCGCCTCTGCCGCCAAGACCTATGGCGACAAGGTGCTGGCCATCGTGCTGACCGGCATGGGGGCCGATGGCCGTGACGGGGCTCGCCTGCTCAAGGAGCAGGGGGCCACCATCTGGGCTCAGGACGAGGCCTCCTGCGTGGTCTACGGCATGCCCCAGGCGGTCGCCAAGGCGGGCATCGCCTCCGAATCCCTGCCTCTGGACAGGGTCGCCCAGCGCATTCTGGTCGAGTTGGGCCGCTAGATGGGATGGCTCGGTCTCCTGCTGGCCCTGGTGGCCATCGCCCTCGCCCAGTGGTGGCATGGGGGCAGCTTGCAGACCCTGCTCGACGGCCCCGCCTTCCTCATCGTGGTGGGGGGGACCCTGGGGGCCGTCATATTGCAGACCCCGCGCCAATACCTGTTGCAGGCCTGTGCCCAGCTAGGCTGGGTGTTCAATCCCCCGGCCTGGGATCTGGCCCGTCAGGGGGAGCGGCTGCAACGCTGGGCCCAGCTGGCTCGCCAGCAGGGGCTGCTGGCCCTGGAGGAGTCGGCGGACGAGGAGACGGACCCCTTCACCCGCCAGGGGCTGGCCATGCTGGTGGACGGAGTGCCGGTGGAACAGATCCGCCAGCTGCTCGAGTCCGACATCGACCTCAGTCAGGAGCGCAACGAGCACGCGGCAAGGGTGTTCGAGGCCATGGGGGGCTATAGCCCGACCATCGGCATCATAGGGGCGGTGCTGGGCCTTATCCAGGCCATGTTCCACCTGGAGGATCCGGCGGCGCTCGGCGCCGGCATCGCGGTGGCCTTCGTGGCGACCATCTACGGGGTGGGCTTTGCCAACCTGATCTACCTGCCCCTGGGCAACAGACTGCGTGCCTTTCATTACCACTATGGCCTCTATCAGGAGATGACCCTGGAGGGGCTGCTGGCCATCGCCCATGGCGACAACAGCCTGCAGCTGGAGCGGCGGCTCAAGAGTTACCTCAAGGGGGAGTGAGCATGCGCAGGCGCTATCGTCTTCACCTGAGGGGCCATGAACAGCTGGACCGCTGGCTGGTCTCCTATGCCGATTACATGACCCTGATCTTCGCCCTGTTCGTGGTGCTCTATTCGGTGGCCATGGTCGACAAGGACAAGTACCGGGCGGTGATCGAGGGGATGACCCAGGCGTTCGAGGGGCGCCCCCTGCAAGGGGAGGAGCTGCTGGAGCGGGAAGGCCCCGCCATCCTGCCCCCGGCAGGGGCCTCGGGCAAGCCCCTGCTCGCCGAGGCCGCCCAGGCCCAGGCGAGCGCCCTGGCCCCCATCTCTGGGGTTCCCATCGCCCAGGAGGGAGAGCCCCTGGCCGAGCTGGACGATCGATTGCGCAAGGCGCTGGCCCCCTTGCAGGATGCCGGTCTCATCGACATCAAGCGGGACGAGGAGTGGCTCAATATCGCCCTGGATTCGGCGCTGCTGTTCTCGAGCGGCAGCGCCTTCATGGGGCCCAATGCCTCGCCCCTGCTCAATAGCCTCTCAAGTATTCTCAAACCGGTCGATAACTATGTGAGGGTGAGGGGCTATACCGATAACCAGCAGATCCATAATGAGATTTTCAGCTCCAACTGGGCGCTGTCTGCGGCCAGGGCAGAGGCGGTGCTCGGCGCCCTCATTGCCGAGGGCGTGCGGCCTGAGCGGCTGGCCTTCGAGGCGTATGGCGAGTTTTCCCCCTTCGCCAGCAATGAAACCGAGGCCGGCAGGGCCAAGAATCGTCAGGTGGTGGTCGCCATCTCCCGCCTGCGCTGGGTGGCCCCGGTCACCCCGGCCCCCGAGCCCGTCATGGCCAGGCGCGAAGCGGCGGCGCCTCGGCCGGACGCACAGGACATCAACGTCATTGCCTTACCGGGCGGCGGCATACGAATTACCACGAGACAGGATTAACACTGTGATTGTCTGGGCGGTTGCCAATCAAAAGGGTGGGGTAGGTAAAACCACCACAGTCGTCTCACTGGCCGGGATCCTCGCCCAGAAGGGGCACAGGGTGTTGCTGATCGACACGGATCCCCATGCCTCCCTCACCTCCTATTTCGACTATGACTCGGATCGGCTCGAGGGGACCCTCTACGAGCTGTTCCAGGCGGTCAAGCCCAGCGCCGAGCTGGTCAACAAGGTGACCCTCAAGACCCGGTTCGACAACATCAGCCTGCTGCCGGCCTCCATCACCCTCGCCACCCTGGACAGGGTCATGGGCAACCGGGAGGGGATGGGGTTGGTGCTCAAACGGGCGCTGCTGCGCATCCAGGACAGCTATGATTATGTGCTGATCGATTGTCCCCCCGTGCTCGGGGTCATGATGGTCAACGCCCTGGCCGCCTGCGATCGCATCCTGGTGCCGGTGCAGACCGAATTCCTGGCCCTGAAGGGGCTGGAGCGGATGATGAAGACCTTCGAGATCATGCAGCGTTCCAAGCGGGACAAGTTCCGCTTCACCGTGATCCCGACCATGTTTGACAAGCGGACCCGGGCCTCCCTGATGACGTTGCAGTCCATCAAGGAGCAGTATGGCGAGGCGGTGTGGAATGCCGTCATCCCCATCGACACCAAGTTTCGGGATGCCAGCCTGCAACACATGCCGCCCTCGATCTTTGCCCCCGGCAGCCGGGGTTGTTATGCCTATCAGACGTTATTGACCCACCTGGACGCCCTGGAGCGTAAACGGGTGCAGGAGGTGGTGGTATGAGTGAGATCACCCAGACCCGGGCGATGGATGACTATTTCCATTCCCTGCTGATCGATGATTTGTTGCAAGATGAGCTGCTGCAAGAGGAGGCGCCGACCCTGGTTCCGGCCCGTCAGCCCCTGGCGATCCGCCAGCGTGCTGTCCCCTATGCGGAGGTGGAGCCCGAGCGCAGGGCCCAGCTGAGCGAGCTGCTGGCCCAGGTGAGCAAGGTGCGGGTCGACATGGATGCCCTGGGCCAGGAGCCGCAGTGCGACGCCTTCGCCCTGGCGAGCGAGGTCAACCCAGTGCCGAGTGCGCTGGCGGCCGAGCCCGAACTCAGGGTGGAGATCGAGACTGAGACTGTGCTCCCCCAGGCGCAGGTCGAGGTGGCGGCGCCGCTCGCGCTTCCCGAGGTGCAGACCGCCAGCCTTGAGGCCGCCGTCGTCGCCCCGGCGCCGGAGGCCTGGCAGAATATCGAGGTGGGCAACGAGTTTCAGGCCCTCTTCTTCGAGGTGGCCGGGGTCACCTTCGCCGTGCCCCTGATGGAGCTTGGCGGCATTCATCAACTGGGGGAGGTCAGCGCCCTGTTTGGTCAGCCCAAGTGGTATCGTGGCATCATGACCCAGCGGGAGCAGCAGATGAGCGTGGTGGATACTGCCCTCTGGGTGATGCCGGATCAGGAGCTCGAGGTAACCGATTATCAATATCTGATCATGCTGGGTGAGTCCAACTGGGGACTGGCCTGCCACCACCTGAAAGGGACCGAACTGTTGCATCGGGATCAGGTCAAGTGGCGCCACCAGGAGGGCAAGCGCCCCTGGCTCGCCGGCATGGTCAAAGAGAAGATGTGTGCCCTGCTTCACGTCAGGGAGTTGCTGGTACTGCTGGCGCGGGGCGTCAATATCACAGGGCGCTGATCGCCACCCTTCGCCGGAACGAGACGTTTTCATACAAGGAACAAGACATGACAGAAAAGCGCAATATTGCCCAGAACCTGGCGGAAGACGAAGTGTTGCAGTGGGTCACCTTCCAGCTCGAGAACGAGACATATGGCATCAATGTGATGCAGGTGCAGGAGGTGTTGCGCTACACCGAGATAGCCCCTGTGCCCGGCGCGCCCGACTATGTGCTCGGCATCATCAACCTGCGCGGCAACGTGGTGACCGTCATCGACACCCGCTCCCGTTTCGGCCTGCCCGGCGGTGAGGTGAGCGAAAACTCCCGCATCGTCATCATAGAGGCGGAGAAGCAGGTGATCGGCATCATGGTCGACAGCGTGGCCGAGGTGGTTTACCTTCGTTCCTCCGAGATAGACGCGGCGCCCGCCGTGGGCACAGAGGAGAGCGCCAAGTTCATTCAGGGGGTCAGCAATCGCGATGGCCAACTGCTGATCCTGGTGGATCTCAACAAGCTGCTGTCAGACGAAGAGTGGGACGATATCGGCTCCCTCTAAGGCTGCGGCCAATGGATGAGGCCGGGTTTGCCCCTTTGCCGGGGCGATGCCGGCCCGTGCGCCGGGTTGAACCTGGCGCGAGCAGATGAGGATGACAGATTGATAGTTGAAGCGATTGCCTTGGGGTTGTCCCTGCTGGCGCTGGGGGTGGCACTGGCCGGATGGCGCCAGGCGCGCCGGGCGGGGCAGGAGTCCGAGGCGAAGGCGGCGGCCCTGCAGGGGCAGCTCGAGAGTCTGCGCAAGCAGATGATGGAGCTGCACAGCGGGGCCATCGGCATGGGCCAGCGACTGCAAGGGGTCGAGACCCTGGCGCAGCAGCTGGGGGATCGCCAGCAGGAGCTGACCCTGCAGGATCCGGATCGCCGGCTCTACAGCCGCGCCGCCAAGATGGTGGAGCTGGGAGCGGATCTGGACGAGGTGATGAACGAGTGCGAACTGCCAAAGGCGGAAGCCGAGTTGTTGATCTCATTGCGAAAGGGTCGACCCTGATCCCCGGGAAGGCTGCGGCCTTCCCGTTGCATTTTCCCTCCCATGACCCCTCGGCCGGCGCTTGCCGGCAACGGACGAGCCCGCAGCGGGATCTCTCCCACAAAACCGACGCCGGCTGCCCATCTTTGAAAAGACCCATTCCAATACTGTGTTAAGATGCAGGCCGCTCCTTTTTCATCTGAACCCGTCCCCATGCTGCTTGACGTTCACAATCTGAGCTGCGTGCGTGAAGATCGCACCCTGTTTGAGCACCTCTCCTTCTCCGTCTCCCCCGGCGATCTGCTGCAAATCGAGGGCCCGAACGGGGTGGGCAAGACCAGCCTGCTGCGTCTGCTCATCGGCCTCTCCCAGCCCTTTGCCGGCGAGGTACGCTGGAATGGCGAGAACATTCGCCACTGCCGCGACGACTACCATGATCAGTTGCTCTACCTGGGCCATCAACCCGGGGTCAAGGGGGGGCTCACCCCCCTCGAGAACCTCGGTTTCTACCAGAAGCTGCATCAGAGCGATGCCGACGGCGCGGATCTGTGGCAGATCCTGGCCCGGGTCGGGCTGGCCGGCTTCGAGGATTACCCCAGCGCCCAGCTCTCGGCGGGGCAGCAGCGGCGCGTGGCCCTGGCCCGGCTCTGGCTGAGCGAGCGTCCGGCACTCTGGGTGCTCGATGAACCCTTCACCGCCATCGACAAGCAGGGGGTCAAGGTGCTGGAGCGGCTGATGCTGGACCATGCCGATCGCGGCGGTATGGTGGTGCTCACCACCCACCAGGAGATGAGCCTGATGCAGGGGCGGATCAAGACCCTCTCCCTCGCGTCTCGCCCCATGGAGGCCGCATGCTGAACGCCGTGCTGACCCTGATCCGGCGCGAGCTGCTGATGGCGTTTCGCCAGCGGGCCGACATCCTCAATCCGCTCTGGTTCTTCCTCATCGTCATCACCCTCTTCCCCCTGGGGATAGGCCCAGAGCCCCAGCTGCTGGCGCGCATCGCCCCCGGCATCATCTGGGTGGCGGCCCTGCTGGCGGCCATGCTCTCCCTGGAGCGGCTGTTTCGGGATGATTTTGCCGACGGCGCCCTGGAGCAGATGATGCTGATGCCCCATCCCCTGGGCCTGCTGGCCCTGGCCAAGGTGACGGCCCACTGGCTGCTGACCGGGCTGCCCTTGTTGCTCATCTCGCCCCTCATCGCCGTGCTGCTCTCCCTGGACCTGAACACCTGGCTCGCCATGGCGGCGACCCTGGCCCTGGGCACCCCCATCCTCAGCCTGCTGGGGTCGATTGGTGTTGCCCTGACGGTGGCCCTGCGCAAGGGGGGCGTGCTGCTCAGCCTGCTCATACTGCCGCTCTATATCCCTGTGCTCATCTTCGCCACCTCGGCCATCGAGGCGGCGAGCATGGGGTTGCCCTACAGCGGCCAGCTCGCCATCCTGGGGGCCATGCTGGCGGGGGCCCTGACCATGACGCCGTTCGCCGTCTCGGCGGCGCTGCGGGTGAGTGTGAACTGACGGGGGTGAGGGAATATTGACCACCTTCGCCGTCCCTGTTCACCCTGGGTTGGCATTGGTCGGGGATAATGCGCGCGCCTGCCCGGCCCGACGCTGCCCTTTGCGGGCCAATAGGTTGCGATGGATCAAGGAGAGTGCCGCTTATTTCTTTCGGGGTATTTGCACGCCGGGAGCAGTGAGTAAGGTAGGCGGCGCCGACGATATCAATAACAGAAAGGTTTTGTGAGCTATGTGGAAATGGTTGCACCCCTATGCCAAACCGGAGCAGGCCTATCGCCTGGCGGGCCGGCTACTGCCCTGGTTTGCCGTGATCAGCCTGCTCGCCTTCATCATAGGCACCGTCTGGGGGTTGGCCTTCGCCCCCGCCGACTACCAGCAGGGTGACTCCTTCCGGATCATCTATCTCCATGTGCCCGCCGCCATTCTCTCCATGGGGGCCTACTCCACCATGGCCATCGCCGCCTTCATCGGCATGGTGTGGCAACTGCGCATGGCGGACATGACGGTGGCCGCCATCGCCCCGGTCGGCGCCGTGTTCACCTTCATCGCCCTGCTCACCGGCGCCGCCTGGGGCAAGCCCATGTGGGGCGCCTGGTGGGTATGGGATGCCAGGCTCACCTCCGAGCTCATTCTGCTGTTTCTCTACCTGGGGGTCATCGCCCTCTACAACGCCTTCAGCGACAAGGTGGTGGCGGGCCGCGCCGCCGGTATCCTGGCCCTGGTCGGCGTCATCAATCTGCCCATCATCCACTACTCGGTGGAGTGGTGGAACACCCTGCATCAGGGCGCCAGCATCACCAAGCTGGCCAAGCCCTCCATCGCCCCCAGCATGCTCTGGCCCCTGCTGGTGATGATAGTGGCGTTCGCCACCTTCCTCGGTGCCCTGACCCTGATGCGTTTTCGCAACGAATTGATCATGCGCGAGTGGCACAGACCCTGGGTCAAGGCCCTGGCCGAGCGGGAGCAATGACATGCACTTCTCTTCTTTGAGCGATTTTCTGGCTATGGGCGGTTACGGCTTCTATGTCTGGCTCTCCTTCGGCCTCTCCTGGCTCAGCCTCATCGGCATCATAGTGAGCACGCTCCTCAAGCGGCGCAGCCTGCTGGAGGAGCTGCGCAACAAGCAGGCTCGCGAGTCCCGCCGTCAGGCGGCCCGGCAGATGGAGAATACCCTGTGAGCCTCCCGGCCCCTTTCCCCGCCTCATCTTCGACGGAGATCCTGATATGAACCCGCGCCGCAAGAAGCGTCTGACCATCATACTGGCCATCAGCACCGGCGTTGCCGCCGCCATCGGCCTGATGCTCTATGCCCTGAGCCAGAACATAGACCTCTTCTACACCCCGGGGGAGCTGGTGCAGGGCAAGGGGCCCGACAAGGTCAAACCCGAGGAGGGCCAGCGGCTGCGCATCGGCGGCATGGTGGTGCCGGGCTCGGTCAAGCGGGACGCCCAGAGCCTGCGGGTCGCCTTCGATCTCATCGACGCCAGCGGCGAGCGGGTCACCGTCACCTATGACGGCATACTGCCGGATCTGTTTCGCGAGGGGCAGGGCATAGTGGCCCAGGGCACCCTGGAGGATGCCAGGACGGTGGCGGCGTTCGAGGTGCTCGCCAAGCACGACGAGAACTATATGCCGCCGGAAGTGGCCGATGCCCTCAAGGGGATGCAGCACTACAAGCCGGAATACACAGAGGCGCAGTTGCAGGGGAGCAAGTCATGATCCCGTCGTCCCAGTGTTCACCTCGTTTCACTCTGCCATCGAAAGGAAATAGTCAATGATCCCGGAACTGGGTCAGTTCTCTCTGATCCTGGCCTTCGCCACCTCGCTGCTGCTCGGCAGCTACCCCTTGATCGGCGCCAAGTGGGGACGCATTGGCATGATGCAGGCGGCCCGTCCGCTCGCCTATGCCCAGTTCCTGCTGCTGCTGCTCTCCTTCCTCTGCCTGACCTGGGCCTTCATCGACAACGACTTCACAGTGCAGTATGTGGCCACCAACTCCAACAGCCTGCTGCCGCTGCAATACCGCATTTCGGCGGTGTGGGGTGCCCATGAGGGCTCGCTGCTGCTCTGGGTGCTGACCCTGGGGGGCTGGACCGCGGCGGTGGCCCTGTTCAGCCGCAGCCTGCCGCTCGATGCGGTGGCGCGGGTGCTGGGGGTGCTCGGTCTCATCGCGGTGGGCTTCACCGCCTTCGTGCTGTTTACCTCGGATCCCTTCACCCGCACCCTGCCGTACTTCCCGGTGGATGGCCGTGACCTCAACCCCCTGTTGCAGGATCCGGGTCTCATCTTCCACCCCCCCATGCTCTACATGGGCTATGTGGGCTTCTCGGTGGCCTTCGCCTTTGCCATCGCCTCCCTGATGACGGGGCGTCTGGACGCCACCTGGGCGCGCTGGTCCCGCCCCTGGACCATGGCGGCCTGGGTCTTCCTGACCCTGGGAATCGTGCTCGGCTCCTGGTGGGCCTATTACGAGCTCGGCTGGGGTGGCTGGTGGTTCTGGGATCCGGTGGAAAACGCCTCCTTCATGCCCTGGCTGGCGGGCACGGCCCTGCTCCACTCCCTGGCGGTGAGCGAGAAGCGGGCCACCTTCAAGGCCTGGACAGTGCTGCTGGCGCTCTCGGCGTTTTCCCTGAGCCTGCTCGGTACCTTCCTGGTGCGCTCCGGGGTGCTGGTCTCGGTCCATGCGTTTGCCTCGGACCCGACCCGGGGCCTCTTCATCCTGGGCTTCCTGCTGGCGGTGATAGGCAGCTCCTTGCTGCTGTTTGCCTTCAAGGGTTCCCAGGTCAAGAGCCACGGCAAGCACGAGCTGTGGAGCAGGGAGACCCTGCTCCTTGGCAACAACGTCCTGCTGGTGGCGGGCCTGCTCGCCGTGCTGCTGGGCACCCTGCTGCCCCTGGTGCACAAGGAGCTGGGGCTGGGCAGCATCTCCATCGGTACCCCCTTCTTCAACCACATCTACAGCTGGCTCATCATCCCGTTTGCCGCCCTGCTGGGGCTGGGACCCCTGTTCCGCTGGCGCCGTCAGGCCCTGGGGGAGCTCAAGGGCAAGGTGATCCTCGCCCTGGTGCTGAGTCTGGCCGCCGCCCTGCTGCTACCCTGGCTCTTCGCCGAGGCGTTCAAGCCCTGGGCCGCGCTCGGCATCGGTCTTGGCAGCTGGATCATCATCACCAGCCTGCAGGAGACCTGGGTGCGGGCCACCCACAAGCACGGCTTCGCCACCGGGGTGCGCCGCCTTGGCAACAGCCACTGGGCCATGATCCTGGGGCACGTGGGGCTGGCGGTCAGCATCATAGGCATCGCCTGCACCCAGAACTACAGCATCGAGAAGGACCTGCGCATGCAGGCTGGCGATCGGGTGCACTTCGCCGATTACGAGTTCGTCTTCGCCGGCATCCAGGAGAAGAACGGCCCCAACTACGAAGGCTTCAAGGGCATATTGGAGGTCCATCGCGGCGGCAAGCAGGTGGCCCTGCTCAAGCCGGAGAAGCGCAACTATATCGTCAGTCGCATGCCGATGACGGAGGCGGCCATCGATGCCGGCTTCACCCGGGATCTCTATGCGGCGCTGGGGGAGCCTCTGGATAACGGTGCCTGGGCGGTCCGCATCTACTACAAGCCGTTCGTGCGCTGGATCTGGTTTGGCGGCGTCTTCATGGCCATCGGCGGCGTGCTCGCCATGCTGGACAAGCGCTATCGTTTCGGCCGTCGCGAGGAGGAGGCCAAGCCATGAGCAAGAAGACCTGGTTGTTTCTGATCCCCTTCATCATCTTCATGCTGGGGGCCCTGTTTCTGTTCAAGGGGCTCTATTCCGACCCTCGCAAGCTGGAGTCCGTGATGGTCGGCAAGGAGGTACCCCTGTTCACCCTGCAGGATCTGCAGGATCTCGACAAGCAGCATGACAGCAAGCTGTTCAAGGGGCGCCCCATGCTGCTCAACGTCTGGGCCACCTGGTGTCCCACCTGTTACGCCGAGCACACCTATCTCAAGGAGCTGGCGGGGCAGGGGGTGGCCATCGTCGGCATGAACTACAAGGACGAGCGCGACAAGGCCCTGAAATGGCTCGCCGAGCTGGGGGACCCCTATCAGGTCAACCTCTACGATCCGGACGGCATGCTGGGGCTGGATCTCGGGGTCTACGGCGCCCCCGAGACCTTCTTCATCGACTCCCGTGGCATCATTCGCTATCGCCACGTGGGGGACGTCAACCCCCAGGTGTGGCAGTCCACCCTCAAGCCCATCTATGAGGCGATGAAATGATGCGATCCACCCTGACTCCCCTGCTGCTGGCCCTGGCGCTGCTCACCCCTGCCTTGAGCCTGGCGGCCATCGACGTCTACCAGTTCGACAATGAACAGCAGGAGCAGACCTTTCGCGAGCTGACCCGCGAGCTGCGCTGCCCCAAGTGTCAGAACCAGGACATCGCCGACTCCAATGCGGGGCTGGCCAAGGATCTGCGGGACAAGACCTACCAGATGGTGCATCAGGGCAAGGAGAAGCAGGAGGTCATCGATTACATGGTGGCGCGCTACGGCAACTTCATCCTCTATGACCCGCCCATGATGGCCTCCACCCTGATCCTCTGGCTGGGTCCGCTCGGCGTGATAGTGATTGGCCTCGGGGTGATGCTGGCGCGGGCCCGCAAGGTGCCCAGGGCCAGACAGGCCGCCCCGCAAGGATTGAATGAGGAGGAGCGCAACCGTCTGGCGGCGCTGCTCAAAGAGGAAGAGAAACCATGATCGCATTCTGGATTGCCATCATTGCCCTGCTGGCACTGGTGAGCCTGACCCTGGCCCTGCCGCTGCTGCAAACGAGCAGCCATCACACCATCAGCCGCTCCGACCTCAACAAGGCGCTCTATCGCCAGCGGGTGCTGGAAATTGGCGAGGAGCGGGAGCAGGGGATCCTGGCCGAGGAGGGAGAGTCCCTGGTGGAGCTGCAGCGCAGCCTGCTCGACGACATCCCGGATGTGGAGCAGACCGCCCGCGCCGGGCGCAGCCTGCTCTGGATCCCCGGCGTTCTGGTATTGGTGGTGGTGAGCCTCGGGCTCTACGCCAAGCTCGGCGCCTGGCAGGAGGTGCAGCACTGGCAGTCGGTCAGTGCCCGCCTGCCCGAGCTCAGCAACCGCATCCTGATCGAGCGGGACAGCGAGGTGACCGAGCAGGATCTGCAGGAGTTCATGCTGGGGCTGCGTACCCGGCTTGCCGAGGAGCCGGGTGACTACCGCGGCTGGCTGTTGCTGGGGCGTCTGGCCCTGGATGGCAATGATCCCGACACGGCCCTCGGTGCCCTTGAGCGCGCCTACAAGATGGCGCCGGACAAACACCTGGTGACGGTACCCTATGCCCAGGCGCTGATGATGAGCGGCGACGAGGCCAAGGCCGATACCCTGTTGCAGCAGGCCATCGCCAGCGACCCCCAGGATCTGGAGGCGCGCTCCACCTATGCCTTCATGGCGCTGCAAAAAGAGGACTTCGAGACGGCCATCGCCCGCTGGCAGGCCATGCTGCCTCTGATGGAGAAGGGATCGAACCGCGAGGTGATGATCCAGCGCTCCATCGAGTATGCGCAGCAGCAGCTGGCCAAGCGTGCGCCGAGTGCGACCCGCGCTCAGGATGAAGCGGCACCGGCGGTGAAACCGGGTGAGTTTCCCCTCCATATCACACTGGCGCCCGGCATCCAGATGCCCAAGGATCCCTATCTGTTCGTGTTTGCCGTGGTGCCCAATGGCTCACCCATGCCGATCGCGGTCAAACGCATTCAGGATCCCAGGCTGCCGCTCACCCTCTCCCTCGGGGATGGGGATGCCATGATCGAAGGCAGCAAGCTGGGGGCCAATCCTGAGCTGCAGTTCAAGGCGCGGCTCTCCGAGGGGGGCAACGTCATGAACCGGGAGGGGGCCTTCGAAGGCTTATCGACCCCGGTATCAACAGCGACAATTCCGACAGTGCCGATTGACATCCGTATCGATCGCGCCCTCTAATAGTCATCTTTGCTCGGCCCCCATGGGGCCGAGCCGCTTATAATCATCACACTGTCCAAAGTGATTTTTTCAAGGTAAATCAGTATGCCAATACGATTTGGAGCCTGGATCCTGGCACTGCTGCTCGGTGGCTGCGCCGGCGGCCCTCCCAAACCGGGTCCAAAGAGCCTGGATCTGGGGCTCAGCAACCACAGCGCCCCCGGGGCAACCAGCACGGCCGATGATCCCCTGGATCCCTTCCAGGGCGTCAACCGCGCCATGTGGGCGGTCAACTTCGACGTGCTGGAGCCCTATGTCGCCCGTCCCGTGATCCACAGCTATGCGGACTATGTGCCGGACAGCGTCAAGGAGGGGGTAGACAACTTCGTCAACAACTTCGATGAGCCGAGCAGCATGGTCAACCACCTGATCAGTGGCGATCTGTCCGGTGCCGGCAACAACCTGGGCCGTTTCACTCTCAACACCACCCTGGGTCTGCTCGGCATCTTCGACGTGGCAAAGCACCTGGGGCTGGAGCGCAACATGCTGGAGATGAGCACCCTTATCGGCCGTGCCGACATCGGCGAGGGGGGCTATCTGATGTTCCCCGTCTATGGTCCCACCACCACCCGTGACTTGATTGGTGACACCATCGACACCCTCTACTTCCCCTATGCCCTGCTGACCTTCCCGATGAAGGTGGTGCACTGGGCCCTGGACGGAGTGGGGACTCGCTCCAAGCTCATCGATCAGGAGCGGGTGGTGGACAACTCCCTCGACCCCTACGCCTTCACCAAGGGTCTCTACCTGCAATACGATCAGAGCAAGATCGAGGGGCGTAACGTGCCGTTTGGCGATGGTGCCAGACCCCAGACCGGCCGTCAGGACGAGGGCAACCTGGATGAGTATCTGGACGAGATCGACCAGTGATTGTCCCCTTCATCCAGAAATAGAAAGAGGCGCCCGCGGGCGCCTCTTTCAGCTTAGGGTGCCGGCCTGCCATAACAAAACACCCCGCAGTGCGGGGTGTTGTCAGCAAGACTCGGCGACTCAGGCAGCCAGGTTCTTGGCCACGAATTCCCAGTTGACCAGGGCCCAGAAGGTTTCCATGTACTTGGGACGCAGGTTGCGGAAATCGATGTAGTAGGCGTGCTCCCACAGGTCGACGGTCAGCAGCGGCGTGGTACCGGCTTCGGTCAGCGGGCAGCCGGCGTTGGAGGTGTTGACGATGGCCAGGGAGCCGTCGGCTTTCTTCACCAACCAGGTCCAGCTGGAACCGAAGTTGCCGATGGCAGACTTGGTGAACGCATCCTTGAATTCGGCGAAGGAGCCGAATTGCTTGGCGATGGCGTCGGCCAGGGCGCCAGTCGGCTCGTTGCCACCGTTCGGGGAGAGGCAGTGCCAGTAGAAGGTGTGGTTCCAGATCTGGGCGGCGTTGTTGAAGATGCCGCCAGTGGAGGTCTTGATGATCTCTTCCAGAGACTTGCCTTCAAACTCGGTACCCGGCACCAGGTTGTTCAGGTTGACCACATAGGTGTTGTGGTGCTTGCCGTGGTGGTATTCCAGGGTTTCCTGGGAGATGTGCGGTTCCAGAGCATTGATTGCGTAGGGCAGAGCGGGAAGTTCGAAAGCCATTTTCTACTCTCCATTGGCTGGCCGTGCGAAAGCGACGGTTGCAAGACATTGCATCGGCTTTTCTCAGGCGAAAAGCATCATTTTACGTAATTGGGCAAGCGTCCTCGCATGACCAGGACGGGCGCCCAATGGGCCGAACGATTGTAACAGCATCAAAGATGGCGTCACAACTCTTGATTCTTGCCATGATCGAGATCAAATCGCCCGGTATTGAGGGAGAGATAAACAGCGGCTTTGCGGTTTGCCGGTTTGTGGTCGGCGGACTTTGCAGTAGAATGAGCGCCGAAATCGCTCTAGTGAGGCACCTATGGAAACTATTGAAAAGATTAAACAGCAGCTGGCCGAGAACCCCATCATTCTCTACATGAAAGGGTCCCCCAAGCTTCCGAGCTGCGGTTTCTCTGCCCAGGCCTCCCAGGCCATGATGTCCTGCGGCGAGCCGTTCGCCTATGTGGACATCTTGCAGAACCCGGACATCCGCGCCGAGCTGCCCAAGTTTGCCAACTGGCCCACCTTCCCCCAACTGTGGGTCGAAGGCGAGCTGGTCGGCGGCTGTGACATCATGATCGAGATGTTCCAGGCGGGCGAGCTGCAGACCCTGATCAAGGAAGTGGCGGCGAAGCACAAGCAGGACGACGCGGCCGAATAAGGGAGACGATCCCTGGCGCGGCCGTCAGGCGGCGCAGTTTGCCAGCATAAAAAAGGAGGGGAGCCAGTGGCTCCCCTCCTTTTTTGCGGCTGTTGCTGCGCCCTGGGCTCAGCCTCAGGCGATGCGCTCCAGGCGGGCCATATAGAAGCCGTCGAAGCCGGTCTGGCTCGGGCTGACGTTATGGTCATCCAGCAGGCGGAAGTGCTCGTTGGCAGCCAGGAACTTGTCTACCTGCTGACGGTTTTCCGCCGGCAGTATGGAGCAGGTGGCATAGACCAGCATGCCGCCGACCTTGGTCATCTGGCTGTAGCGTTGCAGAATCTCTTCTTGCAGCGCCATCAGCACGGGCAGACGCTCGGCGGTGTCGCGCCACTTGGCGTCCGGGTTGCGCTTGAGCACGCCCAGGCCTGAGCAGGGCACGTCAAGCAGCACCCGATCCGCACTCTCTTTCAGGCGCTTGACCGTCTTGCTGCTGGTGATGACCCGGGTCTCCACGTTGTGGGCACCGGCGCGGCGGGCGCGCTGCTTGAGGTTCTCCAGTTTCCACTCTTCCACGTCCATGGCGAGCAGGCGACCCTTGCCCTCCATCAGGGCGCTGATGTGCAGCGTCTTGCCGCCGGCACCGGCACAGGCGTCGATGACCCGCATCCCGGGCTTGACGTCGAGGGCCGCGGCCACCAGCTGGGAGCCGGCATCCTGCTGCTCGAACCAGCCATCGGCGAAGGCCTTGGTACGAAACAGGGCGGCGTCAGAGGTGACCTGCAGAGCGGAGGCTACCCCCTCGACCGGGATGGTGCTGACCTGCTCCTTGGCCAGGGCGGCTTGCAGTTGCTCCCGGGTGCACTTGAGGGTATTGACCCTCAGGTAGCGCTTGGGCATCCAGGCGAGGGCGGCGCGCTCGGCGGGCCAGCTCTCTCCCAGCTGCTCGCTGCCCAGCTTCTCCAGCCAGCTGGGGCAACCATCCATCAGCACAGGATTCTTCTTGGCCTCGGTCAGACGGCGACGAAATGCCTCTTCATTGAAGCGATCCAGACTGGGGTGGTTGGGCATACTAATCTTGTGAAACGCATGCCAGGCCAGCAGCAGCGGCCAGACGTTCTTCGCCGCCTGCCGCACCTGAATGCCGGACAGGTTGCAGTAGAGGCTGAGGCGACGCAGCAGATCGCCGGTGACCAGGGCAATCCTTGCCTGTTCTTGGGGTTTGAGTTCGATGCCGGAAAAATGACGGGCGTAGGCTCTGTCCAGGGTGAGTCCCTGAGTCAGAACGTCGTCAAGAATGGCATCAACCAGATCCCCGAAACGGGGCAACAGTGGGGACTTGAGCATGAGATTAACCTTGGCCGAAGAAATCCGCGCAATGATAGGGGTTAGACCAGATTGGCGCAACCGCGGTGCTTGCCGCCCCCCTGATAAACGGCCATGATCCCGTTATTTGTCGGCGCAACCGCCTTTGGCGACCGCCCATGGCACAGACGATAAGGATATCCAGATGATGTCGATGCGAATGCTTCTGTTATGCATGCCCCTGCTCGGTGGGCAGGCCTGGGCCCAGTCGACGCCTCATTGGCATACCCTGGCGGCCAGGGGTCAGGAGGACGCCGGCGTGCAGGTACGGGCCCGAGCCTTTCGCCAGGTTGACGAGATCGGCGGTCAGCTGACGGCGCTGGCCGATGGCGCCCGCACCCTGATGTTGCCTCTGCCGGAGGGGGGAGAGGTCGGTTTCACCCTGACGGCCAATGATCTGCTGCCGGCGGCGCTGGCGGCCAAGTATCCCGAGATCCTCACCTTCAGCGGCCAGAGCCTGCAGGATGGGCGCGATACCGGCCGCTTCGAGCTGGGCCCCCTCGGCTTTCACGGCATGTTCCGGCACCAGGGCCGGCTCATCTTCGTCGACCCCCTGGCCGATGGTGCTGGCTATGTGGTGTACGATCAGCGCGATGCCCTGACCCCGCTGGATCAGCAGGCCGACGAGGTGCTGGGCCAGCCCCTGGCCGCCGCCCGGGCCGTGCTGGTGAGCGGCAACGAGCGCAGGCGCTATGCCATCGCCATCTCGGCCACGGGGGAGTACACCCAGTATCACAATGGCACCAAGGCCGGCGCCCTGGCGGCCATCGCTACCCTGCTCAATCGGGTCAATGAGGTTTATCAGCGGGATCTGGGGGTGAACTTCCAGCTCATCCCCAACAACGACCTCATCATCTATACGGATCCCGCCACCGACCCCTTCAGCAATGACAGCAGCGACATGACCAAGAACCAGAGCGTGCAGGCGGGGGCCCTGGGGGGCACTGCGTTCGATATCGGCCATGTGCTCAACACAGGGGGAGGGGGCCTGGCCGTGGTGGGCAGCCTGTGCCTCTCCAACTTCAAATCCCAGGGGGTGACGGGGTCCTCGGCTCCCGTGGGGGACGCCTTCTTCATCGACTATGTCTCCCACGAGCTCGGCCATCAGCTGGGGGCAGAGCACACCTTCAACGGTACCACGGCGGATTGCGGCAGTGGCAGCCGCAGCGCCAGCCAGGCCTGGGAGCCGGGCAGCGGCAGCTCCATCATGGGCTATGCCGGCCTGTGCGGGGAGGAAAACCTGGGCAGTCGCAGCCTGGCCTATTTCCACAGCAAGTCCATCGAGCAGATGCGGGTCCACATGGCCCGTTACCCCAACTGCGGCACGGGGGAGGCACTGAGCAACAATGCGCCCCAGGTGGCGGCGGGCAAGGATTACGTGATCCCGGCCAACACCCCCTTCCTGCTCAGCGGCGGCGGCTCGGATCTCGATGGCGACAGCCTGAACTACAACTGGGAGCAGATCGATCTGGGCACCGCCTCCAGCAGCCTGGCCACCATGGTCGATGACGGCAGCCGTCCCATCTTCCCCTTCGTGGCGCCCGGCACCTCGAGCCAGCGGATCCTGCCCAGCCTGAGTTCCCTGCAAAGCGGCACCCTGGCCAAGGGGGAAGCCTGGCCGACCACCAACCGCACGTTGAACTTTCGCCTGACGGCCCGCGACGGCAAGGGTGGGGTCGCCAGCGACGAGATGCAGGTGCAGGTGGTCAACACAGGCTCCAGCTTCAGGCTGACCGCCCCCCTGGACGGCACCCTGGCGGAGCAGCAGTCCCTGGCCATCGCCTGGCAGGTGGCGGGCAGCCAGCTTGCCCCCATCTCCTGCGGCAAGGTGGACGTGGCGCTGAGCGCCAACGACGGCCAATCCTGGAGCCCGCTGGCGAGCGGGATCGCCAACAGCGGCGCCGCCAGTCTGCTGCTGCCGACCCTGCCCGCCTCGGATCAGGGCCGACTGAAGCTGAGTTGTAGCGACAACATCTTCTTCTCCATGAGCCCCAGGCTGAGGCTGGCGGGCAGCGGCAGCACCATAGGCAGCGTCAGCCAGCCGGTCACGCCGACGGCGCCCGACGGCGACTCGAGCGAGGAGGGAGGCGGCGGTGGCGGCAGTCCCGGCCCCTGGCTGTTGCTGCTGCTCGCCCTGGGGGGCGCCAGCCGGCGTTGGGTGGCCCGATGAAGGCCCTCTGGCCCCTGGGGCTCCTCCTGCTCGCCGGTTGCCAGGCCGATGCCAGCTCCCAGGGGGTTCCCCAGCCCGATGCGGCTTTGCCTGGCACAGTGGTACCGGATCTGGCCCAGGCACTGGACGAGCACCTGGCGCGGGGCGATCACCGCCTCATCATACGGGCCGGACGTGGCCAGATGGCACCGGGCATCGCGGCCGAGCAGCAGCAGGCCGCCAAGGCCCGCTGCGGCACACGCTATCTGACGGGGCTGGTGGACATGGTCAGGCCGGGGGAAGAGGCCAGGCAGCAGGCGCTGACCGAGTTCGCCGCCGAGTACAATCGTCAGATGCTCGGCCACTGTCCTTCCGATGAAGACAAATAAGGCGGCCATGGCGCGCCGCGGGAGAAAAGAGGCCAGCGGCCGAGGTATTTGCCCTCCCGATGAGGGGGCCGCCAGATAAAGCAGCAGAGGGGAGGCCATGGGCCTCCCCTCGCAGTTGAGGCTTGTGGCGAGGGCGGGCTCGTCGCACAATGCCAGCCAGAACATGCCCGTCGCCATGGGGCGGGGAATGGGAAAATAAAGAAGGAAAAACAAGATGATGGATGTTGCCGATCTGCGCCGTGAATACATCAAGGGGGGGCTGCACCGGGCGGATCTGCCCGCCGAGCCCTTGGTCCTGTTCGAGAAGTGGCTGGGGCAGGCCTGCGAGGCCAGGCTCTCCGATCCCACCGCCATGGTGGTGGCGACCGTCGATGGCGAGGGGCAGCCCTGGCAGCGCACCGTGCTGCTCAAGCACTTCGACGATGCCGGCATGCTGTTTTACACCAACATGGGCAGCCGCAAGGCGAGCCAGCTGGCGGGCAATCCCCGCATCAGCCTGCTCTTCCCCTGGCACATGCTCGACAGACAGGTGCATGTGACGGGCCGGGTGGAGAAGCTGGGCTCCCTCGAGGTGATGCGCTATTTCCACAGCCGCCCCAAGGATAGCCAGATAGCGGCCTGGGTCTCCCAGCAATCCTCCCGCATCAGTGCCCGAGGCGTGCTGGAGGCCAAGTTTCTCGAGCTCAAGCAGAAGTTTGCCAATGGCGAGGTGCCGCTGCCGAGCTTCTGGGGCGGCTACCGGGTGGTGATCGACACGGTGGAGTTCTGGCAGGGGGGCGAACACAGGCTCCATGACCGCTTCCTCTATCGGCGGGAAGGGTCAGGCTGGCAGATAGACAGACTGGCGCCCTGAGGCCAAGTGACCGCTCACAAGGCTGCCGCCTGGCCGAGGCGCTCTCCCCTGGGTCTGCTGATCGATGGCGAGCTGCTTGCACCCCACTGGTTGCTGGTGCTGGCCCGTTGGCGTCAGGCCGGCCATGGCTGGTGGCTGCTGGGTCATCCAGGCAGAGGGGGGCCAGGTGCCCAAGGCGCCATCCTCCCTGGCTGTGAGCCAGATGGCTGGCTCGATGCCAGCCAGCTCTTGGCCGACTGGCTGACCCCGGCCCCCGACTCTTTGGGGGCTGGGCTGCCGAATCGGCAGATCCTGCTGAGCGGCTCCCTCTCCTTGCAGGTGCTGGCCCGGGAGCTGGGGTTGCTGACCCTGGGGCCGTGCGGTGGGGATCAGGATCTGGCCCCTGGCGATCCCCTGGGGCCAGCCTTGACCCGGTTGCTGGCCAAGCACCTGACCATCCCTGCTCTGAGCGAAGTGAGTGCTCCGCTCACGCCGTCCTTCAATGAAGTCACCACTTCGCTCCCGTCACCCCCGAGCCTTGCCTCGTCAGCTTGCTTGACGCTGCGCCCCCTGCAGCCCGGGGACGACACCTGGATCCGCCGCTACTGCCGGGACGGCGCCCTGAGCCGTTATACCCTCAATATCCCCCACCCCTACCCGGATGAGGGGGCCCTGGACTGGTTGCGCCTGTGCTGGCGCAGGCAGGCCCTGGGGCAGGGCTGGAGCTGGGCCATCACCCTGGATGACGAAGGGGCAGAGGAGGCGGTGGGTACCCTCTCCCTGGGCCGGGATGGCAGCCTGGCCTGGTGGGTGGGGCTGCCCTGGCAAAATAGGGGGCTGGCGACCCGGGCCGCCAGACTGGTGCGCGACTTTGCCTTTGGGCGCGCCCACTTGCCCGAGATCAACGCCTGCCACATGACGGCCAATCTGGCCTCGGGCCGGGTGATGGCCAAGCTGGGCATGGTGGATCTGGGGGTGAGCGCCCTGGCGTCTCGTCCCGATTGCCTGGTGCGCCACTGGCGGCTGGCCGCCCCCGGGGACGAAAGATGAGGCGCGGCGCCCATGACGTTCAATCGTTTTCCTGGGGCGAGGCTCCCATTTCTCGACAAAGCCGTGCCGGCGCCGCGGCGGTTATATGGAATAATGGCGGCAAGTTGTATCAGGAGTCTGTCTTATGCTGAGAACCGAGCGCCCCGGCGACATGCTGCCGGTCTATGAACTGGTGAGTGCCGCCTTTGGCCGTCATGATGAGGCCGAACTGGTCAATCGCCTGCGCGAGTGTGGCGCCGCCGTGGTGACCCAGGTGGAGGAGGAGGACTATGAGTTCATGGGCCACCTGCTGCTCAGTCCCGTCACCATCAATGGACAGGAGGGACCCTGGCTTGGCCTGGCCCCGGTCGCGGTTCACCCCGACTGGCAGGGCCAGGGCATAGGCTCGGAGCTTATCCGCGAGGGGCTGGACACGGCGCTGGAGATGGACTGGAAGGCGGTGGTGGTGCTCGGCGATCCCGCCTACTACGGCCGCTTCGGCTTTCGTCCCGCCAGCGAGTTCGGTCTGCACTGCTGCTATGAGGTGCCGAGTGAGCACTTTATGGCCATGGAGCTGCAAACGGGGGGCCTGGCGGGCCTGCAGGGGGAGGTGCTCTACCACCCGTTGTTTGACGAGCCCCTGGAGGAGTAACCAGTGGCACCCGCCCCACAAAAAATGGACCGTCAGGGTCCATTTTTTGTGGGGCGGATTCAGGGTCAGGATTGCTGTTTTGCTTCGTACATGGCTTTGTCTGCGCCATCAATCAGCTCGTTGACGCTGACAAACTCTTCATTGCCGGTGGCATTGATACCTATGCTGATGGAGAACTCGGGATAGGCGGTGGTGAAGCTGGCCTCAATGCGGTCGCTGATGTGCAGCGCCGTCGCCCGGCTGGCTTCCGGCAGGATGACGCAGAACTCATCGCCGCCGATCCGGCAGGGGAAGTCGGTGTTGCGGCAGCACTCGGCGATGGCCTGCCCCAGGGTCTGGAGCACCTCGTCTCCTTTGGCATGGCCGAAGGTGTCGTTGATGAACTTGAACTTGTTGACGTCGATGTAGATGACGGAGAGATAGCTCTTGCGGCGGATAGCGGCGTTGAGCTCGCGGTTGATGGTACTCATCATGGCGCGCTTGTTGTAGAGCTCGGTGAGGGGATCCCGCTCCGCATGGCTACTGAGTATCTTGGATTTTTCCTCCAGCTCGCGGGCATAGGCCTCCATGCGTTTCTTGGCATTTTCCACGGCGCTGAGCAGAGTCCCTATGTAGGTATCAAATACCAGGGCAGTGTCGAAACTGATGAGCTTGTCGAGGGCACGCAAGACCAGAGAGCGCTCTGTGGCGTTGCTCATCTGTTCGATCAGCACGTCTTCTATCAGGTACTTGAGGGTACAGCTGGCAGAGAGATAGAGCTTGGGTTCCACCCCTATGCGCTTGTGCACCAGCCCTATCCGCAGCCGGCTGTTCACATAGGCATTGTCATAGTGGCCACAGAAGAGTTCCTGTATGTAGCGACGCTGGGCGGTGCGCAGGCGCTGCAAGGTATCCGAATCGCCAATCAACAGGGCAATCTCATCGAACTCCGTCTGTTTTTCGTAAAACTTGCCAACGATGGCATCAAGATTACGTTCAATGAGCGGCTGCTGGGCGGCGAGGGTGTCCAGCTCGGCCTGGCTCAGTTTCAATAGCGCCATGCGTCGCTGGATCTCGATCTCGTTGATATTGAATTGTTCGATCAGCGTTTTTTCGATCAGCATGCTTACCTCTATTCCCCTTGGGCTGGGATCCCGGCCTCTCACCGTGACAGCCTTGTTGATGCCAGGTAAATGTGGATATTGACCATGGAATGAAATTAGCAGCTTTGGGACGGGGTTGCATACCTATCTAATTGATTGATTTATACCAAGTAAGCAGAGCTTTGGGAGCCTGGCCTGCGGGCCCGTTCCTCGGGCATCCGGCCATGAAAAAGGCGCCATCAGGCGCCTTTTTCGTCTATGCCACCCGGCAGGGATCAGTCGCCGAAGAACCAGTAACCGCGGTTGATGAGACGGGTCAGCAGCTGCAGGAAACCGGCCTGATCGGCCAGTTCCACCATGTCGGCCTGGGTGATGATGTCCTTGTCGCACAAGAGCGAAATGGCGGCCGGATCCTCGCTTGGCAGGGTCCAGGCCTCGCCGTCGATGTAGCAGGTGCGGCTCTCGCCGCTGAACCAGACGCTGCGCAGCCCCGGCACCTTGATGGCGGGCTCGCCCTGGCTCAGCAGGTCGGCCACTTCCTCGGCGCTGTAGTCAGGCTCCATGGGGCTCACGTCCAGATCGTGCTTGGCCTCGGAGATCATGGTGCCGAACCACTCCTTGAACAGGGTCTCGTCGTCGAGGGCCTGTTGCATCAGCTCCCGCAGGCGGTGCAGCTCATGGGGCTGAATTTCGCCGTGGCGGGCGCGGGGCTGGAGGTCAGGGTCGCCGTATCGCTCGGTGCGCAGATCGTTGTCGATCAGGTGATCGGCAAACGAAGAGATAAGCGCTTTGGCGTCCGGCGCGCGAAAGCCCACCGAGAAGTTCAGGGAGGGCTCGATGGCGTAGCCCTCGTGGGGGAATCCGGGCGGGATGTAGAGGATGTCGCCCGGCTCCATGATGGCGTCGATGATCGCCTCGAACGGCTCGCAGTGCAGCAGGGCGGCGTGGGCGGCAAACTCGCCAAGGGGCTTGGCGTCGCCAACACGCCAGTGGCGCTTGCCCTGGCCCTGGGTGATGAAGACGTCGTAGTTGTCGATGTGGGGGCCGACACCGCCGTGAGGGGTGGAGAAGCTCACCATCACATCGTCAAAGCGCCAGCCCGGGATGAACTGGAACGGCACCGCCAGCTCGTGCACCTCGGGCACCCAGTGGTTGCACGCCTGCACCAGCACGGTCCAGTTCTCTTCCCCCAGGTGATCGTAGGATTCGAAGGGGCCGTGGGACGCCTCCCACTTGTTGTTGAAGCGGGTGACGAGGCGAGATTCGATCACCTCCTCCATGGCCAGCCCCGCCAGCTCGTCCGGGCTGATGGGATCCTGAAAGTCGGTGAAACCGCCCTTGATGAGGAGCGGGCGCTTCTGCCAGTAATGCTCGAGGAAGTGAGCGATATCCAGATTGAGTTGGTACATGGTGCTTCTCGTATCTTGTGAGAGGGCTTGCCCAAGGCGGGCTTGGGCAAGGCCTGTCGGGTGCTTGAAAAGAGCAGGGGGCCCTGTGGCAACAGATGCACAGGGCCCCCGGATATCAGGTTATCGCCTTATTTCAGCAGATCGACCAGACGCTGGGCGTCGCCGATGTAGTTGGCCGGGGTCAGCTTCTTCAGCTCGACTTTCACGTGCTCGGGGAGCTCGAGGGTGTCGATAAAGGTGCGCATCCCTTCGGCGTCGACGCGGCGGCCACGGGTCAATTCTTTCAGCTTCTCGTAGGGCTTCTCGATGCCGTAGCGGCGCATCACGGTCTGGATGGGCTCCGCCAGCACTTCCCAGTTGGCGTCCAGATCGGCGGCCATGGCGTCCGCGTTGGCTTCCAGCTTGGAGATGCCCTTGAGGGTCGCCTGATAGGCAATCAGGGAGTAACCCACCGCCACACCCAGGTTGCGCAGCACGGTCGAGTCGGTGAGATCACGCTGCCAGCGGGAGATGGGCAGTTTGCTCGCCAGGTGCTGGAACACGGCGTTGGCCAGACCCAGATTGCCTTCGGAGTTCTCGAAGTCGATGGGGTTGACCTTGTGGGGCATGGTGGAGGAGCCGATTTCGCCGGCGATGGTGCGCTGCTTGAAGTGGCCCAGGGAGATGTAACCCCAGACGTCACGGTCAAAGTCGATCAGGATGGTGTTGAAGCGGGCCAGGGCGTCGAACAGCTCGGCGATGTAGTCGTGGGGCTCGATCTGGGTGGTGTAGGGGTTCCAGGTCAGGCCCAGCGAAGTCACGAACTCCTCGGAGAACTGGTGCCAGTCCACATCCGGGTAGGCGCTGATGTGGGCGTTGTAGTTGCCCACGGCACCGTTGATCTTGCCCAGCAGCTCGACCGCCATGATCTGCTTGAGCTGGCGCTCCAGACGGTAGGCGACGTTGGCCATCTCCTTGCCCATGGTGCTCGGGGTGGCCGGCTGACCGTGGGTGCGTGACAGCAGCGGCATGTCGCGGTACTCGACGGCCAGGCGCTTGATCTCGGCAATCAGCTTCTCGCAATAAGGCTTGATCACCTCTTCCCGGGCGGTCTTCAGCATCAGGCCGTGGGAGTTGTTGTTGATGTCTTCCGAGGTGCAGGCGAAGTGAATGAATTCGCTGACGGCGGCCAGCTCCGGGTTCACTTCGACTTTTTCTTTGAGGAAGTACTCCACCGCTTTCACATCATGGTTGGTGGTGCGCTCGATCTGTTTGATGCGGGCGGCGTCGCTCTCGTTGAAGTTGAGGACTATGCCGTCAAGCACGGCATTGGCGGCCGCGCTCAGGGCTGGGACTTCCGGGATCCCGGCGTGGCTGGCCAGTTTTTGCAACCAGCGCACCTCGACTTCGACGCGAAAACGCAGCAGACCGAATTCGGAGAAGATAGGGCGCAGGGCATCGGCCTTGTCACCATAACGACCGTCAATCGGGGAAACGGCAGTCAGCGCGGACAGCTCCATGGGGTGAACTCCTGATGATTGGTGTGGGGGTTAAAATCGTTTGGCCAGTTCCACCATCTTCTTGCGAGCGAAGATGATCTGGGTACGGCTGCCACCGAGCTGGCGCCACAGCACCACGGCGCGGATGCCCGCCAGCAGCAGGGCACGCACCTTGTGCTGCACCAGAGGCTGCTGCAGGAACAGCGGGGTGCCCGCCACCTGGATGCGCGGCCCGATGGGGCTGATAAGGTCGCTGTAGATGCTCGCCATGTTGGCCAGGATCTGCTCGTCGAGCAGATCGAAATGCTGTTGCTGGCGGCCGATCTGGCTGATCCGCTCCCCCAGCATGTTGAGGATGTCCTTGCGCTTGGCCAGCTTGCGCTCCAGCGCGATCAGGCTCACCACGTAGCGGGTCAGCTCGGCATTCTTCTGGCTGCCGTCGGCCCCCAGCTGCTCCACCAGGGCGCGGTAGCCGTCGCGAATGGCCAGGTGGCTGCCGAACACTTCCAGCGGCTGTTTGGGATCGGTGACCAGAATGCTTTGCAGGCTCTCGCGCAGGGAGGCTTCGTCGCAGGAGCCGTCACGGGCCACCTTCTGCACCAGGTAGGCGGCCTGGCAGATGCCTGCGAAGGCCATGGTTCTGTCTTGGAATTTGTCGCTCATAGATTCACGGCCCTGTCTTGTTCGTTCACCGGCTGATGCCATGTCCGGCCTGGAAGTTGCCAATCATGTATCGCTGCCTTGTGCTGTTTTTTCTTTGTCCCCTCTCCCGCGAGGGGAGAAGGGAGTACAGCGCGGACGCTTGTGAGCGTCCAGCCCTTACACCGGATGGCTGAAACGCTGTTCTATGATGCCGCCGCCCAGGCACACTTCCCCGTCGTAGAAGACGGCGGACTGGCCCGGGGTCACCGCAGCCTGTTTCTCGTCGAAGATGACCCGGATGGTCTCATCGTCGATGGGCTGGATCAGGCAGGGGATATCTTCCTGACGATAACGGGTCTTGACGGTGCAGCGGCGCGGCGCCCGAATGGGGGTGCGATCCACCCAGTGCAGCTGGCTCGCGACAAGGCCGTCGGAGTAGAGGCGGGGGTGTTCCCCTTGCGCCACCACGAGCGTGTTGCGCTCCACCTCTTTGTCCACCACGTACCAGGCCTCTTCGGTGGCATCTTTGCGACCGCCTATGCCAAGGCCCTTGCGCTGACCCAGGGTGTGATACATCAGCCCCTGGTGCTCGCCGATGACCTTGCCATCCACGGTTTCGATGGGACCGGGCTGGGCGGGCAGGAACTTGGCCAGGAAGTCCTTGAACTTGCGCTCGCCGATAAAGCAGATGCCGGTGGAGTCTTTCTTCTTGGCGGTGATGAGGTCGAGCTGCTCGGCGATGCGGCGCACCTCCGGCTTCTCCAGATCCCCGACCGGGAACAGGCTCTGACCCACCTGGGCTTCGCTCAGGGTGTAGAGGAAGTAGCTCTGATCCTTGTTGGTGTCCAGACCGCGCAGCAGGCGGGGGCGGCCCGTGCTGTCGTCACGGCGCACATAGTGGCCGGTGGCGATGTAGCTGGCACCCAGCTCTTCGGCGGCAAATTCCAGGAACGCCTTGAACTTGATCTCCTTGTTGCACAGGATGTCCGGGTTCGGCGTGCGACCCGCCTTGTACTCTTCCAGGAAGTGCTCGAAGACGTTGTCCCAGTATTCGGCGGCGAAGTTGATGGTGTGGAGTTTCATCCCCAGCTTGTCGCAGACGGCCTTGGCATCAGCCAAATCCTGGGCGGCAGAGCAGTACTCGTCCGTGTCGTCTTCTTCCCAGTTCTTCATGAACAAGCCTTCGACCTGATAGCCCTGCTGCTGGAGCAGGTAGGCCGAGACGGAAGAATCCACGCCGCCGGACATGCCGACGATCACCTTGATTTGGCTGTTGTCTGTCATTAGTCGAAGTTACCAGTTCGTTTAAACGGGGCGTATTCTACCAGAGTTTTGCGCCCCCGGTCACATCTCCCTGCCGCCGTTCCCCTCGGAAGCCTGGCGGTGGGAAATCGTTTTTCTTGTCTCGGCCCCATAGCGTCAAAAAGAGTTTCTAACGGCTCTCAGATAAAGGCCTTGAGGGCCGACAGCGGCAGGCGGGTGCCGGCCAGATAGTCCTGGATGCACTGCCACACCAGGGGGCTTCGCAGGGCCGGCTTGCACTCGGCAATCTCCTCCAGGCTGAGCCAGTGACAGGCCAGTACGTCACCATCGGGATCTTCTGGATGGTGCTGACCGGGCGACTTTTCAAGGTCGAAGATGACAGCGGTGCGCACAAAGGTGGCCTCGCTGTCTGCCGGTTTGAACAGATAGACCCCGAGCCAGCCGGTGGGGGCGGCGGTGAGCCCGGTCTCCTCCTTCAGCTCGCGGCAGGCCGCCTGGATGAGATCTTCTCCCGGCTCCACGTGGCCGGCGGGCTGGTTGAAGCGGCGCTTGCCCGCAATCTCCTCTTCCACCAGCAAGAAACGCCCCTGCCAGTGCACCAGGGCGGCCACGGTGAGGCGGGTGGGCAGCGGTGGGTGATCGCTCATAAGGACTCCTTGTCTTGTTGGCTGTGCCCCTGCGGGGGCGCTCGATGCAGATCCGCTGTCGCCTTCATTCAGAGGGCTTGGTGCGGGCCGGACGGCGGGCGGTGGTGCGCCCGCCGCTGCGATTGCCAGGGCGCGGGTCTGCCCCGCGGCGGCTCCGCTCCTGGCGTGGCTTCTGATCTGTTGGCCGGGCGGCTCGGGGGGCGCTGCGGCCAGTGCCCCCGGCTGCGGCGGATGCCCGTGGTTTGCCGTGCGTGGCTGCTGGTCGTGGCGCGGGTGCCAGCTCGGGGGCGGGCAGGGCGCGGCTCTCCCCCGGCGCCAGACCATCGAGGGTCCACTCCCCGATGGCGTAGCGGATAAGGCGCAGGGTGGGGTAGCCGATATGAGCGGTCATCCGCCGCACCTGGCGGTTGCGCCCCTCCACTATCTTGATCTCCAGCCAGCAGGTGGGGATCTCCCTGCGCTCGCGTATGGGCGGGTTGCGTGGCCACACGGCCGGTTCCGCCATGATGCGCGCCCCGGCGGGCAGGGTCATGCCGTCGTTGAGCTCCACCCCGGCGCGCAGGGCAGCCAGTTTCTCCTCGCTCGGCACTCCTTCCACCTGTACCCAGTAGGTCTTGGGGGTCTTCTCTCCCGGCTGGGTGAGGCGCGCCTGCAGCTTGCCGTCGTTGGTGAGCAGCAAGAGCCCTTCGCTGTCGCGGTCTAGCCGGCCCGCGGCATAGATGCCGGGCTCGGTGATGTAATCCTTGAGGGTCTCGCGGCCCCCTTCGTCGGTGAACTGGCAGAGCACCATGTAGGGCTTGTTCAGGAGCAGCAGCTTGCGATCAGCCGGGGCGGGGGCCGGTTTGCGCTCGTTGACTCTCCCTGGGTGCTGCGCCTTCCTGCGTTGGGATGGGCGCGCCGTGGTGGGCCCTTTGGCCTTGTGCTCGGTGTCAGGGCGGGCGGAGAGGGAGAGGCGGGGACGGGCAGGTTTCATCGCGTGCATACCAAAAACAGGGGATGGCGGAGTGTACCACAGGGGGCGGCCATCAGGGGGAGGGCAGGGCTCAGCCTCTCGGATCAGGGGGACGCGGTGTCCGGCGCCAGCACAAGGGAGAGGCGCAGCATGTCCTTGTGCTGGATGCCGTGCTCCATCAGGGGCTCGGGATAGTGGATGAGGAAGTGATCCTTCACGACGGCATGGACGCGAAAGCCGTGGCGCTGGTAGTAGGTGAGCTGGTGGCCGAAGCTGCCGGTACCGAGCTCGACGCGGCCTATCCCCTTCCCGGCAAGGTTCGTCAGCACGAAGCGCAGCAGGCCGGAGCCTATGCCCTGCTGCTGTCGGTTCGGGGCAACGGCGATGTTGAAGATCTCGGCGGTTTGCTCCCCCACCAGGCCCGCCACGCAGGCCCCCACGACCTCCTTGTCCGCCAGGGCGGCAAAGCCCCAGGCCCCGGGCAGATAGGCGGCGATGCGCGACGCGGCGGGATCGGCCTCCAGTAGCAGGGCCAGCGGCAGGTGAGCGGGGTCCATCTCGACAAACGTCATCCTTATCTCTCTCCCTGTTTGTGACGGTGCGCGCCGCGCGAAACGATGGCGGGCTTGACCGATGTGGTGGCCTTGGCGGTGCCCTCGGGGGAGGCAATGCCCATGGTGGCCAGCACCCGGGCGGCGTTCTCCTCGCACGGCATCTCGCCCGGTTTGGATTCAACCAGCTGGATCAGGGCCTGCAACTGCTGCTTGCTGTGGGCAAGCCTTGCCTCCAGCGCCTCGATGTCGCTCACCTTGGACTTGAGCGCCGCCAGCAGCGGGGCGTGCTGCCAGGTGCTGATGTCGGCGGGTACCAGCTGCTTGATCTCGTCGAGGGAGAAGCCCGCCTGCTGGGCCTGGCCGATGATGGCCAGCAACTGCGCCGTTTCGGGCGGGTAGTCGCGATAGCCGTTGGCACCCCGCCGCACCTGGCTGAGCAGGCCCCTGGCTTCGTAGAAGCGGATGGCCGAGGCCGCCATGCCGGTCTGTCTGGCCAGTTCACCTATCTTCATCTTGCCTCCCGGGCTGCGGGTTGATGGGCCCGCCATGTCAATGACTGAGGGGGCGGGGTCTGGGGAATTCTAGGGTTAAAGTCCGCTTGAATGTCAACGGTTCCGAGCAAGGGCGGTGCGGCTGGATAGCGTTTCCCCCATCGCAGCGGCATCCCGACAAAGGGGCTTGACCTTCAAGTCAGCTTCAAACTTATGGTGGGGCCCTCACTACCGAGGAGATTGCCATGAACCCCTTTACTCCCCTGACCCTGCCGAGTGGCAGCCAGCTTATCAACCGCCTCGCCAAGGCCGCCATGGAAGAGAACATGGCCGACCGTGACCATGCCCCTTCGGAGGCGCTGATCCAGCTCTATCGCACCTGGGCAGAGGGGGGCGCCGGCCTTATCATCACCGGCAATGTGATGGTGGACGGGCGCGCCATGACGGGGCCTGGGGGCGTGGTGCTCGACTCCCCGGCGCTATCCCCACAGATAGGCGAGCGTTTCAGGGCCTGGGCCGAGGCGGCCAAAAGCGGCGGGGGCCAGATCTGGATGCAGATCAACCACCCAGGTCGCCAGATGCCGGCGGCGCTGGGGCAGCCCACCCTGGCCCCTTCCGCCGTGCCCATGGCGCTCGGCAGTTTCTCCAAACAGTTCGCCCCGCCCAGGGCCATGAGCGAGCGCGATATTGCCGAGGTGAAGGCGCGCTTCATCCACACGGCGCGGCTGGCACAGGATCTGGGTTTTGACGGGGTGCAGATCCACGCCGCCCACGGCTATCTGCTGAGCCAGTTCCTCTCGCCGCTCACCAACCAGCGCCCTGATCGCTGGGGCGGCAGCCTTGAGAATCGTGCCCGCCTGCTGCTGGAGATAGTGCAGGGGATCCGTGAGCAGGTGGGGGAGCGCTTTGCAGTGGCGGTCAAGCTCAACTCCGCCGACTTTCAGCGCGGCGGTTTCAGCACCAAGGATGCCAGGGCTGTGGTCGAGATGCTCAACCCCCTCGGGGTGGATCTGGTGGAGCTCTCCGGCGGCAGTTACGAGGCGCCCGCCATGCACGGCCAGGCCCGGGATGGCCGCACCCTGGCGCGGGAAGCCTATTTTCTGACGTTTGCAGAGGAGATAGTGGCTGCCGCCCGCATGCCCGTGATGGTGACCGGGGGGATCCGCCGTTATCCGGTGGTGGAGCAGGTGCTCGGCAGCGGAGTGGCGGTCGTCGGCATGGCCACCGCGCTTGCCATAGCCCCGGATCTGCCCGCCAGATGGCGCCGGGAGCAGGAGGTCAGCGCCGAGCTGCGGCCCATCCCCTGGCGCAACAAGGTGCTGGCCTCGGTAGGCTACATGGCGATGGTGAAATACCAGCTGCGCCGCCTTGGCCGCGGCAGGGCCAGCAACCCCGGGGTGGCGCCCGTCCTGGCGCTGGCCTGCCAGCAGTGGCAGACCCTGTGTGGCAACGCCCGC
This sequence comes from Aeromonas bivalvium, assembly GCF_046078285.1. Lineage (NCBI taxonomy): Bacteria > Pseudomonadati > Pseudomonadota > Gammaproteobacteria > Aeromonadales > Aeromonadaceae > Aeromonas > Aeromonas bivalvium. The sequence goes on from NZ_JBGXBV010000004.1 coordinate 72,046, forward strand.
TATCGGCGCTGGATCAAGGGGCAGGGGGTGTGAAGGAGGATATCGCCCTGCCGGCCCCCGGGCTCGGCGCCGGGCGGTTGAGAAGGAAGACCACCTCGCCCCGGTAGTGGGGGGAGGCGGCCAGTGTTGTCTGCCAGGCGGGATCCCACTCCCCATCCTGCACCAGCCCTATCTTGAACGGGATGGTCAGTTGCGCCATGGCGGGCAGATAGGCCTGATAGCCAGGCACAGTGCGTGTGCCCTGATAGGTCTGGATCACCAGCTCGTCCACTGGCAGGCGATTGAGCTCTGCCACGTCCCCCGTTTTCGCCCAGTCGAGCAGCCCAGTCACGCTGAGCTTGCACCCGGGAGGCAGGGCGCGCCGCAGTTGTTGCAGGGCGTCGCCATAGCGATCGAGCTGGCGGGTCGCCGCATCGAAGTCGATCTGGATGCCCGCCACCTGGGCCCCGGCCGCGCGCCACGCCTCGTAGAGGCGCACCAGCACCTGCTGGTGGGCGGGGGAGATGGGGAGGGCGTTGACACGCACCACCAGCCAGACCTGCCCGGCCTTGAGGGGGGAGGGAACCCGCCCCAGCTTGACGAAGCGGGGGCCGCCGGGCCTGTCCAGGATCTCCCCCTGATGCAGATAGAGGGTGCTGGCCTGTTCCAGAACCGGCTGGTGGCGGGTGGCGGACCAGAGCCAGAACCCGTGATAGGCGCTGGCATCGACGCTGGCCTCAAGGGGAGTGGCCAGGGTCGTCAGCAGCAGCGCCATCAGGGCGCGTTCAGGAGGTCTGCTCATGGCTCACCAGTAGTATTTGAGGGATCTGGCCCACACCGAGTTGCCATAGCGCTGCTTGAGGGTGTTGAACCAGGCCTGCCGGGTGCGTTTGGGGATCTCCTGGCTGTCGCAGCTGTTGTAGCCGGAGGGGGCATAGCACTGGATGGCGCGATAGAGGGCATAGCTCTTGTCCTCGGGCTCCGCCTTGGGGTTGGCCATCACGGCCTGATAGAGGGCGAGGCGACTCGGGGACGTGGGGCGCTCGTCTTGCGCCAGTCCCCAGATCATCTCGCTACCCTGCCACAGGTCGATATGGGGCTTTCGGCTGCGCAGGTACTCTCCCAAGCAGTTGAGGGCATGACCGTCGTCGGGGCGCTGCACCAGGGTGCCGAGGGTCTGGGCCAGATCCCGGCAGTGGTAGCCCTGGGGCGTCTCCTCCCCGCGCCACTGGAATGCCGAGAGGCGCACATCCCCATTGGGCACCGGCTGCCAGGGGGCGTCGGCGGGAGGGGTCGCCTCCTTGTGATCGGCGGGGATGAGGGCCAGATCCTGCAAGAAGGTGGCAGCGTCGCTGGCGATGAGATCCCGCACCAGCAGGGTATGGAGCGCAATCTGCCGCTCCGCCGCGCTCGGGCCCTGACTGGCTTGCTGGCGCAATAGGGCGGGCTCGGCCTCCTGCTTGAGCACGGCCGCGCGGATGCGCAGCTGGGTGATGGGGCTGCCCGGCTGGAAGATGGCCGCCGTGTTGCCGGTGCGCACCCAGTGATCTGCCAGCACGTTCTCCACGAACGCCTGCTGGGCCTGACCCAGGGGGGAGGTCACCAGCGCCATCAGGGCCTGCTCGGCCTTGTCGAAGGCCTTCATGCCCTGCCAGGCCCAGATGCGCAGCATCTGGTGGCTGAATGCCAGGGTGGCGTCCTCCTGGCCCGGGGAGGGCAGGGTCAGCACCTGCTCGAACTGCTTGTCCAACAAGAGGATATAGGCCTTGAGGTAGGCCGCCTGCTCAGTGTTGCCGGTTTTTTGCAGTTGCGCGATGGCGTCGTCCAGCTGGGCATCTTGCCAGTCCCGTGGCCGCTCATAGGCAGGTCTGAGGCCCCGCAGGGCATTGACGAACAACAGCGCCGGCTGGGCCGAGTCCTGATAGACCGCCTGTTGGCGATAGGCATCGCCACTGAGCAGGGTGAGATCGATCTCGTTGACCAGGGCCTCCAGCGCCGGCAAGGGCTGGCGGGTTGCCATGGCCTCGTCATAGGCATCCCGCAGGGCGCCAAGATCCCCGGCCATCCACTGGATGCGTCTGAACAATCCTTTGGTCGAGCTGGCGTAGCGCCCCTGCGGGTAGGCCGCCAGATAGGCCTGACCCTGGGCCATGGCGCGGCGAAGGGCCTCCTTGTCACTCCTGGCCACGTCCTGATCGCCGTATTCGTCTTTGGCTTCCTTCATCGCGAGGTTGATCTCCGTGCGCATCACCATGTAGGTCGCGCTCTCGGCCACCCAGGGGGCCTTAGCCTGCTGCAAGGCGGCAAAGCCTGCGCGGGCCTCCTCGAAGCGGTCCTCGTAGAAGTGACGGGCGGCCTGCAGATACCCCTGCCACTCAAGGGCAGCACTGCTCATCCCGCTGGCGGGGGCCGGGCTCTCCTGTTGGCCCAGGATCAGCAGACGGCTTCGCAGCAGCGGCGTGCGCTCCGGGGCGGGCACCTCGCTCTGCTCGAGGGCGTCGAGAAACGCACTGACCGAGGAGAGGGAATTGGAGATGGCGTGGCCGTAGAGGGAGTCGCGGCCCGCGTAGTGCTCGAGCAGCGGGGGGAGTGACGGGTCGTAGGCGGCCAGCCGCTTGCCCAGTTGCTCGCGCAGCGCCGGGTCTTCCACCTCGTCTGGCTGGGGGAGGTGCATCAGAGAGAAGAGCGCCTTGTCACGCTCGTTTAGCGGATCCGCCGGCAGGGTGAAGGGAAGGGAATGGCGCTGCTGATCCCCCAGCAGCATCAGCAGGTTGCCCCGGGTGTCGTTCTCGTTGAGATAGAGCGGATAGGTGGGCAGCGGGCAGTCGGTGAGCCAGAAGCCGCACCCGCCACCGTCGCCGGAGGCGAGGGCGGGCACAGCGGCAATGGCCGCGACCAGCGCAGAGCCATATGTCAGTATCTTCATCGAAGGTGGTATCCGTTCGGTGTCGGTGGGCCGGGCTGGCAGAACAGGCCAGCGCGGTGAGTCGCCATGGCTGGCCATGGTACGAGATAGGGTTGCAATCGACAACCTATTGGCGGCCAGCACCGAGCCGCATCCCGGATGGGGCATCGATGACTGGGGTTATACCGCCCCTTGTCAGCCGGGCAGAGAGCGAAGGCGTGCCTGGTTCGGCCGCCTTTCATGACAAAAGCGTGCATAGCCCGGGGCCTGGGAGGATGACGGACCCGTTGCCGAGGATTTATTTTAATTATTTGATATGAAATGATTTTATGGTTTTTTATGGTGATGGATAAGCGCGCCAAGGATGGCCTCAAACGAAATATTTCTCATTTTTTTAGATTGGTTTTTGCATAATCAATCGTTTATTTCGTTGGGAAATTTGAGCTGTCCTGGTGTCCAATCTCGGGAACAGGTTGACCTGCCTCCATGGAGGCCGTGCCGTCAGCCAGTGTGTAACCGATGTGCAATCGAGATGTAAGGAGACATCCAGATGGAAAAACTTGACCAAGAGGTAGACACCATGCGCCAGAAATTCGAGTCCCAGGGGCTGAAACAGGCGCAGGAGAAATGGCAGGCCAGGTTTGATGAACTGCAACGGGAGCGCACCGAGCTGCCCAGGCTCAATGCGGCACAAGAGCACTAGTCAGACGGCCGCGAGGCCCGGATGACAAGCATAATGACCACCGCCCCAAGAGAGGGCGGTGTTTTTTTTTGCATGGGACGGGTCTGGGGTTGCCCGCGTCGGCGCAGCACGCCACAGAGATCCTGGCCGGATAGCTGGCGTCGGGATCCTGCCCCCGGCTTGCCCATCTTTGGGGGGATCCGGTCGGGCTGCGGCGTCAGCGGGCTATTCTCCCCTGATCAACCATCACAAGGGCCATCGCAAGATGGCCCTTGTGCATTCAGGCAGACGAGGTGGCGGCTGGGGCCAGGCTGGCTCTGAGGTGAGTGTAGAGGCCGAACCCGGCCAGCAATCCGACCAGGGCCAGCAGGTACCAGATGGCGGTGGCGGGGCGGCTGCCCGCCTCCCCCAGCATAAAGCCGATGAGCAGGTTGCCAAAAAGCGCCATGCAGCCCCCCGCGCTGGCATAAAAACCGTAGTAGCTGGCGAGTTGCTCGGGAGGGGCGTAGCGGGGCAGCTGGGCGGCAAAGAGCGGGAAGCAGAGAACTGAGCCGAGGGAGAGCAGGGCCACCTGGGCCAGGACGCCCGCCGTCGGCCAGGGGGAGAGCAGGGGCAGGGCCAGATAGCTCATCCCCATCAGCCCTATGCCGAGCCCCATGGCGAGCGGCACCCCAAGGCGGCGCTCCACCAGACGCGACGCCGGCAGCTGGAGCAGGACGCCGATCACCGCCGAGAGGGTGAAGACGCCACCGAGCAGCTGGGTGGCGTCCGGCAGGCTCTGGATATGGGCGGGCAGGGCCAGATAGAGCTGGTGGAACAGGATCTGATAGCTGCCCGCCAGCAGGGTGAACATCATGAAGGGGCGCTGGCGCACTATGGTGCCCCACTGTCGCAGGATGGCGCCGCGCGGGGTGTGGGTGTCTACCGGGCGTTTGGGTAGCCCCCGATATTGCAACACCCCGAGCAGGGCGAACAGGCCCGCCGCCAGGAAACCGGTCAGGGCATAGCTCTGCTGGGTCAGGGTGAGGCCGACCAGGGGGCCGAGCAGCATGCCCGCCTGGCTGGCGAGATTGTGCAGGGCGAAGGCGCGCTGACGCTGACCCGGCGCACTGCATTCGCTGGCGAGGTAAGCCTGGGCGCAGGGGGTGAACAGGGCCCCGGCAAAGCCGGTCAGGGCCGCCGCCAGCAGCAGTATGGGCAGAGACTCGGCCCAGCCCAGCAGCATGAAGCCCAAGGATCGCACCAGGCAACCCCAGACGATGGCGGGGTGATAGCCGATGCGATCCCCGAGCGTCCCCCCCAGCAGAAACAGCCCCTGCTGGCTGAACACCCGCATCCCCATGACCAGACCGCAGGCCCAGCCGGCGAGACCAAGCCCGCTGCCCATGTGCTGGGCGAGGAAGGGCAGCATCATGTAGAAGCCGAGGTTGAACGCCAGGCCGTTGATGATGAGCAGGCGGGCGGCCGGGCTCATGCCCTGCCAGTCCCGCCAGTAGGAGGCGCGGCTCATGGGGTGTTTACCCGGGCGCCGGTTGCGGGCCACGTCGCAGCTGGCGTCATGGGCGATCTCGTCATGATGCTCTGCGCACGGTGCGCAGGAAGGGAATGCCGCTCTGATCGTGGCTTATCTGCACCGGCACCTGATAGAGGCGCTCGATGAGGGCCGCGTCGAGCACCCGGGCGGGGGGACCGAAGGCCTGCAGATCGCCCCCTGCCAGCACGATCAGCTGATCGGCAAACTGGGCCGCCAGGTTGAGATCGTGCAGCACCACCAGGGTGATCCACTGCTGCGCCCGGGTCTGCTGACAGAGGTGCTCCATCAGCTGCATCTGGTGGTGCAGATCCAGGGCGCTGACCGGTTCGTCCAGCATCATGATGCGGGGATCCCGCAGCAGCACCTGGGCAAACAGCACCATCTGCCGCTGGCCGCCGCTCAAGGAGTAGAGGGGGCGATCCGCCAGATGGGCGATGCCGAGGGCTTGCAGGGCGCGACCGGCCGCCAGTATGTCTTCGTCCGCCAGGCGCATGGAGAGGCTGTCGAGACGCCCCAGCACCACCACCTCGATGACGCTCAAGTCCAGCTCCAGCTGGATGTTCTGGGGCATGTAGCCAAACTGTTGGCGCCATTTGGCCTGGGTCATCTGGCGCTGTGACTGCCCGGCCAGACTGATCTCGCCAGTAGCTGGGGTCAGCTCGCCAAACAGGGTGCGCAGCAATGAGGTCTTGCCGGTCCCGTTCGGGCCGATGATCACATGGACCTGACCCGGCTGCAGGGTGAGGTCGAGATCCCGCAGCAGGGTCTGCTGGCCGAGGGAGAGTGAGAGTCGGGATATCTCAAGCACGTTTACGCCCCCTGCCGAGTATCAACCAGATGAAAAAGGGCACGCCAATGAGCGCGGTGACGATGCCGATGGGAAACAGGGCGCCGGGCACGATGGACTTGGAGAGCACAGAGGCTGCCGACAGCATGCAGGCGCCGCACAGGGCGGAGAGGGGGATCAAGAAGCGCTGATCTTCCCCCACCAGCATGCGGGCGATGTGGGGAGCCACCAGGCCGACGAAACCGATGACACCGACGAAGCTGGTGGCGGTGGCGGTGAGCAGGGCGACCAGGATCAGGGTCTTCATGCGCAGCCTGTCCACGTTGACCCCAAGGCTGCGGGCGCGGGCTTCCCCGAGGCGCAGGCTGGTGAGGGCCCAGGCATCCCGATAGATGAGCAGGGTGCAGATCAGGGTGACGGCGGCCGTGATGGCCAGGGAGTCCCAGGTGGTGCGCATCAGGCTGCCAAACAGCCAGAACAGGATCTGCTGGTTGAGCTCGGGGGAGGAGAGGAACTGCAGCAGGGAGAGCAGGGACTGGAACAGGAACAGCAGGGCGATGCCCGCCAGGATCAGGGTCTGGCTGCTGACGTTGCGCATCATGGCAAGGCCGAACAAGAGGCTGGCGGCAACCATGCACAGGATGAAGGCCCCGGCCGGAATGGCCACCAGGGGCGGCAGCCCGAGACCACCGGTGTAGAGGGCCAGTGCGGCGCCCAGCCCGGCTGCCGCCGCGAGCCCCAGGGTGTAAGGACTGGCGAGGGGGTTGTCCAGCAGGGTCTGCATCTGGACGCCGCCAAGGCCGAGCGAGGCGCCGACCACCAGGGCCATCAGGGCGATGGGCAGGCGCATGTCATGGACTATGGTGCGGGTCATGGCGTCCGCCTGGGCGGGAGAGAGCAGGGCATCGACCACTTCCCCCAGCGGCAGCAGGGAGGGGCCGGTGGCGATGTCGAGCACCAGGGTAATGCACAGCACCAGGCTGAGCAGCGCCAGCCAGTGCCAGCGACGGCGTTCCCGTTGCCGTTGGCGGGTGAGGGTCTGCTGCAGGGCAGCCAAATCATTCATGATGACAATCCTGAAGCGGGCACCATGTGGGGCGCCCGGTTAAAGAGGATGAGGAAGAGGGCTCTGCCGAGGTGGGCAAAGCCCGATCTACGGGATTTAGTTTGCTTCACCCGGCTTGATACCCAGCATAAAAGTGCCCTGGGGACGAATGGGCAGATAGCTGCGGTAGAAGCTCTGATAGGTGGCCAGGGGATCGAGATCCTGGAACAGGTCCGGGTAGAGGGCCTTGGCCATGAATTCGATGAGGGCGGCATCCATGATGCTGCGGGTGGCGCCGTGATAGACCGCATAGAGGCGACCCTGCTGCACCGCAGGCAGATCGCCCCAGCCCGGACGGGCGGCAAAGCCTGCCAGGCGCTGGCGCACGGTCTCGGCCGACACATCCTGGCCTACCTGCATCGCTTCTGGGTTGCTGACGCTCTCGTAGCCCGCCATCAGGATCACCTCGGGCTTGCTCGCCAGCAGTTGTTCCGGGTGGATTTGACCCCAGCGATCGACGAAGGGGGCCGCGACGTTGTCACCGCCTGCCAGCAGGGCCATGGCGCCCCACATGTCCTTGCCATAGGTGTAGCTGTACTCGGCCGGGCCCTTGTCACCCAGTTCGATGTAGACCCGGGGCGGCTGGCGCTTCGCCGCGGCAATGCGCGACGTGATGGTGTCAATTTTGGCCTTGTATTCGTCGGCCATCGTGCGGGCGCGAGCCTCCTGGCCGGTCAGCTTGCCAAGCAGCAGGGTGCTCGCCATGTGGCGGGCCAGGGTCTGGGCGTTGTAGTCCACCACTACTACCGGGATGCCCGCCTGCTCGAGGCGCGGCAGATCCGGGGCCAGGGCCTCGTATTGCCACTGGGCCAGGATCACCAGATCGGGCTTGACCGCCAGGGTCTTCTCGATGGAAAAACTCTGATCCTGCACGTTGCCAAGGTCCGGCACCTTGGCCAGTTGCGGCAGGCTGGCCACATAGAGGGACCAGATGGCGGGGCGGGACTTGACGAACCAGCCACGGGACATGCCCACCAGGCGATCGGCACCCCCCTCACCTGCCACGGCCAGATAATCCTCGGGATAGAAACCGAGCACGATGCGGTTGGCCGGGAGGCTCAGAGAGACCTTGCGGCCCATCACATCTTCCACTTCAACGGGGGCGGCGTGCGCCATCCAGCTCATCAGGGCGAGCTGGCCAAGCAGCAGCAAGCTTGCCAGGGGGGAACGAAACATCTTGTTGGAACCTCGGGGGGATGGACACTAGAAAGAAAGTGAGAACTATTGCTATTTCATCGCCAAAACGCAATGGGGTTTTGCATGGTTTGTCCTCTTCCCTGCCTGTACAGGCATATCGTTTGCGCGGTGCGTGAGTCTTATGGGTCTCGTTCTGTCCCGGATATCCAGAATATGGCGTCGAGTGGCATCGATGTGTCCTGCATGAGCGCCGCCGAAGGAGAGGGAGAAAGCGTGGACCTGCTGCCTGTTTCATCCGGACTCGGGGTGCATTGTGATCCAGTGCGCGACTATGGCCCGCGCTGCGTGCTCGCCATTTGATTATGTAAAGGGATGGGCTAAGATGGCCGCGCGAAATGATCAGATTGATAACAAACGGAAGTTAGGAGATGCCGATGGAAAGCAAAGTAGTAATCCCGACCCAGGGTCAGAAAATCACCGTTGCAGCCGATGGCAAGCTGAACGTGCCGAACAACCCCATCATTCCGTTTATCGAAGGGGATGGTATCGGCGTGGACGTGACCCCGGCCATGCTGAACGTGGTCAACGCTGCGGTCGAGAAGGCTTACAAAGGCGAGCGTTCGATCGCCTGGATGGAGATCTACACGGGTGAGAAGTCCACCCATGTCTATGGTGAAGGCGCCTGGTTGCCGGCCGAGACCCTGGATTTCATCCGTGAATACTGTGTGGCCATCAAGGGCCCGCTGACCACCCCGGTCGGCGGCGGCATCCGCTCCCTCAACGTTGCCCTGCGCCAGGAGCTGGATCTCTACGTCTGCCTGCGCCCGGTGCGCTACTACCAGGGTACCCCCAGCCCGGTCAAATCCCCTGAGCTGACCGACATGGTGATCTTCCGCGAGAACGCCGAAGACATCTACGCCGGCATCGAGTGGAAAGCCGACAGCGATGAAGCCAAGAAGGTGATCGCCTTCCTGCAAAACGAGATGGGCGTGAAGAAAATTCGCTTCCCCGAGTCCTGCGGTATCGGCATCAAGCCCATGTCCAAGGCCGGTACCGAGCGTCTGGTCCGTGCCGCCATCGAGTACGCCATCGACAACGACCGCGACTCCGTGACCCTGGTGCACAAGGGCAACATCATGAAGTTCACCGAAGGTGCCTTCAAGGATTGGGGCTATGCCCTTGCCCAGAAAGAGTACGATGCCCAGCTCATCGACGGCGGCCCCTGGTGCTCCTTCAAGAACCCCAAGACCGGCAAAACCATCATCGTCAAGGACGTCATCGCCGATGCCTTCCTGCAACAGATCCTGCTGCGTCCGGCCGAGTATGACGTCATCGCCTGCATGAACTTGAATGGTGACTACATCTCCGACGCCCTGGCCGCTCAGGTCGGTGGCATCGGCATCGCCCCGGGCGCCAACATCGGCGACGGTGTGGCCCTGTTCGAAGCGACCCACGGTACTGCACCCAAGTACGCAGGTCAGGACAAGGTGAACCCGGGTTCCCTCATCCTCTCTGCCGAGATGATGCTGCGTCACCTGGGCTGGACCGAGGCGGCAGATCTGGTCGTGAAGGGGATGGAGCGTGCCATCGCCAACAAGACGGTCACCTATGACTTCGAGCGACTGATGGAAGGCGCTACCCTGCGCTCCTGCTCCCAGTTCGCCCAGGACATGATCGATCAGATGTAATATATTGATTAAGTTGATATTAAGAGGCAGCCATCCCCCGATGGCTGCCTCTTTTCGTTAGTCGGTTTCCAAAGTGGATGCTTTCCTGGCTGAATAGAGGCAATACATCGAACAAGGATAAAGACAGATTCCAACGGCACTCGATTAATTGCGGATTAATCCACCAAACGGGCCCTGGCAATTTGCTTTTCAGTATCTCTTGGCGGGAGGGAAGTGATAGAATCCTAGGCTGTTTTAACGACTGTCCATGAGCGTTTTTCATGGAGAGTCCAGCGCGTGTCAACTCATCCCTGAGCTCCCGATACGAACTCCTGCAGTGCTAAGCGTCACTTGAGGTCAACATCATGATCCTTGCACGCACACAATCCGGTCAAAAGCAGCAAACTGGGGGCTGTAACTCAGGGGCGGTAGCTATTGCATTTGGGCTGGCACGTGGACTCGGTTGCACAAAAACCGTGCTTCCTATTCAAAAAAAATACCCCTAGTACACCCCACTTCAGCATTAATTCCTATTCAAGAGCATATCTATGAAAATACTCGTTACTGGCGGAGCGGGCTTTATCGGCTCGGCAGTCGTTCGTCATATCATAAAGGACACTAACGACTCCGTTGTCAATCTGGATAAACTCACCTATGCGGGCAATCTGGAGTCCCTGTCAGAGGTATCGGCCAGTGAGCGTTACGCCTTCGAGCAGGTAGATATCTGCAACCGCGCCGAGCTGGATCGGGTATTTGCCGCGCATCAGCCGGATGCGGTGATGCACCTGGCGGCGGAGAGCCATGTCGATCGCTCCATTTCGGGCCCGGCCGATTTCATCGAAACCAATATCGTCGGCACCTACATGCTGCTGGAAGCGGCCCGCGCTTACTGGAATGGACTGGATGAGGCGCGCAAGTCTGCCTTCCGCTTCCATCATATCTCCACCGACGAGGTGTATGGCGACCTGCCCCATCCAGATGAAGTGGCCCCCGGTGTTGCGCTGCCGCTCTTCACCGAAACCACCCCTTATGCTCCCAGCAGCCCCTATTCTGCTTCCAAGGCCTCGAGCGACCACCTGGTGCGCGCCTGGCGCCGTACCTATGGCCTGCCGACCGTGGTCACCAATTGCTCCAACAACTACGGCCCCTATCACTTCCCCGAGAAGCTGATCCCGCTGGTGATCCTCAATGCCCTGGATGGCAAGCCGCTGCCGGTTTATGGCAAGGGGGACCAGATCCGTGACTGGCTCTATGTGGAAGACCATGCCCGTGCACTGTATACCGTGGTGACTACTGGCGTGGTGGGGGAGACCTACAACATAGGTGGCCACAACGAGAAACAGAACCTGGAAGTCGTGCACACCATCTGCGACCTGCTCGATGAGATGGTGCCCAAAGCGAGTTCCTATCGCGAGCAAATCACCTATGTGACTGATCGACCCGGCCATGACCGTCGTTATGCCATCGATGCCGGCAAGATGAGCGCTGAACTGAACTGGCAACCGCAAGAGACCTTCGAGTCCGGTATCAGGAAGACGGTGCAGTGGTATCTCGATAACCAGCAGTGGGTCGGCAATGTCAAGAGCGGAACCTACCAGTCCTGGATCGAGCAGAACTACGGGGAGCGAAGCTGATGCATATCCTGCTGTTCGGCAAGAATGGTCAGGTGGGTTGGGAGCTTCAGCGTGCACTGGCCCCGCTGGGAAGTATTACCGCCGTCGATTTCGATTCCACCGACTATTGCGGTGATTTCAGCAACCCGGCAGGGGTGGCAGAAACGGTTCGTCTGGTCAAACCCGATGTCATCGTAAACGCGGCGGCCCACACGGCAGTCGACAAGGCGGAAAGTGAACAGGAATTTGCCGAGCTGCTCAACGCCACCAGTGTGGCCGCTATCGCCAAAGAAGCCGAGGCGTTGGGTGCCTGGCTGGTGCACTACTCCACCGATTATGTGTTCGATGGCAGTGGCGAGCGGCCCTGGACTGAGAGCGACCAGACCGCCCCGCTCAACGTCTATGGTGAGACCAAGCTGGCAGGGGAGCATGCTGCTGCGCTTTGCTCACGCCACCTTGTCTTTCGCACCAGTTGGGTCTATGCCGCCCGAGGCAACAACTTTGCCAAGACCATGTTGCGTATTGGCAAGGAGCGTGCAGAAATATCTGTCATCAACGACCAGTTTGGTGCCCCGACCGGTGCCGAGTTGCTGGCCGATTGCACCGCTCATGCGATCCGCGTTGCGCAAAACAAGCCAGAGGTCGCCGGGCTTTACCATTTGATCGCCTCCGGTACGACCACCTGGTTTGACTATGCCCAGCGGGTATTTGCCAAGGCTAGAGAGGCTGGGGTTGCACTGGCTGTCACGCAACTCAATGCCGTGCCGACCAGCGCTTTCCCAACCCCGGCCAAACGTCCCCATAACTCTCGGCTCGATACCCGCAAATTCCAGCAGACCTTCGATCTGGTATTGCCGGACTGGACCGCCGGTGTGGATCGGATGTTGACCGAGATCTTGGACAAGTAAGTCACTGACCAAAGATGTATTGAATGCAGTCTTCGTCGGTAGGGATAAAACGTAAAAGGAGTAGCATTTGGCCACCCTTTTCTTTGCAGCTTAAAACAAGAAAATAAGCATCATGACTAAACGTAAAGGCATTATTCTGGCCGGGGGTTCAGGCACTCGCCTCTATCCGGTGACCATGGCGGTGAGCAAACAGTTGCTGCCTATCTATGACAAGCCGATGATCTACTACCCGCTGAGCACCCTGATGCTGGCGGGTATTCGCGATATCTTGATCATCAGCACGCCGCAAGATACCCCTAGATTCGAACAGTTACTCGGGGATGGCAGCCAATGGGGCTTGAGTTTGCAGTACAAGGTGCAACCAAGCCCGGACGGATTGGCACAAGCGTTTATTCTGGGTGAAGAGTTTATCGGGTCAGATCCCTGTGCGCTGGTGCTGGGCGACAACATCTTCTATGGTCACGACCTGCAGAAGCAGTTGGAAGCGGCAGCGGGAAAAGAGAGTGGTGCCACCGTATTTGCCTACCACGTGCACGACCCAGAGCGTTATGGGGTTGTGGAATTTGACAAGCAGGGCACTGCTATCTCTCTGGAAGAAAAACCACTGGAGCCCAAGAGCAACTATGCGGTGACTGGCCTCTATTTCTACGACAACAGCGTGGTGGAGATCGCCAAGAGTCTGAAGCCGTCGCCGCGTGGTGAGCTTGAAATCACCGATGTGAACCGTATCTACCTGGAGCAAGGCAATCTGTCGGTCGCCATGATGGGTCGTGGTTATGCCTGGCTCGATACCGGCACCCATGAAAGCCTGATTGAAGCGAGTAACTTTATTCAGACCATCGAGACCCGACAGGGGCTGAAAGTATCTTGCCCAGAAGAAATAGCCTATCGAAAAGGGTTCATTGATGCAGAGCAGATCAGAATATTAGCAGCACCATTAGCTAAAAATGCTTATGGACAGTATTTGCTGAAAATGATTAAAGGGAAATAATTCTTATGAGAATTGTAAAAACTGAAATCCCTGATGTGCTGCTCTTTGAGCCCAATGTTTTTGGTGATGAGCGCGGTTTTTTCTTTGAAAGTTTCAATCATAAAAACTTTGAACAAGCGGTGGGGCATCCCGTCACATTCGTACAAGATAATCACTCTAAATCGAGTAAGGGCGTGCTACGGGGCTTGCATTATCAGTCCGCACCTCATGCTCAGGGTAAATTGGTCAGATGTGTTTTCGGCGAAGTGTTTGATGTTGCTGTCGATATTCGTCTCGGATCGCCAACCTTTGGAAAATGGGTAGGCGTTCATCTATCTGCAGAGAATAAAAAGCAGTTATGGATCCCAGAAGGATTTGCTCACGGATTTGTGACACTGAGCGAAACGGCAGAATTCTTGTATAAAACAACAGAGTATTATCATCCCGAAAGCGAAGCGTCAATAATCTGGAATGATTCTACTTTGAACATATCATGGCCCATATCAGATATAAGACTTTCACAAAAAGATCAAATGGCAATGACGTTGTCAAGCTATGTAGAGGCGATGAATCAATGCAAGTAAAATTAATTCCATTGCAAGCACATGGTGATGAGCGAGGTTCATTAGTCGCGTTGGAGGAAGGAAAAAACATTCCTTTCGAAATAAAGCGTGTCTACTACATGTTTAAAACCAACCCGGGGGTCAGGCGCGGGTTTCATGCACACAAGACTCTGAAACAGGTCGCAATCGCTGTACGTGGATCCTGTCGTTTCATGCTTGATGATGGCCGAGAGCGAGTCGATATATTGCTGGATAACCCAGCGCAAGGGCTGTTGATTGAATCATTCATGTGGCGTGAAATGTATGATTTTTCAGATGATTGTGTCCTGATGGTGTTGGCTGATCAGTTGTATGATGAGAATGACTACGTAAGAGATTATGAAGCGTTTATCTCCCAGGTTCAGGAGGGATAATGTTCATTCACCCATTAAGTGATGTGCATAGCAGTTCTATTGGTATGGGCACCCGTATTTGGCAATATTCAGTGATCCTAGAAGGTGCTGTAATAGGTGAAAACTGTAACGTATGTGCACACACACTGATAGAAAACGACGTTGTCGTAGGTAATAATGTAACGATTAAGTCGGGTGTGTATTTGTGGGATGGCATTACTATAGAGAATAATGTTTTTCTAGGGCCATCTGTCACCTTCACCAACGATAAGTATCCTCGTTCAAAGGTCTATCCAGATGAGTATATGAGGACTCATATTAAGGAGGGGGCTTCCCTTGGTGCAAATGCCACTGTTTTACCTGGTATAACAATAGGAAAAAACAGCATGGTAGGTGCGGGTGCTGTAGTTACTAAAGATGTACCCGATAACGTTCTTGTAGTTGGTAATCCTGCAAAGATAGTAAAAATTCTCGACGGTGATATATGATAAACTTCCTTGATTTGAAAGAAATAAATGCACGACATGCTGACGAACTTAAGGCCGCATGTTGCAGAGTCATTGATTCCGGTTGGTATATCGCAGGGGAAGAATTATCCTCATTCGAGAAAGAGTTTTCAGCTTATTGTGGTGTTAAACATACTATTGGTGTTGCCAATGGATTAGATGCTTTAATCTTGGTATTGAGAGCATGGAAAGAAATGGGGCTGCTTTGTGATGGCGATGAAGTCATTGTCCCGGCAAATACATACATAGCCTCGATTCTAGCCATTACTGAAAATAGGCTAAGGCCGGTATTGGTCGAGCCCGATCCTCATACTTTCAATCTCTCTCTGGAAGGTGCTCGTTCGGCTATTACCAGTAAAACAAAGGCTATACTGGCCGTTCACCTATATGGCCAGTTGGCACCTATGCCAGAGCTAATGGCGTTAGCAAACGAGCATGCTTTACTGGTTCTTGAAGATTCTGCACAAGCACACGGCGCACAGTTGAATGGAAAGAAAGCCGGAAATTGGGGACATGCTGCAGGATTCAGCTTTTACCCGGGTAAGAATCTGGGTGCCTTAGGTGATGCTGGTGCAATAACGACAGATGATGATGATCTGGCGAATGTGCTTAAAGCATTAAGAAACTATGGCTCTCATAAAAAATATGAAAATATCTATCAAGGTGTTAATAGCAGGCTGGATGAGATCCAGGCTGCCATGCTTAGAGTCAAACTGCCCTATCTAGATGGCGAGATTGCTCGTAGGCAACAAATAGCCAATTGCTATTTAAATGGAATAATATCTAATGACAGCCTTACCCTCCCTACTGTTGTAGAACAAACGGCTCATGTATGGCATCTTTTCGTGATTAGAACAACGAAGCGTGAAGAGCTGAGTGCTTACTTGCATCAGCATGGTGTGCAGACACTGATCCATTATCCAATTCCCCCTCATGCACAACAAGCATATAAGAACAAGATCGAGCACGGTAATTTGCCAATAACAGAGCTGATCCACGAAAATGTCATGTCATTACCTCTTGACCCGACCATGAGCGACGACAGCGTTGACCTCGTTATCAGACTTATAAATGACTTTTTTAGTGATAACACATAAGATATGACTGCCCCAATATTTAGTGTTGTAATTCCGCTTTATAATAAGCAGGACTTTATTTCAAAATGTATAGGAAGTGTCCTTGCTCAAACATTCACCTCTTTTGAAGTTGTTGTTATAGACGATGGTTCTCAGGATAACTCTGAGAAAATCGTAAAAGAAATAAAAGATGATAGAGTTAAATATTTCCACCAGAAGAATAGTGGCGTATCAGCAGCAAGGAACAAGGGAATTGAAGAGGCATCGGGAGAATATATAGCTTTTCTTGATGCGGATGACTGGTATGAGGTCGATTTTTTAAATGCAGTGTATAAGTCTATACTAGCGCACCCTGATGCTGATGCGTTTACAACGGGATACTTTAAACATAAAAATAGTGCAGTGACTATATCTACACTATCAGTAGCTCAGAAACAGTATCGATCCATCGTCATTGATGATTTCTATAAATCATGGGCTAATGGTGCTTTTTTCTGCGCGTCCTCATGTGTAGTTAGGAAAGAATATTTTATAAAAAACCAAAGATACTTCCCACTGAAAGAGTCTATGGGAGAGGACCAGGAGGTATGGTTTCATCTTGCAGAGCATGGCCGTATAGTCTTTACTGATGTTGCGCTATCTAATTACAACATGGGGGTTGGTAATAGCCTATCTTTCAATAGTTGTTTGCTAGAAGAGTTGCCTTTTATTACAAGACTTAAAGCCAGGGTTAACAACCCTGGCTTTGGTGCGAGCAAAGAATCAGCAAATCTGTTCATTAGAAAATATGAGCTAGAGCGTGCAGTAAACAACTCAATTCGTGGCAGTAAAAGAACAGCAGTATCCTTATTATCGAAAAACATATTATCCATGGAGTTCAGCAAACTTAAGATGATTTCTATTGTAGGTATCCTTACCCCAAGGAAAGTCCTCTTATATGTAAGACAGTATATTAGAAGAAAAGTTGGATAACATGTCCGTTACTGCAATGAAAGGCAACTTGAAAAATATAATATGGGCCTTGGGTGAACGAGCGGTCCAAATATTATTATCCATGGTGGTGACTGGGCTTATAGCCCGTCACTTTGGTGTAGAGTTGTTCGGCGCATATCAGCTGGCAATGTCAATTCTTTTTGTTATTACTGCTATGACCTGGTTGTGTCCGGCTGAAATATTCTATTCCAGATTGAAAGAGAATGGCAGCCTGGATATATCTGTCATCAATACATCCATAGCATATAGATTGGCGATATCAGTCACGATTTACATCGGTCTGTTGACTTATGTTTTATTTTCTATCTCTGGAGCGAATCAAGCTTACTTCATCATGATTCTGTCCCTCGGGATAATATACTCCGAACCTATGGGGATATTTAGATTTCAGCTGGAATGTCGGGGTTATTATTACATAACCAGTCGAATAAGGTTGTGTTCTCTTGTTATTAAGTGCGCCATGGTTGCTTTACTGGTTTTCATGGATGCAAGTCCAATACCAATCCTATTGGCATTGATATTAGAAAGTATTTTAGTCTCTTTTGGATGTTATGCTTTTTATAAAAAAATTGATAAGGGTTATTCATTTAAATTAAATACAATAGACAAGTCGTTGATGTATGAGATTTTCAATGATGGAGTCAAGTTCTGGTTTGGTTTGATTTGTATGAATGCATTCTTGAAATTTGACCGAATCTATATGGAAAGCAAATTATCTTCAAGCGACTTTGGACATTATGCGGCCGCGTTCAGTGCTTTCGAACAATTTACAGCATTGGCAACCATGCTGCTAGCCGTGCTGGGACCGATACTTGTATATCGTGCCGCCAGCGACAAAATTTTAAAGAACAGCATGTTGATGCTATTTTTATTTACTGCGCTCGGTATTATGGGGGCTGCGGTACTCTATATGATATCCCCATTATTGATATCCATCCTTTATGGTGATGAATACATAGAAAGCGTACCAATATTCGATCAGTTGGTTATTTTTTCCCCGCTAGTATTTATGGATGTGGCCTTGTCTTCCATAATTATAAAAAATAAAGCCGCTGTATTTTTTTCCGCAAAATGGAGTTGTGTGTTGCTCGCCTCCTTCCTAATAAACGTAATTGGTTATACCCAGCTTGGCTGGCAAGCTGGCTTGTTAGGTTACATTGTTGGTTGGGTGGTAGCATTCATATTTTCATTGACATATATAATTATTTTTCAAAAAAGGAAGAATTTGGAGGCGGCGATTTAATGAATAAAATAAAGGATAGGTTGAAAAAAAACAGTCTTGTATTGAGTGTGTATGAGTTGATATTTCAACGCCCCATAAGAAATGTTTTCAACAAGAAAAATTCAAAAAAAGCCTTGCTTTCTTATAGCACCTATCACTTCAAAAAAAGTAATTATAAAGCCCACTCAAATTACCAGGAGTCGGTCGCCGTAGCGGAAATCATGGACTCACTAGGTTTTAATGTGGACGTGGTGAATAATAATCGCGACACTAGATTAAGCCTAGATGACTATGATGTGATCATTGGTGAAGGCATTCCGTTATACCAATGCATAGTAAAAAACACTCAGGGAAAGAAAGTATATTATGCTACAGGGTCTCACCCTTGGCAGTGTACTCAAGCTTCTCTGCATCGCCTGAGTGAATTTGCAAAGCGATATAAGTCAGTACCGCTCAAGTCTACTCGTGTGCAGGATTTTAGATGGGGAATTGCGGCATCTTGTGCCGACAGTGTTATTTGTATTGGGAATGAGCAAACCAAACAATCTTTCTTGGATAATGGCGTGTCTCAAATAGATTTAATCAGACCCAGTTTTCACCAAGGAAGTATCCCTTATACTCGAACTCTGGATGATATAGCAAGTGCTCGTAAAACAGCATTGTGGTTTGGTAGTTACGGCTTGTTGCATAAGGGACTTGATATTGCCATTGAGGCGTTCAGGTGTCGTCCTGACTGGACTCTTCATGTTTGTGGTTATACCAATGCGGAGCAAGAGCTCTTGCAGTGCCTAGATGTGCCGGAAAACGTCATTATTCATGGTTTTTTAAATGTTGAGTCTGATTTCTTTTCTGAACTTGCGGCTCGATGTCTCTACGTTATTTTACCCTCTTGTTCTGAAGGGATTGCCACGTCCGTTATTACCGCTATGGGGCGGGGTGCCATGATACCTATAGTAACTAAAGAGTGTGGGGTTGATATAAATGACTTTGGCATAAATATCAATGCGTTGAATTGTGATGGTGTCCTTGATTCATTAATGTTTTGTGATTCGATTAGTGACAGTGAATTGCTGGCAAGGTCAATAGCTGCATACAATAATGCTAATACAATGTATACCTTTGATGCCTATAAAAGAGATATGATGAGCATCTTAACAAAATTGATTTAATAAAGGGATAAAATGTCTAGCACACAAGGCTTGGTCAGCATATTGATACCTGTGTTTAACCACGAAAAATATATAGAAGAGTGTTTAACATCGATTATTAATCTGACCTACGCTAACATAGAAGTATTAATATGTGATGATGGATCCATTGATAACTCTCTCTCTATAGTCAAATCGTGGTGTTTGCAACACCCTGGGCTAGATGTAAAGATATTCTCTCAAGAGAATAAAGGCGTATGTCATACATTGAACCGTCTACTCAATGAGGCATCGGGAGAGTTCATCACAATTTGTGCAAGTGATGACGCTTTACTACCAGACAGTATCTCCCTACGTTTGAATGTCATGCACTCTGATCCCGCGATAGAGGCGGTGATTGGCGATGCTGTTGTCATCAATGGTGATTCAGTCGAGGTTAATCGCTCGGCAATGAAGAGTCTCTACAACGCTAATTTTTCTGCGCTAGCTGCCCGGCCATCAAGAGAACTGGTCTTTAACTGGTCTGTGGTGGGGCCAACGTTGCTCGCGAAGCGATCCCTGTATAACAAAATCGGCATGTACGACCCGAGTTTACTGGTTGAGGATAGAGATTTTTACTTGCGCGCCCTGGCAATTAACAGTTTGAAATTTATCCCTGATGTTGTAGCAAAATATCGAGTGCATTCAGATAACGCAAGTAGAAAGTCATTGGCGGCTAGAGCAAATATATGGTATCAAGTCGCGCTGTCAAATGTTAAAAATGCTCCACTATTCAATGGTATTGAGAAATGCTTTTTAAGATCACACAAGGTTGATTTATTTTTACTGTCTTTTAAGCGTAAATCATTAATCTTGATATTGATATTTGGGTTTCGAGCCGCACGGCGAATGATTTTTGGTTTTATATATAAAACCTCTTTACTTTTTAGGCGATAGAAATGATTAGTGGAATTCACTTGCTGAGAGGTCTTGCTGCGTTTTTAGTTCTTATATATCATATATATTACGTGAGCAAAATCTACGTTGAGTATAACATACGGTTATTTGAAGTATTGTATGTTGGTGTGGATATATTTTTCGTCGTCAGTGGTTTTGTGATGTTCTTTATTCTCCATAGAGGCTTGGATAAAGTACCTTTATCGGAATATAGAATTAAATTTATACGGGATCGATTTTTTAGAATTGTACCTCTATATTGGTTTTTTACGATAGTATTCTTTTTAGCCAATAATCTACTATATAATAATGACAATCAAAAGACTTTCAGTTTATTAGAGTTAGTTAAAAGTCTTCTCTTCATACCCTATGGTAGTGATGGCATTGTGTCTCCCCCTGTGCTTGGCGTTGGTTGGACCTTAAATTATGAGGTCCTGTTTTATCTTGTGATATTCATTGCGCTATTAATTACCAGGCATGTTTTTTCAGTGGTGGCGATGACCTTTGTTGGGTTTATGCTACTAGGTTTTTTTGATAGTTATCATAGTTCTATTTATATAACATATATATCTAATCCTATCATTATAGAGTTTCTCTTGGGAGCTTTAATCGCTAATCTATATATCATGAATAAATGCTGGCTAAAGATTACTGCTGTCGCATTAATTTTGACACCAGCTACCTTATTCTTTGTTGGATTAGAAAATTTATCAATAGTAAGTCAAAGAGCTTTAATAGCCGGATCTATTTCCGGTTGCTTGGTATCGATAGCTCTTCTTGCAAGTAGTAAATCCTTTATGAACTTCTCAATTGAAAATCGATTTTTTTATTTTCTGGGTTCATCATCATATATAATGTATCTGATTCATCATCCTATACTGTCTTTTCTGGGGAAGGCATTTAATTATTTCCAAATAACCAATAATGTTATTCTGTTCTATGCAATTTCATGTGTTGTTGTTTACTTTGCGTCATATATAGTAGAAGGATTCTATGATAAACATGTAAAGCCTTACTTTTATAAGGAGGCATGATGCATATACTTTCTATATTGAGCACAGTATTCGTCATTTTTAGCCTAGCTAGATATCTCTATCAAAATCGCTATGCAGCCATAGTGAATCCATTGTTTTGGGTTGTGGTGTTATTTCTATTTTATTTTCAAGTGCCATCTGTTTTTGTCAACGAGATAAATGTATTTTTTGATTGGTTTATCCCGTCGGATGATATTTTTATCTCATTGTTAATATCAAATTCATTTTCAGTTTTTTTTGCATGCCTACTGCTAACTGTTAAAGTAGAAAAAAACTCCATATTAACACAGAATACTAAAACCCACTGCTCTGGTATTATTAAATATATATGGTGGGGGATATCTTTTTACCTGATGTTTGTTGTTATATACAAGTTCCACACTGGAAATATGTATATGAATGATGACTATACAGGTGAAACAGTAGATATATTCAAGCTAAAGAACGTAGCCTACTTGTTACTACCGGTGTCTATATATTGTTTTTTTGATAGGAAAAGTGTGCTTGTATTCGCCCCCAATATATTGCTGGTTGTATTGGATCTATTGACAGGGAGTAGAACGACTGCACTAATAGCAATAGTACCGATGGCTGTATCACTTTGCTTGCACAACAAGAAACTCTATATAATCCCAATAACGATAATGATCTCTGCACTTGTTGTTATTGGTATTATTAGAAGTAGTAATGTGGTACAAGATGTCCCATGGCATTTGAATTCGATTGGTGAATTTAGAGAAACTTATATTACACTACCTTTGTTGATTGGAAATGAGCGATATATTGGTCATGGAGATCTATATACTCTCATTGCATCACCAATGTTAGCATTGCTGCAACCGATGCGTGGAATCATATCCGAATCAACAGTACTTCCTGGTGAGTATATTTATGGTATTGTGGACCGTGGGTACGGATTGGGCGCTAATATAATAACGGAGTCACTATTTTATGGTTATGCACCATTGTTTTTTGTTCCAGTGGTGATTCTATGTATGTGTATGATTGTCAATCACCTTACCTCTAATGCAGATATACCTAAAGTAGCGATCCATATATCAATGTTTATTATATTCATGCGTCTTATCTTTAGAGAGGGAGTTTATTATAATGCCGGCTTGTACCTTTTTGTTTTTGCAGTTTATGTTTTTCCTATTATCATAATAAACAGAATCAGGGTGAGTGAGTGAAATTTTTACTTCCAGATCTAATATTTGGGTTGATGCTATATTTTTTTGTTAGGAGTGTCTTTCCTCGGAGTATTGCAATCGCGCTTAGCTTAGCAATATATTTCGCTGCTTCATCTATCAGTGACATAAAGCAGGAGCATTCAGGTGTGCCTCTTGTTGCTCAGGATATTGTTTTTGCTGGCCAAGGGGTGTCTTTGTATGAGTATATGTCTAGAAGTCTGATATTAACTCTAGTGGTATTGGTATTGGTGTTTTGTTGGGCAATAGTTGCTATCTTTAGAGGTAAAAAAGAGAAGTATACTTTCAGACGATTAACTTTGGCATGTATACTTCCATTTTTTGTGTTATGCAAAGCCTACGGCATAGGTTATGTGAATGAGGTAGTAGAAAAAGGCATTTCTTTTTTAGGATATAATTTCATTGATTATAACTATGCCTCTAACATTCATGAGAATGGATTTTTACTGCATCTGTATCAGACCTCAGAGAATATTCGGGCACCTCAGGCTGGGGTTCATGGATTCTACAAAGAGAAAGAATCAGTTAATGGTCTGAGATATGAGGGTGAAAACCAAGATGTCTTGTTTATTTTGTGTGAAGCTTGCTTTACGAGTCAAGACTCTGCATTTGTAACCCCAATGAGTAAGCTTCATACTCTTGGTTTTTCTCAAGTTACAATGCTCAGCCCTGTGTATGGAGGGGGCACTTCAGAGGCTTACTCACCGGCCTATCATCCAGAGTTATGCCTGGTATCGATTATCAAGCTTATGCTGGCTTATATAGAGATAATGCAGAAACTATAGCAAGTGAGTTTTCCCGTAAGGGCTATGCTACCTTATCATTTCATAATTACTATGATTTCTTCTGGCGCCGTAATACTGTTCACCCAAAGTTTGGTTTTCAGGCTTCATACTTTGTATATAACATGCCACAAGAGTCCTGGACTGGTTTGGGGTTTCCAAAAGATAGTGCTCTGTATGATACAGCCTATAAAGTGTATGATGGCTTGGAGCAAGATAAAAAGGCATTCATGTTCCTTATAACTGTTGAAACCCATGGTAGTTACAAGAATAGTGATAATGATCACGGTGAAGCTAACTATCTATCCAAAATGTCTTCAGCAATGTCCTCTTTAATACCATTCATTCATAAAATGGAAGAAAGGGCAGAAAGTAAAGGACGCTCTCTATCCATATTCATTGTAGGGGATCATAAACCATCATTGGCTCGTGTATTTTATGATAAAGGTATTTTTCCTGATCATGTATTCGATAGCGAGAGATGGTCGAAAGGGGAGTATTTAATAAGACCTTCTCTTGATTATACTGACGAGATGATAATAAATACTGTCCCCATGTTCTTTAAAATCCCCTCGACTGCTGATACGGAAGTGGCGAAAGACTTCATCGAAAACAAACCTTTTTTCTGTTTGCCATCTTTAATGGCTAATATGCTAGAGCGTGGAGCGACTCAAGATTTGTTTTGGTTAAACTTATCAAACGTCTGCGCTAAGGGTGTCAATGACGTTTCTTCAGTGTCTGACTTGAAGGAAATATTTGAGTTGCCTCTGTATTCAGAAAGACTTTTTTAATCTATGTTGGATGATGAAATGTACCCAAAAGTGGCAGTTTTATTAGCTGCATATAATGGTTTGAAATATCTTCCTGAACAATTGGAAAGTATATACGGCCAAGTCGGTGTGCGGGCTAATATATACCTGAGTGTTGATGCGTCAAATGATGGGACCGAAGAGTATATAGCATCGCTTGCTGTTGAAAGAGATGATGTGAGACATCTTGAATTTGGTTCTAAATTTGGTGGTGCGGCAAAAAACTTCTTCCATTTACTCGAGTCGGTAGATTTTTCTGAATATGATTATATCGCTTTGGCTGATCAAGATGATATATGGGAATCTGATAAGCTGGAACGAGGTATCGCAAAAATAAGGGAGAACTCTGTATCGGGTTACTCTAGCAATGTGATGGCGTTTTGGGAAGATGGCCGCGAAGTGATTGTTGAAAAATCTCAGCCGCAAGTTGAATACGATTATTTATTTGAGGCCGCGGGGCCTGGCTGTACTTATATAATGGATCTATCTCTCGCATGTGATATTCAGCAGTTTATAAAGAAGCATAATGACTCGGTTAAAAATATTGATTTGCATGACTGGTTTATATATGCATACGCTCGCTCCTCAAAGAGGAAGTGGTTTATAGATTCATATCCTGGAATGCGATATCGTCAGCATGGGGGCAATCAAGTTGGCGCTAACAATAGCCTTCTAGCAGCGAGAAGACGGTGGGGGTTGATAAAATCCAGATGGTACTATGGTGAAATAGTTAAAATATCAACCCTGTTAAATATGAGTGCTGACCCGT
The DNA here is from genome assembly GCF_046078285.1 of Aeromonas bivalvium. Lineage (NCBI taxonomy): Bacteria > Pseudomonadati > Pseudomonadota > Gammaproteobacteria > Aeromonadales > Aeromonadaceae > Aeromonas > Aeromonas bivalvium. The sequence continues at coordinate 96,771 of NZ_JBGXBV010000004.1, forward strand.
TCATTCGAACCTGTCTTTTTGGTGGTTATATGGGAGGCGTCTATCTTGCTTTTCATGTAAATAAAGTTAGGCGTCGTACAAGAGATCGATGGGCGCTTGCTTTGGTCTGTCTTCTGGGGGTATTTTCATGAGAGTTGCAGTGACAGGAGCAAATGGTTTTTTGGGTGCTGCGCTCAGTAAATATTTGCTCAGCAAGTCTATCGATATAGTGAGAATACAGCGTTGTAGTGGAGGAGACTACATAATTGATGATATAAATGCTGATACCAATTGGTCTCCTGCGTTGGAACAGTGTGATACTGTTATTCATGTGGCCGCGAAGGTCCATACTCCAAGCAATGGAGTGAATGGGTTAGCATCCTTTATGGAGGTTAATCGGGATGGTACTTTGAATTTGGCTCGTCAAGCGGCAGCACTAGGGGTAAAGCGTTTTATATTTATTAGCACCATAGGTGTTCATGGAACAAAGACGAATGGTCAGCCATTTAATGAAGCGTCACCTCGTCAACCCCACTCAGATTATGCAAAGTCAAAGAATGAAGCCGAACTTGGTTTGAAAAAACTATCCCTCGATACAGGGATGGAAGTTGTTGTCATCAGACCAACCTTGATATATGGGCAAGATGCTCCGGGAAACTTCAATCGCTTGGTTAAATTGATTAAATGCAGTCCTATCCTCCCTTTTGCTCTGTGTAATAACAAAAGAAGTTTTATTTCCGTCAATAATCTTTGTGATTTCATTTTTACTTGTGTCGTTAACCCTGATGCTGCCAATCAAGAGTTTGTGATATCCGATGGTCGTGCAGTTTCAATTAGTGAGTTTACTAATTGTATTGCTGGCGCACTCGGAAAGAAAATATTTCAGTTACCCATTCCTGTATCTCTCATGTTAAGCTCGGCAAAAATTTTTTCTTGTTCATTTCAAGCCGAGCAATTGTTGTGTGATTTGGATGTCGACATAACAAAATCAACATCTTTACTTAAATGGATGCCACCAGAAACCATGGCTGTGGCTATATCAAAAATAAAAAGTGAGTAAAATATGATCCGTTTATTAGATATCATCTTGTCTTTTTTAGGACTTTTTTTTCTATTCCCAATACTTGTATTGCTGATGTTGGCTGGTTTGTTTGATACTGGCTCTCCTCTCTTCTGCCAAACGAGAGTAGGCAGGAACAAAAAACCATTTGTCTTGGTTAAATTTAGAACGATGAAGCTTGATACTGCTTCTGTCGCTAGTCATTTGGCAAGTTCTTCTTCGATCACTCCTTTTGGGCGCTTCTTGCGCAAAAGCAAATTGGATGAGTTACCTCAATTGTGGAATGTATTGAAAGGAGAAATGAGTTTGGTCGGTCCAAGACCTTGCCTTTATAACCAGGATGAGTTGATTGACGCGAGGGACCAACTCGGCGTGTTTCAGGTTAGGCCTGGTGTTACGGGATTGGCTCAAGTAAGTAACATTGATATGTCTACCCCTGCGCTTCTAGCGAAAACTGATGCAGAGATGATTAGTTCTCTTTCGGTAAGCAGTTATTTCAATTACATACTCCAGACTGCTATAGGAAAAGGTGCCGGGGATAGGGTAAAACCCTGACATAGTCTATTTCTGTAATTTTAAGCGTTGATAGGTATACACTAATGCTTACATATTTCTTGGGTCTTTCACGGACCTTGAAGAGGGTGGTATCAATTTTAATAGATGCTTGCTTGCTGGGCATCGCATTTTGGGGGGGATATTGGGTTAGGCTAGATACCGGTATGCCTTTTGATAGCTTGCTGCATTGGGAACTTCTGGCAGTCTTAGTTCCTGTCACCGTATTGATATTTGCCAAGCTTGGATTGTATCGTGCAGTTTTACGCTATGTAGGCTTCAAAGTACTATGGACAGTATCACTGGGTGTATTTCTGTCTACGATGTCACTCGTCATGCTTGCATTTTTCTTCGAAGCATTCTTGCCAAGGACTGTATCTGTTATTTATTTCTCTTTCGCCATACTACTGGTGGGCGGGGTCAGGCTATTTTTCAGGATGCTGGTTAATAGAGGGCAGGCTAGCCGTATCCCTGTATTAATATATGGTGCCGGTTCATCTGGGCGACAACTTCAATTGGCCTTGAATCAAGGTCAGGAATTTTTCCCTGTTGCATTTGTTGATGATTCTCCGACTTTAAGAAAAACGATGATACAGGGTATCAATGTCTATTCTCCCGATCTTATCGGAGAGCTTATAGCACGGTTTGATATCAAGAAAATACTGTTGGCAATCCCCAGTGCCTCTCGTTCTGTGCGTCAAGCCGTTATACATAGATTGGAACACTTCCCTTGTGAGGTTCTTTCTATTCCAGGTATGGCTGATTTGGTGGGGGGCCATGCCTTGATTGATGAGCTAAAAGAGGTGTCTATCGAGGACCTTTTGGGGCGAGACCCTGTGGACCCAATATCTGGGTTGTTAAATGCCAATATTAGTGGCAAGCGAGTCATGGTAACTGGTGCTGGCGGTTCGATTGGATCTGAGTTGTGCCGGCAAATTGTATTTTGCAAGCCGCAAAAACTTGTGTTGTTTGAGCTTTCCGAGTATGGGTTATATGCAATCGAAAAGGAACTGAATGAGCTATGTAAGAATAATAATCTCAGTGTTGACATCATTCCATTACTCGGCTCCGTGCAGCGCCAACATAGACTGAGTGCTGTGATGGAAAGTTTTTCTATTCAGACCGTATATCATGCCGCCGCATATAAACATGTTCCTCTCGTGGAGTATAATGTTGTCGAGGGGGTGAGAAATAATGTCTTTGGTACTCTTTATTGTGCTCAAGCCGCAATAGAGGCCGGTGTGGAAACTTTCGTTCTGATTTCAACAGACAAGGCTGTTCGTCCGACGAATACTATGGGGGCAACAAAGCGTCTAGCTGAACTTGTTTTGCAGGCACTCGCTTCAGAACAACATACGACTCGTTTCTGTATGGTGAGGTTTGGCAATGTCCTGGGTTCGTCGGGATCGGTAGTTCCTTTGTTTCGTCAGCAAATTCTTCGCGGTGGTCCTATTACCGTCACGCATCCCGACATTATTCGATATTTTATGACAATTCCCGAAGCCTCTCAGCTAGTCATCCAGGCTGGGGCTATGGGTGCGGGGGGGGATGTGTTTGTGTTGGATATGGGCAAGCCGGTGAAAATACTGGACCTTGCTCATAGAATGATCCGTTTGAGTGGTCTTACGTTAAAAGATGAGCTCAATCCAGAAGGTGATATAGCCATTAACATCACGGGTTTACGTCCGGGGGAAAAGCTTTTTGAAGAGTTGTTGATTGGTGATGACGTACAAGGTACTAGCCATCCTCGCATCATGACGGCTCGCGAGGGCATGTTGCCTTGGGAAAATCTTCGTGAATATCTTGTGAGCCTGGATGAGGCCTGCCACGCCTTCGAACATGACCGGATCCGAAGTATATTGCTAAGCGCACCAATAGGTTTTAAACCCACAGATGATATTTGTGATCTTGTTTGGCACTCGCGCCAAGAAAACAAGCAAGACATAATAAAACCTCATACTCACGGGATTAATTTCTTAACGGCGGAATCCCATGTGTCTGGTCACAACCAAGGAGGGATTTGATATCATGGTCCTTCATATCATTTTAATAGGCTGCATATGGTGAAAATTGCCGTAGCGGGGACCGGCTATGTCGGTCTGTCCAATGCCGTGCTGCTTGCCCAGCACAACGAAGTGGTCGCTCTCGACCTGGTGGCAGAGAAAGTTGCGCTCATCAATCAGGGCAAATCCCCCATCGCAGACAAGGAGCTGGAGCACTATCTCGCCCACATCCCCCTCAATCTGACGGCGACCCTGGACAAGCATCAGGCTTATCAGGGGGCGGATTTTGTCATCATAGCGACGCCGACCGACTACGATGCCGACACCCACTACTTCAACACCCGCTCGGTGGAGGCGGTGATCCGGGATGTGATGGCCATCAATCCGACGGCCGTCATGGTGATCAAGTCCACCGTGCCCGTGGGCTACACCAAGGCGATTCGCGAGGAGCTGGGCTGCGACAACCTGATCTTCTCCCCCGAGTTCTTGCGAGAGGGGCGGGCGCTCTATGACAACCTGCACCCCTCGCGCATCATAGTGGGTGAGCGTTCCGAGCGGGCCGAGCGTTTCGCCGCCCTCCTGCAAGGGGGGGCCATCAAGCAGGATGTGCCGCTGCTCTTGACCGACAGCACGGAAGCCGAAGCGATCAAGCTGTTCGCCAATACCTATCTCGCCATGCGGGTCGCCTATTTCAACGAGCTGGACACCTATGCCCAGACCCATGGTCTGGACAGCCGTCAGATCATCGAAGGGGTGGGACTGGACCCACGGATCGGCACGCACTACAACAACCCTTCCTTCGGCTATGGTGGCTATTGCCTGCCCAAGGACACCAAGCAGTTGCTGGCCAACTACGACGATGTGCCCAACAACCTGGTGCGGGCCATCGTCGATGCCAACACCACTCGCAAGGACTTCATCGCCGATTCCATCATTCGTCGCGGCCCCAGGGTGGTCGGGGTCTATCGCCTGATCATGAAATCGGGGTCAGACAACTTCCGCGCCTCCGCCATTCAGGGGGTGATGAAGCGCATCAAGGCCAAGGGCATAGAGGTGGTGGTGTTTGAACCCGCCCTCAAGGAGCAGAGCTTCTTCAACTCCCGGGTCATCACCGACCTGGAGGCGTTCAAGCAAGTCTCCGATGTGATCCTCTCCAATCGCATGGCTGGCGAGCTGGCCGACGTGGCGGACAAGGTCTATACCCGCGATCTGTTTGGCAGCGACTAACCCGTGCATGGGACGCCGCGCAGTCGCCCCGTGCAACCGTCTTGAAGGACAGAGTTATGAAGTATCTGGTCACCGGCGCCGCCGGGTTCATCGGATTCCATCTGGTGCAGCGCCTGTGTGCTGACGGCCATGAGGTGGTCGGTATCGACAACCTCAACGACTACTACGAGGTGAGCCTCAAGGAGGCGCGCCTGGCCCGCCTTGCTCCTCTGGCGGGGTTTCGTTTCATCAGGCTGGATCTGGCCGATCGCCCCGGCATGGCCCGGCTGTTTGCCGAGCAGGGCTTCGAGCGGGTGGTGCATCTGGCCGCCCAGGCCGGGGTGCGCTACTCCCTTGACAACCCGTTTGCCTATGCCGACAGCAACCTGGTGGGCCAGCTGACGGTGCTGGAAGGGTGTCGTCACCATGGGGTGGGGCATCTGGTCTATGCCTCTTCCAGCTCGGTATACGGTCTCAACGACAAGATGCCGTTTGCCGCCACGGACACAGTGGATCACCCCATCTCCCTCTATGCCGCCACCAAGAAGGCCAACGAGCTGATGGCGCACAGCTATGCCCATCTCTATGGCATTCCCACCACTGGCCTGCGCTTTTTCACCGTCTACGGTCCCTGGGGTCGTCCCGACATGGCGCTGTTCAAGTTCACCAGGGCGATCCTGGCGGGGGAACCCATCGATGTCTACAACCAGGGGCAGCTGTCCCGGGACTTCACTCATGTGGATGACATCGTCGAGGGGATAGTGCGGGTGGCGGATAAGGTGCCGCAGGTCAGCCCGGGCTGGACCCCGAGCCAGGGGCGCACCGACATGAGCTCGGCACCCTATCGCCTGTTCAACATTGGCAATGGCAGCCCGGTGCGGTTGCTGGACTTTATCGAGGCGCTGGAGCAGGCCATCGGCCAGCCCGCCATCAAGCACATGATGCCGATGCAGCCGGGTGACGTGCATGCCACCTGGGCCGATACCCAGGGGTTGTTCGAGGCTGTCGGCTATCAGCCGCAGATGACGGTGGCGGCGGGTGTGAAAACCTTTGTCGACTGGTATCGTGACTATTATCGGCAAGCCTGACCCCGGGCTGGCCCGTCGCGACCCTGGCGGCGGGCCTGCCCATCCAGTTTCCAATAAGAGAAATGTGACAATATGAGCAATCAAGAACCTACCTTGACACAGTCCCAACCTGATCTGCCCCAGGGATGGGTGTCGACTCGACCTGGTCGTGAGGTCGACTTGCGCGACCTGATCCTGACGCTCTGGCGTAGCAAGCTGCTGATCCTCTGCGTTGCCGGTCTGTTTGCGGCGGGCGGCATCGCCTATGCGCTGCTGGCCCCCCAGGTGTGGGTCAGCCAGGCCGAGATCAAGCAGCCCACCCTCAAGGAGATAGAATCCCTTGAGCTCAACATCAACCAGTTGATGAACGCCCAAGTGCCAGAGACCGCCTTCACCGCCTTCGAGAAGAAGGCGCTCTATGAGGATTTCGTCAACAACTTCAACAGCTTCAACAACAAGCGCCAATTCTTGCTGGAGAAAGGCTATCTGGACGCCGAAGCGGCGCGGCACGAGGTCACGGACGGCAAGGGCAAGCGGCTGCTGCTCAGGCAGATGGCTGAGGGGATAGATGCGAGGGCGCCGGACAAAGCGAAGGAAGATGTCGTCCTCTCCTTCGCCGCGAGCACGGCAGAGGAGGCCAAGGCACGACTGGAGCAGTACATCGACTTTATCCAGGCCCAGGAGTCCGCTGCCAAGGGCAAGGAGCTGGATACTCTCTGGCGCAACCGCATCAAGACGTTGCAGAGCCAGTATGAGAGCGCCAGGGCCGATACCCTCAAGCAGCTGCAAGATGACATTCTGCGCACCGAATACAGCCTGCGCATCAGCCAGGCGGCGGGGATAGAGACGCCGGTGCAGAACCTGCAAAACAGGGACAGCTTTGCCATCGATCTGGGGGCTCGGGCCCTGGCCGAGAAGCTCAAGGTACTCAAGGAGATCAAGAACCCGGAGTTCATGAATTCGGACATCGGCGATCTGCGCCTGCAACTGAGCAGTCTGCAGGCCATCAAGCTGGAGGCGCTGCCGTTCCATTCCTTCGCCTATCAAGCCTCGCCGACCGAGCCTCTGTCTCGGGACAAACCCAAGCGGCCTCTGGTGGTGGTGCTGGCCACCCTGCTCGGCGGCATGCTGGGGGTGGGCATAGTGCTGGTCCGTTTCGCCTTTCGCGAGCAAGGCGGCGCCAGGTAATCGAAGTCAGTGATGATACGAGGGGGGCGCAAGCCTCCTTTTTTATTTCTGCGACAAAGGGTTATGCTGGGTGGATAGACAATCTCAGGAAGCTGGCCGGATGCTGGAAAAAGGATTCTTTGGGCTCTTAGCGCTCTATCTGCTGCTGGGGATGCACTTTTTCATGCACAACCCCGGGGGGGCCGGGCTCTATCTGCCCTTCAACGCCTGGGGTTGGGTGTTTGCCAGCCTCGCCATCGGCGCCGGGCTCTGGCAAGTCACCCTGAGCCAGCGTCTGGTCTGGTCGCCGCTGCTGCTCTGGCTCTGGGTCGGCGGTCTGCTGTTGCTGTTGCCCATGGCCTATCCCGGCTTTGCGCTCAAGGATTACGCCATCCCCAGACTGCTGGGGCTCTTTGCCGGCCTGCTGTTTCTCACCAGCCTCTATCAATGGCCGCCAGCGGGCCAGCGCCGCGAGCGTTTGCTCTATCTGGTGCTCGGCGCGGTCGCCATCGAGGCGCTGCTCGGCCTGGTCGAATATTACCTGCTGACCCCGGGCAACTGGCTCGGGTACGACACCCGGGCCAATCGCCCCTACGGCATCTTCCAGCAACCCAATGTGATGGCGAGCTTCATGGCCACCGGCCTGGTGCTGGCGGCCTGGCTTGAGGGGGAGGGGAGGCTTGCCGGGCGCTGGCTGCGGGCACTGCGCCAGGGGCTGCTGCTGGTCTGCCCCTTGTTGTTGGTGGTGCTGCAATCCCGGGTGGGGCAGCTTGGCGCCCTGTTGGGGCTGCTGCTCCTGCTGCCCATGTTGCGGGAGCGCAAGCTGGCGGCCAGGGTGCTGCTGCTGGTCGCCCTCGGCCTCCTGCTCGGGTTGGCATCCCAGTATCTGATTGCGGGGGTGAAGAGAGGGATTGAGGTCTATCAGTCCGGCGGCATGCGCTCCGTCTACTGGCCTTATGCCATCAAGCTCATCATGCACTCCCCCTGGACGGGATGGGGCTATGGCAGCTTCGAGTCCGTCTTCCTGCACCAATACATGGCAGACAAGGCATTGGCGCCAGAGATGGTGCAGATTGAATACAACCTGGATCACCCCCATAACGAATTTCTCTACTGGGCGGTGGAAGGAGGCATAGCCCCCATGCTGGGCATGCTGCTGATGGGGGCGGCCCTGCTGTGGCGCCTCGGCCAGAGTCGCTGGCGCCAGGGGCTGGCCCTGCTGGCCCTGGCGCTGCCCATACTGCTGCACAGCCAGACCGAATACCCCTTCTATCACGCCATCGTCCACTGGTGGGTGCTGCTGCTGATCATCTACCAGATAGACAGCGAGATAGAGGCGACAGCCCCCAGCCCCGGCTGGCATCAGAGTGTCTATCGCCCCTGGCTGCTGCTGCGCTTTCTGGCCATCGGCATCCCCCTGCTGGTGGTGCCCTTCATGCTGACTGCCATCCACACCGCCTGGGTGGTGACCCAGTACGAGCGAGGAGGCTACAAGGAGCCGGCCCTGTTGCTGAAGGTGATCAACCCCATGGCCTGGCTCACCCGGGTCGAGTTCGACGTCAACTCGGTGCGGCTGGCGGTGGGCTTGCAGGGGGGCAACCGGCAGGAGTTGGCGGCCTATCTGGCCTGGGGAGAGGCGTTCGTGCGCCACACCCCCCGCGCCAACATCTACGCCAACATGATAGTGGCCCTCGAGGCCCTGGGGCGGCGCGAGGAGGCCGAGTCCCTGCGTCAGCAGGCCCTGGTACTCTACCCGGCCGATGCCCTGCTGCGGGGCAAGTCGGCTTCGGTGGCCAGAGCGCTGGAGAGGCGGGCCGCCCCTGTGGTTGCTTCACCGGCGCAGCCGTTGGTCAATAAAGCGCCATAAAAGGCCTTTTCTTGTGGGTTTCTTCCAACCCCGTGCTGCTTGTTTCGCCAAGGCCATGGTCTTATCGCAAAATCGGGGTGCCGGGCTGGATCCCGGGAGTGGCCGCGATAAGATAGGGGTCAGATGCTAATGTCTTGTTTATAAAGGGAGTCTGCAATGGAGTTGGTATTAGGCCCATTAGAAGCTCGGGTGATTGGTTGCCTCATCGAGAAGGAGATCAGCACGCCGGATCAATACCCCTTGTCCCTCAACGCCCTGGTCAACGCCTGTAACCAGAAGAGCAACAGAGACCCTGTGCTCGAGCTCGGCGAGCTGGAGATCCGCGCCGTGGTGGACGAACTGGTCCGCAAGCGGCTGGTGGTCAACACCGCTGGCTTCAACGCCCGGGTGCCCCGTTATCAGCACCGATTCTGCAACACCGAATTTGGCGACCTCAAGTTCAATGCCCAGGAGCTGGGAGTAGTCTGCGAGCTGCTGCTGCGCGGTCCCCAGACCCCGGGGGAGCTGCGCTCGCGCACCAACCGGCTCTGCCAGTTCGACGATGTGACCCAGGTCGATGCCGTCCTGAACAGGCTCATCGAGCAGGGGCCCTATGTGGTCAAGCTGGCCCGAGAGCCCGGCAAGCGCGAGTCCCGCTTCGCCCATCTGTTCAGTGGCGAGGTGACAGGTGCGGCCCTGGAGCAGGGGCTGGATGCTCGTGCTCAGCCCGAGGGAACGGCCCAGGGCTCCCCCTTGCATGATCGCCTGGCTTCCCTGGAGGAGGAGGTGAGCCTGCTGCGGGATCAGGTGGCGGCCCTGACGGCGCGCCTGGATGCGATGACCGCCTGATCGCCCCCGGGGGAGAGGGCCATCTGCACCCTCTCCCCCGTACCTGGCGGCCGGGCCGCTCCCGTCCTGGTGCCCGCTGTCGTGCCCCTGCTCCTTCCAGACCCGGCGTCGTGCCTTCGGGCCATTCCCCTGCGGCGGGCTCGAGGCGCAAGGCATTTAATTTGCGTTATTTCATGGTTAAGGGTCGAGCCGGCGGCGCTTTCCCGTTAAAATTCCGCTTTTGCTCCTTCGCGTGAGTCTTGATGTCTGCACCAACCTTGTCTCCAGATTGTTATGCCTTGCTCGGCGAGCTGCAGTTGCAGCGCGCCGCCAGTACCCGCTATCTGCAGGAACAGCTGCCGCTGGGTCAGGTATTGATCGACAGGTTGACGGCGCTCCATGACCTTGGCCTCATTCGGCAGCGGGGCGAACAGCTCTGGAGCCTGAGCGCCGAGGGCTGCCTGGCGCTGATCCTGGGGGTGCGGCAGGGGCTCTGTCCCATGCCGGACTGGTCGCGGGTCTCCTCCCTCACCGGGCAGGATCCGGGCCAGGCCCTGGTTCGCTCCCTCTGTCTGGGTCGGGAGGGGGAGGTGCCCGGCTATGTCAATGGCGCCGATCTGCTGGCATTGCTCGAGTTGCCCGATGCCCAGGCCCTGCTGGCCGAGGCCAGCCCCCAGTGGCAGCGACTGCTGCTCGAACACCTGGCCCTGCAGGCCTGCCTGGATGCCTCCCCTGGCCCCTGGCCGTTGGCCGGGGCGGCGCTCGCCCCCGAGCTGGGCACCGCCCATCGCCAGCTGGCCGCCCAGTGGCATTGGCTGTGCGAGGAGCAGGGAGCGGCGGCCCCCTTCACCGATCTGCCCGATGATCCCCATCACTGGCCCGAGCTGATGGCCCTGACCGCGGCCGGCGGTGACGCCCCCCTGGCGCCGAGCCTGATGAACGCCCTCGACCTGTGGCAGGGGCGCCATGGCAAGGGGCGTTATCCGGCAAACTTCCTGACCCTGCTCTGGCTTGGCTGGCTGCAACAGGCCGATCCCGAGCTGGCCAGTGCCGAGCGCAAGCGGTGGCAGAAGAGTCTGGGGCCGCAACAGGCCCTGTTGCAGGATCTCATCGCCCAGTGGGCGGGGGAGCGCCATGGCCAGGCGGTGGGATTGTTTGACACCCTGCAACTGCCCGCCGACGAGCTGCACTGGGGTTACCTCTGGCTCGATCTCTGCGCCCTGGCTCGTCACGGCAGCCAGAGCCCTCAGGTCGCCATCCTGCACAAATGGGATCTGGAGGCGCTGCTCGCCAGCGCGCCCCGCCATCGATTGATGGGCTTTTGCCTGGACTTGCTGCGCCAGCTGCTGGGTAAACCGGCCCGGCTGGGACCCCTCGATCGCCTGCAACCGGACCCGCAACAGGGGGATGAGGAAGACGAGGAAGACGACGAGGGCAAGGGTGCCGCCTCGGCGAGCTGGCTCAACTGGCTGCAGGGGCTGGGCCGTGCCAGCGGGGTGCGCAAGAACAAGGAGCAGCTGGTGTGGCTGCTCCATGCCGAGGGGCCCGAGCTCGAATGCAAGATCCAGAAGCAGAGCACCAAGGGGGAGTGGACCGCGGGGCGCAGGGTCGATCCCGCCCTGCTCTCCAGCCAGTATGCGGCCCTGCTCGATGAAGCGGACTGGGCCTTGGTGCGGCTGCTGCCGCGCAACATGAACCGGCTGCCGGACGAGGTCTGGCCCGTGCTCGCGACCCATCCCCGCCTGCTCAACGCCAAGGGGCAGAAGCTGCAACTGGCCCTGAGCGCCCCCCTGTTGCAGATAGTGGCCGAGGGGGACGGGATGCGCGGCGTGCTCAGCCCGGCCCAGGCCGGCAAGGGGGCCCACATAGTGCCCCTGGCTCAGGACTTGTGGCAGCTGATGCTGACCCCCCCCGGCCTGCTGCCCTTGCTGCCTGCCCTGTCGGCGATCCCGCCCCTGCCGGGAGAGGGGCTCGCCACCTTGCAACAGACCCTCAATGGCATCCCGGGGCTGCCCTGGCACAGCGAGGTGCCTGGGCTCGAGGGCAATGCCGAGTTAAAACCCTGGCCCGGGTTGGCTTCGGTGGAGCTGGACTGGCAGGAGGGGCAGCTCGCGGTTCGCCTGGTTACCCGGCTCGATGATGCACCCGCCCTGGCCCTTGGCAAGGGGGAGGCGGTGGTGCGTCAGGGGGTGAAGGAGTCCCTCTACTGGGCGCGGGATCTGGCCGAGGAGAAGCGGGAAGCCCAGTGGCTGCGCAACCAGCTGCCCATGGACTTGCCCGGCACCGAATGGCTGCTGCAGGGGGAGCAGGCGCTCACCTTGGTCAACGCCCTGCCCGAGCTGGTGGAGCGGCAGGTGCGCATCCATTGGCATCAGGACAGTGCCCGGCTCAAGAGCTTGGACGAGGCGGCCCTGAGCCTGCGCATCGAGCGGCGCCAGGATTGGTTCCAGGTCGAGGGGGCCCTCAGCCTGGATGAACACGAGGTGCTGGATCTGCGACTCATCCTGCGCCAGCTCGCTCCGGGTCAGCGTACCGTCCAGCTCGACGAGCAGACCAGTCTGGTGCTGAGCGACAAGCTGGTGGAGCGGCTCACCATGCTGGGGGCCATGCTCGACGAGGAGCAGAGGGTCAACACCCGGCTCGCCTACCCCCTGACCCGATTGCTCTCGGTGATCAGCACCCAGGGAGACAGCGCCTGGCAGGCGCTGCAGGCCGAGTGGCAGCAGGAGGTGGACTGTCCCCCCGAGCTGCTTACCCCGCTGCGGGATTATCAGAAGGAGGGGGTGCGCTGGCTGGCGACCCTGGCCCATCACGGCTTTGGCGCCTGCCTCGCCGACGACATGGGCCTGGGCAAGACCCTGCAGGCGCTCATCGTGCTGCGCATGCGCCAGCAGCTGGGCCCGGCCCTGGTGGTGGTGCCCAAGTCAGTGGTCACCAACTGGCAGGAGGAGGTGGCCCGCTTCGCCCCCGAACTGGAGGTGATCACCTTCGAGCCCGGAGTGGATCGGGAGGGGCAGATTGCCAACGCCAGGGCGGGCCAGCTGGTGCTGGTCAACTACGGCATGCTGGGGGGGCTGGCCGCGGCGCTCAAGGGGCGTCACTGGGCAAGTATGGTGCTGGATGAAGCCCAGCAGATCAAGAATGCCGGTACCCAGCGCGCCAAGCTGCTGTTCCAGCTCGACGGCGATTTTCGTCTCGCCCTCTCCGGCACTCCCATAGAGAACCATCTGGGGGAGCTGTGGAGCCTGTTCACCTTTATCAACCCCGGCCTGCTCGGCAGCCTCGGGGAGTTCAAGCGCCGCTTTGGCAAGGCGGTGAAGGATCCCGAGCACATGGCGCTGCTGCGGGCCGTGATCAGCCCCTTCATCCTGCGCCGCCTCAAGCAGCAGGTGCTGACCGAGCTGCCGGACAAGACGGAGATAGTGCATCACATCAGCCTCTCCGCCGAGGAGCGCCAGCTCTACGAGGCGACCCGGCGCGAGGTGGTGCAGCAGGTGCAAAGTGCCGACGGCCGCGCCCTGATGCACGTGTTGAGCGGCCTGACCCGGCTGCGCCGGCTCTGCTGCTCTCCCTCCCTCATCATGCCGACCTGGGCCCATAGCAACAGCAAGCTGGACGAGGCCATGGCCCTGCTGGACGAAGCCATCGACGGCGGCCATCGGGTGCTGGTGTTCAGCCAGTTCGTCGATTTGCTGAGCCTGCTGCGGGATCGCATCGCCAAGCGGGGCTGGGATTACTGCTACCTGGACGGCGGCTGCTCCGCCAAGTCCCGCCAGGAGTCTATCCTGCGCTTTCGCAACGAGCCGGTGCCGCTGTTCCTGATCAGCCTGAAGGCGGGGGGAACAGGGCTCAACCTGACCCAGGCCGATACCGTGCTGCACCTGGATCCCTGGTGGAACCCGGCGGTGGAAGATCAGGCCAGCGATCGGGCCCACCGCATGGGGCAGACCCAGCCGGTGACCGTCTATCGCCTGGTGTGCGAGCAGACGGTGGAGGAGAAGATAGTGGCCCTGCACGACGAGAAACGGGCCCTGGCCGATGGCTTGCTGAGCGGCCAGTCCGAGGTGAAGGGGCTGGATGTGGAGAGCCTGCGCGCCCTCTTGATGGGGTGATGGAAGGGGATGCGGCCCTCGCTGTCCTGCGCCCCCGGCGTGGCGGCAGCGAGGGCCGTTTTGCATCTGCTCTCTCTCTTGCCTTGCCCGGCGCCAGCGGGTCGCGGCTCCCCAGGTGGGCGGCGATGACAGGCGGCTGATTCCTGACGCCACTGCCCGGCTCTGTTCACGCCTGCGCTTTCAGCAAGGGCGTTGTCCCGCCGCGGTAGCGAATGCTCACCGCCTCAGTCTAGGGGCTCGTATAGATAGAGATGAAGCCGCTCTATGAGAGGGCGCTCCCCTATCTTGCGATCCCGCCTCGGCTGGCGCAGCTTGGGGGGATAGTGGCCCAGGGGCTTGATGGCGGGGGAGGCGTCGGCGCACAGCAGCAGGGGGAGGCTCGCCTTGATCTGCTGCTTTCTCGGCTCCCTGTCCCGCCAGAGCAGGTTGATCATGGGGTGGGTCTTGACCGGGCGACGAATGCGCAGCTCGCTGTCGGCGGACAGGCGGCGGATATCGTAGATCTCCTTGTCCACCATCTGCTGCCACTGCTGTGGGTGGGAGAGGGCGGGCACATAGCGGCGACTGCGCTCCAGCATGGCGATCACCTGCTCCCGGCTGAGTCGGCTGATGGTCTGCTTGTCTGCCCAGGTGAAGCCGAGTGAATGGAGATCCCCCGCCAGCAGGGTGAGCTGGCGGTAGATCTGCAAGGTGATGACCCCGGGCAGGGCGTTGTGGACCAGCTCGAACTTCTCGTCTCGGCCTCCCGCCTGCTGCACCAGCGCCTTGAAGGCCAGCTTGCTGCGGTTTATCTCCTCGATCAGCGGGACAAGCAGGGGGGCGGCCTCGGCCGGCAGCCGCAGCCAGCCAGGCAGGCGCTGGGTGGATTTGGTCGAACAGCCGGGACGGGCCCCATGATGCTGGTAGGCGGCGAGTGCGGCCGCCCGGGCCGCCTCTCCCTCGAGCAGCCCCACCTCTATCTCGCTGATGGGGTCATGCTCCTGTCCCTGCAACACGGGGGGCAGGGGATAGACCTGTGCCTCCAGCAGGGGGAGGCGGGCGATCCGGCTCGCCAGCTCGGCCAGCAGGCTCTCCAGTTCGCTCATCTGCTGGCGCAGGGCGGCTTGGGGGGTAAAGGTGGCCATGATTCGACTCTCGGTAAAGGGGGAAGGGGCACCTTAGATGCGGTGCGCGTCATCGCATAACTGTATAAATAGACAGTGTTCGGTGTCAACCCGAGCCGGGATCGACCCAGAGGCGAGAGGAGGGCAAGGGCCTGTGGCGGGATGTGCGGGCCTGGGGTGGCAGGGATAAAATGAGAGTTAAACGGTGCTCGTTTGATGGACCCTGATCATGTAATGAAATGGTACATTTGTTGATATCTGGCAACACCTTACGATCAACTATGCAGCATTTTTACTGTGCTAGGGATGCCTCCTCCCTGGCCCGGAACCTGGGGGCTGCATAAGCGCAAAGATAAAATGCATAGTTAACCCGAGGTCGGGGAGCACAATCTGCTGTTTGCGCCGAAATGGGCGGAGGTGTTTTTATTTTTCTTTTAAATTCAATTTGTTATATAAAAATATCACCCTGGTGTCGCCATTAGTTTTCCTAATGCACTGTATCAAAATTCGTCAATTGAGACAGGGGGAGACAGCTCCTAAGCTTGCGGCAACCAAATGAGAGGAGCCGCACCATGGCCAACATGACCTACACCCAAGCCGGTTACCAGCAGTCCAGCGAGCTGAACCTGGCGACTCGCGCCAAACAGACCTTCCTGACTTGGCTGGAACGCAGCCGCAGCCGTCGCCAGCTCTCCGAGCTGCCCGCCTATCTGCTCAAGGATATCGGCCTGAACGAAGCCGACCGCTATCAGGAAACCAGCAAGCCGTTCTGGCGTGGTTGATTGACCTGGCATGGATGCCTCGTTTCTCTCCTCGCCTCACCGGCCCCCGGCCAACCTCCTGTTCCCCTGAATGCTCCCTCGTTTACCCCCTTGCTCTGCCCCGCACTCTGATGACTGCATGGCGCTCGTTCCCCCTTGCATTGTTATGCTAATGATTGAATTTGTTTAAAAAATTGTTTTTAAGGCAGGCCGCTGCCGTATAATCTGCGCCATCGACAGTGACAAGATGGTGAAACGGATGATCCCTCAACATGACTTCCTGGCGCTGAGTCGCCGCCACGAATGGCAGCTCGATCCCTTCTCTTTTTCCCTGGCCGATGGGGCCCTGGCGCAGGTGTGGGATACCGGTGTGATCTGCATCGAGCCGGCCCAGGGCCTGCGCGCCGATCCCGGCAAGGAGATAGTGCTCTCCTGTGGCATTCACGGTAACGAGACGGCCCCCATCGAGCTTTGCAACCAGCTGCTCGGCAAGCTGCTCGGGGGAGAGCTGAGCGCCCGCCATCGGGTCCTGTTTCTGTTTGGCAACCCGGCGGCCATGAACCTGGGGGTGCGGGAGGTCGAGGAGAACATGAACCGGCTGTTCAGCGGTGCCCACAGCAAAGGGGAGGGGCTGTGCAACCGGGAGCGGATCCGCGCCATGCGTCTCGAACAGTATGTGTCCCGCTTCTACTCCGACTCCGGGGCCGAGCGACTGCATTATGATCTGCATACCGCCATCCGCGGCTCCCGTCACGAGAAGTTCGCCGTCTACCCCTTCCCCCACGAACGCCCCTACAGCCAGGAGCAGATCCGCTTCCTCGGTGCCTGCGGGGTGCGCACCATCTTGCTCTCGAACGGCCCCACTACCACCTTCAGCTATTACAGCGCCCACCAGCATGGCGCCCATGGTTTCACGGTGGAGCTCGGCAAGGTGCGTCCCTTCGGCGAGAATGACATGACCCGCTTCATCGAGGCCAGACAGGCGTTGCAGGAGCTGGTCTGCGAAGAGCGCGTCCGGCTGGAACCCTGGCGGCCGGAGGATTTCAACATCTTCACCATCGATCGGGTGATCAACAAGCGCACCGCGGATTTTCGCTTCCTGTTTGCCAGTGATGTCGACAATTTCACCGAATTTCCGCAAGGTTTCGTGCTGGCGGAAGATGGCGATCTGCGCCATGTGGTGGAGCAGGAGCGGGAGGCCGTGGTCTTCCCCAATGCCAATGTCGCCATCGGCCAGCGTACCGTGCTGCTGGTGGTACCGACCCGGTTGTGGGATGCCTGACCCCCCAGGGGTGACCCCCTTGGCGGGGAGCGGCCTTGCGGCCACATGATGCAAGGAGGAGCCGGGAGAGGCTCCTTTTTTGTTGCCAGTCCATCAGACCAACCGGCTGCTTTTCAACCAAAATACAGAGGATATCGCTGGGGTTATTTGCTTTTGCCACATTGCGCTTTGGTTAACATACTGTTTACATTTTAAGGGTCACCTCTGGTGGTGACGTAACCACGGCAAGGAGCCAGTTATGACCCATGTCGACATCCCTTTCCTTCGTTACCTCGATGAGGAGGGGCGCCCGGTCGCCACACTACCGACCTGGCTGGACAAGGAGCTGCTGCACACCTTCTACCGCAACATGGTGATGGTGCGCAGCTATGACAAGAAAGCCATCGCGCTGCAACGTACCGGCAAGCTGGGGACCTTCCCCTCCCATCTGGGGGCCGAGGCGGTCGGGATTGGCGTCGGTCTCGCCATGCAGGTCCAGGACGTCTATGTGCCTTACTACCGCGACATGCCGACCCTGTTCGTGCGCGGCGTGCCCATGGAAAAAAATCTCCAGTATTGGGGCGGCGATGAGCGGGGCAGCGTCTTCAACAAGCCAGACGGCACCCCCTCCGAAGATCTGCCCATCTGTGTGCCCATCGCCACGCAAGTGACCCATGCCTGTGGGGTGGCGGCCGCCTTCAAGCTGCGTCAACAAGCCAGAGTGGCCGTGGTCACCATCGGCGATGGCGGCACCTCCAAGGGGGACTTCCTCGAGGGGCTCAACTGCGCCGGCGTCTGGCATCTGCCCATGGTGATGGTGATCAACAACAACCAGTGGGCCATTTCGGTGCCGCGCAAGCTGCAATCGAGTGCCCCCACCTTAGCCCAGAAAGGCATTGGTGCCGGGGTGCCCAGTATCCAGGTCGATGGCAACGACGTGCTCGCCGTCTACGATGCCACCCTGACGGCGGTGGAGCGGGCTCGCGCTGGCAAGGGGCCCACCCTGATCGAGGCCATCAGCTACCGGCTCGGTGACCACACCACGGCGGACGATGCGACCCGTTATCGCGACGCCGCCGAAGTCGAAGCGGCCTGGGCGAAGGAGCCGGTCAAGCGGCTGCGCCAGTTCATGGTCGAGCGCGGCTGGTGGGACGAGTCCCGGGAACAGACCCTGCTGAGCGAAGCCGCCAGCCAGGTGGAGCAGGCGGTGGCAGCCTATGAGGCCATGACGGCCCAGCCGCCGGAATCGCTCATCGATTACCAGTTTGCCGAGCTGCCCCGGGATTATCTCGGTCAGCGCCAGCGCATCATCGACAAGGCCATGGCCGGGCAGGGAGGGCGATCCTATGAATAAGCCGAGGACACAGGAAGGTATCCCTCTGTTCGTGCCGGGCGTGGACCTGTCGTCTTGCATCGAATCTGGCGAGGAGGCATGCCATGAGTGACATGACCCTGCTCGAGGCAGTCAACCTGGCCCTGCATCACGAGATGGAGCAGGACCCGGACGTGGTGGTACTGGGGGAAGATGTGGGGGTCAACGGCGGCGTGTTTCGTGCCACCGTCGGTCTGCGTGACAAATTTGGCTTCAAGCGGGTGATAGACACGCCCCTAGCGGAAGGATTGATCGCCGGGGTGGCGGTCGGCATGGCGACCCAGGGGCTCAAGCCGGTGGCCGAGTTCCAGTTTCAGGGATTCGTCTTCCCCGGCATGGAGCAGATCGTCTGCCAGGCGGCGCGCATGCGCAATCGCACCCGGGGGCGCCTGAGCTGCCCCATCGTCTATCGCTCTCCCTATGGGGCAGGCATCCACTCACCCGAACACCACAGCGAGAGCGTCGAGGCGCTGTTTGCCCACATCCCGGGGTTGAGGGTGGTGATCCCATCAAGCCCCAAACGGGCTTATGGCCTGCTGCTGTCAGCCATCCGCTGCCCGGATCCCGTGATGTTCTTCGAGCCGGATCGCATCTATCGCGCCATGAAATCGGACGTGGTGGACGATGGTGTGGGCCTGCCGCTGGACGTCTGCTTTACCCTGCGTTCCGGCCATGACCTGACGGTGGTGGCCTGGGGCGCCTGTCTCCTGGAGGTGATGAAGGCGAGCCAGATCCTCAGTGAAGAGGGCATCCAGTGCGAGGTGCTGGATCTGGCCACCATCAAGCCCCTGGACATGGCGAGCATCCTTGCCTCGGTACGCAAGACGGGTCGCTTGCTGGTGGTCCATGAGGCGTGCGGCAGCTTCGGGGTGGGCGCAGAAATAGTGGCCAGGGTCACGGAGGAGGCGCTCCCCAGTCTCAAGGCGCCCCCCAGGCGTCTGACCGGTGTCGATGCCGCCGTGCCTTATTACCGCAATGAGGAGCACTACCTCATCACGGAACAGGATATAGCCCAGGCGGCTCACCAGCTGATGGAGAACAAATGGCGATGACACGTTTCACAATGTGGCGATCTGGCCGCCCATCAACAAAGCGCCATGAGGGTGTTCAGCATGTGGTGATGTCCCAGCGGATGGAGAAAGGGTCATGAAATATTTCAAATTACCGGATCTTGGCGAAGGGCTGGCCGAGGCGGAGATCGTGGAGTGGAAGGTGGCCGCCGGGGATGAGGTCAAGGTGGATCAGGTGCTGCTCTCGGTCGAAACCGCCAAGGCGCTGGTGGATGTGCCTTCCCCGGTCAATGGCGTCATTGCCCGGCTCTGTGGCCAGGAGGGAGATATATTGCACATCGGCGCCCCCCTGGTGGAGTTTGAGGGAGGCGAAGACGACGGCACCGTGGTCGGCAAGGTGAGCAGCACTCAGCAACACATGGAAGATCACTTCGTGGCCGGGGTGTTGGCGTCCGGCGGGCAACTGGTACAGGCGATGCCTGCGGTGCGCCTGCTGGCTCAGCAGCTGGGGGTGGAGATCAACGGCCTCAAGGGCAGCGGTGCCGGTGGCCTGGTGCTGGAGCAGGACGTGCAGCTGGCGTTCGAGGCCCAGCAAGGCAGCGGCAACGAATTTCTCAAGGGGGCACGCCGGGCCATGGCCAAGGCAATGGAACATTCCCACCGTACCGTGGTGCCGGTCAGCATCACGGACGAGGTCGACCTGCGCGCCTGGCGAGCCGATGAAGATGTGACCGTGCGCCTCATCAAGGCCATCGGAGTCGCCTGCCGCGCCGAGCCTTCGATGAATGCCTGGTTTGATGGGGAGACCCTGTCGCGGCGCCTGTTTGATGAGGTCAATGTGGCGATCGCGGTGGATTCACGCCATGGACTCTATGTCCCCGTGATGGAGAATGTGGCCGAGCGCGAACCCGCCGACATTCGCCAGGGGCTGGATCGCATGATAGCGGACGTCAAGGCGCGGGCCGTACCGAGGGAGATGCTGCAGGGGGCCACCATCACCCTCACCAACTTCGGTGCCATTGCCGGTCGCTATGCCAGCCCGATCGTGACCCCGCCCCAGGTGGCCATCGTAGGGGCCGGCACCCTGTTCGAAAAGGTGGTGTTCGTGCAGGGAGAGGCGCGACCGATCAGGGCGTTGCCATTGTCGATGACGTTTGATCACAGGGCCTGTACCGGCGGCGAGGCGGCGCGCTTCCTCAAGGCGCTGGTGCAGGCGCTGGAAGCGGCGAGTTGATAGTCGCTGTGCCCCGCGTTGGCGGGGCACAAATATGTTTGCGTAATGAGCAAAGCCACGTATAATCAATCGAGCTTGAAAAAGGCGATGTTTATGTCAATGAATACGATGTCCTGCATCTTTTCCTGTTGTTCATAAGTCACTCCCTCTTTCGAAGCTTTGTCCGCCTTTCAAGGCACGAGTAATTTTTGAATACAGGTTTATAGATATGTCTAACATGATCACCGGTACCGTTAAATTCTTCAACGAAACCAAAGGCTTCGGCTTCATCCAGCAAGAAAACGGCCCGGATGTGTTCGTACACTTCAGCGCCATTCAAGGTAACGGCTTCCGTACCCTGGCTGAAGGTCAGCGCGTACAGTTCTCCGTGACCCAAGGTCAGAAAGGCCCGCAGGCTGAGAACGTAACCGCTCTGTAATTGTTACAGAATTTAAGAAAGCCGTGGTGCCTCAGGTACCACGGCTTTTTGTTTTTCTGGCATCCAGGCGACCGTCATGGTGTGGCATGCGCCACGCTGGCGGGCGATGCAAGCAGCCGTTTCCAGGCTCTTCATAGTGCCATGGAGAGCAAGGTATGTTCCGCCAGCTCTGGCGCGTCTCGTCCCATGTCAGGGGAGAGAGGAGAGTGATCGTTTGCGCAAGCCTATGAAGAGAGGGGCCTGGTTGGCCGCAAGTCTGGTGCTCGCGACGGCACAGGGGTCACCTTCCTCACTCATGGCTCCTGAGCCGAGCGCCGCCAGCCCTGATGTGGTTGGCGCCGAGCAGGCCAGGATGACCTGTCTGCGCTTCGTGCATGTTCGTCTGGGGGTTGAGACAACCCCCATCAGTATCGAGACTCGCCCCGTGCCCGCTCAGGCCGAGCAATGGTGGGTGGGCGGCAATGTAAAAGGACCCGAGGGTCCTTTGCTGTTTGCGTGTCATCTGCGCCAAGGGGCGCGCTGGGAGCTGCTCGACTTCGCACTCTGGGCGGCTAGGCCTCCGGTTTGAGGGCGACCAGCAGGTGCTGCAGGTGTTCCACCATCGTCATGCCAAAGGGGGTCAGGTAACCACCATCGATGGCACTGATCAGGCCTTGGCTGTGCAGGCGTTGTGCTGCCTGGCACAGGGCATCGCTCATATCACTGCGTAATTTGATCCCCACGCTCATATTCGCCGGATCAAAGCAGGCCAGTATTTTCAGCTCGTGAACAAACTCTTCGGAAATCTGGTCGATCCCAATCATGGACAGGCTCCTTACGCTAATGATGTATGCAAATTAGCACTCCCCTAGGGAGTTTAGTGGGCGCTGGGTCAAACTATTGGCCATTACGGCAAGCGGGCAAGTTGAATGGTGTTTTTTCAAACAGTTGGCACAGATGAGCATTGTGCCACGCCGTGATAGGATAGGGCCTCACCGGCCCGGCCCCATCATCTCTTTTCCAAGGTTGCCATCATGACCCGCATCACCCTGATCTCCTTGCTGCATCAGCTCGCTCCCCGCTTCCCCATCTATCCGGTGGCGCAACTCGTGCCGCTGATCCGGGACCATGAGGGGGAGGTATGGTTGCCGCCTCTGGCCAGCGCGGATGTGGCAGCTCTGAAGGCCGTCACTCCCCCCCGGATGCTGCGCGAGCTCGCCTCCTTGGCCCCCGGCTGGTGCGAGTTTGCCACTGGCGGCGGTGAGACGCCCGAGCTGGACGCCCTGGCCAGCTATGACGAAGAGATGCAGGAGAACCTGCATCTCTACTGGCGCCACCCCGCCAAAATAAACCACCCGATCACCGATAACCTGTTCGAGCTGCGGCGGGAGGTGGTGGATGAGGCGCACGGCACCCAGCTGGCGGCGGCCTGGGAGCAGCAGCAAGCGCTGAGGCTGAGCCAGTTGATGGCGGCGGCCGGGGGGCAGGATCTGCTCTGTTTCGTCGAGGTCGAATCGGCTTACTGGTTGCGCCAGCGTCTGAGCGAGCAGGAGGGGGTGGAGCTGTTGACCCCGGCGATGCCTGAGTAAACACACAACCAGGCTCAGGGTGATGGGCAAGGTGTGCGGGTGGCAGAGGCGCAAGGCGGCGGGATCCGCCCCTGTCACTGGACAAGGCCGTGGCAAGATGTGAACATGGCGCCCTTTATTGCGCGAGCGGCGCCGATCCGGGTCTTTTCTGCCCTCGATTGGCTCACTGCCACGCCCACAAGTACCCACAAGAGGCTTGATCATGAGCTATGAACTGACCGATACCGAGCGCAATGCCGCGCTGCAACTGAACGCCGACTACCGCTTTGATCACTTCATCAGCAAGCTGGTCGAGCACGAAGAGCTGTTTGTCCTGACCGATGAGCACGGCGTCATGATGCTGACCACGGAAGATGAAGACTGCATCCCTGTCTGGCCGCACCCCGAGTACGCCAAGGCGTGGGCCGAAGGGGAGTGGGCCGACTGCAAGCCCCAGTCCATCACCCTCAAGGTGTGGCTGGAGCGCTGGGTCGACGGCATGGAGCAAGATGAACTGTGCGTGGCCGTGTTCCCGACCCCGGATCAGGAAGGCATAGTGCTCGAGCCCGCCGACGTGGCCGACGCCATCGCCCAGAAGCAGGCCAAGCGCGGCTGATCGCCCCGCTTCAGGCTGCAACAAAAGACCCCGCCAGCAGGCGGGGTCTTTTGTTTTGCCGGGTGTGCACAGCTCCCGCGGGAGCGCCTCATTTCTGCTGATAGGTGGTGTCGGTCAGCGTGACTGCCGGGAAGGACTGGCCTGCCTTGATGGCGGCTTTGGTCTGCGCTTTTGCCTCTTCGTCAATCCAGAGCAGGCCGCCATAGCTGTAGCCGCTGTTGCCCCCGTCCAGAGGCCAGTAGAGCAGGTCGCTCTTGGGGGTGGCGGGCACCTTGGGCAGCTTGATCCAGCGCCAGGCCCCTTCCCGGGTGTAGGGTACCTGATAGGCGGGCACGAAGCTGGCCAGTTCATAGAGGCGCTGCTGGATCTGCCGTGACAGCGCCGCCTTCTTGGCAAAATCGAACTCCTTGTCGTATTGCTCCACCAGGGTCGTGATGGCGTCATCATCTATGTTCATGATGTTGTTGGTCTGGGGCTTGTTGGCATTGACCTTGTGGAAGAACTCCCAGTAGGCGGGGTAGCGGCCGCCGCTCCAGGCCATCCAGGCACTCTGGTGTTTCTTCTCCAGCATGGATTTGAAACCGGCGGAGGCATCCATCAGATTCAGCTCCAGATTGAGTCCCGCCTTCTTCGCCTCCTCCCGCAGCAGGGTGAGGCGCTGGGCATGCTCCGCCGTGGTGTAGGTGATGCTGAGAGAGAGGGGTTGGCCCTTGTCGTTTTGCAATATGCCGTTGGGCCCGGCCTGGGTGAAACCGGCCTTGGCGAAGTAGTCCCGTGCCAGCTTGGGATCGAACGGGCGCGCCCTGATCTCGGTATTGGTAAAGTCATCCTGGCCTGAGCCATAGCTGTGAAGGCGCTGATAATCCCCTCGCAGCAGGGTGGCGAGCATCTTGTCGAGATTGAGGGCGTGCTGGATGCCGAGCCGTACATTGCGATCCTTTAGCAGGGGATCGGCGGTGTTGAGGTAGAGTCCCATGGGGGACTGAGGTGTCTGGTTGTAGAACCAGCGTCGCTCGATATAGCCCTTTTCAAATTCCGCCGTTCTGGTCTTGTCGTGCCACCAGTTGGGCATGACCAGACCGAAGGTATCCAGCTCGCCGCGCAGGAAGTGCTGCCAGGCGATGTTCTGATCCCTGAGCACCTTGACGTCGATCCGATCCGGATTGAAGCGGTGCTGGAAGTAGCGCTCCCCGTCCCCCCACCAATCCTTGACTCGTCTGAAGGTGATGGATTTGCCCTTCTTCACCTCGCCGATCTGATAGGGGCCGCTGACCGGCAACACCTTCCAGTTGTACTCCTTGACCCAGTTGGTCGTCAGCTTGATGGCATGGCTGGGGACGGGCGTAAAGGGCAGGGATTCCAGCAGATCCTGGCGGCTCTTCTCGCTGCCGCTGGTGATGGCGAGGGTGCGCTCATCGAACTTGGTGACCTCGGTTATCTGGGTGCTGTAGTAGTTGTTGTACCAGGGGTCGTTTATCTCCTTGCTGCGCAGCATCTTGAGGGTGAACAGGAAATCATCGACGGTCACCGGCTTGCCGTCCGACCAGCGGGCCTTGGGGTTGAGGCGAAAATAGAGGGTCTTGTGATCGCTGCCGAAGGCCCACTGGTTTGCCAGCATCGGCATGGGGTTGCCGGTGATGGGGTGGGTGCTGAGCAGCGGCAGGTTGGTCTCCCTGACATAGCCGGCGAAGCCGCCGTTGGAGTCGGGCCCGTAGAGTCGCAGGGTCAGGGGGAAACTGGTCATGAAGGTGTGGAAGGTCCCGCCCCGCCTGGCCGCAGGATCGGCATAGACGGGATCGGTATCGTTGCTTTCCCAGGCGAGATCCGCCGGCAGGGTGGCGCTCCAGCCAACGGCGCTCCAGCAGAGGGGGAGCACCATGACCGCGATCCGCATGGCTCGCGGTAATGAGGGAATGACCGAGGGTGAATTGTGCAGCATGTCCTTGCTCTCCTGATGATGGGCGTCCTGCCGGGTCAACATGTGGGGCCGAGTGGGCTCGCCCCATGATGGGAAGTTTCCCTACCGAGGTCAATGCTCGGCTTGTGCCTTGAACAACCTCACTTTTCCGCCCAGCAGATGGACCACGAAGCCGAGCAGCACCAGGGCCGAACCCAGCCACTGCAAGGTCGTGGGATGCTCGTCGAGCAGCAGGGCGGCGGCCACCATGCCGACGCAGGGTACCAGCAGGGAGAGCGGTGCCACCTGTGCCACCGGGTAGCGCATCAGCAGCCGTCCCCACAGGCCATAACCGAGCCAGGTGGCGACCAGAGACAGGTAGAGCACGCAGAGCAGCCCCTGCCAGCTGATGTGGAGCAGGCTGCTGGCAATGACATCCGGCCCCTCGAACAGCCAGGAGAGGGCGAAGAAGGGCAGGATGGGCACCAGGCCGCCCCAGGCGATCAGGCTGGGTAATGAGGTTTGATAGCGCAGGCCAATCTGGCGGTTGATGACGTTGCCAAGGCCCCAGCAGGCGGCGGCACACAGGGTCAGCACGAAACCGAGCAGGGTCAGGTTGCCCTCGCCATGGGTAGCGATGAGATAAAGACCTGCTCCCGCCAGGGGCAGGGCCACCCAGTGATGAGGCTGCCAGCGCTCCCCCAGCCAGATCATGGCGAACAGCAGGGTGAACACCACCTGGGATTGCAGCACCAGGGAGGCCATGCCGGCCGGCATGCCGAACTTCATGGCGCAAAACAGAAAGGCAAATTGCCCCAGGCTGATGGCGCCGCCATAGGCCAGCAGCCAGCGCCAGGGCATGGCGGGTCTGGGTACCAGCAAGATGGCGGGGAAGACCACGCCGACGAAGCGCAGCGCCCCCAGCAACAGCGGCGGTATTCCCTCCAGCCCCCACTTGATGGCCACGAAGTTGAGCCCCCAGCAGAGAATGACCAGGGCGGCCAGACACTTGTCCTTGGTTTGCATTGGGTTTCCTTGTGCGAGATGGGGGCCTGGGTTGTCCGGGCGAGGGGATAAGGCCCCGAGCATAACCCCCATCGGGGGGGCGGCGTCAATCGGGAGCGGTTGCTGGATGGGACGCTCGTCCCCGGCAAAGGGCCTCGAGGCCAGGGCGCTGATCAGGAGGCTGCGGGCTAAACTATTCGTAACGGCCCGAGTCGGTGGGCCATGCAGCGAGTGGAGGCTCCCGATGAGCGATCATGCCCTGTTACCCCATGGTGAGGATCTGCGCCGGGCGGTGCGCTGGCTGGCACAGGGGCACGCCAATGACCCTCATGCCATCGAGGAGGCCTGTCTGCGCTTTGATCTCTCCCCCCTCGATGGAGAATTCCTGATGCGCCACTGGAGCAGGCCAGACAGGCATCCCGACGAGCCGATATGAAGGACCCAGGCGGGGCGTATGAGCGCCTTCGCTTGCAGACGATGGCACAGGATCACACGAAGTTCGCGAGATTGATGCCGTAGTCCTTGGGATCCACCGTACTCTCTATGCGCTCCTGGGTACCTGGCTTGGCCAGATCCAGCCACTGGACATCGAGATAGTGGCGCCGGCTGGCGTGATAGATCACCTTGACCAGCGGCTTGAGCGGCTGCTGTTCGTTGCGCTGCATCACTATGGCCAGCCGCTGGTTGGAGAGTTGCACCAGAGTCCCCACCGGATAGACCCCCATGCACTTGATAAAGCGCGTCACCAGCTCCTCGTCGAAGTGGCTGGCGGCGCCCTTGAGCAGGATGCGAAACGCCTGGGTCGGCGGCATTCCCTGCTTGTAGACCCTGTCTGCCGTCACCGCGTCGTAGACATCGACGATGGCGCTCATGCGGGTATAGAGGGAGAGCTGCTCCCCCTTGAGTCGACGGGGGTAGCCTGAGCCGTCGAGCCGCTCGTGGTGGTTGGTGGCCACTTCCAGCATGGTGGGGGTGATGCCGCTGGTGGCGATGAGGATGTCATGGCTGTGCACCACATGCTCGCGCATGATGGCGAACTCCTCATCGGTCAACTTGCCCGGCTTGTTGAGCACCTCATTGGGGGTCATGATCTTGCCTACATCATGGAGCAGGCCCCCCAGGGTCAGCTCCTTGAGCACGCTGCGCGCCAGGCCGAGGTAGCGGCCGAAGTTGGCCAGCAGTATGGCCACGTTCATGGAGTGCTCCATCAGGTAGGCATCTTTGGCACGGATCCGCGCCAGGCAGAGCATGGCGTCCCCATGGGTGAACATGGTGTCCACCATCTCCTCGGCCACCGCCGCCAGGGGTGTGATGTCGATGGGTTCCCCCGCCTTGAGATGGCGAATGAACTTGCCTTGCAGCTCGCGGGCCTCCTGATACAGGCGGCGGATCTTGGGGGGGCGTCCCTCGCCCTTGACTCGCCCCGATGTGCCAGGGGCCTGCTCCTGTCCGGCGGGGGCCTCGGGCTCGGGTTGGTTCCGCTGGCTGCGCTCGGGATCGATGCGTACCGTCAGCACGCCACGGGCCTTCAGGCTGGCTATCTGCTGCCGGGAGTGGACCAGGCCGCTCTGGGCTATCTCCAGGCCGGCACGCTGGCTGACGATGGCGACCACAAACATGCCGGGTGCGAGTTCGTCGACGGCGATGACGGGATGGGCGGAGGATGGAGGCATAGGGTCACCGGCTTGCGTGATACTCGAAGCGAGATGGGCGCGAGTCTATCACCCGGTTCGTGCGCCATCACAGGCCCATGGGGCGTTATTGCTGGAGTTGTCACGCTTGGCCGATATAATGTCGCCTTTTTCCCGACGGCAATTGAGGTAGTGAATGCGGCTCGACAAGTTTCTGTGCGATTGTTCCGATTTGACCCGCTCTTTGGCAGGCAAGCTGATCCGGCAGGGCGAGGTGGTGGTGGACGGCATCGTGGTCAAGCAGCCCGCCTTTCACATCAACGAGCAGAGCCAGGTGGAATTTGACGGCGTCCTGCTGACCCTGAGCCAGGGCAACCGCTACTTCATGCTGCACAAGCCGGAGGGCTACGTCTGCTCCAACGAGGATCCGGATCACGCCACTGTGTTCCAGCTGCTCGACGAGCCGGCCATGGGCAAACTTCATGTGGTGGGCCGTCTCGACCTCGACACCACGGGCCTGGTGCTGGTGACCGACGATGGTCAGTGGTCCCATCGCATCACCTCGCCCCGTCACGAGTGCGCCAAGACCTATCGGGTCTGGCTGGCCGATCCCGTGCATTCGGACGCCATCTCCCTGTTTGCCGACGGCGTCTTCCTGCGCAACGAAACCGACAAGACCCGCCCCGCCCAGCTCGAGCTGCTGGGGGAGTGCGAGGCGCGCCTCACCATTCACGAGGGCAAGTACCATCAGGTCAAGCGGATGTTTGCCTCCATCGGCAACAAGGTGGTGGGGCTGCATCGCGAGCAGATCGGCACCCTGGCGCTGGACGAGACGCTGGCACCCGGCGAATACCGTGAGCTGACCGCCGAGGAGATAGCCCTGTTCTGACGGGGTCAGGGGGGCGGATGCAACACGGCGGGGCCTGGCAGGCCCCGCCGTTTTTGCTGGTACTTGGGGCAGAGGCCTAATGGTTACCACTCATGCCCAGCACCAGTATGGTGCCCAGGGTGGCGAGCAGGGCTCCGGCCCAGGCGGGCAGGCTGGGGCGCTGGCCCGAATGCCACCACAGCAGTGGCAGCAGAACCACAGGGGTGGTGGAGGAGAGGATGGCCACCATGCCCACGTCCCCCTGACGCAGGGCGACCAAGATGAGGGTCATGCCCAGGGCCATGGCCAGGAAACCGTTGACCCCAATCATGGCGAGGATGGGGCGATTGATGGGGTTGAGTGGCATGGCGAGGGGCAGGCGCAACAGGCGCAGCACGCAGTGGGCCAGCAGGGCGCTGGCCATGCGCACCCCGGAGGCGCTGACGGGATCCACGTCGCCGCCCGTCATCACCGGCTTGGCGATGATGGCTCCCAGGCTCTGGCACAGGGCCGCGGTCAGGCCGAGCCCGATGCCGATGGCGATGGGGCCGCGCACCTGCTCCCAGTCGTGGGACTGGCCGCGGCGGCCAAACAGGATGGCCAGCATGACGCCGCCAAATACCAGCAGGGCGCCGACCAGGCGCCAGCCGGTCAGGGTTTCCTCAAACAACCAGAGTCCGAGCAGGGCGGAAAAAAGCGCATGACAGGAGAAGAGCAGGCCGCTGCGCCTGGGTCCCATCCGGTTCATGCAGGCGAACAGGGCGGTATCGCCGATGAAGATGCCGATGAGGCCCGAGAGGATGAGCAGCGGCACGGCGCCGGCGCCAAGACTCTGCCAGCCGCCGCTCGCCAGGCTGGCCCCTCCCAGCATCAGGCTGACCAGGAACATGCGCCAGCGGCTATAGGCAAAGGCGCCCAGGTGGCGGGCCGGTTTGACCGAAATCAGGGCAGCGATCGCCCACAAACTGGCGGCGGCCAGTGCCAGCCATTCGTAACCCATAAAAACTCCCAAAAAAACAGCCCGCAGGACTCCCTCCGCGGGGCAAGCCCGATACAATACGGGGCGTTTTCGGGGATAACAAGGACGGCATCATGCATTCATCATCAGGCGCGCCGTCGGCCTTCCCCTTCTGTTGGTCGTGCATTGTGAAAAGAGGTCAGTCGTATGTGTCACCCCCTTGCCCGCCCGGCGTCATGGCGCCGGGTTTCCTCCCTGTTGTGCGGCCTGCTGCTGGGCTCCTGCTTCGGTCACGGCGCCCTTGCCGAACAGCTGTCGCCCGGCCAGGCGCCGAGCGAGCCCCAGACCCTCACCAGGGGCAACGGGGCCGAGCCTGAGTCCCTGGATCCGGCCCTGATCCGCAGCGGCTTTCCCGGGGAAGTGATCCTGACCGACCTGTTCGAGGGGCTGGTGAGCGAAGACGGGGAGGGCAAGATAGTGCCCGCCCAGGCGCTGAGGTGGGAGCAGAGCCAGGATGGTCTGGAGTGGCGCTTCTTCCTGCGTCCCGATCTGCGCTGGTCCAACGGGACGCCCCTCAAGGCCGAGGACTTCGTCTACGCCTGGCGTCGCCTGCTCGATCCCGCCCTGGCGTCCCCCTCGGCGGGCCTGCTGCTGGCCGCCGGGATCAACAACGCCGGCGCCATCTATGCCGGGGCCCTGGAGATGGAAAGCCTGGGGGTGATGGCCGAGGGGGATCAGATCCTCAAGGTGACCCTGGAGCGGCCCGTGCCCTATTTCTTGCGGCTCATCAGCCAGCGCCCCTTCGTGCCCGTGCCGCGGCAAGCGATTGCCGAATATGGCAAGGGCTGGACCCAGCCCGGCCATCTGGTCAGCAAC
The DNA here is from genome assembly GCF_046078285.1 of Aeromonas bivalvium. Taxonomy (NCBI): domain Bacteria; kingdom Pseudomonadati; phylum Pseudomonadota; class Gammaproteobacteria; order Aeromonadales; family Aeromonadaceae; genus Aeromonas; species Aeromonas bivalvium. The sequence continues at coordinate 127,148 of NZ_JBGXBV010000004.1, forward strand.
GGCCCCTACCGGCTCGTGGCGTGGCGACCCCAGGAGCGGCTGGAGGTCGAGCGCAATCCCGCCTACTGGAACGACGCCCACAGCCGGATAGACAGGGTCAGCTACCTGCCCCTCGCCTCCCAGCAGGCGGAGCGTCAGCGCTACGAGGCGGGGACGCTCCAGCTCAGCAACCGGGTCTCCCAGGAGTATTATGACAAGGTCAGGATCAGCCATCCCGAACGGCTCTGGGGCCAGCCCTTGCTGGGCACTTACCTCTACAGTTTCAACCTGGGCAAACCCGAGCTGCGGGACGTACGGGTGCGTCAGGCCCTGAGCCTGGCTGTCGATCGCCAACGGCTGACCGAAACGGTGAGCGGCCAGGGGGAGCGGCCTGCCTGGGGTCTGTTGCCGGACATGCCTGGCTATGTCGCCTTGCCTGATCCACACGCCAATGCCGCCAGCCGTGCGGCCATGGCGGCCAGCTTGCTCAAGGAGGCGGGCATAGATGCGGCCCATCCCCTGCGCCTGACCCTCACCTATAACGACGCCGAGCACCACAGACGCATGGCTCAGGCGGTGGCCGACATGTGGCGACCCCTGGGGGTCGAGGTGGAGTTGCAACCTCTGGGGTGGGATGCCTATCAGGTGGCCAAGGACAGCGGCGACTTCATGGTGGCGCGCTCCTTCCTGTTTGGAGATTATGTGGATCCTTCCGCCATGCTCAATGCCCTGCGCTGCCAGGATCCGCAGAACGAGAGCGGCTACTGCAACCCCCGCTATGATCAGCTGCTGGGGCGGGCTGCCGCTACCCTGGACGAACAGCGCAGAGTCCGGCTCTATCGGCAGGCGGAGGCGCTGCTGGCCCTGGATGTCCCCGTCATCCCCCTCTACCACTACCATCAGACGCGGCTGGTGGATCCCCGGCTGCGGGGTCTGCCCACCGCCAACCTCAAGGGGGCGATCGCCAGCAAGGACCTCTACTTCGCCACCTCCCAGGGAGCCGACCAATGAGACTCGCCATCCTCTCCGATCTCCATGGCAGCCTGACGGCCTTCGACCGCGTCATGGACTGGCTCGCCCCCTGGCAGCCGGACCATCTGCTGTTGCTGGGGGATCTGCTCAACCATGGCCCGCGCAACCCGGTGCCGGAAGGCTATCAGCCGGCGGCCCTGGCCGAGCGCCTCAATGCCATGGCCAGCCGGATCCTGGCGGTGCGGGGCAACTGCGACTCGGAAGTGGATCAGATGCTGCTGGCGTTTCCCATGCTGGCCCCCTACAACCAGCTGCTGGTGGACGGACGGCGCTGGTTCATGAGCCACGGCCATCTCTATCGGCCGGACGAGGTGCCCCTGCCTGGCGGCAGCCTCTATCTGAGCGGCCACACCCATCTGCCCGAGCTGACCCGCACCGGCCTGGGGGAAGCGGAGCGGATCCGGGTCAACCCGGGTTCAATCTGCTTCCCCAGGGGCGATCTGCCCGCCAGCCTGGTCTGTTATGAAGGGGGCGAGCTGAGCCTGCGGGCGGCGCAGGACGGGCGGGTGTTGCAGCGGCTGTCACTGGCCGGGGGCTGACACAGAGAGGGAATCTGGCAAGAAGGCTTGTCGGCAAACGGTACGAGGAGACGGGGATCGGGGCAGGGGGCTGGCGCGCCGCCCCGGCGATCAGGCCTTGATGGCGGGGGAGCGGGTGCCTGAGCGGGTGTTGCCCTTGGCATCATAGGTGAGGGAGTTGCGATCCCGCAGCTGGCTCAGGAAACCGGCGAGACGGCGATTGGCGACCATGCTTAGCTCCAGCAGGCGGCCATTGATGTCGTTTTGCTGCTGGCAGGCGGCCAGGCTGTCGGTGATCCGGGCCATGAGATCCGGCTGGCTGGCGAGCTGGGCAGGGAGATCCGACTGCTGGGTCAGAGTGTCATCCAGCGCCTCGATGGCGCCAAGCAGCTGTTGCTTGCGCTGGGCCAGGGGAGGCAGCTCGAGGGCTCGGCGCTGGGTGAGCAGGGCGAACTCTTCGGTCAGCAACGCCTGCATCTGGGCGAGCTGATCATGCTGTCGTTGCAGCAGCTCAGCCAGGTCCATCATCCCAGGGTTTTCTCCAGCTGGGCTTCCAGGCTGAACATCTTCTTGGCAACGGCCTGGCTGTTGACCTGGTAGTCACCACTGGCCACGGCCCGCTTCAGGCTCTCCACCCGGCTCTCATTCCCGGTCGATGCCGAGTTGAGGTTTTTCTGTACTTGTTGCAACTGTTGCGCCTCGCTGGTCAGGGAGACTGAATCGACCTTGACCTGGGGGGCGCGGGCGTCTTGTCCGCCGCTGGTCGACTTGGCCACGCTGCTCTGGCTGTTACCGGTATTTTGTACCCGGTTACCCGCCAAGTTGTTGATATTGTTAATAGCCATCTTGGTTACCTTGTTCGCTTTGCTGCCTGCTTATCCCGGTTATCGGTCTAACCTGCCGGAACTTTAGGAAAAATACCCAAAAAAATCCGTCAGAAGGTGACGATGACGGTGTCGACTGAGCTCACCTTGCCCTGAACCGTCTTGCCGGAGCGGGTATTGATGAGCTTGATCATGTCGCCGAAGCTGCCATCTTGCAAGGCGCGGGCCATGGTTTTGATCTGCATGCTGCTGTTTTCGGCGATGAGGGTGACCTGGTCTCCCTTGCACACCACGCAGATCTGGTTGAGGCGCACCGGCTGACCCGGCCTCAATTCGCGCTTGCTGCGGGTGCCGACCAGCGCCTCCAGGTCTTGCACATAGTCGCCGCGGATCAGGGTCTGATCCTCATAGGCCTGCACCAGCTGGTTGCGGCCGAGGATGTCTCCCTTGGCGATGGCTTCCACCACTGTGATGTAGGGTTTCTGGATGCTGACCCGTACCGGCAGATAGAGATCCCAGCCCGGTGTCTCGTGGCACTGGAGGTAGAGGGTGGTGTTGCGGCGGATCTCCATTCTGGCGGGCAGGCTGATCTCCAGATCCTGGTCGCAGGCGCTGAGTTGCAGCCGTTCATCTATGCTGGCGGCGCTGATCTGTGCCCTGGCATCGAGGGGGAGAGAGAGCTGATCGCGTACGAACTCTTCCGCCCGGGTTTGCAGCCCGGCATTGACGTCGCTGGCTCGAACAGAGCCGACCCCGCCAAGGAGCAAGGAGATGAGCAAAAGTCTGTTAATCATTTTCGTCCGCTGGTCGATAAGTGAATGACGTATATGACCAATGTTAACTATGCTTGCGCCAGGTCCGACGCCTGGGGTCGGCAATCCTCTGGCGCGAGCCAACATGGCGCATGCATCTCATGCATGATTAATGCCAGACGTTTTTAGGGAGTGTGTATGGCCGGTATTCTGGACTCGGTAAACCAACGGACGCAACTGGTCGGGCAAAATCGCCTGGAGTTGCTGCTGTTTCGGCTCAATGGACGTCAAAGATTTGGCATCAACGTCTTCAAGGTGCGCGAGGTGTTGCAGTGCCCGCCCCTGACCGTCATGCCCAAGCTCAACTCCTGCATTCGTGGTGTTGCGCACATTCGCGGCCAGACCATCTCGGTGATCGACCTCAGCATGGCCATGGGTAAGCGCCCCATCGCCGATCTCTCCAAGTGCTTCATCATCATTTCGGAGTACAACCGCTCCATCCAGGGGTTCCTGGTCCATTCGGTCGAACGGATCATCAACATGAACTGGGAGTCCATCCTGCCGCCTCCCAAGGGGGCGGGGCGCATCAACTACATGACAGCGGTCACCGAGGTGGATGGCGAGCTGGTGGAGATCCTGGATGTGGAACGCATCCTCAACGAGATCTCCCCCGTCTCGACCGAGGTGAGTCAGGATCTGGTGCAGGCGAGCGTGGAGCACAACACCCAGGGTCGCCCCGTGCTGGTGGCAGACGACTCCTCGGTGGCGCGCAAGCAGGTGCAGCGGGCGCTGGATGCCATCGGTGTGCAGTGCGTGCTGGCAAAAGATGGCCGCGAGGCCCTCAACATGTTGCTGGAGATGGCCAAGAATGGCCCCATCAAGGATCAGATTGCCCTGGTCATCTCGGACATAGAGATGCCGGAGATGGATGGCTATACCTTCACCGCCGAGATCCGCAACAATCCCAGCCTGAAGGATTTACATGTTATCCTGCACACCTCTCTCAGTGGTGTGTTCAACCAGGCCATGGTGCAGAAAGTCGGGGCGAACAATTTCATCGCCAAGTTTCAGCCCGATGAGCTGGCCAAGGCCGTTCAGGGCGCACTCTAAAACAAGAAGCGTGGATACATGAAGACACTGTCAGACGACTTATATAAGCAATTCAGCAGCTTTCTGGCGCTGCAGAGCGGAATTGTGCTGGGCGACAACAAGCAGTATCTGGTGAAGAGCCGCCTGTCCCCCTTGATGGCTCAGTTTGGCATCGAGAGTCTGTCTGAACTGGTGACCCGCGCCATGAACGTGCGTGAGCGGGAATTGAAGATGGCGGTGGTCGATGCCATGACCACCAATGAGACCCTCTGGTTTCGGGATGGCTATCCCTTCCAGCTGCTCACCGACAAGCTGTTTCCCGAGCTTGGCAAGAGCGGGCGTCCCATCAAGATCTGGTCGGCGGCATCCTCCTCCGGCCAGGAGCCCTACTCCATCGCCATGACGGCGCTGGAGCAGCAGATGAAGCGGCCAGGCACCCTGCCTGGGGGCGTGCAGATAGTGGGGACGGATATCTCCACCACCATGCTCAACCAGTGCAAGGAGGGGGTCTACGACAGCCTGGCGCTGGCCCGGGGGCTCTCCCCCGAGCGCAAGAAGCTGTTTTTCGAACCCTGTGGCGACAACCGGATGCGGGTGACTGAGCGTGTCAGAAAATTGACCACGTTTCGCCCCTTGAATCTGCTGGAGAGCTACAGCCTGCTCGGCAAGTTCGACATCATCTTCTGCCGCAACGTGCTCATCTACTTCGCCCCCGAGGTGAAGTCGAAGATCCTCAACCAGTTCGCCGCCAGCCTGAATCCGGGCGGTTACCTGATGCTGGGGGCCTCGGAGTCCCTGGCCGGTCTCACCGACCGGTTCGAGATGATCCGCTGCAACCCGGGCATCGTTTACAAGGTCAAATAACCCTCCTCACTTCCTCCTTTGGCACACCTCTTGCTAAGAATCCAGCAAGCAGGAGGTGTGCTATGGCAATTTCATTCGACAAGGCATTTGGTGTTCATCAATACACGTTGAGCGTGCGCGCCAAACGTGCGGAAGTGCTGTCCAGCAACATAGCAAACGCGGATACCCCGGGCTTCAAGGCCAGGGACATCAACTTCGCCGATGCCATGGCCCAGGCGCAGCAGCACCAGCAGGGGTTCAGTCTGGCCACCACCAGCGAGCGTCACTTCGCCTTGAACATGGATGCACCGGGCACGACCCAGTACCGCAACCCGCTCCAGCCCGATACCGGCGACGGCAATACCGTCGATCTGCAGCAGGAGCGCAGCGAATTTTTGCGCAACAGCCTCGAATACCAGACTTCGGTCGAATTCATGAACGGCAAGATAAGCGGCCTGCTCAAAGCCCTGAAAGGAGAGCAGTGATGCCGCGCCTCCATCCGTACATGAATCCTAACGCCAGTGGCCTCAAGGCCTTGCAAGGAGCACAGCAATGAGTTTGTTCAAGGTCTTCGACATCGCGGGCTCGGCCATGAGCGCCCAGTCGGTGCGGCTCAATACCGTGGCCAGCAACATGGCCAACGCCGACAGCGTCAGCTCCAGCGTGGAAGGAACTTACCATGCCAGGCGGCCAGTTTTTGCCGCCCAGCTCGATCAGGCCATGAGCGACAGCCAGGGCTCGGTCGGGGTCGAGGTGAAGGGCATCGTCGAGAGCAAGGCACCGCTGCTCAAGGAGTTCAACCCCAATCACCCCATGGCGGACAAGGATGGCTTCATCTTCAAGCCCAACGTCAACATGGTGGAGGAGATGGCGGACATGATCAGCGCGTCGCGCAGTTACCAAACCAACGTCCAGATTGCCGATTCTGCCAAGCGCATGCTGCAGCAGACCCTCAATCTCGGCAAGTCCTGACAGGGGGCGGCACCTAAATGGCAGATACCTATGACAGCGTGCTTGGCGTCAACCGAACGACCTCGAGCCAGACCGCTTCCACCACCAAGACGACCCAGAAGAAAGAGCTGGATCAGGAGTCGTTTCTCAAGCTGCTCACCATGCAGCTCTCCTACCAGGATCCCTTCAAGCCGGTGGACAACGCCCAGATGTTGTCCCAGATGACCTCCATGTCCACCTCGGAGGGGATCAACAGTCTCTCCTCCCAGATGGAGAGCCTCAACAGCCTGATGACCTCGAGCCAGGCGTTGCAGGCCTCGGCCCTGGTGGGGCAGGAGGTGTTGATCCCGTCCAATACCGGCTATCTGGAGAAGGGGAGCACGGTCAATGGCGTGATCGCCACCGGGGATGGCGGCAGCAACATCAAGGTGACGGTGAAAGACGCGAGCGGCCAGGTGATCAAGGAGTTCGGCATCGAGGGGGCCCATCAGGGCAACGTCGCCTTCAACTGGGATGGCCTGGACAAGGATGGCAACCCGGCCAAGAGCGGCAAATACCAGATTGAGGCCAGCGCCACCGTGGCGGGCAAATCCGAAAGCCTGCCCGTGTTGGCCTACGCCCAGGTCGAGAGCGTCACCCTGGGCTCGGCCAGCTCACCCAGCACCCTCAAGCTCAAGGGACTGGGGGGCATCTATCTGACCGATGTATTGGAAATTGCCGGTGCGGGCAGCAAGTCGACCACAGACTCGACGCCCAAAGCGACCAATAACGCAGTGATCTAAGGAGAAAGACATGTCATTCAACAATGCCCTCAGCGGCGTCAATGCGGCTCAGAAAGACCTGAACGTCACCGCGAACAACATTGCCAACGTCAACACCATCGGCTTCAAGGAGTCCCGCGCCGAGTTTGCCGACATCTATGCCAACTCCATCTTCGTCAACTCCAAGACCCAGGTGGGGAATGGTGTCGCGACCGGGGCCGTGGCGCAGCAGTTCCACCAGGGTGCGCTGCAAATTACCAACAACTCGCTGGATCTCGCCATCCAGGGCAACGGCTTCTTCGTCACCTCGGACGGCGTGAATGCCCTGGATCGCACCTACACCCGGGCCGGTGCCTTCAAGCTCAACGAAAACAGCTACATGGTCAACAATTCCGGCAGCTATCTGCAGGGGTACGAGATCAACGCCGACGGCACCCCCAAGGCGGTGAGCCTCAACGCCACCAAACCCATCCAGATCCCGGATCGGGCCGGCGAGCCCAAGCAGACCACCCTGGTGGAGGCCAGCTTCAACCTGCCCTCCACCGCCACGCCCCAGGTGGTGAACCCGGCTACCTTCAATCCCAAGGACTCGACCACCTACTCCTCCTCCACCTCTGTGGTGGCGTACGACTCCCTGGGCGAGCCTCACACCATCACCCAGTATTTCGTCAAGGATGCCGACCCCCTGGATCCCACCAAGGCGGCCAGCCCCACCTCCTGGCGCATGTACCTGTACGAGGGGGATACTCCCATCGACATCGCCGGTGGCAACCCGACCACCCCGGCGGGGGGCCTGGCCACGCCGCCCCTGAGTGCCAACATCACCTTCAATGCCGATGGCAAGGTCAACACCATCACCCCGGCCACCATCAAGACGGTAGCCCTGGGTACCCCGGGGGCCGGCGTCATCGACAACGGTGCCGATCCGACTCAGGAGATAGAGATCAAGTTCGGTACCGTGACCCAGTACTCGTCGCCGTTTGAAGTCAATAAATTGACCCAGGATGGTTCGACCGTGGGCCGGCTGACCAAGGTGGAAATCACCCCGGACGGCATCGTCTCCGCCACCTACAGCAACGCCACCACCGTCAAGGTGGCCATGGTGGCCATGGCCAAGTTCGCCAACCCCCAGGGGCTGACCCAGATTGGCGATACCTCCTGGCGCGAGTCCCTGCTCTCCGGGGATGGCCTGCCGGGCACCCCGAACTCGGGCACTTTCGGTTCCGTCAAGTCCTCGGCCCTGGAGCAGTCCAACGTGGATTTGACCTCTGAGCTGGTGGATCTCATCACAGCCCAGCGCAACTTCCAGGCGAACTCCCGTTCCCTGGAAATCAACAGCTCGCTGCAGCAGACCATACTGCAGATCCGCTGACGGGCGGCGACATGGGTTCAACAAGGGGCGCTTTGGCGCCCTTTCTTTATATATCAATAGGTTAAAAACATGCTCACGCTGTTGGCACCTTAATTGCTTTCTTCCTGTCAGAGTCATCTGTTTGACGGAGGATCCCATGGATCACCTGCTTTATATCGCCATGTCCGGTGCCAAGGAGAACATGAACAGCCTGGCTGTGCGTGGCAACAACCTGGCCAACGCCAACACCACCGGCTTCAAGTCCGACTTCGAGCAGGCACGCGCCATGCAGGCGTTCGGCGAAGGGCTGCCGACCCGGGTCTTCGCCATGACGGAGCGCCCCGGTCAGAACCTGCAACACGGTATGTTGACGACCACGGGCCGGGATCTGGACGTGGCGGTAGACGGGCAGGGGTGGATCGCGGTGCAGGACGGCAAGGGGGGCGAGGCCTTCACCCGCATGGGCAACCTGGAGCTGAGCGCCACCGGCAATCTGCAGACCAGTACTGGCCTCAATGTGGTGGACGAGGCCGGCAGGCCCATCGTCTTGCCGCTGCCCCTGGAGAAGCTGGAAATCAACCGGGATGGCACCATCACGGGTCGCCCCGAGGGGGCCGCTCCCAGCCTGCCGGAGGACTTTCAGCGTATCAAGCTGGTGCGCCCGGCCGCCGATGCGGTGGAGAAGGGGCAGGATGGCCTGTTTCGCCGCAAGGATGGTCAGCCGGAACCCGCTTCCGCCGAGGTGGGCCTGATTGCCGGCTCGCTCGAGGGGAGCAACGTCAATGTGGTCGACGAGATGACCAACCTCATTCGCTTGCAGCGTCAGTTCGAAACCCAGGTCAAGATGATGAAGACGGCCCAGGAGAACGACGAAGCGCAAACCCAACTGCTGCGTATCAGCTAATTAGGAGCCAGACATGAATCCTGCACTTTGGATAGGCAAGACGGGGCTGGATGCACAGCAGACCAACATCGCCGTCACCTCGAACAACCTCGCCAACGCCAGCACGGTTGGCTACAAGAAATCCCGCGCCATCTTCGAAGACTTGCTCTATCAGAACATCAACCAGCCGGGGGGGCGCTCCTCGGCGGATACCGAGCTGCCCTCCGGCCTGATGCTGGGGGCGGGGGCCAAGGTGGTCGCCACCCAGAAGAGCTTCAGCCAGGGCAATGTGCAGACCACGGAGAACTCCCTGGACCTGATGATCAGCGGCCGCGGCTTCTTCGAGGTGCAACTGCCGGACGGCAGCAGCGCCTACACCCGCAACGGCCAGTTCACCCTCAATGACGAGGGCACTATCGTCACCCCGGGCAACGGCTACCCGCTGCAACCGGAGATCCAGATCCCCGAGAACGCCCAGAGCGTCACCATAGGGGAAGATGGCCAGGTCTCCATCCAGCTCAAAGGGGATGGCGCCTCCCAGGTGATAGGCCAGATCAACATCAGCGACTTCGTCAACGCCTCCGGCCTGCAACCCATGGGGGAGAACATGTTCCTCGAGACCCAGTCGAGCGGCGCCCCCATCGAAGGGGTGGCCGGGGCGGATGGCCTCGGGGTGATCAAGCAGGGGATGCTGGAAGTCTCCAACGTCAACGTCACCGAAGAGCTGGTCAACCTCATTCAGGCCCAGCGGGTCTATGAGATGAACTCCAAGGTGATCTCGGCGGTGGACTCCATGATGTCCTACCTGACCCAGCGGCTGTAACGGGAGTCTCATGATGAAAACCATCTGGATGCTGAGTCTGCTGGCGCTGGGGGGCTGTACCAGCACCCTCAATACCGCCAAGCCGGACGACCCTGATTTCGCCCCCGTCTATGGCGAGTCCGAGCCGGTCTCGGTGCGACCGACCGGCGCCATCTTCCAGCCCGATCAGGTCAATGGCATCTATTCGGACATCAAGGCCCACAAGGTCGGCGACATCATCACCATAGAGCTGGCGGAATCCACCTCCGCCTCCAAGAAGGCCAACACCCAGACCGGCAAGGACAACAAGTTCAACCTGGATCCGGTGAGCCTGGGGGGCGTGCCCATCACGGCCGGTGCCTACAACATGTCTGCCTCCATCGGCCAGGACAGCGCATTCAAGGGGCAGGCCAAGGCGGATCAGAGCAACAGCCTGCAGGGCAGCATCTCGGTCAGCGTGGCCAAGGTGCTCACCAACGGCAACCTGGTGGTGCGCGGCGAGAAGTGGATCATGCTCAACAACGGTAACGAATACATCCGCATCACGGGTCTCATCCGCCCCGAAGATGTCACCTCGGACAACACTGTCTCCTCCCAGAAGGTGGCCAACGCCCGCATCCACTACGGTGGTACCGGGGATCTGGCCAATACCCAGGAGCAGGGCTGGCTGACCAGCTTCTTCAATGGTCCCTGGTGGCCGCTCTAGTGCTAGGACTTCCCATGAAACGACTCAGCGTATTGTGCCTGTGCTGCCTCTTCACCCTGCTGCCCCAGACGGCCAGCGCCGCCCGCATCAAGGACATCAGCTCGGTGGAAGGGGTGCGCAGCAACCAGCTGCTGGGCTACGGCCTGGTAGTGGGCCTGCCCGGCACAGGCGAGAAGAACAACGCCTTCACCGAGCAGACCTTCCGCACCATGCTCAACAACTTCGGCATCAAGGTGCCGGACAACATCAAGCCCAAGATCAAGGACGTGGCGCCGGTGGCCATTCACGCCGATCTGCCCCCCTTTTCCAAGCCGGGCCAGACCATAGACGTGACGGTGTCCGCCATCGGTGAGGCCAAGAGCCTGCGAGGCGGCACCCTGCTGCAGACCTTCCTCAAGGGGCTCGATGGCCGGGTCTATGCGGTGGCTCAGGGCAGCCTGGTGGTCGGCGGCCTGGGGGCCGAGGGGGCGGATGGCTCCAAGGTGGTGATCAATACCCCGACCGTGGGTCGCATCGCCAATGGCGCCACCGTGGAGCGCGAGGTGCCCAACTCCTTCAGCCAGGGAGACACCATCACCTTCAACCTCAACCGTTCCGACTTCACCACGGCGCGCCGTCTGGCGGACTCCATCAACAACCTGGTGGGCCCCAACACGGCCCAGGCGCTGGATGCCACCTCGGTCAAGGTGTTCGCCCCGCGGGATCCGGGTCAACGGGTCGCCTATCTCGCCACCATAGAGAACCTGGAGGTGGATCCGGGCGCCGAGGCGGCCAAGATCATCGTCAACTCCCGTACCGGCACCATCGTCATCGGCAGCCAGGTCAGGCTCAAACCCGCGGCCATCAGCCACGGCGGCCTGACGGTGACCATCGCCGAGAACCAGCAGGTCTCGCAGCCCAACCCCCTGGCGGGCGGGGATACCGCGGTCACCAACAACTCCACCATCAATGTGCAGCAGGAAGACGGGCGCATGTTCAAGCTCGACACCGGCGCCACCCTGGACGATCTGGTGCGGGCGGTGAATCAGGTGGGCATAGCCCCGGGGGATCTGATGGCCATCCTCGAGGCCCTGCAGCAGGCAGGAGCCATCGAGGGTCAGCTGGTCATTTTGTAAGTGGCACCGGGTTGAGCCAGGCGATGGCCCTGCTGTGGTATCGGACAGGAGCCATCGAGGGTCAGCTGGTCATTCTGTAAATGGCACCGGGTTGAGCCAGGCGATGGCCCTGCTGCGGTATCGGACAGGAGCCATCGAGGGTCAGCTGGTCATTCTGTAAAGGGTGGCAGGCAGTCGGTCATGTAGTGGGCAAACAGGCAGGGTCACCCGGCAAGGGGTTGCCACAGGCGGCAAAGAAGGTAGGCAAGATGGCGAATATCGACAATAAAGGCGTGGATCTGGGCATGGTGCAGGATATCCAGAACCTGGACAAGCTGCGCCAGATGAGCATGAGCAAGGAGGGCAAGCAACAGGCGCTCCAGTCGGCGGCCCGCCAGTTCGAGTCCATCTTCAGCCAGATGCTGTTCAAGGGGATGCGCGAGGCGAGCCAGTCCTTGACCGCGGACAACCCCTTCAGCAGCAGCTACACCCAGTTCTACGAGGGTATGCTCGACCAGCAGCGGGTGTCGGACATGTCCGGCAAGGGGGGACTGGGGCTGGCCGACATGGTGGTCAAGCAGTTCTCCCCCGACAGCTTCAAGCACGAGGATGGCCGCGTCCTCAAGCTGCCCCAGCGCACCGAGCGGGTCTACAAGCCCTATGTGGCCCCGGCCCCCGGCGAACATGGCCTGATTGAAGCCTCCAAAGTTGGCAAGGATTTTGCTGAGAAGGAGATGAATGAGACGGCCCTGACCGAGCAGACGGCAGGCAGGCGGGCCCGCAGTGTGCCCCCCATGGGGCCCAAAGCGGAGCAGGGCAGCCAGGCTGGCGGGGCCATCACCGCCTTCGAGTCACCGAGTGACTTCGTCAGCAAGCTGATGCCCCTGGCCAGGAAGGCGGCCGACAAGCTGGGACTGAGCCCGGCGGTGCTGGTGGCCCAGGCGGCTCTGGAGAGCGGCTGGGGCAAGCGGGTCATCAAGGATGGTGACGGCCAGATGAGCCATAACCTGTTTGGCATCAAGGCGGATCCGCGCTGGCAGGGTGACAAGGCCGTAGTCAGCACCCTGGAGTACGAGCAAGGGGTGGCCTCGCGCCAGAAGGCGGCGTTTCGCTCCTATGGATCGTTTGAAGAGAGCTTCAATGACTATGTCGACTTCCTGACGTCAGGGAGCCGTTACAAGGGGGCCCTGGCCAAGGTGGACAGCCCGGATCGTTACTTCGAGGCGCTGCAGCAGGCCGGATACGCCACCGACCCCCAGTACGCCAGTAAATTGAAACAGGTATTGCGCAGTGGGCCCATTGCCCAGTACACAGAGACGGAGCTGTAAAGCATGGCAAGCGATCTGCTTGGGATAGGAACATCTGGGGTGCTGGCGCATCAGAAGCTGCTGCAGACCACCAGCAACAACATCGTCAACGTCAACAGCCAGGGCTATGTGCGTGAACGCACCCTGATCTACACCAATGCCATCAGCTTTGGCACCGGCGAGAGCATGAGCGAGCGGGTGATCAACCAGTATGCCCAGGGCGAACTGCGCCGGGATACCTCCGCCTTCAGCGCCTCCTCCATGCGCTTCGAGCAACTCTCCACCGTGGACAGCCTGCTGGGGGACACCAGCAACAGCGTCGGCACCGCCATTACCGCCTACTTCAAGGGATTCCACACCGCCAACGAATCGCCGGCGGATCTGGGGTCGCGCGCCAGCACCCTCACCGAGCTCACCAGCATGGTGAATCGCTTTCACACCCTCTCGTCCCAGTTCGACAAGCAGAGCGACGTCATCAACGATCGCATCGACGACGAGACCAAGCATGTCAACAGCCTGCTGAACAACATCAACGAGATCAACAAGGCCATAGTGCGTACCCAGGGCACGGCGGAAGAGAACCTGATGCTCTACGATCAGCGCGACGACGCCATCGCCCAGCTCGCCGCCAAGATGGACATCCGCACCGTCACCCAGCCCAACGGCAGCGTCCTGGTCAACATGAGCACGGGTCACTCCCTGGTGCTCGATGGCTCGGTCGCCCAGTTCAGCGTCGTCCCCGGGGATCCCGATTCCAGGGACAAGGAGCTGCAACTCAGCCTGGGCAAGAGTCAGACCAGCATAGACAACAAGACCCTGGGGGGCGGCCTGGGCGGCCTGTTCGCCGCCCGCCGCGATCTGGAGCCCACCAAGCGCGAGCTGGGTCAGCTGGCGGTTGCCCTGGGGGATGCCATGAACCAGCAGAACCGGCTGGGGATGGATCTCGACAACGAACTGGGAGGGGATCTCTTCTCCCTGCCCAGCAGCGAGGGGCTGCCCTATGGCAATAACAGCGGCACGGGGGCGACCACGGTCAACTTCATTCCCGGCAAGGGGAGCGAGGTGACCGCCCTCGATTACGAGGTGAGTTTCAGCAGCGCCACCGATTTTGAGGTGTTTGCCATCGGCGTCGACGGCAAGCGCACCTCGGTCGCCACCGGCAACACTGTGCCCGTCAGCGCCTTCGAGGTACCGGGACACGGCATCTCCCTGGATCTCTCCGGCACTCCGGCGGCGGGGGACAAGATCCTGCTGCAGCCGACCAAGCAGGCGGCCGCGGGTCTGGAGAAGCTGATCAACCGCGCCGAGGATCTGGCGCTGGCCTCCCCGCTCAAGGCCGACAAGAGCAGCCAGAACCATGGCTCGGCCACCATCGCCCTCGGCGCCATCGGCAACACGGGGGCGGGCTCGGGCTTTGCCAGCAACAGCCTGGATCCGAATGCACCGCAGGTGGTCAAGATAGACGCCAGCGGCAACTACGAGGTCTATGGCAGCGACGGCACCACCCTGATCGGGGTGGCCCCCGCCAGCAGCAAGGGCCAGAACCTGATGGCCGCCCTCGAAAACCCCCTCGGCGGTCCCAAGGTCTATGGGGATCCCGGCAATGACCCCGGCTACGAATTCAGCATCACGGGCCAGGTTGCCGCCAATGACAGCTTTACCCTGAGCTACAACCAGAACGGTTTCTCCGACAACGCCAACGGCCTGGCCCTGGCCGAGCTGCAGAACAAGGATCTGGTGCGCAAGAGCAGCAGCGCCGCCAGCGGCAACGACAAGATGACCCTCAACGAGGCCTACACAGGGCTGGTGGTCGCTCTGGGCAACAAGACCAGCCAGGCCAATACCGAGATGCTGGCCAACAAGGGCAAGCTGCAACAGAGCAGCGAGATATTCGAGAGTGTCTCCGGGGTCAGCCTGGACGAGGAGGCGGGCAATCTCATTCGCTTCCAGCAGGCCTATGCCGCCTCGGCCCAGGTGGTGACCACCGCCAAAACCATCTTCGACACCCTGTTGTCATCCGTGAGGTAAGCCATGCGTATCACCACCAACATGATGTACAACCGGGGGCTCTCCTCCCTGAGCGCGGCGACGGAGCGGCAAAATACCGCCTACGAGCAGCTCTATTCCGGCAACAAGTTCAAGACCGCGGGCCAGGATCCCTCCGGCATGGGCCAGAAGATGGCGCTGACCAAGGAGATCGACCTGTTCCAGCAGTACAGCGTCAACGGCAGCCTGCTGGAGAACAGCCTGGGCCATGAGGAGACCATACTCACCTCCATCAACGAGGCCATGCTCAGCGCCCAGACCCTGATGCAAAAATCCAACGATTCCGCCCTGAGCCAGGCGGATCGGGAGTCGGTGGCCAAGGAGCTGGAAGGGCTGCAGCAGCAGATGTTCGACCTGATGAACAGCCGGAATTCCCAGGGGGAGTACATCTTCGGCGGTAACCAGAGCAAGAACCAGCCGTTCGTGAAGGACGTCGACGGCAACTATGCGTTCCAGGGGGACACGGGCCAGCGGGAGATCCAGGTCTCCCCCACGGTGCGCATCCCCGCCAACGACTCGGGTCAGGATCTGTTCGAGACGATACCGACCCGGCGAACCGCCAGCGCTGACACGGCCAACATCCAGGTCAAGGTGAGCGATCAGGGCCAGTTTGACAACTTCTACCGCACCCGCTACGACAGCGCCCTGGCCAGCAACAAGTACACGGTCACCACGGTGGCGGGGACGCCGGACAGCTACCAGATCACGGACCCGGGCGGTACTGTACTGCAAAATGGCGACTATGTGGCGGGGGGAGAGATCAACTTCAACGGCCTCACCCTCAGCCTGGATCAGGTGGCGGGCACGGTGCAGGAGTTCTCCCTCGACAAGCCGAAAAATGACAACATACTCAACGGCATCTCCGATTTCATCGATGCCCTGCGCGACCCCAGCCTCTCCAATGGGGATTTTCAACTGAAGGCGCAAGATGCCCAGATCCACCTCGGCAATGCCCGTCAGCGGGTGGATACCGGGATTGGCAGCCTGGGGGGGCGGATGAACAGCCTGGAGCAGGTGATGAGTTCCAACACCGGGCTCGACACCCTCAACCAGCAGGCCAGGGCCAAGGTTTCGGAGATCGATCTCTATGAGGTGATCTCCGCCCTCTCCAAGGAGAACGCCGCCATGAGCGCCTCCCAGCAGGCGTTCAGCAACATCAGCAAGCTGACCCTGTTTGACTACATCCGCTGACCCCCGGCCAAGGCGGAGTTGTAAGGGATTGTTAATAAAGGCTCATATCGTTTGACTCCAGGCCGGCTCTGGCCGACCATTCTCGAGCAGGCCGGTGCATGACACCGGCCTGTCTGTTCGCAGCATCTCGTTAGGCGAGGCTCCTGCATAAACACAGGCCACTGATCTCACGACGTCGAGAGACGCCCAGGATCAGGACAGTTTTCATCGGATTAAGGTGTCAACCCAAGTGGCTTCCGGCATGCCGGATACGTTATGCAGTGCTAAAGCTGGCACGTGGGGATGATGACACGCCGAACGGCGTCATTTCCTGCCGATATCTCGTCCATCAATTGCTGTTTTCTTGTCTGCCCATCCCGCGACGGGATAGCCCGGTACGCCGGGATCACAGAGGCTCATTCGTGATGAAGAAAACACACCTGTTACTGAACCGCCATCAACTGCTCGATCTGCCGAGCCTGGAAGCCTGGCTCGACAACGAGCTGGCCCCGGATGCGCGGGCCGATCAACTGCTCGCCCTGCGCCAGGAAGAGCTCAACTGCCTGTTCGACACCCTGGGCCCGAGCAGCGCCCGTCTGCTCGCCCTGCTCGCCACCCCTTGTTGTGCCCGGCTCCTGCTGCGCCTGCACCCGAGCGTGCTCGCCCTGGTGCAGGCCGGGGTGGCACGCCGGGATCTGCTGGCCATGGTGCGCAGCCTCGGCAAGCGGGATCGCGCCACCCTGATGGCGAACCTGCCCCAGGCGGTGGCCACCCAGCTCGAGGGCTTGCTGCGCTGGCCGAGCGAGTCGGTCGGGGCCCATATGCGCCACGATTTCTTCACCCTCAAGGGGGAGGAGTCCATCGCCCGCGCCCGGCAGCGCACCCATGATGCCTGGGACAATGCCGAGGTGTTTCAGGATATCTATGTGGTGAACGAGGCGGGGAGGCTGCTCGGCGCCCTCTCCCTCAAGGCGCTGCTGGTGGCCGATCCCGAGCAGAGGGTCGGCGAGCTGATGGAGTCCGATCTCATTCGCCTCGACGTCCGCATGGATCAGGAGCTGGCGGCCCGCATTCTGGTGGAGCGAGACCTGCTCTCCCTGCCGGTGGAGTGCGATGGTCGTCTGCTTGGCATCTTCCACCTGGATGATGCCGCCGACATTCTGGAGCTCGAATCCACCGAGGATGCCGAGTTGCAGGGGGGCTCGTCCCCCCTCGAGATCCCCTATCTGCACGCGACCCCCTGGCAGCTGTGGCGCAAGCGCATCGCCTGGCTGCTGATCCTGTTCGTGGCCGAGGCCTACACGGGCACTGTGCTGCGGGCATTCGAGGAGCAGCTGGAGGCGGCCATCGCCCTGGCCTTCTTCATTCCGCTCCTGATCGGCACCGGCGGCAACAGCGGCACCCAGATCACCACCACCCTGGTGCGGGCCATGGCGGTGGGGGAGGTCTCCCTGCGCAATCTCGGCACAGTGCTGCGCAAGGAGATCTCCACCGCCATGCTGGTGTCGGCGGCCATCGCCCTGGCGGCCTGGGTACGGGCCTGGAGCCTGGGGGTCGGCATGGAGGTGGGCCTGGTGGTGACCCTCACCATCATCGCCATCGTGCTGTGGAGCGCCATCGTCGCCTCCATCATCCCCTTGCTGCTGCGCCGCCTTCGGATGGATCCGGCGGTGGTGTCGGCCCCCTTCATCTCCACCCTGGTGGATGGCACCGGCCTCATCATCTACTTCGAGATTGCCAAGCTGATCCTGCCCGAACTCAACTGACGGACGGCAAGCAACGACACAAGGCAGCCCAGGGGCTGCCTTGTGTCGTCATGGCGGCGCGTCAGGAGAGCTGAAAGTCGAGCCGCCAGCCCTGCTCGGCGCAGTAGGCCTGCTCCTTTTCCAGGTTCTGCATCAGCAGGCGATTCTCCTCGCACCAGGGGGCGGGCAGGGTGAGGGTGAGGCCCTCTCCCCGGGCCCTGGCCTGCCAGGGGGGCAGCAGTCCATCGAGGCGCCTGTGGTTGGCGGCCACCGCCAGGCGCAGGATGCGGATGCAGCGCAGCACCGCCTGCTGGTCATGGTTGGGCAGGGGGGGCAGATCCCCCAGCTTGAGGGACTTGCGATGGAAGCGGACCAGGGCCGCCAGCAGGCTCTGATCATCCTGGTTGAAGCCGGGCAGATCGGTGTTGGCCAGGATATAGGCCGAGTGGCGATGGATGCCGCCGTAGTTGATGGCCAGGCCTATTTCGTGCAGCTGGGCGGCCCAGCGCAAGATGGCGCGATAGGGATCGGCTTCGAGCTGCCAGTCGGGGGCCAGCAGATCGAACAGGGCGAGGGCGCTGGCCTCGACCCGGGCCGCCTGACGGCCATCGATGCGGTAGTGGCTCGCCAGGGCCAGGGCGGTGCGCTCGCGAATGTCGTGGTGCTGCAGCCGCTCCTCGAACTCGTAGAGCAGCCCCTCGCGCAGGGCGCCATCGGAGTAATCCATTCGCTCGATGGGCAAGGCGTCGAACAGGGCGGTCAGGATGGCGACGGCGGCGACGAACACCTCCTGGCGCTCGCTGGGCAGGCCATCGAACCTGAGGGCGCTCACCTTCTTGTGGCCGAGGATGCGCCCGCTCAGGCGCGCCAGCGCCTCCCGGGTGATGCCCCCCTCGGTCAGTCCCTCCTGCACCAGGACGTCATGAACGGTGCGAATGGAGCCCGAGCTGCCGAGGCAACTCTGCCAGCCCAGAGTGCGGTACTGCTCCCGCACCGGGTCGAGCTGGTGGCGGGCCGCCAGCACGGCCGCCTCGAACTGGGATGGCCCCAGCCTGCCGGCGGGGAAGAACTGCTGGGTGAAGCTGACGCAGCCCATCTTGCGGCTGGTGAGGGCCAGGGGGGAGAACCCCTCGCCGATGATGAGCTCGGTGCTGCCGCCGCCTATGTCCACCACCAGCACCCGTCCCTCCAGGTGCTGGGTGTGGGCCACTCCCTGATAGATGAGGCGCGCCTCCTCCTGGCCGCTGATGATCTCGATGGGATGGTTGAGCACCTTGGCCGCCTCGCGCACGAAGTCGCGGGCGTTGCTGGCCCGGCGCAAGGTATAGGTGCCGGCGATGCGGATCTGATCCGGCTTGATGTTGGTGAGCCGCTCGGCGAACAGGGCGAGGCAGTCGAGGCCCCGCGCCATGGCCTGGGGCGACATGTTGCGCCCCTCGTCCATGCCCTCCGCCAGCCTGACCCGCTCCTTGATCCGGTCGATGATCTGCATGCGCCCGTCGGTGAGACGGGCGATCACCATATGAAAGCTGTTGGAGCCGAGATCGACGGCGGCGTAGAGGCTAGTGTCCATGGGGGTCTGACTCGATGCGTTTGAGGTAGTCGTAAATCGCGACCTGGGAGCGGATCTTGCGGCGATTGCCCCGTTTCACGTACTCGTTCTGCTGCTCGGCATCGATGACCCGCGCCTTGCAGGTGTCGCTCAGCTGCAGATCGAGGATGTCGAGGATGCGTTGCTTGAGCCGTTCGTCATAGACGGGGGTGGCCACCTCGATGCGGCCGTCGATGTTGCGGCTCATCCAGTCGGCGCTGGAGATGTAGAGCTGCACATTGCCCTTGTTGTGGAACACCATGACCCTGGGGTGCTCGAGGAAGCGGTCTATGATGCTGATGACCCGGATGTTGTCACTGAGGCCCGGCACCCCGGGACGCAGGGCGCACATGCCGCGCACTATCATCTGGATGGGCACCCCGGCCTGGCCGGCGGCATAGAGGCGATTGATGAGGTCTCTGTCCACCAGGTTGTTGATCTTGAGGGTGATCCCGCTGGGCTGGCCCGCCTTGGCGTTGGCCAGCTCGTTGTCAATCAGCCGGTAGAGCTGGCGTCGGCTGTTGATGGGGGAGACCAGCAGATGGTTGAACTTGTAGCGCCGATACGGATATTCGATGTACTCGAACACCCCCTCCACCTCGGCGGTGATGTCCGGGTTGCGGGTCAGCAGGGAGAAGTCGGTGTAGATCTTGGCGGTCTTCTCGTTGAAGTTGCCTGTGCCGATATGGGCGTAGCGCACCGCTTCCCCCTGCTCGAGCCGGGTGATGAGGCAGAGCTTGGAGTGGATCTTGAGGCTGGGCACCCCGAACACCACCTTGACCCCGGCATCGGTGAGGATGTTGGCCCAGTCGATGTTGGCCGCCTCGTCGAAGCGGGCTCGCAGCTCCACCACCACGGTCACCTTCTTGCCGTTGTTGGCGGCATCGATGAGGGAGTGGATGATGCGCGACTTCTTGGCGACCCGGTAGATATTGATGCGAATGGCGCTGACCGCAGGGTCGAACGCCGCCTGGCGCACCAGCTCGGTGAAGTGGTGGAACTTGTGATAGGGGTAGTAGAGCAGTATGTCCTGCCTGGCGATGGCATCGAAGGCGTTGACGAAGCCGTCAAAGTCGCGGCATTCCAGGGCCGGCAGCTTGGGGTTTTCCAGATAGTCCCGGCCCACATTGGGGAAGCCGATGAAATCCTTGAAGTTGTGATAGCGCCCGCCGGACATGATGGCGTCGTAGGAGCTGATCTGCAGCTTGAGCTTGAGGAAGCTTATCATGGCCGCCGGCATCTCCCGCTCGTAGACGAAGCGCACCGGCATGGCGGTGAGTCGCTGCTTCAAGCCGTCGCTCATCTTGTCCACCAGGCTGAGGTCGAGCTGGTCTGAGAGGTCATACTCGGCATCCCGGGTCAGCTTGACCGCGTAGGCGGCTATCTCGTCGTAGTCGAAAAACCCCTTGAACAGGTCGTCCAGACAGAAGCGGATGATGTTGTCCAGGATGATGATCTGCTTCTTGCGGCGGGTGCCCTCGGCGGGCAGCTGCACGAAGCGGGGCAGATCGTCGGTGGGCACCTCCACCAGGGCGTACTGGATCACCTGGCCCTGCTTCTTCATCTCTACCGCCAGGTAGGTGTATTCGTCCTTGAGAAACTTGACCGGGTTGACCTCCTTGTTGAGGAGGATGGGGATGAGGTGGCGCTGCACCTTCTCCCGGAAGAAGACCCGCAGCCACTGCTGTATCGATTCGGAGAGCTGGCCCTCGTTGACCAGAAAGATGTTGTGGCGGGCCAGGGCGATCAGCAACTCCTTGTAGGTGTTGTCAAACGCCTCCCCCAGCGCCATCACCTTCTGCTGGATGGCCCGCAGCAACACCTTGGCGTCGTCATCGCCGCCGTGCACCTCGTTGATGAGGATGCGGCGCTTCACCTCCGAGACCCGCACCTTGAAAAACTCGTCCTGGTTGGAGGAGAAGATGCCGAGAAAACGGATCCGCTCGATGAGCGGTACCGTCTTGTCCATCGCCTCCTGCAATACCCTCTCGTTGAAAGAGAGCCAACTCAGTTCTTTCTCTTCATACAACTTGTCGGTGCTCATCTATGCCTCTGCTTATCCCATCCCATGGGTGAATGGGCCTCATTAGATGACGTTTTTATGACAATTTAATGACGACCCCATCAATCTTCCGCGTCTTGATCGATGTCGACCACCAGGTCGTCCGAGAGGGACTCCAGGGATTCGATCAGGGTCGAGAGTGCGAGGCCCTGGGGCAGGGAGACCAGGGTATGGGCATAGAAGAGGGGCGCGCCCGAGTGCGGGGCGGCCTCGCAGCCCGTGGTCAGATCGATGACGTTGGCCCCGAGCTGGCGCAATATGCTCGCCACCTCGTGCACTATGCCGGGTCTGTCGTTGCCGGTGACCGTCAGCATCAGCTGGCGTTCCGGCTCGGCGCCGAGCACCCCTTCGGCGAAGCTCACCTTGAGCCCGTCAAGCAGGGAGAGGGCCTCGCACAGGGGGCGATAGTGACTCTCGTCCACGCCGACCTGGAGGATGCCGGCAAACTGACCGGCCAGCTCGCTCATGGAACTGGCCAGCCAGTTACCCCCCTGGGCGCTGATGAGGGAGGCCAGCTCTTCCACTATGCCGGGTCTGTCCGTGCCGATGACGGTGACTACCAATTGCTTTTGCATCCTGCTCTCCTTGTGTGTGAGTCCATGTCATTGTGCCTGCCGTTGCAGGCCAGATGAACCCCCTGGCGGGGGCAAAACCGAAATTCTTCTGCCTGCCCCGCGTCCCGGTGGCGCTGGCATGAGGGATAGGGGTTGTCGCGTCTGGCTGTGGTAATATTATGCCCCTCTTTATGACTGTCGGATTGTTCCATCCATGAATGCCCTGCTGTTGCCCGGCCTGCTCCTGCTGGCCCTGGTTCTTGTCCTGCTGCTCTGGCGTGCCCGCCGTGCCAGGGTCGTCTCCTGCACCCTGCAAGAGACACTCATGTCCCCCGAGCGCCACCGTGAATTCGATGCGTTGCAGACCCTGCTGCAGGGGGAGGTCAGGCTGTTTACCCACGTCCGGCTCAAGGATGTGTTGCAACCTGGCAAGGGGGTCGGCAAGGGCAAGTGGCAAAAGCAGCTGCAGGCCCTGGGGGACAGGCAGTTTGATTATCTGCTCTGTCATCCCGAGGATCTCTCCCTGCTCTGCGCCCTGGAGCGACTGGCGCCGGGGCAGGGCAAGCGTCGGCCGAGCCGGGATCGCTGGTTGATGGCCCTGTGCGAGCGTGCCAGCCTGCCGTTGCTGGTGCTGGAAGGGGGCGAGCAGGGGGATCTGGAGGAGCTCAAGGAGAGGGTGCTGGCCCTGCTGGCCGAGGAGGAGGCGTCCCTGGAGACGCCGCTCTCCCCCGGGGGCGAGCGGCGCGAACCCACCTTCAATCCCGATGCCCTGGCATCGGTCGAGCTGGAGGAGACCCCCAGGGCCGGAGTTCGGGAGGAGCGGCCGTCGCCACGCCCTGCCGTGCGGGTCAGGGGCAAGCGCCACGAGCGGGCGCCGCAGGCGCCGCAGCATGACCCAGCCCTTGGGCCGCTCAGTGCCGCGCCGCTCGCCGCGCAAGACGAGGCGCCCCTGGCCACCTTCAGCGCCCTGCCCGGGGAAGAGGAGGCCGATTCCGCCGAACCGGCGGCAGCACCCCATGCCTGCCCCCGCTGCACCGCCCCCTTGCAGGCGCGCGAGGCGCGCAAGGGCCCCTATGCCGGCAAGCAGTTTCTGACCTGCACCCGTTTTCCCGAGTGCCGCTACGCGAGCCTCAAACAGACGCTGGAACCCTGAGGCCGGACCACAGAAAAGGATCTGATTGAATACTCTTGTTGCGACTATGCTTGCCAGGACACACTCTGGCGCGACAGTTTTTGACAAGGCGCCGGAATTTTGGCAGTTTGTGCGCCTTGTGACCATGGCTCCCCTGGCAGGGCATGGACGGGTATAACAAAAACACATGGTCGAGAGGGAAGGTTATGATGGCAATGGGCGTGCTGATAGTGGATTCGGATGTCGCTAGACGCCAGCAGCTGGGCACAGTGCTCTCCTTCATGGGACTGCCCTGGCAGGAGGTGGCTCCCGCGGATCTGGACATGGCCATAGAAGCGTCTAGCCCCCTGCAAGGGGTGCTGATAGGCGAGCTGGCGGATCGCCCCTTGAGCACGCTGCTCGAGCAGTATCCCCGTACCCCCTTCGTCTCCCTGATCGAGACCGAGCTGCCCAACAGCAACTTCATCGGTGTGGCCGAGGCGCCCTTCTCCTACGAATCCCTGACCCGGCACCTGCACTTCTGTCAGGCGTTCGTCTCCCTGCATCCCAGACAGCAGACCCATGACAAGGGGCAGACCCTGCTGCGCTTGCTGGTGGGCAAGGGCAAGGGGATCCAGGAGGTGCGCCGCCTCATCGGCCAGGTGGCCCAGACGGATGCCAACGTGCTGATCCTCGGCGAGTCCGGCACCGGCAAGGAGGTGGTGGCCCGCGCCATCCATGAACTCTCCGGCCGTGCCGACGGCCCCTTCGTGCCCATCAACTGCGGCGCCATCCCGGCCGAACTGCTGGAAAGCGAGCTGTTTGGGCACGAGAAGGGCGCCTTCACCGGCGCCATCGCGGCGCGGCGTGGCCGCTTCGAGCTGGCTCAGGGGGGCACCCTCTTTCTCGACGAGATAGGGGACATGCCGATGCCGATGCAGGTCAAGCTGCTGCGGGTGCTGCAGGAGCGGCTGTTCGACAGGGTCGGCGGCGGCAAACCCATCCAGGCGGATGTGCGCATCATAGCGGCCACCCACCGGGATCTGGAGGCCATGATCCGCACCCAGGAGTTTCGCGAGGATCTCTATTACCGCCTCAACGTCTTCCCCATAGAGACGCCGCCGCTGCGGGATCGGGCCGATGATATCCCGCTGCTGCTGCAAGAGCTGCTCAATCGCCACTCGGAGCAGCACCAGGGCTTCATTCGTCTGACCCAGCGCGCCATGGAGTCCCTGATGCAGTACCCCTGGCCCGGCAACGTGCGCGAGCTCTCCAACCTGCTCGAACGCCTGCTGATCCTCTATCCCCAGCAGATAGTGGATGTCGCCGACTTGCCGAGCCGTTACCGCCTGCTGCCCTGTGAGCCGCGAGATGCGCGCCTGACCGAGATGGATGAGCGCGATGCCCTGGCCGCCGTGTTCCAGGATCCCCCCGAGCTGGTGGTCGGTGCGTCGGGCAGCAACCTGATGCAGCTTCCCCAGGAGGGGGTCAATCTCAAGGAGATGCTGGCCGACCTGGAGGTGGAGCTGATCCGCCAGGCCCTGGAGTCCCAGGAGGGGGTGGTGGCCCGGGCCGCCGATCTGCTCGGCATGCGGCGCACCACCCTGGTGGAGAAGATGAAAAAATATGGCATGAGCAAGGAGGCCTAGGGTCAACCCCTTGACGCCATGTTTTTAACTACATGATTTATATCAAATAAATCACATGGCATAGAATTTGAATAACCTGATCGCATTCTTTGTTTGAGGTCAGGTTTATGACGAGCCAGCAGCAAGACAACCCGGTCCAGTCCCACGAAGTCAGTCAGCTCTATGCCATCTTCACGGCATTGCCGACCGGGGTGCTCCTGCTCGACGGTCAGGGGATCATCACCCGGGCCAATCCCGCCGCCCATGCCCTGCTCGGCGAGCCCCTGGAGGGGATGAGCTGGCGTGCCATCATAGGGCGCTGCTTCGAGCCACGGGCCGACGATGGCCACGAGATCTCCCTGCGAGATGGCCGCCGGGTGCAGCTCTCGACCCAGCCGCTGCCGGATCAGCCCGGCCAGCTGGTGTTTCTCACCGACCTCACCGAGACCCGCCGTCTGCAAGACAGGGTCAACCACATGAAACGCCTCTCGGCGTTGGGCAACATGGCGGCCTCCCTGGCCCACCAGATCCGCACCCCCCTGTCGGCGGCCATGCTCTATGGCGCCAACCTGGCCAACCGCACCCTGAAACCCGAGTCCCGCATCCTGTTTCAGCAGAAGCTGATGGCCAGGCTGCAGGATCTGGAGAAGCAGATAGGGGACATCTTGCTGTTTGCCCGCAGTGGCGAGAGCCAGGTGGTGGCCCCCCTCTCGGTCCAGGGGCTGCTGGCCGAGGTGCAGGCCGGCGCCGAGGTCTTCTGTGAACAGCAGGGTTGCCGGTTGCACATGGAGGCGCCCGAGCCGGATCTCTGCCTGCTGGCCAACAGCAGCGCCCTGGCGGGTGCCATCAACAACCTGATCGCCAACGGTGCCCAGGCGGGCGCCGATTCCCTCATGGTCAGCGCGGTGCGCTGCGACAACCGGGTCGAGCTGAGGGTGATAGACAACGGCAAGGGCATGAGCCATCAGCAGCTCGCCCAGATCTTCGAGCCCTTCTTCACCACCCGCAGCCAGGGCACAGGCCTGGGGCTGGCGGTGGTGCAGTCCGTGGTGCGCGCCCATCAGGGGGAGGTCAAAGTCGCCTCCGTCCCCGGTGACGGCAGCTGCTTCACCCTCTCGTTTCCCTTGCATCAACAGCCGCAGCAGCTTGGAGGTGTCGCATGACGCAAGCCCGTATCCTGGTGGTGGAAGACGACGCCGGTCTGCGCGAGGCGCTGATCGATACCCTGATGCTCGGGGGCTACCAGTGCCGCGAGGCCGAGAGCGGCGAGCGGGCCTTGCTGGCCCTGTCGCGTCAGCCCTTCGACATGGTGATCTCCGACATTCAGATGGGGGGCATGGATGGCCTCACCCTGCTGGGCAACATCCGCCAGGCCTACCCCCAGATCCCCGTGCTGCTGATGACGGCCCATGCCAACATAGATGGCGCCGTGCGCGCCATGCGGGAAGGGGCCATCGACTATCTGGCCAAGCCCTTCTCCCCCGAGGTGCTGCTCAATCAGGTGAGTCGCTATGTGCCGGCCCAGCGGGTGGAGAAGCGGGCCGTGGTCTACGGGGATCCCCGCAGCGCCGAACTGTTCCAGCTGGCGACCCGGGTCGCCCGCAGCGAGGCCACCGTGATGGTGACCGGGCCGAGCGGTACCGGCAAGGAGGTGCTGGCCCGCTATATCCATGACAACTCCCCCCGCAGCGAGCAGGCCTTCGTGGCCATCAACTGTGCCGCCATCCCGGAAAACATGCTGGAGGCGACCCTGTTCGGCTACGAGAAGGGGGCCTTTACCGGTGCCGTTCAGGGCTGTCCCGGCAAGTTCGAGCAGGCCCAGGGGGGCACGCTGCTGCTCGATGAGGTCACCGAGATGGATCTCTCCTTGCAGGCCAAGCTGCTGCGGGTGCTGCAGGAGAAAGAGGTGGAGCGGCTCGGCAGCCGCAAGATGATCCCCCTGGACGTGCGGGTCATCGCCACCAGCAACCGGGATCTGCACAAGGCGGTGCAGGAGGGGCGCTTGCGCGAGGATCTCTACTACCGGCTCAACGTCTTCCCCCTGCGCTGGCGTGCCCTGCGCGAGCGGCCCGGCGACATCCTGCCCCTGGCGGAGCACCTGCTGGCGCTCCATGCCCAGCAGCAGGGCCTGCCGACCCCCAGGCTGGCAGCCCAGGCGGCGGCCCGCTTGCTGGCGCACCCCTGGCCCGGCAACGTGCGCGAACTGGACAACGTGGTGCAACGGGCCTTGATCCTCTCCACCGAGGGCGAGATAGGCGCCTCCCAGCTGATCCTGGAGCCCGGCGCCGAGGAGGCCTTCTCGGCCCTGGCGGGGGAGCCAGGGGAGGGGCCGCAGGGTGTCGCAGCCGAACCCGAGCGTCCCTTGTGCGGCGATCGACTCGGCAGCGAGCTCAAGCAGCAGGAGCACCAGATCATCCTGGACACCCTCCACGACTGCAATGGCAGTCGCAAGGCGGTGGCCGAGCGCCTTGGCATCAGCCCGCGCACCCTGCGTTACAAGCTGGCGCAGATGCGCGAGGCCGGGATCCCGCTGCCCGTCTGAGTCGTTGCCCACCGCCTCGAACCCGCCGCCATGGCCTTGGTCGGCGGGCTCGATTATCATGGCCTTTTGTCATCGCGCCCGTGAGGGCACACAGAGGGGCCTATGATCCGCCGCCAAAAACTCACCAATCTGCTCAATACGCTGCTCGAACCCCACGCCATCAAGGACTACTGTCCCAATGGCCTCCAGGTCGAGGGTCGCGACGAGATCCGCAAGATAGTCACAGGGGTCACCGCCAGCCAGGCGCTGCTCGACGCCGCCGTGGCCCAGGGGGCCGACGCCATCCTGGTACACCATGGTTACTTCTGGAAGGGGGAGTCCGAGGTGATCACCGGCATGAAGCAGCGCCGCTTGAAGACCCTGCTCAGCCACGACATCAACCTGTTTGCCTATCATCTCCCCCTGGATGTTCACCCTGAACTGGGCAACAACGCCCAGCTCGCCCGCCTGCTGGACATCCAGGTACGCCGCGGCCTGGAGCCCTGGGACAAGAAGAGCGTCGCCATGGTCGGCAAGCTGGCCGAGCCCATGAGCGGAGAGGCCCTGGCGGCCAGGATCGGAGAGCGGCTGGGACGCACGCCGCTGCACTGCGGCGAGAGCGGCCCCGCCCTCATCGAGACAGTGGCCTGGTGTACCGGGGGCGGCCAGAGCTATATCACCCTGGCTGCCGAACAGGGCATAGATGCCTTCATCTCGGGGGAGGCCTCGGAGCAGACCATACACACGGCCCGCGAGATGGGGATGCACTTCTTCGCCGCCGGTCATCATGCGACCGAACGCTACGGGGTCAAGGCGTTGGGGGAGTGGCTGGCCGCCGAGCATGGGCTCGAGGTGATCTTCATAGACATCGACAATCCGGTCTAAAAAAATACCAGGGTAGATATCTACCCTGGTTCTTCGCAGCAGCCATACAGGCAAAAAGGGATGAGGTGTTGTCGAGCCGTGCTCTGTCTCATGGGGTGCATTGTTGCTTGAATGTTAATTTTGTTGCAACCCCTTTGTCGCGGCTCCGACGAGGCCCTGGGGCTATATGTGCGCGATTATTGAGCCCGATCACACTTTTGCCATCCTGCGCTCGTCGCTCTCTTGGGGACGATTTGACTCCCTTGTTA
Source organism: Aeromonas bivalvium (assembly GCF_046078285.1). NCBI lineage: Bacteria > Pseudomonadati > Pseudomonadota > Gammaproteobacteria > Aeromonadales > Aeromonadaceae > Aeromonas > Aeromonas bivalvium. Next base: position 155,601 of record NZ_JBGXBV010000004.1, read on the forward strand.
GCCGATAGCGATGTATGTTCTATTTGGGTACCACATTGCAGGAGGCAAGATGACACTGTTGGACGAGGCGGTTCTGGCCCAGTTGGCCGAAGACATTGGCGAAGAGATGATGCCCGTGGTGATCGAGGTATTTATCGAGGAGGTGGGGGAGCAATTGGCCCAGCTGCCACCCCTGTTCGAACAGGCCCAGTGGCACTCCCTGGGGCGACTCGCTCACAGCCTCAAATCCTCCTGCGCCAGCTATGGCGCCCGCCAGAGCCTGCAACAGGTGATCGCCCTGGAGCAGGCCTGCAAGCGCCAGGATAGCGCCGAGAGCGGCCTGCTCATCGGCCAGTTGCAGCAATCCCTGCCCCAGGTCTTCACCCAGTTGCACGACTACTGCCATCCCCCCGCCTGAGCCGCCTCCCATCCCCTTGCTCAGGTGCGCCCTTGCGTGAGACAGGCGTCGGTGCTGGCTGTGCCAATGCCAGGGGATCACCTGGTTCTGGGCTGCTTGTGGCGGCGACACGCCGTTATCAATGATGGCTGCGCCAGGGGATCACCTGGTTCCGGTCCGCCTGTGGCGGTGACACGCCGTGATCAGTGATGGCTGCGCCAATGGATGGCCTTGTCCAGAGCCGCCTTCAACCTGGCCCTGTCGTGGCGATGGGGCAGGGCGGTTTCCCCCAGATCGGCCGTCATCAGCAGGCCATCGAGCGCCGCCGGGTAGTGACCCTGCGGGCCTATGATGGCGTCGATGCGGCCGCTGCCAATCTGCTGCTCCAGCCAGCGCCACTGGGTCATGAGATCCATCTGGCCGGCGGGGCCCGGCTCGGCCACCAGATTGGTGATGAACACCAGGCGGGCCCGGCTCTGGCTGATGGCCTGGGCGATCTCCTCCAGCAGCAGGGGGGGCATGATGGAGGTGAGGAAGCTGCCCGGGCCCAGGATGATCATCTCGGCCTCGGCGATGGCATGTACCGCCTCCCGGGTCGCCGTGACTCTGGGACTGAGGGAAAGGGAGAGGGGCGGGCTCTCCAGCTGGTCGATGGAGACCTCCCCCAGGATCCGGTTGCCGCAGGCAGTGCGGGCACAGAGGTCGGTGGGAAATTCGGACATAGGAAGCAACTGGGTCTCTATTTTCAGCATGTTGCTGATGAGACGAATGGCGTCGAGGGGACGTACCGACAGGTTGTCCAGCGCCAGCAGGATCAGGTTGCCGAGGTTGTGCCCGGCCAGCTCGCCCCGACCGGCGAAACGGTGTTCGAACAGCATGCTGCCGATGCTGGGTTCGGTCACCAGCTGGTTGAGGCAGTTGCGCATATCTCCCCAGGCGATGCAGGCCTGGCTCTGGCGCAACCGGCCGGTGGAGCCGCCATCGTCCGTGGTGGTCACTATGCCGGTCAGGCGGGCCCCCAGGAAGGAGAGGGAGGAGAGCACCCGCCCCAGACCATGGCCACCGCCGATGGCCACCACCCGCTGGAAGTCATTGATATTTTTCTGCCACATAAGTGTCCCCGTGCAGGCTCATGATGGGCCTCATGTTGTTGTGCTCCCCGGCGTCGCCCCTGGAAGGGCGGCGGGATTTTTTTGCAAAGGGTATGACTTTTGCTTGGTTGCTGCACCTGATTTTCTTGCTCATGGCGGGGAAGGCGTGATCCGTCACATTCTGGCGGGCGTGCCGCTGTCATGACTGCCCCATCGACCAATGAGACCCAACAGGAGATAGCAGTGAACTTTCTGACGGCTCACTCCCTCGCAGCCAGCTCGGCCCTCGCCTGCCGCGAGGTGTGCGATCGCCTGGAGGAACTGGCCCCTGCCGCCGCACCATCCCTGCTGATCGTCTATTTTACCCAGGCCCACGATGCCGGCGTTCTGCGTCAGGCGCTGACCGGGCGCTACCCCTGTGTCCGCCTCATAGGTTGCAGCTCCTGCCACGGGGTGCAGACCCAGAGCGGTTATCACAGTGCCCATGGCTGGGGATTGGCGGTGGCGGCCCTGTTCGATGAGAAGGGGTGCTACGGGGTCGCCGGGGGGTTGGGGGAGGCGGTCGACATGCGGGCTCTGCTGCACGGCGCCATGGCCGAGGCGGGGCGCCCCGGCGAGCTGCCGGCCATGGTGCTGCTGCACGCGAGCCCGGGTCGGGAGGAGGAGCTGCTCGCGGCCATCGAGGAGGAGTTCGGGTGCCGGGTGCCCGTGGTGGGGGGCTCGGCCGCAGATGATGCCATCCGCGGCGACTGGCAGCTCTGCTGGCAAGGGGGGGAGGGGCGAGAGGGGGTGGTGCTGGCCCTGCTCTATCCCGACTGCGAGCTGGCGTTTCAGTTCCACTCCGGCTATCTGGCCACCGCCCGGCATGGTCTGGTGACCGCGTGCGACGGGCGCGAGGTGCTGACCATAGATGGGGCGCCGGCTGCCTGGGTCTATGCCAACTGGCGCGGCCTGGCCCCCTTTCCGGTGGGGCCCATCCTGGGCCAGAGCACCCTGGCCCCCCTGGCGCGCCAGCGGGGCACCCTGGATGGGGTGCCCTATTACAAGCTCTCCCACCCCGAGGCCGTCACGGCCCGGGGCGGCCTGCGGCTCTTCACCGCCATCGAGCCGGGGGAGCGGCTGATATTGATGCATGGCAGCGCCGAGGGGTTGCTGGCCCGCAGCCTGGCGGCGCACATAGCACCCGGCTACGGTGGCTGCGACGCCGTGCGTCCCCTGGGGGCCCTGCTCATCTTCTGCGCCGGCTCCCGGCTCGCCCTGGGGGAGCGGATCCAGGGGTTTGGCAGCCTGCTCGAGGCGCAGCTGGGGGCCATCCCTTTCATTACCCCCTTCACCTTTGGCGAGCAGGGACGGCTGCCCCATGGGGAGCTGGCCCATGGCAACCTCATGGTCTCCGCCGTGGTGTTGCTGGGAGGTGCCGATGCATCCTGAGGCGGGCAGTGACAGCAAGGCGCTGGAAGCCCTGAACGACAAGCTGCAAGCAACCCTGGTGGAGCTGGTCCATTGCCGTGCCCGGGAGGCCCAGTACCGGCAGGAGTCCCAGACCCTGCTGGCCGGCCTCGGCGCCCTGGCCGATGCCCGCACCCTGGAGCAGGTGCTGCTGAGCCTGATCCGCAGCCTGCAACCCTTCATCGGCTTCGAGCAGGCGGATGTCCTGAGCTGGGAAGGGGAGGCCGGCGTCACCCATCTGAGCACAGAGCCCGCCGAGTGCGGCCAGGGCTGGCGGCATTCCTCCCTCTTCGCCCGCGCCCTGGAGGGGGAGACCCTGGTCATCTATGACCCGACTCAGCTGCCCGAATTTGCCGGGCTGGCGGGCAAGCCGGGCTGGGCCAGCCTGATGCTGACCGGCCTGCATGCCCCGGGCTTTACCGGCATACTGCTCTGCCGCCACTCGGTCAGGGGAGGGTTGGATCTGCAGAGCAAGGCGGCGCTGGCCCGCTGCCAGCCCCTCATCTCCCAGGCTCTGGTCAACATCGCCTATCGGGCCCGGCTTCAGCAGCAGGTGGCGCTCAAGACCCGGGAGCTGCAGGCGAGCGAGCGCCGGTTTCGCCGCTTCGCCGCCATGGCCTCGGACTGGTTCTGGGAAACCGATGGCGAGCACAGGCTCAGTTATGTCTCTGCCCCCGGCTATGAGGGGGGAGTCATGACCATGGAGACGGGTCGCAGCCTCTACGAGGTGACCCATGAGCGGGAAGGGGAGCCGTGGGAGAAGTACCGCCGCCTGGTGGAGGGGCGCCAAGCCATCCGCGCCGAACGGGTACGCATCAATGCCGGCGGCCTGGTGCGCTGGATGGAGGTGAACGCCGAACCCTTGTTCGACAGGCAGGGCCATTTCTGCGGTTACAGTGGCACGGCGCGCGACATAGGGCGCCAGATAAGGCGCGAGCAGGAGCTGGCTCAGGCGCGGGATCAGGCCGAGGCCGCCAACCGGGCCAAGTCCCAGTTCCTGGCCATGATGACCCACGAGATCCGCTCTCCCATGAACGCCGTGATGGGTATGCTGGATCTGCTGCAGCACGAGGGGATGGCCCCGGCCCAGCAGACCTTGCTGGATCACGCCTCCCACTCGGCCAGGCTGCTGCAGACCATCATAGATGACGTGCTCGACTTCTCGAAGATAGAGGCCCACAGCCTGGCGCTGCACTGCGAGCGATTCACTCCCCGCCCCCTCAGCCAGGCCATCATGGAACCCTGGCAGGCTCAGGCCAGGGAGAAGGGACTCACCCTGACCTGCGAGCTGGATAAGGCCCTGCCCGAGGCCCTGTTCGCCGATCCCGTGCGCCTGTCCCAGATCATCAACAACCTGCTTGGCAATGCCCTCAAGTTTACCGAGCAGGGGGGCGTGGTGCTCAAGATCGGCTGGCGGGACGAGTGCCTGCGAGTCGAGGTGCAGGACACGGGGATCGGCATCGCCGAGGCGGATCAGGCCCGCCTGTTTGAGCCCTTCACCCAGGTCGACAGCTCGGCCACTCGCCACCGCGCCGGCACCGGCCTTGGCCTGAGCATCAGCAAGCGGCTGGTCGCCCTGATGGGGGGCGAGCTCTGTCTCACCAGCCGGCTCGGGGTCGGCAGCTGCTTCTGGTTCTCCCTGCCCGGTCTGGGCCTGCCCTGCGAGAGCGAGGTGCGGGCGAGCCCGCCCAGCAACGCACTGCGCCCCCTGGACGTGCTGGTGGTGGAAGACAGCCCCATCAATCAGCTGGTGGTCTCCCTCATGCTGGAAAAGCTGGTGAGCCGGGTGCGGCTTGCCGGCAATGGCCTGGAGGCCCTCGCCCAGGTGGCAGAGCAGGCGCCGGATCTCATCCTGATGGACATGCGAATGCCGCAGATGGATGGACTGGAGGCGACCCGCTTGCTGCGCGAGCTCGGTTACCGCATGCCCATAGTGGCGCTGACCGCCAATGCCATGGCCGAAGACAGGGCCTGCTGCCTGACCGCAGGCATGACGGACTTCCTGGCCAAGCCCATCAGCCTCGCCCGGCTGCGTGACTGCCTGCAACGACACTGCTGAATGTCATGGCGCCGTCATGGTGAGGGGGCTGAGTGGACGGGGAAGAGGGGGCTGAGTGGACGGGGAAGAGGGGGGAATGGCAGGCAAAAAAAATGGTCAACTGGGTAGTTGACCAATTCTTCAGCAAATACTGAAGAGAGCACGGGATAAATCGGGTTGTATAAAGCTATATGAAAAATACGTGCCAACTTTTCCATGTCGAACCATGTGCCGCGATGGCGGGCTGGAGCAGGCCTCAGCTGAACATTCACCGCGGGCACCTGCCGGTGTTTGACAGGTGATATTTGCAAATTGCGAATATCTTCTTTTCATTATGAGATTTTTCGCATTATGCAATTGATCTCGTCGGCCCCTTCTCCCGGCGCTTGCTGTCAGTGGCCAACACCCCATCCTTGTCCTGTCAGCACCCCGTCAGCAAGCCATCAAGGATCCGGATGGCCTTATCCCGTCAGCGAGCAATCAAGCGACGAAGGAACTGTCTGGCGGCCTCGCTATTTTGCTTGGCGATCAGCATCTGCTTCTCGTAGATGGGCATGGGCAGTATCTCCAGCCAGCGCTGGCATAGCCAGGTGGCGTCTTCGAACTGCTTGTCCGGGTAGAGCTCATCGAGCTCTGGATATTGCTCGAACACCTCTCGCAGCCGGTCGGCCAGCAGATCGTCGCTGAAGTCGCTGTGGATGCTGGGCCAGTTGGGCAGAGGTTCCACCTCGGCGCGGCACAGCCCCTGGGCGTCTGTGGTCATGCTGTGGATGCAGAAGCGATCCAGCCCCAGTACCGTGACCCCCAGCAGACCGTCATTGAGGGTATAGAAGTCGGTCACCTTGACCCGGGTGCCAACGGGGAGTATGCGCCCGGCGGTGCCCGCCGAGGTCGCCTCTTCCATCACTATGCCAAAGCCTCGGTCTTGTTCGAACGACTCCTTGAGCATCTGCAGGTGGCGCGGCTCGAACAATCGCAGTGGCAGCTTGCCGCCCGGCAGTATGTGGGACGGCAAAGGGAACAGTGCAAGTTGGGTATTTTTCATGTTCCGTCCTCCATTGAGTCATTGCTGAATATGACAATGCAGCGACTGTGCCAGAGGATGAAAAAAGCCACCTGGCGGTGGCTTTTTGGGGGGAGAAATGGCCCTTAGTGGCGCTGTTCCAGGTACATGACGGCGGCCTCGACCCGGCTCTGGGCCTCGAGTTTCTTGAGCAGGCTCTTGACGTGTACCTTGACGGTGCCCTCGGAGATATGGAGCACGGAAGCGACCTGCTTGTTGGAGAGGCCCTTTGCAATCTCGCGCAGTATTTGCATTTCGCGACGCGTTAAGCTCTCCAGCTTCTGCTGCAGGTGATCCAGCTCGTAGATGTTCTCCAGGTAGGGGCGCAGCGGTTCGCTCAGGATCTGCTGCCCTGTCATCACCTCGCCGAGCTGGGCCAGCAGCGCCTCTGGCTCTGTGTCCTTGAGCAGGTAGCCATCGGCGCCGGCCTTGAGCAGGGCGACCACATCCTGGCGGGCGTCCGACACGGTCAGGATCACCACCCTGGAGGTGATCTCCTCGGCGCGCAGGGCCTTGAGGGTATCCAGACCGGAGAGGCCCTTCATGTTGAGATCGAGCAGGATCAGGTCCGGTTCGGACGCTTTGGCCATGGCGATGGCATCAGTGCCGTTGGATGCCTCGCCGCATAGCTCCATATTCTCTTCCAGCGCCAGGAGTTGAACTATCCCCTTGCGCATCAGGGGGTGGTCATCGACCACCAGAACCGTGTATTTCATCTCGTCCATCAGGCATCTCTTGTTAGGCTGGTGGGAAAGGTCAGGTGCACCCGGGTGCCCTTGGGGTGACCGTTGCCGATCGTCAGCTCCCCGTGGAGCTTGCTGGCCCGCTCGTTCATGATGCTGAGGCCATAGTGGTTGATGGCCGAGCGGGCGTCGCCGATCCCGACTCCATCATCGGTGATCTGTATCTGGATGTTACCATCGGCGAGGGTCTCACAGCTAACATCAATCAGTTGCGCGTTGGCGTGCTTGATGGCATTGAGCACTGCCTCACGGATCAGTTGCAGAATGTGGATGTGCTGACCCGCCTCCAGGTTGGCGTGGGCCAGACCGTAATGAAGCCTGATCTCGGCCTGGGTCTGGGGTTTGAGCTGGTCGAGCATGACGCCGATCGCCTCGCCGAGATTGACATCGCCGATGCTGAGGCGAAAGGTGCCGAGCAGCTCGCGCAACTGGCGGTAGGCGCTGCCAAGCCCCTCGTCGATCTGCTCCATGGCGGCCTGGGTCTTGTCGTTGTCCCCCTTGGCGAAGGCCCGCTTGAGCAGGGTGGACTGGATCTTGAGGTAGGAGAGGGCCTGGGCCAGGGAGTCGTGCAGCTCGCGGGCGATGACGGCGCGCTCTTCCATCAGCAGCAGTCGCTGCTGCTGCAACAGGGTCTGATCCTTGTGCAGCACCTGGGCCAGCAGCATGGAGAAGTTCTTCATCAGCCGTTCGTCGATGGGGTGGCGACTGATGAGGTCGAGGCGGCCAAACTCCCTGTCCCCCATCTGCAGGTCGAAGTGCTCCATGGCCTCGAGATCCCCGGGCCAGCCGCTGCGCCCGGTCAGGTAGACGGGCATGGCGTCGTGCTCGAAGCGGGTCAGGCGGATGTGGGCTATCTGCTGGTGGGCGGCGGCCCTGTCCAGCAATTTCTGCAGGGTATGGCTGCTCAGGGGGGCGGCGTGCAGCTTCTGGGCCGTGGTGTAGAGGAAGGAGAGGGTGTCGTTGGCCTGCTGCAGCTTGGCGGTCTTCTCCTCCACCTTGCTCTCCAGATCCCGATAGAGCTTGCCAAGCTCGGTGGCCATGATGGCGAAGGCGCCTGACAGCTCCCCCAGTTCGTTGTCACAGTGGGGGGGCAGGGTGAGATCGAACTCCCGGCGCTGGATCTGGCGGGCGCAATGGACCAGCTGATTGAGGGGCGCCACCACCTGCTGGCGGGTGAAGCGCACCGTGAACCAGGCGATGGTGATGATGGCGATGAGCCCCAATCCCTCGGCCAGGGCCAGCATGCGCACCTTGAACTCCACGTGATACTGCATCTGGTTGACGAAATCATCGATGGCGGCGACGAACTGCTCAGTGTTGTCTATGTAACGCTGGGGTGTGGCCTGCTCTATGTGGCCGCGCATCAGCTGCCACTGGCGCAACACCTCGCCATAGGTTAGACGCAGGGCCGCCGGGGTGATCCAGCGCTGGGTCTCTTGCAGCTCCTCGGCGTTGAGGGTCTGCTCGAACTGCTCCAAGCGCTTGATGGCGGCCTGGCCCTGGCCAATCTCGTAGGCCATGCGGTAGGCCTGCATCCGCAGGGAACCCGACAGGTTGATCGCCTTGGCGTCCGGCACCGAGTAGAAGAGGGTGACCATGGCCACCAGGGCGATCAGGCTCGCCATGAACAGGATCAGCATCATGGAGCGGCCTATGGCGCTGCTGACCGAATGCACTCTGAACCATTGTCCCATGGCGCCGCTACCCCTTCGAAATACCCCATAAGTTGCGTGGGAGTGTACTCGAAGTTGTGCTAGCATCGAAAAACTAGATGAACTCCGAGCATTTTCACCTAAGTCTTCGGATAGGGGGGGAATCGCCGACAGCCGAGGTATCGCGCTGTAAGGGTCAGGAAAGAAATGCCCTGGCCTCCCGTATTTGGAAAGGTGTTTATGTTGCCACTCGAAGATGGTTTTTCCCGTCGCTTTTACTATTTGCGCCTGTCGGTCACCGACGTGTGCAATTTTCGCTGTACCTACTGCCTGCCGGACGGTTACCGCCCTTCGGATGGGCGCAAGTCGTTTCTCTCTCTGGACGAAATCCGCCGCATCGTGTCCGGCTTCGCCGCCATGGGCACCCGCAAGGTGCGCCTGACCGGGGGCGAGCCCTCCCTGCGCCGTGATTTCACCCGCATCATAGAGACGGTGGCCAATACCCCGGGCATCGACAAGGTGGCCATGACCACCAATGGCTATCGCCTGAAAGAGCGGGCGGGCGAATGGCGCGCCGCCGGCCTGACGGCCCTCAATGTCAGCGTCGACAGCCTGGATCCGCGCCAGTTCCACCAGATCACCGGCGAGAACAAGCTGGAGGAGGTGATGGCGGGGATAGAGGCCGCCCTCGAGGCGGGTTTCCCCTCGGTCAAGGTCAATGCCGTCTTGCTCAGGGGGCTCAACGATCATCAGCTGGATGCCTTCCTGGCCTGGATCCGCGACAAACCCATCGACCTGCGTTTCATCGAGCTGATGCAGACCGGCGAGATGGACAGCCTGTTTCGTGATCGACACGTCAGTGGCGAGCAGATCAAGGCGAGACTGCTGACCCAGGGTTGGCTGACCCAGCTGCGGGGGGTGGACGACGGCCCGGCCCAGGTGTTCCAGCACCCGGCCTCCCGGGGGCGCATCGGCCTCATCATGCCCTACAGCAAGGACTTTTGCGCCGGCTGCAATCGGCTGAGGGTCTCCTCCGTGGGCAAGCTGCACCTGTGTCTGTTTGGCGAGCAGGGGGTGGAGCTGCGGGATCTGCTGGCGGGTGACGAGCAGCAGGATGCGCTGATCGAGCGCATCCGCACCGCCCTGCTCGGCAAGGCGGCCACCCATCACCTGCACGAGGGCAATGCCGGCATGACGCCCCACCTCGCCTCCATCGGCGGCTGAGTCAGCGGCGGCTCAGGTCGCGATCCCATCACCTCATTGGGGGTATCCTGCGGGATATCCCTTTTTGTTATTTGCGGCAAGGGTTTGATCCAGCGCAATAATCCCCCCTGTTTATCCCCCTGGTGGTATATCCCTCCGCTTGTTGAGTCCGCAATATAGGCCCACTATCAGAATAGGTATTCAAGATACCCTTCTTCTTTCGCCTGGCGATGTCGGGCTTTCGGGGCTCACAAGGAGTGGATATGTCCGATGGGGTAAACCTGTCACGCCGACACCTGCTACGCGGCCATCTCAAGGCTGCGGCCCCCGCCGTCCAACTGCCCTGGTCACTGCCCTGGCCCGAATTTGTTGCCGATTGCAGCCGTTGTGGCGACTGCCTGAGTGCCTGCCCGGAGCAGATCATCATCAAGGGCGATGGCGGCTTTCCCGCCCTCGACCTGGGCCTGGGCGAGTGCAGCTTCTGCGGTGACTGTGCCAGCGCCTGCCAGGAGCCCCTGTTTCGCCCGAGGGATCAGCGTCCCTGGGACTATATTGCACAGATAACCGAAGGCTGCCTGGCCAATGGTCAGGTCTATTGTCAGCGTTGCCAGGACAGTTGCGAGGCGAGGGCGATCCGCTTTATCCCCGTCTTGGGGCGTGTCCCCACCCCGAGCGTGGATGCGGACCTGTGCACCGGATGCGGTGCCTGTGTCGGCGACTGCCCGGTGGGCAGCATCAAGGTGGCCAGCCCGGCCCACAAGGAGCACGAATGAAATCCCATTCCGCCGATGAGCACCCGGAGCAGGAGTATCACGTCTCCAGCCTGGTGGTGCTGACCCAGCCTATGTTGCGCCATCGGCTCGCCGAGCAGATTGGCGCCCTCGACGGGGCCGAAGTGCATGTGATCAGTGAGGAGGGCAAGCTGGTGGTCACCCTGGAAGGACCCAGTCAGCGGCCCATCATGGCGGCCATCGATGCCATCCAGGCCATGCCAGGGGTGCTCTCTGCCGGCCTCATCTACCACCAGTTTGATAACAACGATAAGCAATGTGAGGAAATGTCATGAAGCTGAGTCGACGCGACTTTATGAAGGCCAACGCGGTCGCAGCCGCGGCGGCTGTGGCCGGTGTCAGCGCCCCCACCCTGGCGGCAAACCTGATCACCAGTACCGACAAGACCGCCATCACCTGGGACAAGGCGCCGTGCCGCTTCTGCGGCACCGGCTGTTCCGTGCTGGTGGGCTCCCAGGCCGGCCGCGTGGTGGCGACCCAGGGGGATCCCGATGCCCCGGTCAACCGCGGTCTCAACTGCATCAAGGGCTACTTCCTCTCCAAGATCATGTATGGAGAGGATCGCCTGACCCAGCCCATGCTGCGCATGACCAACGGCAAGTTCGACAAGAATGGCCAGTTCGCCCCCATCAGCTGGGATCAGGCCTTCGACATCATGGCCGAGAAGTTCAAGGCCACCCTAAAAGAGAAGGGCCCGACCGCGGTCGGCATGTTCGGCTCGGGTCAGTGGACCGTATGGGAAGGCTATGCCGCCGCCAAGCTGATGAAGGCGGGTTTTCGCACCAACAACCTGGATCCCAACGCCCGTCACTGCATGGCGTCCGCGGTGGTCGGCTTCATGCGTACCTTCGGCATGGACGAGCCCATGGGCTGCTACGACGACATCGAGCAGGCCGACGCCTTCGTGCTGTGGGGCTCCAACATGGCGGAGATGCACCCCATCCTCTGGTCGCGCATCTCGGATCGCCGCCTCTCCCACCCGGATGTGCAGGTGCACGTGCTCTCCACCTTCGAGCATCGCAGTTTTGAGCTCGCGGACAACGGCCTGGTGTTCACGCCCCAGACCGATCTGGCGATCCTCAACTACATCGCCAACTACATCATCCAGAACGACAAGGTGAACTGGGACTTCGTCAACAAGCACACCCAGTTCCGCAAAGGGGTGACCGACATCGGCTACGGCCTGCGTCCGACTCACCCGACCCAGCAGAAAGCCAAGAACCCGGACAGCGGCGACTCGACCCCCATGAGCTTCGACGACTTCGCGAAATTCGTGGCGGATTACGACCTGGAGTCCGTCTCCAAGCTCTCCGGCGTTCCCAAGGACAAGCTAGAGAAGCTGGCTCAGATCTATGCCGATCCGGACAAGAAGGTGGTCTCCTACTGGACCATGGGCTTCAACCAGCACACCCGCGGCGTCTGGGCCAACAACCTCTGCTATAACATCCACCTGCTGACCGGCAAGATCTCCCAGCCGGGCTCGGGTCCCTTCTCCCTGACCGGCCAGCCCTCCGCCTGCGGCACGGCGCGGGAAGTGGGCACCTTCGCCCACCGTCTGCCCGCGGACATGGTGGTCACAGACCCGAAACATCGCGCCATCGCCGAGAAGATCTGGAAACTGCCGGAAGGCACCATCCCGGAGCAGGTGGGCTATCACGCCGTGTTGCAAAACCGCATGCTCAAGGACGGCAAGCTCAACGCCTACTGGGTGATGTGCAACAACAACATGCAGGCCGGCCCCAACATGAACGAGGAGGGGCTGCCCGGTTATCGCAACCCGGCCAATTTCATCGTGGTCTCCGACCCTTACCCGACCGTGACCGCCCAGGCGGCCGACCTCATCCTGCCCACCGCCATGTGGGTGGAGAAAGAGGGGGCCTACGGCAATGCCGAGCGCCGTACCCAGTTCTGGCACCAGCAGGTGAAGGCGCCGGAAGGAGCCAAGTCCGACCTGTGGCAGCTGATGGAGTTCTCCAAGCGCTTCACCGTGGAAGAAGTGTGGCCGGCGGAGCTCATCGCCAAGATGCCGGAAGTGAAGGGCAAGACCCTGTTCGACGTGCTCTACGCCAACGGCCAGGTGAACCAGTTCCCGAAAGAGCAGAGCAAGGGGGCCCTGAACGACGAGGCCGAGCACTTCGGCTTCTACGTGCAGAAGGGCTTGTTCGAGGAGTATGCCTCCTTCGGTCGCGGTCATGGTCACGATCTGGCGCCGTTCGATCAGTATCACGAGGCGCGCGGCCTGCGCTGGCCCGTGGTGGACGGCAAGGAGACCCTGTGGCGCTATCGCGAAGGGTTCGACCCCTATGTGAAGGCAGGCGAGGGGGTGCGTTTCTACGGCAAGCCGGACGGCAAGGCGGTGATCTTCGCGCTGCCCTATGAGCCCGCCGCCGAGGCGCCGGACCAGGAGTTCGACATGTGGCTCTCCACCGGCCGCGTGCTGGAGCACTGGCACACCGGCACCATGACCCGTCGGGTCCCCGAGCTCTATCGCGCCTTCCCGGATGCGGTGCTCTTCATGCACCCGGAAGATGCCAAGGCCCGCGGCGTGCGCCGTGGCGAGGAGGTGATCGTCTCCTCCCGCCGAGGCGAGGTGAAGACCCGGGTCGAGACCCGCGGCCGCAACCGTCCCCCCAAGGGGCTGGTGTTCATGCCCTTCTTCGATGCGAGTCAGCTGGTCAACAAGCTGACCCTGGATGCCACGGATCCGCTGTCGAAAGAGACGGATTACAAGAAGTGCGCGGTCAAGGTCGTCAAGGCCTGAGGCGACGGGAGATAAGCGCCCCTGCCCCCCGCTTGCGGGGGCACGGGCTCGCTGCCCAGGGGGCCTGATTGGCCCTTTGTGGAAAAATGTTCGGAGAATCAATAATGAAGAAGCTGATTGGAGCAATGCTGGCCTGCCTGATGGCGGGGAGTCTGATGGCCGCCCAGGGGCAGATCACCACGGAGAGCGGCGGCGTCAAGTCACTGCGCAACAGTGCGGATCTGGCGGTGGAGGCCCCGGCTGCCCAGCTGAAGAATTTTCGCAAGGACGGCGACCTTTACGATCGCCAGTACATGCATCAGCCGCCGCTGGTCCCCCATGACATTCGCAACTACGAGATAGACACCAAGGTCAACAAGTGCCTGGCCTGTCACAGCTTCAAGAATGCCAGCGTCATGAAGGCCCCCAAGATAAGCCCCACCCACTTCGAGGCCCGGGACGGCATGACCCTGGGGGAAGTGTCGCCCCGTCGCTACTTCTGCCTGCAGTGCCATGTGCCGCAAGCGGATGCCAAGCCGTTGGTGGGCAACAGCTTCAAGCCGGTCGAAGCCCTGAACTAAGGAGTCCATAGATGAAATTATCCGGCTTTTGGCAGTGCCTTCGAGACACCTTCAAGTCCCCCTTGAATGAAGCCCTGAACTGAGGAGTCCACAGATGAAATTACCCGGCTTTTTACAGCGACTCTGGGTCACCTTCAAGTCACCGTCGAAGGCGGCGCTCTGGGTACTGCTGATGATGGGCTTCTTCGGCGGCGTCATCTTCTGGGGCGGCTTCAACACCGCCATGGAGGCCTCCAACACAGAGGCCTTCTGCACCAGCTGCCACGAGATGAAGGACAATGTGTTCGTGGAGTACCGCGATACCATCCACTACGCCAACCGCTCCGGGGTGCGCGCCAGCTGCCCCGATTGCCACGTGCCCCATGAATGGACCTACAAGATCATTCGCAAGGTGCAGGCATCCAAGGAGCTGTGGGGCAAGATGACCGGCAAGGTGGATACCCGCGAGAAGTTCGAATCCCATCGCCGGGAGATGGCGGAGCGGGAGTGGAAGCGGATGAAGGACACGGATTCGCGCGAGTGCCGCAACTGCCACAACTTCGAGTACATGGATTTCTCCCTGCAAGGCAGGCGCGCCGCCCAGATGCACTCCACCAACCTGGCCAGCGGTGAGAACACCTGCATCGACTGCCACAAGGGGATAGCGCACCAGCTACCCGACATGACAGGGGTCAAGGGATTCTGATCCCGCCCACCCAGAACGAGAGGCCGGGGGATCCCGGCCTCTTTGCATCGGGGTCTTGCCCCGGGCAGGCCGGGCTCCCACCCCGGATGAAACTCCCCCTTTCCCATCAACCTTTGTTAGAATCGGCGACTCGCCCGGCGCAAGCGGGCCGCCTTCTGTGCAGTAACGGAGTCAGACCATGGCACAACAGAACCGGACTTTTCTTCCCCTCAACATTGCCGTTCTGACGGTGTCGGACAGCCGCACCGCCGCCGATGACAGCTCGGGCGACTATCTGGTCGACGCCCTGACCGAGGCCGGCCACCGCCTGGCCGATCGCGCCCTGCTGGCCGACAACCTGTTCCGGATCCGGGCCCAGGTGAGCCAGTGGATCGCCGATGAAGGGGTGCAGGTGGTGCTTGTCAACGGCGGCACCGGCTTCAACGAGCAGAACCGGGTGCCCGAGGCGGTCGGCGTGCTGTTCGAGCGCACTGTGCAGGGCTTTGGCGAGCTGTTCCGCCAGCTCTCCTTCGCCGAGATAAAAGGCTCGGCCATGCAGAGCCGCGCCCTGGCGGGGCTGGCCAACAAGACCCTGATCTGCTGCCTGCCGGGCTCCACCGGCGCCTGCCGGCTCGGCTGGGAGCAGCTCATTCGGGATCAGCTCGATGCCCGCACCCAGCCGTGCAACTTTGTCTCCCACCTTTGAACGTCATCCCCGAGGAAAGCAGATGAACCTGACCCATCTCAACCAGAGCGGCGAGGCCCACATGGTGGATGTCACCGACAAGCAGGTCACCCAGCGGGAGGCCCGGGCCGAAGCCTTCGTGACCATGGCCCCCGCCACCCTGGCCCTGATCCTCGGCGGCCAGCACCACAAGGGGGACGTGTTCGCCACCGCCCGCATCGCCGGCATCATGGCGGCCAAGAAGACCGCCGACCTCATTCCCCTGTGCCATCCCCTGGCCCTCACCAAGGTGGAGGTGGAGATTGAGCCCCAGCCCGCACACGACAGGGTCCATATCCGCACCCTCTGCAAGCTCTCTGGCAAGACAGGGGTGGAGATGGAGGCGCTCACCGCGGCGTCCGTGGCGGCACTGACCATCTACGACATGTGCAAGGCGGTGCAAAAGGACATGGTGATAGAGCAAGTCAGGCTGGTGGAGAAGAAGGGCGGCAAGTCCGGCCACTTCCAGCTGGGGTCGGATGCAGGAGAAAAAGCATGATCAAGGTACTGTTTTTTGCGCAAGTAAGGGAGCTGGTGGGCTGCGACGAGCTCAGCCTGCCTTGCGATTACGCCAGTGCCGACGCGCTGCGCGCTGCCTTGTGCGAGCGGGGCGACAAATGGGCCCTGGCACTCGAATCGGGCAAGCTGCTGGTGGCGGTCAACCAGACCCTGGTGCCGCTTGAGACGCCGCTCAAGGATGGCGATGAAGTCGCCTTCTTCCCCCCGGTGACGGGAGGCTGAGGATGAGCGAGGCAACCATGACCGATCGCATTCTGGTGCAGGGGGCCGACTTCTCCCTGGGGGAGGAGTATGAGCGCCTCGCCACCCGCCACGACAGCGGCGCCATCGTCACCTTCGTCGGCAAGGTGCGGGACTTCAATCAGGGGGAGCAGGTCTTGGGGCTCTCCCTTGAGCATTACCCCGGCATGACCGAGAAGGCGCTGGCGAACATAGTCGCCGAGGCCCGTGGCCGCTGGCCGCTGCAGGAGTGCACCCTCATTCATCGGATCGGCGATCTGCTGCTCGGGGATCAGATCGTGCTGGTGGCGGTGAGCAGCGCCCACAGGGACGCCGCCTTCGAGGCCTGCCACTTCATCATGGATTTTTTGAAGACCCGGGCACCGTTCTGGAAAAAAGAACTGACCGCCGAGGGGGGCCAACGCTGGGTCGAGGCCAAGGATAGCGACAACGACGCCGCTGCCCGCTGGCAACAAGGGGAGTAAATCCGTCAGGATCCCCGTGACAGAGCTGCAAACAGACACAGGTTTAAACAGGAGTAAGGGAATGAAAAAGCTGTTATCCGTGGTGTTGCTGAGTGCTTGCGCCACAGCCGTGCAGGCCGACGAGGTCAAGGTGGCCGTGGCCGCCAACTTCAAGGGCACCATAGAGCGTATCGGCAAGGCGTTCACCGCCAAGACCGGCCACAGCGTCGTCATCAGCTCGGCGGCCACCGGGGTGCTCTACACCCAGATCAGCCACGGTGCCCCCTTCGATCTCTTCCTCTCCGCCGATGTGAAGACCCCGCAAAAGCTGGAGGCAGAGGGCAAGGGAAGCGATCGCTTCACCTACGCCATCGGCAAGCTCGGCCTGTGGCAGAAGGGGGGACCGGCCCCTGACGAGGCCACCTTGCGCAACTGGCAGGGCAGCCTGGCCATCGCCAACCCGAAGACCGCGCCCTATGGCGCCGCCGCCATGGCGACCCTGGCCCACCTCAAGCTCGATCCCAGGCAGTATCGGGTGCTGACCGGCACCAACATCAGCCAGACCTGGCAGTTTGTCGACACCGGCAACGCCGAGCTGGGCTTCGTTGCCTGGGCCAATCTGGTGGAGGCGGGTAAGACCGGCGAGGCCTGGGCCGTGCCGGGGGATTATTACCCCGCCATCGAACAGCAGGCCCTGGTGCTGAAGAAAGGGGCGGCGGTGGAGGCGCTGGTCGCCTGGCTCAAGGGGCCAGGACAGGCGCAGATCGAGGCGGCGGGTTATGCCTTGCCGCAGTGATGGCATGGGCCTGACGCATCACCCCGAGTGGCCGCCCCTGGGGTCGGCCACGGCTTGTAATGAGAGACTCTGCATGTGGTTGTCGGCACCTACCCGGGAGGGGCCTCTATGAGTGAAGGGGATCTGCTGGCTGTCTGGCTCACCCTCAAGCTGGCGGCCAGCACCACCGCCATCCTGCTGCTGCTGTCGCCGCCGCTCGCCTGGTGGCTGTCGCGCAGCCAGCACCGGCTACGGCCGCTGGTGGAGGCTCTGGTGGCGCTGCCCCTGGTGCTGCCGCCGACCGTGCTCGGCTTCTATCTGCTGCTCGCCTTCTCGCCGCAGTACGGCCTCGGCGCCTGGTGGCGGGAGACCTTCGGGACGCCGCTGGCCTTCAGCTTCCTTGGCCTGCTGTTTGCCTCCATCCTCTATTCGCTCCCCTTCGTGGTGCAGCCCCTTACCTCCGCCTTCGTCAACATGGGCAACAAGGAGCTGGAGGCCGCCGCCACCCTGGGGCTGGGGCCCCTTGAGCGCTTCTTTCAGATCATCCTGCCGATGACGCTGCCGAGCTTCGTGATGGCGGCGGCGCTGGGCTTTGCCCACACCCTGGGGGAGTTTGGCGTGGTGCTGATGATAGGGGGCAACATCCCCGGCGAGACGCAAGTGCTCTCCATCGCCCTGTTTGATCACGTGGAGGCCATGGATTACGGCCACGCCCACCTACTGGCCGGCGGCCTGATGGGCTTCTCCCTGGTGATGCTGGTGCTGGTCTATGGCGTCTTGCAGCGCCGGCAGCGGAGGTTGTTCGGATGAGCCTGCACCTCAGTGCCAGCCGTGCGTTCGGCCCCTTCACCCTGGCCTGCGACCTGACGCTGCCCCTTGGCGGCATTCTCGGCCTGTTTGGCCCCTCGGGTTGCGGCAAGAGCACCCTGCTGCGCATCATCGCCGGGCTGGACCGCGCCCCGCTGGACGTTCTGCGCTGGCAGGGGCGGGATCTGGCGGCCCTGCTGCCCGAAGCGCGCCGCATCGGCCTGGTGTTCCAGGACGCCCGCCTCTTTCCCCATATGACGGTGCTCGGCAACCTGCAACTGGCGGCGGGCAAGGGGCGAGGGCGCTGGCAGCCCGAGGCACTGGCGGAGCGGCTCGGCTTTGCCGATCTGCTGGGGCAGCCCGCCCACGGCCTCTCCGGCGGCCAGCGCCAGCGGGTGGCCCTGGGACGGGCTCTGCTGGCGGAGCCGGATCTGCTGCTGCTCGATGAACCCTTCTCGGCGCTGGATAGCCGCAGCCGCATCCATCAGGCCCATGTGCTCAAGGGGTTGCAGCGCGAGAGCGGCATCCCCATGATTTTCGTCAGTCACGCCATGGAGGAGGTGAGCCTGCTCTGCGATCAGCTGGTGCTGCTGGCCGATGGCAGGCTGGAGGCCCAGGGCAGGCCGAGCGAGATCTTCGCCCGCACCGACCTCTCCCTGGCCAGTCGCGACGATGCTGGTGTCATGCTGACGGCAACCCTGGCCCACTACGACGACGCTGAGCAGATGGCGACCCTGCAACTGGGGGATCAGAGCCTGATGGTCACCATGGAGCATGCCCCCGACGAGGCAGGGGAGTTGCAGATCAAGGTGGCGGGGCGGGATCTGGTCATCGCCACCGCCCCCATCGCGCACTCCAGCCTCTCCAACTGCCTGGTGACCCGGCTGCTGGAAGTGAGGGAGGTGAGGCCCGGGCAAACCCTGTTGCAGTTGGGGCTGGGGCAGCAGATACTGCTGGCCCGGATCACCAGCCGCTCCGCCAAACGGCTGGTGCTGGCGCCAGGGCAGCAGATTTATGCCTATATCAAGGCGGTGAGCCTGGTGGGAGAGGGCTGAGGGGCGTGGCGCCACAGCCCGGGCAACAAGGCCAGAGGCCGCTATCGAGTCGAGAGGGAGAGTGCGGGTGCGTCGCAATCAGGTAATGAAATCCCATGGATTGGCCTTGCGCAGTGCGGGGGAGGGGCCCTTGCTGCTCCTGCTGCACGGCCTTGGCTCCTCCAGTCTCGACTGGCAGGCCCAGATCGAGCACTTCTCCCACGGCTACCGGGTGGTGGCCCTGGATCTGCGCGGCCACGGCCAGAGCAGGCAGGAGGGGCCCTTCGATGTACCCACCCTGGCGGCGGACGTGGCCCGCTGGCTCGAGGAGCAGCCCGGCCCCGCCTGGGTGGTGGGGTTGTCGCTCGGGGCCATGGTGGCCCTGGAGCTGGCGCTGCAACTGCCGGGCAAGGTGAGCGGCCTGGTGCTGGTCAACGGTTTCAGCGAGTTTCTGCTGGAGACGCCAAAAGAGCAGGAACGCTACGCCATGCGCCTCAAGTGGCTGCGCTGGTTCGGCATGCGGCCGCTGGCGTGGTGGCTGGGGCGCGAGCTCTTTCCCGGCCCCGAGCTCGCCCGGGTGCGTCGCACCTTCCGGCTGCGTTTCGTGCAGAGCAACAGGAAGAAGACCTACAAGGCGCTGCTCGGCGCCCTGCCAGGCTGGTCGGTGCGGGCCCGCCTTGGCGCCATCCGGCAGCCGGTGGCCATCATCTCCACCAGTCACGACTACCTGCCGCTCGCCAAGCGGGTGGAGCAGTTTGCCGCCCTGCCCAACGCCACTGTCCACACCCCCCAGGGCCACCACGCCTGGCCGGCGGAAGATCCTTCGAGGTTTAATGATTTGCTTCAACGGATTTTAGAAAGCCATTAGACTTGTCGCCTTTATAACCCGTGTATGTAGTGGTCCGATCGCCTTGGCCTGGCAGGGTACAAGGCAATCGGACCATGCTGTCTGCCCTACCCATAGGTGTTTCCCATATGTCTGAAGTAATGAAGATGGCCATCGATGATGGCTCGACCAACGTCAAGGTCAGCTGGATCGACAACAAGACGCTCAAGACCATCATCTCCCCCAACTCCTTTCGCAAGGATTGGAAAAGCGCCGCATTGCGCAAAGACAAGAAGATCTACAACTACGAGATAGGCAATACCAAGTACACCTATGACGCCACCTCGGACAAGTCCCTGGCCACCACCCACGTGGAGTACCAGTACGACGATCTGAACCTGCTCTCCGTGCACCATGCCCTGCTGCAGACCGGGGTGGCCCCCTGCGACGTGGCCATCACGGTCACCCTGCCCATCACAGAGTTCTACCACCCGGACGATTGCCAGCGCAACGAAGAGAAGATCGAGAAGAAGCGGCGCAACCTGCTGCGGGCCATCAGCCTCAACAAAGGGGAGCTGTTCAACATCGTCAGCGTCGAGGTGATGCCGGAGAGCCTGCCTGCGGCCCTCTCCCGCCTGATTGGCTCGGGCTGCAACGAGTTCACCAAGACCCTGGTGATCGACTGCGGCGGCACCACCCTGGACATGGGGATCATCGTCGGCGAGTTTGACGATGTCTCCGATGTGTACGGCAACAACGAGATCGGCGTCTCCATGGTGACGGACGCGGTGCGCAAGGCCCTGGCCGCCGCCGACAGCGATTCGAGCTATCTGGTGGCCAACGAGTTCATCAAGCGCCGCCACGACATGGGCTTCGTGCGGGACGTGGTCAACGACGAGAGCCAGATCTCCAAGATCCTCGAGAAGATGCAAAACAAGATCGACGAGCTGGGCAGCCAGGTGGCTCACGAGGCGAAGAAGTTCGCCAAGAACCCGAACCGTGTCTATCTGGTGGGGGGCGGAGCCTCGCTTATCTTTGACGCCATCAAGGCCGCCTATCCCACCCTGGGTGAGCGGGTGGAGCTGCTGGACGATGCCCAGTCCGCCCTGGCCCGGGAGATCTGCCTCTATACCACGGAAGAGGAGGAGGTCTATCGCGAGGCGCCCCAGCTGGCCGAGGTTGCGGATGAGTAGTCAGCTCAAGCGCATGACCTTCTCCATCTACATGGATCCGGGTGCGCTGGAGTCTGATCGCTATGCGGTAGGGGTACTGCAGAACTGGTATCAGCGGGCGCGCAAGATCCAGGATGGCAGCGAGGAGTTCGACTTCTCCAAGAGTCGCTTTCACAAGGACATCTATCTCTCCGGCATGTTCTTGTATGTGCTGGCCCCGAACCTGTGCAAGGCGATAGCCAATGCCCTGGGGCCCGAGCAGGTGAGCCTGACCACGCTGCGTCACGCCTTCGCCAGCTGCGGCTTCCATCTGGGAGAGGGGGCGGGCCCTGGCGCGACCGACACCCTGATCGACGAGATAGTGGCCAGACTGGCCCCCCAGCTTGGCCAGGACAACAGTGACCGCATGGTGGAGGAAATAGTGAAGCGCCTGGGTCAGCCCCAGGCCATGGCGACCCCGGATCAGCTGGTGGAGGAGATAGTGAGCCGCCTCGGCGAGCAGCAGCCCACCGAGCTGTGGGATGAGCTCAGGCAGGGGCTGCCTGCCCCGCTGGATCACGATCTGCTGGCAGAGGCCATCGCGGGCAAGTTGCCGACGGTGGGCGGGGAGGCGGATCTGGCCCCCCTTGCGGGCAGTCTGCAACTGCTCTCCCGCCAGCTGGAGGAGCAATCCCGGCTTATTCGCGAGCAGCACAGGCTGATCCAGCGTCTGGCCAGCGCCCCCCAGGGCATGCCCGGGGAGGCGTCAGAGCCCCTCATCGAGGATCTCTCGAGCCAGGTGGCCAACATGAAGAAGGTCAAGGCCAAGGGGATCTTCTAGCGCGTCCCTACATGGCAAAGACAAAAAGCCGAACCCTGGGGTTCGGCTTTTTCATGGATGGGATGTGCCGCTCAGGGGCGGGAGCAGACCGGGCAGTCCGGGCGCTTGGGGAGTGTCAGCTCGCGAAAGCGGCCACTGAGGCCGTCAATGAGCAGGAGACGCCCTCGATAGCTGGTACCCATGTCGGCCAGCAGCTTGATGGCCTCCAGGGCCTGCAGGCTGCCCACCAGCCCCACCATGGGGGCCAGGATCCCCGCCTCGACGCAGCTGAGGGCCTGCTCGCCAAACAGCGAGCTCAGGCAGGCGTAGCAGGGCTCGTCCTCCTGCCAGGTGAAGCTGCACAGCTGCCCCTCCAGCCGGATGGCGGCGCCGCAGACCAGGGGCACTCTGTGCTGGCGGGCACGCTGGTTGAGCAGGTTGCGGATGGCGACATTGTCGGTGCAGTCGAGCACCAGCTGGTGGCGCGGCAGCAGGGCATCGAGCAGCGCCTCGTCGGCGAGAGTGGCGTGGGTCTCCACCTCGAGCCAGGGGTTGAGGGCGCGCAGGGTGGTTGCCGCGGACTCCACCTTGAACTGGCCGACCCGCTCGTCGCTGTGCAGCACCTGGCGCTGCAAATTGGAGAGCTCCACCCGATCGAAATCCACCAGAGTGAGCCGGCCGACCCCGGCCACCGCCAGATACTGGCTGGCGGCGCAGCCCAGACCCCCGGCCCCTATCACCAGCACGCTGGCCTGCTTGAGCGCCTCCTGCCCCTCGAAGTCGAAGGAGGTGAGCACTATCTGGCGGTTGTAGCGAAGGAGCTCGGCGTCGCTCAGGATCTCGCTCACAGCAGCAGTCCCGAGAAGGGCTCGACGGTGACCGTCTCACCGGCGGCCACCTTGCCGCGCTCCTGCTCGAGGACGATGTAGCAGTTGGCCCGGGACAGGGAGCTGAACACCCCGGAGTCCTGGGAGCCGGTGCTGCGTACCTCGAGGCCATTTGGGCCCGCGCTCAATATGCCGCGCTGGAAGTCCTGGCGCCCCGGGCTCTTCTTGAGGGGCTCTGCCGCCAGGGCCTGGAGCCGGAGCGGACGTGCGAACTGCTGGCCGGCCAGCCTGGCCAGGGCCGGTTGCACCAGCTGATCGAAGGTGACCATGGCGGAGACGGGGTTGCCCGGCAGACCGAAGAACCAGGCGTTTGGTAACCGGCCGAAGGCGAAGGGTTTGCCCGGCTTGATGGCCAGCTTCCAGAAGCCGATCTCGCCAAGCTCTTCGAGCAACTGCTTGGTGAAGTCCGCTTCCCCCACCGAGACGCCGCCGGTGGTGATCAGGGCATCCGCCTCGCGGTCGGCTTGCTGGAAGGCGGCGCGAAGGGCCGCCGGATCGTCCGGGATGATGCCAAGGTCCAGGCACTCTATGCCCATGCGGCTCAGCATGGCCCTGACCCCGTAGCGGTTGGAGTCGTAGATGTCCCCGTGCTGGAGCGGGGAGCCCACCGGCTTGAGCTCGTCCCCCGTGCTGAAGATGGCGACCTTCAAGGGGCGGCGCACCGAGACGCTGGCGATGCCAAGGGATGCCAGCAGCGGCAGCTCGCGGGGGCTCAGGCGCAGGCCGCTCTCGAGCACCCGGGACCCTTGCGCCAGATCCTCGCCGCGGCGACGGATGTTCTGGCCGGCTACGGGGTGAGCCAGGAAAGTGATCCCGTTCTCGCCCGCCTGGGTTTCTTCCTGCATCACCACAGCGTCTGCACCCGGGGGCACAGGGGCCCCGGTCATGATGCGGATGCAGTGGCCGGCGGGCCACTCCCCGTCATAGGGTTGGCCGGCGAAGGCCTTGCCCGCCACGGGCAGCGGCGCCCCGGCGGCGAGATCGGCAAGGCGCACGGCATAGCCGTCCATGGCGGCGTTGTCGAAGGGGGGCACCGAGAGGGGGGAGAGGATGTCGCTGGCCAGCACCCGGTCAAGGGCCTCGGGCAGGGGCACGGACTCGGCCTCGCAGCGGCAGTCGAGCCGGGCCAGCATGCCTTGCAGTGCATCCTCCAGGGAGCGCAGTGCGCCGTTATCAAATCCCATCGTCATGACCTCTTGGGTAAGGAAAACTGTGGTGTGGGGGGATTATCCCAAAATCCCCCCCGAATGGGCAGGCGATCGGGGCAGTAAAACACCTCGTATTAACATAAAGTCAGGGCATGGGGCGCAGTTGACTTGAAATATGAGGCCAATCGCCGTTTACTATGCCGCCACAAGCCCTGTGGGTCATACCATTCCCTCTGCGTGGGAGAGAGACAAGATGATGAGCTTAAGTCAGGAAGCCTTGCTGGTCAGGGAAGCCCTGGTGGCCGAAGGGCTGGAGACCCCTCTGGTCGCCAATGCGCTGAACAGCCAGCAGAAAAAGGAGAAAATCGAGGGCCACATGAGGTCCATCATGGAGACGCTGGGGCTTGATCTTGCCGATGACAGCCTGGCCGAGACGCCGCACCGCATCGCCAAGATGTACGTGAACGAGATCTTCGCCGGCCTCGATTACGCCACCTTCCCCAAGGTGACGGTGATCGAGAACAAGATGAAGGTGGACGAGATGATCATGGTCAAGGATATCAGCCTGACCAGCACCTGCGAGCACCACTTCGTCACCATAGACGGGCTGGCCCACGTGGCCTATATCCCCCGTGGCAAGGTGATTGGCCTGTCTAAGATCAACCGCATCGTCCAGTTTTTCGCCCGCCGTCCCCAGGTGCAGGAGCGGCTGACCCAGCAGATCCTGCTGGCGTTGCAGACCCTGCTCGGCACCAAGGATGTGGCCATCAGCATAGCCGCGACCCACTATTGCGTGAAGGCGCGTGGGGTGATGGACTCCACCTCCTACACCACCACTACCTCCCTGGGTGGGGTGTTCAAGACTCAGCCAGATACTCGCGCCGAGTTCCTGGCCGGCCTGAAACGCTAGGCCACTGACACTAAGAGGAGGGCAATGCCCTCCTCGGTTTTTTCTGCCTCTCCTCCCTTGCTATCTCGCCCCCTTCTCCCGCAATGCTTGCCGCCTGTCACCATGGGTCACGACCCCTCGGGGAGGGGCTCAAGAGTGCCGTTTGAAAAAAGGGTTAAGGGATCCTGCCAGGCGGTCGATATAACAGCCCTGTGCCCGGCTCCCCGAGTCCGGACACAGGTTGAGCGGCAAGACCGAGTCCATGGACTAGGCCTTGCCGCCTGCCGTCATGCTCGCCTCGCTCCCGTGGGATAGGGAGTCAGCAAGGCTGGACGCGCAGCCAGGGATGGGGGTCACCACCACACGAGCCAGGAAGGCACAGACAGGACGAGCGACATCTGTTTCCCCACCTTCCAGGACACACCATGAATACCAGTACCATGACCATTGGCAAGAAGCTCAGCGCCGGCTTCGCCCTGCTCGGCCTGATGATGGCCTTCGTCGGCGGCTTCTCACTGTTTGAATTCAGCAACATGAACCGGGCGGCCATCGGCTTCACCGACAGCATATTGCCCGCGGTCGTTCGCACCAGCGCCATCGGTGAGCGTGTCAATGAGTTGCGCCGCTACGAGCTGAATGTTTTCCTGGTGGCCAACGCCCCTCAGCAGCGGGCCCAGTACATCAGCATGAGGGAGCAGGCCTTCGGGCAGGTTGCCCAGCAACTGGCCCAGCATGACACCACCATCTGGGCGGAGGACGTGGCCGAGCGCCGCACCTTCGACACCGTCAAGGCCGATTGGGCCAGCTATGCGGCCATGTATCAGCGGATCAAGCAGTTGCAAGAGCAAGATCAGCTGGATCAGGCCCAGCAGCTGGTCATGGGGGAGGGGTTCACCCTCTACAGCCGGCTGAGCAAGTCGGTGGCCGAGCTCATCCAGATCAACCACGGCTATGCCAAGGTATCGCGCAAGGAAGTGGTCGCGGCCTATGATTCCGCCAAGCTGAGCGTCACCCTGGCCCTGCTGGTCGGCCTGGCGCTGGTGGTGGGCCTCTCCGTGGTGTTGACCCGTCAGATCCGCGATCCCCTCATCATGCTGGCCCGTCAGGCCCAGCGCATCGCCAATGGCGAGCTGGGTCGCGGCGAGCTGCAGGAGTGGATCCGGGGTGGGCGTTTCAACCGCGACGAGCTGGGCCAGCTGGGGTCGGCCATCGACCGCATGCAGGGGTCGCTGGCGGACCTGGTGAGCGAGATAGCCGGCTCGGTGAGCCAGCTCAGCAGTGCGGTGGAGGAGGTGAGCGCCATCTCCGAGCAGTCCGCCAGCGGCATGGCCAGCCAGCAGAGTGAAGTGTCCCAGGTGGCCACCGCCATGAACGAGATGCAGTCCACCGTCAATGAGGTGGCTCGCAACACCACGGACGCCATGAGCGCCGCCAAGGATGCCTCCCGCACCTCGACCCAGGGCAACCAGGTGGTGCGCAGCGCCATCGGCAGCATAGAGCAGGTCTCCCGGCAGATAGAGCAGGCGGGGTCTGTGGTGTCGCAACTGGAAGCGGACAGCGCCAACATCAGCATGGTGCTGGACGTGATCCGCGGCATCGCCGAGCAGACCAACCTGCTGGCCCTCAATGCGGCCATCGAGGCGGCCCGGGCTGGCGAGCAGGGTCGCGGCTTTGCCGTGGTGGCGGACGAGGTGCGCAGCCTGGCCCAGCGCACCCAGGCTTCCACCGCCGAGATCAGCAAGATGATCGAGGTGTTGCAGGAGCGCACCGCCGAGGCCGGCAACGCCATGCAGCTGAGCCGTCAGCAGATGCAGGAGAGCGTCGGGCTGGCACGGGAAGCGGGGGACAGCATCGACAGCATCAACGGCGCCGTCACCGAGATCAGCGACATGAACACCCTGATCGCCACCGCCACCGAAGAGCAGAATGCGGTCACCGAGGAGCTCAACCGCAGCATAGTGAACATCCACAATGCCGCCGACGAGAACGCCCAGGGGGCCCAGCAGACCGCCCAGGCCTGTGTCGAGCTGAGCAAGCTGGCCAACAATCTGCACCAGATGACCCAGCGTTTCACCCTCTAAGCCTTGACCCATGGATGACACAAGGCCCCGCCCATCGGCGGGGTCTTGTGTTTGTGGTCGCCCGCACCGCGCCTGTCTGCCCCTTCACCCTACCGGATGGGGGGATGACAGGCCAGATGTTCGAATTCGCTCACAAAGATCATCTTTTTTTCGAGCAATTGTTTTGGGTGCTTGACTCAACCCATTATTATCATTGGCTTTTATCCTTACAGGCGCCACGTTCGTTATGTTTCGTTCTATCAAGTATCAGGTGATGTTTTTTGCTGGCTGCATCCTGCTGGCCACCGTGCTCAGCGTCGTGGGGTTTGGTTACCTCTCCCTGGCCGGCATGCAGGAGAAGATCCAGCAGGAGAGCCACGACGCTGCCCGCCAGCAGGCCAGGCAGTGGCTGCTGACCCTGGCGGATGGGCAGGCGAGCGAGGTGGCGCGCTCCTTCGAGCTGGCGCTCGATGCCGGTGAAACCCTGGCGGCGCTGCTGGCGGGCAATGTCCATCAGCCAGCCCCCCTCGGCCGGGACGAGGTCACCGCCCTGCTCAAGGACATAGGGGATCGCAACCCGGATTTTCTCAGCATCTACAGTGGCTGGGAGGCAAATAGCTTCGACGGTCAGGATGCGCTCCATACCGGCAATGGCCGACATAGCCAGGCATCGGGCAACTTCGCCCCCTACTGGAGCCGCGGGCCGGCCGGTTTTGGCCTCAAACCCCTGGGGGACTTCTACAGCAAGACGCCGAGCGACACCGGGATCCGGGCTTCCGAGTGGTATCTCTGCCCCCAGGAGAGCAAGGCCAGCTGCGCGGTCGATCCCTCCGTCTACCAGGTCAACGGTCAGCCCACCCTGCTCACCTCCTTCGTGGTGCCTGTGCTGAACGGGGATCAATACCTCGGCATGGTGGGCATAGACTACTCCCTCAACTACCTGCAACGGCTGGCCGCCAACATCAGCCAGCGGGTGTTCGACGGTCAGGGCAGGGTGCGCATCATCAGCCCCATGGGCATCATCGCCGCCGACTCCCGCGATGGCGACGGGGTGGGGCAGCGCTTGCAGGACTCGCCGTTGCTGGCGCAGTTGCAGCGCAGTGAAGCGGGCAGCGACGAGGGCGCCGATGGGCTGAGAGTCTTCGCCCCCATCCGCCTCAACAAGGTGAAGCAGGCCTGGGGGATCGCCATCGAAGTGCCGAACAGTGCCCTCTACGCCGACTATGAGCGGATGGCGCAGGCCCGTGCCGAGGCCTTTGGCAAGGGGATCTGGACCCAACTGATGGTGGGCATGCTGGTGGCGGGCGCCGGGCTGGCCGGGCTCGCCTTCGCGGCGGGGTCCATCTCCCGGCCGATGCAGCAGACGACTCGCATGGTAACGCGCCTCTCCAGCGCCGGAGGGGATCTGACCCAGCGGCTGACCCAGCACAGGCGCGACGAAACCGGGGTGCTGGCGGAGGGGATCAACCAGTTCGTCGCGACCGTGCAGGGCATAGTGACCGACACCGCCACCAGCGTGCACGAGTTGCAGCAGGCGGCGGCGAATTCGGCCCGCCAGGCCCAGCAGGGGCTGAGCAACAGCCAGCATCAGCTGGAGCAGGTGGAACAGGTGGCCACGGCCATCCATGAGATGTCATCGACCGCAGACTCTGTCTCCAGCAGTGCCCAGATCACGGCCCAGGCGGTGGATGAGACCCGCCATGCGGTGCACAAGGGGCAGCAGGTGGTGAGCGCCTCGGCCAACGGCATCCGTCAGCTGAGTGCCCAGGTGAGCGAGGTGTCGGACAAGATCACCGCCTTGCAGCAGCAGGGGGTGCAGATTGGCAGCATCCTGGATGTGATCCGCACCATCTCGGAGCAGACCAACCTGCTGGCGCTCAACGCCGCCATAGAGGCCGCCCGGGCCGGCGAGCATGGTCGCGGTTTTGCCGTGGTGGCGGACGAGGTGCGCACCCTGGCCTCCAAGACCCGGGCCTCGACCCAGGAGATCCAGCAGATGATAGACAGGCTGCGGGACACCACGAGCGCCGCGGTCGACACCATGACCGAGGGTCGCCAGTTGAGCAGCCTGGCGCTGCGCGATGCCGAGCAGGCGGTGGGGGAGCTTGCGACCATAGTGCAGGCCGCCGATCGCATCCAGGACATGGCGACCCAGATCGCGAGCGCCGCCGAGCAGCAATCCAAGGTGAGCGAGGAGATAAACCAGAACGTCAGCAACATCCACGAGCTGGCGAGCGCCTCCACCCGGGTGGCCCGGGAGCAGGATGCCCAGAGTCAGCAGATGCACGCTCTGACCGAGACGGTCATGAGCAAGCTGGGGCGCTTCCACTACTGATGGCGTCCTGATACGCACCACAAGGCCCCGCCCATCGGCGGGGCCTTGCTGTTTCTGGCGATGTGGTGAATGGGGGTCGTCAGCTCAGGCCCACTATGTTGCCGTCGTCGCCGATGTCGATGTGGCGCGTAAGCTCAGGCCGACAATTTCGCCGTCATCGTCGATGTCGATATGGCGCTCAGGGAGGGCAAGCTGCCAGCCTGCGCGTCAGCTCAGGCCGACGACATTCCCCTCATCGTCGATGTCGATGTGGCGCTCAGGAAGGGTAGGCTGCCAGCCTGCGCGTCAGCTCAGGCCGACAATTTCGCCGTCATCTTCGATGTCGATATGGCGCTCAGGAAGGGTAGGCTGCCAGCCTGCGCGTCAGCTCAGGCCGATGACATTCCCCTCATCGTCGATGTCGATATGACGGTAGGCCGGCAGGCTGCCCAGGCCCGGCATGGTCATGACGGGGCCCGCCAGGGCATAGACGAAGCCTGCCCCCGCGCAGAGTTTCACCTCCTCGATGGGCACCTCGAAGTCCGTCGGCACGCCCTTCCTGGCCGGGTCATGGCTCAGGGAGAGCGGCGTCTTGGCCATGCAGACGGGCAGGTGATCCTGGCCCGCTGCCGAGAGCCTGGCCAGTTGCTGGCGGGCCTTGTCCGAGAGGGTGATGCCACGGCCGCCATAGCCGCACTCCACCAGGGTGGCGAGCTTGGCGGCAAGGCTCATCTCATCGGGGTAGAGCAGCCTGATCTCACTGGGTTGCTCGCAGGCCGCCACCACGGCGTGAGCCAGATCCGCCGCTCCCGCGCCACCGTCAGTGAAGGCCCGGGAGAGGGCGACCCCGCAGGCACCGGCGGCCAGCGCCTCGCGGGCCAGCAGATCCAGCTCGGCCTGGCTGTCGGTGGCAAAGCGGTTGATGGCAACCACCACGGGCACCCCATAACGGCGGGCATTCTGGATATGCCAGGCGAGGTTGGCACACCCGGCTTTCAGGGTGGGCAGATCTTCCCCTTGCAGGCTGGCCGGCAGCGGCTGGCCCGGCCGGATGTCCAGCAGGCCGCTGTTGGCCTTGAGGCCGCGCACCGTGGCCACCAGCACCACGCAGGCGGGGGCGAGGCCGGACTGGCGATACTTGATGTTGAAGAACTTCTCCAGCCCCATGTCGGAGCCGAACCCCGCCTCGGTCACCACATAGTCGGCAAGGCCGAGAGCCATGCGATCGGCGATGACGGAGGAGTTGCCGTGGGCGATGTTGGCAAAGGGGCCGGCGTGAACCAGCACAGGGGTCTGCTCCGTGGTCTGCATCAGGGTGGGCTTGAGGGCGTCTTTGAGCAGCACCGTCATGGCCCCCGCCACTTCCAGCTGCTCGGCGGTGACGGGTTGGCCGCCAAGGTCGAGGGCGAGCTGGATGCGGCCGATGCGGGCGCGCAAGTCTTTCAGATCCCTGGCCAGCGCCAGAATGGCCATCAGCTCGGAGGCGGCGGTGATGACGAAGCGATCGAGGCGCTCGACACCATCGGCGGGGCCCCCCTGGCCTAGGGTGAGGTGGCGAAGCGCCCGGTCGTTCATGTCCAGGGTGCGGGGCCAGAGGATGTTGGCCGGGTCGATATCGAGCCGCGCCAGGCCGGTGCTGGCGCTGAACCGGTCACCGAGTTTGCGTTCATGGAACAGGCGGGCATCCAGGGCGGCAGAGGCCAGGTTGTGGGCCGCGCTGAGGGCGTGAAAATCCCCGGTGAGATGGAGGTTCATCTCCTCCATCGGCACCACCTGGGCCATGCCGCCCCCGGCGGCGCCCCCCTTGACCCCGAACACGGGGCCGAGACTCGGCTGGCGTATGGTGGCGATGCTGGACTGGCCTATGTGGTTGAGTCCCATGGAGAGGCCGATCGTGGTGACCGTCTTGCCCTCGCCAAGGGGGGTGGGGGTGATGGCGCTCACCAGCACCAGCTTGCCGGGCTCGCGGGCGGGGGCGTGATGGAGCAGCGCGAGGTCGAGTTTGCCCTTGTAATGGCCGTGGGGGTGGAGATGGGCGGCCTTGATGCCGAGCTGCCTTGCCACCTCGGCGATGGGCAGGCGGGGGGACTGGCGGGAGATCTCGATATCGCTTAGCATCAGCACCTCGTTGGCATGGACGTTTGACTATGCGACGGATTCTAGAGGAACCAAGAGGTCAGGCCAATGAGCAATAACATCTTATCCCGGGATCGGGCCCCCATGCAGGAGCCGGTCGCCTTCGACCTCAATGCCCTCTATCACCCTCCCAAACGGCCCCTCACCGCCCTTGGCATCGTCAGCGCCGTCATGCCGCTGTTTGGCTTTGGCTGGCAGGCGATGACGGCGGATCCCGAGGGGCACTTTCGCTTCGAGGTGGAGCGGCGCATCAATCGCAACCGCCGCGACGAGGCCAACCTGGTCCTGCTGCTGCAACTGGCCGCCCTGCACGACTGCGGCGCCCTGACGGTGACTCTGCCCTATCCCCTGGACGGGGCCCAGCTGGCGGAGATCCAGTCCCGGCTGCCGCGCTGGCAGATCCAGTGCGATGGCACCCTGCTGCAGGCCCGCGCAGGGGCGGCGGTGTCCTAGCCTCCCACCATGGCTGCGCCCTGTCCCAGCACTGATGAGTTATGTCCCAGTGCTGACGAGATATCTAGATGACGAGATGACGAGATGACGAGATGATGAGAGCCCTTCCCATCATGGCTGTGGTCTGTCCCCGTTCTGGGGAGGTGGTGAGATGATGGGAGTCCTTCCCATCATGGCTGTGGTCTGTCCTTGTTCTGGCAAGGTGGTGAGATGATGGGAGTCCTTCCCATCATGACAGTGGTCTATGGGTGTGGTCTGTCCCAATAGTGGGGGGCGAGATAACGCTCCTGCACGAACTCGATGAAGCAGCGCACCTTGGCCGAGACGAAGCGGCGGTGCGGATAGAGGGCGTAGAGCCCCACCTCCCCCTTGTCCCATTGGGGCAGCAGTGACACCAGTTTCCCCTCCCGCAGCGCATCCCCCACGATGAAGGTGGGCTGCAATATGATGCCCTGATGGTCACAGGCGGCCCGGGTCAGGGCCACCCCGTTGTTGGCGCGAAGGGGCCCCTGAGGGCGCACGCTCACCTGCGCGCCAGCTCGCGTGAAGACCCAGTCCGGCTGGGTCAGGGTGTAGACGAGGCAGTCGTGCTCCTTGAGATCCTCCGGGGTCTGGGGGTTGCCCCTGCGCGCCAGGTACTCCGGGCTGGCGCACACCTCGAGCCGCATGCTGGCCAGGGGCTTGGCCACCAGGGAGGAGTCAGGCAGGTTGCCGATGCGCAGCGCCAGATCGAAGCCCTCTTCCACCAGGGCGACCCGCCGATCGCTGTACTCTATCTCCAGCTTGAGCTCGGGGAAGCGGGTGCGAAACAGCGGCAGGGCGGGGGAGAGGTGCAGGTAGCCAAAATCCATGGGCACCGACAGCTTGAGGGTGCCCTGGGGCTGCTGGTTGTTGCGGGTGAGCTGGCTATGGGTCTCCTCCAGCTCCGCCAGCAGGGCCAGGGAGCGCTGGTAGTAGAACTGGCCCGCCTCGGTGGGATTGACCTGGCGGGTGGTGCGTGACAGCAGTCGGGTGGAGAGGGACTCCTCCAGTTGCTGCATCAGCTTGGAGGTCATGGCGACCGAGATGCCGAGCTGGGCGGCGGCCCTGGTAAAGCTCTGATGCTCTACCACCTTGATGAAGACGCGCATGGCGGCGATCTGATCCATATTCCACTCTCAGTTGATAATTATTTTAATAAATCACTGATTATCACTCTCTCATGGTGGGTTAGCATCTGACAATCCCCCATCACGTTACTCACGAAGGAACGATAAATGAAAATGACACCGCTTCTGCTGGCCTCCAGCCTGTTGATGACCATGCCGCTGATGGCCGCCGACTATGACGTGGATCCGGCACACACCACGGTGCAGTTCAAGGTGGGTCACCTTGGTTTCTCCGAGCTGGTGGGTCGTTTCAACACCTTCAGCGGCACCTTCTCCATGGACGATGCCAACCCCGCCGCCGCCAAGGCGAGCTTCGAGGTGGACGCCGCTAGCGTGGACTCCAACCACGAGGCCCGCGACAAGCACCTGCGCAGCCCGGATTTCCTCGACGTGAAGCAATACCCCAA
This sequence comes from Aeromonas bivalvium, assembly GCF_046078285.1. Taxonomy (NCBI): domain Bacteria; kingdom Pseudomonadati; phylum Pseudomonadota; class Gammaproteobacteria; order Aeromonadales; family Aeromonadaceae; genus Aeromonas; species Aeromonas bivalvium. Next base: position 188,773 of record NZ_JBGXBV010000004.1, read on the forward strand.
GATGAGCTTCGTCAGCTCCGCCTATGAAGGCACCAAGGACAAGGGCGTGCTCAAGGGCACCCTGACCCTGCACGGCGTCACCAAGGACGTGGCCTTCGATCTGGTCAAGATAGGGGAAGGCAAGGATCCTTGGGGCGGCTACCGCAGCGGCTTCAACGCCACCACCACCATCAAGCGCAGCGACTTTGGCGTGAACTACATGTTGCCGGGCATTCCGGACGAGATGAGCATCAACCTGTTTGTCGAAGGTGTGCGCAAGTAATGGGCGCAGCACTCTTGCTACAAACCCTGGCGGCCCCTTTGGGGGCCGCTTTGCTGTCATGGCGCTGGCCACGACTGGGGTCTCTTTGGGGTGCCCTGGCGCTCTGGCTGGTGGGCTGCCTGGTCGGAGGCACTTATCTGCTGCCGGTCAAGGCGTGGCAGTGGCTGCCGCTGACCCTGCTGGTGGCGGCCATCGCCGCTCCCCTGGCCAACCGCTGGCTGGCCCTGGCACTCTTCGCCGGTCTCGGCGCCCTCATCTGGTGGCTGGGCTTTGCCACCCTGATCAGGGGCACGCCCGCGCTCTGGGGGGCGCTCGCGCTGGCCCTGAGTTGGCTGGGTTGGACCCAGGTGCGCGGGGACAGCCGGGAAGGGGTGGGGTTTGCCCTGGGCTTCATCTGGCTGGCCCTGGTGATCGGCATCGATGGCAGCCTGCTCATCGCCCAGCTGGCCGGTGCCCTGGCCGCCCTGGCCGGGTTTCGCGCCCTGCTCGGGGCCTTTGCCGGCGTGAGCGTCACCCCGGCAGCCCTGGCTCTGGCGCTTGCCTTCGTGCAGATGCTCGCCTGGCAATACGTGGAGGTGCCGCTGCTGGCCCTGCTGCCGGTCTGGCTGCTGCCGGCGCTGGAGTGGCGCCTGAGATCCCGCCCGCTGCCGGTGCGCTGGGGCGCGCTCATCGCGCTGGCCGCCCTCGGCACCGGTCTCAGTCTCTGGTTCGTCTGGCCCGAGGCCTCCCTCTATTGATGAGAAACCTATCAATGGGTTAGTGCATGTAAAACAATCAATTAACGGGCGCAGTGCCACCTGGCGCATACTTTTGCCCGATAAAGATTGAGCCTCAATCGCGTTTGGGCTACAAAGGTTCCATATCTCGTTTTTGGACACTTTCAGAACCCGGCCAGGCCGGGTTTCTGTTTGCCCGCGGTTTGCGGCGTGCTAAGGAGGCCACAGTTGCGCAGTCAAGGATCTGAGCATCTGTTTTTTCGCCATTTTACCCGGCAGGGCCCCATCGAGGGGCTCTGCATTCTGCTTGTGACTCACTTGCTGCCCGATCGCCCCCATTTCATCCAGGCCCTGGCCCAGGTGGGGCGCATTGGCGCCATCCTGCCCAAGCCCAAGTCGGCCCATGGCGAGACCCTGGCCTGGGCCTGCCAGCACTTCCCCGTGCTGGAGCTCAATCGCCAGTGGAGCAACTGTCCCCAGCAGGTGGTCGCCAGGATTGCTCCCCTGGTGGCGGCTCATGAGCGCCTGGTCATCCTGGACATAGGCGGCTATTTTGCCCGCACCCAGGCCCAGCTCGCCGAGTGCTTCGGCCCCCGTTTTCTCGGGGTGGTGGAGATGACGGAGAACGGCCATCAGCGTTACGCCCTCGAGCCCCTGATGGCCCCCGTGCTGTCGGTGGCCCGCAGCCCCCTCAAGCAGGCGGAAGATATCCAGATAGGGCTGAGCGTGGTCTACTCTGCCGAGTCCCTGGCCCGCACCCTCAACCGCACCTTCAACGTCTGCCAGGCCGCCCTGTTCGGCTATGGCAAGGTGGGGCGCAGCATCGCCCGCGAGCTCAGGTGCCGTAACCTGCATCTGGAGCTGGTGGAGACGGACGAGCTGCGCCAGGTGGAGGCCCTCTCCCACGGCTTCAAGCTGGTGGACAAGGCCCAGGCCCTGGCCCGGGCCGAGCTGGTGGTCTGCTCCACCGGCAACGGCTCCCTCAACCTCGAGGATCTGGCGGCGCTGCGCCCCGGCGCCATGCTCGCCTCCGTCACCTCGGCCGATGACGAGTTCGCCTTCAGCCTGGCCGAGCTGCCCTGGCTGAGCGAGGAGGTGTGCCCCCATGTGCTGGCCCTGACCCGCCCCGATGGCAGCATCATCTTCCTGCTCAATCGCGGCGAGGCGGTCAATTTCGTCCATGGCGCCGTGATAGGAGAGTATGTCTACCTGGTGTTGGCGGAGATCATCGAGGGGATGCGGCTGCTGGCCGAATTCCCCATGGTGCCCGGGCTGAGGGAGTTGCCGCCGGATCTGATGCGCACCATCGCCCGCCACTGGCTGGCCGACTTCCACGGCGTGACCCAGTGACGCGGGTTTGCAGGGCAAAAGGGACAGCGTTATCAACGGCCTGTTCCATGTTGGTAGTGAATGCCGGTAGTGAATACTGGTAATGAATGCCGGCAGTGAATGAGACATAGCGAACAGAGACCGCCAGGGGGCGGGCAAGAACGGAGCAACCCGATGAACACACAGACCATGGCCAAACCCAGGATAGAGATCCGTTACTGCACCCTGTGCCGCTGGATGCTGCGCGCCGCCTGGCTGGCCCAGGAGCTGCTGTCGACCTTTGACAGCGATCTCGGCGAGGTGGCCCTGGTGCCCGCCAGCAAGGGGGAGTTTCGCATCCTGGTGGACGGTGTGCTGGTGTGGGACAGGGTGGCGGACGAGGGCTTCCCCGAGGCCAAGGAGATCAAGCAGCGGGTGCGCGATCTCATCGCCCCGGAGCGCGACCTCGGCCACTCGGATCGCAAGCCGGGCGAGTAACGCCTGATTGGCTGGGCGTGCCAAACGATGTTCAGCAATAGCGAGAAAGCAGAGGGAGGCCATGGCCTCCCTCTGCTGTTTGTGTTGCGCCCCCAGGGCTATGGGTGCGGATCGGCCAGATGGCTGCTGATGTAGCGGGCCCGCTTGTGGGCTTTTATCCGGCTCACGTCCACCCACACCAGGCCGTCGATGCAGTGGTTGAAGTCGGGGTCTATGCCAAAGTCCATGAACTGGACGCCCCCCGGCTCGCACAGCTCGGAATACTGCTTGTAGAGGGTGGGGATGGCGCAGCCCAGGTTGCCGAGCCGGGACTTGAGCTCGGTGAGGGCGCGACCATAGTCGAGATCCGCGAAGTGGGGATCCGTGGCCGGATAGGGGCGACGGGAGGGGGCGAGGGGGGCGCCATCCGTCCCCTCCCGGGGGGCGAAGTGCTGACGGTAGAAGCTCACCAGCAAATCTCGGGCCTGGGGCGGCAGGCTGGCAGACAACGATACCGGGCCGAACAGGTAGCGGTAGTGGGGATAGCGGGCCAGGTAGGCGCCGATGCCGAACCAGAGGTAGTCCAGGCCGCGCTTGCCCCAGTAGGCGGGCTGGATGAAGCTGCGGCCCAGCTCGATGGCCTGCTCCAGCTGGGGCCTTAGCGCCGGGTCGAAGCCAAACAGGGTGTGGCTGTAGAGGCCGGCAAGCCCCTTGCTCGCCAGCATCTCCTGCACCGGGATGAAGCGGTAGGCCCCCACTATCTCGAGACGGGCCGGATCCCAGAGCAGCAGGTGATAGTAGTCATCGTCATAGCCGTCCAGATCCCGGCGCTTGCCCGACCCTTCCCCCACCGCCCGAAACGCAATCTCCCGCAGGCGCCCCAGCTCGCGCAGTATCTCGGAGTGGCTCTGCTCGTGGCGACGATAGAGGTAGATCCCCTGGCCATCCGGGGTGTGGCCGAGGGCCTCGCAGCCCTCCACCGCCTGCTTGAGCCGCACCCTGTCCCCTGGCAGGGCGATGGGGGCCTCCGTGGTGAGGCGGCCCGGTTTGCCGCGTCCGATGCGATAGAGGTGGGCGCGTACCAGTCTGGCCCCCTCCTTGGCAGGCAGGGCGCTGAAGGCGTGGGGCGGGATGCGCTGACCTATGGTGATGGTCATGCGCCCCCCTTGCTGGCGAAACAGCTGGCCGACCAGCAGGAGACCGGCCCAGGACTTGTTGAGCCAGGAGCCGAGGTAGAAACCCAGGCCGTTGCGCGCCCCCAGGTGGATCGGCACCAGCGGGGTCTGGGTGCGTCTGGCCAGCTTGAGAAAGCCTCCCTGCCAGGGACCATCCTTGATCCCCCTGGGCCCCAGGCGCGACACTTCCCCGGCCGGGAAGATGATGAGGGCCCCCTCCCTGGCCAGGTGTTCCCCCATGGCGAGGATGGCGCGCCTGTCGGTCTTGCCCCCCAGATTGTCCACCGGCAGCAGCAGGGGGCGCAGGGGGGCAAGGCCCGCCAGCAGCTGGTTGGCGACTATCTTGACGTCCGGGCGGATGCGGCCGAGCAGGCGCAGCAGCGCCAGGCCATCCAGGGAGCCGATGGGGTGGTTGGCCACCAGGATGACCCGCCCCTCGGCCGGTATGTTCTCGAGCTGGGCATCGCTGACCCGATAGTCGAAATCGAGCTGGCTGAGGGCCTGCTCGACGAAATCGAGCCCCTTGAGGTGGGGAAACTGGGCGGCAAAGGCCTGGAAGTCGCGCTCGCGCAGCAGCCATTTGAGGGCGCTGCGGGCCGGGCCCGGGAGCGTGAGACGGGGAAAGTGCTGATGAAGTAGGCTGTCGACGCTGAACATGGCTGGCTCCGGCTGTGGTTCTCCCCCCAGCATGGCCTCCTTCTGTTCCCGCCCCGTGGCAGGTCGATGACAGTTTGATGGCGATCGCAGGCGGGGGGGGGGACTCTGTTGAGCTTGATCGCCGACAGCCCCTGTCCGCTGGCCGGCGCCGGGAAAAAAGGGGGGATCTGGCGTTGGGAAAAGAGCGCAAAAAGCCAGAGGCCGCCAGGGGAGGGGGACAGGGGCCAACCCCAGAGCTGGCTTGGTTGGCAGCGAGATCTACCCCATGGCAAAAAAGCGAAAATTTAACAGGATTTTTTATTGTCAGCCCGGCGCCAAAGTGTGTAAACTCCGCGCCGATCCAAGGGGTCACCCTGAGCAGGCGAGGCCGCCAGTTCCCCTTGAGTTCGACCGCCTATAGGGCGAGGCATGCAGACACGACAGACACTGCAGGGATTGGATTTCTTTTATACCGGTTAGGTTCCGGTATCAGGGAGAACAGCAGACATAGCCATCTCCAGACGACCGAGTGGGCCCCCGGGCTCATCATCATCCCCTTGTCATGGGCGGTCGTGGATGGCGGTATCGGCTGCGGCATCTTGTCGTCATCTGTTCGCGTTTGCGATGGCGCCTCGTCCCTCTCTTCCTTGAAATTCCCCTCCCTGGGTGTAGTGACTGCGAGGCCATGATGAGCCGTGGCGTGGCTGATGCCGCGTGCCATCAAAGTACCGCGGTGCTCTGACCCAGCACCGCATACCGTTGAGCTTGATGTAAAGCCACAAGCCCCACATCAAGACTCGTTACTTCCCAAGATCCACCAGGCAGCCTTGGCTTGCCGCGATGTGCAATAGAGGATCCGGGGGCGCATGAAGGTCACCGTCATGGTCAAGCATGATGGGACCCCAGACCGCCACCCGCTGGTCAGACTCTGCGATCGATGGTCTGGATGTGATTGAGGGTAACGAAGGCGGCCCCCGGCCGCTCATTTGCGAGGCATAGCCCATGACTAACTGGTCCAGCAAGGACTCCTTGAAGGTGTACAACGTTCCCTACTGGGGTGCGGGTTTCTTCAATATCAACGACGCCGGTCACGTGACGGTATCGCCCGATAAATCTCGCCCCGAGGCGCAGATCGTCTTGTCTGACGCCATCGAACAACTGCGTCAGTCCGGGCTCACCACGCCCGTGCTGCTCCGTTTCCCCGACATCCTCAAGAGCCGGGTGGATGCCCTGTTCAACGCCTTCGGTCAGGCCATCGAAAAGTCAGGCTATGAGGGGGACTACCTGTGCGTTTACCCCATCAAGGTGAACCAGCAGCGCCGCGTCATCGAAACCATCAGCCAGTCCTACAGCGACAAGCCCCGTCTGGGCCTGGAAGCGGGCTCCAAGCCAGAACTGCTGGCGGTCCTCTCCCATCATCACGATCGCGGCTCCGTCATCGTCTGCAACGGCTACAAAGACCGTGAGTACGTGCGTCACGCCCTGCTTGGCAACCTGATGGGCCACAAGGTCTACATAGTGGTCGAGAAGCCCTCCGAACTGGAGCTGGTGCTCGACGAGGCCAAGCGCCTCAATATCAAGCCCAATATCGGGGTGCGCGCCCGTCTCGCCTCCACCGGCTCCGGCATGTGGGAATCGAGCGGCGGCGCCATGTCCAAGTTCGGCCTCTCCGCCTCCCAGATCCTGGCCCTGGTGGAGCGTCTGCGCGGCCTGGGTCAGCTGGACTGCCTGCAACTGCTGCACTTCCACCTGGGTTCCCAGATAGCCAACATCCGCGACATCCAGGGTGGCATCCGCGAGTGCGGCCGCTTCTACGCCGAGCTGCGTCGCCTGGGCGCCAACGTCGACGTGGTCGATGTGGGCGGCGGCCTGGGGGTGGACTATGAAGGGACTCGCTCCCAGAGCCACTGCTCCGCCAACTACAGCCTCTCCGAGTACGCCAACAACGTGGTGTGGGGCATCGGCGATGTCTGCCGCGAGTTCGACCTGCCGCACCCGACCATCATCAGCGAGTCCGGCCGCGCCCTGACCGCTCACCACGCCGTGCTGGTCACCAACATCATTGGTGCCGAAGGGGCCCAGATGAGCGAGGTGCATGCACCGGATGAGGACGCGCCGACCCTGTTGCAGAACATGTGGAAAGGCTGGCTCGAGCTCAACAACGAGGAAGATCCCTCCCTGCTGGAGCTGTTCCATGACTCCCTGGCCGACCTGACCGACGTCAACGCCCAGTACACCATGGGTCTGCTCAACCTGGAGCAGCGTGCCTGGGCCGAGAGCCTGCACCAGAACACCTGCCTCACCCTGAAAGAGAAGCTCAACCCCATCAACCGCAGCCACCGCGCCCTGGCCGATGACCTGAACGAGAAGCTGGCGGACAAGTGTTTCGCCAACTTCTCCCTGTTCCAGTCTCTGCCCGATGCCTGGGGCATAGGTCAGGTGTTCCCGGTGATGCCGCTTGCCGGCCTCGAGCGTCCGCTCACCCGCCGCGGCATCCTGATGGACATCACCTGTGACTCCGACGGTCAGGTGGAGCACTACGTCGATGGTCTGGGGGTCGAGAGCACCCTGCCGATGCCGGAGTATGGCGAGCACGAAGAGTGCCACGTCGGCTTCTTCCTGGTGGGCGCCTATCAGGAGATCCTCGGCGATCTGCACAACCTGTTTGGCGACACCCACTGCGCGGAAGTCTGGCTGGACGAGGAAGGCAAGATGGACATTCGCAACGTGGTGCGCGGCGACACCGTCGACCAGCTGCTGCGTTACGTCAACATCGACCCCTCGGTGATCCGCGAGAGCTATCAGCGCATCGTCTCCCATCCGGCCCTGGACGACGAGACCCGCAAGGCCCTGCTCGACGAGCTGGAGCTGGGTCTGCAAGGCTATGCCTACCTGGAAGAGGAATAAGCTCACCCCTTGTTCCCCGTCTGTGGCATCGCCAGGACGACAGTGAAAAAAACGGCGCCTTCGGGCGCCGTTTTTCATGGTCGTGGTGCATGGGAAAGTGACCGCAAGCGCGGGCACTCCTGGCCTGTCAGGCGCTGCGCGTCTGGTGGCAGTGGGCCAGCAGTTGCTCCCCCGTCATGGGGCGCCCCAGCAGATAGCCCTGCAAGGTGTCGCAGCCGAGCTCGGTGAGCAGGGTGCGCTGCGCCTGGGTCTCCACCCCTTCGGCCACGATGCGCATCCCCAGGGCCTGACCCAGGGCGATGATGGCGGCGATGATGGTGGCATCGTCCCCGTCTTGCGCCAGGGTGGCGACGAAGCCCCTGTCTATCTTGAGCTCGTTGGCGGGGAAGCGCTTGAGGTAGAGCAGGCTGGAGTAGCCGGTGCCGAAGTCGTCGATGGAGATGCCAAGGCCGAGCTCGGCCAGGCGATTGAGGATGGCCAGGCTCTCCTCGGCGTTCTCCATGGCGGTGGATTCGGTGATCTCCAGGGTGAGGTGGCGGGCCTCCAGCCGGTGACGGGAGAGGGCGCCCTGCACCTCCTCCAGCAATCCGGGGCTTGCCAGCTGTATGGTGGAGAGGTTCACCGCCACGCTCCAGTCGTCATGACCCGCCGCGCGCCAGGCGCTCATCTGGCGGCAGGCCTCGTCGATGACCCAGTTGCCGATGGGGATGATGAGCCGGCTCTTCTCCGCCAGTGGCAGGAAGCTGGCCGGGGAGATGGCCCCATGCTCCGGGTGCTGCCAGCGCAGCAGGGCCTCGGCACCGACCGCCTGGCCGCTGCGGGCATCGTATTTGGGCTGGTAGTGCAGGGCCAGCTCCCCTCGCTCCAGGGCGTGTTGCAGCGCCTTTTGCAGCAGGAACTGCTGGTGGGCGTTGGCATTCATGGCGCTGTCGAAGTAGTAGTAGTCGTTGCGCCCCCGCTCCTTGGCGTAATACATGGCGGCATCGGCGTTGAGGGTGAGCTCGTGCAGGCTGGTGCCATCCTGGGGATAGACGGCGATGCCGATGCTGGCGGTGATGTGCAGGCTGTGATGCTCCCACTCGTAGGGCTGGGCCAGGGCGGCCAGCAGCCGCTCGGCGAAGGCCGTGGTCTGGCTCACATCCCCCGGTGCCAGGGCCAGCACGAACTCGTCGCCGCCAAAGCGCGAGGCGGTGTCGCTCCCGCCGAGCAAGCCGGTGATGCGTGCCGCCACCTCGGTCAGCAGCAGGTCTCCCGTGTGGTGGCCGTGGGCATCGTTGATGATCTTGAAGCCGTCGAGATCGAGAAACAGCAGGGCGAAGCTGCGCTGGCTGTGCTGGCACTCCTGGATGCGTTGCTCCAGCCGGTCGGCGAACAGCAGCCGGTTCGGCAGCCGGGTCAGGCTGTCATGGAGCGCCAGCTTGAGCAGCTCGTCGTGGGCCTGATGCAGGGAGGTGGAGAGGCGGGCGGCGTGGGCATCCAGCATGGAGAGCACCAGGGCGATGGCGAACACCGCCAGGGTCACTATGATGATGACGGTCGCCAGCCACTGGACATTGAGCCCGGTATAGAGGGCGCCGCACAGGCTCCCCTCGGGGAACTGGGCCGCCGCCATGCCGGTGTAGTGCATGCCGATGATGGCCCCCCCCATCACCAGGGAGGCGATGGCCTTGTGAAAGAAGGCGCGAGGTGTGCTGTTGCGCAGGCGAAACGCAATCCAGAGGGCGGCGCCCGAGGCGAGCACGGCGATGAGGATGGAGAGCACGAAGAGGCCGCGATCGTAATGAATGCCCGGGGTTATCTTCATGGCCGCCATGCCGATGTAGTGCATGGTGGCGATGCCGGCCCCCATCAGCAGGGCGCCCCCCGCTATGTGGTGCCAGGGCAGCTGGGGGCGGCTCACCAGCCAGAGCGCGAAGGCCGACGAGCCGATGGCCGCTATCAGGGAGAGGCCGGTGAGGGTCAGATCGTAACCGAGCGCGATGGGCAGGTTGAAGGCGAGCATGCCGATAAAATGCATGGACCAGATGCCGAGCCCCATGGCGAAGGCGCCCCCCGCCAGCCAAAGGGCGGCGGCCTGTCCCTGGCTCTGGCTCACCCGGCTGGTCATATTCAGCGCCGTGTAGGAGGCGAGCACCGCCACCAGGATGGAGAAAAACACCAGATCCTGGCTGTAATAACTGTCGAGCATGGGGTGGGTCGCGGTCACTGTCACTCACTCTGGGATGGATAACGGCCTGAGCCTTGGCCGGGCTAGCGGGGAAGATCGGGCTGGGGATTGTACACCAGAGGCGCCCGAAACCGGCCAGCAATACGTGCCGAAATGAGCCCTGGATCAGAGTAAACACCCTGAATTCTCTCCTTGCTGACAGAGCCCTTTTGCGCCTTGTCGCAAGGTGGGTTCCAAATTTTCCCGCTTTAAAAACAGGGGTATAGGTAGCTGGGTGCCACGCCATCCCTCAGCATGATGTGGTTGGAGGTCAGGGGGCCGTCGCATCCATGCCATCCACCGAGGGGAGGAGAGGGAAAGGGCGGGAGCAGGCATCCCAAACACAGATCGCCATGGGCGAGCTGTGTGGGGAGCAAGGCGTCAGGCTTCCTTACTCTCTGATGAGTCTGGGGAGCTTTTGGTAAAGCGCGTCTCGGCGCGCTTCTTTGTTGGCGCCATAGTGCAGCTCGCGGTGGCAGTTGGGGCACAGAGCGACCGTGTTGCCGACGGTATCCGAGCCGCCTTCCGCCAAGGTGCGCAGATGATGCACCTCGAGAAAGGGTTCCCCGTTCGCCGTGTTAAAGGGAGCTTGCTCATCACAACACTCACATTTCGCAGCTGCGGTCACTAACACCCAGGCTTTGACCTGGGGATCCCTCGCATGACTTATCGTGCTGGCATAACGCTGCGCTGGCTCCTGTGTCCCAAGAGGAAGAGGGCGCATGGACTTCGCCTTATATTGGATGACCTGATGCTCGAACACGGCATGCCCCATATAAGGTTGGCCATCCAGCTCGCAGATCAGGCGCTCTATGATGGGCACATGCTGCTGACCAATATGTTTGGCGGGTTTTAAGCCAGAGACCCAAGCCCTGCCCATCAGGACGCAGACGTAAGAGATGTTTTGCATCCGATATTCAAATGATTTTTCGGAGCGTGCGAATCGTGTCGCTAGTTCAGCGTAATAGTGTTTCTTAACAAAGGGGATGCCATCCAGCGTCTTGCTGTGCATATCCAGATAGGCGGCCACCGTTGCCTTTAACTCTTCTTCCGTCCATGTCTTGCGCAAAGCCGACCCTCGCGTCCGATAGTCATCCCTATGCCGCTTCAGGAATTAAGGATGGTTTCATCCGAGTTGCATTTGATGGTGCGCATCTTAATCCAATCGACACCATCCTTCAGCCGAAAAATTGAGGAACCTGCGCATCATTAATGTATTTATGTAAATAAATCATGCCCTTGGTATTTGCTTACTCCTAACGGGCGACACAAAAGCGAGCAAGGAGATGGGGGCCTACGAGACAGGGGCTTTGCGGGCCAAGGCACAGTCTCTGCCAGGGGGACTGGCTATGATGGTGTGGCAATCACCATGACAGGGAGCAAGCATGATCAGCCATATCGACCATCTGGTATTGACGGTGAGCGACATAGAGCGGGCGGTGGCGTTTTACAGCGGCGCCTTCAAGATGGAGCCCATCACCTTCGGGGCGGGGCGCCGGGCGCTGCGCTTTGGCAACCAGAAGATCAATCTGCAATTGCTGGGGGAGGAGCCGCGCAACCGGGCGCAGGTGGGTTCGGGGGATCTCTGCCTCATCACCCGCTGGCCCCTGGATCAGGTGATGGCCCAGCTGGCGAGCCAGGGGGTGGAGATAGTGGAGGGGCCTGTGACGAAAAGCGGGGCCTGCGGCCCCATCGAATCTGTCTATTGCCTCGACCCGGATAAGAACCTCATCGAGATCAGCCGCTATCCCTGAGTACAGCCATCAGGGGGCGGATGGCTCAGACGGGTGTTAGCACTGACAAGAAGGAGCCAGACCATCTGCGCCAGGGGGCGAGAAGTGCCTCTCAGACGACCCTGGCCTGAGTGATCAACAACAACGGTAGCCAACAGCAACGACAGCCGGGGATCGTCGTTGTTGCGTTGACGCCGGGCCCGGTGGCAACCAGCAGCGCCCTTTCACTGAGGGCAAGGTTCCTGCACACGCGCCAGGGCAAGGGATGGCGCAATGTGCTACTGTAGCGGCGTTTTTGGTGATGAGCGTGAAAGCCTTGTCCCTTTGAGATGACTTTTTTGCCGATGCTTTTTGTAGATGGAACCGTATGCAGACTAACCCGACCATGATCTGGCTGACTCAGCCGATACACCTTTTGAACGCTATGACCCGGCAGGTGACCCATGCTGGCCGATGAATCCATGCGTCTGAACAAATACATCAGCGAGAGCGGTATCTGCTCCCGGCGCGAGGCCGATCGCTTCATCGAGCAGGGCCATGTCTATATCAACGGCAAGCGGGCCGAGGTGGGAGATCAGGTGTTTGCCGGGGATCTGGTCAAGGTCAACGGTCAGGTGATAGAGGCGCGCGAAGCCGACAGCCTGGTCTTCATCGCCCTCAACAAGCCGGTGGGCATCGTCAGCACCACGGAGGCGGCGGAGAAGGACAACATCGTCGACTTCGTCAATCACAGTACCCGCATCTTCCCCATAGGGCGCCTCGACAAGGACTCCCAGGGGCTCATCTTCCTCACCAACCACGGGGATCTGGTGAACAAGATCCTGCGGGCGGGCAACGATCACGAGAAAGAGTACCTGGTGACCGTGGACAAGCCGGTGACCGACGAGTTCGTTCGGGGCATGGCGGCCGGGGTGCCCATCCTCGGCACCGTCACCAAGAAGTGCAAGGTGAAAAAAGAGGCCCCCTTCGTGTTTCGCATCACCCTGGTGCAGGGGCTCAACCGCCAGATCCGCCGCATGTGCGAGCACTTCGGCTTCGAGGTGACCAAGCTCGAGCGCATCCGCATCATGAACGTCAGCCTCAAGGGGTTGCCGGTGGGGGAGTGGCGCGATCTCACCGACGACGAGCTGATCGAGCTGTTCAAGCTCATTGAAGACTCCTCCTCCGAGGTGAAACCGGCCAAGGGGGAGAAGACCCCGGCGACGCAAACCGCCAAACCGGCCCAGGGCAAGAAGCCACGCCGCAGCGACGATCACGAGATTGGCGGTCGCCCCAATGTGCCGGGCCCCGAGGCCTTCGAGAAGAAGAGCCCCGCAGGCAAGGGCGGGGCGGGCAAAGGGACCGCCAGCAAAGGGGGTGCAGGTAAAGGCGCCCCCGGCAAGGGGGGCAAACCGGCCCCGGGCAAACCGCGGCCAGGGCAGGGCGGGCGCCAGAAGAAGGGGCGCTGAGCGCAAGATCTTCCTCCATCTTGATGAAAAACACCGGCCAAGGCCGGTGTTTTGCTTTCTGGCCCCTAAGGACTGTGCTCGCCGGATCAGGCAGGCTTGCTGCCTGTCGTCTGCACAGCCATGGCCTGCTCTGGGGGCAGACCCATGGCTCTTGGGTAGTGGCGCGGGTTGAGGCGCACCACCAGCAGGCTCATCAGGATCAGGGCGCCGAGCTGCCACTGCCAGGCGGCGGCGAAGTCACCGCTTGCGTGGTGCAGGCGGGCCGCCACCCAGGGGCCGGTGGCCGCCACCATGAAGCCGACCCCTTGCATCAGGGCGCAGAGGGCGCCCGCCCGGCGCGGGTCGGGCAGGTGATCCAGCGCAATCACCATGATGAGGGAGAAGCTCCCCCCAAGCCCGGCGCCGCACAGCAGGCACCAGAGGATGGGGGCGATTTGCGGGGCGAGCCAGAGGCCGCCAAAGCCCGCCAGCTGCATGGCGATGGCCAGCGCCATCCAGGGTCGCCGATCCAGCCGACCGGCCGCCAGCAGGGGCAGGCCAAGGCCGCTCGCGGTCTGGGCCAGGGCGAGCCAGGCCACCAGCTCGCCCCCTTGCTGGGCGCTCCAGCCCGCCGCCATGTAGGCCGGTGCCAGCCAGGCCACGACGATGCCGTAGCCGCTGTTGATGATGCCAAAGCAGGCGATGAGCAGCCAGGTACGGGGCAGGGGGAGCAGCCGCTGCTCCCCGGTGGGGGCGGGCGTGCGGGTCGGGGCGGGCAGGGGCACCCGCCAGGCCAGCCAGAGAAGGGCCAGCAGCACCGGCAGGCCCCAGAGCGCCAGCGCCCGAGACCAGTCCAGATACTCGGCAAGGCGCGGGGTGAGCACGGCGCCGAGCGCCCCGCCCCCCATCATGCAGGCGGAGAAGATCCCCATCACCAGGGGCACCTTTTGGGCGAACCCCTCCTTGATGAGGCCGGGCAGCACCCCTTGCACCAGGGCCGAGCCCAGCCCGCACAGGGCGGCGCTGGCGATGAGCAGGGCGCCGCTCGCCAGATCGACGCGCAGGGCGCTGCCAAGGGCGAGCAGCAGCAGGGCCGCCCCGAGCAGGGGGCGCGGGCCCGTGCGACCCAGGAGCGCCGGGGTGAGCAGCACACCGACCCCGATAAGCCAGAGGGGCAGCAGGGTGACCCAGGCCAGGGTGTCTACCCCGAGGGCCAGCCTCGCGTCGATGCGAGGGGCCAGGGGGCCGATGGCGGTGAGGAAGGGGCGCAGGTTGAGGGCGATGAGGATCACCAGCACCAGCAAGGCGCCGCTGCCCGGGGGGAGGAGGCGCTTAACCATGGGGCAGGGGACCGTAGAGGGTCTTTGCCGCGATGGGGCTCGCCAGCTTGATGAGGGGCAGGGGCGGCGGACACAGGGGCAGGCGCAGGGCGGCGTAGGCGGCGCGGCTATCAAAGCCGAAGGGGGCGGCATCCTCGTTGTCGAAGGCGTAGTAGACGGCGCTGATGCCGTTCATCACCAATGCCGACAGGCACATGGGGCAGGGGTGACCGCTGGCATAGACGATGGCCCCGGCCAGCGGCCCCTGGCGACTCCCTTCCCGCAGCGCTTCCAGCTCGGCGTGACGGGTGGGATCCCCCGCCTCCAGCATGCGGTTGACGGCGCTCGCCACCAGCCGGTTCTCCCTCACCAGCAGGGCGGCGAAGGGGCGCCCTCCTTGCTGGCGATGGGTCAGGGCCAGGTGCAGGGCCTGCTCCAGCCACTCCTGATGGCTGGGGACCGAGGCGGCACTGAGGGCGTTCACTGGGCGGGCACCGGAGTGGGGAGGCTGTGACATGGGTTCATCCTGGGAGAAGAGGGGTGACGGCAGCCTAACGGGCTCGCAAGTCATTTGGAAATTAAATGATAAAATGACTTCCAGTGGTTTTATAAATGGAGATAACCCATGGAGCGCCCCTTGCTGGATCCCCAATTGCTGCAGAGCTTTGTCGCCATCGTCGAAACCGGCAGCTTTACCCGCGCCGCCGAGCGTATCCACCTCACCCAGTCCACCCTGAGCCAGCAGATGCGCCGTCTGGAGCAGCAGCTTGGCTGCACCCTGCTCGACCGATCCGCTCGTCAGGTGGTGACCACGGCCCAGGGGGAGACACTGCTTGGGCTGGCGCGCCGTATCCTGGGGCTGCTGGCCCGGGCGGGGGAGCGGGTGAGCGAGGCGAGTCACCCCCTGCGCCTCGGGGTGCCTGAGGATTTTGCCGCGGGCGCCATGACCCCTGTGCTGGCCGCCTTCGCCCGCGCGCACTCGCAGGTGAGGCTGGAGGTGCAAAGCGATCTCAGCCACGCCCTGTGGCAGGCGTTCGAAGGGGGGGAACTGGATATTGCCCTCATCAAGCAGGGGCGCGGCCAGGGGGAGCCCATCGCCCGCTGGCGCGAGCCCCTGGCCTGGGTCGACAGCCGGGACTGGCCCGCCGCCGGGCGCGATCCTGTTCCCCTGGTGGTGTTTCCGAGCGAGGGGCTCTACCGGCGCCAGATGACCGACGCCCTGGATGCCGAGGGGATCCCCTGGCGCATCGCCTACGTGAGCGCCAGCCTCGCCAGCCTGCAGGGGGCGGTGAGCGCGGGGATCGGGGTCAGCCTACTGCCCGCCCGCCTGCTGCAACCGGATCAGGTGGCGCTGGCTCACTGGCCCGCGGTGCGCCCTGTGGAGCTGGCCCTGCACCAGGGGCCGGGCACGAGCGAGCCCCTCGCCCGGCTGGGGGAGGCCCTTATGGCGCTCTGTGACGAGGTGATGGGGCCGAGGTAGCCCGGCCCCCCGGCCCGGGCGTTCAGGGGTCAGGCCAGGGCCTGTTTTGGCACAACGGCGAGCCAGATCTCCACCTCGCCGCTGCCGGTGGCGGCGTCAAAGCGGGCGCCGTAGCGCTCGAAATCCGGCTTGTGGGCAGATTGATAGTCCGATTGCGCGAGCCAGTCCAGCGCACTCTGCCAGGTCTGGGGCAGGGCCGAGACATGGCCGAGATGGCGGAAGATGGCGTAGGTCTGGGGCTCGATGCGCATCCGCCCGAGTGTCTTGGGCAGCGCCTCCAGGGCGGCGACCTCCACCCCGCACAGGTATTCGCAGTGGGTGTCGGTGGCGGCGCAGATGACGCCAAAGACGTGCTCGCCCAGCTGCCCCGGCAGGGGGAGCAGGGCGCTGAAGTCGCGCCACTGGCCGCCGAAGTCCCCCTGCTCGAAGGGGTGGTGACGGCGCAGGCCGGCCAGCTGCATGGCGCGGCCTTGTTCGAAGCGAATGGGTGCTGACATGGTACCTCCTGCGGGAGAGAGATCAGGACTCCCGACCTTCCTCGAGCTTGCGCTCATAATCCCGGCGAACGATGGCGAGTGCCGCCAGGGCGAGCGCGGGGGTGATGTGGTTGGTTTCCAGCAGTTCAATCAGATCCACCGCGAGCTGGACCTCGGGTGGTGCAGTTTCCAGGGACATCTTGGTTTCTCAAGGGCAAGGGGGGTCGCCATTATAGCGCCCGGCGCTGCGAAGACACGCCCCGGCTGCCCGGGGCGGGGTGGGTCACATGTGCTGGCGCATCTCCTTGTCCAGCTCCTCGCGCAGGGCCATCAGCTTCTTGGCGTACTGCTGCAAGCTCAGATCGCTCTCGCTCACCGGCTGCCACTGGGGCACAGGGGTGGGTTTGCCGTGCTCGTCCATGGCCACGAAGATGATGATGCAGTGGGTGGTCTTGTGGCGCGCAGGGTCTGTGGGGTGGCGACTGTAGACATCCACCGCCAGGTGCATGCTGGTGGTGCCTGTGTGGATCACCTTGGCGTGCACTTCCACCAGCTGGCCTATCTGGATGGGGCGCAAGAAGCGGATGCCCCCCACATAGACGGTGACGGCATAACCGCCACACCAGCCGGCGGCGCAGGCGTAGCCAGCCTGATCGATCCACTTCATCACCATGCCGCCATGGACCTTGCCGCCGAAGTTGACGTCGGCGGGCTCGGCGAGAAATTGCAGGGTCAGTTCACGGGCGCTCATGGTACTTCCTTCTCTTTGTGTGTCACGCAGGGGCGAGGTGCTCGTCTGCCAGACGGGCCCTGGCCTGCTCCGGTTTATCTGGATGGGGAGGGGCGCCCCCCTATGGTCAGGGCTATGCCCCCCAGTATGGCCAGGGAGGACAATAACAGTCGCAGCGACCAGGACTCATCCAACCAGAGCATCCCGGCCAGGGCGGCCAGCGGGGGCACCAGCAGCTGGACGCTGGCGGCCAGGGTGCGGCCAAGGTGGGGCAGCACCAGATACCAGAGCGCATAGCCGAGCCCGGAGGCGAGCGCCCCCGAGGCCAGGGCGTAGCCGATGGCGGCAGGGCTGGCCTGCAACTGCCCGAGCAGTAGATAGAGCAGAGCGGCGGGCAGGCTGGCGCGCAGAAAGTGGCCGGCATTGGCGGCGATGGGATCGCCAAAACGCGAGGCTCGCAGGGTATAGCCGGCCCAGGCGATGCCGGCCGCCACCATCAGGGCTGCCCCCAGCGGATCCGGCGCCGTGATGCCGGGCAGCAGCAGGAAGATGACGCCTCCCATGGCGAGCAGCAGGCCCAGCCACTGGCGTGGCGGCAGCCGTTCTCCCCGCAGCAGGGGCGGCGCCAGCATGCTGAGCTGGACGGCGGCAAACAGCAGCAGGGCTCCCGTGCCTGCCGTCAGGGTCAGATAGGCGAACGAGAAGGCGGCGCTGTAGACAATGAGGGCGAGGGCGCCGCCCCAGTCCCCTTGCCGGGGGGATTGGCTCCGAGCCGAACAGAGCAGCACCAGTATCAGGGCGCCGCTGGTCAGGCGCAGCAGGGTAAACAGAGCCGGATCCATCCGCTCTTCGAACAGGGCGAGACGACAGAGCACAGAGTTGGCGGCGAACGTCATCAGGGTCAGCAGGGTCAGCAGCAGCAGGCGGGGCAGGGGCATCCATTCACCTTGAGTTCAGAGGAGGCGGCACAGCATGGAGCCTCATGCCAATTGAGGAGGCCCCATGAAACAGATGCTGGATCAATTGATGGGAGCTGGCAAGGGCTGGCTCAGCGATGGCGGTGACAGCCGCAAGGCTCAGATGAAGGGGATGGCCCAAGGTGGACTGGCCGCTGGCGCCATGGCCTTGCTGCTGGGCAACAAGAAGATGTGCAAGTATGGCGGCAAGGTCGCGGCAGTGGGCGGCGCGGCCGCCCTCGGCGGGCTGGCCTACAAACTTTATCAGGATTGGCAGCAGAACCAGAGTGCGCCTGCGGCCGGCACGCCCCATCCCCTCAACGAGCTGGCGGGAGCCGAACTCGATGCCCGCGCCAATCTGCTGGTGCGGGCCATGGTGGCGGCGGCCCGGGCCGACGGCCACATCGATGCCGATGAGCGCCAGAAGATACAGCAATACCTGACCGAGCAGGGCCAACCCGATGCCGCCCGCTGGATTGACGCCGAGCTGGCCCGCCCCCTCGATCCCCAGGCCCTGGCCCGGGAAGTGACCGACATGGAGCAGGCCACCGAGGTCTATCTCGCCTCCCTGCTCACCGTCGAGGTGGATCACTTCATGGAGCGCGGCTATCTGGACGAGCTGGCCCGCGCCCTGAAACTCGATGACAACCTGAAAGCCAGCATAGAGCGCCAGGTGGCCCAGTTGGGGGCGCCAGCCTGACGCCTCTTTGTCAGCCCCATGGTTAGCAAGGCCCCGTACGGGGCCTTGTTCATTGGTGGCCATTGGTGTGATCTGGCACCAGGAAAGGATACGTTTGACCCTTTACCATGGTGCAAACGTCCCTGTGACCCGCCCTTTCCCCGGGCCTGCGGGGTCAGCTAGTTCACCAAATGCAACGCAAGGAGCCACCATTGGAGATACGCAAGGCAACCGAGCAGGATCTCGACGCCATCGTCGAACTGGATCGGCAGATAGGACAGATCCACTTCGAACAGGTGCCCGAGGTGTTCTGCGCTCCCTCTTCCCGGCAGCGGGGGTTTCTGCTGGACGCCATCCAGAGCGAAGGGCGGCTGTTTTGTGTCGCCCTGGTGGAGGGATGGGTGGTGGGGTTTCTGAGCGCCCGGATCGACATCAATGAAACCGTCCCGTTTCTCACCACGCTGCCCGTCTGCCGCATCACTACCCTGGTGGTGGATGAACACCACAGATCCCGTGGCATAGGCCGGGCGCTGATCGCCCATTGTGACGACTGGGCCAAGGCCCATGATGCCAGCCAGCTCAAGCTGGAGGTCATGTCATTCAATGCACGGGCCAGATCGCTCTACGAGTCCCTTGGCTTCAAGCGTCAGTCCGAGATCTACGCCAGATAAGGCGCTCCCATCTTGGCGATCCCGCCCGCAAGGCCCCGTCATGGGGCCTTGTCGTTTCCGGCATCCTGCTGGGGGGCGAGTTGCTGCCGGACCAGGGCCGCCAGCTCGGCAAGGGCCGCCTCCAGCGCCGGGCTCCAGGGGTGGGAGCTGTTGAGGCGCAGGCAGTGGTTGTGCTGGCCCTGGCTCGAGAAAAGTGCCCCGGGGGCGATGGAGAGGCCATGCTCGATGGCGCTGGCATAGAGGGCCCGACTGTCGAGGCACGCGTCGAATGTCAGCCAGAGGAAGTAGCCGCCGTCCGGGGTCGAGATATGCACCTCGTCCTGGAAGAGGCGCAGCAGGGCCGCCCGCATCTGCTGCTGGCGCTGGGCCAGGGTGTGGCGCAGGCGGCGAAAGTGGGCATCCACCCCGCCCTGGCGAAGCATGTCGGCCAGCGCCAGCTGGCTCGGCACATTGGTGGACAGGGTCGACATCAGTTGCAGGCGCTGGATGCGCTCGGCATGGGATCCGGCCACCACCCAGCCGACCCGAAAGCCCGGCGCCAGGCACTTGGTCCAGGAGCCGCACAGCAGGCTGTCGCCCCGGGCATCCCAATGGGTGATGGGCCTTGGCCGCTCGCGCCCGAAGTAGAGCTCGGCGTAGACGTCGTCCTCCACCAGAGGCACCTCATGGGCGTTGAGCAACGCCATCAGTCCCTGCTTGTGGCCATCCGGCATGGTGTGACCGAGGGGGTGCTGGACGTTGCCCATCAGCCAGCACGCCTTGATGGGGCGCTGGGCGAGGGCCTCCTCCAGCAGGGCGAGATCGATGCCCACCCCGGGGATCACGGGTATTTCCACCACCTTGAGCTTGAGCCGCTCTATGGCCTGCAGGGCGCCGTAGAAGGTGGGGGATTCCACCACCACCCAGTCCCCGGGCTCGGTCAGCACCTGCAAGCTTAAGGAGAGCGCCTCCATGGCGCCCGTGGTGATGATGATCTGCTGGGGATCCACCGCCATCCCCTCGCTGGCGTAACGCTGGGCGATGGCGCGGCGCAGCGCCTCGTTGCCGGGAGGCAGATCTGCCACCGTGCTGAAGGGGTCGAGGCGGCGCATGCAGCTTGCCAGGGCCCGGCCGAGCTGGGGGTGGGGGAAGAGGGCGGGATCCGCCACCGCGAGCCCCAGCGGCACCAGCTCCCGGGACTTGCTCGCCTGCAACACCTCGAACACCAGATCGTTGATGTCCACCGAGCCGCTGTAGCGGGCCTGCTGGGCCGTGCCGGCGGGCAGCGGGGAGGTGGCGGCCTTGACGTAGTAGCCGGACTGGGGCCGCGCCAGGATGAGGCCGCGGCTCTCGAGCAGCTGATAGGCCTGGAGCACCGTCATGGGGCTCAAATGATGGGTCTTGCAGCTCTGGCGGATGGAGGGGATGCGCTCCCCCGGCTGCCAGAGACCGCTCTCTATCTGCTGCTGCAACAAGGCAGCCAGCTGACCGTAACGGGACATGGGGTGGCCTAAACTGTTATAGGTGGATTTCACTATAACTGCATCTGTTATAGGTGTCATGGCACGTGTTGTACTTAACCGGCGAAAACCTGCCTGTTAAATGCAACATAGAGAGTCATGCATGATAAGCCTGGATGATGTGGTCAGCCTCTCCCGAATACAGTTCGGCGCGACGGCGATGTTCCACTTTCTGTTTGTGCCCCTCACCCTGGGGCTGTCCTGGATCCTGGTGATCGCCGAGTCGGCCTACGTGATGACCGGCAAGGTGATCTACAAGGACATCACCCGCTTCTGGGGCAAGCTGTTCGGTATCAACTTCGTCATGGGGGTCACCACCGGCATCACGTTGGAGTTCCAGTTCGGCACCAACTGGGCCTACTACTCCCACTATGTCGGCGACATCTTCGGCACCCCGCTGGCGGTGGAGGGGCTGATGGCCTTCTTCCTGGAGTCCACATTGGTGGGCCTCTTCTTCTTCGGCTGGGACAAGCTCTCCCGGGGTCAGCACCTGCTGGTGACCATGCTGGTGGCGCTTGGCTCCAACCTCTCCGCGCTCTGGATCCTCATTGCCAACGGCTGGATGCAAAACCCGGTCGGCGCCGAGTTCAACCCCATGACGATGCGCATGGAGCTGGTGGACGTAGGGGCGGTGATCTTCAACCCGGTGGCCCAGGTCAAGTTCGTCCACACGGTGGCGGCGGGCTATGTGGCCGCCTCCCTGTTCGTGATGGGGGTGAGCAGCTGGTATCTGCTGCGTCGCATGGAGGTGCGCTTCGCCCTGCGATCCTTTGCCATCGCCTCGGGCTTTGGTCTGGCGGCCATCCTCTCGGTCATCGTGCTCGGGGACGAGTCGGGCTATCGCTCCGGCGAGGTGCAGAAGGTCAAGCTCGCCGCCATCGAGGCGGAGTGGGAGACCGAACCCGCCCCTGCCTCCTTCACCCTGTTCGGCCTGCCGGATCAGCGCGCCGAGACCACTCACGCCGCGGTCAAGATACCCTATCTGATGGGCATCATCGCAACCCGCTCCCTGGATGAGCAGGTGACGGGTTTGAAAGATCTGAAAGCGCAGCACGAGGTGCGCATTCGCAGCGGCATGCTGGCCCACGACGCCCTGGAGGCGCTGCGCTCAGACGGCAGCAATGCCGAGGCCCGCGCCACCTTCGAGCGCCACCGCGCGGATCTCGGCTACGGCCTGCTGCTGACCCCCTACGCCGCCGATATCGGCAAGGCGGACGAAGGGGCCATCGCCCGTGCGGTCGACGACTCCATCCCCCAGGTGGCGCCGCTCTTCTGGAGCTTCCGGCTGATGGTGGGCATAGGTGTGGTGCTGCTCGGGCTCTTTGGTGCCGCCTTCCTGCAACTGTGCCGGGGCAAGCTGGTGCAATCCCCCCGCCTGCTCAAGGCGCTGTTCTGGAGCATACCGCTGCCCTGGATTGCCATCGAGGCGGGCTGGTTCGTGGCCGAATTTGGCCGCCAGCCCTGGACCATCAGCGACGTGCTGCCGGTGTCGGCCTCCGTCTCCTTGCTGCAACCTGGGCAACTCTGGTTCAGCCTGATCGCCATCTTCCTCATCTACAGCACGCTGCTGGTGGTGGAGCTGTTCTTGTTGCGTCACGTGATCCGCAAAGGGCCCGCGAGCCTGCAGACGGGTCGTTATCAAGGTGAAGTGTTGAAAAACGGGAGTCCCGTCTGATGGATTACGAAACCCTGAAACTCATCTGGTGGGGGCTGGTGCTCTTCCTGCTCATCGGCTTCGTGGTGATGGATGGCTTCGATCTCGGGGTCGGCATGCTGCTCCCCGTGGTGGCCAACACCGATGAGGAGCGGCGAGTGCTGCTCAACAGCGTGGGGCCCGTGTGGGAGGGCAACCAGGTGTGGCTCATCGCCGGTGCCGGTACCCTGTTCGCCGCCTGGCCCCTGGTCTATGCCGCCTCCTTCTCGGCGCTCTACGTGCCCTTCATGTTCCTGCTGTTCGGCCTCTTCCTGCGCCCGGTGGGGTTTGACTATCGCAGCAAGCTGCCGGATCCCCTGTGGCGCCGCTGGTGGGACCGGGCCCTGGTGATGGGGGCCCTGCTGCCGACCCTGGTGTTTGGCGCGACCCTCGGCTTCTTGTTGCAGGGGCTGCCGTTTCGCTTCGACTCAGCCCTTCGCATCCACTACGGCGCCTTTGACTTCAACTGGCCGCTGCTGTTGACCTGCATGGGCACGGCGCTGGCCCTGCTGATGCTCCATGGCTGCAGCTTCCTGCAGTGCAAGACCCAAGGGGTGATAGCAGCGCGCTGCGCCCGCCAGAGCCGCTGGCTCGGCCCATTGGCGAGCATGCTCTTTGCCCTCGGCGGTTTCTGGCTAAGCCAGATGCGCGGGTACCGGATAGCCGAGATAGGGGATCTCAACGGCGCCCTGACCCCCCTGATGAAGCAGGTGGTGACGGCGCCGGATGGCTGGTTTGGCAACTTCGTGGCACACCCCGTGCTCTGGGCAGTGCCGGCCTTTGGCCTCGCGCTGCCGCTCTTGAGCACGCTGGCCAGCCAGCTGGGTCGGACGCGGCTGGCCATCCTCGCCAGTGGCGGTGCCTGCGCCGCCATGATGCTGACCGTGGCCATCGCGCTCTTCCCCTTCGTGCTGCCCTCCTCCCTGGATCCGTCGAGCAGCCTGACCCTGTGGGATGGCACCTCCAGCGAGCGGACGCTGCTTATCATGCTGGGCATAGTCGCCGTGCTGATGCCCATCAACATCGGCTATACGCTCTGGGTCTACTGGGTGGCGCGGGGAAAAATGAGCACCGAGCAGGTGCGCCAGCAGGGCCATAGCCTTTACTGACACGGGAATTAAGGAGTCTTCGATATGTGGTATTTCACCTGGATTCTGGGGCTGGGGTTTGCGCTGCTGTGCGGCCTGGTCAATCTGCTCTGGCTGGAGGCGCGCTGGGCCGCCGACGAGGATCTCAAGGAGTCTTGAACCGCACTTTTTGCCAATGAAAAAGGCCGACACTGGGTGTCGGCCTCTTCGTCTGTGGGAGGTTAAACCGCCAGCGCCAGTTTGGCCTCGCGCTTCTCGCTGACGTGGGTGAGGCCATAGGCCAGCAGCACGATGAGGGCCCCGATCCAGGGGGTGTGCATCAGACCCAGGTGATCCACCACGAAACCACCCACCACGGATCCCAGCGCTATGCCGACGTTGAAGGCGGCGATGTTGAGGCCGGAGGCGACATCCACGGCATTGGGGGTGTGGATTTCGGCCTGCTTCACCACCAGCACCTGCAATCCCGGCACGTTGCCAAAGGCGAAGGCACCCCACACCAGCACGGTGAGCACCGCCAGCACCGGATGGGGCGCGGTGAAGGTGAGCATCAGCAGGATGAGCGCCAGACCGCCAAACATCAGCTTCAAGGCGGGCAGCGGGCCCATCTTGTCCGCGAGCTTGCCGCCCCAGATATTGCCGACGGCCACCGATACCCCGTACACCAGCAGGATCAGGCTCACCGCATTGGCACCAAAACCGCTCACCTGCTGCAGTATGGGGGCGAGGAAGGTAAAGGCGGTGAAGGCGCCGCCGTAACCCAGGGCGGTCTTGGCATAGACCATCAGCAGGGGCTTCTTGGTCAGCACAGAAAGCTGCTCACGAATACTGGAGGCCGCGCCTTTTGGCAGGTTGCTTGGGATCAGCAGAAGGCTGCCTGCCATGGCGATGACCCCGAGTGCGCTCACCACCAGGAAGGTCTCGCGCCAGCCGAACTGCTGACCAATCCAGGTGCCGAGCGGCACGCCGGTCACCAGGGCGACCGTGAGGCCGCTGAACATGATGGCGATGGCGCTCGCCGCCTTCTCCTTGGCCACCAGACCCGTGGCGATGGTGCTACCCACCGAGAAGAAGACCCCGTGGGCCAGGCCGGTGAGGATGCGGGCGACGATCAGGCTCTCGTAGCCGGGGGCCTGCCAGGCCAGCAGGTTGCCGGCGGTGAAGAGCGCCATCAGTCCCACCAGCAGCCACTTGCGCGGCAGCTTGCCGGTGAGCGCCGTCAGCACAGGCGCGCCTATGGCCACCCCCAGGGCATAGAGGCTGACCAGCAGGCCCGCCGAGGGGAGCGAGACATTGAGCTGCTCGGCTATGGTGGGGATGAGCCCCACGATCACAAACTCGGTGGTGCCGATCGCAAAGGCACTCAGGGTGAGGGCAAATAACGCCAGTGGCATACAAACTCCTTGGATAGGGACTCCCGACGGGAGAATGGCGCCAGTATGCCGATGTGATTTGTTGGCAAAAATGACGGCAACATCAAATTACTTTTGCCAAATCAGCAGCAAAGCGTACAGACCGGGCAAGGGATAAAGGGGCAAGGGAAGGCTCTGGGGGAGCAGCACGGGCGGCAGGGCTGGATAGCGTCCTGTGCCAGATGCCTGTGATGGCGATGGTGATGGTGATGGCGAGAGAGGGGAAGACGAGAAGAAGCGGGAGGCATGATGCCTCCCGCTGGGGTCACAGACAGATCCCGGACTGCTGTTTGCTCCCTTCTCCCCTGGCGGGAGAAGGGCTGGGGATGAGGGGGATCAATCCCAGGCCGGTGCGAAGTC
Organism: Aeromonas bivalvium; assembly: GCF_046078285.1. Taxonomy (NCBI): domain Bacteria; kingdom Pseudomonadati; phylum Pseudomonadota; class Gammaproteobacteria; order Aeromonadales; family Aeromonadaceae; genus Aeromonas; species Aeromonas bivalvium. The sequence continues at coordinate 213,983 of NZ_JBGXBV010000004.1, forward strand.
CGGGTTGGCACAGCGCTCGCCTCGATCCAGGGTGGCAATCTGTGCCATCTCCTCGGGGCTGAGTTTGACCTTCAGCGCAGCCAGGTTGGCGGCGAGATTCTGCCGTTTGGTGGAGCTCGGGATCACCGTCATGCCCTGGGCCAGCAGCCAGGCCAGCGACACCTGGGCCGCCGAGACGCCGTGGCGCTGGCCTATCTCCATCAGGAGCGGCTCGGCGAGCACCTTGCCATAGGCCAGCGGCATATAGGCGGTGATGGCGATGCCGTGCTCCTGGCAGAACTCAACCACCTTGCGGTTTTGCAGCAGGGGGTGGATCTCCACCTGCTGGTGGGCGATGGCGCCCGGCCCCAGGATCTCGATGGCCTGCTGGAGCTGGGCAACGGTAAAGTTGGAAACCCCTATCTCCCGGGTCAGGCCCCGGGCCTTGGCCTCGGCCAGCTGCTCCAGATAGACCGCCATCGGCACCTCATCCTGAGGGGAGGGCCAGTGAATGAGCGCCAGATCCAGGTAGTCGGTGCGCAGTTTTTCCAGGCTCAGCTCCAGGCTCGGGATCACCTTGCCTGGGCCGAACTCGCTGATCCACACCTTGGTGGTCAGGTAGATATCCTGGCGGGGCACGCCGCTTTCGCTCATCAGTTGGCCCACTTCGGCCTCGTTGTCATAGATCTGGGCGGTATCGATATGGCGATAGCCGAGATCCAGCCCCTGCAGCAGGGAGTCGCGCAGGGGCTGATCCTTCAGGCGAAAGGTACCAAGACCCAGGTTGGGCATCTTCATCATCAAATTCCTCAAGTTATTGTTTCTACGCTCAATATTGTGTCGGTCCATCCCGCATCCCGCATCCAGAGCGGGCAGGGGCAGGCCGCAGCTGGATTCAGGCTAGTTGATAGCTGCGAACGCTGGTGTTGGCAAACCAGCCCCGGGTGCTGGCCACGAAGGAGAGAAAATGGGGCTGCTGCTGGTGGGCGAGCAGGGCTGATTCACTCTCCCACTCCTCGTACAGCATCCAGCCATGGGGGCTCTCCAGGCTCTGGTGCAACTGGTAGCGAAGGCACCCCGGCTCTTGCAGGGTAGCGGCGATCAGCGGCTCGAGGGCGGCGCGACACTCGGCGGCGAATTCGGGTTTGGCGTCAAGCTGGGCAATCACAATCACGGGGGATGACATCTGAACCTCCTCGTTAAGACGGGAGTCAGTATGCCCACCCCAGACTGGGGGAAACAGGGCAGCAGTCGCAAAACACTATTGAGGTGAGTGCAGCAATGTGGCCTCCCCATGGCTGGTCGTGGTGCAGGTGGACCAAGGGGAGGGCAGAGTATTATCAGGCGCTGGCCGGTTCGGACCAGACCGCAAATTCGTTGCCGCTGGGCTCGACAAAGTGGAAGCGCCGGCCGCCGGGGAAGTCGAATAGCGGGCGGTTGATGATGCCGCCATGGTGCTGCACCTTGGCCTGGGTTGCCGCTATATCGGCGCTGTAGAACACCAGCAGGGCGCCCCCATGATGGCTGTGACTGCACATATCTGCGCGGTAGAAGCCGCCATCCAGCCCTTCCCCTTCGAAGGCGCAATAGTCGGGGCCGTAGTCCGCGAACTGCCAGCCAAAGGCGGCGGTGAAGAAGGCCTGGGTGGCGGCAAGATCCTTTGCCGCAAACTCCACATAGTTCAGTTTTTCATGGGCCCTGGTCATGAGGGTCTCCTTGTCCATGTCGGTGGTTATGTCGGTTGTCAGTCTTGCTGGGGGCGGCTCGTGGAGTGCACCAAGGCGTCCCAGGGGGTCAGCTTGAGCTGCTTGCGCCGAAACCAGAGCCAGGTCGCCATCAGCAGACCGAGCCCTATGCCAAACAGCAGACTCTGGCGCAGGGCGAAGGCCGGACTTACCTCATGCTGCCAGCCGAGGTACCACATCAACACCCCCCAGATGGCACCTGTTGGCAGGCCAAAAGCAAGCAGGTTGACCAGAAAGCGTTCATGGTGGGGCGGTCTGAGTCGCAGGCCCAGCCTGCGTAGCAGTCTGCACAGGGGCGGGTTGTAGTTGGCGTGCCACACGCCTTTGCTTTCCAGCTCCTGGTGGGCTGCCGCCAACCGCTCTTCAAAGTTCATGATGTTTATCCTTGCGATGGTGTGGCGCCATACGGTGCCTTCTGGGTGGCATTGTATCGGCAAGGCGGGTTGGCGGTGTGAGCTGGCCATCACGTTGTTTGTCTGTGGAAATCAAGAATGTGGCCCCCTGTCTGCCTTGCCAACCCAGGGCCATTGCGCCTATAAAGCCCCATGACTCTTGCCAGGATGACAACAATGAAGACCCATTCCGATGAACTGACCCTGTTCGTGGCCGTGGTGGAGGCGGGCAGCTTTCGCCAGGCGGCGGAGAACCTTGGCATGGACAACTCTGTGGTGAGTCGCGGCATCAAACGCCTCGAAGAGAAGCTCGCCACCCTGCTGCTCAACCGCACCACGAGGCGGGTCAGCCTGACCGAGGAGGGGAGCTGGTACTATCAGCGGGCGGTGAAGATTTTGAGCGAGATGAGCGAGGCGGAAGGGCTGCTGCTGATGCGCCGGGAACAACCCGAAGGGGTGTTGAGGGTCGATGCCGCCACCCCTTTCATCCTGCACCGGCTGGTGCCCATCATCGGTGAGTTTCGCCGCCGCTACCCCGGCATAGAGCTGCAACTGCACAGCTCCGAGGGTTTCATCAACCTGATGGAGCGGCGGGTGGACATGGCCATTCGCATCGGCGAGCTGAGCGACTCCTCCCTGCGGGCCCTGCCCCTTGGCCGCTCCAGGCTGCGCCTGCTGGCATCCCCCGCTTACCTGAGCGAGCGCGGCACCCCGCGCCAGCCGGCTGACTTGCTGGCGGGCCACGAGCTGCTCGGTTTTTTGCACCCCGATCACCTCAACCACTGGCCGCTCTTGAGTGCCGAGCAGGGGGACAGATTCCCCATCACCCCGACCCTGCGGGCCAGCAGCGGCGAAACCCTGCGCCAGCTGGCGCTGCGTGGGCAGGGGATCGTCTGCCTGTCGGATTTCATGACGGGGGAGGACAGGGCGAGCGGCGCCCTGGTGGAAGTGCTGGCCCGCAGCAACAGCGGCGCCTCGCGCCCCATCAACGGGGTCTTCTACTCCGATGCCCAGCGGGACATACGGCTGCGGGTCTGGCTCGATTTCCTCAAAGAGCAGCTCGGCGCCGAGGCTTTGTAGGTGGTGGGCGGGGCGCTGCACCCTCTGCCGACCCCTCTTTGCCAGAAGGGAGAGAGTGGATGCCTTTCCTGACGAAGGGGAGGGGCGAGGTGCTTGCGAGCGCCAATGAAAGAGGCCGACATCCCTGTCGGCCTCTTGTCTATCTGACGGATGGGACAGGTCGCCCCATCACTCCTCTTGCGCCCAGCGCAAGGAGCGCTGCACGGCCTTCTGCCAACCGCCATAGAGGCGATCGCGACAGGCGCTGTCCATCTGGGGGGTGAACTCGCGGTCCACGCTGAACTTGTCCTTGAGCTCGTCGGCGCTCTTCCAGAAGCCGACGGCGAGGCCGGCCAGGAAGGCGGCGCCCATGGCGGTGGTCTCGATCCGGGTCGGGCGTACCACAGGGGTGCGCATCATGTCGGACTGGAACTGCATCAGGAAGTCGTTGGCCACGGCGCCGCCGTCCACCTTCAGGGCTGCCAGCTTGATGCCGGAATCCTGCTGCATGGCGTCCAGCACGTCACGGCTCTGGTAGGCGATGGATTCCAGCGCCGCGCGGATCACGTGGTTGCGGTTGGTGCCACGGGTCAGGCCGACCATGGTGCCGCGAGCATAGGGATCCCAGTAGGGGGCGCCCAGGCCGACGAAGGCCGGTACCAGGTAGACGCCATTGGTGTCGCCCACCTTGGTGGCGAAGTAGTCGGTGTCGCGGGCATCGTGAATGAGCTTCATCTCGTCGCGCAGCCACTGCACGGTGGCGCCGCCCATGAAGACGGCCCCTTCCAGGGCGTAGTTGACGTCACCCTTGGGACCGACCGCGATCGTGGTCAGCAGACCGTTGCTGGAGCGAACCGGCTCTGTGCCTGTGTTCATCAGCAGGAAGCAGCCGGTGCCGTAGGTGTTCTTGGCCATGCCCTTCTCGAAACAGAGCTGGCCGAACAGGGCCGCCTGCTGGTCACCGGCGATGCCGGCGATGGGGATGCGGGCGCCGCCGCCACGGGTGGTGTAGCCATAGACCTCGGAGGAGGGCTTGACCTCGGGCAGCATGGAGGCGGGGATGCCCAGCTCGTCCAGCATGCGCTGATCCCACTTCAGATCGCGGATGTTGTAGAGCATGGTGCGCGAGGCATTGGTGGGGTCGGTGACGTGCACCTCGCCGTTGGTCATCTTCCACAGCAACCAGGTGTCGACGGTGCCAAACAGCAGCTCGCCGTTCATGGCCTGCTCCCGTGCCCCTTCCACGTTGTCCAGGATCCACTTCACCTTGGTGCCGGAGAAGTAGGCATCGACCACCAGGCCGGTGTTTTCGCGCACGTACTCTTCCAGGCCACGGGCCTTGAGCTCTTCACAGATGGCCGCGGTGCGGCGGCACTGCCAGACGATGGCGTTGTAGATGGGCTTGCCGGTGGCTTTCTCCCACACCACTGTGGTTTCACGCTGGTTGGTGATGCCGATGGCGGCGATCTGGTCGCTGTGCAGGCCGCTCTTGGCCAGCACCTCGGTGAACACGGAGGACTGGGTCGCCCAGATCTCCATGGGGTCGTGCTCGACCCAGCCCGCTTTCGGGTAGTGCTGGGTAAATTCGCGCTGGGAGACGGCCACTATGTTGGCATCCTGATCGAAGACGATGGCGCGCGAAGAGGTGGTGCCTTGGTCCAGGGCGACGACGTACTTTTGTTGTTCAGTTGACATGATGTTCTCCAGGTTTGGATGGGACCGCTCTTAGGCGGCGGCCTCTTCTTTGTTAGACAGCTTGGCGGCGTCGGTGGTCGCGACGCGGTTGCCCGGCACGCAGGGAGCCAGCACTTTCACATACAGGGCGGTACCGAGCTGGGCGCCAACGATGGGGCCGAGGATGGGTACCCAGAAGTAGGGGTTGTCGCGACCGCCGGTCAGGGCCATGTCGCCCCAGCCTGCGAAGAAGGCGAACAATTTGGGACCGAAATCACGGGCCGGGTTCATGGCAAAGCCGGTCAAGGGGCCGAGGGAGGCGCCGATCACCGCGATCAGGATGCCGATGAGCAGGGCGGCGGCGAAGCCTTTGGGGCCGCCATTGTTCGCATCCCCCAGGGCCATGATGCCCAGCATCAGCACGGCGGTGATCACCAGCTCGACCGCGAACGCCTGCATGTTGCTGAGCAGGGCATTGGGGTAGGTGGAGAAGATGCCGGCGGTGCCGAGGCTCTCGACGCTGCCGCGCACCACGCCATGGGTCAGTTCCCACTGGGTGAACAGGTTGGCGTAGAGGAAGTAGACCAGAGCGGCGGAGGCGAAGGCGCCCGCTATCTGGGCGATGATGAAGGGCACCACCTTGCGCTTGTCGAAGCCGCAGAAGGTCATCAGCGCCAGGGTGACCGCCGGGTTCAGGTGAGCGCCTGATATGCCGCCGGTCACATAGATGGCGATGGCCACCCCCATGCCCCAGGTGATGGAGATTTCCCACTGGCCGAAGTTGGCGCCGGCCAGCACCAGGGCCGCCACGCAACCGACGCCGAAGAAGATCAGCAGGCCGGTGCCGATAAATTCGGCGAGGCACTCGCCGAGCAGGGTATTGGGTCTTTGTATGCTCATACCGTTAGATTCCTTTTTATCCACCCACAGACAGGTTTTGATATTCCATGTTTTCAGTCCACTTGGTCTCGACACCGTACTTGTTGTTTTTTGAACCTGCGCAAACGTTATGCTCGTTTGCGCTCGTTGTCGGACGAAAGAGAAAATAAACCTTTCTCCTCTGTTCGCCACACCCCTCTGTTGGGAAATGTGGACAAGATCCCATTCATTGCTAAGAAAATGTGACGAAAGACGGTGTTGTCAAAGTGGTTTACCTCTTAGTGGTTAGCCTGTAGGCCGCGCCATTGCCGCCTGTCGTTCCGCCGACTTTCTGCTCATTTGTGCCCATCAACTGTAATAAAACTGTAATATTTTCGGTTTCATCACAGATTGAATGTTCCAAAATGCGCATAATAGGCTCGCTTACGAATCAGGTTGTTCTGATCGTGCATCCTGGACCGGATAACTTCCTCAACCCCATAACAACAAGACAAGGACACTAAGATGCTTAGTTTGTTCAGGCCCGCGCCCCACATCGAGCGCCTGCCGGCCGACAAGGTGGACCCCTTCTACAAGCGCATGCGCTGGCAGATGTTTTTCGGGATCTTCCTCGGCTACGCCGGTTACTACCTGGTGCGCAAGAACTTCAGTCTGGCCATGCCCTATCTGGTGGAGCAGGGCTTCTCCCGTGGCGATCTGGGCCTGGCCCTGTCCGGGGTCTCCATCGCCTATGGCCTCTCCAAGTTCCTGATGGGCAACGTCTCCGACCGATCCAATGCCCGTTACTTCCTCTCCGCCGGTCTGCTGCTCTCGGCCGGCATCATGTTCATGATGGGCACCATGCACTGGGCGACCTCCAGCATTGCCATCATGTTCGTGCTCTTGTTCCTCAACGGCTGGGTGCAGGGCATGGGTTGGCCCCCCTGCGGTCGCACCATGGTGCACTGGTGGTCACAAAAGGAGCGGGGCGAGATCGTCTCGGTCTGGAACGTGGCCCACAACGTGGGTGGCGGCATGATAGGCCCGCTGTTCATCCTCGGCATGGGCTGGTTCAACGACTGGCGCAGCGCCTTCTATGTGCCGGCGGCGGCGGCCGCTGCCATTGCGGTGATCATCTTCTTCGTGATGCGCGATACCCCGCAATCGGTCGGCCTGCCTCCCATCGAGGAGTACAAGGACGATTACCCCAAGGATTACAACGAAAGCCACGAGCAGGAGTTCTCCGCCAAGGAGATCTTCATGAAGTACGTGTTTCGCAACAAGCTGCTGTGGTACATCGCCATCGCCAACGCCTTCGTCTACCTCATTCGCTACGGCGTGCTGGACTGGGCCCCGACCTATCTGAAAGAGGCCAAGGACTTCAGCGTGGATCACTCCTCCTGGGCCTACTTCCTCTATGAGTGGGCGGGTATCCCGGGCACCCTGCTGTGCGGCTGGATCTCGGACAAGCTGTTCCAGGGTCGCCGTGCCCCGGCCGGTATCCTGTTCATGGTGCTGGTGACCCTCTCAGTGCTGGTCTACTGGTTCAACCCGGCAGGCAACCCGACCGTGGACATGATGGCCCTGATTGCCATCGGCTTCCTCATCTACGGCCCCGTCATGCTGATCGGTCTTTACGCCCTGGAGCTGGCGCCCAAGAAGGCGGCCGGTACCGCGGCAGGCTTCACCGGCCTGTTCGGTTACCTGGGCGGCGCCGTGGCGGCCAACGCCATGCTGGGCTACACGGTCGACCACTTCGGCTGGGACGGTGGCTTCCTGGTATTGACCGTTTCCTGCGTGCTCTCCATCGTGCTGCTGGCCATGACCCTCAAGCACGAAAACATCGCAGTGGCAGCCAAGGCGGCCGCCAATAAGGCATAAAACGTGATCCTGACCTTATTGATCCGAAAGGGGATAAGGTAAACTCCAAAAGGCCCCGCATCTGCCGGGGCCTTTTTTTGTTTCATCATCGGAGTACACACGTGAAGCAAACCCAACGACATCTGGAGATATTGGACGTCCTGACGCGGCAGGGATTTGTCTCGACGGAAGATCTGGTGAGTCATTTCGACGTCAGCCCCCAGACCATTCGCCGGGATCTGAACGATCTCGCCGAGCAGAACAAGATACGGCGCCATCATGGCGGTGCCTCATTGCATTCGAGTACCGTCAATACCGCCTACAGTGCCCGCAAGGTGATGCAGCTCAAGGAGAAGGAGCGTATCGCCCGGGAAGTGGCCGCCAACATTCCCGACGGCTCGTCGCTCTTCATCGACATCGGCACCACCACGGAGGCTATCGCCCGGGCCCTGCTGGACCACAGGGAGCTGCGCATCGTCACCAACAACCTCAACGTCGCCAGCATTCTGACCGCCAAGGATGACTTCACCGTCATCATCGCCGGTGGCGAGATCCGCAACCGGGATGGCGGCATCGTCGGCGAGGCGACCCGGGACTTCATCGGCCAGTTTCGCATGGACTATGGCGTCATCGGCATCTCCGGCATCGATGGCGACGGCTCCCTGCTCGATTTCGACTATCACGAGGTGAAGATAGCCCAGGCCATCATCGCCCACTCCCGTCAGGTGTTTCTGGCCGCCGACCATACCAAGTTTGGCCGCAACGCCATGGTCAACCTGGGCCACCTCAATCAGGTCCACGCCCTGTTCACCGACCAGTCCCCCCCCGAGAAGCTGATGCGCATCATGGCCCAGCACCAGATCGCCTGCCATATCTGCTGATGACGCCGGTGTCCCCTTCTTACTGACGTCCCTCGGCTTCCCTTTGGCCGCCCCTCGGCGGCCTGATGCTTCGCTACCTTCCTTCCACCCCGCGCCGGGTCTCGGCCTTCATCCCGGTAACTGTCATCAAGCCGCCATCCTGCCGTCATGGCCCCATGCCAATACAGAGCACACGACCTTGCCGCGCCAGTGGGACTGGCAGGGAGGGCGGGGCAGAGGCGCCTTTTTCGACGACGTCCTCTATCTCGATCACACTTTCTTCATGAAATGTTCGTTTATCGCTTTTTAATGCTCTAATATGAGCGAAATCAAACATTGCCACGTTGGCGAACGCAAAAATAAGAAAGTAGGTGAACATGAGCGAACATTATGATCTGGTCGTCGTCGGTGGCGGCATCAATGGGGTCGGCATCGCGGCCGATGCGGCGGGTCGTGGCCTGAAAGTCGGTCTGTTCGAGGCTCATGATCTCGCCTCGGCGACCTCGTCCAACTCCAGCAAGCTGATCCACGGTGGCCTGCGCTATCTCGAGCATTACGAGTTCAGGCTGGTGAAAGAGGCCCTGGCTGAGCGGGAAGTGCTGCTCGCCATGGCGCCGCACATCGCCCGCCCCATGCGTTTTCGCCTGCCCCATCGCCCGCACCTGCGCCCGGCCTGGATGATCCGCGCCGGCCTCTTCCTCTATGACAACCTGGCCAAGCGCGACAAGCTCAAGGGCAGCTGTGGCGTGCGCCTCCTGCCCCAGGATGGCCTGGTTGCCGGGATCGACAAGGGATTCGAGTATTCGGATGCCTGGGTCGACGACGCCCGTCTGGTGGTACTCAATGCCATGATGGCCCGCAGCAAGGGGGCCCATGTGCAGACCCGTACCCGCTGCGTCAAGGCAGAGCGTGGCGACAAGCAGTGGACCCTGACCCTGGAGCGGGAAGGGGGAGAGCGCTTCACCGTCACCTGCAAGGGACTGGTGAACGCGGCGGGCCCCTGGGTCAAGACCTTCTATGACGAGGGGATCCACGAAAAATCCCCCCGCGGCATTCGCCTCATCAAGGGCAGCCACATCATAGTGCCGCGCATTCACGAGCGCGAAGAGGCCTACATACTGCAAAACGAGGATCATCGCATCGTCTTCGTCATCCCTTACCAGCAGGATTACTCCCTCATCGGCACCACTGACGTGGAGCACAAGGGCAGCGCCCGGGATGCCCACATCAGCGATGCGGAGGTGAACTATCTGTGCAACGTGGTCAATGCCCACTTCACCCGCAAGATAGCCCCCAAAGACGTGGTCTGGACCTACTCGGGCGTGCGACCGCTGTGCGATGACGAGTCCGATTCCCCCCAGGCGGTGACCCGGGACTATACCCTGGAACTCTCCGGCGACGCCGACGGGGCACCGCTTTTGTCGGTGTTTGGCGGCAAGCTCACCACCTACCGCAAGCTGGCCCAGGCGGCATGCCACAAGCTCAAACCCTGGTTCAGCCAGATGGGAGAGGACTGGACCGCCACCAGCCGGCTGCCCGGCGGCGAGTTCGATTGCAGCACCCAGGATCTGGCCCGGGCCTACAGGCTCGAGTTTGACTGGCTGGACGAGCGCAGTGCCCAGCGCATCAGCGAGGCTTACGGCAGCCAGGCCCGACTCTGGCTGCAACAGGAGCGTGGCGAGCACTTTGGTGCCGGTCTGTACGAATCCGAGGTGCGCTACCTGCTGGAGTGTGAATGGGCCCACGGCCTGGAAGACATACTGTGGCGCCGCAGCAAGCTGGGGCTGTGCCTGAGCGCGGCCGAGCAGGCCCGGCTGCAAGCCTGGCTCGAACAGTATCATCACGCCTTGCCCCAGGCCATGTGACGACGAGGGGGATGAGGGGGATGCCCCTCATCCCCGGCAGTGTGGCTGCCTGGGCTGTCATCATCTGCCCGTCATCTTTTTCCCATATAACAAGAATCTACCCCAGCCCCCGTCTACCTCCGGGGCTGGCGGTCTGACCGACCCTTCAAAACAACAAGAGCATCCAAGATGAAATCATTTGCCATCCCCCTGCTTGCCCTCTCCCTCGGCGCCGCTCTCTCTGTGCCTGCCCTGGCCGCCGATGAAGGCAAGATTGTGATCGCCCACCGCGGCGCCTCCGGCTACCTGCCCGAGCACACCCTGGCATCCAAGGCCCTGGCCTATGGCATGGGCGTCGACTATCTGGAGCAGGATCTGGTGATGACCAAGGATGACCAGCTGGTGGTGATGCACGATCACTTCCTCGATGGCATCACGGACGTGGCGACGCGCTTCCCCGGTCGGGCCCGTGCCGATGGTCGTTACTATGTGGTGGACTTCACCCTGGCCGAGGTGCGCTCCCTGCGCATGACGGAGCCGTTCCAGCTGGTGGACGGCAAGCAGGTGCCCGTCTATCCGGCCCGCTTCCCCCTGTGGCAGTCGGATTTTCGCATCCACACCTTCCAGGAAGAGATAGAGATGATCCAGGGGCTCAACAAGAGCACCGGAAAGCACATCGGCATCTACCCGGAGATAAAAGCCCCCTGGCTGTTCCGCCACGAAGGCAAGGACATCTCCAAGGCGGTGCTGACCGTGCTCAAGCAATACGGCTACACCAGTAAAGAGAGCAAGATCTACCTGCAGAGCTTCGACGCCGATGAGCTCAAGCGCATCGACACCGAGCTGATGCCAGCCATGGGGATGGATCTGAAACTGGTGCAGCTGATGGCCGAAACCGACTGGCACGAGACCATGGTCTACGACGCCAAGGGCCAGGCGACCCCCTATGACTACGACTGGATGTTCAAGCCGGGTGCCATGAAGACCATCGCCAGCTATGCCGAGGGGATTGGCCCCTGGAAGCCCATGGTGGTGACCGAGCCGGGTACCCAGGGCAAGCCTGTCATCACCGCCATGGTGAAGGAAGCCCACGCCGCCGGCCTCAAGGTGCATCCTTATACCTTCCGCCAGGACGAGGGTCAGATCCCGGCCTATGCCAAGGATTTCACCGACCTGCTCAACATCTTCCTCTATCAGGCGGATGTGGACGGCGTGTTCAGCGACTTCCCGGACAAGGCGGTGGAGGTCATCAAGGCCCACGGCAAATAATAAAAGAAGAGCAACACGGGAGTGCAAGCGGGGCCAGGTGCCCCGCTTTTTTGTGCCCGGGGTCGCCACCCGGAGGGGGCTGGGGGAGAGAGGGATGAGGTTGAAGGTGGAGGGTGTAATTATTTGTTTACGAAATGGTGCTATTTTGGCCCTGCCAACCGCTACATTCTGGTGGTGAACACCAGCATGCTTGGTCATTTATCCATCTGATAGCGTGTGAAGACGCTGTTTTCACTTGATTGTTTGTTTTTCCTTGGTAAGGTGGGGGCGGTTGCGTAACGAAGTACTGACTCGTGTAAATAAAAATGAACGATTGGTGCTGTTGGCTTTAATACAGTAGAGAGAAAGAGAAGATGCAAAGAGATCCCCTGAACAACATCCATATCCAGTCCGAACAAGTGATGATCACGCCTGCCCAGCTCAAGGAGAAACTGCCCATCTCCGATCGTGCGCTGGCATTCGTGCAAGGGGCCCGCAATACCATAGCCGACATCATCCATCGTCGCGATCACCGCCTGCTGGTGATCTGTGGTCCTTGCTCCATCCACGACATGGACGCCGCCAAAGAGTACGCAACCAGACTCAAAGCGCTGCATGACGCCTATCAGGACTCTCTCTACATTGTCATGCGGGTCTACTTTGAGAAGCCGCGCACCACGGTCGGCTGGAAAGGCTTTATCAACGACCCGAACCTGGATGGCACCTTCGACGTGGAGCTGGGACTGCACCGCGCCCGGGAGCTGCTCTGCTGGCTCGCCGAGCTGGAGTTGCCGCTGGCGACCGAGGCGCTGGATCCCATCAGCCCCCAATACCTGGCTGAGCTCTTCTCCTGGTCGGCCATCGGCGCCCGCACCACCGAATCCCAGACCCACAGGGAGATGGCCTCCGGCCTCTCCATGCCGGTGGGCTTCAAGAACGGCACCGACGGCAACCTGGGCACCGCCATCAATGCGCTGCAGGCGGCCTCCAGCCCCCACGCCTTCATGGGGATCAACCAGCAGGGCCAGGTCGCGCTGTTGCAGACCCAGGGCAACCCGGATGGTCACGTGATCCTGCGCGGCGGCAAGCACCCGAACTACGACTCGGTCAATGTGTCCCTGGCGGAAGAGGCGCTGGAAAAGGCGGGTCTGCTGCCCGGCCTGGTGGTGGATTGCAGCCACGGCAACTCCAGCAAGGATCACCGTCTGCAACCCAAGGTGGCGGACAACGTCATCCACCAGATCCAGGAGGGCAACCGCTCCATCATAGGGGTAATGCTCGAATCCAACCTGTTTGAAGGCAACCAGTCCAGCGAGCAGCCCAAGTGCGACATGCGCTACGGCGTCTCCATCACTGATGCCTGCATCGACTGGGAGACCACGGATGCGCTGCTGGCCCGCTGCCACAGCCAGCTGGCGGCGCCGCTCAAGGGCAGAACTGGGCGTTAAGCCGTGGTATCTTGTCACAACGTATTGATTCACATGGCGTCGCTTGCTGGCGGCGCCGGCAGGGACTGGATATGGCACAAGAGTTGAACGCCCTCAGGGACAAGATAGATGCGGTGGACAAGCAGTTGCTCGATCTGCTGGCCGCCCGTCTGGCCCTGGTGGGGGAAGTGGGCGAGGTGAAGAGCCGCCACGGTCTGCCCATCTATGCACCGGATCGGGAGGCGAGCATGCTGGCCCGCCGCCGGGAAGAAGCCGAGCGCCTCGGGGTGCCCGGGGATCTCATCGAGGACGTGTTGCGCCGGGTGATGCGCGAATCCTATATCCTCGAATCGACCAGCGACAAGGAACACCACTTCAAGTGCATGAAGCCGGATCTGGGCAAGGTGGTGATCATAGGGGGCCAGGGTCAGCTTGGCCGTCTGTTCGGCAACCTGTTCAGCCTCTCGGGCTATCGGGTCGAGACTCTGGAGCAGGCCGACTGGCCCAGGGCCGACGACATCCTGGCCGATGCGGGGCTGGTGATGGTGGCCGTGCCCATCGACGTCACCTGCCAGGTGATCGACCGGCTTGGCAAGCTGCCTGCGGATTGCCTGCTGGTGGATGTGACCAGCGTGAAAGCGGCGCCGCTCGAGCACATGCTGGCGGTACACAAAGGGCCTGTGCTGGGGCTGCACCCCATGTTCGGGCCGGACGTGGCGAGCCTGGCCAAGCAGGTGATCGTCTGCTGCCAGGGCCGTGACGGCGCCGCCAGCCAGTGGCTGCTGGATCAGATGACCATCTGGGGCGCCCGCCTGCAGCAGGTGGAGGCCAAGGCTCACGACGAGGCCATGACCCTCATTCAGGCGCTGCGCCACTTCGCCACCTTCGCCTACGGTTGGCACCTCTCCCGGGAGGGAGCGGATCTGGAGCGGCTGCTTAATCTAAGCTCGCCGATTTACCGGCTGGAGCTGGCCATGGTGGGGCGGCTGTTTGCCCAGGATCCCGAGCTTTATGCCGACATCATCCTCTCCTCACCCCAGAATCTGGCCATGGTGCGCCGCTACTTCGAGCGCTTTGGCGAGGGGCTCCATCTGCTGGAGCAGGGGGACAGGGTAGGCTTCATCGCCGCGTTTCGCCAGGTGTCCGACTTCTTCGGTCCCCATGCGGATCAGTTCCTGAAAGAGAGCCGTCTGCTGCTGGCCCAGGCCAACGACAGGCGCCACTACGGCTGAGGGCCGGTGAGCCGACATAAAAAACAGCAGGGGCCCGCGGGCCCCTGCTGTTTTTTGGCACAGGTCAACCCTGTGGGGCTGGCAGGTAGAGCTCGGCGCCGTCCCAGCCCAGGGGCAGGGTGAGCAGCTGATCGATCAGCTCCCGGCGATCGGATTTCTCCAGATAGGCGAGGTAGAGCGGACGGCGCAGGGGCTGTCCTCCTTCCACCAGATGCAGGCGACCCTGTTCCAGGAAGGGGGTCAGCATGCGCCTTGGCAGGTAGGCGGCGCCGCCGTTGGCCAGCACGAATTGCAGCGCCATGCTGGCGGAGCTCGAGTGCAGCACCGGGGTCTTCTGCAGGCTCTGCAACCGGCTCGGCTGAGGCTCGAAGCTGGTGCCCCAGTCGAGATGGATATGAGGCATCTGCATCAGGCTGTCGGCATTGGCGGCCGGGTCCCGGCTTACCAGCTCGAACACCAGCTCGCCGATGGGGTGCAGGGCTATCTCGTCGATCTTGGTCGGCTCGGAGAGCAGGGCCAAGTCCAGGGAGCGCTCCAGCAGCTGGCGGCAGAGGTGCTCGCGAGAGGCGGTCTCGAGCCGTACCGCCAGGCCCGGTGCCAGGGCATAGACGTGATTGAGCCAGTCGTTGAAATCCAGCTCCCAGAACACGGGAGGGGCGCCGATGGCGAGTTGCTGGCTGAAGCCGGGGGAGAGGGCCACGTCCTGCTTGGCGCGGCCCAGGGTGTGCAAGATGGCGTCGGCGTAAGGGAGCAGACGCTCACCGGAGGCGGTCAGCCTGATGTTGTTGCGATGGCGGGCAAACAGGCTGACCCCGAGTTGCTGCTCGAGCTGGCGGATGCGAAAGCTCACCGCCGACTGGGTCAGATAGAGATTCTCGGCGGCGCGGCCGAAGTGACGGGTCTTGCTGACTTCGATGAAGGTGCGCAGCAGTTCGGTATCCATCAGTCGAGGGACTCGTCACCGCCACCCGCACTGCCACCGCCGCCGTCGAAGCTGCCGCCGGCATCGTCACTGGCGCCGCCGGCGACGGTGCACAGACGATGCACCCGCTTGGGACCAATCACCTTGAGGTATTTGAACCACACCTTGGCGTGGGGGTTGCTGCCGGCCTCACCGGCCTTGAGCTGCTCGGCAAAGGCGGTCTCCACCTCGTCCCGGGGGGCCAGGTTGCCCTGATAGATGGCCAGCATGGCGGTGCCGTATTTTTCCAGACTGTCTGCTTCGGCGACGGTGAATTCACCACTGCGACGCAGGCCACGGGGAAAATGTTTGAAGTCGTTGAAACGCTTGTCTGATTCGAAGCTCATAGTGCTCTTGTTCTGGTTAGTTTGACCTTTGCGGGCAAGTATCATCAGGCTTTTACAGAGTGCAAAATCAATTTTCTCACTATATGGATAAAAATATTTTATTGAACTTGTCGGTGTCGTGCCGATGGGAAACAGTTGGGGCCACTTGATTAAAAAGTGAGAAAAATAACGGAGTTATGACGTGTTTCGTCATGAGATTGTCACCGAAATCCCCCTTTTTTGGCCAAGGAAAAGGGCGCACGGTGGCGCCCTTTGGTTGTCATTGTCGCTGCTGGCCGGATTGGGCCACAGGGCACTGGATCACTCGATCATGGCCGGCTGGGCCTGGGCATCGGCACGCCACAGACGGTAGCGTA
This sequence comes from Aeromonas bivalvium, assembly GCF_046078285.1. Classification (NCBI taxonomy): domain Bacteria; kingdom Pseudomonadati; phylum Pseudomonadota; class Gammaproteobacteria; order Aeromonadales; family Aeromonadaceae; genus Aeromonas; species Aeromonas bivalvium. The sequence goes on from NZ_JBGXBV010000004.1 coordinate 229,825, forward strand.
CTTCGTACTCCTGGGGCACATAGATGACGAAGGGCAGCTTGGAGTTGTAGTTCACGAAGAAGCCCTGGCCATAGATCTGGACGAAGCTCTCTTTCTTCTGGCCATCCGGGCAGGCCATCAGGGTACTGATGGGGTCTGATACCTTGCCCAGGGTCAGGTAGTTGTAACCCCAGCCCTTGACACTGTGCTGCTCCAGGTTGCCGGCGAAGCGGGGGACATTGCAGTCCACCAGCATCTTCTTGCCCACTTGCAGCTCGACCATCATGTCGGCTTCGTTCTCGACTTCCGGCAGACGGATCACGACACGTTCCTGGTTCACTTCGGCGGCCGGAAACATGCTGATATCAAATTTTTTCGGTTCGGCGGCGAAGGCATGACCGCTCAGCAAGAAGGCGCCCAGCAGGCTAAAACGCAATACGGTTTTCATCTGTACCTCATGGGATTGGTCTATCGTCGCTAGACTAACCGCTCTGTGCCTTTCATACCAGCGCTCTGCCACGCAAATCCCGCCTGTTCGGCCACACAATGACGTTATCTGGCTATTTTCTGTCGATGTGCCGAGTGCTCGTACCTATCCGGGCGAAAAACGGCTGGCAGAGCCCTCTGCCAGCCGTGCTCTCAGCGTACCAGCAGCACCTGCTTCGCCCAGGAACCGGGTGAGCGCATGCCGACGGCGCCACTGGTGATGTCCAGATAGGCGACGCCCCTGCTGGCGGGCACCGGGGTCGAGGACCAGAGGTAGACATAGCCGTCGTTCACCTCCTTGCCATCCCCGGCCATGGCGCGGGGGAAGAGGGTTTCGTTGAGCGCCGGCTTGTAGCAGGCGGACTCCAGTATGCTGGTGAGCTCCTTGATGGTGGGCAGGCGCCAATCGGTGTGGCCGCCGAAGCCGTGGAGGGCATGGCTCGGCTCGGTGCGGATCCGCTCTGCGGTCAGCAGGGCCTGCTGCCAGTAGAGCCGGGTCGGCTCGCCGCTGCAGCTTCCATTCTGCCAGCTTTGGCCGAGTTGGCAGCGCATCCAGGTGAGGCCGGAGGCCCGGTCGGTGACGGTGCCGTTGCCGCGATCCAGGAAGCGGGAGCTGGGGCTGGTGCGCGGCAGGGTGTCGTCGCAGATGGCGATGGCCAGTGCCAGGGGGCTGCACAGGGTGAGCAGCAGAGTCAGAAGATACTTGTTCATCGGGTTACCTCGGCCACCAGGCGCAGTTGCAGACCGTTGGCATCATCGCTGTTTTGAACTGTGGTGGCGTAGTCGGTGCCGGCGTCATCGCCGAGGAAGATATGGGCGATGGCGCTCAGGGGGGCGCTCTCGAGGCGCCGGGACGGAGTCAGGGTCTGGCTCCAGTAGTAGCCGCTGAAATCCTTGGTCGTGGTGCCGACATCGGGGAAGTAGCGCACATCCAGGCTGACGAGCTGACCATCCTGGCGGGCGAGGGAACCGTAATGCTGCAGGCTCATCAACTCGCGGGAGTGGGGCAGACGCCAGCCCTGGATGCCGCACAGCTGCTGCGCATCGAGCCATTGGCGATACTGCTCTGTGGTGCAGATGGCCTCCCCCTCGGGGCAGGCGTAGTCCAGCTCCTCCTGGGTGGGCACATAATTGCCGAGGGCCCAGGCGAAGGTGCGGTGTTTGTCTCGCGGACTGTGCGGATCATCGAGCTTCTTCTCCCAGATGAGGCCGGTGTTGAGATCCTCCACGCACTCCCACTGGTCGGCATTGTCCGCCAGGGGCTGCCCCTGGCCGTCCAGCTTGCGATAGCGCAGGGGCGCCTGGCCCAGGCTCGCCTCCTGGCCCGGGTGATCCGCAGGCTCCTGGGTCAGCAGGTAATCCACCCCGTCCGTGTAGGTGGTGACGCCGCCGGCGGTCACCAGGGCCCTGGGTTGCTGCTGCACCAGCACGCTGGCGAGTCGGCTCTGCTGGCTCAGCAGTTCGGGACTGGCGGCAAAGTGGCGGGCGAGCTCGGGCAGCAGGGTGACCAGCCCCTGCCAGATCTGGTGCAGGCGCTCGCCGGCGGCAAGACCGGGCAAGGTGGCGACGTCATCGCGCGCCGCCACGGCCAGCTCGCCGAGGGCGCCATTGAACCCTTCCAGTTGTGCCAGCGCCGCGAGCCCCTGACCCGGTTGCAGGGGTGCCAGGCCACGCAGCAGCTCGGCCAGGGCCTGGGCTGGCGGCAGCCCGTCCGCGACCCGGGTCTGCAACAGCGTGCTCAAGGGGGTGGGGGTGAGGGTCTGATCATCGAGGCGCGCCGCCGGATGGGTCAGGGTCAGGGCGCCCGGATCCCGGGGGATGAACAGCAAGGGGCTGGTGAGCAGGCCGGGGGCGCTGGCGCTCAGCCGATGGGCACCCGCCTCGCCACTGACCACGGGCTCGCCTGGCTCGCAGCTGTCGTTCTGGTTCAGGTTGGCGCACAGGGTGCCCGCCGCCGGCAGCCTGGCCGTGAGGCGGTAGTCGGGGGGAGTCAGGGGCGCATCGTCGGACTCGCCACCGCCACAGGCGCTGAGCAGGGGGACCAGCAGACAGGCCAGCGGTGTCATTCTCATCTTCATTTCTTGTCCTTGGAGGGGCCTTGGCCCCTCTTTGCTTTTACAGGGATGGATCAGCCGCGACGGCAGAGGCGGCGCCAGAGCGCCAGGGGCAGCAGCCAGAGCAGGTTGAAGGCACCGCCACCGCTGCTGTCCGCGGTGTCGAAGTGGATGATGCCGTCATCGGGCAGGGGGGCTGGCTTGCCACACTGGGCGCCGGTGCGCTGGCTGATGCTCCAGCCGTTGATGCGCCCCTGGTTGCCCGGTTTGCTGTCTACCACCTCCAGGGTCCAGCGGCCGGCCAGCGGCTCTCCTGTCAGGGCGCTAAAAGCTTGCAGGGGCAGCAGCTCGGTGGGGAAGACCCCTTTGAGCCGTGGCAACGGGCTGTAGCCCTTGTCCCAGATCTGGATGCGGGTGCCTGAGGGGGAGTTGAGCCAGATCTCCAGCTCATCCAGGGCCTGATGCTGCAAGTCCAGGTTCAGTTGCAGGCGATCGCTCACCCGGTCATCGCTCTTCTCCAGCACCAGGCTGGTTTCGCTGATGCCGCGCACCTCCTCGCTCTGGGCATCCTTGAGGGTCATGGGCTGGCCGCTGGCCCGGCTGATGACGGGGGAGCCGATGGGCAGGGTGAGGGACTGCTGCCACTGGCGCTCGGTCGGGCTGGTGCCGCTCATGGCCAGGTTCACCGAGAGGCTCGCCTCGTCGCCACAGGCGAGCGGGCTGGTGGCCAGCAACCGCAGGGTGGCGGTGAGACTGGCACCTACCGCCAGGGTCGCCGGCTGCCAGGCATGGGGATCGGCCTGCAGGCCGGCGGGCAGGGACAGGGTCAGGGCGTTGAGGGTAACAGGGGTGCTGCCGGCGTTGCTCAGGTGCAGCTGCACCGATTGGCGCTGCCCCCACTCGAGGGCGCCGTCCTCGGTGAGGGCGACATTGACGGGGGCCTGCAACAGGCCGTGCTGGCGAAACGCCTGCTCCAGATGGCGAGCATAGGATCGCGCCGGGTAGAGGCGCGCCGCCGTGTCCACGGTAATGCGGGCCAGCTGCGGCATGCGGATGGCGGGCCCCAGGCCGAAGTGAGACTCGATGACGAGGCGATCGAACTCGTCCCGCGCCCCTTCGCCGTGCTCGGCCACCGAGGCCAGCAGGGCCTGGAACAGCGGGGTGCCCCACAGCTGATCCCCGTTGCTGCCGTTGATGGTGCGGTGGGCCGGGTAGTTGTAGTCCGGGTGGTAGCGGGCCCGAGCATCGTCCAGCTGGCGCGGGGCGCGGTCGGTGAAGCGGGCATCCCAGTTGAACACCATGGCGGGCTCGAACTGGCGCCCCGCCTCGCTGCGCTGACGATGGCTGGCGGCCAGGAAGTCGCCGAACCCCTCACCGATGGCACCCCAGTCCCCCTCTTCCCCGAGATCCGGCAGGATGTGGTGCTGCACCCCGTGGCCGAACTCGTGCCAGATCACCATGGGATCCTCGGCATCGGGGACGCCGCTGCGGCCCAGCTCCAGCCTGCGCTCGAACGGATCATAGAGGGAGTTGTCCTGATAGCCTGCGTCCGTGTCGACGTCGAGGGCGCCGGGGATGAGGTCGGTGAAGCCGAGGGCCTTGAGGTGGCGCTGGGCGAGATCCAGGTGGTAGTAGGCGTTGATGTCGGCAAAGCCCGGGTCGTCCCGAGTCAGGCGAAAGGCCTGCGGGTTGTCCGCCTGGTAGGGAGCCGTGCTGGGTGCCATGGCATCCACCACCCTGGCGTGGGGGCCGCTCAGCACATAGTCCGAGCCCAACAGGGTAACCGGCAGTTCCACCTGGTCCTGATAGGCGGCATCCGCCAGCACCAGGGCCTCGCGCCAGACCAGGCTGGCGTCTTGCAGCTGGGTGCGGGGATCGGGATCGAATACCCGTGCCATGACGTTCTGATCCCCCGCATCCGGGGTGCGCACGGCCTGGGTGCTCGCCTGATCGCCCCAGCGGCCGAGCTCGCGATCCCCCTCGCAACTGGCAAACAGCTGGACCCGGCTGGCCTTGGCATTGCCGTCTTTGTGCTCGCTCACCCGCTGGCGCAGGGCGGGGACCAGGGTGTCGCCGTCACGCCAGTACCAGGCTTCGACCGGCCCCAGCGGGTCTATCTGGCTGCCGTCGGCGCGCAGCTGGCCGAGCAGGGGATCCAGGCTGGTGCTGGCATCGCAGCCGGGCGCGGCGCTCTGCAAGGGGCGCAGGTTGTGATAGAGGCGCCAGGGGCGGCCGGCGCTGTCTATGCTGACGGCGGCCTGGGTGGTGGCCACCGGCAGGCCGTTGACCAGCATGCGAAAGCTGTAGTGATGGCCGAGCAGGCTGGCCCTGTCGTAGTCGGGGGCCAGCGTCACGCCGAGGCGCTGCTCCAGCCAGGCCTGGGGCGTGGTGGAGAGGGGTGACTCATCGACAAACTGCAGCTCGGCCGCCAGCAGGGGCTGGGAGAGCAGGGTTGCCGCCAGCCAGAGGGCCAGGGAGGAGGGTTTCATGGGTGACTCCAAAACAGAAAAGGTGAAAGCGGACATCAGTGACGGACCCCAGCCAGGGAGAGCAGGAAGGCATATTCACGGGCAGCCTTCTGCTGCGCGGTGCCCGCACTGGCGAGATGGCCGCCGTCGAGTTCGGTGTGCAGCAGATAGGGACCGGCCCCCGTGCTGTGGGCCCGCAGGCGGGCCAGCCACTTGAGGGGCTCCCAGTAGGGCACCTGGCTGTCGTGCAGCCCGGCCGTCACATAGAGGGGCGGGTAGGGGGCCGGGTGCAGATTGTCGTAGGGGCTCAGGCGGGCCATGGCCGCATGGTCGGCCGGGATGGCCGGATTGCCCCACTCCCCGTACTCCTGGCGGGTGAGCGGCAGCTCGGGATCCTGCATGGTGCCGAGCAGGTCGACGAAGGGCACCTGCAACACGGCCCCGGCGAAGCGGGTCGGCGCCTGATTGAGGGCCGCCGCCACCAGCAGGCCGCCGGCGCTGCCCCCCATGGCGAACAGCCGGGCGGGGTCGATGGCGGGATCCCGGGCCAGGCTGTCTGCCACCACCAGGAAATCGTCCACGCTGTGTTGTTTCTGCTGGCCGCGACCCTCCTTGTACCACGCCTCCCCCAGCAGGCCCCCGCCGCGCACATGGGCGATGGCGTAGACGAAGCCGCGATCCAGCAGGCTCAACACCTGGGGCTGATAGTAGGGGCGCATGGGGGTGCCATAAGCGCCATAGCCGTAGAGCAGCAGCGCCTTGGGGGAGTGGATGTCCTTGCGCCACACCAGGGAGACAGGCACCTTGACGCCGTCCTTGCCCACCACCCAGCGCCGTTCGCTCTGATAGAGGGGGTTCGCGACCGGTTTGTCAGCGGCTTGCCATTGACCGGAGGCGAGATCCAGCCAGCGCTGGTGCGGCGCCTCGGCCATGCCCTGGCGGCGGATCAGGATCTGCTGGCTGGCGGGATCATGGGCCCCCTGGATCCAGGCCGTGCCGGCCCCTTCGGTGAGCGCCAGGCTGTGGGTCAGCCTGCCGTCTGCATCCAGCACGTCGAGCCAGTCGTCCCCTGCCTTGCGGTATTGCAGCACTGTATAGCGGGCAAACAGGCGCCACTTCTCGATCTCCCGGCCCTCGCCGGACCAGAGGGGCTGCCAGGGGGCGGTGGCCAGGCTCGCCAGGCTGGGCGCCTGATAAAGTCCCATGGCCCCGTCCCGGTTGCTCTTGACAAGCACCCTGTCCCCCTGGGTATCCAGGTAGTATTCGAGCCCATGTTCACGGGCCCTGAGCAGGGTCGGGCCGCCCTTATCCAGCAGGTATTGCTCCGAGCTGTCGTGGTTGTTGCTCTGCAGCACCAGGTGGCGGTTGTCCGTGGTGCGGTAGAGGCTGAGCAGCCAGGCGGGATCGGCCTCCTGGTGCACCAGCGCCTCCTTGCCGGCCTGCCAGGCCCACAGCTGCCAGGGGCGCAGGGTGCGGCGTTCGTTGGCAATGGTGTAAAGGGTCTTGCCATCCAGGCTCCAGAGCAGATCGCTGGCCCGGTGCGCCAGGGTGGCGAGCGTCTCGCCGCTCGCCAGATCCAGCAGGGTGATGCGGTAGTCCCGATCCCCTCGGTTGTCTTCGGCCAGGGCAAGCAGGCGGCCATCCGGGTGCAGGGACCAGGCGGCAAGCTCGTAGTACCCCTCGGCGGGTTGACGGGGGGCCAGTCGCTGGCGGGGGGTGGCATTGGCGTCGCTGCGCTGCCACAGGCTGCCGTCCGCCGCCATGCGCCACTGGCTGCCGGCCGCGCTCAGCCACTCTTCCGGCACGGGCTCGCCCCGCTCTCTGGCCTGCCACTCCCCTTGCAGCGTTGTTTCGAGGGGCTTTTGGGCGGCGAGTTGCTGGTCGGTCCAGCGGTTCTGCTCGCCCAGCAGCGCCAGCAGATCGGGGGCGCGGCGACTGTCGTCACGCCAGCCGCCATAGGGATCGAGGCGGGCTATCTCCCCCTTCATCAGTTGTGGACGCTCGGGGATCAAGGGCGCTGCCTCCTGGGTTGCCTCAGGAAGCGGGGTGGCCAGCAGGCTGGCCAGTATCAGCAGGCTGTGCATCAGATCCCCACGAAGGTGTAGCGCAGGCTGGCACTCAAGGTGCGGCCGCTCTGGGTGAAGAGGGAGGCGTCGGTACCGGCTTCCAGCCCGGCCACGTCCTGATAGCGGGTGTAGCGGGTGTCGAACAGGTTATCGAGCTTGACATTGACCTTGAGGGCATCGGTGATCAGCCAGTCCGCCGTCAGGCCCAGGCTGAACCAGCCCGCGCTGGTGAGGCAGGCATCCTGGCGCTTGGTCAGGCTGTTGCCGCAGCTGGGCACCCGGTTCATGGCGGCGGCGTAGTCCGCCTGCACCCCCAGGCTCCAGTCATGGGTCTGGTAGCTCAGGCGGGTGTTGCCCTCCAGCGGGGTCAGGGTACGCAGTGCCTCGCCCTGGCTGTCTTCCCCGTCGACCCAGCCGAGCTTGGTGGCCAGCTCCCACTCCTGGGTCAGCCAGTAGCTGGCGGCGAGTTCCGCGCCCCAGGTTTCGGCCTTGGCCACATTGCGGTACTGGCGCAGGATGACACCGTCACTCAGGCGCAGCCCCACCTCGCGCCAGTCGATGAAGTTGTAGTAGCGGTTGTAGAAGAGGGCCGGCTTGATGCTCCAGCTCTCCCCCTCGCCACTGATCCCCCATTCGAAGCTGTGGCTGGTCTCCTCCTGCAGCTCGGTATTGGCGATGATCTGGAATGGCGGCAGGGCGAAGTAGTGGGGGATGTTGCCGTACACCTTGTCGTAGGAAGGGGCCCGAAAGCCGTTGGCATAGCTGAGCCAGCTGCGCCACTGCTCGTTGATGCGGTAGCTGGTGGCCAGGCTGGGGGAGAGATGCCAGCTGTGGTTCTCGCCCTGGTTGCCCTCTTGCGGGCGCAGCCACTGGTGATCCATGCGCAGGGTAGGGGTGAATTGCCAGCGGCCCAGGGTCGCCACGTCGCCGAGCCAGACCCCGGCCCGGTCGGTGCGGGCACTGCTGAAGGGCTCGGACTGGCTGGGCTGGGGTACTCCCGCCTCCAGGCTCAGCTTCTCCACCGGCCGCTCGTGGCGGGTGCTCTCCAGCTCGACGCCATAGCTCAGCTTGTGGGCGATGGCGCCGGTGACGAGATCCCGGCGCACGTCCAGCTCGCTGCCGATGCGCTTTTCGGTGAAGGTGGCGATCTCCCGCTCGCTGCGGTAGCGGGGATAGCCGCTCAGCAGATCGTTTTGCAGCAGGCTGCGCTTGGTGGCAGTGTTCTTGGAGTGGTTGCCATAGAGGCTCCAGGTGAACTGATCCGCCAGCAGGCTGTCGAGACCGCTCGCCTCCCAGCCAAGCTTGCCCCCCTGGGTGCGTTGAGTGCCCTGCTCGTGGTATTGGCGTACCTGCCACTTGCCGTCGGGCTGGGGCACTTCGCGCGGTCCCTGATCCCGCTTCGCATTGTCCTCGAAGTAGTCGAGCTCCAGGCGCAGCAGGTGGTGATCGCTTAAGGGGAAGCGGGAGCTGGTGGAGGCGCTGAAACCGTCCAGGTCCGCCGGGATGCGGCTCTCGTCATAGTTGGCGGTCTCGTGCCCCTGCCAGCCGGAGACCCGCAGCAGGTGCTCGCTATCCAGTACCCGGGCGGCGCCGGTGGCGCTCAGCTTCTGCTTGTCGCTGCTGCCGTCCTGCAGCACCTTGCCGCCGAGATAGGCATCCTGCCCCTGCAGGTAGTCTTCCGGTTGCTTGGTGGAGATGACGATGGTGCCGCCGATGGCGTCGGAGCCATGGAGTGACGATCCCGCTCCCTTGGCCACTTCTATCTGCTTGACGTCATCGAGATCGAAGCTGAAACGGCCCACCTTGTCGTTGAGGTCGTCGGCGCCGAAGCCGTCGCTGACCCGCACCCCATCCTTGATGATGAGCACCCGGTTGCCGCCCATGCCGCGGATGATGATGTTCTGCGGCCGACCGGCGGAGCCGGTCACCGAGACCCCGGGCTCGTTCTTGAACACGTCGGTGAGCTCGGTGGCGACCTGGCGCTCCAGATCTTCCTCCGTGATGACGGTGATGGAGCCGGAGACATCGGAGAGCTTCTGCTCGACGCGTTGTCCCTTGACCATGATGGTCTCATGGACCAGGGGGACAGGGGCGGGCGAACCGGTCTGGGCCGGCTCGCTGGCGGCCAGGGCTGTCCCGGACAGCAGCATGGGCCAGTAATGAACGGGTAATTTCATAAATGATAATGATTATTGTTTTAGCCTGAAGGGCGCGGATTATTGCAGATGAACCCTATCGTATCAATGATTGATAATCATTATCACTTCAGTTTTATGATCTTGATCGTATTGGCTTTTTTTGAGAGAGAAATCACTAGCCGAGAGGAATACGTTTTCGGATGACACTGTCAGGGAGACAGAAGGGGGGCGCCAGCGGGATCCCGTGGCAATAAAAAGCCCGCCGAGAGGGCGGGCTGATGGGACTCGTCGATCGGGCTAGGGAGCGCGATAGAAGCGGTTGAGCTCGTTCATCACCTGGATCATGGCTCCCATGTCCGGGGTGGCGTGCTGGATGTGGCGATAGCTGTCCCAGTCGCGCAGCTCGAAGTCTCCCTGACGGTTGAACTCGGTGATGGTCTTGCCCTGATAGATGGCAAAATCATTCTGATCGCCGGCCAGCAGCCAGTTGCGCTGGCCCGGCTCGAACAGGGTGCGGCCGCTGGTGTAGTCCCGCTCAGGATTGCGCACCCCCAGCATATTGGGCATCAGGGTCGGTACCAGATCCATGTGGCTGGTCCCCTGCGCTATGCTGGCGGCGGCCTTGCCCGGCCAGGCCAGCACCAGGGGCACCTGCACCTGGTAGCGGGAGTAGTTGGTGCCCGAACCCCAGCTGTTGCGCTCAGTGTCGTTGAATTCCTGACCATGGTTGGCGGTGACGACCACTATGGTCTCATCGGCGAGGCCCTGCTGCTGCAGCTGGCTCAGCATCTGTTCGAGCTGCTGGTCGGCATAGAAGACGGCATTCTTGTAGCGGTTCTCCAGCTTCTGGCGGTTCTCCGGGCGATAGGCGGTGGCCGGGTTGAACCGGGTCAGCTCGGGCTGGAAGGGGCCCTTGACGCCGGCAGGCACCTGATAGTCCCCCGGACCCGACAGATAGACCAGGGAGAACCAGGGCCTGTCGCTCGGACGCTGTGCCAGCCACTGCTGCCAGTCCGCCACCAGCTTGCCGTCATCTTGCTGCCGTGACACGAACACCTGCTTGCGCAGCCCGGCGAGTATGCTCTGGCGGTACTTCTCGGCATCATCAAGGGCGCCAAACAGGCCGAATTCGTAATCCTGGCGCAGCATCTCGTCCAGCAGGACCGGCGGCGTCTTGTCCAGACGAATGTCGTTGTAGTAGTGGCCGGGCAGGCCATAGAAGAGGCTGAACATGCCCATGACATCGTCGTTGCCGCCGCTCAGGTGATGGCGGAAATTGAGGTGCTGATCCGCATAGCGTTGCAGATTGGGCATGTTGATGTTGTTGAGCATGTCATAGCGCAGTGAGTCCACCACCACGATCAGCAGGTTCTGATGGGCCGTGGGGGCGCTGACGCTCAGGGGGCGCAGCGGGTAGCGCAGGCGGCTGTCGCCATCGCCGTCCTGGGATTCGGCCTTCTTCTCGTACTGATCCAGATCCAGCCAGCCATGCTTGACCAGGAAGCTCTTGGCCGTCATGGGGTAGGAGAGTGGGAAGTTCGCCTTCTGCATGGTGATGGGCTGATACAGGGTGGCGTCGGCCCAGCTGTTGACCACATGGGTCAGGATGAAGCAGGCGAGCAGGGCCAGCCCGACATGGTTGCCGTACTGGCGGCGCTTGCGCTTGTTGATCTTGCGCCACACATAGGCCGACAGCAGCAGTTGCAGCAGGAAGATGGTGGGCACGGCGACGAAGATGATGCTCCAGATAGAGCCCTCTTCGGTCTGGGCCTGTTCCAGCAGCAGTTGCCATACCTGGCCGTTCAAGTGGAACTTGAACAGCCGGAACACCTGGGTGTCGATGAGCAGCAACACCAACGCCAGGGTGGCCACCACGGCGGAGACGAAGCGCAGCAGCTTCTCCCTGGGCAGCACGAAGCTCAAGGGGAAGATGGTCAGCAGATAGGTGACGAAGCTCAGGAAGGAGAAGTGGCCAATCCAGCTGATGATGAGGTAGACGACCCCGAGGGTGGTCGATGGCCAGCCGATGGCGCCCAGATAACGGGTGGCGATCAGCATGGCCAGGATGATGTTGAAGAAGGAGAACCAATGCCCCCAGGTGATCAGGCGAGAAACATTATCACGATAGGGGTTGCCGGTTTCGACCATAGTGATCCATCTACTTGAAAAACATCAAAGAATGCGAAGAAACTCAATGGGCATCGTGGCGATGATCCACCGAGGCGGTGAGAGCCTGGATGAACTTTTCGGTGATCGCCTGACGCTGGGCCGGGGCCATGCCATTGATGATGTTGGTGGTCAGATTGCCGAGCACCATGAGACTGAGATCCACCGGCGCCTTGTGCTTTTCCAGGGCGGTGATCAGGTCGTTCATCAGGGCGTCAAATTGCTCGTTATTGTACTTTGATACGATGGGCATAATCTTGGGTTCATCTCGGTTCAAAGCGCCTTATAATACTTCACCCTTTCGGCTAACACTATGGCTTTGTGACATGAGTCTCGATATCGACAAGATCATTCTTCACTCCCTGCGCCCTGGCAGTGACGGTCAACCCCACGCCGATACCCGCAGCCAGACGCTGGTCCCTGACGAGGCGGTGCAGGGGCTGATGGCAGAGCTGCATCGCATCTACAACGGCAAGGGGGGCAAGGGGTTCGGTTTCTTTGCCGATCCAGAGGCGGCCGTCGCCGAGCTGGCGGACGGTGAAGAGGCACCCAAGCAGCCGTCTCCCGCCTTTCGCATCGCCCTCGAGCAACTGCTCGGCGAGCAGATGGAGTTTGTCCCCTTCTCGGTCAGCATGACCCAGCTGCTGGTGCAGCATCTGGTGGAGCATGCCCTGGACGAGCAGGGGGTATTGCTGTTTGCCAAATACAACTATGTCGGGGTCGATTATCTGATGATGGCCCTGCTGGAGGGCAAGGAGAGCGTGACCGTGAGCGAGGCGCTCGAGCTCAGCCATATTCAATATCTCGACATCGGCAAGCTTAATCTGGTGGCCCGCATCGATTTGACCGAATGGCAAACCCAGCCCGATTCTCGCCGCTATATCACCTTCAGCAAGGGACGGGTCGGGCGCAAGCTCGGGGATTTTTTCCTCGATGTATTGGGAGCCCGGGAAGGCATGGATGCCAAGCTGCAAAATAAAGGCTTGCTGCAGGCGGTGGAGGATTATTGCGACAGCCAGCAGCTGGAGCCGGCCGAGCGCAATGATTACAAGAAGCAGGTCTTCAAATATTGCACCGAGCAGGCCAGCGCCGGCGAGGAGATAGAAATTCGCGAATTGTCCGCCGAATTGCCGGGGGACAATGATCTCGATTTCTACAGCTTCATCGGCAAGGAGTACGAGCTGGAGGACCGCTTCCCGGCGGACCGCTCCACCCTGCGGGGGCTGACCAAGTTTGTCGGCTCAGGTGGCGGCCTGACCCTGAGCTTCGAGCAGAAACTGCTGAACAGCCGGATCTTCTACGACCCCCAGACCGACACCCTGACCATCAGAGGGGTGCCGCCCAACCTCAAGGATCAGCTCACCCGCTCCTCGTAATGTGATCCGTCCCTGATTTTTGCCAAAAAGGCACCCGGCCTGGCCCGGGTGCCTTTTTATTTTGCCCGCGGGCAGGGCAAGAAACCGGGCAGGTGCTTTAGTTAGCAAATTAAACCATGAAGCCACTCTGAAAGGGTTTTCAGTCCAATGAAAACCCTTTCAATTATGTAATTATGTTTCAGTTAGGTAACTTATTTCCCTTATTGGTAAGAGGGGGGTGGCGGTAAAATGCGGTAACTACCTGAAACAAGAAAATGTTTTCAGAACTTTCTGGAAAGAAGTACGTAATTGCATTTCAAAAATGCGAGTTGCGTCATGTGAGGCAATTGGGCTTTGGGATAATATTCATCCTGCACACAATGCTCTTGCAGCGCGGTACAACAACAAGGAAAGGCTCATGAAAAAGACATTACTCTCTTCTCTGATCGGTTTGGCTACCCTGGGTGTGGCTTGCTCTGCCACTGCGGCTATCGACGAGGGTCAACTGACCATCTGGATCAACGGCGACAAGGGTTACAATGGCCTGGCCGAAGTGGGCAAGCAGTTCGAAGCCGAGACCGGCATCAAGGTAACCGTGGCGCACCCGGATCAGGTGGAAGTGAAGTTCCAGCAAGCCGCCGCCACCGGCAACGGCCCGGACATCTTCCTGTGGGCCCACGACCGTTACGGTGAGTGGGTCAAGTCCGGTCTGCTGGTGCCCGTCACCCCGAATGCCGACGAGAAGGCCAAGTTCGAGCAGTTCGCCTGGGATGCCATGTCCGTCGATGGCAAGACCTACGGTTACCCGGTTGCCGTTGAAGCCGTGAGCCTGATCTACAACAAGGACCTGCTGCCCGAGCCGCCCAAGACCTTCGAAGAGATCGCCAAGATCGACGAAGCCCTGAAAAAAGATGGCAAGCGCGCCATCATGTGGGCCTATGACACCCCCTATTTCAGCTACCCCCTGGTGGCTGCCAACGGTGGCTACGCCTTCAAGAAGACCGCCACCGGTTATGACGTGAAAGACACCGGCGTCAACAACGCAGGTGCCAAGGCGGGCGTGGGTTACATTGCCGACATGATCAAATCCGGTCACCTGGAGAAGGGCATCGACTACGGCGTCATGGATGCCAAGTTCAACAAGGGCGAAGTGGCCATGATGATCAACGGTCCCTGGGCCTGGAGCAACCTGGACAAGAGCGGCATCAAGTACGGCGTCGCGCCGCTGCCGACCCTGAACGGCAAGCCGGCCAAGGCCTTCGTCGGCGTGCTGGGCGCCACCATCAACGCCGCCAGCCCGAACAAGGATCTGGCCGTCGAGTTCCTGGAAAACTACCTGCTGACCGACAAGGGACTGGCTGCGGTGAATGCGGACAAGCCCCTGGGCGCCGTGGCACTCAAATCCTTCCAGAAGACCCTGGAATCCGATGCCAACATCAAGGCGACCATGATGAACGCGCAAAATGGCGAGCCGATGCCGTCCGTGCCCGAGATGAGCCGCTTCTGGTCTTCCTTTGAAACAGCCCTCAAGAACGTCACCTCAGGCCGTCAGGGTGTCGATGAAGCCCTGGATACCGCTGCCAAGCGTATCGTTCAGTAAGCAAGCACTACCCGGGAGGCCTTCGGGCCTCCCACTTTTCCTCCCCTTGGCGTAATAAGGTTAAATGGCATGGAAGTAGTACCTTCTCTCGAATCCTATGCCGGTCCCAATGACAAGCACACCTGGCTTAAGTGGACCATGGCGGCGCTGATTGCCGTGCTCAACGGCTATGCGGCCGTGATGATGTATGCCAGCGGCGAATGGGTGTTTGCCCTGCTCGATCTGCTGGTGGTCTCCGTTGGCCTCTACGTCTTCATGAACAAGAAGACCTATGCCCATCGCTACATCTTTCCCGGTGTGGCAGGCATGGTGGTTTTCATCATCTTCCCGCTCGCCTACACCATAGGCATAGCGTTTACCAACTATTCAGGCGCGAACCTGCTCTCGGTCGAGCAGGCGCGCAATTATCATCTCAAGAAGAGTTACAAGGTCGCCGGCGGCGAGTTTGACTTCACCCTGCTCAAAGGGGAGAACAACCAGTATCAGCTGCTGCTCACCCAGGATGGTCGCCGCTTCGTCAGCCCCTCCCTGACGCTGATGGACAACAAGAGCCGCAGCCAGGCAGAGCGTCAGGCCAGCCTGATTGACACCGAGCAGCAGGTCACCCTGGTGCCCCTCGAGGGAGAGCCGGCCTTCTCGCCTGCGCCGATCCGCGAGATCGTCGCCCACAGGACCCACCTCTCCGAGCTGGATCTGGTGCTGCCCGAAGGGGGCATACAGCTCACCATGAGCAGCCTGCGCAAGTTCGCGGCGCAAAAGCCCCTCTATACCCAGCTGACGGACGGTGTGGTGCTGAAATCCGGGGTCATGCTCAAGGAGAGCAACCTGCTGCGGGACAACCAGCGCAACGAGCTGATGATGCCCAACCCAGAGACAGGTTTTTACCAGTACATCGACGAGCAGGGCCAGTTTGTCGGCAAGAGCGTGGCCCCGGGCTTCGTGGTCGCCGTCGGTTGGAAGAACTTCACCCGCATCCTCACCGATCCGGGCATCCAGGGCCCCTTCTTCCAGATCTTCGTCTGGACCGTCATCTTCTCGACCTGCTCCGTGCTGTTCACCCTGGCCATCGGCATGGTCGTCGCCTGCCTGGTGCAGTGGGAGCAGCTCAGGGGGCGTGGCTTCTACCGGGTCATGCTGATCCTGCCCTACGCCATCCCGGCCTTTATCTCCATCCTGGTGTTCAAGGGCCTGTTCAACCAGAACTTCGGCGAGATCAACCTGTTCCTGGAAGCGGCGTTCGGCATCAAGCCGGACTGGTATACCAACCCCTTCCTGGCCAAGGTGATGATCCTCATCGTCAACACCTGGCTCGGCTACCCCTACATGATGATCCTGTGCATGGGGCTGCTCAAGGCCATCCCGGACGATCTCTACGAGGCGTCCGCCATGGACGGCGCCGGCCCTGTCCAGAACTTCTTCAAGATCACGGTGCCGCTGTTGATGAAGCCGCTCACGCCGCTGCTCATTGCCTCGTTTGCCTTCAACTTCAACAACTTCGTGCTTATCCAGTTGTTGACCAATGGGGCGCCGGACATCATAGGGGCCAGTACCCCGGCCGGGACCACGGATCTGCTGGTGAGCTACACCTACCGGATCGCGTTCCAGGGTTCCGGTGGCCAGGACTACGGTCTGGCCAGCGCCATCGCCACCGCCATCTTCCTGATCGTCGGGGCCCTGGCACTGCTCAACCTCAAGCTTTCCAAAG
Source organism: Aeromonas bivalvium (assembly GCF_046078285.1). NCBI lineage: Bacteria > Pseudomonadati > Pseudomonadota > Gammaproteobacteria > Aeromonadales > Aeromonadaceae > Aeromonas > Aeromonas bivalvium. The sequence goes on from NZ_JBGXBV010000004.1 coordinate 245,842, forward strand.
CTGATCAACTGTAAGGGGCGGCCAATGGCTATCGTACAACCCAAGTCTGTCAAATACCGGGTGTGGGCCACCCACCTGGTGATGTGGTGCTTCCTGGCGTTGATCATCTTCCCGCTGATCATGGTCATCGCCATCTCGTTTCGTAACGGCAACTTCTCGGTGGGGGAGATCATCCCCTCCAATCCGACCCTGGATCACTGGAAGCTGGCGCTCGGCATGACCATCACCAATGCCGATGGCAGCGTCACGCCGCCGCCCTTCCCCGTGCTGACCTGGCTGTGGAACTCCATCAAGGTGGCCGGAGTCACGGCGCTGATGATAGTGGTGCTCTCCACCACCTGCGCCTATGCCTTCGCCCGCCTGCGCTTTCGTGGCAAGCAGACCATCCTCAAGGGGATGCTGATCTTCCAGATGTTCCCGGCCGTGCTGGCCCTGGTGGCCATCTATGCCCTGTTCAACAAGATAGGGGAGTACATTCCCTGGCTTGGCCTCAACACCCACGGCGGCCTGATCCTGGCCTACATGGGGGGCATAGCGTTGCACGTGTGGACCATCAAGGGCTACTTCGAGACCATCGACTCCTCCCTGGAAGAGGCGGCGGCCATCGATGGTGCCACCCCGTGGCAGGCGTTCAGGCTGATCCTGCTGCCCCTGTCGGTGCCCATCCTGGCGGTGGTCTTCATCCTCTCCTTCATCGGGGCCATCACAGAGGTGCCCATGGCCTCCATCCTGCTGCAGGATGTGGACAATCTGACCCTGGCGGTCGGGGCCCAGCAGTACCTCTATCCCCAGAACTACCTGTGGGGCGACTTCGCCGCGGCCGCCGTGCTGTCCGGCCTGCCCATCACCCTGGTGTTCCTGCTGGCTCAGCGCTGGCTGGTGGGCGGTCTTACCGCCGGCGGGGTGAAAGGGTAAGTGCGCCTGCCCGGCAGCCAGCACCAAGGTGCAGCTGTGCGGGCGGCGTCAAAGATCAAGGTTTATGGCCGGGGGAGGCGACTCCCCCCGCCGTCACGATTTGCAAAGATTCAAGAGCGGAGCTCGTCATGGCTGAAGTAGTACTCAACAACGTTCGCAAGAATTACGATCCGGCGGTTCACAAGGACACGCTGCGCAACATCAACCTCTCCATCAAGGAAGGGGAGTTCATCGTCTTCGTCGGCCCGTCCGGCTGCGGCAAATCCACGCTGCTGCGGATGATCGCGGGTCTGGAGGACATCACCAGCGGCGAGCTGACCATAGGCGGGCGTTACATGAACGACGTGCCCCCGGTGGAGCGCAACGTCGGCATGGTGTTCCAGTCCTACGCCCTCTATCCCCACATGAACATCTACGAGAACATGGCCTTTGGCCTCAAGCTCAAGAAGATGGGGAAAGACGACATCCACAAGCGGGTGATGCGCGCCGCCGAGATCCTCGGCCTCGAGCCCCTGCTCGAGCGCAAGCCCAAGGCCCTCTCCGGCGGCCAGCGCCAGCGGGTGGCCATCGGCCGTTCCATCGTCCAGCAGCCCCAGGTGTTCCTGTTCGATGAACCCCTGTCCAACCTGGATGCCGCCCTGCGGGTCAAGATGCGCATCGAGATCGCCAAGCTGCACAAGGAGCTCAACTCCACCATCATCTACGTGACCCACGACCAGATAGAGGCGATGACCCTGGCGGACAAGATAGTGGTACTGAGCCCGCTCAAGGGGGAGGCCACCAGCAACCTGGAGCAGTTTGGCGCCCCGCTCGATCTCTACCACAACCCGGACAACAAGTTCGTGGCCGGTTTCATCGGCTCCCCCAAGATGAACTTCCTCTCTGGCGAGCTGGCCGAGATAGGCGAGCAGGAGTGCCTGATCAAGCTGGCGTCCGGGGATCGGGTGCGCGCCCGGGTCGACGCCCGGCGCGGTGCGGTCGGTGACAAGGTGGAACTGGGGGTGCGCCCCGAGCACCTGGTGACCCTGGATCACCCCCATGCCGACAGCAAGGTGACGGGTCTGGTCCAGGTGGCAGAACACCTGGGGGCCGAATCCTTCGTCTACATGGAGGTCGAGGGGCAGGACTTCACCGTCAAGGCCAATGCGGACATAGCGGTGAGCAGCGGGGAGTCCTACAGTGTCGGCATCCCGGCCGAGGCCTGCTACCTGTTCGATGCCAGGGAGCAGGCGTTCCCCCGTACCGCCAAATACATTCGCGGCTGATGGTGCCGCCCCTTGCTGATTGTCATTCAATGCCTTTTTGCCGGCCCTCTGGGCCGGCTTTTTATTGGCGGCGAGATGAGGGGCTGGGCCCATGGCAGGGCCACCTTGGCCCTGCGTCCGTGATGAGCCCGGCTAGGGGGTGTTCTTGCCCGCGCCGCCCTTGCCTCTGGCGGGTTTCGTCTTGCGCTCCCCGCTGGGCTTGCCTGGCGCTTGCTTGGCTTGTTTGCTCTGGGGCTCATGGTCCTGGCTGGCCTTTTTGCTGCGCAGACGCTTGGCCACATCCGGTACCAGGGTCTGCATGGCGAGGGCGGGGCGCTCGTAGCCCTGGTTGTCGATGGGGGGCAGGGTGACGGGGGCGTACTCTATGGCCTGATAGGGGATCTGGCCGAGCAGATGGCTGATGCAGTTGATGCGGGCGCTGCGCTTGTCGTCGGCCTCGACCACGAACCAGGGGCTGTCCGTGGTATCCGTGTAGATGAACATGTCGTCCTTGGCCCGGGAGTATTCGGCCCAGCGCGAGCGGGACTCCAGATCCATGGGACTGAATTTCCAGCGTTTGATGGGGGTGTTGATCCGGTCGAGGAAACGCTTCTCCTGCTCTTCATCCGATACCGAGAACCAGTACTTGAGCAGGGTGATGCCGGCGCGGGTCAGCATGCGCTCGAACTCGGGGCAGGCCCGCAGAAACTCGCGATACTCGTCATCGCTGCAAAATCCCATCACCCGCTCGACCCCGGCCCGGTTGTACCAGGAGCGATCGAACAGCACCATCTCGCCGGCGGCGGGCAGGTGGGCGGCGTAGCGCTGGAAGTACCACTGGGTGCGCTCCCTGTCCGAGGGGGCCGGCAGGGCGGTGACCCTCACCACCCGCGGATTGAGGGGCTCGGTGATCGCCTTGATGACGCCCCCCTTGCCGGCAGCATCCCGCCCTTCGAACAGCACCACCACCTTGAGCCCCTCTTGCTTGACCCATTCCTGCAACTTGACCAGTTCGGCCTGCAGGGGCTGCAGCGCCGCCTCGTAGGCCTTCTTGCCCAGCTTGTGTCCGTTTTCCTTGCCCATGTGTCTCTCCTTGTTGATCTCTTGCCAGCTTGCCCCACTCGGCCACCCTGTGCCAGGGCCATATGGTAAACTTGGCTCCACATCACAGGCGCGGCACCATGAGGGTGGCCCCGCCAGATCCGCTTGTTCGAGGACATCATGAGACAGTTTGTGGAGATTGACGCCAGCCCGCTCGCCTATCTGGATGAGGGACGGGGGCCGGCCATTCTGTTTGGCCATGGTTATCTGATGGATGCCGAGGTGTGGCGTCCCCAGCTGGAGGCGCTCAAGGGGCGCTATCGCTGCATCGTGCCCGAGCTGTGGGGGCACGGCCAATCTGGCCCCCTGCCCGCCGCCAATGGCAACCTGACCGATCTGGCCGGCCAGATGCTGGCGCTGATGGACAGGCTGGGCATAGAGGAGTTCGTGCTGGTGGGCCAGGGCCTGGGGGGCTGTTGGGGCGTCGAGCTGGCGAAGCTGGCGCCGGCGCGGCTGCGGGGCCTGGTGCTGCTCAACTGCTTCGTCGGTTGGGAGCCCCAGGTGAGCGGGACACGCTACCAGGGCTGGTTCGATGAGATGGAAGCGGCGCGGCGGGTGCCCAGCGTCATCGCAGCCGAATGGACCGGCCGCTATCTGGCCCATCAGCCGGCCCCCCTGTTGCAGCAGGCCATGATGACGCGGCTCGACCAGTGGCCACCCGAGCGCATCGACTCCCTGGTGCGGCTGGGGCGGCACTGGGTGGGGCGAGAGGATCGCATCGAATGGTTGCAGTATCTCTCCCAGCCGAGCCTGATCATCATGGGGTGCGAGGACGGGATGCACCCGGTGCTGGAGGGGTATCTGATGGCCGAGGAGCTGGGCTGCCCTCTCAGGGAGATCCCCGGGGCCGGTCATCTGGCGAGCCTGGAGCGGCCGGAGGCGGTCACCACGGCGCTCGAGGCCTTCCTCGCCGTGCTGTGAGCGGGCGTTGATCTGGCCCGACACGACAACAGGCCCCCATCATGGGGGCCTGTTGTCGTCGCCTGGGGGCCCGCTTGCCCGGGTTTACCAGATATAGCCCAGCCCGACCCCGGCATAGAGCTCGCCGCCATGTTGCACCAGGGGGCTGTCGGCCACGTCGTCATCATAGCGTTCGTAGTTGATGCCAAAGCCGCCAATCCAGTGGGGGCTGAAACGGTAACTGCCGATGATGGAGGCCATGGGGGAGAGGGTAGTGCCCGTGTTCCACTGCTCCCGCCCCGGCGCCACCTCGTCGTCGGAGACACCGCCGAAATAGTAGTTGGCCAGGTTGTGGCTGCGCAGCATCAGGCCGGCCCCGGGCATGAGCAGCAATCTGCCGCGCACTATGGGGAAGTTGGCCCAGGCCATCACCTCCTGGCCCTTGCTGTTGCCCGTGACATCGCTGGTGGCTCGCAAGGTCAGCAGGGCATAGGGGGTGACGAGATCGGCGCCGAATCCTGCCTCCAGCTGGCCTTTGCGTTTGTGGATGCCATCGAAGAAGGGGTCATCATCCGGATCCAGGTTGCCAAAGCGCACGCGGCCAAAGCCATAGGTCGACAGATTGCCGTCCCGGGAGAGGTAATAGCGGGCCCTGTCTCCCAGATACATGAGGTTGTCACCAAAATAGAGGGCCCCCGGGATGGGCAGCAAGGTGTCATCCTGGTGCTGATAGCGCGCCTGACCGCCGATGAAGGCGCCGCCCAGCACCAGTCCCTTGGGAATGGGGCTGGCCGGACTGTCGCTGGCGAAGACGCTGAGGGCCCCCAGGTCGATATCGGCCAGGGCGGGGGTGGCCAGCAGCAGGGCCAACAGGCTGACAAGGGCGGTGGGGCGCCGCGTGCGGACAGAGGGCATGGAGAAATTCCTTGTGATCCATGGACAAGGGGGCTCGGTCAGACCGGGCCCGGGTGGATGCTGCCAGTGAAGCCTGTTTTTGCGATCCCTTCAAGCCCGGGCGCCATCGTCAGGGAAGAGGCCCAGGCCCTGGACTCAGCCCGCAGGCTGGGTCTCTTCATCCCGCTTGGGCCAGGCATTGATCACCGCCTTGACCAGGGTGGCCAGGGGGATGGCGAAGAAGACGCCCCAAAAACCCCACAGGCCGCCAAACACCAGCACGGCGATGATGATCACCACGGGGTGCAGGTTGACCGCCTCCGAGAAGAGTAGGGGCACCAGCAGGTTGCCGTCGAGGGCCTGGATCACCAGGTAGGCGACCATCAGCCAGGCAAACTCCGGGGTGAGGCCCCACTGGAACAGGGCCACCATGGCGACCGGTACCGTCACCACGGCCGCGCCTATGTAGGGGATGAGCACAGAGAGGCCGACCGCCACCGCCAGCAGGGCGGAGTAACGCAGCCCCATCAGGGCAAAGGGGATATAGGTGGCGATGCCGACGATGAGGATCTCGATCACCTTGCCTCGGACATAGTTGATGATCTGATCGTTCATCTCCACCCAGACCCGGTTGACCAGGGTGCGATTGCGGGGCAGGAAGCGGCGGATCCCCCCCAGCAGCACCCCCTTGTCCTTGAGCATGAAGAAGACCATCAGCGGCACCAGGATCAGGTAGATGAGCAGGGCGACCAAGTTGATGAGGGAGCTCAGGGAGGCGCTCACCAGCTTCTCGCCACCGCTCAGGATGCGTTGGCGTATGTTGTCGATCAGCGTCTCCACCAGGCTGATGTCGATGAGCTCGGGGTACTTCTGTGGCAGGGTGCGCACCGCGTCCTGGGCATGGGCCAGCATGGCGGGGGACTCCTTGGCCAGGTTGATCCCCTGACTGAACAGGGTCGGCACCAGGCCGAGCAGGGCCAGCACGGCGAGCATCAGAAACAGCAGCAACACCAGGGCGGTGGCCGGGGTGCGGCCCAGGCCCAGTCGCTGCAACCGGCTCACCGGCCACTCCAGCAGGTAGGCCATCACCACGGCCACCAGCAGGGGCGCCAGTATGTCGCCAAACAGCCAGAGGGTCGCGAAACAGAACAGCAGCAGCAGGAAGAGGGTGACGGCGTTGGGATCGGAGAATCGGGTCTGATACCAGCGCTTCAGGACTTCAAACATGGGTACTCCTCAACAACAGGGTGGCTCCCCGACCGTCAGCTGCAGCTGCAGGCGCGCAGGGGTCTGCTGGCACAGCACCACGGCATGGCCCTGGCGCGTGAGATAGGCCGGAATGTCCCGTCGCGAGCCGGGGTCGGCCAGGCTGATGGCCAGGGCCTGGCCCGGCGTGGCCTGACGCAACCAGAGTTTGACCATGATGAGTGGCTCGGGACAGCGATAGGGGGTCAGATCCAGGTGCTCCATAACGGCTCCAGCGGGCGAGACGCCGCTATTATGGCCGCGATGGCGCCCTGAAACAACGCTTGTGGGGCGCGGGGGGCGAAGGTATCCTGCCGAAGACCCTATTTGGAGATAGCGATAACGTGGCACGTTTTTCCCCCCTGACGGCAAGCATTCCCCTGTTGTTCTCCCTGATGAGCGCCAGCTTCACCGCCCAGGGCAACAACCAGCTGCCCGACATCGGCACCGCCGGCGTCGCGGCCCTGCCCATCGAGCAGGAGGTGCGCTACGGCAATGCCTTCATGCGCTTCGCCCGCGCCGGTCTGCCCGTTATCGACGACCCCGTGCTTAACCAGTACATAGACGATCTGGGTCAGCGCCTGCTCACCAACGCAGACGGGGTGCGATTCCCGTTCACCTTTTTCCTGATCAACGACCCCAGCATCAACGCCGCGGCCTTCCTCGGCGGTCGGGTCAAGATACACACTGGCCTGTTCCTCTACGCCGACAGCGAGAGCGAACTCGCCTCCGTGCTGGCCCACGAAATCACCCACGTGACCCAGCGTCACATCGCCCGCTATCTCGAGTCCAAGGCGAGCAGCACCGCCATGACCCTGGCCGGGCTGGCGGGCTCCATCGCCCTGGCGGTGATCAATCCCACCGCCGGCATCGCCGCCCTGCAGACCACCCTCGGCCTCTCCATGCAGTCGGCGATCAACTACACCCGGGACAACGAGTACGAGGCGGATCGCATCGGCATGAAGACGCTGTATGACGCCGGTTTCGACCCCAGCGGCATGGCGACCTTCTTCCAGAAGCTGGCGGCGGAGTACCGCTATGCCAGCAAGCCCCCCGAGATGTTGCTGACCCATCCCCTGCCGGAGACCCGCATCGCCGAGGCCCGCGCCAGGGCCGCCAGCTATGGCAAGCGCAACCTGGCTCCCAGCCTGGACTTCTGGTTCGCCAAGGTGCGGATCCAGGCCCGCTTCGGTACTGAGCGCCAGGCGGCCCTGCTCACCTTCTTCGAGCAGCGCATCGCCAAGGGGGATTACCCGCTAAAAGATGCCGCCCTCTATGGCAAGGCCCTGGTGCTGCTCCAGCTCAAGCGCATCGATGAGGCCGACCTCATCATGAAGGAGCTTGCCAGCCGTCATCCCGAAGATCTCTTCATCCTGGATGGTCAGACCGACATCGATCTCGCCAAGGGGCGCGGCAGTCAGGCCATCGCCCGCCTCGAGCAGTTCCGGCGCCGGATGCCGGACAACGAGGTGGTGGTCATCAACCTGGGCAACGCCTACCTGGAGAGCGGCAATGCCGCCAAGGCCATCGCCATCCTGGACCCCTACGCCCGGGAGCATGAGGAGAACAGCCTGACCTGGGGCCTGCTGGCGGATGCCTATCGCAAGGCGGGCAGGATGGAGGAACTGCACATGGCGCGGGCCGAGACCCTCTCCCTGCGGGGGGACTACCAGGCCGCCATCGACGAGCTGATCGTGGCCCGTGGCACCACCAGCAACAAGCTGAGTCTGGCGCGCATCGAGGCGAGGATCACCGAGCTGGAACGGGAGAAGAAGGCCCTGGAGAGCCTCAAGATGTGAAGGGCCAGCCGCCGCAGAGGGCGCAGTGGGTGACCACTGCGCCCTTTTTGTTGCGCGGGCGGCATCTCATGGCTGCGGGAGCGTCAGGGCCGCGAGGCGCGCGTCATCGAGCTCACCCACCAGGGTCTGCACCAGCTTGCCCTCGCCATCGAGCAGGTAGCTGGTGGGCAGCTGGCCCGGGCGCGGGAAGGGGAGAGGGGCGCCGCCGTCGTTGCGCTGCATGATGGGTACCCGGATGTCGTGACGGCGGGCGAGCTCGTCGAGCTCGGCCGAGGTCATGGCATCGAAGCTCAGGGCCAGCACCTGCACCCGCCCCTCGGCGTGCAGGGCGTTGAGCAGGGGCATCTCCCGCAGGCAGGGAGCGCACCACTGGGCGAAGTAGTTCACCAGGAGCGGCTTGCCGGCAAACTGGCTCAGGCTGACCGCCTCGCCCCGGGGATTGCTCAGTTCGGCTGGCGGGCGGCAGGCCCCCAGCAGACAGACCAGGGCCAGCGTCCAGATGGTTCTTGGCATCCTCTCCTCCTCGTGTGCGGTTGACTCTGTGGCGGATCGCACCCCTGATGGGGCAGTCCCGGCACAAGTTGATAACGGTCCGGTTTCATTTCATCAATGGGAGACGGCCTCCCGGCTTTGCCATACAATAGCGCCGTTTCTTTCCCTCTCATGCGATAAATCAGGGAGTTATCATGAGCGAGACCCAAATTTACCACAATCCACGCTGCTCCAAGAGCCGTGAGACCCTGGCCCTGCTCGAGCAGCACGGCATCCAGCCCGAGGTGGTGCTCTATCTGGAGCAGGCCCCGAGCGAGGAGACCATCCGCACCCTGCTGACCCAGCTGGGCTTTGCCGATCCCCGCCAGCTGATGCGTACCAAGGAAGATCTCTACAAGGAACTGGGGCTGGGGGAGGCGAGCGGCGATGCACTCATTCGCGCCATGCACCAGCATCCCAGGCTCATCGAACGCCCCATCGTCATCCGCAAGGGGCAGGCCCGCATCGGCCGTCCCCCCGAGCAGGTGCTGGAGATCCTCAAGTGACCACCTTTGCCGCCCGTCTGCTGACCCTGGTCGGTTTCCTCGGCCTGCTGGCCTGGGTCATCATCTGGCACGTCTGGCTCTCTCCCCACCCGGATCTCAACCCCTGGTTGCTGCCGGTGATCTGGACCGTGCCCCTGCTGTTCCCCTTGAAGGGCATACTCCAGGGCAACCCCTATACCCACGCCTGGGGCAACTTCGTGCTGATGCCCTACTTCCTCCATGCCCTGACCCTGATCACCACGGATGAAGGGGAGCGGTGGCTGGCGGTGGTGGAGCTGGTGTTCACCATCCTCGCCTTCGTCGGCACCATCTATTATGCCCGCCTGCGGGGCCGTGAGCTTGGCCTGAGCATTCGCAAGAAGAAAGAGCAGGCCTGACGCCATCTGGCTGGCAGAACACCCTAAAAAAGGCCCCTTTCGGGGCCTTTTATTTGTGCGGATCAGGGCTCAGAGGCTGTTCTTGTAGATCTTGCCGTCCTTCATGATCAGCTGGAAGTTGTTGGCCGGATCGGCCACCAGGGCGAGATCCTGGAGGGGATCCCCCCTGACCAGCAGCAGATCGGCCAGCGCCCCCGCTTCCACCACGCCGAGTCTGCCCGGGTAGGGGTTGCGCGGGCCCGAGAGGGCCAGCAGCTCGGCATTGTCATGGGTGGCCATCTTCAGCACCTCGGCCGGGGTGTACCAGGTGCCCATCCTGGCCAGCATGGTGCCCTGGCTGGCTGCGGCCTCGGCGCTGAACAGGGCATCGGTACCGAAGGCGGTCTTGATGCCGTACTGCCTGGCCAGGGCGAAGGCCTGATCGGTGCCCTTGTACATCTCGAGCTGCTTGAGGCGATTGGCCGAGCCCTCAGGGAAGGGGGACTTGCGATCGTCGGTGAAGGGTTGCAGGCTCCACCAGACCCCCTTTTCGGCCATCAGCCTGGCGGTGGCCTCGTCGAGCATCTGACCGTGATCGATGCACTTGACGCCGGCCTCGATGGCCTGGCGCACCGCCTTCGGGGTGTAGGCGTGCACGGTCACATAGGTGCCCCAGTTGTCGGCGGCCTCCACGGCGGCGCGGATCTCCGGCACTGTGTACTGGGTCACGTCGATGGGATCATAGCTGGAGGCGACACCACCGCCCGCCATCAGCTTGATCTGGGTGGCGCCCAGGGCCAGCTGCTCCCGGGTGCGCTGGCGTACCGCATCCGGGCTGTCGGCGATCATGGCCGCATTGGTCCGCTCGCCGAAGGAGTATTGCCCCGCCAGGGCCGGCAGCTCGTTGGGCAGACGAAAGTCGCCGTGACCGCCGGACTGGGAGATCATGGCGCCAGCCGGCCAGATCCGCGGTCCCTGGATGAGGCCCATGTCGATCCCCTTCTTGAGGCCGAACACGGGACCGCCGAGGTCACGGGCGCTGGTGAAGCCGCGCATCAGCATGTCGTTGGCGGCCCTGGTCGCCGCCACGGTGGCGAAGGTGATGTCATTGGTCAGCAAGGCTATCTGTGGCAGGGTGGCGAACATCAGATGGGTGTGGGCATCGATGAGGCCCGGCATCAGGGTCTTGCCCTGGCCGTCGATGCGCTGCACCTCGCCCTCTACCTGGATGGGGCCCTGGCTGATCCGGCTGATGAGATTGCCCTCCACCAGCACGGAGGAGGGGGCGCTGAGGGAACTGCCCTTGCCATCGAAGATGCGCACGTTTTCAAACAGGATGGCGGACTTGGCCGGCTCGGCGGCCTGGGCCGGGCCCCCCGTGAGGAGGGCGCCGCACAGGACGCCACAGAACAATCGCAGTGACATGAAGAGGTCTCCTTGGGTCTTGATGGCTGGGATCCTGGTCTGGCTCTGCGCTGTCGGCCTGGATCCAGACAGCAGTCTCCTCCCTTTTTGGGTGTCATAAAAGCCCCATTCTGATCGCGGCCCCGTTTTCCTTTCCCGCCAGCCGGCGCAGACGGGCCCCGGCCTCATGGGGCCCTGGTGGCGCGGTAGTGGACGAGTTGTTGCGCGCTGTGCTCCATCAGCTGGGGATAGAAGCGCACAAAACCCTGCTCGCAGGCATGCCAGGCCCCCTCGTCCAGGGTGGCGAGGGCCTGGCCCAGGGGGAGTGGACGGCGCAGGCGGCGGCCTATGCCGTTGAGGGCCTGACTCAGCCCCTCCCGGTGCCGGTAGGAGGCGATCCAGTCCTGCTCCGCCATCCGCCTGAGGGGCATTGGCAGCCCATCCGGCAGGCGGGCGTGATCCGCCAGCAGCTGACCATAGCTTTGCTGCAGGAAGCGGGGCAGGGGATCCGGACTGAATTGCTGCCAGTGGCAGCAGAGCCAGTGGTCGTAGAGCATGTCCACGACAATGCCGCCAAAGCGGCGCCAGGGGGGCGCGAAGCAGGCGACCGCCGCCCTGTGCTCGGGGTGGGCATCGGTGAAGGCGTCTATCTTGCGGTGCAGCCAGACCCCCTCATCGAAATGGGCCGCGAGGCCCGTCGGCAACGGGCCCTTGATGAAATCCCCCAGCAGGTTGCCGGTGAGAGAGCTTTGGGTATGGGCCGCCAGATGCAGGTGAGCCAGAAAATTCATGGGATCAGGGTCGTTGGCAGGTCGATGGCAAGGTGCTCAGAGCCTAGAGGATCCTGGTTCTGTTGGCCATGGCCAGGATTTTTGCGATGGTCCCACAAGCCCCTCTTGCAGGGCAAATTTGGGGCGTGCTAAGGTGGCTCTCATCTTTGTCACAGGACGCGACAGACCATCATGATGCGCAAAGCCAGAGGTTTCTTTCTGGCCTTCTACTTCAAGCCTTTCTACCTCTCCGAGTGGTTCGACGAATAGATCGAGGCCCCGGAGCAGCTCATTGACCCCCGCCGATCCGATCATTGATACCTTCTGATCATTGGTACCCATAGGGGCTGATCTCGCTCATCCGCGTTTTGCCGTTTGTTGGCCATCGCCTGCCCATGCTTGCGATGCCCTGACCGCGCCTGTGCGCTTTGTAATGGAGTACTCATGATGAATACCAAACTGACCCTGTCAGCCCTGTTTGCTGCCTGCCTGCTCACCACCCCCGTCACGGCCAAGGAGTGGAAAACCGTGCGCTTCGGTGTGGAAGGCGCCTATCCCCCCTTCTCCTGGACCGATGCGTCGGGGGAGATCAAGGGCTTTGACATCGATCTCGCCAACGCCCTGTGCCATCAGATGGCCGTCAAGTGCGAGCTGGTGGCGCAGGATTGGGACGGCATGATCCCGGCCCTGCTGTCGCGCAAATACGACGCTATCATCGCCGCCATGTCGATCACCGACGAGCGGCGCAAGAAGGTGGATTTCACCGAGAAATATGCCCATATCCCCAACCGCTTCGTGGCGGCCAAGGGCACCGAGCTGGCGCTGACGCCGCAGGGGATGGCGGGCAAACGCATCGGTGTGCAGCGCGCCACCACCCACGACAAGTACCTGACGGACAACTTTGGCTCTGATGTCACCATAGTGCGCTACGGCAGTGCCGACGAGGCCTATCTCGATCTGAAGGCGGGCCGGGTGCTGGCCTTGCTGGCCGACGCCTCGGCCATCGATCAGGGGCTGCTCGGCAAGGCGGGCGGAGACAAGTTCGAGTACGTGGGGCCAGCCCTGACCGATCGCCAGTGGTTTGGCGACGGCATGGGGATTGCGGTGCGCAAGGGGGATCAGGATCTCAAGGCCAGGCTGAACGAGGCGATCAAGGCCCTGCGTGCCAACGGCAAGTATCAGGAGATCAACCAGAAGTACTTTCAGTACGATATCTATGGCGATTGATGGGTAACAGGCAGAGGGAGCCTGCTCCCTCTTTTTTCATGCAGCAAGGAGAGAGCCCATGTTGACCCTGATCGAGGGTGCGGAAATTCATAGCCCGGCCCCGCTCGGCCAGCAGGATCTGCTGGTGGCCGACGGCCGCATCGCCTGGCTGGGCAAGGGGCTGACAGTCCCCCCTGACTGGCCGCTGGTGCGCGTCGACGGTCGTGGCCGCTACCTGGTGCCCGGGCTGGTGGATCCCCTGGCCCACATCACGGGGGGCGGTGGGGAGGGGGGCTTTGCCTTTCGTACCCCTGAACTCGCGGCGGGAGAGGCGCTCAAGGCCGGTGTCACCACGCTGGTGGCGGCGCTCGGCACCGACAGCCTGACCCGCACCCCGGCCCAGGTGCTCGGCAAGGTGCGCGAGTTTCGCGCCGCCGGGGTGAGCGCTTATATGTATACCGGCTCCTATCACCTGCCGGTCAAGACCCTCACCGGCAGGGTGGAGTCGGACATCATGCTGATCCCCGAGGTGCTGGGGGTGGGGGAGCTGGCCATCAGCGATCACAGATCCAGTGCGCCGTCCCACGACGAGCTGGCGCGGCTGGTGAGCGAGGCGCGGGTGGCCGGGCTGCTCGCGGGCAAGAGCGGGGTCAGCTTCTTCCACGTCGGGGACGGCCGCGGGGCCCTGGCGCCGCTGCGGGCCCTGCGCGATGGCACCGACATCCCGTTGCGCCAGCTCTATCCCACCCACTGCAACCGCAACCCCTGGCTCTTTGCCGAGGCCATCGACTGGGGCCGGGCGGGGGGCTGGATCGATCTCACCACCTCGAGCTTCCGCGAGCTGCTGGACGATGGCGAGCAACTGGCGGCAGAGGCGCTGGTGGCGCTGCTGGCGACCGGAGTGCCTGCCGATCGCATCAGCTTCAGCTCGGATGCCAACGCCAGCCTGCCGCGCTTTGACGGCGAGGGGCACCTTGTGGAGATGCGCTGCGGCCAGATTGCCAGCCTGTGGCAGGAGTGCGTCCGCGCCTGCGCTCTCGGGGTGTCGCTCGAGGTCGCTCTCGGGGTGGTCACGGCCAATCCGGCGCGGGCCCTGGGACTGGCGGGCAAGGGGGGGATCGGGGTGGGACAGGATGCGGATCTGCTGCTGATAGCGCCGGAGCACCTCGCCATCGAGAGGGTGATGAGCGGCGGCCGGTGGCGAGTCTAGAGGTGACACTCCCCTGAACCAACAAAAAGCCCGGCATTGCTGCCGGGCTTTTTTTCGCCAGGGGGGTCGCGCCCGGCTCAGATGGCCAGGAAGGCCAGGATCAGGATGGGGCCCAGCAGGCTCAGGATAAAGCCGGAGACGATGGCGATGGGGACCATGGTGATGCCACCGGAGCGCTGGATCACCGGCAGGGTGAAGTCCAGGGCGGTGGCGCCGCCGTATCCCACCGCCGCCGAGGGGTGGTGGCGCATCAGCATGGGAATGATGAGGATGGCGATGAGTTCGCGACCCAGATCGTTGAGGAAGGCCGCCGAGCCCAGCACTGGCCCCAGCTTGTCGGCCACCAGGATGCCGGAGAGAGAGTACCAGCCGAAACTTGAGCTCATGGCCAGCCCGTGGCTGAAGGGCATGCCGAGCAGCAGGGAGGCCAGCAGACTGCCAAGCCAGCTGGTGAGGATGACGACGGCAGCTATCTTCATGCCCCAGGGATTGAGCAGGATCTGGCGCAGGTGCATGCCGGAGTTGCGCATCTGCACCCCGATGAGAAACAGCAGCAGCATCAGCGCCCATTCGCTGAGCTGGTCGATGGGCAGGAAGCGGGGCTCGAACAGCAGGCCGATCAGGGTGCCCGCCAGCACCACGAAACAGAGCTGCACCGACTCCCACAGCATCTTCCACTTGCTCGGCATCTGGCCATCGAGCCCGGCGTGGGCGGGGGGATTGCGTCTGTCCAGCCACCAGAGCCCCGCCAGGTTGCACAGGGTGGTGCAGCCCAGCATCAGGGCTGCGACCGTGAAGATGCGGGGCAGGTTGCTCCCCAGATCGTCCACGAAGGCGAGCCCCAATCCCATCAGAAACAGGATCAGATAGACCAGCTTGCCGAGGGCGCCGTTGACCAGCTTGAGCAGGGGCTTGGAGGAGAGGGGAACCAGGTAGCCGATCCCAAGGGGCAGGAGGATCAGCAGAACATTCAGCAGCATCGGGGCCTCAAAGACGAAAATGATAAAAACGACACCTTATCATTAGTTATTAATCGGGTGTCACATATCTGTTAGAAAACTTGTCTCATCCGACCCTCTTTTTGAGCAAACCCTGCTCTTGTGCCCGTTTCTGCTGTGGGGCGACCTTGCCGGAATAGCAGCCTCAATGGCCAAAAAGTCAGGAAAATCACGTGGATCCCGCATCGTGTCCCGTGAAGAACGGGTATGAATAAACAGGCTTTTGTGCTGTTATGGTCAAGATGCGCAAATCTGACCGATTGGCTGTGCCATCAAAGGAAAAGTCCGTCCTGGACGCGGAAGGAGTAAATTGTATTTTATGCAGACAAAGTGCTGAAAAATACCGCCAAGGCCAATAAAAATACAGATAAAACACCAAGTACCTCCGTTCTGTATTGTTTTTTGACCATGTGGATGATATTTTCGCTGAAGGTTGCCATCGGTTAACATTTTGTTAATGGAGAGATGGTGGTATTACGCCCCTGCGGCGTCTAGGGACAGACAAGGTTGTAATGGATGAGCGACGTTGCCGCACTGGAAGTTCGTGATTTGCACAAGTACTTTGGCACCCACGAAGTGCTCAAGGGCATCGATATGACGGCCCACAAGGGAGATGTCATCTCCCTGATCGGCTCCTCGGGCTCGGGGAAGTCGACCTTCCTGCGCTGTATCAATCTGCTCGAAACCCCCTCCTCCGGCACTGTCTCCCTCCATGGGGAGCTGATCCGGATGAAGACGAGCCGGACCGGTGAGCGCACCCCGGAAGACATGCGCCAGGTGGAACGCATTCGCAGCCGCCTGGCCATGGTGTTTCAAAGCTTCAATCTCTGGTCACACATGACCATCATGCAGAACATCATCGAAGTGCCCATTCAGGTGCTCAAGGTTCCCCGTGCCGAGGCCATCGCCAAGGCAGAGCAGCTGCTCAACCGGGTGGGCCTGTGGGAGCGTCGTGACTATTATCCCGGCCACCTCTCCGGCGGTCAGCAGCAGCGGGCCGCCATTGCCCGTGCCCTGGCGGTCGATCCCGAGGTGATGCTGTTTGACGAACCGACCTCGGCGCTGGACCCCGAACTGGTGGGGGAGGTGCTCAGCCTGATGCGGGAGCTGGCGGAAGAGGGGCGCACCATGATGGTGGTGACCCACGAGATGTCGTTCGCGCGGGATGTCTCCAACAAGGTGATGTTTCTGCATCAGGGGGTGGTGGAGGAGCAGGGCAATCCCAAGGAGATCTTTGCCCATCCCAAGTCGGAACGCTTCAAGCAGTTTATCTCCTCCATCTATTGATGGTGGAGTCTTCGCAGTATCCCAGTTGCTTTATCAAGGAGAGATGACAATGAAAAAACTGATGCTGGCCACGGCCATTCTGAGCACCCTGGCGTCCGGCAGCCTGATCGCCAAGGAGTGGAAAGAAGTCCGAGTCGGGGTGGAAGGGGCCTACCCTCCCTTCTCCTGGACTGAGCCCAGTGGCGAGGTGAAGGGCTTTGACATCGACATCACCAATGCCCTGTGCGAAGAGATGAAGGTGAAATGCACCCTGGTCAAGCAGGACTGGGATGGCATCATTCCGGCGCTGCTGTCGCGTAAATACGACGCCATCATCGCCACCATGGACATCACCGAAGAGCGCAAGAAGAAAGTGGACTTCACCCAGAAGTACCAGCACATTCCGGCTCGCTTCGCCGCCAAGAAAGGCACGGACCTGCAGCTCGACAAGGCCTTCATGGAAGGCAAGACAGTGGCCGTGCAGCGCGCCACCTCCATGGACACCTACATCACAGACAACTTCCCCAATGCCACCATCAAGCGCTACGGCACCGCGGACGAGGCCTACCTCGATCTGAAATCGGGTCGTGTCGATTATGTGCTGGCCGATTCTGCCGCCATCAGCGACGGTCTGCTGAAGAAGGATGGCGGTGACGCCTTCGAATTCGTCGGCCCGAAACTGACCGATCCCAAGTGGTTCGGCGAGGGTGCCGGCATCGCGGTGCGCAAGGCTGACAAGGATCTGAAAGAGAAATTCAACGCCGCCATCCTGGCCCTGCGTGCCAATGGCAAATACAAAGAGATCAACGACAAGTACTTTGATTTCGACGTATACGGCGAATAACAGGGCGACAGCCTGATCCCCAACCGTCGTCATCGGGCCCGCGGCTTTTCCCACGAAAACGGCGGGCCCGCTTAGTTGTGATTTGATGTGTTTGATTTAAAAGGATATACCCCTTCTACCCTGGAAGGGCGAGCCCACTCAATTGGGTGTAATGGAGCTGCATGTGTTTGATTTGAAAGGATATGAAGCCTCCCTGATGGAAGGCGCCTGGGTCACGTTGCAGGTGGCGCTGGCCTCCTTGCTGCTGGCGCTCCTGCTCGGGCTGCTCGGCGCCCTGGCCAAACTCTCCCCCTACAAGTGGGCCCGTGGCCTGGCGACCGGCTACACCACCCTCATTCGCGGCATCCCAGACCTGGTGTTGATGATGCTGCTGTTCTTCGGCGGTCAGGTGCTCATCAACAGCATCTGCACCTGGATCAACGAGCAATACAACGCCTGGCTGCTGAGCAGCGACCCCAATCAGGAGTGGGTCTCCCTGGTGCCCGATTACATCGACATCAGCCCGTTTGCGGCCGGGGTGGCCACCATCGGCTTCATCTTCGGCGCCTACATGACCGAGACCTTCCGCGGTGCCATCCTGGCGGTGGACAAGGGGGAGCTGGAAGCGGCGCGCGCCTTCGGCATGCGGGCCAGCCAGGTGTTCGTGCGCATCCTGTTTCCCCAGATGATGCGCCACGCCCTGCCGGGCTTTGGCAACAACTGGCTGGTGCTGCTGAAAACCACGGCCCTGGTCTCCATCATCGGCCTCGATGACATGGTGCGCAAGGCGTCGCTCGCGGCGGGCTCGACCCAGCTGCCCTTCACCTTCTACATGGCGGTGGCCCTCATCTTCCTGGTGTTTACGGCCGTCTCCACCTCGGCGCTCAAGTGGGCCGAGCGTCACTACGCCATCAAGACGAGGTAAGTCATGCCGTATTCAATGCAGTCATTCGTTTACTGTGATCGTCGCGAAGTCTGTGCCGAGCGTATCTACATCACGAGCAAGACGAGGTAAGCCATGGACTTCTCAATCATTCTCAAGGAGTGGCCCACCTACTGGCAGGGCCTCTATACCACAGTGCTGCTGGTGGCGGCCTCCCTGCTGCTCGGCCTCATGCTGGCGGTGCCGGTGGGCATATTGCGCAACCACAGGAACTGGCTGATCAAGGGGCCTATCTGGGCCTATATCTACTTCTTTCGCGGCACCCCGCTGCTGGTACAGCTCTTCATCATCTACTACGGCGCCGCCCAGTGGGAGTGGCTGAAGAACAGCGCGGCCTGGAGCCTGTTTGCCGAGGCCTGGTTCTGCGCCCTGCTGGCGTTTACCCTCAATACCGGGGCTTACACCGCCGAAATCGTGCGGGGCGCCGTGATGAACATGCCCAAGGGGCAGATAGAGGCGGCCCAGGCCTTTGGCATGAGCCCCTGGCAGACTCTCACCCGCATCATCTTGCCCAACTCGTTTCGCCGGGCTCTGCCAGCCTACAGCAACGAGGTGATCTTCATGCTGCAAGGGTCGGCGGTGGCGGGCATCATCACCATCGTCGATCTGACCGGTGCCGCGCGGATCATCAACTCCCGCTATTACAGCCCGTTCGAGGCCTTCATCACCGCAGGCCTGCTCTACATGATGCTCACCTTCATCATCGTCTGGCTGTTCAAGAAGCTGGAGTCGCGCTGGCACGCCCACCTGCGCCCCCGTACCGTCTGATACCCGGCCAACAACCAAAAAAGCCCGCAATTGCGGGCTTTTCATGCTCGGCATGGCTTAGAGCATGGTCACGGGTGTGAGTATCTCCTCGGTCAGGAAGCAAAATACGCTCAGGATGGCCAGGGCTCCGACAACGCCGGAAGGTGTTGCCGCGCGTTGACTCTTCTGGACATAGAGGGACTGCACATTATGCTGCTGGATCTTCTCCACCACGGCCATGGCCCCCATGTCCAGATGACTGTAGAAGCTGGCATTGAGCTGGGTCAGATGCAGCAATGACTGGCGCATCCGCTCGAAGGTCTTTTTGCAAACCGGATCTTGTTTGTGCCAAAAACCCTCAAGGGAGCCTCTTGTCGTCAGACCGGGCAGGTCATAGAGGGCCCGTCCCAAGCAGTAGGTGGGTACATGGTGCAGCAAGGCGGAGAGGCCGACCGTACTGTTGATGGTGATGACCCCCTTGAGCAGCGGATAGAGGGTGGGCAATGGCAGTTCATAGCCATAGAACACTCTTCCTTCCAGCCCGAGCAGGGTGATCAGTCGGTTTATTTGGGGCTGATAACTGACATAGCCCCGATCCATGGGGTGGTGCTTGAACAACAGCATATCCTCACGGCGAGCGTGCAGGGCAAAAGAGTTCACCACCTGGGCGACCATCTCTTCCACACCGCTCAAGTCCGAGTGTTCCCTGATCTGGAAATCCTCGGTGACCTGGAGCGGCACGAAGAAGATATGGCCCTTGTGTCGAGGCAGAGCCTTGAGCAGGGCGCGGTCGCTCCACCTGTGCTTCCACTTCACCACGGCGCCCGCCACCCAGCCTCTGGCCTCCTGGTAGAGGCTCCAGGGCCTGTGATTGACGAAATGGGGATAGCGCCAGCGCAACAGGCTCTTGTTGAGGTGATAGCGACTGGCATACCAGGCCCGGCGGGCGAAGGTCTTGCCCACCTTCAGCGGCGCCTCGTAAGGGCCGGGCCAGGTCATCTCGGCCAGGGTGTCACGCTTGGCATAGAGCGGGCTGAAGGCATTGACGCCCCCTTGCTCCAGGGTTACGAAGTCGGGGCGCAGGTAACCCTCTTCCATGGCCCAGACGCTGATTTTTTTCAGCTTGCAGATACGGATGGCCTGCTGATGGTAGTAACGGCAATCACCGTAACAGATGAGGCTGTCGATACCATGGCGCTTGATGAAGCGGCGAAAGAAGGTGTTCCAGGTATCTGGCTTGCCGGTGAAGCGTTCGTTATGGCCTACGCAGCGCCAGCACTCATCCCCGCCATTGAAGTGGATCTTGTAGACCTCGTGGCCGGCGTCGGCAAGCGCCTGGCTGAGGGTCTGAAAGAAGGGGCCGAGCGGTCCTTGCAGCAGCAAAATCTTCATGGTCGGCTTATCTCATCAACTGGGGAAGGGAGGGGCGTTGCAGCAGGGTCTGCGTCAGATAACTCAGCTTGACTTGCCAGCGCTGCCAGTGGCTCGACTTGCGGCCGGATGATTGGCCTTGCGCGGCCAGCTGGCGGATCAACTGCTCTGGACTTATCCAGAGTCCGCTCTGCCAATCGATATAGAGCGGATAGGCCACCAGGGTCAGATAGACCAGAGCCGCCAGGGGGAGCGAGCGCTGGCGCCGTGCCGGGGGATGGGCATCCGTGGTCAGTCCCCAGCCGCTGTAGAAGGGCTGGCCCCAGGTCGTCACCTTGACCCCTTGCACTAGCGCCTCGAAGCCGCTGAGCGACGTCATGGTGTGCAGCTCGTCCACGTGGGGATAGAGGCTGGTGAGGCCGATATCCAGCACCTGGCTGTCCACACACTCCGCCAGACAGGCTGCAGAAATGGCGCCCGCCCGATTGCCCACCACCACATCCGGGTGAGGTTTGTAGAGGATGTGGGCCTCTGGCTTGGCGGCGCGCACCGCCCACAGCAGCTGCTCGTTGCTGCGAATGGTCGGGCTGCCGGTCAGGATGGAGGCATCCCCATCCACCTGGCCCACCACCAGCACCAGGGGGCGGCCATCGGTGGGGGGCGTGAACTGCTCCGGGGTGCCGACATTGTATTTGCTCACCTTGTTTTCGCGCAGCAAGGTGAGCAGCTGCTCACCTCGCGCGACCTGTGACTCGGTCAACTGTTGGTAATTGAGCAGCTGTTCCAGCCCGCTGGGGCTGCGGCTATCGAAATAGATGCCGATCGGATCCAGAGACAGGGAGGAGGGACGGCACAGATTCGAGCCAAGCCCGCGGGAGCGAATAAAACCATCTTCTACCCGAATGGCCGAGGTGAGATCGGGGTAACGACTGCCCCACACCAGCACTTGCTCGTCGCCGGTCAGCCGCTTGGGTGGCTTGCGCACAAAACAGAGCTCTTCGGCCAGGGGTTGGCAGAAGGCCTGCATAAAGGCGCGCTTCCACAGGGAGAATCCCACCAGATAGAGCCTGCGCCAGCGCGGCGCGGCTTTTTGCTGGCGGGCGATGATGGCGATCACCTCTTCCACCTCGCAGCGCTGACCCAATACTGGATCCAGATAGCGGGGATAGCAGATCATTGCCGCCGCCACCAGCTGGGCCAGTGACACCTGAACGTTGCGGCGTTCACACGGTTTGCTGTCCTGGGTCAGACCCCAACCGGCATAAAACGGCATGCCGAAGCAATAGACAGCCTTGCCCAGCAGCAGCGCCTCGAAGCCGAGCTGGGACGAGACGGTATAGACAGCGTCCACCACATTGAGCAGGGCATGGGGATGACAATGATCGGCCACGATTTCCACATCATCGAGTTGCAGTCGGGCCAGCACGCCACGCTTCTTGCCAAAGCGGGTATCAGGGTGGGTGCGCAGCAAGAGGCGGGCATCGGGATGGTTGCGCCGTGCTGCCTCTACCATGGCGATAAAATCCGCCTCGCTGGCCAGGGCGCCGGGAATGGAGAGATCCCCGGCCACCTGATCCACCAACAAGACTCTGGGTCTGCCATCTTGCAGCAGACGCTGGGCCAGCGCCGCCGGCAGACCGCCAACATCCTTCGCAGCCAGGCTGGCCGGCGCACAAGAAGAGGCGGGCCGTCTGGCATAGCAGTTGTATTTGGTGATCCCAAGGCGCACCAGTTCATGAATGAGCCGCTCGGCCCGATCCAGCATGGCGGTGTCGCAAGGGGTGGCGATCAGCTTTTCAAGCTGGCTGGGCTGGCGGGCATCGTAATAGATACCGACCGGATCGGCGATCAGAGACACCGCCTTGCCGCCCTTGGCCGGATGGCCGATATAGCCGATAAAGCCATCTTCCAGCTGCCAATAAGGCAGGCCCAACTCCTTTGCTTTCTGCCTTATTTTATAGGTATTGGACTTTTGACCCCAGCCCACTATCACGTCAGTGCCAGCAAACGGAATATTGTCGTGGAAGAGGTGTAACTGGTAGCCAAGCATAGGTTCAATATTTGCTTTTCTGGCCAGGATGCCTTTTGAACCTGTCAATAGTTTCATTTTTGCTCTGCGCTGTAGAAAACTCCCCGTATCGGGACGGGGAGTGGAATTCAGATAAAGAGATCTGCATCGAGTAATGACTTGGCAATGCTGTCTTTTGCGGACGTAACGATATCGCAATCCAGAGCAGGCCATTCAATTGCAATGGAATCATCATTCCACTTAATGCCTCGGTCACTGCTGGGGGCATAATAATTGGTGGTTTTGTACAAAAACTCTGCATTGTCAGTCAATGTAACAAAACCGTGGGCAAACCCTTCCGGGATCCAGAGTTGGCGTTTGTTGTCACCAGAAAGATTCACACCCACCCACTGGCCAAATGTCTGCGAGCTTTTCCTGATATCAACGGCAACATCAAACACTTCACCCGCGACGCAACGCACAAGTTTCCCCTGGGCTTGGGGGGGCAGTTGATAGTGCAAGCCGCGCAATACACCTCGGGATGACTTGGAGTGGTTATCTTGTACAAAGGTCACGCTACGACCTATGGCCGCTTCGAATTGTTGGTGATTGAAACTCTCAAAGAAAAAGCCACGGTCATCGCCGAACACTTTCGGCTCAAAGATAAAAACATCGGGGATCTTGGTTTGAATAACATTCATCATGAATACCTGGTGTATAAATGGGGCTGATAGCCCCATTGGGAAATTATTACTTCAGCATTTTCAACAGATACTGACCGTAGGCGTTCTTTTTCAACGGCTCCGCCAGTTTCATCACCTGTTCGGCAGTGATAAAGCCTTTGTGGAACGCAATTTCTTCAGGGCATGCCACTTTCAATCCCTGGCGATGTTCGATGGTCTGAATAAAGTTGCTCGCCTCAATCAGGCTTTCATGAGTGCCGGTATCGAGCCAGGCATAACCACGACCCATCATGGCCACCGACAGATTGCCTTGCTCCAGGTAGATACGGTTCACATCGGTAATTTCCAGTTCACCACGAGGAGAAGGCTTCAGGCTTTTCGCAATCTCCACCACGCTGTTGTCGTAGAAATAGAGGCCAGTCACCGCATAGTTGCTCTTGGGCTCCAACGGTTTTTCTTCCAGAGAAATCGCCGTTCCCTGCTTGTCAAACTCCACAACGCCATAGCGTTCTGGATCGTGTACATGATAGGCAAACACGGTGGCGCCATAAGGCTTGGCGGCGGCTGCCTCCAACTGTTTCTGCAGGTCGTGGCCATAGAAGATATTATCACCCAGCACCAGTGCACAGGGGTCAGAGCCAATAAACTCTTCCCCCAGAATAAAGGCCTGCGCCAGGCCATCCGGACTTGGCTGCACCTTGTATTGCAGATTCAAGCCCCACTGGCTGCCATCGCCCAGCAATTGTTCAAAGCGAGGGGTATCTTGTGGCGTGCTGATGATCAAAATATCGCGAATACCCGCCAGCATCAGGGTGCTCAGCGGGTAATAGATCATCGGCTTGTCATAGATGGGCAGCAACTGTTTGCTGACGGCCATGGTGACGGGATAGAGACGAGTGCCAGAGCCACCGGCCAGAATAATACCTTTACGTTTGTTCATAGTGCTTGATTTCTTATCTTTGAATTATGTAACCCATCAAAGGGAGTGCGTTTAAATAACACTCACTTTGCGTTTTATCCCTACTGGAGCGTGAGACAGTATACCCACGCTATCTTTATTTTCTTATTTTCCGAGGATCTCGGTCAGCATCCGTTCGACACCGACAGTCCAGTCCGGCAGGCGCAGGTTGAAGGCGTGCTGGAACTTGGTGGTATCGAGTCGCGAGTTGTGGGGACGTTTAGCTGGCGTTGGAAACGCGCTGGTCGGGACAGCATTGAGTTGCGTGACAGCCAGTTCAACGCCAGCCTCTCTGGCCTTGGCAAACACCCGCTGGGCATAGTCATACCAGGTGGTGGTGCCGGAAGCGATCAAATGGTAGAGCCCTGCCACTTCGGGTTTATATTGGGCAGTCCGGATTGCATGAGCGGTGCAATCGGCCAGCAACTCGGCGCCGGTCGGGGCGCCAAACTGATCATTGATGACCGACATTTCACTGCGCTCCTTGCCAAAGCGCAGCATGGTCTTGGCAAAGTTGGCGCCACGGGCGGCATACACCCAGCTGGTGCGGAAGATAAGATGGCGAGCACACAGCGCTGCTGCCTGTTCCCCTGCCAGCTTGGTCTCCCCATAGACGTTGAGCGGTGCTGTCTCATCGCTCTCGACCCAAGGGCGTTCACCACTGCCATCGAAAACGTAATCGGTGGAGTAGTGAACCAGCCAGGCACCCAGCGCTTCGGCTTCTTTGGCTATCGCGGCCACGCTGGTCGCGTTGAGCAGCTCGGCGAAGTTCCGCTCGCTCTCTGCCTTGTCGACGGCGGTGTGGGCCGCTGCATTGACAATCACATCCGGCTTGAGCAGGCGCACTGTTTCGGCCACCCCGGCTGGGTTGCTGAAATCACCGCAATAATCGGTGGAGTCGAAGTCGACGGCGGTGACTCGGCCCAATGGGGCGAGTGAGCGCTGCAACTCCCAGCCCACCTGACCATTCTTGCCGAACAACAGGATATGCATCAGGCACGCTCCCCGTAGTTTTGCTCGATCCAGGATTGATAGGCCCCGCTCTTGACGTTACCGACCCACTGCTGATTTTCCAGGTACCACAGCACGGTTTTGCGAATGCCGGATTCGAAAGTCTCTTGTGGCTGCCAATCCAGCTCGGCGCTCATCTTGCTGGCATCGATGGCATAACGACGGTCGTGACCGGGGCGGTCGGCCACATAGGTGATTTGATCACGATAAGATCCTGCTTTGGGCACCATCTCATCGAGCAGATCGCAGATGGTGTGTACCACCTCCAGGTTCTGCTTCTCGTTGTGACCACCTATGTTGTAGGTCTCACCCATTACCCCCGTAGTGACCACGGTATAGAGTGCACGGGCATGGTCTTCCACATAGAGCCAGTCACGGATCTGGTCCCCCTTGCCATAAACCGGCAGCGGCTTGCCATCCAGGGCATTGAGGATCACCAGCGGGATCAGCTTCTCGGGGAAGTGATAGGGGCCGTAGTTGTTGGAGCAATTGGTGACCACGGTCGGCAGGCCGTAGGTACGGCGCCAGGCGCGCACCAGGTGGTCGCTCGATGCCTTGGAAGCAGAATAGGGGCTGCTGGGGGCATAAGGGGTGGTTTCGGTGAAGAGCGGCAGCGCAACACCGGGGGCCACTTCATCGGGATGGGGCAGGTCGCCATACACCTCGTCGGTGGAGATATGATGGAAGCGGAAGACAGACTTGCGCGTCTCATCCAGGCCGTTCCAATAGGCACGGGCCGCTTCCAGCAGCATGTAGGTGCCGACAATATTGGTTTCGATGAAATCGGCAGGGCCCGAAATGGAGCGATCGACGTGGCTCTCGGCCGCCAGGTGCATCACCGCATCCGGCTGATGTGCGGCAAATACTCGATCCAGCTCGGCGCGGTTGCAGATATCTACCTGCTCGAACACATAGCGATCGCTGTTTGAGACCTCAGCCAAGGACTCCAGATTACCGGCATAGGTCAGCTTGTCGAGGTTGACCACTGAGTCTTGGGTATGCTGGATGATATGGCGAACAACCGCAGAACCGATAAAACCGGCACCACCAGTCACGAAGATTTTCATATCATTTCTCTCTTTTTCTGCGCTTAAGGGGTTAATAAAGATTTAAGTTGTTCGATTTCTGTATCTTTCTGGGCGAGCTTATTCTCATAAGATTGAACTACCAAGTCCAATCTTTTTTGAATGTCTTCGACTTGGTTTTTATATTTTTCCTGAATTTTAAAGTCTTCGGGGGTTAAATCTACGTCTTGATTCCCATGAATGTTGGTGTAAATGTTTTTTAGTGTTCTATCAGAGCAAAAAGACATTCTCTGAGTGTGATTCAAACAAAGGTCACCTTTTGCGAATACAGCGACAAAATCACTCCATCTATCTTCTTGTAAATGAGAGAACTGTGCACTGGTAAATGACTCCAATAGCGTTACACCATAGCCACAACGACGCCCCCAGGTTTCTAGAGCCTTTCCTGAATCAGGGTAAAAGCGCCAGCAGTCGACAGGGTATCTATGTATGTATCCATTACTTGGAACATTTATATAGATAAGGCCACCAGGCTTCAAAATCCTGAGCATTTCACTGAATGAGAGCCAAAACAGCTCTGAATGCTCAAGACAGGAGCTGGTCACGACAACATCGGTAGATGCATCTTCTACAGGAAGCCGATAAGGATCACTGATCAAGACGTCAACACCTTTACCTTGGGTAAAGTCCAAGCCGGTATAGATAATATTATTTTTGCATACAAAGAAATCTCTGATACTACCATTCACATCCTGAGAGCCTATCTCAATTACATTGAGGGGCTCTTGAACATCTTTTATGTAAGTGTCGAAGAATTTCTTGCCAAAATATAGAGCAGATGGATGCATAAAAACCTTCTTAATGCGAGAGTAATGACAGATTAAACTTCAACCTATAAGGTAGCGCATGGTGATAGCTTGCGTCATGTAAGTGGGAGGTAAAGTAATATATTTGCTTTTATTTTATTAGCATGGCGTTCTTAACAAGAGCGCATGGCTGATTGTTTGGCATTATGGGCAAGTTGCATTCTTTTTTCATGAGAGTGAGCCAGTGTTTTAATTGCATTTACCCATAGTTCACTGTCATTCTCAAGCAAAATGCCATTGACATTCTGCGTCACTATTCCTTTATAGGGGGCTCGGTTGCTATATATTCCTACCGCGCCCATACGGACAAAATCATAGAATTTGACGGGCCCTCTCCCGGCATTAAACGCAGAGTCAAGCAAAGGGGCTAAACCGATATCTATACGTTGGGTCTTGGTATACACCAAGTAGTTTTCCCAAGTCATGGGATGGAGAACTGTCACTCTAGGTATATTACGGTAGAGTTTATATATGTCATGCTCGCCAAATATTTCAAATGTAACATTACGGCAGAGACTCATAACTTTATTAATTACATTGTAAAGCCAGATTTTTTCATCCCGATGGGAGCTGGTGCCATGATATGCAATTCTCAACATGGGGGTATGCTCAAGCAAAATGTTGGAAGGCTCCGGGTCGATAATTTTGGGTTCGAAAGAAGAGTACTTTTTTTCTAGGTAGGGTGTGGATACCCAAAACTCATCACAATACGCGGTAATCCACTTGTGCTGAGCTGAGGCGCGGCGCAGTATTTTCTTGCGATATTCTTTCGGTAGTCGTTGCAATGCAGTTGGATCTAGCAAGTCATCATCCATGAAATAAATGATTCTTGATAGTTTATCAATATCCAGCTCAATTCTAGCCTGCCAGTGTGAAGATATAAATCTGATGATGACGATAGCATCGCCAGATTGAATTGAAAGATGACTCAGGTCGTTACTGTCCTTTAATTTCACCTCCATATCTTTAAACTGTGCGGCTATACTCTGTTGAAAATAGGCCAGTGTTGGTGAATTACCTTCATGCAAGATGATAACTCGTCGACATGAGCCATGTAGTAGAGAGCTAATGCCGTGTTCTTTTTTATTTAGTTTTCGGTATTTTTTGAATAATACCTTTCTGATCATTTCATCCATGGCAATACCACATTGGGAGCATGACTAAGTGAGAAGTCCGGGCGGTCATAGCTCAAATTGGGATTATAAGCTGGATCGTGTTTCAGCCGCTTCGCCCAGCGCTTTTTCATATAGTGCAGTTCCTTTTGTGCTCGCGCCAACTGCTGCGGCGTCACGTCCTTGCCACGAGAGACCGATTCATGGTGATAGAGTTCGGCAAATGGGGTCCAGACAATTCGCCAGCCAGCCTCACCAGCTCGTAGGCAATAATCCACATCGTTGAAGGCAACGGGCAGATTGAGATCATCCAAACCACCCAGTGACAAGAACAGCTTTCGATGGGTCAGCAAGCAAGCTGCGGTGACGGCAGAGAGCTCCTGCGCGCAGACGGCCCTGCGCTGATAGCCGGGGTCATCAGCGGTGAGGCCTGCATGAAAGTGATCGGCGCAACCACCGGGACCGACGGCATCGCCACCATGCTGTACTCTACCGTCGCCAAAATAGAGTTTGGCACCCACCACGCCGACGCCTGGACGTAGCAGATGAGAGACCATCTCTTCCAACCAGCTGGGACTCATGACTTCTGTGTCGTTGTTGAGCAGGCAGATGAGCTCACCACTGGCCTGGCCCACGGCCGCATTGTTAATGGCCGAATAGTTGAACGGATGGTCATAAGGTATCACCCGCACCCCGTATTCCTGGGCTGCATGGGCCAGATAGGCCAGGGTATCGGCCTCGTCACTTTGGTTGTCCATCACCAGGATTTCCAGATTGGGATAGCGTGTCTGCCGTACCAGACTGTCAATGCAGGGCTTGAGATGAGCTAGGCCATTGCGGGTGGGGATGACCACCGATACCCGAGGCAATTGGGCTGGCAGTGGCCAGTGCCAACGACAGATCCCGTGGGGCGCCGGGGATAGCGTCACACCCGAAGGCACCACCTGGTTGGCGTTGGCGATAAGACAATGGTCATCCTGATCCTGATCCTGATTGGGTAAGTGCATCATCAGCACCGGAATATGTGCTATCTGCACGGCATCCAACTGGCGGGAGAGTCGTAGCCATTGGTGATGACAGCTGACCCGGTCGGCAGGCACGAGAGGTTCACCTTGTTCGCGCCACAGGGCACACCAGCCAATGTAGTTCTGGCCGTGCAGCAGTGTTTCATTCCAGTCCGGTTTGAAGTGGGGAGAGTGGCGTTTGCCACTGTCATCCAATAGATCGTGATCCCCGTAGATCCATTTTGTATCCGGAGTCAGTCGTAGCTGATGGGCAACCCAAAAAAGCGCTGCAGGCGCGATCTCTGCCCCAAGGGGGATGGCCCAATGCCAGATTTCGGCAGTGTGCTCCGACTCAGGTTTGTCAGCGCCTGGTTTCAGCAAGGTGACATGGCTTGCCGGGTAGCAGAGTGTCTCTATGCTGGCAAGGGTGCGCTGCCGGGCTGTGGTGTCTCCCTCACCCACCAGATGCAGACAGACATGGGGCAAGTTGTCCCAGCGAGTCAGCAAATGCATGATCATCTGACGATCACCTGGCTGCAAGGTATCGAAACTGGCCAGCCAGTGCTCGTAGGCGTGCAGGGGCCTGTCATCACGCAGTTTGCCAACCAATTCATATGCCAGTGGGAGATTGGTGAACCACAGATGCCAGGATAACCCCAGTCGCTTGCGCTTTTGAGCATTCAGTCGCCCGTAGAAGGGCCATACCCGGCGCAGACGCCGCCAGAGGCTCTCGATGGGGGACATCTGACGAGTCTGAGTGATCTCAACCAGGCAATCTGCCCCCTCACTGCTCGGCAACAGGGCGAGCTGACAGGCTCCCATGGGGAGATAGATCAGCTCTTGCAATGTGCCACGGCGGGTGACGGGCAGTGTCTGCTCGTACCAGCGCCCTTGGCGGCATTGCCAGCGTAGCCGGGTTGCTCCCCGTGGCTGGCGGGCATTTACTTTGCCCTGAATAAAGAGCCAGCCAGATCGCAACGAAAAAGAGTCTGGCAGCGCCAAGGGCTGCCAATGGCCATCACTATGCATAACAAGTTTCACAATCTGAAGAAGAGGGCACCCAGTTGGGTCGCAAGCGTGACCAGGAAAACGTGGGCAAGAGACACACAATGCTGCGGTATCAACCCATCCATTTCTTCATCTGGATGCCGATCCAAGAGCTGCCCGAAGTTGACTCAGCGGCAGGGAGTGCTGCCAGCCGCTCGCCAATGGCGGCCATTTCTGCCTTTACCCTGGGGGCCAGGGCGGCAGCAAGCAGACAAATTTCATCATTGCGATCATGGGCCTTGAAATAGGCCTTGTGCTTGACCCGGTTCGCGGTGGCCGCACTGCCCCGCAGATGCTTGCCGAGCAGAAACTCTTCCAGTGACTTGACGGCATAGTGATTGACCCTCACCCCACTCCAGAGCACCTCGGCACTGACCCCGTTGCCATGCTTGGGATGCAGTATCACGTCATTGCCCAAGGCATCGACATAACGGCCATAGCGCAAATCGGCATAATGGGGGTTATGGAAACGATTCACCCGCTGTGGCCTCACGACGCTTTTGAAATTGTGGTGAACATTGAAAGATTGCGGCGCGCGCTTGGTAAAACGCTCCGTCACCAGGCCGTCTTCGGCGAACAATTCGCCATTGGAACCAAAATTGGACCAGTTCAGGGCGAGGGCACTGACGCTCTCATCCTGAAAGCGGGAGGCAAGAAAATCGGATAGTCCAAGCTCATCAGTCAACGGCAATAAAAATTCATCTGCATCGATAAAGGCAAGCAGATCAACCTCGGGGGGGCAGCTACGCAATATACGCTCGTAGGCAGGTAATTGCGGCTTTTGATTATCCAGGTTGGGTTGCTCAAATGTGCTCACAATCCCCAATCTGGCGAGAGAGGCAAGCAGTTCTGTACTGCCGTCGCTGCTACCATTATCGGCAATTATAAATCCGGTCACACCTAATACCCGGTGGTAGGCAATCCACTCGAGCAGACCTGAATATTCATCTTTAATGATGGCAGCAATATAAAGGTTCAATTTATCGTCCAATTGATAATCAGGGTGTAATGCCGGTTTCATCCTATAGATGAATACCGGCACAAAGTAGTGCGGTTGCCTTATATGGTGGGGGAGAAGGTCAACTCCTCCAGCCAGGTAATGAGGCCATCAGACTCCAACCCCAGGATGATACGGTCAGAGAAGGGCACAGCGATATTGAAGCCGCAGCACAATCCAGGGTGACTGTCTGCAGGTTGCTGCAAGATGGCAGCAACAACGTCAGGCCGTTTGGTATTGAACGCAAAGCTGTATGTGGCAAAACCAGTCTTGATGGCAAGCCGGGGGGAGGTCTCTCCTTGTGCCAGCAGCCACCCCTGCAGCCCGATACGGCCATGGGTGAGAGTGAGCGGCTCCTTGCGTGAAGGTGAATCGATATGCCAGCGCAACTGGCTACCCTGGGTAACCAGTGGTGATGTTGTCAGGGTGTAAGTGGTTGTCATCCTGTTTTGATACTCGTGTCATTTTATTGTTGTGGGGGGCGCTGGCAGAGTCGACCCGACTCAGGTCATGCCAGTCGCTTTGGGTGCAGAGAGTCTACCCCAACCCGGGGGGAGGCTGTCATCCCCTGAGCGCATCCTTGCTTATCTTGTGGCATCGGTCACTCAGTAACTGGGCGCGTTTGTTCAGGCAGTGTGCGCCGACGAGTCGTGGGAGGCTTGCATACCCTCTTCTTGTACAATTCTCGCCGCCCGGTTATTCGGTCAATGATGAGCGTTTTGGCGCATCCAGCTCGGTAATCGTCTTTTGGATATAAAAAGCGTGCTTCTGATCGCTCGTCTGCAAGGTGTGAAGATAATCTGCTCGCACCAAGGCCGACAGCGCCGCCAGAAAAAGTGACGGGAATAAGAACCCCGTAGGGTGCATCGGCATCCATATCGCGTTTCTTGATGGGTCAGTTCTGACTCTGTTGTACCTAAAAGTGTTTTCACCGTGCTGATGCCTGACCACTATGTCTACGGATTTTCTTGTGCAGTGCCCATCCTGACAGCTTGAGCATCGAAGAGGTAAAGAGAGTGATCTCTTCGGCTCTTGGGGTGTCAATGGCAAACACCAAGTGGCTAAATCTTGTAGCAGATTGATCACCTGGATCCGTCGAGTGATCAATTTAAGGCATGTAGCATTCCAAAGTGGTCTTGGTGGCTCTCCTCAACATTCATATGCGCTCTTTCAATCACTAGTAAAGTTATTGAAAATAGGGTGCAGGCTGACAGCCTGCACCGAAATAGTTTATGGTGCAGAATATTACTTGGGAGATACCCAGTATTTGTGGTGCTCGGTCGCCTGAATGACCTTCACTTCACTGCCGACAATTCTCTCTGCTTTACGGACGTCTTTTACAAACTGGGTAAAGTCACCGTTCACCAGATCGATGGCCACTTCGTCAAAGTGAGACCAGGCCACATTGCCAAACTTGACATGTTTTTCAATCATTTTTGCACCGGCTGCAACCGCCATCATCGAACAGAGGCTGCCGATATCATGGCTGGAGAAACCGGGAATAATGCGTGGTTCCTTTTTCGCCAGATTATAATAGTGCCTGATCACGCCGATCTGGGTGTCTTCATTCGGTGTGGGATAAGCCGAGGTGCATTGCAGCAGATAGATGTTTCTAGCCTTGGTAAAGTTATCAAGGATGAAACTCTCATAGGCTTCATCGGTATAACCGGTAGAAATCACCACATCCTTGGTAAAGTCAGAGGCAACGGCAGCCAAGTAATCTTTATGCTCAGATATGGTTGACGGCAGCTTGATCATGTCTGGATCGAATTGCCGGATGAAGTCATAAGAGGGCATATCCAGGATGGAGGCAAACCAACCGATGCCAATCTCTTTACAGAAGGTATCGACAAAGGAAAATTGCTCTCGATTGAGCTCAATGCCATGGCGATATTCCCTGAAAGTGGTACCGAAAGGGGAGTTGTACGGTGAGTCCAGTTTCTCTTTGCTGTAGAAACTTTCGACATCACGCTTTTGCAGCTTGATATAGTCGGCCCCGGCCTGCTTGGCAGCCACAATCATCGATTTCAATCTGTCCATATCACCAAAGTGGTTAGTGGTGATCTCCGCGATCACCTTCACCCCATATTGGGATGGTGCAGTGGAAGCCTGATCGTGTTTGGGCAGTGCCACACCGCGATGGCGAGCAGTGAAGACCTGATTAAATGCATCGACAGAATAGACGCTGTAAGGCTTGTTGCCGACATGATTGATATTGATATTGAGCCGTGCCTTCTCAGCCAGCAGCATCTGCAATAGTTGCTCTTGACTGCTGATGATCCGCTCTTGATATTCTGGTTCGGCATGCAAGGCTGCGCTGGGGATCTTGTTGGTGAAGCCCCCCTTTGTTGTAAAATCAAAACCAAGCAGATAAACATTCTTGGTTTCATTTTGCAGCTTGGCAATCTGATTGGCAATTTTCAATGCCGTCACGACGATGGCACTTTCGATGTGAATGGTGTCAGAGAA
The DNA here is from genome assembly GCF_046078285.1 of Aeromonas bivalvium. Taxonomy (NCBI): domain Bacteria; kingdom Pseudomonadati; phylum Pseudomonadota; class Gammaproteobacteria; order Aeromonadales; family Aeromonadaceae; genus Aeromonas; species Aeromonas bivalvium. Next base: position 279,251 of record NZ_JBGXBV010000004.1, read on the forward strand.
GAAACGATGAATCAAAAAGTCAGCTGACTCTGGGGTATAAGGTATGAATTCAGCAGGTAAATGCTCGACACCCTCCGGAAGGTGGCGATCGGAGACGTACAGTTTACACTGAGGTGCTTGTTCATCAAAGATATCGAGTACCCAGCCATGGTGAAATACGGCGACATCGCCGGGATAGACAAGCTCGGAGTCATTGGTGTTGATGACAATGCAGTGTTTCAGCAGGGAGAGGTCGATCTGGTCGACGCTGGGTCCTTTGCCAATAATGACGATATCACGCCCCTGCTTTTGCGAGACAACCTGCTTCAATACCTGATTCATGCCAGCACCTCATGCCGTTTCTTGATGTTGATTTTGTATTTCTGGGTGGGGAAGAGCAATTGTCCCCGATAGGGCTCACCATCCACCAAGGCTTCACAACCATGTTCCAGAGCGAAATTCAGGCCAGGCAAAATATCCCAGCAATTCACCCCTTTGACATTCTCAAAGCTGGCATAGGCACCACGCACGGCGGCCAGCATATTGTACATGGAGCAGCCTATGATGCGGTATTCAAAGCCCTCTTCCAGTTGCAGCAGATCCTGCTTGGTAAGAGAGGAAGAGAGGCCGCGAATACGGGAGCGATGATGTGTCATCGGCATGCCGGTGATATGCAGATCATTCAGCTCAGGCAAGTAGATGCAGGACTCTTGATGCACGCCCTGGGTGTAGATACTGATGCCAATGCCCCATTCCTTGAGGCCTGAGACAAAGTTTTCAGTACCATCAATAGGATCCAGAACAACATAACTTCCCTGCGGATCCCAAGTGATCCCTGTGAATGGGGCCAGTTCTTCAGAGATAAGTTGATGTGCTGGCAGTGCTTGTTTCAGATATTCCAGCACCAATTGCTGTACCAGTAAATCCCCTTGGCTCACGTAGCTATTATCAGGTTTCAGGGTTAATTGTCCTCGCAGCGAGACAATCTGTACCAGATTTTCTTTAATGAGCGCTATTATTTTATGGCAGTGTGTTTTCATTAAAAATCACTTCTTTTGGCTAACACATGGGTATAGACGGCGTCGGCAATCTCGAAATCGATTGGATTGTTTATATCCAGACTCTCGATACTGGATACCTCAATCAGATAAGGCCTGTCACCGATCCTGGTATTACGTTGTGTTATCAGATCGTGAGTATAGATATACAGGCCTGTAGTCTCGATAAATAATGGGTCCAGATCTTGTGTTCTGGGCACGGCGGCCAGGTCATAGTTCATCGGTTGTCCATCTTTCCAGACGAACTCTTGCATCTTGTGCACGGTCAGTGCCGAATCATGTTGACCAGAGCACACCTTGTCGACGCCTGTTTCGATGCTCTCTTTTTTAAGGAATGGCGCGGTGGCATGGGCAAGCACATACACATCGGCAGGAACATCTTTGGCAAAGGCGCTCAAGACCTCATTGATCTTGGTCGTTGACTGGTCGAGATGTGCAGAGCGTTTTAAAAACTTGACGCCATGGGGGAGGTAATCAACGACAGACTCATTGCTGCAATATACGTAGATATCGTCGATATTGTTGACTTTCTGCAAGGTCTCCAATATCAGGGAAACCAGCGGTGTCCCATCACTGAGGGACTTGGTATTTTTGCCAGGTAAACGTTCGTTGTTTAATTTTAGTGGAACAAAGGCAATAGTCTTCACTATATACTCCTATTTTTATATTTTAATCGAACCAAAGTGCTTTACTAAATCATGATTAAACTTGGTATGGTAGAAAGCCCAAGTTTCAATAAAGAAAGGGCTATGCTTTAAGTTCTCATGAAATATAGAATTTTTTTCACTCATAGCTTTTTTTATTATGGTTTGAAAGAAATTAAGGATTAACGGTGTTGACTGTAAATTCTCATAAGCTCTGGTGAGGTAAACATCAAGTGAGTCGTCCGCTTCGAGTTTATTAGTTAGCATGCCATCCCAGATGGGGTACTGTATTTTAGCATTTATATGAACAAAGTTTTCGCTCTTACATAATGGATTTAGAGTCTGTGAAAAACGCTCGTGAAACATAAACATAGATAAAGACTGTGCTGCACAACGTTCAAGCGGTGTTGAAAAGTCAGCAATAGTATCTGTAATGGAAAATAGGTTTCTGGTAGAGAGATTGTTGAGTATTGCCTCTCTAAAATTTGACACGATATGGTAGAAAAGACTCCAGTCACTATCTCTGAATTGATAATCGATGCCTGTAAATTGACCGCGCCAACCCTTTGCTCTTTTATTTCTGCGTAATCTAATCAATAATACTTTTAGCGCAAGTAGATGAGGATGATCTCGCAAGAGTGATTCAGTGTTATTATCCATGACAGAAAAATCATCACGGGGTACTTCTAAGCGATCGAATTGTAATTTTGTATTTTTGTTTTCAGCGTACAAGAATGAATGGGTCATGAACTCATCACCATTAACTCTTGTCAACTCAACAAAAATAAGATCACCTTCCCTTATACCACATTGTCTTGCATTAAATGAAAAACCACAGGTTCCTGTTTCATGCAAACCGACAGCGCGTACATCAGGTCGCTCAATGCTAGCCACGCAAGTATATACTACTTTTTCCGGTGTCCTGAATGTTACGTTGTATATGACGTTTTTACTTCCATCATCAGATGCCACCCATCCATTTACTAGACCGCGATCGAATAATTTATCTATTGCCCATTTCATAATATATCCAATGAATATCATAGAGAATAACAGCTACTTCGCTATCACTATAATAGCTGAGCTGACCATAGACCGGTTCAGACACTATATAGAAAAATCTTCTCTGTCTTTTGTCAGGTTCTGGCTATAGTAGGGATCCTGCTCCAGATGCTTGCCCCACTTGGATTTCATAAAATTCACTTCCTTGTTAAAGCGGGCAATTTTCTCCGGCGAGTCTTCGGCCCCTCGGCTGATGGACTCGTAGTGGTAGAGCTCGGCGTAAGGGGTCCAGAGATTGCGATAACCCGCCTCGCGCACTTTCAGGCAGAAGTCTACATCGTTAAAGGCCACGTGCAGGTTCTCTTCATCCAGCCCGGCGACCTCGTCATAAATCTCTTTACGAATCAGCAGGCAGGCTGCCGTGACGGCTGAGAGGGTTTGGGCCAGCAACAAACGGCTGAAATAACCCGGGTGGTGGCGAGGGTAATGCTTGTGGGAATGGCCACCCACGCCGCCAATGCCGAGGATAACGCCACCGTGTTGCAGGGTATCGTTGCTGTAATAGAGCTTGGCCCCCACACAGCCGATCTCTGGCCGCAGGCAGTGACTGACCATCTCGGTCAACCACTCCGGGTTGATCACCTCGACATCATTGTTGACCAGACCGACGATGCTCCCCTTGGCATGGCGGGCGCCGAAGTTGTTGATGGCCGAGTAGTTGAAGGGGTGATCGTAGCGCAATACTCTGACCCGGTTGTCTTCACGCTGGATCTGGGCAAAGAAGTCGAGGGTCTCCTGCTCGATGCTGCCGTTATCGAGAATAAGGATCTCGAAGTGGGTATAGGTACTGCGCTCCAGGATGCTGCGCACCGCGGTTTCGGTCAGGGCGCGGCGATCCCGGGTGGGGATCAGCAGGCTGACCAGAGGGGCTGGCTCGGGGATGGGGTAGCGCACCCGATAGGTGTTGGCCACCAGGCCCGCCTCCACCGTGACACCGGGTTGCTGGCCAGCAAAATAGTCGCGCAGCGCCTGGATGCCGGCATCCGTGGTGTAACTCTTCTCACCGGACGCCAGCGCCGTGGACCCCTCTATGGTGCGCCAGTGGTAGAGCACGCGGGGGATATGGACTATCTGCGTGGCCGTCACATGGGGCAGGCAACGCAGCAGCAGATCCTGATCCTGGCTGCCTTCGACGCCAAGGCGGAAGCCGCCTATCTGTTGCAGCAGCGAGCGGCGATAGACCCCGAGGTGGGAGACATAGTTTTGTGAGAAGAACAGGTCCGGGTTCCAGTCACTCTTGAAGTGGGGGTCAAAGCGTTCGCCGCGACCATTGAGCTTGTCTTCGTCACTGTAGAGGATCTGGGTATCGGGCTTTTCGCCGATGGCCTGGGCCATAAACAACAGGGCATGCTCTGGCAGGGCATCATCGTGATCCAGCAGGGCCACGAAATCGCCCTTGGCAATCTCCAGGGCGCTGTTGGAAGCGGCCGAGATATGGCCATTTTGCTCGCGATAGACAACCTTGATCCGGCGGTCTCTGGCCTCATATTCGCGCAGTACCCGCTGTACATGGGCTTTTGGCGAGCGATCATCTGCGATACAGAGTTCCCAGTGGGGATAGCTCTGTGCCAAGACGGAATCCAGGCAGGCACGCAGGTAGATTTCAGCCGGGTTATAGACTGGCATCACCACAGAGATAAGGGGAGGCGCTTTCATACCAGAGAGCATGGCGTCCACTTCCACGGGAGTGGGCAGTGAGGCCGCTTCTACCGTTTCTATCCACTCTTCATAATCGACAGAAGGCAAGGAGAAGCTGAAGGTCTCATTATAGAGTGCCTGCAACTGTGTCATTGAGATGCCATGACGCTCGGCAGAGATAGATGCCTTGATCTTATCCAGCGGCATATCACGATAGCTCTGATGCTCTTTTTGAATACGAGCCAGTAGCGCTGATTCGATGTGGTGTTCATTGACAGCAGTAATCTCAAATTGCGTGATTGAGAATGCAGATGCCTGCTCCAGAGGGTCGAAGCGCAAGGCAACGAGAGGGGATTCCAGATAAAACAAACGGCTGGAGGCCATCGCTCTTTTATATGGCAAGGTGACCGTTTCAAGTTCGTTAAACCCCTTGCCGGTATCCAGATACAGTTTGGCCAGCCCTTGCTTGGCTGGGCAATTGAGGGTCAGATTAAACTGGTACCAACCTTGTCCTATACCAGAGAGCTGTTCTAAATCAACGATGAAAAAAGGATCATCGCCCTCTGACAACCACCCTTGGGGATGATCAATATCGGTTGAAAGTTGGTTCAGCCCCAGATAGGGCAGGGCAATCGCAGTGGCTCTCTGATTCACTGCTGGCGCAACGCCCCAGGATGCACATGGTTTTCTGCCAAGCAGCCGACCATAGCGCTTGAAATGTTCTTTGGCAGAGAGCCCTGTCTGGTTGACATCCCAATAGGTGCGCAGATACCACTGCTCATCAAACTGTGCCAGCAACTCTTCCAGGTTATTGTTAACCATCATTTTTTTATTTTCCCTTGTTGGCCGGCAGACAGTGACGCTGCTCGGCCTTCCCGTGCATGATGTAATGAAGTAACGGATTGATGGTTCCTTGGGCCACATCCGGGTAGGTTTGCAAATACCAGCGGGTATCGAACTGCTCGCTGGGGCTATAGCCTTTATCCGCTCCCACCTTGATAAAGTGCTCGATGGCGGGCACTCCTGCATCGACAACCTCTGGATAGCGGTGCAGATACCAGAGTTCGTCGAAAAGCCCTGAAGCTGCAATGCGCTCTGCGGCGCTTACAGAGGTTGTTGCCCCAGCAGGGCTTTCTTTGAACGTGCGACCAAGGGCGCGCACCGGGGCGGTCAGTTTCCAGGAGACGGTCTTCTTCAGCTTCTGTGCCCGTTTCTTTGCTTGCTCGACTTGCTGCTCTTTTTGCTGCAACTGACGGGTCAACTGCTCCATATGCCGTGTCATGGTCGCCAATTCTGCAAAGCGCTCGGCAATATTGGCTTCCAATTCCTTGTTCAGCGTCGTGAGCTCATCCATTTGCCCTTCGAGTGTTGCCTGCTGGTTACTCGCCCGCTGCTGGCTGGCCGCGAGCTGCTGCTGCAGGTCGGTCAGAGCCTGTGCCTGGCTGGCCCGCTCTGCTTGCCAGGATTGTTCACGGAACAGAAGGGTATCGTGCATCTGCTGCTTTTCTGCTGTTAGCGAGGCAAGCGATTGGTCACGCTCTTCCAGCCACTGAGTCAGGCTCGCTATCTCAGTGAATCGCTCATTTAGCCCCTGTTCCAGGGCGTCAATCTGCTGCTGCTTCTCGGCGCCCAGCGAAGCCAGTTCGGCCTGAGTTTGCTGATGCTGCGCTTGCACGCTCTGCACTTGCTGCTGTGCAGCCGAGAGCGTGCTGGTGAGCTGTTGGTGCGCCGCATCCTGCTGCTTGATGGTGTGGGTGTGCTTGGCAATCAACTGAGCCTGCTCTTCGAGCAGGCGGGTCAGGGTGGCGATTTCGTCAAAACGCTCGCTCAGGGCTTGATGGAGTTCGCCGATCTGTTGCTGTTGCTCATTGAGCTCGGTGTTAAGGCGCAGCTCTTGTTGCTGCCAGGCGTGCTGGGCGGCATCGTGCTGCTCACGCTGGCTGGCCAGGTCGCGGGATAGCGTGTCGCTGTGGCTCTGAAGCTGCTGGTGTTCCTGGACAAGTGTGGTCTGGTGCTGTTGCAGCATCTGCTGCTCGCGCCGTCCCAGCTCGATCAGCTCGTTCAACTGGCGCTGCTCCTGACGCAGGGCATCGCGTTCATGGCCCAGTGCGTCATGCTGGTTTTCCAACAAGCTATAGGCCAGTTGCAGCTGACTCTTGGTTTCATTCTGATCTTGCAGTTCCTGGAGCAGGGCCTTGGCTCGCTCTTGCAGCAATCTGACGGTGTCGTCTTGCTCGGCCAGCGAACGTGCTTGCGCATGTTGAGTTCGAAGGGATTGCTCCAGTTGATGCTGCACGTCTGCGAGTTGGCGTGATCCTTCCGTGAGCGCCAGATTGCTATTACCCAGCGCCTGGGTCAGTTGTGCGGTGCGCTGCGTTTCTTCATTGAGTTGCAGCGCTTGATCATTGAGCTGTTGCTGCAACTGGTGCCGGGCCTGCTCATGGGCGATGGCGTGTTCCTGTTGCTGCTCCAGCTGACGCTGAAGTGTTTGTTGTTCCTCATGAGCCTGCGCCTGCTGGGCGAGCAGTGATTGTTTTTCCTGGGCAAGCTGTGTGAGCTCTTCAGCGCTTTGCGCGAGCTGCTGGGTCGCTTGTGACAGCGCACTCTCCAGACTCTGCTTGGCTGCTAGCGCCTCTTCGCGTTGCTGTTTGCACGAGGCAAGCTGGACTTGAGTATCCGTTGTCTGCTGTTGCAGCAAGGCAAGTTCGGATGTCAATGCAACGGTACGTTGCTGCTGTACGGTCAGCTCGGCCTCTTGCGCCTTGCTCTCTTCAAGTTTGCTCTCAAGCGCTGTCAGCTGATGATGCTGGGCGGTGATGCGCTCGGCAAGACGACCTCTTTCGAGCGCTTGCTGCTCATGCAGTTGCTGCTGCTCCATCTGCAGGTTGTCTCGCTGAGCGGCCAGTTGTTGCTTGAGCTGGCTGTTTTCCCAGCTATCACCGCAGGCCTTGCCCAGGCGAGAGAAGATATCTTGTACCTGCTTGGTGGCACGGGCATTGGCGAACAGGTCATAGAGGTTTTTCATCTCTGGCACCTGCTCACTGCCCACTCCAATCACGCCAAGGCCATGACCATGAGCAAATTCAAAGTGGGGGTACTGCTGCTTGAGCTCATCCAACAACTGGAATACACCAAAGCCGCGCTCCCTCACATTGGTGTCGTGCATGATGACAACGGCCCGGTCAGAGAGCTTGGGCAGCCAGCTTTCAAAGTCATGGCGCACGGCGTCCAAGGTGTGCAAGCCGTCGATATGGAGCAGATCTATGCTGCCTTGAGGGAAATGTGCCAACGCCTGATCGAAGGTGCTGCGGATCAGGGTAGAGAAACTGGAGTAGTGCTGCTGATTGTATTCAGAAACCTGCCCATAGACTTCCTCGCCATACAACCCCGCATGTTCATCGCCCCCCCAGGTGTCAACGGCAAAGCAGAGGGTTTCCAGATCGAGCTTTGTCACAGCCTGGCAAAACGAGAAATAAGAGCTGCCGTAATGAGTTCCCAATTCCACAATCTTGCGAGGGCGGAGGCTTTCTACCAACCAGAAAGCAAAGGGGATGTGCTCCAGCCAGGCCGATTGAGCGATATAGGTTGGACGCCAAAAAAGGGAGCGCTTGAAAATCACGTCCAGCTCGGGATTGGGCTGCACTACGGGCTTTTGCTTGCGGTTTGCCACTGAACGGCTGTTTTGTTGACGGTCCATGGGGTTGTGTCTCTTGGGTATTTGAACAATGAATCAATCGAGGTGGCCACTGTGGTGACCACGCTCTTGAGGGGTTAGCCAAGGTCGAAGACCCGGGCTGGAATACGATATGGGTTAGCTATCCGGGGCGTTTATTGTCAATCTTGATGCTCACGCAAGGTGGCCAGGCCCATCACGATCAGGCCATACAAGAGGATAAGCAGCACGCTTACCGTAGCCAGGTTGTAGAGACGGCGAGGGTATTCCGCATCCTGGGCCAGGCTCGGTTGACTGATGACCAGCAGGTGTTTGAGCTTGCGGTATGCCTCTATCCTGGCCTGCTCCAGGCTGATGAGGCCCGTCTTGTAAAGATCTGCCGCCAGGGTGGCCTGGGTCTGTACATCCATGTAACCGGCGGTGATCTCGTTCATGGCTTCTTTATCCTGGCCGGTGAGTTTGGCACGCTCTTGCTCCAGTTGCCTAGTCAAGGCATCGACCCGGCTCTGTACCGAAATGACCGCGGGGGCGGTCTCTTTCATGTAAGAGCGCAGTTGTTTGAGCTGCGCCTGCTGGTTCACCAGCTCGCCCTCGATCTGGCTGACGACCCCGAGACGCGCGCTGCTGGTGGATTCGGGGCTGATGAGTTGGTGGCTGTTTTGAAACGCCAAGACCTTGGCTTTCTCATCCTGCAGCCGTCGATAGGCTCTATCAACCTCTTGCTCAACAAAGGCCAGCTGCTCCAGCGCCACCTGATGCCCCAGCTTGTTGATAAAACGCTCGGACTCCTTGAGCATCAGCCCCACCACCTGCTGGCCATATTCGGGATCAAACGCCTGTAATTCGATGGTGAGCACACCCGACAGATCATCAAGGCGCAGCGTCAGGTGCTTGCGGTAGTATTCGATGAAGTCTTCCCGGCTGACATTCTGTGGCAGGCGCGAGAAGTAGTCGGCCTTGTCACTCTGGTAATGGGCTTTGAGGCCGAGCTCTTTATCCAGCTTGGCCAGTAGATCCCAGGATTTCAGGTACTCCTGGATAAGCAGCACATCCTGATGATTGCTGCCACCCAGTCCCAGCATCGACAGGGCATCGGGCAGCATCTTGATCTGATCCGCCTGCTTGATCATCAGCTCAGCCCGGCTCACATACCGATCCGAGGCGATGACGCCGAGATAGAGGGCGGCAATGGCAAAACAGGCGACGACCCAAAGAAAGCTGCCGAGTTTGAGGCTCTTCTGCCAGGAGCGGTGGGCAATCTGAAAACCGCTGGAATCGATAAAAAAGCGTTTGGGCTCATTGCCGAGCTTGCGCAATTTGCGCGCGAAGCGGGATGGTCTTTCGGAACGTATAGGTTGAGTCATATTGGGTGCAGCTTGTTAAAGATCCTGATAAATGCGGATGGCGTCATCGATATCGTCGAATATTTCCAGGGTGCCGTTGCGCAGCAAGATCCCCATGTCGCACTGCTGGCGCAGGTTTTTCATGTCGTGGGATACCATGATAAGGCTTGCGGTCTCGCGTTTTTGATTGAAGGTGTCAATACACTTTTGCTTGAAGCGGGCATCCCCTACCGAGGTGATCTCATCGGTCAGATAGATATCAAAGTCAAAGGCCATGCTGACGGCAAAGGAGAACTTGGACTTCATGCCGCTGGAGTAGGTTTTGATCGGCAACTCGAAGTGCTGGCCGATTTCGGAGAACTCCTTGACCCACTCCTCCACAGTACGGCTATCACGCACCCCATGGATGCGGCAGACGAAACGGGTGTTCTCCCGCCCAGTCATGCTCCCTTGAAATCCGCCACCAAGGGCCAGCGGCCAGGAGACGCGGCAAAGACGGGTCACTTTGCCCTGATTGGGCGTATCCATGCCCCCCAACAGGCGAAGCAGGGTGGATTTGCCCGCCCCGTTGACCCCCAGAATCCCAATGTTGCGATCCCGCGGCAGCTCGATGCTCACATCCCGCAGCACATAGTTGCGGCCGAACTTGGTGGGGTAGTACTTGGATACATTGTCGAGAATGATCATGTTATTCCGCACTCATTGGCGATCAACTGGCGATCAGCCGGCGATGATTCAGGCGATAGCAGCTCATGGCAAAGGTCAGCAGTAGCAAGGTGATGCTGGCGAAATAAGCCCAACTGACACTGGGGCTACTGTATCCCGCTATCCAGCCGCTGCGTATCAATTCGAGGGCATGCACCAGCGGGTTCCATAAAAACCAGTGCTGGTACTGCACCGGAATGGCCGCCAGCGGATACATCACGCAAGAGATAAACATCAGCGGCATCATCAGCAGGTCAAGGAACTTGTTTGCTTCCTGAAATAGCTTGCCGATGACGCAAAAGACGATGCCGAGGGAGAACGAGAACACCATGAGCAGCAGATAGCCGAGGATGACTTGCAAGGGGTCTGCGGGGATGGCATCAAAACCGAACCAGAGCAGCCCCAGCACCAGTATGATGCCCACCATCATGCCCACCATGACCTCTAGCATAAAGCGGGCAATGAAGGTGGCGAAGGGGGTGACCTGGCGGTAGCAGAACAGCCCCATGTTGGCGTTGACCGCAGATTTAAGCTGACTCACCACCTTGTTAAAAAACATGAAAGGCAGGTAGCCGGCCGTGATAAAAACCTGTACAGGTACGCCCCCGAAACCACTCTGGCTGCGCATCCCGAAAATCAGACTAAATGCGCTTATCATCAATAGAGGGTCAAGCAGGGCCCAGGCATAGCCAAGCCGGTAACTGCCAAAGCGGGTCTTCAGCTCCCGGATAAGCAAACCAAACGTCACGTCGCGCAGTACCTGCACGGGCGTTCTAGGTGTCTGATTGAGAATGGGTTTATGCATTGAGTCGTTTACCGTATGGCGGACTCGCCAGTGGACGAGTCCGCGTTCTTCGGTGACAGGGGCGGCTTACTTCAGCGCTACGTTCGCCGCCACGGCGATCTGATAGATGATTTGGGTAATGTCTTTGACCGACTGCATGGTTTTGCTGTCAACCTTGGGCAATACCATGATCTGATCCCCTGGCTGAACACTGCCCTGGCCTTTAAATTCCACCAGTCCGTTGGCATGCACCACGGCAATACGCTCATCATTGGCTCGTTCGGTAAAGCCACCGGCCCAGGCGACATAGTCATCGAGATCGGCATTGGCGTTGTAGACCACGGCTTGTGGCATCAGCACCTCACCGCCCACCTGAATAAGATCCGTCTTGTTCGGGATCACAATCTGGTCGCCTTGCTCCAGCTGAATGTTGGCGATGATGCCCTTGTCGGCCACCACGACCTTGCCCAGAGGCTGGATCTTGCGGGCCTTGTCGACAAATTGCATGACCAGCTCGGCCTCTTTGGCACGGATGTTCGCCTCCCCATCCGAGCTGGCCGGCGCGGTGAACACGCTGCGTTCCAGCCGGTTGAGCGATTCATCCAGCATCTCTTTCTGCCGGATGGCCACGCTTTTACGCATCAGATAGATGGATTGGTAATCGGCCAGCTCTGGGTTGATCGGAATATGATTGAGCAGATCGTGCAGCTTGGTTTCTTTGCGAACGGTGAAATAAGAGGGCCCCATGTAACTGCCACTGACCTGCACATCGTAAACTTGCGCATGCATGTCATCGTTGAACAAGACCTTGTCCCCATCCCTGAGCTGGACCCGGGCAAAATCCTTGTAAGGCAGATAGATAGAGAAGGGACCATTTGAGCGGTCACCAATAACACCGACATGGCTCACCTTGGCGAGGGGGAGGGCATAGTTGACCAGTTCTGAACCCAGCGTATTGCGCTGCTTCAGCTCGAAGCGGAACGGGTTTCTAACCTTGCCGGCCACATTGATCATCGGCCCCTGGGGCTCCACCAGGATGACATCCTGATCTTTCAGGGACAGCTTTGGCATTCTGCCTTTCTGGATAAATTCGTACAGGTCTATCTGCTGGATAAGCTGGTTTTGACGCAGGACTTTGATTTGGCGATAGCTGCCGCGCTCTGAGTCTATGCCGCCCGCCCGCTTGAGAAAATAGAGCACGCTGTCGGAAGATTGCCCGGCGTATTGACCAGGGCGGATGACCGGCCCCGTCACAAATACACTCACCGGGGTTGTCGTCAGTAAATTGACGTAAATGTTGACGTTGTTGGTAAATACGTCACCAATCTTGCTGGTCACCAAATTGTTTATCTGGCTGGCAGGGACATTTTTGACATTGATAGGGCCCACATCGGGAATGAAAATATTACCCTGATTGTCGACCGTTACCACATTGGAGAAATTGACCGCGCCCCAGATCCAGATATTTAGTTTGTCTCCTGGCGCTATCAGATAATTGTCATTCAAGCCATCACTGCGCTCGGTTTCATAGCCACCGGCAAACAGATTGGCGCCGTAAGGGGGAGGGAGTCCAGACTCGGCTTGCGGCAGCAATTTCCGCACATCTGATTCGCCTGGCAGCAACATGCCTTGACGATTCTGCTGGGTAAAGCTACCGGTGGTGGAACTGGTGTTGGCTTGGCCACTCAAAGAGGATTGGCCACCCAACTGGGGCCGGTTGTTGCCACCCCCATTGCCTGACAGGTTATAGCCAAATGATGACCCATTCGATTGGGTTTGGTCTGGTGCGCTGGCCGCCATGGTGGTGGAAGCACCGATGAGAAGCAGAAGGGCACCCAGCTGACGAACGTTCATTTTCTTCAAAACATACACCTTCGAGTTTATTGCTCAGCAAGAAGGTTGCTGATAGAGGCCTGTTCCAATTGGGGTACCAGATACCACTGATCATCGAGCTTGCATGCGGCTCGTCTCTGTGAGTGGCTTTGACTGCTATCAAACAACAGTTCTACACACTCACGCCCCAAGGCTGAAACATAGCGTTGCCCCAGAGTAAAAGTGGTGCTGTTAGTGCTGAGTGCAGCCCCTTGCGGCTGAGTATCGAGAGCCTGTTGCAAGTTTGCTGGCATGGCCTGTAGCTGTGTGGTCGATGATGGATTGACGAGAGGACGGGAGGCTTCGACTTGCTTTGGTTCATAGGCGCAGCCGCCAAGATACATAGCTAGCGATATCACCAGAAACCGGGTTGCATCGTTCATGTGTCAAGATTATCCATGGAATCAGAACTTGAATGTAAATTTAATGTTGCGTTATTTCCCTGTCGCGCTTGCTGCAACAGTGACGCTGGATTGTTGGGTACAGATGCGACCCTAGTAAGGCCGAACACCGTCAGGCGGCACATCGAAAGGTAAAAAAGAGGAAAGCTACCGCACGGAAATGACATTGTTCCGGTCAAAAAAAGGCGTCTTTTTGGTTGCAAGATAAAAGCAAGGCACACAGAGGGGGTTAACAGTGGTACTGTTTAACAAAAAAGCCTGTCATCCAGGCCAATATCCCATGCTTGTTTGTGCGAGTCGGTGACAGGCACAACGCTTTGTTTTTAATTGCGCAACATCTTACTTTTCAGATGCGATTGAGTCAACACATAATAGCACCATTTTAGCAGGTAATATGTTTTATCAACTTGTTGTTTTTAAAGCATTTATATTCTCTCTTCATACTAGAGTGTTAATTTCATGAAGATGAATGGACAAAGCATGATTAATTAAGGGATTTCTTATGTAATTGTTCTCTCCATTCGCGCCAGATTGGTTTTAATTTTACAATCCATTTACATTTTTTTGGGCTGTGATTATTGGTTGGTCTTAATTTAACCAATTATGTTTATTATGCTGAAATTTAGTGTTGGGTAGCGTAACGGGTAGTTCAACTATCTTGAAATGCATTGTTTTTTAGTTTTAGCTATCGCATTGACAACCTCTCTGGCTACTGACTATGCCTGATATGTGCTTGGGCGAGTTTGATGCAGGCACGACTGGATCACAGGATGTAGGAGGGGACATGGACGTCAACACTCTCTTGCTCTCAGGACTGCTGGCTTCGCTGGTGGCGAGTTCCGGGGCACTGGCCAATGACGATATTGTTGCACTGCAATTGGGTACTCCGGCCGAAAGCGAACAATTCGACATCTTTATCGCGGATGTTAAATATCATCGCATGTTCTGGCGCTGGGGAGATTCAGGGTGTCAATTTGGTATGGGCGTTCGTGGCGGCATGCTGAACGTTGGGAAGGAGTACACCACCAGGCTGGGTGGGGGTGTTCGCGCCGAATGCTTATGGGACCGCTGGGTGATGTGGATCCCGGCGGAGATGGTCTGGCTGGCAGAGCATGAGTTTGGTCACAAAGGTAATGGATTCAAGGATTATGGTGGCCCTTTCCAATATATTCTCGGTATTGGCCTTGGTTATGAGCTAACGGCAAACTGGTGGCTTGGTTATCAGTATGAACACATGTCCAATGCCAATATGTATGAGCAGAATCCTGGTTTGGACACCCACACGTTGCATATCGAGTATCGGTTTTAAAATTTCTTCTTTTTTGTGCTGCCTGCCCCTGCTTGTCAGGGGCTTTTGTCGTCATATGGCGGGTGCCCTCAGCGGCCGAGGTAGGTGCGGTCGAAGAAGGTGTAGACCCAGTGGGGGCGATAGACGGCGAGCAGCGTCATGGTCATGCCGTTGAGCAGGGCCTCGGGGAAGAGCAGCAGGGGCCAGATGGTGAGGTAGTCATCCAGTATGGTCTGCCAGGGGTAGTCACCGCTCAGGCCAAGCAGCAGGGCGGTGGCCAGCATCTTGGCCGAGATGGCCAGGGCGCCGCCGAGGAAGGCGGCGACAAACAGGTAGACGAACAGGTGACGGGGCAGCCAGGCCCAGCTCCCCAGGAACAGCAGCCAGCTGGTGGCCACCGGCAGGGCGATGCCTATCAGGGCATGCCAGCCGATGTCGGCCCAGGGCTCTGTGCCCGCGCAACTGAGCAGCAGCAGAGTGAGGGTGGGCGCCCAGAGCGCCAGGCGCCAGCCCAGCAGCAGAGTCAGGCTGGTGATGCCGAGAAAGTGGATGGTCAGACCCTCATGGAGTCCGGCCCGCAGCAGCCACAGCGGCAGCAAGGCGATGGCACTGCCCAGCAGCAGGTGTTGATAGAGGGGGGTCGTGCGCAGGCTCTGCCAGAGGCTCCCCTTGAGGGTCGTCGTCAGCAGCAGTAACCAGAGAAGCAGGGCCGCGAGTTGGCCTTCACTCATGGGGCATCCTTGCCTTGGGGCCGCGAGCGGGTCGCGGCCGAATCAGGGGATCAGTACTTCACATTGCCATGGTACTGGCCGAGGATGGCCTGGATCTTGTCCATGGTTTCCCGCTTGGGGGGGTGAATGCCGGTCAGTTCGTAGGTTTCCCCCAGCACGTCCCACTTGTGTTTGCCTAGTTCGTGATAAGGCAACAGCTCCACCTTCTCCACCGCGCCGCCCAGCTCCCTGATGAAGCGGCCCAGTCCCTCGGCGCTCTCCTCGTCGTCGGTCCAGCCCGGCACCACCACGTAGCGGATCCACATGGTCTTGCCCTTGGCGGCGAGATGGCGGGCGAACTCCAGGGTGTACTTGTTGCTGACATGGGTCAGGGGGATGTGCTTCTCGTCATTGATCTGCTTGATGTCGAGCAGCACCAGGTCCGTGTTGTCGAGCACCTTGTCGAGCATGTCGTCGTAATGACGCACGAAGCCGTTGGTGTCGAGGCAGGTGTGGATCCCCTGGGCCTTGCAGGCGGCAAACAGATCGGCGATGAAGGCTTGCTGCAACATGGCTTCCCCGCCGGAGGCGGTCACGCCGCCGCCTGAGGCATTCATGAAGTGGCGATAGCTGGTGAGATCCTTCATCAGCTCGGGCACCGTCACCTCCCGGCCGCCCTGGGTGTCCCAGGTGTCCCGGTTGTGGCAATACTTGCAGCGCATCAGGCAGCCTTGCATGAAGACGATGAAGCGAATACCGGGGCCATCGACGGTGCCGCAGGTTTCAACGGAGTGGATCCGGCCAATGACACCGGGTGCACTGGTTTGAACGGCAGGGATCTGATTACTGACAGACATAGACAACTCCAGCGTTTCGAGCAGGCCGTTATTTTATTACTAAAGTCCCTATAAATCCTACATGTTTAGCCGGGCGACAAGGGGGCTAGCAGCGCCTCCAGCCCCTTGACCGGCAGCGGCCTGCTGGTGAGGAAGCCCTGATAGTGCTGGCAGCCGAGCTGCTTGAGCATGTCGAGCTGCTCCTGCTCCTCGACCCCTTCGGCGGTGACGGTGAAGCGAAATACCCGGGCCAGATCCAGGATCGCCTTGACGATGGCCCTGTCCTGCTCGCTGTGGACCAGGGTCTGGATGAAGCTTCTGTCCAGCTTGACCTCATCGGCCGGCAGATCCCGCAGGTAGGCCAGGGATGAGTAGCCGGTGCCAAAATCATCGATGGAGAGCAGGATACCGAGCTCCTTGAGCTGGCGCATGCGGGCGATACTCTCCAGCCGGTTCTCCAGCACCACGGACTCGGTGATTTCCAGCAGCAATCGGGAGGGGGGTACCCCGGTGTCACGCAATATGTACTCCACCTGCTGCACGAAGCCGGCGGTGTGGAACTGGCGGGCGCTGACGTTGACCGAGAGGTGGGGAATGACCCGCCCCTGGTTGAGCCAGAAGCTGTATTGGGCGCAGGCGGTCTTCATCACCCAGTAGCCTATGTCCTGAATGAGGCTGGTCTCTTCGGCGATGGGGATGAACTCGCCGGGGGGCACCATGGTGCCATCGCTGCGCTGCCAGCGTAGCAGCGCCTCTATGCCGGAGAGGGCGCCGTTGTCGACCCGATACTGGGGCTGATAGTGCAACAGCAGCTCGTGGTTGCGCAGGGCGTCCCGCAGCTGGTTGTTGAGGGCCAGCTTGCTTTTCTCCTTCTCCGCCATGGTCTGGCTGAAGAAGACATAGCTGCCCTGGCTGCCGCGCTTGGCCATGTGGGCGGCGGTATCGGCCTGCTGCATCAGGATCAGGTGATCCTTGTCCTCTCCCGAGAAGAGGCTGATGCCGATGGAGACGCTGCAGTGCAGCTTGTGGGACTCGATGTCGAAGGGGATGCGAAACAGGCTCATCAGTTCGCGGGCGAAGTGCTCCGCCAGAATTTTGGCGGTGACATAGCCCTGACCCAGCGCGGTGAACAGCAGGGCAAACTCGTCCCCCGAGATGCGGGCCAGCACCAGATTCTCCTGGGGCAGTCCCTTGAGTCGCTCGACCACGGCCTGCAGCAGCTTGTCGCCATAGGCGTGGCCGAGGGAGTCGTTGATGGACTTGAAGTTGTCCAGATCCATCAGCAGCAGGGCGCCCCACTGGCCGTTGGGCTCATCCAGGGTGCGGCGCAGGGCGTTGGTCAGGCTGCGGCGATTGAACAGGCCGCATAGATCGTCGTAGTAGGCGAGCTGCTCTATGTTGCGGGCCGCCTCCCGCTCCTTGCTGACGTCATAGAAGCTGCAGACCAGGTGGCTGACCTCGTCCTGTTCATTCTTGACCCCGCTCACCATTAGGCGCACCGGGAACAGGTTGCCGGCCTGGTTGAGGCACTGCTCCTCCCCGATCCAGAACTCCTGGCGCTGTACCGCCTGCCACACCTCCTCCTTCAGGCGATCGCCGTAATAGGGGGGGCGCAGCCGGTCGATGTGCTGGCCCACTATCCCCTGAGCGTCAAAACCCGTGATGCGGCAAAACGATTGGTTCACCTTGAGGATGATGCCCCTGGCATCGGTCACCAGCAGGCCGTCGTGGGTGTTGAACGCGACCTCTGCCAGCCGCAGGGCATCGTCGGCGGCCAGACGTTGCAGCTCGATGGCGGCGCGGCTGGCCTGGGCGCTCAGGGCATCGAGCAGGGGCATGGGATCGGTCAGGGTCTGGGGGAGCAGCAGGATGAGCTGACCGATGGGGGCCTGGGCCGCCTGTGCCAGGGGAATGCCGATGAAGGCCTGGGCATTGTGATGGAGCAGCCTGGTCGCCAGGGGGTAGCGCAGCGCCAGATCCTCCACATAGAGGGCCTGACCATGATGAAACAGCTCGGCGCTGGGACCGGGATCCAGATCCATGGGGGGCCAGTGCTGCGTCTCGTCCCGATGGCGAACATGGCGCGGTATGACCCAGAGCTTGCTGCCCCTGGGTTGGTACTCACCCACCCAGCCCAGGGTGGCGCCACTGGCGGCGCAGGCCCAGCCGACCAGCGCCTCGCAATAGTCGATGCCGGTCAGCATGCTGAGCTCGCCGGGCAGCGCCAGCAGGGGCGCCACGCCCTGCTGAGGCTCGTCGGTTTGCGGCTGCCAGTGCCCCAGGCGCTGGGCGCAGTGGCGCACCAGTTGCAGCATCTCGTCGTTGAGCAGGGTCGGGCTCTGATACTCCAGGCTGAGCACCCCGATGAGCCTGTCATGGTCGAGCAGGGCGGCATCGAGACGGGCGCGCACGCCATGTTCGCTCAGGTAGTAGTGCTGACAGAGCATGGGCTGGTGGGCTGCCTCGGAGAAGCTCAGGGACTTGCGGGTGCGCAGGGCGCGGATGTAACGGCTGTCACCGCGCAGGGGGCCGAGGGGAGAGGCGCTTGCTTCGTCCAGCCCCAGGGTGAAGACAGGGGTGAGCTGCTCGCCGCCAAACGGGCCGCTGGCCTGGTAATGCCAGAGGATGAGGCGATCCGCTACCAGGGTCTCCCTCAGGCTCTCCAGCATGGGGGCGAACTGCTGCTGGCTCGCCATCTGGCTCAGTCGGGGCAGGTGCAGGGCGAGGTCCGCCATGACCTCCTGGGACTGGGTCTGCAGGCACAGCAGCCAGAAGGCGTCTTGCTCGTGGGAGAGGGCAATCTGCCAGATCATGCCGTCAAAGCGCAGGCTCAGCCGGCCGCTCTGACCCTGGCTCAGCATCCGCTCTATGGGGCCGCGCAGGGGCTCGGGCAACTGGGCTGGCCAGGGGGACCTGGGCTCATCGAGCCAGTGCAGGGGGGTCTGCATCACATCCGTCAGGGCGACCAGCCGCTGGCTGCGAGCATCCAGGCGAAAGAAGAGCGGTGCCGAGGTGGCGGGCACTGACTGGCGAAGTGCGATAGACGACATGAAGGGAAACATCCTGTTGAGCAACTGCCGGAGGGCCAAGAATACTGCATATTGGGGGCAAACAAAATTCCATTGATATCTAAATTAGGTGTTGCTAATTTATTGGTTTCCCGTGCCAACTGGAGTCTTGAGATGATGCGTATTCTGATTGTGGGCGGTGTGGCTGGCGGCGCCTCGGCGGCGGCCCGTGCCCGTCGAGTGAGTGAAGAGGCAGAGATAGTGATGTTCGAGCGGGGCGAGTTCGTCAGCTTCGCCAACTGCGGTCTGCCCTACCACATAGGGGGGGACATACCGGATCGGGATGCCCTGCTGCTGCAGACGCCCCAGAGCTTCAAGCGTCGTTTCAATGTGGATGTGCGGGTGTTTCACGATGTGATCGAGATAGACAGGGCGGGCAAGAGCCTGCTGGTGCGCAACCTGCAAACCGGGGAAGAGCGGCGCGAGCCTTATGATCGACTGCTGCTGAGCCCGGGGGCGGCGCCCATTCGCCCTCCCTTCCCCGGCATCGACAGCCCCCACGTTCATACCCTGCGCAACATCCCGGACATGGATCGCATCCTGGCGGCCCTGCACCATGACCAGCCTCGCCACGTCACCGTGGTCGGCGGCGGCTTCATCGGGCTGGAGATGATGGAGGCGCTGCATCAGCGCCAGCTGGCGGTCACCCTGCTGGAGCTCTCCGATCAGGTGATGGCGCCGGTCGACAAAGAGATGGCCAACCTGCTCCACGCCCGCATCCGGGAAGAGGGGATCGACCTGCGCCTTCGCACCGGCCTGTCTGCCATCGAGAGCCTGGATGTGCCTGGGGAGAAGACGGCGGACGTGTCTGTCGCCCGCAGTGGCGGTCTGCGCCTGACCCTGAGCGACGGCTCCCACCTTGACACCGGCCTGTTGATCCTGGCCATCGGGGTCAAGCCCGAGACCCTGCTCGCCGCCAAGGCAGGGCTGGCGCTGGGACCACGCGGTGGCATCAGGGTGGATGCCGCCATGCGCACCTCGGATCCCTTCATCTACGCGGTGGGCGATGCGGTGGAGGAGAGCGACTTCGTGACCGGCGAGCCTGTGCTGATCCCCCTGGCGGGCCCCGCCAACCGCCAGGGGCGCATTGCCGCCGACAACATGCTGGGGCGCAGCGAAACCTACAAGCAGACCCAGGGTACCGCCATCTGCAAGCTGTTCGACCTGGCGGTGGCGAGCACAGGGCTTAACGAGAAGCGGCTGGTGCAGCTGGGATGGCCGTTCGAGAAGGTCTATGTCCACCCGGGCAGCCACGCCGGCTACTACCCCGGTGCCCACCCCATCAGCCTCAAGCTGCTGTTTGCCCCCGATGGCAAGATCTACGGCGCCCAGGCCATCGGCAAGGATGGCATCGACAAGCGCATCGATGTGCTGGCGGTGGCCCAGCGCGCCGGTCTGACGGTGTTTGACCTGCAGGATCTGGAGCTCACCTATGCGCCGCCGTACGGCTCGGCCAAGGATGCGATCAACATGGCGGGCTTCGTGGCGAGCAACCATCTGAAGGGGGATACCCTGCTCTGTCACGCCGCCGAGGTCAATGCCCGCCACCCCCATCAGCAGGTGCTGGATGTGCGCAATGCCCCCGAGCTCGACAAGCTGGGGCGCATCCCTGGAGCGATGAACATTCCCCTCGATGAGCTGCGCGGCCGTCTCGCCGAACTGCCCAAAGACAAGGAATGGCTGGTCAGCTGTCAGGTGGGCCTGCGTGGTCACGTGGCCTGCCGCCTGCTGAGCCAGCACGGTTTTCGGGTGAAGAACCTCTCCGGCGGTTTCAAGACCTGGCAGCTGAGCCTTGATGACGAGCGGCCGTGATCCGGGGCGGCTAGGGGGCGCGGCGGATCTGGCCTAAGCGGGTGAAGCCGTGCTGGCTCTTGCGCTTTTGGAAGTGGCTCTGGCGGACGGGGTGGAAGATCAGGGGGCGCGCGAGCGCCTCGTTGGCGCCGCGCAGACGACTGAGCATGGGCAGGGCCCCTTGTTCCGTGCTGATGAGCCAGGTCAGGGGCAGCAGGACGGGCGGGGAGGCATCGCTGTCCTCCCCCAGTACCTTTTGTTCCAGGGCGTCCCTCGCCTGGGCAAAGGCCAGCAGCTGCTCCTGGGTGGCTGTGCCCTTGCCGAGGGTCTGGCACAGGGCGGCCAGGGCGAGGTGAAAGGTGCCGAGGGCCGCGCCATAGCCGGGGGCGGCGCGCCTGGCGAGCAGGGTATCGAAGGAGAGGCTCGCCAGACTGGCGGGCAGGCGCAGGCCCATCTCCAGATGGAAGCAGGCTTGGCCACCACTGGGCTGGTAGCGGGATTCGCTCAGGTGCAGCAGGCGATCCAGGTAGTCATGGTCGGTGATGAGGAGGCCGTCATGGGTGAGCGCCCACTCCCTGGCCAGGTACATGGAGAGGAGATTGGCGAGGCGACGCGCCATGCGGATGCCCCCCTGATCCCGGCTGGCCAGCCCCTGCTCGAGGCAGTATTGGTGCAAGGCGGCCAGACCCGGCTGAACCGGGCAGAAGCAGTCGTGGTTGGCGCTCGCTCGCCAGCGGGCGATGAGCGCCCGGTTGCCAAAGACCTTGTGACGGACGAAGCCGGGGTCGAGCAGATTGCCCAGCAGCCCCATGAGCGGGGGCGTGATGGCATCAAAGTCAGCGGCGCTCGGGGGCGGCGCCAGCAGATCGCTCTGGCGGGCCAACCGCGCCAGCAGGGGGGGCAGGCGGCTCTGCTCGCTGACGGTAAACACGAAGGCGAGGCGCTCGAGCCAGAGCAGGGCGAATTTGAGCCAGAGCTCGTCGCGCACCTCCATGCCGGGGTAGTAGATAAAGGTTTTCATCTCGGGTGCTCGCCGTCCACCGTCGCAGCTGATGCAAGGAGGGGCAATATACCCAGTTCGTCCGGGCCCGGCAAATGGCGGCGCGGGCGAGGGACGCAGGAGCCGCCCTGGCGGTCGCCATGCCATCCTGGTAGGCGATGGCGGCAAGCTCTGCTATAATTCGCGCCCTTTTGTTAAGGTCACCCGAGTCAATGACATGAAGTTCATCATCAAGCTGTTTCCGGAAATCACCATCAAGAGCAAGTCAGTGCGTCAGCGCTTCACCAAGATGTTGCAGGGCAATATCCGCAACGTGTTGCGCCGTTTCGACGAGGACGCCCGCGTGCGAATGGATTGGGACAAGCTGGTGGTGAGCTCGCGCAACGATCAGTTCCACGCCCAGTATCTCGAGACCCTGGCCTGTATCCCGGGCATCCAGTACTTCCTCGAGGTGAAACTGAGCAACTTTACCGATCTGCATGACATCTTCGAGCAGACCCGCGCGGTCTGGGGCGATCGTCTCAAGGGCAAGACCTTCTGCGTCCGTGCCCGCCGGGTCGGCAAGCACGACTTCAGCTCCCTGGAGCTGGAGCGCTACGTGGGCGGTGGCCTCAACCAGCACTGCGAGACCGCCGGCGTGCGCCTGAAGAAGCCGGACATCCAGATCAACCTGGAGGTGGAGAACGACGAGCTTTACATCATCAGCGCCGTCCACCACGGCATGGGGGGCTTCCCCATGGCGACCCAGGAAGATGTGCTGAGCCTGCTCTCCGGCGGGTTTGACTCGGGCGTGGCCTCCTACCAGTTCATCAAGCGTGGCTGCCGGGTGCACTACTGCTTCTTCAATCTCGGCGGCGCCGCCCACGAGATCGGGGTCAAGCAGGTGGCCTATTACCTGTGGAACAAGTTTGGCGCCTCCCACAAGGTGCGTTTCACCGCCATCGATTTCGAGCCCGTGGTGGCGGAAATCCTGGAGAAGGTGGACAACGGCCAGATGGGGGTGGTGCTCAAGCGGATGATGATGCGCGCCGCCGGCAAGGTGGCCGACCATTTCCAGATCCCGGCCCTGGTGACCGGCGAGTGTGTGGGCCAGGTGTCCAGCCAGACCCTGACCAACCTGAACGTCATCGATCGGGTGACCGACAAGGTGATCCTGCGCCCCCTCATCACCTGGGACAAGCCGGACATCATCAGCGAGGCGCGCCGCATCGGTACCCTGGAGTTTGCCGAGACCATGCCGGAGTATTGCGGCGTCATCTCCAAGAAGCCGACCGTGAAGGCCGAGCTCTCCCGCATCGAGGCGGAGGAGGCCAACTTCGACTTCGCCATCCTGGACAAGGTGGTGGACGAGGCGCGCTACCTCGACATTCGCCGCATCGGTGAAGAGACCGCCGCCCAGGTGCAGGAGGTGGAGACCACCCAGGTGCTGGCCGTCAACGAGGTGATCCTGGACATTCGCTCGAGCGATGAGCGCGACGAGAAACCCCTGGTGGTGGAGGGGCGCGAAGTGTTGCACATCCCCTTCTTCAAGCTGGCGACCGCCTTTGGCGATCTGCCCAAGGAGCAGACCTACCTGCTCTACTGCGATCGCGGGGTGATGAGCAAGCTGCAGGCGCTCTATCTCAAAGAGCAGGGCTTTGACAACGTCAAGGTGTACCGCCCGTAACCGGCCTGGGTGACCCCTGGCGTTCGCCAATAAAAAAATCCGGCCATGAGCCGGATTTTTTTATTGCACGCCTGGTTGTACGCGCCGCCCTATGGGCAGGGGACAGGGGTGAAGGTCGATTGACCCTGGCAACGCCAGCCCATCTGGGCCTGACGCATCTGCCACAGATTGTCACTGCGAAACAGGGTGAGGATGTAGAGCATGTCGTTCTTGCTGCCATCGAGGGCGACGGAGAGCACCAGATCGTTATCCAGCTGTTGGGCCTGGATACGGCTGGGCACGTCCCCGTGCCCCACGAAGCGCAAGGCGATGGCCCTGTAGTCGTTCACCCAGGTTTGCTGCCTGGTGTTGGCCTGGCGGATCTGCAGGTTGAACTCCTGCACCGGGGTGGAGGCGAGCCGTCCAAACAGGAGCTGGGCATGGGCACAGCTGGAGGCGACCAGGAGTAGCAGCGAGGTAAAGATCCCGAGTTTTTGCATGAAGGTTCCTGCCTGACAACGACTGCCCTCTATGACAACAGAAAAGCCCGCGAGGTTCAATCCGGCGGGTGGGTATGATCGTTCTGTTCGACTCCCTGGTATTCAGCCTCGTTGCAGGCTGAAGGTGGGGAGGGAGAGGTGCCAGTAAATGGCGGCGACCCGCAGGCCAAATACCACCCCCATGCTGACGAACATGGCCAGCACCCGCTCCACCTCGCACTCGAGGGCCACCGTGTAGACGATGCCGCCGAGGATGCAGGCGGTGGCGTAGATCTCCTTTTGCAGCACCATGGGGATCTCCCGGGCCAGCACGTCGCGGATCATGCCTCCCGCCACCCCCGTCATGGTGCCCATCAGAACGGCGATGAGACCGGAGGCGCCGAAGTGAAGGGCTTTCTGGGCCCCGATCACCGTAAAGAGCGCCAGGCCGAAGGCATCGGCCACCGGCAGCACATACCAGGGAAGGCGCTTGGGCAGCCCGGCCAGCCACATGCCCAGCAGGGCGGTGACCAGAATGACCCAGATATAGAGGGTGTCGCGCACCCAGAACACAGGGGTGGCCCCCAGGATCATGTCGCGGATGGTGCCGCCGCCGATGGCGGTGACCGCGGCCAGCACCAGCACGCCGAAGGCATCCATCCGCAACCTGCCGGCTACCAGCACGCCGGAAAACGCGAACACGGCGGTACCGAACATGTCGCTGACATAAACAATCTGATCAACCAGGCTCTGCATGGGGGAACATCGACTCGAAAAACAGTGGGGCGAGGATTCTAGGGGGGGAATCGGCGGGCGCCAAGTCCGACCATGTGAAAGTGAGAGATCCACCCGGCTTTGCGGCCAGTGCCAGCCCGATGGTCGTCCTGGTGAGGGGGCTGGCGGCGTGGTTTGCCACCCTCTTCATGGTGAGGCGGGGGCATCGTCACGAATGCAGAGACTCTTTTTTTGCGACTTTTTGCTTAAGTATGGGGATAACAGGCCGATATATAGGGTAAGCGGCGATAATGAATCGAACAGCCAAAAAAAGTGCTAAAGACTTCGAAAAACATGCCGTTAACCAGAACATATCAGGCACAAACAAAAATAAAGCCTGAGTGAATTAAAGTTAAATTTTAATAGCTTAGGAGAAATAGTCATGAGTATGTATATCAATACCAACGTTTCGTCACTCAACGCTCAGCGTAACATGACAAACAGCACCAAATCTCTGGATACCTCCTACACTCGTCTGGCCTCAGGCCTGCGCATCAACAGCGCCAAGGACGATGCGGCTGGTCTGCAAATTTCCAACCGTCTGACCTCCCAGATCAACGGCCTGGACCAGGGCAACCGCAACGCCAACGACGGCATCTCCCTGGCCCAGACCGCAGAAGGCGCCATGGACGAAGTGACCGGTATGCTGCAGCGCATGCGTACCCTGGCTCAACAGTCTGCCAACGGCTCCAACTCCGCCAAGGATCGTGAAGCCCTGCAAAAAGAGGTGGATCAACTGGGCGCCGAGATCAACCGTATCGCTGGTGCGACCACCTTCGCGGGCACCAAGCTGCTCGATGGTTCTTTCAGTGGCACCTTCCAGGTCGGGGCGGATGCCAACCAGACCATCGGCTTCAGCCTGAGTCAGGCAGATGGTTTCAGCATCTCCGGAATCGCGACAGCGGCTGCGACCACGATTGATGTGGTATCAGGACCAGCAGGGAGCGTAATTACAACTGTCGGTGTATCGACCATCTTTACGGGTGGCAGTGCAGGTGGTATCGACATCAGCAGCCAGAGCAATGCGCAAAACGTGTTGGCCGCTGTAGACTCCATGCTGGAAGTTGTTGACGGTAAGCGTGCCGAACTGGGTGCGGTGCAAAACCGGTTGGATTCGACCATCCGCAACCAGGCCAATATCTCGGAAAACGTCTCGGCTGCCCGTTCCCGTATCCGCGATGCAGATTTCGCCACCGAGACCGCCAACATGACCAAGCAGAACATTCTGCAGCAGGCCGCCTCCAGCATCTTGTCCCAGGCCAACCAGCGTCCGCAGTCCGCACTCTCACTGCTGCAGGGCTGATAAAAGAAAACAGGGCGGTTGTTCAGGCCGCCCTGTTAAAGAAGATGGAACAGTGGGGTGTTCGGATTTACGCCTTGTTCTATCGAAAGAGGGTTTCTCTTATTGGTATTACCCCTCGAGTGTTGCCCAGATCGTTCACTCTGTCACCCTCGAGGTTGTTCTCCTGAGCGTAAGCTCTTCTTTGGCCGACATTGTCGGCCTTTTTTATTTGTGCCGGAAAACTGGCAGCTTCAAAATCAAAGCATTAACCGTGCCAATATCACTATTCTGATGGCGCGATTGCCCATGGTCTTTGGGCCTGTGTCTCCTCTTGTCCCTCTTATTGCCCCCCAGGCAACCGCATTCCCGTTTGGCTGTTCCACCGTGTGGCCCAGAGCTGAATGGGAACCTCGCCAGGCGATAAATTACTTAAAGCTTCTGATAAGGCGGCCGTTACAGAGAGTGAAGCAAATCGAGGGGTGTTCGGAAAACCAACATTTGCGCAACTGCGGGTCCTATGTCCGTTCAAACAAGGGACCCGCCAGATGAGACAGACCGTTCAATCTGTCCGTCTGAACGGTGGGATCCTGGCTGCATAGATGCAAACAGAGCCCGCAGTTCCTTGTTCATCAGGAGACATCTTTTATGGCCATGTTTATCAATACCAACACTTCATCATTGAACGCCCAGCGTAACTTGATGAACACCACCAAGTCCTTGGATACCTCATATACCCGTCTGGCGTCGGGCCTTCGCATCAACAGCGCCAAGGACGATGCGGCGGGTCTGCAAATATCCAACCGTCTGACCTCCCAGATCAATGGTCTGGATCAGGGTAACCGCAACGCCAACGACGGTATCTCCCTGGCACAGACCGCGGAAGGGGCCATGGATGAAGTGACCGGCATGCTGCAGCGTATGCGTACCCTGGCCCAGCAATCTGCCAACGGTTCCAACTCTGCCAAGGATCGTGCGGCGTTACAGAAAGAGGTAGATCAGCTAGGGTCAGAAATCAACCGTATTTCCACTGATACCACCTTCGCTGGCACCAAGTTGCTGGATGGTAATTATGGCGGAACCTTCCAAGTGGGGGCGGATGCCAACCAAACCATAGGTTTTAGCCTGAGTCAAGCTGGTGGCTTCAGTATTTCGGGCATTGCTGCTGCGGCCTCCAACCTTAAAAGTGGTCCTGCGGGTTCTATTGTCGGCGCCGCGGTATCATCAATTTTCACCAGTGGTTCAGCCCCCGGTGGTATCGATATTAGTAGTCAGAGTACTGCTCAGGATGTCCTGGGTGCGGTTGATGCCATGCTGGAAATCGTCGATGGCAAACGTGCCGAGCTGGGTGCGGTGCAGAACCGACTGGATTCAACCATTCGCAACCAGTCCAATATCTCGGAAAACGTCAGTGCCGCCCGCTCCCGTATCCGTGATGCGGACTTCGCCACCGAAACCGCCAACATGACCAAGCAGAATATCCTGCAACAGGCTGCTTCCAGCATACTGGCCCAGGCCAACCAGCGCCCGCAGTCTGCCCTGTCACTGCTGGGCTAATGGTTGAGTAGGCCAGGAACAGGGCGCTCGTTCAGGGCGCTCAGTTCGATAAGATGGCGCAAGGCGAAGTGACTGCTGCCTTGTGCCATTAATACTGCGTTGTGCTTGTGTTGTTCTCCCCGAGGGTATGTCACTCCCTTATCTGCCTTCCTCTATATCTCTTCTCCCAGCTCTCGCCGCGCAGCGGGCCCATCCTTGTGGACTCTGATACGGCACCCCTAAGCCCAGACGCAGGGTAGTCATGGTGGTTCTGCTTTGCCACGCCATGCCGACAAGGCGGAAGGTCCTTGCCTCTTTCTTGATGAAGGCGGCAATAAATGTCCTAAAGCTTCTGATGGGGCTGCCGCTACAGAATGTGAAGCAAATTGAGGGGTGTTCGGAAAACCAATATTTGCGCAACTGCGGGTCCTATGTCCGTTCAAACAAGGGACCCGCCAGATGGTACAGACCGTTCAATCTGCCCGTCTGAACGGTGGGATCCTGGCTGCATCACTGCAAACAGAGCCCGCAGTTTCTTGTTCATCAGGAGAAATCTTTTATGGCCATGTTTATCAATACCAACACTTCATCATTGAACGCCCAGCGTAACTTGATGAATACCACCAAGTCGTTGGATACCTCATATACCCGCCTGGCATCTGGTCTGCGTATCAACAGCGCCAAGGACGATGCGGCCGGTTTGCAGATCTCCAACCGTCTGACTTCTCAGGTCAACGGCCTGGATCAGGGCAACCGCAACGCCAACGACGGCATCTCTTTGGCACAGACCGCTGAAGGGGCTATGGACGAAGTGACTGGCATGTTGCAGCGTATGCGCACCTTGGCCCAGCAATCTGCCAACGGCTCCAACTCCGCCAAGGATCGCCAAGCCCTGCAAAAAGAAGTGGATCAGTTGGGGGCGGAGATCAACCGTATCTCCAAAGACACCACCTTTGCCGGTACCAAGTTGCTGGATGGCAACTACAGCGGCAGCTTCCAGGTGGGAGCGGATGCCAACCAGACTATCGGCTTCAGCCTTTCTCAGGCTGGTGGATTTAGCATCTCCGGGATTGCAGCTGCGATAACGGCTGGTGGGGTTGCAAGTATCTTTGTCGGCGGCTCAGCAGGTGGGATCGATATCAGTAGCCAAAGTACAGCACAAGATGTGTTGGCTTCGGTTGATTCCATGCTGGAGGTCGTAGATGGCAAACGAGCCGAGCTGGGTGCGGTGCAAAACCGTCTGGATTCGACCATTCGCAACCAGGCTAATATCTCCGAGAACGTCAGCGCCGCACGCTCCCGTATCCGTGATGCGGACTTTGCGACAGAAACTGCCAACATGACCAAGCAGAACATTCTGCAACAGGCCGCGTCCAGCATCCTGGCTCAGGCCAACCAGCGTCCGCAGTCGGCTCTGTCGCTGCTGGGCTAAATCGCTATTTCCCTCAGCCACTGATAGAAGGAGCAGCAGATGGCCAATGAATCGATAGCCATGCCCTCTGTTACTTCGACGCTAACTCAACATGGCGGCCCTCAGGCCGCCATGTCTGTTTCTCCATCCATCGCTGAGGAGCGTGTGGACGAACAGGCAGGTGTCGAGCCGACAACCAAGGCATCGCAGGAACCCGCAGCGCATATCAAGGCGTCAGCATCGCGCATGGAGAAGGAGCAACTAGAGAAGCAGGCCCAAGAATTGCAGGAAAGATTGGACAATTTGAGCAAAGTGAAGGGATGGACCATCAACTTCAGTCTGGTGCCTGAGCTCGATCAACCCGTGGTCAAGGTGATAGATGCCGATACCAGGCAGGTGATCCGCCAGATCCCGAGTGAAGAGATCCTCTTGATGAAAAAGAGGTTGCAGACCATGGAGCAGGGGGGGAACGATAGTGTCAACCTCTCGGGTCTGTTGTTCGATGGCCAGGTGTGAACATATTTTTTAGCTGATTGACAGGAGCATGTTATGGCGATTACCTCCGCCGGTGCAGGATCGGGTCTCGATCTTGAAAGTGTGATTTCGGCGAGCGTCGCCGCCAAAAAGGCCCAGTTGCAGCAGCCGATCATCACCAAACGCAACAGCACCCAGATCACCTTGTCTGGTGTAGGTCAGCTCAAGTCCTCTATCTCCGCCTTCACCGACATCCTCGACAAGTTGAGTGCCCCGGGTGCGTTCAACAAACGGGCCATCAATATCACGCAAGACAAAGATGATCCTGTGCTGAAGATGGAGAGCAAGAGCGGCGGCTCCAATGGTCAATATAATATTACCGTCAATAAGTTGGCACAGACGAGCCGACAGGAAGGGGTGTTTGACAGCTCGACAGCCCCTCTGATTACCCAGGATGGTCAGCTGACCTTCAAGGCGGGTGACAAGGAATTCAAGGTAGATGTGAATGCGGGGGATACCCTGCAGGATATCCGCAAGAGCATCAACGGCAATGGTGACAACTTCGGCCTGAGCGTCAACATAGTCAACACTGCGGATGGCAAGGCAAAACTCATCATCGACTCGGGCGTGTCGGGCGACGGCAAGGATCTGACCATCACGGGTGATAACGCCGAGCTGGGTATCTTCTCGACCGGTGCCGCCGGCAGTGCCATGAGTCAGATCCAGGCGGCGAGCAGTGCCGAAATCGTGGTCGATGGCAACATCCTCAAGAGTGATACCAATGTCTTCGATGACACCATTCAGGATCTGAAACTGACGGTGCTGCGGGTCTCCGACAAGGACAGCAATGGCGATCTGAAGTCCAACAAGGTGGAGATCACGACGGACAAGACCTCCATTCAGGAGCTGGTACAGCAGTTCGTCGATGGCTACAACGCCTTGCAGGACAAGATAGGGACACTCGGCAAGCGCAGCAGCTTCGTCGGGGGCGTGAAGCAGGATGACGGCGGAGCCCTGGCCGGGGATTCCACGACACGGGCCATCAGCACCTTCATGAGTAATCTGCTGGTCAGCCCGTCTGAAAGCAGTTCGACCTATTCGACCATCTTCGAGATCGGCATGAAGATGGATAACAAGGGCAAATTGTCTCTAGACAAAGAAAAGTTCGGCGAAGCGGTCGACAAGAACTTCGATCAGGTCGTCGCCCTGTTTGGCAATGAAAAGGGCCTTGCCGGCTCTCTGAGCAAGGGGCTCAAAGAATACACCAAGTCAGGGGGCATGCTGGCGCAGCGCACCGATACCCTGAATTCTGATTTGCGTAGCCTGAGCCAGAAAGAGGTGACCTCCAATGCCCAACTGGTGAAGTATGAGGCAGCCCTGCGTGCCCAATACGGTAGCCTGGATGCCCTGTTGGTCAAAATGAACAACTCGGCATCCGCCCTGTCTGCATTGCAAATAAAAGATAATTGAGAGTGATATTTCGAGGTTTCATATTATGTACCACCGTAATTTGAAGGCATATAAGGCAACCAGCATAGCGGCGGATTTGGCGGTTGCCGATCCGCACCGTGTCATTCAGCTGATGATGCAGGGATTTCTCGAACGCCTGGCGCAGGCCAAGGGCGCCATTGAGCGGCAAGACATGGAGGCAAAGTCCATCGCCGTCTCCAAGGCCCAGGGCTTGTTGCATGGGCTGCAAGATGCACTCGATATGAGTCAGGGCGCCATCTCCGAAGACTTGCACGGTCTTTATGCCTATATGGATGAGCGGATCTGGGATGCCAGCCTGACACGGAATGTTGCCCCTCTCGATGAGGTCATGAACCTGATGGTGACGATCAAATCCGCTTGGGATCAGCTGCCCGAGGCAGAGAAACAGCAAGGTTTTCAGATGCGTCAGCAGCTGGGTGAGCTGTGAGCACCGCGCTCGCCGCCCTCGACACGGCGCTGCAGGACAATGTCAGCCTGATGGAGGCGCTGCTGGAGCAGCAGCAATATGACGAGGCCCTGCAGTGCATGGATGAGAGGCTGGCTCTGATAGAGAGTCTGGTACAGCTGGCCAAGGCGGAGCCGGCGCAGCGACAGTCCGTCGCCATCCTGGCTGCCGCCCTTGCCGTTGAGGACGCACGCCAGCAAGCCCTGGCTGCCAGTCATCACCAGATCGTATTCAAACAGCTGGCTCAAGTCGGTAAAGCCAACAAGGCTGGGCAAGCGTATCGCATGAATAGCAAGGAGTTCTGATGTCAGTCAATTTGGATGCGGCTCTGGCAAAAGCCGAGCAGGAGGCGCAGCGACTGCAGCAGCAAGCCGAGCAGGAGGCGGCCATGGCGGTCGCACTGCCGCTGCGTTTTGAACAGAATATGGTGGCGTTTCGCCAATACATTCCCCATATCGCCGACACGTATGAGGCGTATCAGCCTGCCCGCCCGTTCAAATTCTTCTGCACTGAAAATGGTCAGCCCAATCTGGTCTGGCTCGATGATGATGTTGCCGTTTACGGGGCCGAGCCCTACCTCATCTGCGAGACCCTGGTGAGCGAGTTCATGGAGAAGGGGGCCTTGTCCAAGTTCTCCTTCAGCCAGGAGGCCAATCCCCTTGGCTTTATGCATGTCGAGTATCTCAACAAGCTGAATGCCTATCTTGACGACATTTCAGCGAAGGAAACCTTGCTTGGTCATGTGCCCAGCGAGGTGCCCAGTGCCTTGGTATTCGGTGTTGGTCTCGGATACCACCTTGGCTATCTCTATGAAAGGTGCAAGATCGGCACTCTGTTCCTCTTCGAGCCGGATCTGGATCTCTTTTACGCCTCCTTGTATTGCTTCGACTGGGCACCTTTGCTCGATTACTTGCATCAGGAGAACCTGGGGATGCAGATCCTGCTGGGGCAGGATGAGGAGAGCATCGTCAAGGATTTCGCCTCTGCCATTCACAGCCGCGGTTCCTTCCTGATTGCCAATGCATTCATCATGTGGGGCTATCAGAACGAGAAGATAAGGAAGCTGATCGAGAAGGTGCAGCAAGAGTATTTCTTGCTGGTTATGGGGTGGGGTTTTTTCGACGACAATCTGATCGCTTTGTCTCACACCATCAATAACATCGAGCGTGCAGTGCCATTTTTGCAGCACGATAAAAAAATCTCACCAGTATATCAACGGACCCCTGTCTTTATTATTGCTAATGGTCCCTCATTAGATGATTCAATTTCGGTTATCAAGGCACATAAAGATAGGGCCATATTGATTTCTTGCGGCAGTGCCATGACCGCTTTGCACAAAGTCGGCATAAAACCGGATATCCATGTTGAAACTGAGAGAACCAAGATAGTTTACGACTTCCTGGCCAATTTGAACGACCCTGATTATCAACGTGAAATTCTATTTTTGAGTACCGACGTTATCCATCCAGATTGTTCGACACTTTTCAACAAGTCCATGCTCACATTTAAACTCGGTGAGCCAGGTGTCACTCTTTATCAGAATCATTTTCCTCACTTGCAACCTTGTGCCGCATTTAGTGGTATGAACCCATTGGTTGGCAATATTGGTGTAAGTCTACCCATTAATCTTGGTTTCAAAAACATATATTTATTTGGTATGGATAATGGCTACCGGCAGAGAGGGCATCATCATTCCAAATTTAGTGCATATTATAATAATAATGATAAGGCCGAGGCTTTTGGAGAGAAAGTTTATGGTGATAGCCAGAGAGCATGTGAGGGAAACTTTGGTGGTGTAGTTATCAGTAACATCATGTTTGATACTTCTCGCCGTGTGACAGAAGAGGTATTGGCAGCTAATGGCGATGTCCAATGCTTCAACTGTAGTGATGGCGCCAAAATTGAAATGGCTAGACCTCTACCTAGTACGGAAATACATCTTTCCCAGTCGATCAATAAATCAGTCTTGATTGAAGAAATCGCCGGGTTAGGAGCACCCATTGCCTTGTCAAAGCAGGACTTATACCCACTGTTAGATATTGATTTCTTTAACGTATTTATAGACAAGATGATTGATGATTGGCAGTGTCCATTTTCGTCTAGAAATGAACTGAATCAGCTTATGTTACGTAATTTCGGTTATCTTGCGCAGATTGCTGCGACAAAGCAACAGCATATCGCACAAGTCATGATTGGTTCAATGAATTATGTTTTCAGTCTGTTAAGTACCCTTCTTTATTCATTTGAAGGAGAGGAAAAAACGCTGGAATTGATGGAGCCAGCTATCGATTTATGGCTGGAATTCTTGTCAAAAGTAAAGGATATGTATCCACGAGCGCTCGACAGTGTAGATATGATTGATGATCATCAGACTATGGATTTATTCAAGAAATGAAATTTTTACTTCTTCATATCTGTAACTAACAATATTAATTTATAGAAGTTTAATAGTTATACTTAGAATGCATTAACGGTAAGAGGTCGCTATGGGATATCATTCTGATATAAAAAATATAAACACACCGAGTACGGAGCAGGAAGACTTCTGGGCCGGTGAATTTGGCAATTCGTACGTTGAACGTAATAAAAATGAACATTATGTGGCCGATAATTTAGCGTTTTTTAGCAAAGTTATAGCACGCACGCAGAGGGTTAATAAAATTCTTGAGCTCGGCGCTAATGTAGGCCTTAATTTAATGGCTCTGAAGCAATTATTACCAAATGTGGAATTTTCGGCAGTTGAGATAAACGAGAGGGCTGCATTGGCATTAAAACGTAATGTTCCAGATGCTGATATATACCAAAAATCAATAGTTGATTTCACTTCTAATGAAGTCTGGGATTTTATTTTTACAAAAGGGGTGTTGATCCATATCAATCCAGATCAACTACCTAAAGTGTATGAGTTAATGTATCAGAAGTCATCTCGATATATACTCATCGCCGAATATTATAATCAGACACCTATTGAGGTTACTTATCGAGGGCACTCTGGAAAACTTTTCAAAAGAGATTTTGCAGGGGAAATGTTGACGCAATATCCAGATTTATCGCTGGTTGATTATGGCTTTATATATCATGGGGACACGAATTTCCCTCAAGATGATGTTACTTGGTTCTTGCTTGAGAAATAGAAAATTATCTTTAGAAATAAATGTGAAGAACAATACAAAAATGACCCAGCAAAACACAAGCTGGGTCTTTTAGTTTAAATGGACTTATATGCAATAATATCCCAGCTTGCAAAATGGTGGTTATTGTCTGGCAATATGGATACTCTTTCTTTATGTTCGAGCCTCTCAATAATAAGTCCAGCGTCGGTAAACAATTCTTTTATATGCTCTTCGTTACTAAAATGGACTTG
This sequence comes from Aeromonas bivalvium, assembly GCF_046078285.1. Taxonomy (NCBI): domain Bacteria; kingdom Pseudomonadati; phylum Pseudomonadota; class Gammaproteobacteria; order Aeromonadales; family Aeromonadaceae; genus Aeromonas; species Aeromonas bivalvium. The sequence continues at coordinate 314,001 of NZ_JBGXBV010000004.1, forward strand.
GCCTATTTTGGCAAATTGACTGTCCTTGGGTAAATTTGTTTTTGTGTAACTATCAATGCTATCACCCTTGAGAAAGTCAGAATGATGAGTGGAGAACCAATCTATACCAATAAATTTCCCTCCTGGTCGGAGGTATCTCATAGTGGATTCAAGGATGTGTCTTATGGCCAAAGTGTCGTTATGAGTAATAGAGGCCCGGTCAACAATAAGATCAAAGTAGCCATTAAATTCTGATAGATGTGTTTTTGAAAAATCACAAGTTATAATTTTCCCCTTCAATTGGGGGTGGGTTTGAACAAGCTTGGTTGTAATAACTTGACTACCTTCGATAGCATGATAATTGCAGTTTAGAGCAAGGAACAATGGTATGTTAGCACCAGCTCCACAACCAAGTTCTAGAACATGGTGATAGCCATCTTTAGGATTGGCATATCGATATACACATGATACAAGGTCACTCCATGGCCATGTGCTCATATGAGAGTTATTTTTGTATGCGTTGTTCCATCCATCAGAATATGTCATTGAATAGTCCTTTATTTAGTATTAAACCAGTAATCAATAATTCCCATAAAAGGGATAAATGAACCAAACAATTGCGGATAGGGCGTGGGCTCAAAGTAATGATAATCCAATTTTATCCCATTTGAGATGAAATCATTTTCTTCCAGATAGTTCTTTCCCATAGGGCCAGAAAGATAAGTCGTTGCACCGACTTCTTGGCAGATATCTAAGATAAGATCTGACTTTCTTGATGAAATGCTCAGTGATGAAGATCTAACTATTTTCGTTTTAATATGTAGCTCATCTAGCCAAAATAATAGATGATTAAAACAGAGATCGGCAAGGAGAGTCTCATCATTGTTATAGAGTTTAGATATTTTTGCATATTTATCATGAAACTCAACACTTTTTGAGTAACTACTTTTGATGGACATTAAGTGACTTTTTCGCCAGTCTACATCTCTTACGATTTCAGTATCTAATAGACTTTTGCTTAAGTGCCCCTTTTTTTTGACAGGTATAGTTAGCCAGTATGGGCCATTAGCACCCTTAATTAAATTTCGGTTGGTAAAACTATTCTTCTCAAATTGGACGGTGTCGAGAAATATAAATAAGTCGCTCTTCTTGATACGTTCTATGTATCCTAGCCAAGGTAGATATGCGGGTTGATGGATGCTGATGATCATATTTTTAGTACCTTCGAACAGATAGAGATAATTTTATTTACGTCATTATCTGAAAGGGAAGGGTAGATCGGTATGGATAGTGTTTTTTTGCTTAAGTCAGCTGCATTAGGCACCAATGTATTTGTAGTAAGCAGTTCATCCTCTGTGACTGGCACGATGGATCTGATGCCACTTTCAAGTAAAGCATTTTGACAGGATATAACCTTTGCGCTATCAGTGAAAATCACAGCTCTAAACCTAACCGGTTTCACATCTTGGCTTATGCTGTCAATAACAGGGAGGCCTGCTTTCTGATATTTTTCAAATATACTAGCGCGACGAAAAATAAATTCAGGTAGCTTTTTTAATTGCTCTCGAGCAATTGCAGCCTGAATATCGGTCATTTGAAAATTAAACCTTGGTATGGCATCGACAATTGAGTCATAATCTCTCATTTTTCTTGCCAGATCGGATATATCTCGATTTTTCGATAATATAATCCCACCTTGCCCACCACTCGTTATCATTTTAGTTGCACCGAGAGAAAATACACCGATATCTCCGAAAAGACCTACCTGTATATTTTTTATCTTGGCACCAAGGGCTTGTGCAGCATCTTCAATTAAAAAGTAGCCTCTTTTGTTATCTACATTCAAATCTGGCAGGCCAAACATATGGGCTATGATGTAAATATCCGCATTATTTTTTTTTAATGAGGCATTTACTGATACTTCTTCTACATCTAAAAAATTGGGTATACCACCAGATAACTGTATCGCATTAAATATGGAGCGACATGAGTAGGCAGAGGCAGATACATATTTATTTTTGGCATTTGCTATCGTCAATGACATATAAAGTGCTGCAGAGCCACTACTGACAGCGACAACATTTTCTGCGGGCAATTTTATATATTCACCAAACTCTTTCTCTAAGGCTAAGACCTCTTCTCCTTGTGCAATCCACCCGGATGATAATACTCTGGCTGCTGCTTGAGACTCCTCATGACCAAGTGTCGGCCTATTATGTGGGATCATTTTTTCTGATACCCTCCAAATAGTAACCCTCCTTTACAATCATGGGATTACCAATTACTAATGAATATGGTGGAATATGGCCAGTATCAACAATAGTACCGGCAGCAACGACAGAATGATGTCCTATGTAGACACCACCTTTTATTACGCAATGGGATCCTACAAAGACATTATTTTCTAATATAATATCTTTTCTATCAATAGAATTTGCTAGCTCAATGCACTTCAAGTGAGAATCTGCGCAGTTAATAGTAACAAAGGATGCAATATCGCAGTGAGCACCAATGACAACGTTAGCACCTGTAGCATTAACTTCGCTAAAGGCACCAATATAAACATTTTCTCCAATTTCAGGAGTGCCTAATATCCATACAAATGGATGGTAAGGATTTTCTTTAAAAGTAGTCAAATCATAAAAATGCTGCTTGTATTCATCTTGCTTCATCATGATATGTCTTCCCAAGAAAGTAATGTGCCCTTCTGAAGACTGTGTTTTGCCACTCTCCCCAGCACATCGTCGAGGTGAATTGGTGGTAGCCCATTACCAGGTCTGCGCAATCCGATGTTTATATTACTGAATATCTCACCAGGCGTAATATCTTTTAATACGGTGATACTTCGGCGAGCCAATACTTTCATATCTTGCTCTGCAATCGTAGGTCTTATAAGAGGAGAGCCAAGCATCAGGTGGGCGTCTCTGATCGCAGATATCCATTCTCGAGATCCGTTGGGATCCTCTGAAAACCAATGGTCTGGACCTGGTAATTGGTGATCGAGTGTGAAGTGCTTCTCGAATACCACAGCGCCTAAACCATATGCAATTGCTGCAGCCAATGGCCCTTGGGTATGATCTGAAAATCCTAATACTAGATTTGGAAACGCTGCCGCTAGAGTTTTTAATTTACTCAGATTTACATCAGATACTGGTGTCGGGTATTGAGATGTACATAACATTAATACGACAGGTTTACCTTCCATTGCACCTGTAACATCAAGAGCCTGATAAACCTCCCCAAGATTAGCCATTCCACAAGATATGAGAAGTGGTAATCCAGTGGCACTATACTGCTTAAGCAAGGGAATATTGGTAAAGTCATCAGAGCCTACTTTTAGCGCAGAAACGCCTAGTTGAAGTAGCAACTCCATATCACTAACATTTTGCGGTGTAGATAAAAATGTTATCTTTTGCTCATCACAGAATTTTTTTATGCTATGCCATTCTGCTACTGAAAATTCGTAGCGACGGAACATATCTCGCATCGACTCAGTCACTTTTTTACCTTGCGAGCTGTAGGTAAAGAGCAACTCCGGATCACCGACAAATTCATCAGCTTTGAACGTTTGAAATTTAATAGCATTGGCACCCGCCGATTTAGCGACAGATATCATTTCTTTTGCGATATTTATATCACCATTATGATTAATTCCTGCCTCAAGTATGATATACGGTTCCCTATTTCCAACCGGTTTGTTAGAAAATAGAGTGTTGATATCAACTGTCATTTCATCTTCTCCAGAGTAGATATAATAGATGACGCAACATAGCTTGCTCCGTTACCATCGGTAATCGGCATAGCCGCTATGGACATATTATTTATTAGGTTGCAATCAAGGCGATCAACTGCAGTACGATAATCTGTGGCAGTAAGGTTATCTGCCATACCTAAATTAATTACTGCATCCAATTCATGTAGTGTTGCTGCAATAGGGACCTGGTTATCCGCCTGGGTGCTGATCAATGCAGGTAGCCCCATACAGCAACGTTCCCAGGACGCACTCCCTCCAGCACCAATAGCAAGGTCTGCATCGAGCATCAGCCTAGCCATATGTGGAGTCTGTATATGCAGAGTAGTGTGTGTTGAGCTACATAATTTTAATAACCGGTTTCGATGTGGGTTGTTGCCACCAATAACGACATCTATTTTAAAGCTTTTATTTGAAGCTAATACCCCTAGCAGAGCTTTTTCAGTTTCATTATCTGGATCTGTGCCACCAAAGAAAATAATTATTTTTTCCAACTTGTTTCTTATCTTTACTAGATGCCTAAGGTGTTGGAAGGATTCAGACAATAGGGTATAGCGGGGGCCTAAGAAAAGAATACAATTTTTTGATACATTGTTCACATAGGCGTTTTTACTGTTAATAACATTCTGGTCTAAAAGAAACTGGCTACAGTGGGAACGGAAAATATCATCTATTGCCAGTAACGGAATTTCGGATGCTGTAATTATCTCTTCCCAATCCATATTCAGCTGGTAATGATCGACTACCACGAGTTTCGTAGAGGTTGATAGGTTAGATAATGTAGCATAGGCATCATCTTGCTCGCTTTCACCAAGAGAATGTAGAGGTGAAGAGGTCAATATTCTATATTCATATCCCTTTTTAATCAGCTCTTCACAGAGTGCATCTCCATTAGGGGAAAAAAGAAAAACAGATTTTTCTCCTAATTTCTTAAATGCGTCAGCAAGTGCAAGGCAGCGCATAACATGCCCATATCCTAAGCTCACTGATGCGTCGGCACGAAATACAATCATCAGGCACCTATTATGTGACGGCCAAGCATGAAGGCCTCAGCATAATGATATCCAACAGAGGCCCCCCGCCATTTTGCTAAGTATTCTACAGCTTCAAGTGATCGAGGATGTGGATAGGAGCGCATTTCTGAAGCATATGTCTCGAGCGCCAACTTTTTTTTCTGCCAGTGTGGCGTAATGTCGACGAACCAATTGGGTGAGAAGGGATAAGCAGATGCCGCAGGGCGCCATTCCGTACTTGATGGAATTTCAAAAAAGAGAACTGTTTGGAGTTTTCTCCCGGGCAAGGGGCGGGTTGCTGCAATAACGGCATCATGTATTACTCTATGATCTATATTCACATCACCAACATGATGGGTATAAACAATATCTGGTTGCCATTCATTTATCTCGGTTTCGATAACTTTAATGACATCAAGCAGATCGACACTGTCCATCCTGTTATCTGGGAAGTCTAGTAAGTTGAGTCTCTTTACACCTAGAATGCTATTTGCCATCTGCGCAGCGCTATTCAGCTCAGTTAACTCCGTCATTACCACCGAGCGTTCCCGTTTGGAGAGTCTAGAAGTTGCACCTTCAGCCATAATAAGAACCGATACTTGGTCACCTCGCTCGCTATGGTTAGCAATTGTTGCTCCACATCCCAAAACTTCATCATCAGGGTGTGCGGCAACGACCAGCACTTTTTGAGAGGACGTTGTCATACGATAAGACCTTGCTGTTTTTGAAGTTGCCACATAAGTTCAGCCTGATGCCAATCCTCTAGTGTATCGATATCTATAACTAGATGACGTGGTAATATCAGTGGTGTAGCCAGACGACTGAATAAAATATTACTTTCGAGCCAAGCATTTTGGGTACCCCAATAAAATTGTCCTGCGTCATGTAAAACTAAAGGGAGGTCCTGAGAGCGGGTGGGAAAGTGTTCGGGGAAAAGCATTTCGACACCATCACCAGCTCGAATAAACCCTCTGTAAGGAGAGTAATCAAAAGTAGCGGCACTAAAAACAAAATGCTGATGGCTCTCTTCAAGTATCTTTTGGCCAGTGCGTAGATCATCGGCACGGACGAAAGGCGCCGTTGCATAAAGACAGCATACAGAACCGAGTTGCCATCCTTGTGAGATGGCCCAGTGGATGGCGTGTACGATCACTTCTTGGGTTCCAGCATGGTCATCGGCCAATTCCGGAGGGCGGATAAATGGCACACTGGCCCCATGTTTGTGGGCCACGTCTGCGATCTGCTCATCATCGGTTGAGACGATTATTTGATCAAAACAGCCCGCGTCCTGTGCAGCCCTAATTGAATGCACAATCATAGGGACACCAGCAAAAGGACGAATATTCTTACCCGGAATGCGTTTGCTCCCTCCCCGCGCAGGGATGATAGCCAGGGTCTGTGATGCGGTCATATGAGTTTCCATGTCATCGAGGTCGGGCTGTCGAGAGTGATACACAGTATTTTCTGACTAACGGGCCAAGCGCTGTATAGCTTGGATCACGTGGCTCTGCTCTTCGTCACTCAGAGTGAAATAGAGAGGCAAAGAGAGACAATGCTGATAATAACGCTCTGCTACCGGACATGATCCTGTTTTGTCTCCATATTGCTCACGATACCAAGGATGATGATAAACAGGAATATAGTGAACCTGAGTGCCAATGCCGTCAGCCATCAATGAATCCATGACCTGGCGGCGACTCTTACCAATAGCTGCATAATCTATCTCTACCACATAGAGATGGAAACAAGAGGAGAACCCCTCCATTTCCTGGGGGGTCTTCAGCCAGGGAAGTTCTGCCAGTGCCTGGTTATATTGCGCTACTAGGGTACGACGGCGCGCCTTGAACAGGTTTAGGCGTTGCAACTGGCTTAAGCCCAAAGCCGCCTGCATGTCAGTCATGCGGTAATGCCAGCCAAGCGTCTGCATCTCGTGATACCAGGGCCCCGATTGTTGGCTGAGGAGAGCAGGATCTTTGGTAATGCCATGGCTGCGTAGCAGCAACATGCGCTGATACAACACAGGATCATTGGTCATCACGGCCCCTCCCTCACCACTGGTGATCGTTTTGACTGGATGGAATGAGAACACTGTTGCATCCGAAAACAGGCAATTGCCCACCGGACTGCCGTCGGAATAGCGGGAACCAATTGCATGGGCCGCATCTTCGATGATCTTTAGACCATGCTTTTTTGCGATGAGGGAAAGAGCCGGCATGTCCGCAGGTTGGCCTGCAAAATGGACCGGGCTGAGTAACCGAGTAGCAGGAGTAATACGCGCCGATACTGAGCTGGGGGATAGGTTATAGCTGATGGGGTCTATATCGGCGAATACAGGCTTGATACCACAGTAAGCCATGCTGTTGGCCGTGGCGGCAAAGGTATTGGGTGTAGTGATCCCTTCGCTACCTTCGGGTAATTCCATCGCAGCGACCGCCAGATGCAAGGCCGCGGTGCCGCTTGCGACCACCAGGCAATACCTGGCCCCAGTGTAGGCACAAAGTGCCTGCTCGAATTCGGCAACTTTCGGGCCTTGAGTCAAGAAGTCGGAGCTTAGCACTGCATTGACAGCGGCTATATCTGCCGCTGAAATGTCCTGTTTACCGTAGGGGATCATTCCGCCAATACCTCCTTGTTGAGTTGTTGCAACTCAGCCTGGGACATGAAGACGGGATTATTGAGAGAGTTGTATTCAAATCCTATAGGTACGCAGCAACCTTGCTCTCCTATGGCACTGACAGAGAAGTCATCGCTACGGTGATTGAAGGTGATGCTGGGGGCGATGACGTAATAATCCTTGAACTCATAGGTGTGGTAAGAGTCATCGGCCGGGCACATCACCTCGTGCAGCTTTTCGCCCGGACGGATGCCGATGATCTCCTGGGGCAAGTCCGGGGCCATGGCACTGGCGAGATCCGTGATACGCACCGACGGGATCTTGGGCACGAACACTTCCCCCCCCTTCATGCGGGCAAAGTTGGTCAGCACAAACTCCACCCCCTGTTGCAGGGTGAGCCAGAAACGGGTCATCTCGCCATGGGTGATGGGCAGGCTACTGGCCCCTTCCTTGATCAGGCGATCGAAGAAGGGCACCACAGAGCCGCGGGATCCCACCACGTTGCCGTAGCGCACCACGGAGAAGATGGTCGGGTGCCTGCCCGCCATATTATTGGCGGCGACGAACAGCTTGTCGGAGCAGAGCTTGGTGGCGCCATACAGGTTGACCGGGTTGGCGGCCTTGTCGGTGGAGAGGGCGATCACCTTCTCGACCCCGTTGTTGAGGGCCGCCTTGATGACGTTTTCCGCCCCATAGATGTTGGTCTTGATGCACTCCATGGGGTTGTATTCGGCGGCGGGCACCTGCTTGAGGGCGGCAGCATGGACCACGAAGTTCACGCCGTGCATGGCCATGTCGAGCCGCTCGCCATCGCGCACGTCGCCGATGAAGTAGCGCATGCAGGGGTGGTTGAAGTGCTGCTGCATCTCGAATTGCTTGAGTTCATCACGGGAGTAGACGATGAGACGAGCCGGTTGGTAACGCTCCAGCACCATCTGGATGAAGCGCTTGCCAAAGGAGCCGGTGCCGCCGGTAACCAGGATCGTTTTGTCGTTGAACATAGAGTGCATCTCGCGTGAAGAGGAAATCAGATAAATGGGAATGCAAAATCAGGGCCAAAAATAAGGTTATTGGTGCACCAAATGGTGTCAAAAGGGGCTTATTGTTGGGCGTCCTTGTATTTCAGCCAGCCTGGATAGTCGCCGCTCAGGTGATAGACATGGCCAAATCCGGCCTTCTCCAGCTCGGTTTGTGCCTGTATGGCCCGTCGGCCGCTGCGGCAATAGACCACGATCGGCAGCCTTCTGTCATCGCCGAGTTCGACCAGACGCTGGCGCAGCTGGTCGTGGGAGATGTTGATGGCGCCGGGGATGTGTCCCTCGGCAAATTCCGCCGGGGTGCGCACATCCAGCAGCAGGGGGCGCTTGCCCGATTGCTGCTGCCAGCTTTGCAGTGTCTGGTTGTCGATGGGGACGGCCGCCAAGGCGGGGCTGGCGAGGGCGGCGCACAGCAGCAACAGACAGGCTCGAGATGAGAGGGCCATGGGTGACATCCTTATCTAGGGGAGGGAAGTGCGCGCCGCGGCGATGGCCAGGCACACCTGTTCGACCGCGTTGAGTGCCCGCGGAGTGAATCTGTGCAGTTCGTCCGGGTTGATCAGGACGAGCCTGCGCTCCTTCACGGCAGTCAGGCTGGGCCATTGCTGCCAGTGGGCCAGCGCCTCTGCATCCCGGCTGCCGGCGAGGATGAGCTGGGGATCGGCCTTGATGATCTGCTCCAATCCCACCTGGGGATAGGGGCTGGCGGCGTTGGCGACCAGATTGTGGCCGCCGCACAGGGTGATGGCCTGGGCAGGCCAGGCGACGCCGCTGACGCTGGTGAGTGGCGGGTACCAGAGCTGATAGAAGACGCGCACCGGCTCGCCATGGCCGTATCTGCTCTTGAGGGCCTTGAGCCTGGCCAGATAGGCGTCGGCCTGGGCATCGGCATTGTGCTGCAACCCCAGTCGGGAGCCCAGGGCACGGATCTCCTGGCCCAACGAGGCAAAATCGGTGGGCTCTGAATAAAACACCGGGATGCCGAGCTGCTCGATGGGTGCCAGCATGCGGGACTGGGCCGAGCGCCAGGCCACCACCAGATCGGGCTTTTGCGCCAGCAGGGCCTCGACATTGATGCTGCGATAGTTGGCCACATGGGGCAGGGTGCGCGCCTCGGGGGGCGTGTCTGAGGCATCGTCGGTGGCGACGATGCGATCCCCGGCCCCCAGATCAAACAGCAGCTCGGTCAGGTGAGGGGTGAGGCTGATGATGCGCCGGGGCGGCTCGGCGGCCTGCCCGCTGGCGGTTGCCAGGCTGGCCAGCAGCCAGAGCAGGGTCAGACCTATGACTGGTCTAGCCATGGTTGCCTCCCGCCAGGGTGAGCAGCAGCATCAGGGCCAGCCATCCCCAGCCGATCAACTGAAGCCGGTTGAGCAGTCGGTGTGGACTCTCCCAGTCGGGATCGCCTCCCTTACCCAGCACCGCCAGCCTCACCAGAGTGCCCTGATAGTAACGGGGTCCCCCCAGGCGCAGCCCAGACTGACAGGCCAGGGCGGCGAGCAGGGCGCCGGCGGCCGGATGGGGCCAGTGAGTCAGACCATGGCGCCATGCCCGCATGCCCTCCCTGAGGCGGGGGGGCAGGGCGGGCAGGGCCAGCAGCAGGGCAGCCGGGGCGATCAGGGCCTGATAGAGGGCCGCGGCCGGTCGGCCGAAGTGGACGAAATCTGCCTGCTTGCCGCTCCAGGCGAGGTGGCTGAGCTGGGCGAGGCGCCAGAGCAGGGCCCCCTGCACCCCAGCCAGGGCAAAGCCGAACAGGGGGCCGGCCCAGCCTCCGAGCAGGCGCAGCAGTGTGCCTTCGCACAGGGCCTTGGCGAGGCCCATGGCCGAGAGTTTACCCGTCTCGCGCCTGAGCCAGGGAGCGGCTTGCAGCCGGGCCAGGGGCAGGGTATCCCCCTTGAGCAGGGCACCGCCGGCACTGGCCAGGGTGCGCAGGGGGCGAGACTCTATCAGCAGCAGCAGGCATAGCAGGTCGAACAGGGGCTCGCTGAGGGAGAGATTGCGCACCGCCCAAAGCCCGGCTGCGCAGGGCACCCAGACCACCAGCAGGGCCAGCATACCGGCCTGCCACTGGGCACGGGGGCTTCCGTCCGGGCGCCGCACCTTGTGGCCCAGGCGAGCCAGCAAGGGCTCGGCGGCGGAGAGGCGCAGCCACTCCGGCCTTGGCAGCAGGGCTTCGAGCAGGGCGGCGCCCGCCATGATGGCCGCCGGGGTGGCGGCCATCATGGCCAGGGTGTCGGAGGAGGGGAGCGGGATCACAGCTTGCCGAGCAGGGAGAGGATCACCTCGGCGGAGTGTTGACCCGCCACCTCGATGAAGGCGTCGAAGGATTCCACCTGCTCCTTGCCGGCGATGTCGGACATGGCCCGCACCACCAGATAGGGGACACCAAACATGTGACACACCTGACCGATGGCGGCCCCTTCCATCTCCACCGCCAGCATCTGCGGGAAGTCGGCGCGGGCTTTGGCGATGGCGTCCGGCTTGCACATGAACTGATCGCCGGTACAGATGAGGCCGACCCTGGTCTGGTGCTTGCCATGGAGGGCGATGCACTCCTGGGCCAGGGCGATCAGCCTGTCATCACAGGGGAAGGCGGCGGGCTGCTGGGCCATCTGGCCCATCTCGTAACCGAAGGCGGTCACGTCCACGTCGTGGAAGCGCATCTCGCTGGCGATGACCACATCACCTATGTGCAAGTCCTGGGCGAAGCCGCCGGCGGAGCCCGTGTTGATGACGTAATCCGGGGCAAATTTTTCCAGCAGCAGGCTGGTGGCGACGCTGGCGGCCACCTTGCCGATGCCGGAGCGGGTCAGGACTACCTCTTTGCCCGCCAGGGTGCCGCAGTAAAACTCGCAGCCGCCGACCCTGGTGGTGGTCATGTCGCTCAGTTGGCCGCGCAGCAGGGCAACTTCCTGCTCCATGGCGCCTATGATACCTACTCTCATCACAAACCTCGTCTATGGGCATAGCCCGGCTAAGTTGCGGCAATCATAGCAAAAAATGGTGCCAAGCCCAGCGATGAGGCGGCCCTGGCCGCGCATCTGCGTAAAAAAGCGCCCCCGCAGGGGCGAGGGGGGCGAGCGATGGCCCCGGATGAGAGTGGAGGGCTGCCCATGGGCCCGTGGCGGCACTGCGGCCGTGCTGGCCGCGGCGCACCAGATCCGGGACTAGGCCACCCTGGGTGGCCGCAAAGAAACAGCCCCGCATCTGCGGGGCTGTTTGCTTGGGTCCTGGGCAGAGGCGGCTCAGACCGCCAGGTAATCCATGATCCCTTCTGCGGCCTTGCGGCCCTCGTAGATGGCGGTGACCACCAGATCCGAGCCCCGTACCGCATCGCCACCGGCGAACACCTTGGGATTGGTGGTCTGGAAGGCAAAATCATTCTGCTCCGGCGCGCGGATCCGCTCGCGATTATCCAGCTCGATACCATACTCCGCCATCCAGGGCTGGGGGTTGGGCTGGAAACCAAAGGCCATCACCACCGCATCGGCGGCCAGCACCTGCTCGGAGCCCTCGATCACCACAGGGTTGCGGCGACCGTTGGCATCGGGGGCCCCCAGCTCTGTGCTCACCACCCTGATGCCGCAGGTGCGGCCATGGGCATCCAGCTCGACGCCGATGGGTTGCAGGTTGAACATGAATTCCACCCCCTCCTCGCGGGCGTTTTGCACCTCCCGCTTGGAGCCAGGCATGTTCTCGGCATCCCGGCGATAGGCACAGATCACCTTGTCGGCCCCCTGACGGATGGCGGTGCGCACGCAGTCCATGGCGGTGTCACCGCCGCCCAGCACCACCACCTGCTTGCCGGCGAAGTCGATGTAGTCGCTCTGCGCCTTCTCGAAGCCCAGCAAGCGGTTGGCGTTGGAGATGAGGTAGGGCAGGGCGTCATAGACCCCAGGCGCACTCTCGTTCTCGAACCCGCCCTTCATATATTTGTAGGTGCCGACCCCGAGGAAGACGGCGTCGAACTCGCCGAGCAAGTCGGCGAAGGAGACATCCTTGCCCACTTCGGTCTCGAGGCGAAACTCGATGCCCATGGCCTCGAAGATCTCGCGGCGGCGCTGCATCACCTCTTTCTCCAGCTTGAAGGAGGGGATGCCGAAGGTGAGCAGGCCACCGATCTCCGGGTACTTGTCGAACACCACGGCGCTGACCCCGCTTCTGGCCAGCACGTCGGCGCAGGCCAGGCCCGCCGGGCCCGCACCTATGACGGCGACCCGTTTGCCGGTCTGGACCACCTTGGAGAGATCCGGGCGCCAGCCCATCTCGAACGCCTTGTCGGTGATGTATTTTTCGATGTTGCCAATGGTCACGGCGCCGAATCTGTCGTTGAGGGTGCAGGCACCCTCGCACAACCTATCCTGCGGGCAGACCCGGCCGCACACTTCCGGCAGGCTGTTGGTCTGGTGGGAGAGCTCCACCGCCTCCAGGATGCGCCCCTCGTTGGCCAGTTTCAGCCAGTTGGGGATGTAGTTGTGCACCGGGCACTTCCACTCGCAATAGGGGTTGCCGCAGTCGAGGCAGCGATCCGCCTGCATGCCGACCTGGGCCTGATTGAAGGACTCGTAGATCTCCACAAACTGGATCTTGCGGATCTTGAGCGGTTTCTTCGGCGGGTCGACCCGCTGAACATCGATAAACTGGAATACGTTCTGGCTCATAGGTTCCCTCCTTACTGCGCCTGGATTCTGAGTTCTGCACTGGAACGACTGGTGTGGCCCAAGAGGGACTTGACGTCGCTGGACTTGGGTTTGATCAGCTTGAACTTCGGCACATAGGAATCAAAGTTGGCCAAAATTTCCTCGGCGCGTGAGCTGCCGGTTGCGTTCAGATGTTCGGTAATGATGCCGCGCAGGTGCTCCTGATGAATGGCGAGGCTCGCCACTTCCAGCAGTTCCACCAGCTCGGGGTTGGTGCGTTTGGCGAAGTTGCCATCGCAGTCGAGCACATAGGCAAAACCGCCTGTCATGCCCGCCGCGAAGTTGACCCCGGTCTCGCCCAGTACGGTGACTATGCCCCCTGTCATGTATTCACAGCCGTTGTCGCCTATGCCCTCGACCACCGCCAGCGCACCTGAGTTGCGCACCGCGAAACGCTCGCCCGCGGTACCGGCCGCATAGAGCTTGCCGCCGGTGGCGCCATAGAGGCAGGTGTTGCCTATGATGGCCGCCTCGTGGGACTTGAACGACACGCCCACATGGGGTTTGACCACCAGCTTGCCGCCTGTCATGCCCTTGCCCACGTAGTCGTTGGCATCCCCGGTGAGGATCATCTCGAGGCCCCCCGCGTTCCAGACGCCGAAGCTCTGGCCTGCGGTGCCGTTGAAGTGGACCCGTACCGGATCGGCTGCCATGCCCTGGTTGCCGTGACGCTTCACGATCTCGCCGGACAGGCGGGCCCCGACGGAGCGGTCCGTGTTGCGGATGTCGTAGCGATACTCACCGCCGCTCTTGGTCTCGACGGCCTCGAGCAGGTCTTCGACCATGCGCAGGTTCAGGGGCCCCTTGTCGAAGGTGGGGTTGTGCTGCTGGCAGAACAGGCTGGAGCCTTCCACCGCCACCGGCTTGGCCAGGATGCCGGAGAGGTCCAGCTTGGCCTGACGGGCGGTGAGGCCGGGCAGGGCTTCCAGCAGCTCGGTGCGGCCAATCAGATCCGTCAGTTGGCTGACCCCGAGCTGGGCCATGAGTTCGCGGGTCTCGTGGGCGACGAACTTGAAGTAGTTCATGGCCATCTCGGGCAGACCGGTGAAGTGCTCGCGGCGCAGCTTCTCGTCCTGGGTGGCGACGCCGGTGGCGCAGTTGTTCAGATGGCAGATACGCAGGTATTTGCAGCCGAGCGCCACCATGGGGCCGGTACCGAAGCCGAAGCTCTCGGCGCCAAGGATGGCCGCCTTGATGATGTCCAGACCGGTCTTGAGACCGCCATCCACCTGCAGGCGCACCTTGTGGCGCAGGCCGTTGGCGACCAGGGCCTGCTGGGTCTCGGCCAGCCCCAGCTCCCAGGGGGAGCCGGCATACTTGACCGAGGTGATGGGGCTCGCGCCCGTGCCGCCGTCATAGCCCGAGATGGTGATGAAGTCGGCATAGGCCTTGGCCACGCCGCAGGCGATGGTGCCGACACCGGGCTCGGAGACCAGCTTGACCGACACCAGGCAGTTCGGGTTGATCTGCTTGATGTCGAAGATGAGCTGGGCCAGATCCTCGATGGAGTAGATGTCGTGATGGGGCGGCGGCGAGATCAGGGTCACGCCGGGCACGGAGTAACGCAGCTGGGCTATCTGGGCCGTCACCTTGTCACCGGGCAGCTGGCCCCCTTCGCCGGGCTTGGCGCCCTGGGCGACTTTGATCTGCACGACATCCGCGTTCATCAGGTAGTGGGGGGTGACGCCAAAGCGCCCCGACGCCACCTGCTTGATGCGCGAATTCCTCTCGGTACCGAAGCGCTTGGGATCCTCGCCGCCTTCGCCGGAGTTGCTCTGACCGCCGAGGCGGTTCATGGCAATCGCCAGGGCTTCATGGGCCTCGGGGCCCAGGGCGCCGATGGACATGGCGGCGGAGTCGAAGCGCTGGTAAAGGTTGGTGGCAGGCTCCACCTCGTCCAGGGAGATGGCCTGCTGGCCCTGCTTGACCCCGATCAGATCGCGCAGGGTCGCCACCGGCCGCTCGTTCACCAGGCGGGCATAGTGCAGGTAGTCGCTGTATTCGCCGGAGCGCACCGCGGTTTGCAGGGTCTGCACCACGTCCGGGTTGTAGGTGTGGTACTCCTCGCCGTGGACGAACTTGAGCAGGCCGCCCTGGTTGAGGGGTTTGCGCTTGAGCCAGGCGGTGCGGGCCAGATTGAGCTGATCCTGCTGGATGTCGTCAAAATCGGCCCCCTGGATGCGGCTCGATACGCCGCGAAAGCAGGTCTCTATGACGGATTGGGAGAGGCCGATGGCTTCGAACAGCTGGGAGCAGCGGTAGCTGGCCACCGTGCTGATGCCCATCTTGGACATCACCTTGTAGAGGCCCTTGTTGATGCCGTTGCGGTAGTTGAGCATGGCCTGGCGCAGGCTCATCTTGAGCACGCCCTCTTCCACCTGTTTGGCCAGGGTTTCATAGGCCAGATAGGGGTAGATGGCGGTGGCACCAAAGCCCAGCAGCACGGCGAAGTGGTGCGGGTCGCGGCAGCTTGCGGTTTCTACCAGTATGTTGGCGTCGCAGCGCAGGTTGTTGTCCACCAGGGTGCGCTGCACCGCGCCCACCGCCATGGCGGCCGGGATGGGCAGGGTGTCGGCACTGATGTTTCTGTCCGACAGCACCAGCAGCACGGTACCGGCGCGGGCCGCGGTTTCGGCCTCCTGGCAGATGCGCTGCACCGCCGCTTCCAGCCCCTCGCTCGGGGCATAGTTGAGGTCGATCAGGGTGTGGCGATAGTGGTCGCCCTCCAGGGCCAGCAGCTGATGGAAGTCGGAGTAGAGCAGGATCGGCGACTGGAACAGCACCCGGTGGGCGTGGCCGAAGGTCTCGTTGAACACGTTCTGCTCGCTGCCGATGCAGGTGGCCAGGGACATGACGTGATTTTCCCGCAGGGGATCGATGGGCGGGTTGGTCACCTGGGCAAACATCTGGCGGAAGTAGTCATACAGGGTGCGCTGACGGGAGGAGAGCACCGCCATGGGGGTATCGTCACCCATGGAGCCGACGGCCTCCTGGCCGTTCTCGCCGAGCACGCGAATGACCTGATCCAGTTCCTCGTAGGAGTAGCCGAACAGCTTCTGATAGGTCTTGAGTTGATCGTCGTCCAGCTCGCGGGCGCCTGTGTTGGCGTCATCCATCTGCTCGAACGGTACCAGTCGTTTGCAGTGCTTGCCCATCCACTCCCTGTAGGTGTGACGGCTCTTGAGATCGTCATCTATCTCGAAGCTGGTCCACACCTTGCCGTTGCTGGTATCCACCACGAACAGCTCGCCCGGGCCGACGCGGCCCTTCTCCAGCACCTCATCCGGGGTGTAGTCCCAGGTACCGACCTCGGAGGCGAGCGTGATGAACTTGTCCTTGGTGATGACGTAGCGGGCCGGGCGCAGGCCGTTGCGGTCGAGGGCGCAGGTGGCGTAGCGGCCGTCGGTCATGACGATGCCAGCCGGGCCGTCCCAGGGCTCCATGTGCATGGAGTTGAAGTCGTAGAAGGCCCGCAGATCTTCATCCATGTTGGGGTGTTTCTGCCACGCGGGCGGGATCAGCAGGCGCATGGCACGGAACAGGTCCATGCCGCCGGCGAGGAAGAGATCCAGCATGTTGTCCAGGCTCGAGGAGTCGGAGCCCGTGGTGTTGACGAAGGGCGCGGCCTCTTGCAGATCCGGAATGAGCGGGGTCGCGAACTTGTAGCTGCGGGCCTTGGCCCACTGGCGGTTGCCGGCGATGGTGTTGATCTCGCCGTTGTGGGCAAGATAGCGGAACGGCTGCGCCAGCGGCCAGCGCGGGCTGGTGTTGGTGGAGAAGCGCTGGTGGAACACGCAGATGGCCGATTGCAGGCGGATGTCGGCGAGATCCAGATAGAAGTGCGGCAGGTCCACGGGCATGCAGAGCCCTTTGTAGACGGTGACCAGGTTGGAGAGACTGACCACGTAGAAGTAGTCGTCGCTGATGCGCTTCTCGATGCGGCGGCGCACGATATAGAGGCGGCGCTCGAGATCCTTGTCGACCCAGCCGGGAGGCGCGTTGACAAACACCTGCTCTATGCTGGGCAGGGAGGCCTTGGCGATGGGGCCGAGCACATGGGTATCGATAGGTACCTGACGCCAGCCGACCAGGCTCAGGGTTTCCCGTTCCAGCTCTTCATTGATGATGTCGCGAGCCTGCTGGGCCAGCACGGGATCCGGATTGAGAAACAGCATGCCGACCGCGTACTTGCGGCCCAGGTGCCATCCCTTCTCTTCGGCGACCGCCCGAAAGAAGCTGTCGGGTTTTTGCAGCAGCAGGCCGCAGCCATCGCCGGTCTTGCCATCGGCGGAGATGCCGCCGCGGTGTTGCATGCGAGCCAATGCTGACATCGCGAGACGGACAAGCTTGTGGCTGGCTTCCCCTTCCATGTGGGCCAACAGGCCGAAGCCACAGTTATCCCTCTCCAGCTTTGGATCATATAGTGACATTGCATATCTCCCTTGCTCGGCCTTGTATCGCAAACTGCATAAATTGCGATTGGCTCTTGTGGTTCCGTCTGCCTGACGTGGCGAATCTCCAAACTAATGGGAATTTAGCAGCAGGTCAATTGGACACGTCAGATGTTTTAGCTGTTACAACCGCATAACAAAATCTGGTTGAATATCGACATTAAGGGGGTGTGTTGGTGTTTAAATCTGGGTTTGTTCATTTTTTCGGGATATTGATGGTGAATATTGCGTCATGGCAGTTCAGGTCGCATTCCCGTCAACCTGTAGTAATCTTACCAACCCCCTGCCGGGGCGAATGAGTTCGATCACATTTATCCGTTTCGAGACTTGCATTTGCCTTTCTTGGATCTACCACTTTATTTGTTTTTATAAACATAAGCTTATAACCCTATTGATAGGCTTTATTGTAAGAAAGTCGTCGCTCTGCGCGCCGACAGGGGTCATGAGAAAGTCTCGGTTGGAGATACTTATTCGTTTTGATGTGAATATTTATATGTTTTTCCACCCGCCAGACTCTTGATCCAGCTCAGCATGATGTCCAATCGAGCTTGTACAATGCCGGTTTTTGTCGGGAAACGTCATGCAGTTACACGAGCTGGTCAATACCCTGGGTCAGGATCTCAAGCGGCGCCATGGCGAGAAGATCCACAAGCTCTCCATTCATGGCGCCTTTACCTGCCCGAACCGGGACGGCACCCTGGGTCGCGGTGGTTGTACCTTTTGCAACGTCTCCTCCTTCGCCGACGAGTCGGCCCAGCAGCTTTCCGTGGTGGCCCAGCTGCACGCCCGCCGCGACGAGGTGACCCGGGCGCGGCGCTATCTCGCCTACTTCCAGGCCTATACCAGCACCTATGCCGAAGTGACTTACTTGAAGCGCATGTATGAGGAGGCGCTCTCGGTGAGCGACATGGTGGGACTGTGTGTCGGCACCCGGCCCGATTGCGTACCGGATGCGGTGCTGGATCTGCTGGCGGGGTATCAGCAGCAAGGTTATGAAGTGTGGCTGGAGCTGGGGCTGCAAAGCGCCAGCGACCAGACCCTCAGGCGGATCAATCGCGGCCATGGCTATGACGCCTACGCCGATGCGGTGCGCCGCGCCCACCTGCGCGGCATCAAGGTGTGTACCCATCTCATCGTCGGACTGCCGGGGGAGTGCGCCATGGACAGCCTGGCGACCCTGCACCGGGTGGTCGATACCGGCGTGGAGGGGATCAAGCTTCACCCCCTGCACGTGGTGGCGGGCAGCACCCTCGGCAAGGCCTGGCAGGCGGGGCGCCTCGAAGTGCCGACCCTGGAGGAGTATGTGGCGGCGGCGATCGCCATGATCCAGCACACCCCACCCGACGTGGTCTATCACCGCGTCTCGGCGTCAGCCCGGCGGCCGACCCTGCTCGCCCCCGCCTGGTGCGAGAACCGCTGGACAGCCATGAGTCTCATTGCCGCTGGGCTCGCCCGCACCGGGTCTCAGGGGAGCGCCCTGGAGCGCCCCTTCCTGCCATGAGCCACTCATTGATGGATTTGTCATATTTAGCAAAAGAAACAGTGAGTTATTAGATGAAAATCATACTCTGTTCTATAGTTCTCAGGGCGCTGAACTGGTATGGTGCTTCGTTTGAAAATCGCTGCCGATCCAGCCCCGGGCGGGTGCCATATAGATGTGATGTCGTCATGGCCTCCTCGCCTCCCTGAGGTCGATATCTCGCCGTGGCAGCCGCTGCCATCTCCCGTTCTCGTCGGGGTGGCGGCAAATATGGTAGCGAACGAGTATTCTTTTTGGCTTATCATATGTCGGCATGGCCCCCTGGCTGATTGGCCACGTAGTGAGGGAGCCTGGACAAGCCGAGCGCCAGCCTCATCTATAAACAGGACAATATGCAAGCAGAAACCGACCATATCGACGAGTTGTTGGAATGCCTGGTCTTCCTGACCCGTTTCTACGGCGTGCCCAACAGCAAGGATGCCTTGACCACAGGGCTGCCCCTGGTGTCGGGCCGCCTGACCACGGCGCTGTTCAGTCGTGCCGCCGAGCGAGCCGGGCTGTCGGCGCGGGAAGTCTTGCAGCCCCTGGATCAGATCTCCTCCCTGTTGCTGCCCTGCATCTTGCTGACCCGCAATGGTGGCGCCTGCATCCTGCTGGAGTGGAACGAGGATCGCAGCCAGGCCAAGGTGATTTTTCCCCAGGCCGGTGATGCGGCCCAGTGGTTGACCATGGCCCAGCTCGGCGATGAGTATCTGGGGCGGCTCTTTTTCGTCAAGAAGCAGTTCCGTTTCGACGAGCGCTCTCCCAAGGTACTGGAGACCCGGGACGGTCACTGGTTCTGGAGCACCCTGCTGGAGTCCCGCGGCATCTATCGCGACGTGCTGGTCGCCTCCATCCTCATCAACCTGTTTGCGGTGGCCAGCCCCCTGTTCACCATGAACGTCTACGACAAGATAGTGCCCAACCTGGCGTTTGATTCCCTCTGGGTGCTGGCGGTGGGGGCCGTGGTGGTGTTCACCTTCGATTTCGTGATGCGTCAGTTGCGCAGCTACTTCATCGATATCGCCGGCAAGAAGTCGGACGTGCTGCTGTCGGCCAAGATCTTCGCCAAGGTGATGGGGATGCGGATGGAATCCAGACCCGCCTCCACCGGTGCCTTCGCCAAGCATCTGCAGGAGTTCGAGTCGGTCCGCGAGTTCTTCACCTCGGCCACCGTCTCGACCCTGATCGACCTGCCCTTCGCCATCCTGTTCCTGGTGGTGATCTGGCTGTTTGCCGGGGTCATGGTGGTGGTGCCCATCATCGCCATGCTGATCCTGCTGGTATACAGCTTCTATATCCAGGGCTCCCTCAAGCAGTCCATCGAGGAGGGCTCACGGCTCGCCTCCCAGAAAAATGCCAACCTGGTGGAGAGCATCGCCGGTCTCGAGACCGTCAAGATCTTCGGCGCCGAGAGCATGTTCCAGCACCGCTGGGAGCAGGCCGTCTCCCACATCTCCACCTGGGGCGTGCAGACCCGGCGCATCACCAATTCCATGTCTTCCCTGGCCAGCTATGTCCAGCAGGTGGTCACCGTGGGTCTGGTGATCGTCGGCGTCTACCAGATTGCCGACGGCCTGGTCACCATGGGGGGCATGATCGCCGCCGTCATGCTGTCGAGCCGTGCCATCGCGCCCATGGTGCAGCTCTCCGTCCTCTCCACCCGCTACAATCAGGCCCGCTCCGCGCTGACCATTCTCGAGGGCATCATGGACACCCCGGGCGAACAGGAGGAGGGTCGCCAGTACGTGCATCACCCCGTGATAGAGGGGCGCATCGAATTCGAGAATGTGACCTTCAAGTATCCGGGCATGGAGACCAGCACCCTGCATGGCATCAATCTCAAGATTGAGCCGGGGGAGAAGGTGGCCATCATAGGGCGCATTGGCGCGGGCAAGACCACGCTGGAGAAGCTGCTGATGGGGCTCTATCGCCCGACCGATGGGTCGGTGCGGCTCGATGGTTTCGAACTCGATCAATTGCCGCCTTCGGCCGTGCGCCGCAACATCGGCTGCGTGCCCCAGGACGTGACCCTCTTCTTTGGTTCGGTGCGAGACAACATCATGCTGGGCAATCCGCTGGTGGATGATGCCAAGGTGCTGCGCGCCGCCAAGCGGGCCGGGGTGACCAGTTTCACCAACCGGGATCCCAACGGCCTGGACAGGCAGATAGGCGAGGGGGGGCGTCAGCTCTCCGGCGGTCAGCGCCAGGCGATACTGCTGGCTCGCGCCCTGCTCAATGATCCTCCCATCCTGGTCATGGATGAGCCGACCTCCAACATGGACAACCAGTCCGAGCAGCAGGTGAAGCAGGAGCTGGCACGGCTCGGGCCCGAGACCACCCTGATCGTCATCACCCACAAGACCCTGATGCTGGATGTGGTCAACCGGGTGATCGTCATGGAGCAGGGCAAGATAGTGGCCGATGGGCCCAAGGCGCAGGTGTTGCAACAGCTCAAAGAGGGCAAGGTCAGGGTCCAGGAGGCATCCCATGGATAAGAAAGAGGTGCTGCCTGCCCAGGAACATCTGACCTTCGTCGATGATGGCGCCGCCGCCGTGCTGCTGAGCACGCCGACTCGGGCCAGGGTGCTGCTCTGGTGCTGTTTCATCTTCTTCATGAGCGCCCTGGTGTGGGCGGCCTGGGCCAAGCTCGACGAGGTGACGGTAGGGCAGGGCAAGGTGATCCCGTCTCGCCAGTTGCAGGTGATCCAGAACCTGGAGGGGGGGATCGTCAAGGAGATCTTCGTCAAGGAGGGGGACATAGTCGAGAAGGGGCAGCCCTTGCTGCGCATCGATGACACCCGTTTTCGCTCCGATTTTCGCGAGCGTGAGCAGGAGCTGGTCACCCTCAAGGGCGACATAGCGCGTCTGCGGGCCGAGATCCGCAGCGTGGTGGTCAAGACGGAGCCCAACATAGGCTGGCGGGAACAGGTGGTGATCGACAAGCAAGCCATCGATTTCCCGGAAGGGTTCGAGAATGTCTTTGCCGAATATGCGGCCCGTGAGGTATCGGCGCAAAATGATCGGCTCAACAATCTCAAGAACCAGCTCTATATTCTGGGCCAGCAGATAGAGCAGAAAGAGCAGGAATTAATCGAGCTCAACGCGAAAATACGCACCATCAGTCGCAGTGTCGACCTAGCCCGTCAGGAGCTGAATATCAGCCGTCCCCTGGCAAAAGAGGGGATTGTGCCTCAGGTGGAATTGATCAAGCTCGAGCGCCAGGTCAATGATATGCAGGGGGAGCTGGAAAGCAACCGGCTCGTTATTCCCAAATTGAATTCAGCATTGCGTGAGGCCATCTCCAAGCGCAATGATATTGCCTTGAAATTCCGGGCCGATGCCCAGACCGAGCTCAATGAAAGGCAGGGCAAGCTGGGCCAGCTCTCCGCAGGCCAGGTGGGTTTGCGGGACAGGGTGGATAGAACCAGCGTGGTCGCTCCCCTCAAGGGAACGATCAAGAAGCTGAAAATCAATACCTTGGGCGGGGTGGTCCAGCCAGGCATGGATCTGATGGAGATAGTGCCACTTGAGGATACACTCCTGATTGAGGCCAAGGTATCCCCCAAGGACATAGCCTTCCTGCGCCCTGGGCTGGCCGCCGTAGTGAAATTTACCGCCTATGATTTCACCATTTATGGCGGGCTTCATGGCAAGGTAGAACAAATCAGTGCAGATTCCATTCAGGATGAGGAGGGGAATTCCTTTTATCTGGTACGGGTCAGGACGGAAAAAAGCTATCTTGGGGATGAGACCAATGCATTGCCCATCATCCCGGGGATGTTGGCCAGTGCGGATATCATCACGGGTAAAAAGAGTGTTTTGGACTATTTGCTGAAACCGATATTGCGGGCCAAACAGTCGGCATTGAGAGAACGATAAGCCAACAATCAATAAAAACATATGACTGGAGATATTATGAAAAAGACGATTGTTGCCATGATTGTGAGTGGCGCTATATTCCTTCCGGGCCTGGCTCAGGCCCAATCGTTGGAGCAATCCGTTGCTCAGACGCTGGCTACCCACCCCAAGATCAAGGAAGCGTTTGATCTCTACCAGGCCCGCATGTACCAGCATGATGGTGCCAAGGGTGGCTACTATCCCACCGTCGATCTGCGCGCAGGGGTCGGCTATGAAGAGACCGACAGCCCGACCACTCGCGTGGGCGGCCCCGGTATCGATGACACCCTGACCCGCAAGGAGGCGGGACTGAGTCTGCGTCAGATGCTGTTCGACGGCTTCGATGTCAGCAGCAACGTGTCCCGCACCAAAGCCGAGGCCAATGCCCAGCGACTGGCCATGATCTCGGAAGCGGAGAACACGGCGCTGCGCACCGCAGAGGTCTACCTCAACATGTTGCGCCAGCAAGAGATACTGGAGCTCTCCAAGGACAACCTGGCGACCCATGAGCAGATCCGCAGCGACATCAGCAAACGGACCGACTCCGGTCTGGGTTCTACCGCGGATCAGACCCAGATTGAGGGCCGTGTCGCCCGTGCCTACGCCAACCAGGCCGCGGCGGAAAACAACTATCGCGATGCCGAAAGCGAATTTATCCGCGTCGTCAATGAAACCCCCAGGGATCTGGTTCAGCCGGTGCCCGATGCCAGCCTGATGCCCGCGACCATAGAGACGGCGCTCAAGACGGCGACCGAGGCGCACCCGACCCTGCTCTCCTCCCTGCAGGACATAGAGGCGGCCAAGTACCAGCATGAAGGGTCCAAGTCCGGCTTCTATCCCAACGTCGCCATTGAGGTGGATAAGAACTGGAACGAGGATATCGATGCCATCAAGGGACGCAATGACGATCTGACCGCCATGGTGCGCATGCGTTACAACCTGTTCCGCGGCGGTTCCGATCTGGCCGAGAGCAAGGCCACCTCGGCGCTCTACTCCCAGGCGAAAGACATTCACCTCAATGCGTTCCGTCAGGTGGAGGAAGGGACTCGTCTGGCCTGGAATGCCAAACAGTCTCTGGATCAGCAGAAGATCTACCTGCAACAGCATGTGGACGCGAGCTATGACACGGTTCAGGCCTACAAGAAGCAGTTCGGACTGGGCCAGCGTACCTTGCTGGATGTCTTGAACACGGAGAACGAACTGTTCGAGGCGCGCCGCAGCTATATCAATGCGCAATATGACTCCCTCCTGGCTGACTACCGCATCCTCAATGCGACCGGCAGTCTGCTCAGTGCCATGCAGGTGCAGCCACCCGCCGAGTGGCAAGCCAAAAACTGATGCAATGCATTGATGTTGTGTGTGGGAGATGACGACAATCCACTTGTCGTCATCTCCGTATCAGGGTTGCAGCATGTCGCTCTCGTCTCCCGTGTTTTGTAACTCATATGGCAGTCAGCCCGTTGCGTAGGGGAAAGATGTGACAGCGTGGTCAATCGGGCGTTGGCTCAGTCCCTGTTATCGCAAGGGGCGACATCTGCTCTGGTGCGGGCTTGCCCTGCTTCCTCTGCTGCTGGCGGCGAGCCAGCCGCTGACGGATGCCGATCTTGCCCTCATCAAGCGGGCCAAGGACACCTATGGTGAGCGGGCGGGCAAACGCGCCGCGAGCTGGCGTCTGCTGGCACTTGAGAGCAGGGCGGCGGCCTGGCCGGAACGTCAGAAACTGGAGCGGGTCAATCGTTTCTTCAATCAGCTGCGCTTTATCGACGACAGCAAGCTGTGGCGCAAGAAGGATTACTGGGCCACGCCCCTCGAGTTTCTGGGGGCCGCGGGGGGGGATTGCGAAGACTTCAGCATCGCCAAGTATTTTACCCTGCTGGAGCTGGGCATCGACGATGAGAAGATGCGGATGGTGTATGTCAAGGCACTGGATTACAACCAGTTTCATATGGTTGTCGCCTACTATGAGACCCCGTCATCCGTGCCGATCATCCTGGATAACCTGATAGGGGACATACGCCCGGCGACCGAGCGTAGGGACTTGCTGCCTATCTACAGTTTCAATGGTCGTCACCTGTGGTTGATGAAGGCCCGTGGCCAGGGGGAGCTGGCCGGGCAGTCTTCACGTTTGGGATTATGGAATGATTTACGCAATCGCATGACTTCTGGGCGATTGGCTCGACCTGTGGTGAATTTGGATGATTAACCTATGACGCTATATCGACAATTACTGGCCACCATGCTGATGCTGTTCGGGGTCCTCTTTGCCGTGACCTACTGGGTTCAATTCACGTCGACCCGGAACTATCTGGCGCAGCAGCAGGAGACCACGGTGATCAACACGGCCACCTCCCTCGGGCTGGCGCTGACCCCTTATCTCGAGAATGGCGACAAAGTGAGTGCCGAGTCGGTGCTCAAGGCAGTGTTTGATGGCGGTTATTACCAGCAGGTGCGACTCGACATGCTGGCCTCCAAGGAGGTGATCGAGCTCGACAACAGCCATGGCATTCAGGGGGTGCCCGCCTGGTTCATGGGGTTGGAGTTGTTTCCCGATGTATCCAATGAATCCATTCTCACCTCGGGCTGGCTTCAGCTCGGCAAGCTCAAGGTGGTCGGCCACAGCGGCCAAGCCTACTACGAGCTCTGGCAGGGGATGACCAATCTGGCGAGCTGGTTCATCATCGGTTTCCTGGTAACGACCCTGCTGCTGATGCGTGCCCTCAACTATCTGCTCAAACCCCTGGCCCAGATCCGGGATCAGGCCCAGGAGATAGAGCTGCACCATTTCGGTCATGTGATCCCCGAGCCACGCACCCTTGAGCTCAAGCAGGTGGTACAAGCCATCAATACCCTCTCGGGCAAGCTGGCCGACCAGTTCAAGGAGCAGGCGCAAGAGGCGGAGCATCTGCGCGAGCGGGTCTATCTGGATGCCGTGTCTGGGCTGGGCAACCGGGCCTATTTCGTCGGCCAGGTCAACGCCTGGATAGCCGAGGGTGGGGAAGGGGGCATACTGCTGGTGGCGGTGGACATGCTCGACGACATCTATCGGGAGGAGGGCTTCGCCGCGCGCGACAACATGGTCAAGAGCATAGCCCAGAGTCTCAATGATGAACTCAGTGGCTGGGACGGGGCTGCCATCGCCCGTATCTCCGCCACCGAATATGCCCTGCTCTGCCCGACCAGCGAGCTGGCCAGCCTGCAAGAGCTGGCCGAGCGGATCAACGGCCGGATCGCCGATCTGGTGGTCAATCCCATGGGTGAGGCCGATGCCTTGTCCGTCATAGGGATCGCCGGGCGCGACAGCCAGGATGATCTCTCCAGTCTGCTGACCAAGGCGGATAACGCCCTCGGCCGGGCGCGCAACGAGCGCCGTGGCGCCGTGGTGATGGAGGGCGGCCACGCCCAGGGCATGATGGGGCGCCTGGCGTGGCGGGATCTGGTCGAAGATGCCATTGCCCGCCAACTGTGGCGTTTCAAGGCGCAGCCCGCCTGCCGTTTCGATGATGGCACCCGGCTGCACGCCGAGCTGTTTGCGGCCATTCATCGCGATGGTCACGACTATTTTGCCGGTCAGTTCCTGCCTGCCATCGAGCAATTCAAGCTGGGCAGCGAATTCGACCAGGCGGTGCTGACGGCCACTGTGCCCTTGCTGCTCAAGGAGAGTGAATTGGTGCTGGCCATCAACATCACCCCGGGGGCCATCTGTTCAGATGAGTTCCTGCTCTGGCTGGGCAGCTTCCTTGGCAGCCACCCCGACCTCAAGAACCGTCTGTTGCTCGAGCTCCCGGAAGGCACCATCTTGAAGCATCAAGCCAGGGTCGAGGCGCTGGTGGCCGTGCTGCAGGAACATGGTTTCCAGTGGGGCGTGGATCACTATGGTCGCCACTTCCAGTCGCTGGGCTATCTGGAACAGCTGGCCCCCAGCTATGTCAAGGTGGACCATGGCTACACCAGTCAGGTGATGGAGCCTGGAGCGGATACCGCCTTCCTGGCCGCCGTGTGCCGCGCCGCACACAATGCAGGGATCTTGACCATCGCCACCCGGGTCGAAAACGAGCAACAGGTCGAGTTGCTCTCTCGTCTGCACATCGATGGGTATCAGGGTTTCGTGCACCCGGCCTTTCCCATCTGACGCTGTTTACATCCTGAAAGGGCGCCGCTGGGCGCCTTTTTTAATCACTATTGGTTGTAACAAAAAATAAACAATATCGGAAATCTTTATAAGGAGTCTACTGGGTCTTTCCATAACGCCTTGTTTTAATTGGCTAAGTGTCCAACATTCGATTTGATTCAGGCTTTTCCCTCTTCTGACACGAACCCGGTACATTTTTGCAACGGACACCTTCGCGCTTCGCTCATAGGGTTGATACATCGAAACCCTCTGTGTTGGAGTCAAGGCTATGCGTACCCAAATGATCGAGAAGAGTGTCGTCGTTGCCTCAATGGAAGGTGAAATTCTGGTGGTCAATGCCGATGGCAGCACCCGTCCATTGCAAGGGGGCGAGACACTGCAGCCCGGCACCCAGTTGACCCTGAGTGATGATGCCAAGCTGGTGCTGATCACCCCGGAAGAAGCCGCCGCCCTGGCGCAGGGATCGTCGGTCGCCCCCGACGCAGAGATCCCGGCCGATGCCGCAAAGCCAGATGGCACTGACACACCGCTCGATCCCAACGACATAGCTGCATTGCAACAATCCATCCTGGAAGGGGTTGACCCGACTCAGAGTTTTGAAGCCGCGGCGGCCGGTGGTGCCCCAGCCGCCGGTGGTGGCGGTGGCATAGGTGGTGTCGTCGGTGCCAGCGGTAACGGTGGCTTCGTAACCATCAGTCGTACCAATGGGGCGACCATCGCCCAGGCTGGGTTCGACACCAGCCATGACACGCAACAGACCATCGACCGGATACAAGAAGATCTGCCCGACCTTGACAATGAGTTGAGTGATCAAGACGAACAGGCCAGTGTCGCGGAAGATGAACAGCTCAACGGCAACCTCCTCGACAATGCCAGCAACCCGGATGGGCCGGATGCAGCCAGCGTGACCCTGTTCAGCTGGGGAGACAATATCAACCTGGTCGCGGGATCCACAGTGACCATCCCGGGTATAGGCACCCTCACGGTCAACGGCAACGGCGACTACAGCTTCACGCCAGCGTTGAACTATGACGGTCCGGTACCGCCGGTGAACTACAGCGTGACCGATGGTATCGATGTGGTGGACTCTACCCTGACCATCACTATCACGCCCGTCGATGAAGGTGTCAGCCTGACGGGACTGGGCCTGGCTGGTGGTGAACTGGTGGTCAGCGATGCCAACCTGGCCGATGGCACCAGCCCGAACCCGGCGGCACTGACACAAGGGGGGGTGTTCAGCTTCAGCGCGCCAGACGGAGTGCAGACCCTGAGCATCGCTGGCCTGCCGCTGATCACGAACGGCACAGTGACCACACTCCCGCAATCTTTCACCACTCCCCTTGGCAATAGCCTGCAGATCACCGCAATCAGTTTCGATCCCGTGACCGGTGTCGGCAGCATCAGCTACAGCTACAGCCTGCAAGATAACGAGAGTCACGTTAAACCGACCAATGACACCCAGCTGACCGAGAGTTTTCAGGTCACGCTCACCGACCAAGATGGGGATACCACCTCTGCCAGCCTGGATGCGGTGATCCAGGACGACGTGCCGACGGCGGTGAACGACAGCAACCCGGCCACGGCGAGCGAGAACAACCTCATCCTCAACGGCAATGTCATCAGCAATGACGTGCAGGGGGCGGATGGCGCGGCGGTGACGGCGGCCAACCTGACCGGCACCTACGGCAGCCTGGTGCTCAATGCCAATGGCACCTACAGCTACACCCTCAACCCCAACGATGCCGACTTCAAGGCGCTGACCGGGGGCGGGATGGGCAGCGAAGTGTTCACCTACACCCTGACCGACGGGGACGGCGACGTGAGCACGGCGACCCTGACCCTGACCATCAAGAACGACGATGACGGGGTGACCATCACCAACCTCATCCCGCAAGGCGAGGGTGGCGACGCCATCGTGCACGAGGACGACCTGCTGGATAGCCGGGGGACGGGCGAATCGGCGGGGTCGGACACCAGCAAGGAGTCGACTACGGTGACCGGCAGCTTCAACATCAGCGCGCCGGACGGGGTACAGACCCTGAGCGTGGGGGGCATCAGCCTGGTGAGTGGCGGCGTGGCGGCGAGCTTGCCGCAGAGCGTGGCGACCCCGCTGGGCAACACCCTGA
>NZ_JBGXBV010000005.1:0-332520 GCF_046078285.1 Aeromonas bivalvium
CATCTAAATCATTTGTCTAACACTTGCAAAACATGGTGGTCGTTACTGGGCTCGAACCAGTGACCCCCTCCTTGTAAGGGAGGTGCTCTCCCAGCTGAGCTAAACGACCTGGGAATCTGTCCATCTCTTGGATGGTAAATTGATGGTGGGTCGTGCTGGGTTCGAACCAGCGACCAATTGATTAAAAGTCAACTGCTCTACCGACTGAGCTAACGACCCTCACCACTGCCGCCTCGACTACATGACTGTACCGACGCTGACGGCGGCCTATAATACGGATTTAAATTCCTGGTGCAATAGAAAAATCTTAATTTAAACCCGTTTGCTCACTGCGCGTACAAACTGCCGTCACATTTACAAGAGTGTTACGAAAACAACCACCTAGCGTAATGTTACAGCTTGTCGAGGCTCTGCTTGGCCAGCTGTGCCGGCGAGGTATTGGGATACCCCTTGATCACCTGCTCATAGTAGCTTTTAGCCTGGGCCTTGTTGCCATCCAGCTGAGCGATCATGCCCAGCTTGACCAGGGCGTCCGCCCGCTTGGGCGACTTGCCGTACTTGTCGGCCAGGGTCTTGAACTGGGCGCTGGCGCCGGGTCTGTCACCCTTGTTGAACAGCAGCTGCCCCAGCCAATAGTGGGCATTGGGCACATAGCTCGAGTCCGGGAACTGCTTGATGAAGCCCTGGAATGCCGGGATCGCCTTGTCGTAGTTCTTGTCCTTGAGCACCAGATTGACGGCCGAGTCGTAGGCCTGATTCTCATCCTGGTTGCTGGAGTAGGTGGCGGCTGTGGCTGCGGTTGCGCTCGCTGCTGTAGCGGCTGCCGCTGCGGCGGGTGCGGCCTGCTGGCTGCTCACCTTGTCGAGCTCCTGATAGAGCTGACGCTGGCGCTCCTGGGACTGCTCCATCTTGTAGCTCTGCTGCTCCAGCTGGCCACGCAGGTCGGCCACCTCCCCTTGCAGGGAGTCCACCTGCTGCTGCAGATCCGCTTGCAGACGCAGACGGGCATTGAGGGTGCGCTCCAGCAGCGCCACCCTGTCCTCCAGGCTGCCTGAGGGCACGATGGCACCCGCATTGCTGCCGAAGGCGGCGGTGACGGCACTGTCGCCACCCGAGAGATCGGTCACGGGCGCCGCGGCGTGGGCCCCCATGCTAAATAGAAGTGCGGCCATCGAAATGGCCGCATGTTTATACACAAGATTCATCCGAATGAAACCTTAGTAGACCAGAACCGCACGACGGTTCTTGGCAAAGGCATCCTCGGTGTGAGACAGGTCCAGCGGCTTCTCTTCGCCATAGCTGACGATGGACAGCTGCTCGGCCTGCACACCCAGGGTTTGCAGATACTTGGCAACGGCCTTGGCACGACGCTCGCCCAGGGCGATGTTGTACTCTGGGGTACCGCGCTCGTCGGCGTGGCCTTCGATCAGGACTTTCACGGACGGGCGCTCACGCAGGTAGCTGGCGTGAGCATCCAGCAGGTCGGCGTACTGACCCTGGATGTCGTAACCGTCGTACGGGAAGAAGATCACGTTGTCGCGCTGCAGCGCTTCGAACTTCTGACGCATCTGCTCTTCCGGGGACAACAGGCCGTTGGCGCCACCGGTTTGAACCCCACCCATGCCGTCGGTCATGCCCGCTTCGGCGCCGGAGGCGTCGGAGTCGGAAGAAGAACTACAGGCGGCCAGGGTGAACAGTGGCAGTGCGATGGCCAGACCCTTGAGCAGTTTATTGAGTTGCATGCTATTTCCTTAAACCTTTATAACAAAACAAAAAACAATCGAATTTTTATCAATTCAAAAAGGGCGACCAAGCTGGCGCACGTATTTCCCCACTGCTCGTCGGCAGGACTGCCTTGAAGCGACCATCGGTCGAGACCAGAGCCAGGCTCTTGCGTCCTTGATAGATGGTGGAGTAGATGATCATGCTGCCATTAGGAGCCACACTTGGCGACTCATCCAATGCACTCTGGGTCAGTACCAACATGGCTCCACTCTCCATATCTTGCCGAGCGATGCGATACTGTCCCTGTTCCCGGGTGACCACTATCATGGACTTGCCGTCCGCTGTCATGGACGCACCCTGGTTCGAATCCCCTTCCCAGGTGATGCGACGAGTGGCGCCAGTGGCCAAATTTACGCTATAAATCTGGGGTTTGCCACCACGTTCAGAGGTGAACAGCAAACTTTGTCCGTCCGCCGCCCAGGAGGGTTCAGTGTCTATGGTGCGACTGTTGGTGACCCGGGTCAGCTGCTTGCTAGCCACATCAATCACATAGATATCCGGCTGGCCATCCTTGGAGAGAACGATAGCCAATCGGCGACCATCCGGAGACCATTCAGGCGCCCCGTTGATGCCGCGGAAGCTGGTGATCAGACTACGCTGCTGGCTATAGATATCCTGCACATAGATCTCGGATTTCTGGTTCTCGAAGCTCACATAGGCCAGCTTGCTGCCATCGGGCGACCAGGCGGGAGACATCAGCGGCTCGCGGGAGCGCAGCAGGGTCTTCTCGTTGTAGCCGTCGTAATCGGAGATGCGCAGCTGATAGGGGAACTGGGTCCCCTGCTCCACCGACACATATGCCAGGCGGGTCAGGAAAGCACCGCGCTCGCCGGTCAGGCGCTCATAGACGATGTCCGAGATACGGTGGGCAAACTGACGCATCTGGGCACCCGGAATGGTGGCCATGCGGCTGTCGAGGATGTAGCCGTTCGCTTCGCCGCCCTGGGTCTTGGCCAGCTGCCCCTTGAGCACGTCGACCAGCTCGAAGTTGACCTTGTAGGCACCGTTGCCGGCCGGCGCTATGGTGCCGACCACCACGGCTTCCACCCCCTGCGAGGCCCAGGGAGCGAAGTCGATTTCGCCACTGGTGCTCGGGGTCTGCGGCATCTGGCCGCGGGCCAGGGGCTTGAACTTGCCGCTGCGCATCAGGTCATTGGAGACCACTTCCGCTATGTCCTGGGGCAGCTGACCTTCACCGCTCCACTTGAAGGGGGCGACGGCGATGGGACGCGCGCTGTCGATGCCACCGGTGATGACGATGTCCAACGCCGCCTGGGCGCTCTGACCCATCAACAAGCAGCCAACCAAAGCAAAAAACACTTTTCTTATCATGGCTTAAGTACTCGGTTCCAATAAAAATGAGAGATTAACGTCCTTGCTCTGCAGACGGGGCAGACCCTGGACACTGTCCGCCCCGTCCCGCTTAGATGCTAGGTTCCAGCTTGAGGTTGAACTCCTTGAGCATCTCGAATGCCGCCGGATCCTTGGGCACCGGCAACTGATTTGCCTTCAGCACAGCCGCCCTGCCGGATCGGCAGACCGCGGGATCACCCTGGCCGTTGTCGACCGAGATGACGAAACCGCTGCTGGCCAATTTGACACCGATAGTACATGTTTTGCCCCGCATGGTGGGATCCAAAATCATGTAACGCTCCACCGTGGCCTTGATGAGGGCGGCATATTTATCGACCTCACCCCGGGCTGCCGCCGATGCAGCCTGACTGCGGGCATTGGCCTCCGCCGCCATCTGTGCCTGCATCTGGGCCTCCAGTTGCGCCTGCAATTTGGCCTCCTCGGCCGCCTTGCGTTTGCGCTCGGCCTCGGCTTTCGCCTTCTTGTCGGCTTCTTCCTTCGCTTTCTTCTCCGCGTCAGCTTTTGCCTTCTTGGCCGCCTCTTCCTTGGCCTTCTTGTCGGCTTCGGCCTTGGCTTTCTTCTCGGCTTCCGCCTTGGCCTTCTTGTCCGCCTCGGCCTTGGCTTTCTTCTCGGCCTCCGCCTTGGCCTTCTTGTCCGCCTCGGCCTTGGCTTTCTTCTCGGCCTCGGCCTTGGCCAGCTTCTCCTGGGCCTCTTTCTGTTCTTGTTCCTTTTTCTTCTTCAGCGCCAGCGCCTTGCTCTCGGCTTCGGCGGCCTTGCGCTCGGCTTCTGCCTGCTGGGCCTTCTGTTCTGCCAGCTTGCGAGCCTGCTCCGCCTGTTCGGCCCGTTCCTCGGCCTGTTTCTGCTCGGCTTGCTTCTTCTGTTTCTCGGC
The DNA here is from genome assembly GCF_046078285.1 of Aeromonas bivalvium. Lineage (NCBI taxonomy): Bacteria > Pseudomonadati > Pseudomonadota > Gammaproteobacteria > Aeromonadales > Aeromonadaceae > Aeromonas > Aeromonas bivalvium. The sequence continues at coordinate 4,028 of NZ_JBGXBV010000005.1, forward strand.
TTCGGCCTTGCGGGTCGCCTCTTCGGCCTCCTTGCGCTTGACCTCGGCGATGCGCAGCCGTTCCTGCTCCAGCTCCCGGGCCTGCTTGGCCTGATCTATCTCGGCCTTCACCGCCGGCTTGTTCTGTTGCTGGGCCTGCTGTTGCTGGATCTTCGCGGCCTGTTCGGCAAGAAACTCGTCATCCAGCATCACCGCATTGACTATCTGGGCCGAGGAGGCAGGCCGCTTGGGCTTGCTGAAGTCGACACCGACCAGCAGTATGATACCGATGATCAGGTGCAGCAGCAGCGAGACGATGAGATAACCGGAAATACCACGCTTCACATCCATCTCCGTCAGTTCACCGGATCCGTCATCAGACCGACCTGGGGCACGCCCGCCTTCTTCAGGGCAACCATCAGCAGGATCACCTCTTCGTAACGCACGGACTTGTCACCGGCCACCACCACGGGGGCATTCTGGTTGACCGCGAGATAGCCCATGGCCTGCTCTGTGATGAATTGCTGCATCGCCTCGGGGGAGCCAGGGGGCACGGGCTCATCGTCCGCCTCCCCCGCCTTGATCACATACTCGCCTTCGGTGTTGACGCTGACGATGAAGGGGGGCTTGGCATCCTCGGGCAGCTGCTCGGACTCCGCCTGGGGCAGATCCACCTTGACCCCTTGGGTGATCACGGGCGTCACCGCCATGAAGATGATGAGCAACACCAGCATGACGTCGATATAAGGCACCACGTTGATCTCGGCCACCTTCTTGCGCCGGATCCGCTGATAGGTTTGCATTACTGGTCACCCTGCTGCTGCGCGATCTGACGGTTCAGTATGGTGGTGAACTCGTCCATGAAGTTGGCGTAGGCGTTCTCAAGCCGTTCTACCTTGTTGGAGAAACGGTTGTAGAAGATAACCGCCGGGATGGCGGCAAACAGCCCCATGGCGGTGGCGATCAGCGCCTCGGCGATGCCGGGTGCCACCATCTGCAGGGTCGCCTGCTGCACCTGACCCAGAGCGATAAAGGCGTTCATGATGCCCCAGACGGTGCCGAACAGACCGATATAGGGGCTGATGGAGCCCACGGTCGCCAACACCGGCAGGTTGGATTCCAGATCGTCTACCGCACGGGAAAGAGAGACCCGCATGGCACGGTATGTACCGTCCATCACCGCATCCTGGCCACGGGCACCGGCCTTGAGCAGGCGGGCGTACTCCTTGAAGCCGGAGTAGAAGATGTCTTCCATGCCTTCGATGTCATCGCGGCGGGCGGAGGACTCCTGATAGAGACGATTGAGATCCACACCGGACCAGAATCTGTCCTCGAATTGCTCGGATGCCAGGTTGGCCGCCTTGATCACCTTGGCGCGCTGGATGATCAGCGCCCAGGAGACGACGGACATGCCCATCAGGGTCAACATGACCAGTTTGACCAACAGGCTGGCTTGCCAGAACAGACCAATAAACGAAATTTCAGCGTGCACTTAACAGCACTCCCTTCACATTTTCAGGTATTGCAACAGGTTTCATCATCGGGTGGCTGACACAGGCTATCTGTACCATGGCCTGGGTGATCAGCCGCCCATCAGCCGCCAGTATCCGCTGCGAGAAGCGCATGGAGGCGCGTTTCACTTCGGTCACTTGCGTCATTACGGTCAGTAATTCGTTGAAGCGGGCCGCCGAACGAAAATCGATCTCGGTCCGGCTCACCACGAAGGCGATGCCAAGATCGAGCAGCAGGTCCTGCTCTATGCCGCCGGCGCGCAAAAACTCGGTGCGGGCCCGCTCCATAAACTTGAGATAATTGGCGTTGTAGACGATGCCCCCGGCGTCTGTGTCTTCGTAGTAGACCCGTACCGGAAACTCAGTAACTTCCCCCATAACAATCTGTGATCCATTCGACAGTCTGATGGGGGGCTATCATAGCGCAGGGGTGCATAGGAAAGAAGCAGGGGGAGACAGGGAAATCCTGTCTCCCCCCGTTTTTATGGCAGGAAGTAAGTGTGTGTCAGCCAGAGCCCATAGAGCAGGCTTGGCCAGGCCAGCCAGGGGCAGAACAAGAGTCTGCCAATCAGGCTGCGGGGATGGAATCCCAGGCCGTGCATCACGCCGCAACTGACCGCCCACATCAGCCAGGGCGCGACCCAGTGGCCGTGCTCGCTGGTGTTGGCTGCGACCAGATTGGGCGCCTGCAAGATGGCGACGGCCAGCAGGGCCGCCGCCAGCAACATCAGCCCCTGCCACGGCTGGCGCTCCAGGGGAGCGGCCAGCCGGGCGAGCCTGTCACTTGTCTTCATCTATCTGGCGATCCAGGTTCTCGGTGTGCTCCAGCCAGAGCGCATTGATGATGCCAAACGCACAAGCCAGCAGCAGACCCAGGATCCAGGTGAAATACCACATATCAGGGCACCTTCTTAGTAGAGCGATTGTTGGTTGTCTTCGATGTGCTGGTTACTCACCCGGCCGAACATTTTGATGTAGGTCCAGATGGTATAAGCCAGCACGGTCGGCACGAAGACGACGGCGACGACCGTCATCACCTTGAGGGTGTTGAACGATGCGGTGGAATCCCACATGGTCAGGCTCTGGGACGGCGCCAGGCTCGAAGGCATCACGAACGGGAACATGGAGAAACCCGCCGTCAGTATGATGCCGGCGATGGCCAGGGAGGAGAACAGGAACGCAACCCACCCCTTGTCCAGCTTGGCCGCCACCGCGGTCAGCAGGCACATCACCAGACCCAGCACGGGAGCGGCGATCATCCAGGGATAGAGGTCGTAGTTCTGCATCCAGGCACCTGACTGCACCACCACTTCCTTGTGAAGGGGGTTGGTGACGGCGTCGGTGGCGACGGAGCCCACGATCACATAGCCATCCATGCCGCTCACCCAGACACCGGCCAGGGCGAACAGCACCAGGGTCAGCAGGGAGAAGATCATGGCGGCGGTGCGGGAGCGGGCCAGCACTTCCCCTTCGGTCTTCATCATCAGCCAGGTGGCGCCCTGGGTCACTATCATGAACAGGCTCACCAGACCGGCCAGCAGGCCGAACGGGTTGAGCAGGCCGAAGAAGTTGCCGTGATAGGTCATCATCAGGAACTGGTTGAAGTCAAACGGTACGCCCTGCAGCAGGTTGCCGAAGGCCACCCCGAAGATGACGGGGGGAATGGCGCTACCGGCAAACAGAGCCCAGTCCCAGTTGGAGCGCCACTTGGCGTCTTCCTGCAGGGAGCGGTACTTGAAGCCGACCGGGCGGAAGAAGAGCGCCATCAGGGTCAGGATCATGGCGATGTAGAAGCCGGAGAAGGCCGCCGCATAGACCATGGGCCAGGCGGCGAACAGGGCTCCGCCCGCCGTCACCAGCCACACCTGGTTGCCTTCCCAGTGCGGGCCCATGGTGTTGAGCATCACCCGACGCTCCACATCCTTCTTGCCGACGAAGGGGAGCAGAGCGCCCACCCCCATATCGAAACCGTCGGTGATGGCGAAGCCGATCAGCAGCACGCCGACCAGTACCCACCAGACCAGACGCAACATTTCGTAATCAAACATGGGTTACTCTCCTTATGCCTTGCTCTGTTCGAAGTGGTACTTGCCCGTCTTCAGGCTGCTTGGGCCCAGACGCGCATACTTGAACATCAGGTACATCTCGATGATCAGCAGCACCGTGTAGAACAGGAAGATCCCGATCAGAGAGAACCAGATCTCGGACGCAGGGATGTTGGATGCGGAGACGTAGGTCGGCAGCACTTCCGCTATGGTCCAGGGCTGACGGCCATACTCGGCGACAAACCAGCCTGCCTCGATGGCGATCCAGGGCAGCGGTATGCCCCACAGCAACGCCTTGAGCAGCCACTTGCGCTCACCGATGCGGTGGCGGGTGCTGTCATAGAAGGCCAGACCGATCAGCACCAGCATCAGGATGCCGCAGGCGACCATGATGCGGAAGGCGAAGAACAGCGGCAGTACCTGCGGGATGGAGTCATCCACGGCGGCCTTGACCTGCTCGTCGGTGGCGTCGGTCACGTTCGGGGTGTAACGCTTGAGCAGCAGACCATAGCCCAGATCCTGTTTCACCTCGTCGAAACGGGCGCGGGTCTCGTCGGACTTGTCGCCGGATTGCAACTTGGTCAGCAGTTCGTAGGCGGTCATGCCGTTGCGCACCCGCAGTTCATGCTCGCTCTTGAGATCCTTGATGCCGGTGACCTGCTCGTCGAGGGAGCGGGTGGCGATGATACCGAGGGCATAAGGGATCTTGATGGCATAGTCGGTGCGCATCTCCTCCTGGTTCGGAATGCCGAACAGGGTGAAGGATGCCGGGGCCGGATGGGTATCCCACTCCGCCTCGATGGCCGCCAGTTTCACCTTCTGCACTTCCCCGGTCTCGTAGCCGGACTCGTCACCCAGCACCAGCACGGAGAGGATGGAAGCCATGCCGAACGCGGCCGCGATGGCGAAGGAGCGACGGGCGAAGGCCACATCACGATTCTTCAGCAGGTAGTAGGAGGAGATGCCCAGCACGAACATGGCGCCCGTGGTATAGCCCGCCGCCACTGTGTGGACGAACTTGACCTGGGCAACCGGGTTGAACACCAGATCGGCGAAGCTCACCATCTCCATGCGCATGGATTCGAAGTTGAACTCGGCGCCGACCGGGTTCTGCATCCAGCCGTTGGCGACCAGGATCCAGAGGGCGGAGAGGTTGGTCCCGAGCGCCATCAACCAGGTCGCCGCCAGGTGCTGACGCTTGGAGAGGCGATCCCAACCGAAGAAGAACATGCCGACGAAGGTGGATTCGAGGAAGAAGGCCATCAGCCCTTCGATGGCCAGCGGGGCCCCGAAGATGTCGCCGACGTAGTGGGAGTAGTAGGCCCAGTTGGTACCGAACTGAAACTCCATGGTCAGCCCGGTGGTCACCCCGAGGGCAAAGTTGATACCAAACAGCTTGCCCCAGAACTTGGTCATGTCCCGGTAGACAGGGTTGTTGGTCATCACATAGACAGACTCCATGATCGCCAGAATGAAGGCCATTCCGAGCGTCAGGGGCACAAACAGGAAGTGATAAAGGGCCGTCGCAGCGAATTGGAACCGCGATAGGTCTACCACATGCTCAGCAATCATGATGTTTCCTCACCGATTATTGGCACGGCTATTTTAGGTGTATTGAGAACAAGGCTTCCGTTGGAGCTTCCGAACCCACAGCGCACAGCGTCACTTAACAATCGCGTCGTTCGGTCACGACCAAAAATTAACAACAAGGCAATAACTGAGAACAAAAAAAGCTAATGTTTAACAACTACAAAACAAGCAAGTCATAATTGTTCTCGCCCATGATGACCGCCGTTTTATATCATCTTTATTTGATTGAAATCAATGTAAAACCGGGGTCGATACATGCGTTTCAAAGGTATTTTTTCATTAGAAAGCCGTCAATTTCGAGAGCGAAATCACACTTTGAGAAAGATTTTAATTTATTGATTTAAATCAATTTTTTGAATTGGCACTGAGAAACACCTCTCATCTGAAAAATATAATGTCAGCGATACCTGGCTTGATTTATCCCCGAAAGAGCACCTTGCTTGAAATTCACTGAAAAACCGATGAAAACGCATGTTCATGCTAAATGCCAAGCCTGGGTTTTTAATTAAAAAAACTAATCCGAATGGTGCAATTTTTCTTGTTTGTCCCCCCAGGTGGCAGCTCCTACAATGCGCCCCGCAGTGAGGGCAATCCCTTGGGCTCAGGCCGATCTACCAGGGTTACCGATGCGTGTTTAATGACCATATTGTACAGAGCAGAGAGACATCAAGATGAAAAAGTTTGTGACCAAGGCCATTCGCTACTACAAGCTTTCGTTCGTTCAGCTCTATCAAATGAACCGACTCTGAGTCTCGCGACGACTCACCGTTTTACTGTTTATCCGGCCTGTGCCCAGACGCGCTTCTTGTCTGTGAACATCCACCCTGAATTGTCTTTTATGCCCACCGCGCCTGCGTGTGGGCTTTTTTTTGTCGACCATGAAAAAACCGCCCCAGGGGGCGGTTCTGTATCGAGTCTGCCGTTTCAGGCCTGTTCCGGTCGCTGCAGGCCGAAGTGGGCATAGGCTCGGGCGGTCGCCATCCTGCCTCTTGGAGTACGTTGCAGATAGCCCTGCTGGATCAGATAGGGCTCCAGCACGTCTTCGATGGTGTCCTTCTCCTCGCCGATGGCGGCGGCCAGGTTGTCGAGTCCGACGGGCCCCCCCATGAACTTGTCAATCACAGCCAACAATAGCTTGCGGTCCATGAAGTCGAACCCCTCATTGTCCACGTCCAGCATGTCCATGGCACGGGCCGCAATGGGTCCATCAATGCGGCCATCGGATTTCACCTGGGCAAAATCCCGCACCCGTCTCAACAAGCGGTTGGCAATGCGCGGTGTTCCGCGGGAGCGGCGCGCCACCTCCAGGGCACCATCGTCGCTCATCTCCAGCCCCAGGCAGCGGGCGCTGCGCGCCACTATGTCGGTGAGATCCTTGACGTTGTAGAACTCGAGGCGCTGGACTATACCGAAACGGTCGCGCAACGGGCTGGTGAGGGAGCCGGCACGGGTGGTGGCCCCGATCAGGGTGAAGGGAGGGAGATCGAGCTTGATGGAGCGGGCGGCAGGGCCCTCCCCTATCATGATGTCGAGCTGGTAATCCTCCATGGCCGGGTAGAGCACCTCCTCCACCACGGGGCTGAGACGGTGGATCTCGTCGATGAAGAGAACATCGTTCGGCTCGAGGTTGGTGAGCAGGGCGGCGAGATCGCCGGCCTTCTCCAGCACTGGGCCCGAGGTGGTCTTGATGTTCACGCTCATCTCGTTGGCCACGATATTTGCAAGCGTGGTCTTGCCCAGGCCCGGTGGCCCGAAGATCAGCAGGTGATCCAGTGCCTCGCCGCGCTGGCGGGCCGCCTCGATGAAGATCTCCATCTGGGCACAGACATGGTCCTGCCCGGTGTAATCGGCCAGCTTTCTGGGGCGGATCGCCCTGTCGATGACCTCATCTTCACGGGCGGCCGAGGCCGAGATGAGGCGGTCAGCTTCTATCATCACTTACCTCACACCAGGCTACGCAGGGACTCGCGGATGATGGCTTCCACCGACATGCCCTCCTTGGCGACCTTGCCGACGATCTGGCTCGCCTGCTGGGGCTTGTAGCCGAGGGCGACCAGGGCGCTGGCTGCCTCTTCGCTGGCATCCGGGGCCCGCAGGCTGCTCTCCTGCGCGGGCAGGCTGATGGCTGCCGGCGAGAAGAGATCGTGACTGACCCAGCCCTTGAGCCTGTCTTTCATCTCCACCACCAGCCGCTCGGCGGTCTTCTTGCCCACCCCGGGCAGCTTGATCAGGGAGCTTATCTCCTCACGCTCGACACTCATCACGAACTGGCTGGCGGTCATGCCGGAGAGGATGGCCAGCGCCAGCTTGGGGCCGACGCCGTTGGTCTTGATCAGCTCGCGAAACAGCGCCCGCTCCTGCTTGTGGTTGAAGCCATAGAGCAACTGGGCATCCTCGCGCACCACGAAGTGGGTCTGGATAGTCGCCTCCTTGCCGAGTTCGGGCAGGTCATAGAAGCAGCTCATGGGCATCTGTACCTCATAGCCCACGCCTCCCACCTCGAGCAATACCTCGGGGGGATTCTTCTCAATCACAATGCCTCTCAAGCGACCGATCACGGCTTATCTCCTCAACCAACACGACTAGCAATAAAGTGGCTCCTAGCATAAAGAATAACTGGATAAGTATCCAGCATCCGCCTGCGCCCCACCGGCGCAGCCATCCAGGATTGCCAGCGGCCCGCCATGGCAAGTCCAACCTTCCCCCGGACCTGCGTCTTCATTCATTTGCATTCAAATGGCCCAAAAATGAAATCCATTTGGAGCTTGATCTATTCCCCATGCCGACTAGTCTGAACTCGCCAGGGAGATCTAAATGAGGCTTATTGGTTTTATTCCACCTTTGTCATACGTGTCACAGCGCAAGGAGAACAAGATGGCTAATGGACAAATCACCTTTTGGGAAGGCAATGGCGCAACGCAGGATCAGGTCGGCAATACCCTCAGTGGCGGGACTAGCTACAACATCAGCTGCAAGAGCGGGGACTATGGCTTCAGCAACGATGAGGCTCGCTCCCTGAAGCTGGAGGGTATCCCCGGCATCACGCTCATCAAGGTCTACGACAGCCCGTCGGCCAGCACCGACGATGACTGGGCCCAGATCCTGGTCAAGGGACCCATCACCGACTCCGTCATCGTCAGCAGTTTCAACAGCAGCGCCAACCTGGATGGCGGCAACGTGGTCGTCACCAGCCATTACCATAATGGTCTGGATGGCAAGGTGTCGAAGATCATGATCGACTATCTCGGCTGATCCCCTCAGCACCAGGAAAGGGTGGCTCACCGCCGCCCTTTCCCCTCCAGCGACCCCCGCCGCCGAACATTCGCAGCGCTCCGACCCCGACGCTTGCCTGACCACAAAATTTAGCCCTTGGGCCCCGGGGCCCGCCCTGTTAAAATTCCGCCCTTGCATATATCCAGGGCCCAGCGGCCCGTCTCACGTTAAGGTTCATCGCGATGCGCACCAGCCAATATCTGCTTTCTACCCTCAAGGAAACCCCGTCCGACGCCGAGGTTGTCAGCCATCAGCTGATGCTGCGCGCCGGCATGATCCGTAAACTGGCCTCCGGCATGTATGCCTGGCTGCCGTCCGGCCTGCGGGTACTGAAGAAGATCGAGAACATAGTTCGCGAAGAGATGAACAAGGCGGGCGCCATCGAAGTCTCCATGCCGGTGGTGCAACCGGCCGAGCTGTGGCAGGAATCCGGCCGCTGGGATGATTACGGCCCCGAGCTGTGCCGCCTGACCGACCGCCACAACCGTCCCTTCGTGCTGGGCCCGACCCACGAAGAGGTGATCACCGCCCTGGTCCGTTACGAGGTGAACAGCTACAAGCAGCTGCCGCTGAATCTGTACCAGATCCAGACCAAGTTCCGCGACGAGGTGCGTCCCCGTTTCGGCGTGATGCGCGGCCGCGAGTTCCTGATGAAGGATGCCTACTCCTTCCACATCGACAAGGCCTCCCTGATCGAGACCTACGAGAAGATGCACGCCGCCTACTGCGCCGCCTTCACCCGCATGGGCCTGAACTTCCGCCCGGTGCAGGCCGATACCGGCTCCATCGGCGGTACCGGCTCCCACGAATTCCAGGTGCTGGCCGAGAGCGGTGAGGATCTCATCGCCTTCTCCGATACATCCGATTACGCCGCCAACATCGAGATGGCCGAGGCGCTGGCACCGGCCGGTGAGCGCGCCGCTGCCACCGCAGCCCTGACCAAGGTTGCCACCCCGGCCGTCCACACCATCGATGAAGTGGCCGCCTTCCTGAGCGTGGCACCGAACGCCATCGCCAAGACCCTGCTGGTACTGGCCGAAGCGGACGAGCACGGCAAGCAGGCCGTCATCGCCCTGGTGCTGCGTGGCGACCACGAGCTGAACGAAATCAAGGCCGAGAAGCTGGCTGGCGTTGCCAACCCGCTCACCTTCGCCAATGACGAGCAGATCAAGGCTGCCGCCGGTTGCGATGCCGGCTCCATCGGCCCGGTCGGCTTTGCCGGTCGCATCATCGTCGATCGCAGCGCCGCCCATCTGGCGGACTTCGTCTGCGGTGCCAACGAGACCGGCTTCCACCTGACCGGTGCCAACTGGGATCGCGACATCGCCACCTATGAGGTTGCCGACCTGCGCAACGTGGTGGAAGGCGACCCGAGCCCGTGCGGCCAGGGCAAGCTGCTGCTCAAGCGCGGCATCGAAGTGGGCCACATCTTCCAGCTGGGTACCAAGTACTCCGAAGCCATGAAGGCGAACGTGCTCAACGAAGGCGGCAAGTCCGTCACCATGGAGATGGGTTGCTACGGCATCGGCGTCTCCCGCCTGGTGGCGGCCGCCATCGAGCAGAACAACGACCAGTACGGCATCATCTGGCCGGACGCCATCGCCCCGTTCGAAGTGGCCATCGTCCCCATGAACATGCACAAGTCCGTGCGCGTCGCCGAGCTGGCCGAGCAGTTCTACGCCGAGCTCAAAGCCGCCGGTGTGGACGTGCTGTTCGACGACCGTAAAGAGCGTCCAGGCGTGATGTTCGCCGACATGGAGCTGCTGGGGGTGCCCCACGGCATCGTCATCGGCGAGCGCGGCATGGACAACGGCGTGGTCGAATACAAGTGCCGCCGCACCGGCGAGAAGCAGGAAGTGGCCATCAGCGACATGGTCGCCCTGCTCAAGAGCAAGCTGGGTCGTTAATCCCGCCCCTTGCCGACATAAAAAAGCGCGCCGATTGGCGCGCTTTTTGTTTGTCTGACTTTCTTATCTGGCTTTTTCATCTGACAAGGGGTTGCCAGGGGATGAGCCGGGGTTGCCTAGTCGTTGCGGCCGATGAAGAGATCGGTCACATGGCAACTGCTCCTCGCCTCCAGGGCATCGAGCATGTAGGCGGCAGCATCCTCCGGGGTCATGAAACGGCTCGGGTCCACGTGATCCGAGTTGTCCCAGAATTCGCTGCGGATCCCGCTCGGATACAGGTTCACCAGCCGCAGGGGCGAGCCCTTGAGCTCGGCGCGCAAGGACTCGAGAAAGCCGCGCATTCCCCACTTGGAGGCGCAGTAGAGGCTCTCGTTGGCCTTGCCCACCTGGGCGGCGGAGGAGAGCACATTGGCCAGCACCCCGCCCCGCTCGCCGATGAGGCGCACCGTCTGCTGGGCCACCAGTATGGTGGAGACCAGATTGCTCTCCACTACCCGGCGCACCTGCTCGGCGGTATAGACACCGACCGGGCCGAACTCGCCGACACCGGCACAGTGGATCACCAGGTCCGGCAAGCCGCCCCACTGGACGGCGGCGGCGAAGGCCACCTCCACCTCTTCGTGATGGGCCAGATCGGCGGCGATACCGATCACCCCCTGGCCGAGCCTGGCTTCCATCTCCTGCAACTTCTGGTAGCGGCGCCCCATCATGGCCACCCTGTGGCCACGGGCAACCAGACCGCAGGTCAGGGCGCGGCCCAGACCCGAACCCGCTCCGGTGACTATGATGCTGCCCATCCCCTCATCCTCTCCCTATCAGAAGGTGAATTCTGCACCCGCAAACCAGCCATCGACCCGCTGATCGACACGGTCAAAGTCCATGTCGACCTGACGCCAGCCGGCGCGCAGCTTGAGCGGCAGGGAGGAGAACTTGTACGCCCCGCCCAGACGGTAGTCATAGTTGTCGGCATCCTGCACCCGGGCATCGCCGAAGGCGGAGAAGCCGGTGCCCGGAATGCGCAGCTCGGTGCCGGCATAGGCCATCAGCACGTCTTCGTGGTAGGAGTCATTGGCGGTGTTGAAGTCCCCTTCGTAACGACGGCCGGTCAGACCCAGGTCAATCTGGAACAGGTCGTTGTTGAACAGGCGGTAGTACAGGCTCAGATCATAGGCCTGCAGCTCGTTGTCGAAGGCGCCGCCGCTGGTGCTGAGATCGGAGATCTCGAACTTGGCGTTGGGCAGCAATATGATGCCGTGCTCCAGCTGCAGGTAGCCGCTCCAGTTGTAGTTGTCGTCAAAACCGTCCCGGGTCCCGACATCATCGACACGACCGCTGCCCTGGGCATTCCAGATATCGGTGCCGGCGGCGAAGCGCCAGTCATCGGCGGCCATGGCAGAGGTGCTCATCAGGGCCAGCAGAGAAGCGGCCAACAGGGTCTTTTTCATCATTAAACTCCAGAGAATGCGGGATGAGACCCGCATTTTACCGCGCCAGCCGCCAATACCTAGCAAGATTATCTATAACGCGACCGGTTCTGTCCCTGATCAGTGCGCCATGCCGGCCATGGGTTCGACCGGCTTCACCGGCAGACTCAGGCTCAGGGCCTGGCCGTTGTCGAGGCTCAGGGTCAGGGGGAAGGGGGTGCCCTGGGAGAGTTCACGCACATCGAACAACATGATGTGCAGGCTGCCGGGTTTGAGTACCGCCTCCCCCTTGGCCGGGATCTCGATGCTCTCGACCTGACGCATCCGCATCACGCCGTTTTCGTGCAGGTGGGTATGCAGCTCGGCGCGCGCCACCTCGGGGGAGCTGACGCCGGTGAGCCGGACCGGGGCATCCCCATCATTTTTCAGCACCATGAAGGCCGCCGTGTTGGGGGTACCGGGGGGCAGCAGGCGCACATAACCATCGACGGCCTCCACCTTGGCCAGGGCGGGGGCGGCCAGTCCCAGGGCCAGCAGGGAATAAAACGCTCGTTTAAACATGGGGGAAATCCTTTTATGATGTTGTCAAACGAAGCAAAGCTTACCCGCAAGGCAAGCTTTTGGCAGCCCCTGACAACAAGGATTCAGACATGGCCCCCACAATTCTGGTCGAGCAGCAGGATGGCCTGCTCACCCTGACCCTCAACCGGCCGCACAAGCGCAACGCCCTCAACACCGAGATGTACCAGGCCCTCACCACGGCGCTGCGAGGGGCCGCCGAGGAGCAGAGCGTCCATGTGCTGCTCATTCAGGGGCAGCAGACCTGCTTCACCGCCGGCAATGATCTGGCCGACTTCATGGGCAAACAGAGTCTGACGGCCGATGATCCCATCTTGCAGTTCCTCCACACCCTGGCCGACTTTCCCAAGCCGGTGATCGCCGCGGTCGGCGGCGCCGCGGTCGGCATCGGCACCACGCTGCTGCTGCACTGCGATCTGGTCTATCTGGCGGACAATGCCAGGCTGCAACTGCCCTTCGTCGAGCTGGGGCTGGTGCCGGAGTTCGCCTCCAGCCTGCTGCTGCCCCGCGCCGTTGGCCACCTCAAGGCCAGCGAGTTGCTGCTGCTGGCGGAGGCCATCGACGCCGGGGAGGCGCTGCGCCTCGGGCTGGCCAACCGGGTGCTGGCTGCGGATGAACTGCTCCCCTTTGCCCGGGCACAGGGCTTGACCCTGGCGGCCAAACCGCCCAAGGCGCTGCAAAGGAGCAAGGCCCTGCTCAAACAGGAGCTCAAGCAGGCGGTGCATTTTGTCATCGACACCGAGGCCCGCGCCTTCTCCCTCGCCCTGCAAGGAGAAGAGGCCCAGGCGCGCATCGCCCGCAAGCTCGGGCGCTAGTTGAGGCGAAAGCGGCCGATCAGCTCGCAGCCCTGCACCTTGTCCTGCACCTGGATAAGCCTGGCTATCTCGGGATTGGGGTGGCGCTTCAGGAAGCCGAGCAGGGCGGCGCGGCAGCAGCCCAGCTCGCTGATGAGGGACTCGCACTCCCGGTTCGGGCACTGGGGCACCAGAGCGGTCACCAGCTCGGCGGCCAGCTTGAGGTAACGCAGCTCATAGCTGGGCTCCTCCATGGCACGCCAGAAATCGGCCAGGCGATGGCAGGTGGCGACGCGCATGGTGGCCAGCTCCTCGAGATCGATGACAGTCGCCTGGGGGACCAGCCCCTCGCCATCGATGACGGCGGCCTGTGACGGCGCCTCCCGGGGGGCCGATATGGTGCCGAGCGCCTGCTGATAGAGGCAGACGGCCGAGCCCAGGGCGCCCTGGCTCAGGGCGCGCTCGGCTTCGATCATGTAACGCTGCCAGTGGGCCTGGGTCTGATCCTGCCGGGGGGATGTCTGTGCCATACGCTACCTCCTTCACCTGATACTGGGCTCTCCATGAGAGCCTAAATGAGAATGAATATCAAGCCGACAGAGAGTGCAGGATCTCTGCGCCTTGTCGCCCCCGTCACACTCTTTCGTCGGCATCGTCCCCTCTGCTCCCGCCAGGGGGTAAGATGACGGCAACCTAAGGAAGGGCATGATGAACAATGGAAGTCGGGGCCTGCTGATCGGCCTCTGGGTCACCTTGATGGTGGTGGTCGCCTTCACGGCACGTCAGTGGGGGCTGGAGAGCCTGCGCCAGCAGGCCAGGATAGACAACGAGCGCCTGGCGGGTCGCCTGCTGATCGAGCTCGACAAGTACCGCCGCCTGCCGGCCCTCATCGCAACCCGCACCGAGTTGCAGCAGGCGCTGCTGCAGCAATTCCCCCCCTATCGGCTCCACCCCCTGCTGGAGCAGTACAACGAGATCCTGGGCACGGATGCCATCTATCTCATGACGGACAAGGGGGAGGTGATCTCCGCCAGCAACTGGCGCCAGTCCGACAGCTTCGTCGGGGACAACTACCATTTTCGCCCCTATTTCCGCCAGGCGATGCAGGGCAAGCCCGGCAGCTACTTCGCCCTCGGCCAGCGCTCGGGGCGGCGGGGCTACTACTTCTCCTATCCGGTGCAGGATGGCGATCGCCGCCTCGGCGTCGTGGTGGTCAAGGTGGCGCTCTCCCTCATCGACGAGCGCTGGACCAGCAACAGCCTCGACTACCTGCTGACCGACGAATACGGGGTCGTCTTCTTCGCCTCCAGGGGCGAGTGGCTCTATCGCCCCCTGGTCGCCCTGGACGAGCCGACCCGCCAGATCCTGGCCGAGGAGCGCAAGTATGGCGACAAGCTGGGCCCTCCCCTGAGCGATCTCCCCTCCCTCGGCCTGCTGCGCAGCCAGGACGAGTGGCACTGGGGTCAGGGTTATCTGTTCACCGGCACCGCCATGCCGAGCGCAGGCTGGTATCTCTATACCCTGGAGCCCCTCCATGACTTGCGCCCCATCATTGCCAAGGCCCTGGCCAGCTTCGCCCTCTTCTCCCTGCTGGTACTGATGGTCTGGCTCTACTGGCGTCAGGTGATGCTCGGCCGCGCCCGTCTCGCCCGCCTCAACAACCGGCTGGAGCACAAGGTGAGCCAGCGCACCCGGGCCCTCTCCACCAGCAATCAGGAGCTGATCGCCACCATAGACAAGTACCGCCAGACCCAGCGCGAGCTGATCGATACCCAGGAACAGCTGGTGCAGACCGCCAAGCTGGCCCTGCTCGGCGAGATGTCTGCCAGCATCAACCATGAACTCAACCAGCCCCTGGCCGCCATGCGGGCCTATGGCGAGAATGCGTTGCAGCTGCTCGACAGGGGCCGCATCGACAGCTGTCGCGACAACCTGGTGCAGATCAACGGCCTCAACCATCACATGAGCGAGCTGGTGGCCCGCTTCAAGGTATTCGCCCGCAAGGGGGAGCAGACCCTGCAGGCGGTGGCGCTGCAACCCGTGATCCACGCCAGCCTGGCCCTGCTCCACAGCCAGATGCTCAAGCAGGGGCTGCTGGTGGAAACCCGGTTGCCGACCGACCCCCTCTATGTCCATGCCGATGCGGTGCAACTGGAGCAGGTGCTGGTCAATCTGCTGCACAACGCCCTGCAGGCCTGCGCCGGCATGACGCCGCCCCGGGTCTGGCTGGAAGTGGAGCGCGAAGGCGATCGGGTGACCATCGCCGTCATCGACAACGGCCCGGGCCTGGCCGTCGAGGCCAGGCAGCTGTTCGCCCCCTTCTACACCACCAAGTCCAAGGGGCTCGGGCTCGGGCTCACCATCTCCCAACGTATCATCACCGCCTTCGGCGGCCAGCTGACGGCGAGCAATGACCCGGAGCTTGGCGGCGCCCGCTTCACCATCAGCCTGCCCGAGGCCCGGCCCGACCTGAGACATAGCCCATGAGCCGCCGCGCCCGCGCCAAGGTGCGCCCGACCATCCCCGCCCGATCGAGGAGAACCCCATGAACCAAGTCATGCTGATCGACGATGAACACCATCTGCGCCTCTCCCTCGGTCAGACCCTGGAGCTGGCCCAGTGGCAGGTCACCACCTTCGCCAGCGCCGCAGAGGCCCTGCCCCACATCAGCCCCCAGTGGCCCGGCATCATCATCAGCGACATCAACATGCCCGGCATGAACGGCATCGCCCTGCTCGAGGAGGCCATGGGCCGCGACGCCGAGCTGCCGGTGATCCTGCTCACGGGGCATGGCGACATCTCCACCGCAGTACAGGCCATGCGCCTGGGGGCCTATGACTTCATCGAGAAGCCGTTTGGCACTGAGCAGCTGCTGGAGGTGGTGCGCCGTGCCTGTGACAAGCGGCGCCTGGTGCTGGAGAACCGGGAGCTGCGCAGCGAACTGGAGGCCCAGAGCGGGCCTGGACCGCGCCTGCTCGGTGCCCACCCGGCCATCAAGCGGCTGCGCCAGCTCCTCACCCACATCAAGGATGCCCCCGCCGACGTGCTGATCATGGGGGAGACGGGGAGCGGCAAGGAGCTGGTCGCCCGCTTCCTGCACGACCATTCGGTGCGCGCCACCGAGCCCTTCGTCGCCATCAACTGCGGCGCCGTGCCCGAGACCATGATGGAGAGCGAGCTGTTCGGCTTCGAGGCCGGCGCCTTCACCGGGGCCCAGAAGCGCCGGGTAGGCAAGATCGCCTGGGCAGACAGGGGCACCCTCTTTCTCGACGAGATAGAGAGCATGCCGATGGCGCTGCAGATCAAGCTGCTGCGGGTGCTGGAAGACAGAAAGGTCGAGCCCCTCGGTACCAATCACCCCATCCCCCTGGACATACGGGTGCTGGCGGCCAGCAAGGTGGATCTGAAGACCCTGGTCGAGCAGGGCGCCTTTCGCGCCGACCTCTATTACCGGCTCAATGTGGTGCGGGTGGATATCCCCCCATTGCGGGAGCGCAAGGAGGACGTGCCCCTCCTGTTCGAAAACTTCCTGCGGGTGGCGGCGACCCGCTATCAGCTGGCGCCCCCCAGGATCGGGGCCGAGCAGCGGGCCTGGCTGCTGGCCCACGACTGGCCGGGCAATGTGCGCGAGCTGCGCAACCTGGCCGAACGCTGCGTGCTGCTGGGGGAAGAGGGGGCCTTCGCCGACCTCAGCCTGGGGCGCGAGGCCCTGACCCTGGCCGAGCAGGTGGATCGCTTCGAGCGGATACTGCTGACCGACACCCTGAGCCAGCACAGGGGCCGGCTCAAGGAGGTGCAGGAGACCCTGGGGCTGCCGCGCAAGACCCTCTACGACAAGATGCGCAAGTACGGCCTCGACAAGCAGGACTACAAGCTCGGCGAGGAGGGGGCGGACTAGCCCGCCCTGGTGCTGCCCGCCAACGCCCCCCATGGGGGGAAGATCACCCGGCCCTGGGCACGGATGGGGGGATTTCCCCCCTTTTTCCCGGGCAGCCACCCTCCCCCATCCCTCCCGAACGCCCGCCGTTAATGAAATGTTGATCTATTGTGAAATCTGGCATGCAAGTTGCGATGCCAGGTAGCAATGACCTGCACTCACACACAAGGAAGAGAGACATGACATTTCACATCCGCACCCTGACCGCCGCCCTCACCCTGGCGCTCGGCCTCTCCTCGGCCGTCGCCGCCCCCATCGAGCTCAAGTTCTCCCACGTGGTGGCGGAGAACACCCCCAAGGGCCAGATGGCGACCCACTTCAAGCAGCTGGTGGATGAGCGCCTCCAGGGTCAGGTGGAGGTCAAGGTCTACCCCAACTCCCAGCTGTTCGGCGATGGCAAGGAGCTGGAGGCCATGCTGCTTGGCGACGTACAGATGATCGCCCCCTCCCTCTCCAAGTTCCAGAAGTACACGGATCAGCTGCAGATCTTCGACTTGCCCTTCCTGTTCAATGACATGGCCGCAGTCGACCGATTCCAGCAGGGCAAGGAGGGGCAGGCCATGCTGGGCTCCCTCGAGAAGTACGGTCTGGTGGGCCTGGGCTATCTGCACAACGGCATGAAGCAGATCTCCGCCAGCAATCCCCTCAAGACCCCGGCGGACGCCAAGGGCAAGAAGTTCCGCATCCAGACCTCGGACGTGCTGGCCGCCCAGTTCGAGGCCATCCATGCCGTGCCGGTGAAAAAGCCCTTCGCCGAGGTGTTCACCCTGCTCCAGACCAAGGCCATCGACGGCCAGGAGAACACCTGGTCCAACATTTACTCCCAGAAGTTCTTCGAGGTGCAGCCCTATATCACCGAAAGCAACCACGGGGTGCTGGATTACCTGATCGTCACCAACGCCGAGTTCTGGAACGGCCTGCCGGATGGGGTCCGCAGCGAGCTGAAAAAAGCGCTGGATGAGTCGGTCGCCTACGGCAACAAGATTGCCGCCGAGAAAGATAGCGAGGACAAGGCCGCCATCTTCGCCTCCGGCAAGAGCCAGCTGGTTACCCTGACCGACGCCGAGCGCAACCAGTGGGTCGAGGCGATGAAGCCGGTCTGGCAGCAATTCGAGGGGGCCATCGGCAAGGAGCTCCTCGACGCCGCCGTCGCCGCCAACCAGCCCTAAGCCAGCCAGCGGCGCCCGACGTCTGGGCGCCGCCCGGAGGATCCCATGAAAAAATTCGTCTATCAGCTGGAGGAGGCCATCATAGGCCTGCTCCTGGTCAGCACCACCCTGCTGGTCTTCATCGAAGTGGTGATGCGCTTCTTCTTCGATACCGGCCTGCTCTGGGCCCAGGAGCTAACCCTCAACCTCTGCGCCTGGATGGTGCTGTTCGGCGCCTCCTGGGGGGTGCGGGTCGGCGCCCATATCGGCGTGGATGCCTTCATCAAGGTGCTGCCCGCCCATTGGCAGCGCCGCCTGACCCTGCTGGCCGTAGGCCTGTGCCTGGTCTACTGCGGCTTCTATTTCTACGGTGCCTGGATCTACCTGGCCAAGCTCAAGATGATCGGCATCGAGATGGAGGATCTGCCCATCCCCCGCTGGCAAGCCATGAGCATACTGCCCATCGGCCTGGCCCTGCTGTTCGTCCGCTTCCTCGGGGTCGGCGTCATGGTGTGGCGCGGCCAGATGCAGGGCTTCGCCCTCGCCGATGAAGCCAGGGAGAGCATGCACCTCATCGACCACGGCCCGGATCAGAAGGTATAACCACAATGGCAACACTGACCCTCTTTACCCTGCTGATCCTCTCCATGTTGCTCGGCATGCCCATCGCGGTGGCCCTCGGCCTCTCCAGCGTGACCACCATACTGCTCTTCTCCAACGACTCCCTCGCCTCCCTGGCGCTCAAGCTGTTCGAGGCCACATCGGAGCACTACACCCTGCTCGCCATCCCCTTCTTCGTGCTGTCGTCCGCCTTTCTGTCGACCGGCGGCGTGGCCAAGCGGATCATCAACTTCGCCATGGACTCCGTCGGTCACATCCGTGGCGGCCTCGCCATGGCCTCCGTCATGGCCTGCATGCTGTTCGCCGCCGTGTGCGGCTCCAGCCCGGCGACCGTGGCCGCCATCGGCAGCATCGTCATCGCCGGCATGGTGCGATCCGGTTATCCCCAGGCCTTCGCCGCCGGGGTGATCGCCAACGCGGGCACCCTGGGGATCCTGATCCCCCCCTCCATCGTCATGCTGGTCTATGCGGCGGCGACCGAGGTCTCGGCATCCCGCATGTTCATGGCCGGCTTCCTGCCGGGGCTCATGATGGGGGGCCTCATCATGGTGGTCATCTATGTGGTGGCCCGCATCAAGGGGCTGCCGAGCCAGCCCTTCCCGGGGCTCATCACCCTGCTTGGCAGCGGTGGCAAGGCACTCGGCGGCCTCTTCCTCATCATACTGGTGCTGGGATCCATCTACGGGGGCATTGCCAGCCCCACCGAGGCGGCGGCGGTGGCGGCGGTCTACGCCTTCTTCATCGCCGTCTACGGCTATCGCGACATAGGTCCCCTCAAGGGGGTAGCCTGGCGCAACCAGGGGGAGTCCCTGCTCGCCGCCAGCCTGCGCAACCTGGTGCTGCTGCCCCTCTCCCTGCTCAGGTCCCCCTTCGACCGCGAGGTGGGCCATGTGGTGCGCGACGCCGCCAAGGTGAGCATCATGCTGCTGTTCATCATCAGCAACGCCATGCTGTTCGCCCACGTGCTCACCTCGGAGCGGATCCCCCATGCCATCGCCGAGGCCATCATCGCCTGGGGCCTGCCCGCCTGGGGCTTCCTCATCGTGGTGAACATACTGCTGCTGCTGGCGGGCAACTTCATGGAGCCTTCGGCCATCGTGCTGATCATGGCCCCCATCCTGTTCCCCATCGCCACCCAGCTGGGCATAGATCCCATCCACCTGGGGATCATCATGGTGATCAACATGGAGATAGGCATGCTGACCCCGCCGGTGGGGCTCAACCTGTTCGTGACCGCCGGGATCACGGGCCAGAGCATGGGCTGGGTGATCCGCGCCTGCCTGCCCTGGGTCGGCTTCCTGCTGCTGTTTCTCATGCTCATCACCTATGTGCCCCAGATCACCCTGTTCCTGCCGGAATACCTGGATGGCCCCAGTCTGGCGCTGCCCTGACCGGTATGCTGTCCGTCGACCAATGCAAAGCGCCACCCCTGGGGTGGCGCTTTGCATGGCGATCAGGGCGCGCCCTGGCAACCATGGCGGTCAAGGCCCCTTGCTGCGGCACTGCTTGCCGGGATAGCCGGGCAGATCCCGGGCCGCCTGGGTGCAGGCGAGTCGCTTGGCCTGCTGCAGGCGCGCCGTCAGGTTCTCCCGGGTCACCGGCAGCCACTGCATCTGCTGGCCCAGCCAGCTGGCCCAGGCAAACTCGACGAAGTAGACCTGCTTGTTCTTCTGGAAATAGCCGGCATCCTGCAACAGGCCCGCCAGGGTGCGGTAGGGGTAATCGGGCAGGGCGCCGATGCGGCCTGGCAACTGCCGGGGCATGATGGGCCGACCCCGTTCGTCCTTGAGCCAGGCCCAGTGGTTGTTCTGCATCTGGCTCCAGAATTGGTGCTCGTCCTGCAAACGGGCGATCACCTTGACCCTGGCCTCCCTGACCCCGGTCTGCCACAGGGCCGTGGTGAGATGATGCCGGTCCACCAGCCAGTAGCCGCCATCCGGGGCGATGACGACCGGGATCTCCTTCTTCTTCATGTAGGCATCGAGCCGCTGTTCATCCTTGCCCGCCAGCTTGCGCGCCGTCTCGTCTACCTGCAGCTGGCCTATGCCCGCCTGGGTCGGGTGCAGCTTGGCGATCGCCACCTGGCACCAGCTCCCCACCCGGGTCTCGGGCCGACACGGCTCCAGCCCCCAGGCCCCCTGACTCAACAACCCCAGTATCACCCACACTAGCTTCATTCGATCCCCTCAACCGATCCCGTTCACACCCAGATAAAAAGGGCCCATGCCAGCCCGGGTCGGCGCTGGCGGTCTGACCAGCAATGGGGATATCATGTTTTCCCACCGGCAGGCGAGCACTTGTCGCCGACTTTTCTCCCCGCTTCACATTAAGGATCTGACCATGACAGGATGGCGCCCCTTGCTGTTACTGCTGGCCATGGGCGCTGCCCAGGCCGCCGATGTTCCGCCCGATGCCAGACTCGCCGCCGAGCAGACGGTGGTGCGCCATCTCAAGGATGAGCCCAGCAGCCTGAACCCCCTCAAGCTGGTCGGCCTGCCCGAGTTGCAGGTGGTGCGGGATCTGTTCGAGGGGCTGCTGACCCAGGGCCCGGATGGCAGCGTGCAGCCCGGGGTCGCCCTGTCATGGCACAGTGACGACAACCAGCACTTTCGCTTCCAGTTGCGCCAGGATGCCGCCTGGTCAAACGGAGATCCGGTCACGGCACACGATTTCGTCCATGGCTGGCGCCGGCTGGTCGACCCCAAAGAGGGAGCCACTTTCGCCTGGTTCGCCCAGCTCGCCCATTTCGAGAACGTGGACAGGATAGTGGCCGGCGAGCTGAGCCCTGAGCGGCTCGGGGTCAAGGCCATCGATGACCACACCCTCGAGGTCAGCCTCTCCCAGCCGGTGCCCTATTTTCTCAACCTGCTGACCCACCCCAGCCTCTCGCCCCTGCATCGGGCCAGCATGGCGCAACACGGCCAGCAGTGGACCCAGCCCGGCAAGCTGGTCGGCAATGGCGCCTTCATGCTGGCGGACCGGGTCGTCAACGAGCGGCTCGATCTGGTGCCCAATCCCCACTACTGGGACAGGGCCCACACCGTGCTGACCAGGGTCACCTTCCTGCCCATCAACCAGGAGAGCGCGGCCACCCAGCGCTATCTGGCGGGGGACATAGACATCACCGAATCCTTCCCCAAGGAGCAATACGCCAGGCTGATCAAGCAGATCCCAGGCGAGGTCCATACGCCGGAGCAGCTGGGCACCTACTACTACGCCTTCAACACCCGTCAGCCTCCCCTCGACGACGTGCGGGTGCGCAAGGCGCTCTCCTATGCCATCGACCGGCGGCTCATCGCCGACAAGGTGCTGGGCACGGGGGAGAAACCCGCCTACCACTTCACCCCGGACGTGACCGCCCACTTCAGCCCCAAGCCCAATCCGCTCTCGACCCTGAGCCAGGAGGCGCTCGATGCCCAGGCCAGACAGCTGCTGGCCGAGGCCGGCTATGGTCCCCAGCGCCCCCTCACCCTGACCCTGCTCTACAACACGGCTGAGGTGCACAAGAAACTGGCCCTGGCCGTGGCCAGCATGTGGAAGCAGAAGCTGGGCGCCCGGGTCGAACTCACCAATCAGGAGTGGAAGAGCTATCTCGACAGCCGCCAGAGCGGCCAGTTCCAGGTGATCCGCTCCTCCTGGGTGGCCGACTACAACGACCCCTCCGCCTTCCTCGAACTGTGGCGCAGCAGCAACGGCGGCAACATGGCCCGCTTCGCGAATCCGGGCTACGACGCCCTGCTGGATCAGGCCTCCCGCGACACCAGCCAGGCCAGTCGCGGCCAGCTGTTCGATCGGGCCGAAGCCCTGCTGCAGGAGCAGGCCCCGATAGCCCCCCTCTACCAGTACACCAATGCCAGGCTGATCAAGCCCTGGCTCAAGGGTTACCCCATCAACAATCCGGAAGACGTGGCCTACAGCCGCCAGCTCTATCTGCTCGCCCACTGAGCCAGCCCCAGGTGACCGCCGGGTCGCGGTCACCTGCCCCAACAGAAATGGCGTCATTTTTGTCCTGTACCCGGCGGCCATTACGCCATAAAATAGCCGTTAATCAGCCACTTACTAACAATCCACTCAACGAACATGCCTCGTCTTCTCCTCCTGACCCTGCTGCTCAGTCCGCTCACTCACGCCGCGTCCCCCCCTCCTCGGGAAGATCAGTGCCGTCAGGCCTTCTTGCAATGGATGCTGGATCAGCAGCAGGTGTTCAGCGATCGCAAGGCGAGCAAGCAGGATCGCCGCCAGGCGGAGCGCGCCATCGATCTGGTGCGGGCCGAATATGAGAAGGAGGAGAGCTTCTGCCAGAGCATGGCCCTGGCCCGGCAGAAGCTGGGGGCCGATCCCCGCTTCAAGCCAAGACGCGGCGAGATCCACGACTTCACGCCGGATCAGGGCTGAGCCCCCCTGCTGCCAGGGGGACCTCTCTGGCAACAAAAAGCCCCGCATCAGGCGGGGCTTTTTGTCGAGACAGGGTCATAGACCCCGAGTCCGATACCGGCCGGGATCAGACCACGGCTTCGCCGTGATGCTCGGGCACCTTGGCCATGGCGTCCAGCACCACCTGGATACCGGCCCCCGGCTTGCAGGCGTTTTCGCTCAGGTGACGGCGCCAGGCGCGGGCCCCCGGCATGTTCTGGAACAGCCCCAGCATGTGGCGGGTCACGTGGGAGAGGTAGTTGCCCTTGGCCAGCTCCTGCTCCAGGTAGGGCAGCATCATGCGCACCACCTCGTGGCGGCTCGGCACCGCTCCCTGCTGGCCGAACACCCGGTTGTCCACCTGGGCCAGGATATAGGGATTCTGGTAGGCTTCGCGCCCCATCATCACACCATCCAGATGTTGCAGATGCTCCAGCGTCTGCTCCAGGCTGGTGACACCGCCGTTGAGGGCGATGGTCAGCTCGGGGTAATCCTGCTTGACCCGGTAGACCCGCGGATAGTCCAGCGGCGGGATCTCGCGGTTCTCCCGGGGGCTCAGGCCGCTGAGCCAGGCCTTGCGGGCATGGACGATGAAGGTATCGCAACCGGCATCGCGCACCTGCTCGATGAAGGCCTGCAAGAATTCGTAGGAGTCCTGATCGTCGATGCCGATCCGGGTCTTGACGGTCACCGGAATGGCCACCACGTCGCGCATCGCCTTGATGCAGTCGGCCACCAGGGCGGGCTCCCCCATCAGGCAGGCGCCGAAACGGCCGTTCTGGACCCGATCCGACGGGCAGCCCACGTTGAGGTTGATCTCGTCATAGCCCCGCTCCTCGGCCAGCCTGGCGCAGTGGGCCAGATCAGCCGGGTTGCTGCCCCCCAGTTGCAGGGCGATGGGGTGCTCCTGCTCGCTGTAGCCCAGATAATCGCCCTTGCCGTGGATGATGGCGCCCGTGGTGACCATCTCGGTATAGAGCAGGGTCTGACGGCTCATCAAACGGTGAAAGTAACGGCAATGCCGATCGGTCCAGTCCAGCATGGGGGCGATGGAGAAGCGCTGCGCCTGCATAAAGATCATCCGGGTGGCTATGGGAGGGGGCGGATATTAGCACAAGGGACGCCGCGCCCAGAAAATGAATTTTGACGCCGCGCCAAGAGAGGCCCTATGTTAGTATCCGCAGACGATACAGGCCATTTGCGTGATCATGAATCAAGACCAATTGCTACAAGCCGCCGAGCGCCTCTGCCAACAGCGCGGCATTCGCTTCACCCCGACCCGGCGCCAGGTATTTCGCCTGCTGGCTGCCCATGGCAATGCCATCAGCGCTTACGATCTGCTGGCCCAGTTGCAGAAGACCGAGGCCAGCGCCAAGCCGCCGACCGTCTATCGCGCCCTCGATTTTCTGCTCGAGCAGGGGTTTGCCCACAAGGTGGAGTCCCTCAACGCCTTCATCTTCTGCTGTCACTTCGACCATGCTCATCCCATGCAGCTGCTGATCTGCGATCGCTGCGGCGACGTGGTCGAGCTCCATGACGATGCCATCGACCACGCATTCTCCGAGCAGGCCCGTCTGCATGGCTTTACCATTACCAACAAGACCATAGAGGCTCATGGACAGTGCGTCCGCTGCGCGCCTCCCGTAGGAAGTCAACATGAAGGCTGATTTTGTCAATCCGTTCCTGCTCTCCCTGCTCAACGTGCTGTCCACCATGGCCCAGCTCGAGCTGACCCCGGGCAAGCCCAAGCGCAAACTCGACGAGCTGGCCCGTGGCGATGTCTCCGGTCTCATCGGCATGGTCGGCCCCCAGACCCGGGGTTCTCTCTCCATCAGCTTCGAGAAGGGGCTGGCACTGGAGATCATGCGCCGCATGCTGGGGGAGGCGCCGACCACCATCAACGAGGAGGTCACCGACATGGTGGGGGAGATCACCAACATGGTCACCGGCGGCGCCAAGCGCATGCTGGGGGAGAAGGGCTATGAGTTCGACATGGCGACCCCCGTCATCGTCTCGGGGCCCAATCACACCATTACTCACAAGGCGGATGGCAGCAAGATCATGATGCCGTTCGACTCTGAGTACGGCCGGGCCACCATCGAAATCTGCTTCGAGTAACGGCCATGTGGCGCCTGCTGAAATGGTGTCTCGTCGGGCTTGTCCTGCTGCTGATCGGCTCCGACATCGAGCTGAGCACCTCCCTCTATCGCTACCAGGACAACAAGGTGGAGATCGCCTTCCCCCGCTGGGAGAGCCAGCATCCCTGGGCCACCTTCTCCTGGCATGCAGGCGAGAGCCGGTTCCACTGGTACGGTCTGGCGGGCAAGCCCGTCGCCGAGCCGCTCTGAGTGCGCACGGTTGACAGCGAGAGGCCGGCCCATGCCGGCCTTTCTCTTATCTAAGTCCCCCGCCCTCCCTCGCCTCTCCCCAGATGGGGATGGCCGTACCAAAGGGTTTGACATCTGGTTGTTCGTTATATAGAACGTTCGTTATATGGAACGTTCTATATAACGAACAGGAAACCATCATGGATAAACCCCTTCTCGATACCCTGGGGCGCCACCTCCAGGCGTTGCGACTGGCCCGCGGCCTGTCTCTCTCCCAACTGGCCCAGGATGCCGGCATCGCCAAGTCGAATCTGTCGCGCCTGGAGCAGGGGTGCGGCAACCCCACCCTGGATACCGTCTGGCGCATCGCCATTCAGCTCAACGTGCCGTTCGGCAACCTGGTGGCCCCCATCTGCGCCCCCGTCTTTGACGACGGCATGCAGGTCAGGCTGATCGATCAGGGCACGGATGATCCCCATGTGGATGTCTACTGGATGTCCTGCGCCCCCCACGCACAGCGACGCGCCGAGCCCCACTCACCAGGATCGTCCGAATCCATCACCATCATCAGCGGCCAGCTTGAGGTGGGCACGGAAGGGCACACCAGGCGGCTGAATCCGGGGGAGAGCCACACCTTCCCCGCCGATCAGCCCCATCTCTATCGCGCCGGGGAGACCTGGGTCACCCTGCTGGTCACCATCGTCTACGCAAGCAAGGGGAACGCCCCATGACCCAGACAACCAAGACCACAGGCCAGCGCCCCTTCGTCATGGGGCTGCTCGAGGCGGTGCCCCTGCTGGGGGGCTATATCCCGGTCGCCGTCTCCTTCGGCCTGATCGCCATCCAGGCTGGCTTCAGCCCCTGGGAAGCCGTGATCGTCTCCACCCTCATCTATGCCGGGGCATCCCAGTTCCTGTTCGTGGCCATGGTGGCCTCGGGGGCGCCGCTCTGGCTGGTGGTGGTCATGACACTGCTGATCAATGCCCGCCACCTGGTCTATGGACCGAATCTGGCCCCCTATCTGCCCCGCAGCCGATGGTGGCCCTGGCTGATGCACGGCCTCACGGATCAGATCTTCGCCCTGGCCCACACCCGCCTGCCACAGCTGGCACCGGCAGAGCGCCTGGGCTGGTTCACGGGGGCCATGCTGCTCGCCTGGGCCAGCTGGATTGGGGGCACCGCACTCGGGGCCATCGCGGGCGGTGAGCTGACGGCGCGCTGGCCCCTGCTCGGCGAGGTGATGCCCTTCGCACTGCCGGCTCTGTTCCTGGTGCTGCTGGCGCCACGCTTTACCTCACGCCAGTGGTCCCTGACCCTGGGCAGCGCCATCCTGGGAGCCATGGTGCTCAAGATGATGGGCTTTGCCAATGCGGCCATTCCCCTGGCGGCCATCTGCGGCGCCATCCTCTTCTACCTGATGGAAACCAACTCGAAGACGGGAGAAACACAACATGGATAGCGCCCTCTGGCTCGCCATGCTCGCCGCGGCGGCGGGCACCTTCTTGCTGCGGATGCTGCCCCTGCTCTGGATGCAGCGACACCTGGATCGCCGCGACAATCAGGAGACGGTGGAGCAGATGCCGGTCTGGCTCAGGGTGCTGGGCCCGGCCATGATAGCGGCCATGTTCGGCGTCTCCGTGGTCCCCGCCAGCCTCACCCTCACCTCCTGGCTGGCCACCCTGCTCGGAGGGGCGCTGACCCTGGCGGTCTGGTATCGCACCCGCTCCCTGGGCTGGCCCGTGTTTGCCGGTGTGGCCATGTACGGTGTCGTCGAGATAGTCGCCAGCCTCACTCGATAGCAGAAAGGTGCAACAGAGCCCCTGACCAGATCACCAATAAAAAAAGAGCCAGCAGTGACTGCTGGCTCTTTTTTTATTGGGGGAAGCGAGTCGGGATCAGGCGGTCGCGTCGCTCACCTGGCCCGCGTTGCCGCGCACCATGACGCCCAGGCCACAGGCCACAAGGGTCGGCAGCAACCAGGCCAATCCCTTGTCAAACAGCGGCAAGAAGGCGAAGGCATCCATCTTCATGCCGGCAGCGCCCAGACCATCCAGGCAACCGAACAGGAAGGCCACGGCCAGCACCAGACGGAACGTCAGGCGGGGACGACCGAAATACCCCTTCAGGAAGGTGACCAGCACCAGGGCGACCGCGACCGGGTAGATGGCAACCAGCACAGGGATGGAGAGGCTGATCAGCTGGCTCAGACCCACGTTGGCTACCAGGGCGCAGGCGGCACCCAGGATCACCACCAGCTTGCGATACGCCATGCCGGTGAGGTTGTGGAAGAAGTCGGCACAGGCGGAGATCAGACCCACGGCGGTGGTGAAGCAGGCCAGGGTGATGATGGCCGCCAGGATGAACTGGCCCGGCTGACCGAACAGGCTCAGCACATAGGCGCTGACGATGGCGCCACCATTGCTGGTATCGGTCGCCACGCCGGCGGCAGAGTTGCCCAGCTGGAACAGGGAGATGTAGACCACGGCCAGACCGATGGCGGAGATCACGCCCGCGATGGCCAGATACTTGAACTGGCTCTGGTAGTCATTGATGCCCTTCTTGCGCAGGATATCGACGATCAGGGCACCAAACATCAGGGAGGCCAGGGTATCCATGGTGTTGTACCCCTCAAGGATCCCCTTGATGAAGGCATCATTCTGGTAGTCGGCCACTGCGGCAGGCATGGTGCCCTGGGGCGCCACGAACACACCGATGGCCAGCACCAGCAGCAACAGCATCAGCACCGGGGTCAGCAACTTGCCGATGGCATCCATCAGACGACCCTGATTGAGGGAGACCAGGATGGCAGCACCGAAGAAGACCAGGGTGTAGATCAGCAGGCCCTGGGCACCCATCTCGCCCAGGAAGGGCTTGAGACCCATCTCGTAGGCCACCAGGCCGGTACGGGGGGCGGCGAAGGCCGGGCCTATGATGATATAGATGGCGACAGCCAGCGCACTGGCGATGCCGACGGGCAGCAGCTTGGTCATGCCGGCCCAGCCGTTACCCGCCTTGGCGACGGCCAGTATGGTGATGAGCGGCAGACCCACGGCGGTGACCAGGAAGCCAAACATGGCCAGGGTCATGTTCTCGCCAGCGAGGAAACCCGCCAGGGGCGGGAAGATGATGTTGCCGGCGCCCAGATAGAAGGCGAAGGTCATAAAGCCCAATCCGAGCACATCAGATAATGTCAGTGATTTCGTCAAGTTCAACCTCGTCTGTCTTGTAAACTATTGCTTGTTATAGTTTTTTATTGGTCATCGCCCCGGAAATTCACCGGGTAAAAAAAAGGAGCCCCGCGCGTTTTTTCATCACGACCAGTGGTTTTGGCTGGTCTTGGGCGGGTGCTCATTTAAGTGCCAGCATAATGATGTGAAAAAATAGTTCAAGACGAAATTTACATCTTCAAATAGAAGGGGGCGGTCAGTTGGATATATCTGTTGGAATAGCCACCATCAGCAGAATGGATCACAATTTCACCCCGCTCACACCTGTTTAATTCTCTGCCTAGCAGCAGTAAAACACGATTTGCCGCTTTTCCGGATTTGGTGATAACAGCTGTATAACAAAGTTCGTGCAGATCATAGTGCGGCAAACTGGATATTATTTCATCAGCCAGCGCCGTCGGCAGCACCAGGGCGACCCGTCCCCGAGGGGCGAGCAGACGATCACAGGCATCGAGCAAGTCCCGGCTGTCCAGGGAGCCCCGGTGGCGCGCCTGGGCCCTGGCGGGATCCTCGAACCCTTGCCCGGCACCGAAATAGGGCGGATTGGAGACAATGAGATCATAGGGCGGCGCCTCATGCTGCTGGATGGCTCCCCCCCTCATCTGCACCCGACTCGCCCAGGGCGACGCCGCCACGTTTTCCCGTGCCTGGGCCAGCGCCGCCGCCTCCAGCTCGACTCCCGTGATCTGGCAATCGGGGCCGCTGCGCTGCGCCAGCATCAGGGCGATGAGGCCGCTGCCACTGCCGATGTCCAGCACCCGCCTGGCTCCCTCAACGGGCGCCCAGGCGCCGAGCAGTATGCCATCCGTGCCCACCTTCATGGCACAGCGGTCATGGTCGATATGAAACTGCTTGAAGGTAAAACCACGGCTTGGGCTCATCTGTTTCCCGCTCTGACGAAAAAGGGTCGGGGATTATAGCCAGTTCCCGCCGCCAGCCATAGGAGACGACGCCATAATCGCCTATAATCTGCCGTTTCCTTAATGACCGAGCATTGCCATGAGCCAATCCTTTGATGATTTCGACCTGAATCCAGCCCTCAACCGGGCCCTGGCCGAGATGGGGTTCACCCGTCCCACCACCATTCAACAGATGGTGCTTGAGCCCGCACTGGAGGGTCGTGACATCCTGGCTTCTGCGCCCACTGGCACCGGCAAGACGGCCGCCTTCCTGCTGCCGGCCATGCAGCATCTGCTGGATTTCCCGCGCCGCAAGCCGGGGCCGTGCCGCATGCTGATCCTCACCCCGACCCGCGAGCTGGCCCTGCAGATCACGGCCCATGCCAAGGCGTTGGCGGCGCACACCCATCTGAGCATCGAGACCATCATAGGCGGCGTCAGCCATGAAGAGCAGCTGCCGGCACTGACCAAGACCACGGACATTGTGGTCGCCACCCCGGGCCGCCTGCTGGAGTACATCGACAAGGAGGAGTTCGAGAGCCACGACATCGAGGTGCTGGTGCTGGATGAGGCGGATCGCATGCTGGACATGGGCTTCATCAAGGACGTGAACCGCATCGTGGCCGAGGCGCGTTACCGCAAGCACACCATGCTGTTCTCCGCCACCCTGGAGGGGGCGGGTCTGGAGAAATTTGCCAACGAGATCCTCAACGAGCCCGTCGAGCTGCATGCCGAGCCGCCCCGCAGCGAACGGCGCAAGATCACCCAGTGGATCCACCTGGCCGACGACGCCGCCCACAAGCTGGCGCTGCTGACCCATATCCTCAAGGATCCCGAGACCCAGAAGGCCATCGTCTTCGTTCGTACCCGCGAGCGGCTGGCCGAGCTCTCCGGCCAGTTGCAGGCGGCCGGTGTCTCCTGCGCCTGGATCCGTGGCGAGATGGAGCAGAGCAAGCGCATCGAGTCGATCCGCAAGTTCCACGAGGGTGAAGTGCCCTTCCTCATCGCCACCGACGTCGCCGCTCGCGGCATCGACCTGCCCAACGTCAGCCATGTCATCAACTACGACATGCCCTATGGCACCGATGTCTATGTGCATCGCATCGGTCGCACCGGCCGGGCCGGCAACCGTGGCTGTGCCATCAGCCTGGTGGAGGCCCACGACATGGCCATGGTGGCCAAGATCGAGCGCTACACCGAAGAGCGGCTCAAGCGTCGGGTCATCGACACCCTGCGTCCCAAGCACAAGGAAGCCCGGGTGCCGGTGAAGAAGAAAAAGCCGAAGGATGCCAAGAAGAAATCGGCGAAGAAGAAAAAGAAATAATCGCGCCTTCCGCGCGCTGATTCTGCCTGTGCACGGCCATCTTCGGATGGCCGTTTTCGTCTTCGCGTGCGGGATGAGGCAACTGTCTTTGTGGCAGAACGTGCCGACAACGGCGGCGAACAGGCAAGAAAAAGCCGACGTATGAACGTCGGCGAATAAAAAGTGCTTACAACAGAGGATTCACATATTAAGACCCGGGGGCCAGTGATTGGTTCCCTGCTATTTCAATTAATTTTCCGAGCGCTTGAACATCAGGGTGCCGTCGCCGGACTCCTCGGCCACGAACCGGTAGCCGCCGCTGTCGAAACCGGTCAGCTGCTCGACCCGGGTCAGGCGGTGCTTGATGATGTAGCGGGCCATCATGCCCCTCGCCTTCTTGGCGTAGAAGCTGATGATCTTGAACTGGCCGTTCTTCTCGTCCTTGAAGACCGGGGTGACGATCCTGCCCTTGAGCGCCTTGGGGCGCACCGATTTGAAATACTCGTCGGAAGCCAGGTTGATCAGCACGTCGTCCCCCTGGGCGGCCAGGGCGCGATTGAGCTGCTCCGTGATGATGTCGCCCCAGAACTGGTAGAGGTCCTTGCCCCGCTCGTTGTCGAGCCGGATCCCCATCTCGAGACGATAGGCCATCATCAGATCGAGGGGACGCAGCACCCCGTAGAGCCCGGACAGCATGCGCAGATGCGCCTGGGCGAAGTCAAAATCCCCCTCCTCGAAATCCTCGGCCGCAAGCCCGGTATAGACATCCCCCTTGAAGGCCAGGATCGCCTGGCGGGCGTTGGCCGGGGAGAAATCGGGCTGCCACTCGGCAAAGCGGGCGGCATTGAGGCCGGAGAGCTTGTCGCTGATCTTCATCAGGCTGGCAATCTGGGCCGGGCTCAATTGCCGCGCCCGTTCGATCAGACGGGCGGAGTGATCCAGCAGTTCGGGTTGAGTGAAACGGGCGGTCGCCAGCGGCGACTCGAAATCCAGCGTCTTGGCCGGGGAAACCACAATCAGCATAACGATCCTATCTCAAGGGAGGGGCCGGCGGCCCCTATTCATCCACAGTCACGCCCTCCAGCGTACCAGAATCCAGGGGCCCCTTGCCGGACAACTTTATCTGCAGGCGCAGATCGTTGGCCGAATCCGCATGGGCCAGCGCCTCGGCAAGGCCGATGCGCCCCGCCATGAACAGCTGGAACAGGCCCTGATCGAAGGTCTGCATCCCCAGCTCAGGGGATCGGGTCATCACCTCCTTGAGGCGGTGCATCTCCCCCTTGCGGAGGATGTCGCTGATGATGGGGGTATTGAGCATCACCTCGAACACGGCGCAACGTCGCCCGCCATCGAGGGCCGGCACCAGTTGCTGGGCTATGATGCCCCTCAGGTTGCAGGAGAGATCGAACAGCAGCTGGCGGTGCTTCTCGGTCGGCACCAGATGCAGGATGCGATCGATCGCCTGGTTGGCGTTGTTGGCATGGAGGGTGGCGAGGCACAGGTGCCCCGTCTCGGCAAACTGCAGGGCGAAGGCCATGGTCTCGGCGCTGCGGACCTCGCCGATGAGGATCACATCCGGCGCCTGACGCAGCGAGCTCTTGAGGGCGACATCGAATGAAGCAGTGTCTATTCCCACCTCCCGCTGGGTGATCAGGCTGCGACCGTGCCGGTGCACGAACTCCACCGGATCTTCCACCGTCAGTATGTGGCCTTCGCTGTGTTGATTGCGATAGCCAATCATGGCGGCCTGGGTAGTGGTTTTGCCGGTGCCGGTCGCCCCGACGAACAGCACCAGCCCCCGCTTGGCCATGCCTATCTCCTTGAGGATGTCGGGCAGGCCCAGCTCCTCGAAGGTGGGGATGCGGGTCTCTATCCGGCGCAGCACCATGCCGGGCAACGCCTGTTGCCAGAAGGCGCTGACCCGAAACCGGCCAAGGCCCGGCCTGTGGATGGCGTAGTTCGCCTCCTGAGTCGCCATGAAGCGCGCGAGATGGTCCGGGCTCAGGGTCTCCCGGATCAGGGCCTGGGTCTGCTCCTCATCGAGCTGGGCCTCATCGATGGGCTGCAGCCGGCCATCCACCTTGACCATGGGGCGACTGCCCACGGTGACGAACAGATCCGATCCTTGCCGTTCAACCAGCTGTGCCAACAGCGACTCGAGTGTCATACGCGCTCCTAGATAGAGTTGGGATCCACCGCCTTGGCCTTGGCATCCAGCGACGCCACCGTGCCACGCCCCACCAGCTGCTTGAGGCTCTGATCCATGGTTTGCATGCCGTGCACCATCCCCGTCTGGATCACGGAGTAGAGCTGGGCCACCTTGTCTTCCCGGATGAGGTTGCGCACCGCCGGGATGCCCAGCATGATCTCGTGGGCCGCGACCCGGCCACCGCCGATCCGCTTGAGCAGGGTCTGGGAGATGACGGCCCGCAGGGATTCGGACAGCATGGATCGCACCATGTCCTTCTCCGATCCGGGGAAGACATCGATGATCCTGTCTATGGTCTTGGCCGCCGACGAGGTGTGCAGGGTGCCGAATACCAGATGACCTGTCTCCGCCGCCGTCATGGCGAGGCGTATGGTCTCGAGGTCACGCATCTCCCCCACCAGTATGATGTCCGGATCCTCCCGCAGCGCCGAACGCAGGGCGTTGGCGAAGCTTCTGGTATCCCTGTGCACCTCCCGCTGGTTCACCAGGCAGCGCTTGTTCTCGTGCACGAACTCGATGGGATCTTCGATGGTGAGGATGTGGTGATGGAAATTCTCGTTGATGTAGTTGACCATGGCCGCCAGCGTGGTGGACTTGCCCGAGCCGGTCGGCCCGGTCACCAGCACCAGGCCGCGGGGATACTCGGCGATCTTCTGGAAGATCTCGGGGGCATCGAGATCCTCCAGGGTCAGCACTGTGCTCGGAATGGTGCGAAAGACGGCCCCGGCCCCCCGGGATTGCTGGAAGGCATTGACCCGAAAGCGCGCCATGTTGGGCACCTCGAACGAGAAGTCGACCTCCAGGTTCTCCTCCAGCTCCTTGCGTTGATGGTCGTTCATGATGTCGTAGATGAGGGCATGGACTTCTCGCTGATCCAGCGCCGGCAAATTGATCTTGCGCACCTCGCCATCAACCCGGATCATCGGTGGCACCCCGGCCGAGAGATGTAGATCCGAGGCGTTATGTTTTACACTAAAGGCCAATAACTCTGTGATATCCATAGACTTGTCATTCTCCCATCACAAGACAGTTAACGAAATATGAGCCAGATTCTGCAACAGCTGACAGGGGTCAGGGCACGCATGGAGCAGGCCGCCGCCGCGGCCGGACGAGACCCTGCCCACATCCGCCTGCTCGCGGTCAGCAAGACCAAACCCGTCGAGGCCATCCGTGACGCCTACCAGGCCGGGCAGCGCCGCTTCGGCGAATCCTATGCCCAGGAGGCCTGCGCCAAGATTGATGCCCTGCGCAGCCAGGGCGACTTCGCCGATATTGAATGGCACTTCATCGGTCCCCTGCAGTCCAACAAGTCCCGGCTGGTGGCAGAGCGGTTCGATTGGGTGCAAAGCGTCGATCGAGACAAGCTTGTCGAGCGCCTCGCCCGGCAGAGGCCGGCGCAACTTGCGCCGCTAAATATCTGTCTGCAAATCAATATTAGTGGAGAGAGTAGCAAATCCGGCGCATCTGAATCAGAGATTTTCCGGCTGGCCCAGCTGGTCGCACAGTCGGATCGGCTGCGGCTGCGCGGCCTGATGGCCATCCCCCAGCACACCCAGGACCCGGACGTGCTGGGGCAACAGATGCAGAGCATGCAGGCTCTGTTCACCCGGCTTGCGCAACAATATCCCACGGTCGATACCCTCTCGATGGGCATGACGGAGGATCTGGAGGCCGCCATCTTGCATGGCAGTACCATGGTCCGGGTCGGCACCGCCATCTTCGGGGCCCGCGACTATTCATGAGGCACGCAGGCCACACACAGGCGTCGCCGCGCCCCTGCGGGACGCAAGCGAACTCGACATACCCAGACATCATCAGCAGGAGAGCTTGATGCAACAGAGAAGTATTGCCTTCATCGGGGCGGGTAACATGAGCCGCAGCATCATAGCCGGCCTTCGCCAAGCGGGTTATCCGGCGGATCGGATCCTTGCCGCCAACCCTAGCCGCCCCAAGCTCGACGAGCTGGCGCAGCAATTTGGCATCGGCATCACCCAGGATAATGCGAAGGCCGCCAGGGCGAGCGAGGTCATAGTGCTGGCCGTCAAGCCCCAGCTGATGGCCACCATGCTGGCGCAGCTGGTGTCCGAGCTGGGTTCCCTTGAGGGCAAGCTACTCATCTCCATCGCCGCCGGGATCCGGATCGAACGCCTGAGCGACATGGCCGGCGGCCACCCACGCATCATCCGCACCATGCCCAACACCCCTTCCCTGCTCGGCCTTGGCATGACGGGCCTCTATGCCCCCGCCGCCATCGATGCAGAGGACAGGCTGTACGCAGAGCAGCTGATGCAGTCCGTCGGCAAGACCCTCTGGGTCGAGCAGGAGGCCGGCATCAATGGCGTCATCGCGGCCGCCGGCAGCGCCCCTGCCTACTTCTTCCTGTTCATGCAGGCCATCGCCGAACAGGCAGAGGCCATGGGCTTCAGCCCGCAGCAGGCCAGGTTGCTGGTGCAACAGACCGCGCTGGGCGCCGCCACCATGGTCGAGCAGAATCCCCAGCTGTCGCTGCAGGCCCTACGCGAGCAGGTGACCAGCAAGGGAGGCACCACGGCCGAAGCCGTGCGCACCTTCCAGGAGCAGGGGCTGATGCCGCTCACCGCCCAGGCCATGCAGGCGGCCGTCGCTCGCGCCGCCGAGATGGAAACCCTTTTCTAAACCAGGAGTTCAGATGAACACTGCTTACTTTTTGATTAATACCGTCTTCGATCTCTACCTCATGGTGGTGCTGCTGCGCGTCTGGCTGCAGTGGGCCCGTGCCGATTTCTACAACCCCATGAGCCAGATGGTGGTCAAGCTGACCAATCCGCTGGTGGTGCCCCTGCGCCGGATCATTCCGGGTCTGGGGGGGCTGGATCTCGCCTCCGTGGTGCTGGCGCTGCTGATCGCCTTCGCCAAGCTGGCCCTGCTCAAGACCCTGAACGTCATGGTCGCCGACTGGCTGACCCTGAGCCTGTTCGCCCTGCTGACCGTGCTGAAGAAGGCCGGCTCCATGATCTTCTGGATCCTGCTGATCCGCGCCATCCTGAGCTGGGTAAGCCAGGGCCGCAACCCCATCGAGTACGTGATGCACCAGCTCACCGAACCCTTCCTCGCCCCCATCCGCCGCATACTGCCGGCACTGGGCGGCCTGGATCTTTCCGTGCTGGTCGCCTTTATCGGCCTGCAGGCCATAAACTATCTATTGGGTGATCTGTTTGGTCAGCTGTGGTGGATGATCTGATGGCGGCCGTCGCCTGGCAAAGTGATGTCCTGGTGCTGCACCTGGTCATCCAGCCCAAGGCGAGCCGGGATCAGATTGTCGGCCTGCATGGTGAGGAGCTGAAGGTCGCCATCACGGCGCCGCCGGTGGATGGGCAGGCCAATGCCCACCTCATCAGGTTTCTGGCCAAACAGTTCCGGGTCGCCAAGGGGCAGGTTCGCCTGCTGCGTGGCGAGCTCGGTCGCCACAAGACGGTGGCGATCGAGACGCCCAGACAGGTCCCGGCTGAAATAGCCGCCCTGCTTGCCACGACCCCAAGCTAATTCGATGAGAAGGATGACGCGATGAAAACAGCATGGGTTTTCCTGCTGACCCTGTTGATGACGCTGCCGCTGCGGGCGGAGCAGTCTCAGACCCTGGGTCCCTGGCAGGTGCACTATAACGCCTTCAACTCCAGCTTCCTGACCCCTGAGGTCGCCAAGGCCTACGGGCTGGAGCGCAGCCGCTACAACGGCATCCTCAACATTGCGGTGCAGGACAAGAGCGGCAAGGCACTGGCGGTGGGCATGACGGGGCAGGCGAAGAACCTGACCGGTACCCTGCGCACCCTCAGCTTCCAGCAGGTCAAGGAGGGAGACGCCATCTACTATCTGGCGGTGCTGCCCTATCGCAACGAGGATACCTATCAGTTCACCATCAACATCATGGCGGATGGCCGGCAGGAGACCCTCAAGTTTCAGCAGACCTTCTACGTGGATTGATCCTCGGGACTCCCATCAAAAAGGGGCATCATCTGATGCCCCTTTTTCTATCATGGCGGCGCCATCATGGCTCGGGATCGACAAACTGCAGCTCGGGGGCATGGGAGGTGAGCACATCGGCGCAATAATCCCAGGTCGAGATGCGGTAGTGCTGGATGTCATCGTCCAGATGCAGGCCATCGGATTCCTGATGAAACCAGCTGGCGAAGCGGGATGGGGTGATGAGCTGGATCTGCTCCTCTATGGCATGGCTGTCCTTCCCCTCCGCCAGATCGCAATCCTCCATCACCCGCACCGCCAGGATATGGCGAAAGTGCACGCGACACAGGATCTGGGGGGGCAAGTCTATGCTGCGGGCACGGCCCAGCACCACGGTCAGGGCATCGCTCCATACGTCCTGATGCAGCTCTGCCACCACCAGGCCAGGGGGAAGTTGACGGGACGGAGCCCAGGGGACGGCAACCTGCCGAATGGCGTTTTTCTGTTCCATCGTCTACCTCCACTACAGCAAGCTGTATAACTTGAGTGTATCCGAAACGAAAAGCGGTGACAGAAGGAAGAAAAAACCCGGCGGGCGCCGGGTTTTGGAAGATTACTTGACGGCGTCTTTGAGTGCCTTGCCGGCCACAAAGGAGGGCACGTTCGCGGCGGCAATCTGGATCTCTTTACCGGTTTGCGGGTTGCGACCGGTACGGCCAGCGCGATGGTTCACCTTGAAGGTGCCAAACCCTACCAACTGGACTGCATCACCTTCTTTCAGGCTCTGGGTGATACCATTGATGATCTCTTCCAGGGCCACTTTCGCCTGAGCCTTGCTCAGATCCGCTTTGGCGGCAATCGCATCGACAAGTTGAGCTTTGTTCATAACATTTCCTTTATGATCGGGCATTTAGCACTTGGTCACTCTATGCAAAAAAAAAGACTCAGGCAAAGGCTTTATCCCGAGGCCCGACTCAAATGCTGGGCTTTTCATCAAGAAGTGAGAAAAAAGTCACAGATCCAGCCAGGATGCGGCTTATTCTGACCGCAACCGCGCGAAAACAGCCCCTGTCATGGAAGGGACTTGTCACGCTCCCCCTGGATGAGGTAACAATATCCTTACAATACGAGGCCGAGCCAAGATCCCATTGCCTGATGGCCCTTGCTGTCGTCACTCAGGACGCCGGAGCCAGAATGCTCCCAGTCTATGCCCCACGGAGGGACTATGTTAACTGAACTGGAAAAGACCAAGCGCGCACTGACAGGAAAGCACAAGGCGATCGATGACTGGCTCGAGGCAAGGCAGGCCCTGCTGGTCGAGTACATCCGCCTCGCCGGGCTCAGCCCCTCCCGCAGCAAGCAGCAACGTTGCCTTCCCGGTTGTCCCGAACTGCAGCAGTTTTGCGAACAGCTGGTCGACTATGTCAGCGCCGGGCATTTCGAGATCTATCACCATGTGGTGAATGCCTTCGAACAGGCCAGTGGCGACAGCCTGGAGCTGGCCAAGCGCATCTACCCCCATATCCGCAGCTGCACCGAATTTGCCCTCGAGTTCAATGACAAATACAGCGATGCCAGCGAAGAGCAGCTGTTGAGCCTGGATGAGGATCTCAACAAGCTGGGGCCAGTCCTGGAGGACAGATTCAAATACGAGGACAGGTTGATCAGCGCCCTGCATGTGGTCGAAACCCTGAGCGGTCAACCCGGTTGAGTGCAATCTTGGCACCAGCGCAACGTTCCGGGTTGGCGTCTGGGTTACACTCAGGGTCAGGATCTCCAAGCAGGACATGATGATGACAGAGCGCCGCCACTTCTCACGCATACTCTACGCCACCCTGGCCAGCCTGAGTCAGGGGGCCCAGAGCTGGACCACCCAGCTGGTCGATGTCTCCCTGCAGGGCGCCCTGCTGGTGCGCCCCACCGACTGGCACTCGGGGCAGGATCGGGACTATCGCCTGAGTTTCCGTCTGGCGGGCAGCGACATAGTGCTGACCATGGAGGTCGAGCTGAGCCATGAAGAAGGCGATCGCCTCGGTTTTTACTGCCATCACATGGATATCGACAGCGCCACTCACCTCAAGCGCATGATCGAACTCAATGTGGGGGACGAGGCCCTGCTGCACCGGGAGCTGGAACAGTTGCTGGCCGAGCACCTGGATCACCCCCACCCCTGACCGGCACGCCGGTTGCCGTCAGAAATGCAAAGAGGGCGCCGCGGCGCCCTCTCTCGTTTCTCCTGCTCCCTCAGAGCGCCTCCAGGGCATCGGCCAGCTTCTTGACCGGCACCACCTCCATCCCCTCGATGGCATGCTTGGGGGCATTGGCATGGGGCACGATGGCACGGCGAAAACCGTGTTTGACCGCCTCCTGCAGCCGCTCCTGACCGGAGGGCACGGGACGTATCTCGCCGGAGAGCCCCACCTCGCCGAACACCACCAGATCCTTGGGCAGTGCCTGATCGCGAAAGCTCGATACCATGGCCAGCAGCAGGGCCAGATCCGCGCTGGTCTCCTCGACCTTGACGCCACCCACCACGTTGATGAACACATCCTGATCCGCCATCTGCAAGCCACCATGACGATGCAGCACCGCCAGCAGCATGGCGAGGCGGTTGTGATCCATACCCACCGCCACCCGGCGCGGGTTGGAGAGCTGGGAGTAATCCACCAGCGCCTGCAACTCCACCAGCAGCGGCCGGGTGCCTTCCCAGATCACCATGACGATGGAGCCCGGCGCCTGCTCCTCGCCCCGGCTCAAGAAGATGGCCGAGGGATTGCTCACCTCCTTCATCCCCTGCCCCGTCATGGCAAACACCCCCAGCTCGTTGACGGCGCCGAAGCGGTTCTTGTGGGAACGCAGGGTGCGAAAGCGCGAGTCATGGCCGCCATCGAGCATGATGGAGCAGTCGATGCAGTGTTCGAGCACCTTGGGGCCCGCCAGGGTGCCGTCCTTGGTGACATGGCCCACCATGAAGATGGCCACATGATTCTGCTTGGCGTAACGGGTGAGCAGGGCGGCCGCCTCGCGCACCTGGGAGACGGAGCCGGGCGCGGACTGCACGTCCGCCACATGCATCACCTGGATGGAGTCGATGACCATCAGCTGGGGTTGCTCCTGCTGGGCGATGAGGCAGATCTGCTCGACACTGGTCTCGGACAGCATCCGCAGCTTGTCGGTGGGCAGGCCGAGGCGGTTGGCCCGCATCGCCACCTGCTGCAATGACTCCTCCCCGGTCACATAGAGGGTCTTCATCCGCTCGGCCAAACCGCACATGGTCTGCAGCAGCAGGGTAGACTTGCCCGCCCCCGGGCTGCCGCCGATCAACACGGCCGAGCCCGGCACCACGCCACCGCCGAGCACCCTGTCCAGCTCCTTGAAGCCGGAGGAGAAGCGGGGGATCTCTGTGGTCGCTATCTCGGCCAGGGTCTGCACCTGGCTGCCGACCGCGCCGGCATAGCCGCCATAACGTGCCCCCTTGCCCGGCGTGACACTGCCAAGGCGCACTTCAGTGATGGTGTTCCACTCCTTGCACTCGCCGCACTGGCCCTGCCAGCGGCTGAAGGCGGCACCACACTCGGAGCAGACGTAAGCTGTTTTATTTTTGGCCATGGATAACTCGGGGACAGAATGAATGCCTGCTTGATATACTCGGTTCAGCCCGACAGATCAAACCCAGACTCGGAAAATTGACTTTCCGTAGCAGGAACTCATGGACTCAGCCCAGCCACACCCACTCATCGATCAACTCATCCCCCTGCAGCGAGAGGCCGATTTCGACGAGCTCTTCCTGCGCCTGACCGCCGAACAGAGCAGCAACACCCGTTTCCTGCTGAAGATGGAGCTGAACCGGCGCGGCGCCGACTGCCGGCGCGTCATCGACATGCGCAGCGAGTGGCCCCAGGCCTGCCGGGTGTTCGAGTTTGCCGGCATCACCCACTTCATGCCCGATGAGGCGGTTGCCCAGTTCCAGTCCCACTGCTACCTCTATCGGGATCGCTACACCCTGGGGGTCTATGAGGCGATGCAGGCATGGCAGCGCCAGGCCGGCAACCGCGCCCTCTCCCCCCACCAGCCTGCGCCGGGCCAGCTGCGCCAGCTCGATGTCAACCTCATCACCTTCGCCAGCTATGTCGGCCGCAGCCAGGACAGGATGCACTTCAGCTCCCCCCTCGAGCTGCAGCTCGGCAACGGCGAGCGCATCAGCGCCAAGAGCTCGGATCTCTCCACCGGCGGCATTCGCATCTCGGTGCCCTATCTGCCCCGCTTCGAGGCGGGCGACCAGGTGCTGGTGCACTTCCATGGTCTGGACAAGGAGGCCCCCCATCCCTGCCTCGGCCAGGGGATCGGTTACCGCATCCTCGGCCAGGAGAGTCGTGACGACAGGTACTGGCTGCGCCTGGTGCGCGAGGGGGAGAACGCCCCCTTCGATGCCCATCTCGCCCACTTCATCGAGAACAACAAGGGACGCTATCGCGTCAGCGTGGATCACCTGCTGTCGGCGGCCATCATCAAGGGTTACGAGCAGTTCTTCCTGCCGCGCATGAGCGGCCTGCCGCTGTTTTTCAGCAAGGGGGAACCGGGGGAGGCCCCCAGGCTCGAGGTGGTGCTCAAGAGCGAGAACAACCTGCACCTGCTCGAATACTGGCGCGACGAGAAGAACCAGCCGACCCTGGCCGGGCTCTTCCCGCCGGCGCGCCTGCGCAAACTGCTGCCAGACAGTGACACCTGCCGCGAGACCCTGATCTACAGCTTCACCCACGCGGTGCGCAGCCACCTCTACTTCTTCTCGGCCAGCGCCGAGGAGCTGGCCGAGAGCGGATTACACGCCCTCTTCTTTCAGGTCGCGGCCAAGCGGCCCAGCTTTCGGGTCTACAAGTTTTCCCTCGAAGCCTGCGCCCTGGCAGAGGCCGACATCAGCAGCCTGCCGACCCGGGAGCAGCCCCTGAGCCAGGACACCCTGCTGCGCGCCAGGCTGGACCGGCTCGGCTATGTCGGCCTGTTGCAGGAGATACCGAGCGAGACGATACGCGAGGAATACCTGACGCAGCCCCAGGTGCAGCACGACGCCAATGCCCTGCAACGCTTCGGCCACGACCTGGGCCCGGCCCCCTTCGAGGTGGAGACGCTGCACTATGTCCAGCTCAGGCGCGAGGCCCGCTACCTGCACAAGACGGCAATCGCCCTGCGCCTGGGGGAGCAGGCCTGGGTGGGCTGGACCCGCGACATCTCGGCCCACGGCATGCAGATCGAGCTGGAGGCCCCCTTCCCCGGCAACAAGGGGGATCTGGTCACCGTGGCCCTGCCCAAGCTGCAACCCCTCACCAAGCATCTGGATCTGCAGACCCTGCCCTACCGCCTGGTCAACTTCAACCAGAGCCGAACCGTGCTGCACCTGTGCATCGAAGGGGAACCGGAGCGGCACACGGGGCGCCACTTCTTCAGCCTGCTGATCGAGAGCAACCGCAGCAAGCTCAAGACGGCCGAGGGGCTGCGCCGCTACCGTGGCCTGGCCCGGGCCCTGCGCAACATCTACAGCCACCATGTCTTCAGCACCCCCGTCTACATCAACAAGGGCAAGAACAGCATCAGACCCGCCACCCTGGCACAAGCGCCCCGGCCCCGCGCCCTTGCCCGCCTGTTGCAGGCCTGCGCCGACGCCCCCCGGCAGGCCAATCTCTATCCCCTGCTGCAGGGGGATCTGCTGCGCCAGCTGCTGCTGGAACCCCTGCGCACCCTGGCTAGGGAAGACTTGCCAAGGGAGGCCGAGATCTATGTCAGCTGGCAGCGGCTGGCAAACGGCGCCCCCCAGTTTCACAGCGTGGCGGCGGCCAGCCTGACGGACATGGCGGCCAAGCGGGCCTTCATCGAGCAGGCCAGGGCCAAGGGGGAGTTCTATTCGGTGCAGCTTGGCCTGTCACGCACAGGGCGACCCGATACCAGCTTCATCGCCAGCGAACTGGATTACATCGCCAAGTTCGCGATCCACAAGGCCAAGCGGCTGGAAGATGAGCTGTGGAGCGTAGTCGGCGTCGGCGAGCTGACCGACACCACCCAGGCCACCCTGCTGCGCCTCGGTCTGGGCCCGGCCAAGGGGTAGGGCCACCGCAGACGGACAACGAAGAGGGGCGGACATCAGTCCGCCCCTCTTCGTTCGTTGGGTTGCCAGGCTCAGGGAGCGCTCGGCTGTTGCAGCCAGGACAGGATAGCGGGGAAGTGATCCTCGGCGGCCTGGGGCGCCGTCAGCATGTTGATGTGGTCATAGTCGAGGCGGTTGCCGTTGTCGCGCCCAAGCCGGGTGTGACGGGCGAGCGACCCCATCTCGGCGCCGAAGCGGCGCACGTCGGTCGGGTGACCCAGCACCTTGTCGGCCTTGGCCGAGATCATCCACAAGGGGGGCCAGTTGACCCGGCTCGCCGCCTCGTCATAGGCAAAGCCGTCATGGGGATCCTGCCAGGGGCCGCATTTCACCCAGGGGATCGTCTCCTCCAGGTAGCGCAGCGGCTCGTCATCGGCCCCCAGCTTCAGACGCCGCGCCGCCAGAAAACCCCGACGGCGTGCCAGCCAGGGGGCGAGCCGGTTCCAGATCAGATCCACCTTGAACCAGCGCTCCGGGCCGTGAACCGAGATCCCCCGCTTGCTGCCAAAAAACAGCAGGCTCGCCACCCCGGCGGCGAGGGCGGGAAAGCGCACCAGGGTCGATGCCATCAGCACCCCGCCCCAGGAGTGCGCCATCCAGTGCACCTTTTGCCCAGGGTGGCGGGCCGAGATCCAGGCCTGCAGGGTCGGCAGATCCTCGGTGATCAGCTCATGCTGACCATGGTCGGCCCGCTCTGCGATGGCCGGCGTGCTCAGGCCCCGGCCCCGCAGATCCGCCACATAGACCCGATAACCGTGGCGCGCCAGGAAGCAGGCGAGCCCCTTGCCCGAGCCGGTATAGAAGATACGGCCATTCTCGATGGCG
Source organism: Aeromonas bivalvium (assembly GCF_046078285.1). NCBI lineage: Bacteria > Pseudomonadati > Pseudomonadota > Gammaproteobacteria > Aeromonadales > Aeromonadaceae > Aeromonas > Aeromonas bivalvium. Next base: position 48,114 of record NZ_JBGXBV010000005.1, read on the forward strand.
CCATGCACCATCAGTATGGGTTCGCCCTGACTGGGTTGCGCCAGGCCTATCTGGCGCAGATGCAGTCTGTGCTCCCCGCAGGGGATGAAGTGAGAATTTTGCAGCAGTTCCATTGTGGCGCCCTCCATGGCGTGTCGTCAGCGGTGCCAGCGCATCTCGGCGCAGGCGCGGGCCCCCAGCAGGCAGATGACCCCTTCCAGATCGTGATGGGTCAGGCTGGCGCTCGCCTGGGCGCGCACCAGGGGCTTGGCATGAATGGCGATGCCAAGACCTGCCGCCGCCATCATCTTGAGATCGTTGGCGCCATCCCCCACCGCCACCGTCTGGGCCTGTGCCAGCCCCCGCTCGGCGGCGAGCCGGGTCAGCACCCTTGCCTTGGCATCGGCGTCCACTATCTCCCCCGCCACCTGACCGGTCAGTTTGCCATCCGCCACCGCCAGTTCATTGGCGAAGATGGCATCCAGCCCCAGGGCCTGTTGCAGCTCGCCGGCGAAACGGGTGAAGCCGCCGGAGGCGATGGCCAGGGTCCAGCCCGACTGCTTGAGGGTATCGACCATCAACTGCAAGCCCGGCATCCATGGCATGTCGGCGGCCACCTGATCGAGGATGGTGACGGGCGCCCCGGCCAGCAAGGCGACCCGGCGACGCAGACTGTCGGCGAACTCCAGTTGTCCCTGCATGGCAGCGGCGGTGACGGCGGACACCTGCTCCCCCACCCCGGCCAGGCGCGCTATCTCGTCGATGCACTCCATCTGGATCGCGGTCGAATCCATGTCCATCACCAGCAGCCCGGGTTCGGCCAGGCTAGGCAAGTGCGCCAGATGGCAGATATCGATGGCCCAGCTCTCCTGCTTGATGGCGGCGGCCAGCGCACTGGAGAAGCTGTCTGTCCCTATCAGCAGCAGGGGCACACCGGCGAGGCAGGTCACGGGATAGAGGCAGGCTTGCACCCCCTCCAGCGCCAGCAGGGGCGCCAGCTGCCTAAGCTGGCTCGCGGCCAGATCATGGCCGAACAGCACCAGCCATCCTCCCGTCAAGGGGTGGCTCGTGCCCTGCAAGGCGTCTATGTGCAGTTCCCAGAGCGGGGCAGAGGCAAGCTGGGCGGGCCAGTCGGTGGGGGCTTGGGCTAACTGGGACAACAACATGAGCGAAAAACCTTCCTTGGATGTCGGGGGGGGGTGAAAGTGCGGGCCCAGAGTAGCGTATTGCTTTTTATACAGGCAAGCGCCAAGATCCCGCCTGCACCCGCAATCAGGAGAGCCCCCTTGCGTCATATGCCCGTCAAACGCCTGCTGAGTCTGGGCGCCGGTATCGCCCTCGGCTGCTGGGTTCTGGCCCTGTTGATCCACATGCAGAGCGCCAGCCAGGCGGCCCTGCACGATCAGGCGCGTACCCGGGCCCAGGCTCTGGTCAGCTATGCCAGCCGGGACATGCGCCGCTGGCTGAAGGAGGATAACGAGAGCGAGCTGGCACGGCTGGCCCAGGAGCTGGCCCTCTCCCCCGAGATCCTGGATGTCACCCTCTATGACGCCAGGGGCGTTCCCCTGGCCCAGTCTGACAACGCTCTGCCGCTGGACAGCCTGCTTCCCATCGGCCAGGACAATGCCAGCCCCCCGACATCCGGCAAGGGGCGACTCCCCTATGTCGAGGAGATCCTCGACGGTGACAAGACCCTTGGCTATCTGAGGATCACCCTGGAGGAGCAGCTGATGCTGGCCAAGCAGGATACCCAGCTCAAGGTGAACCAGGAGAAGCAGCGGCTGATGCTGCTGGTGATGCTGCTGGCGGGATTGCTCATCTCCTACGGCGTGCGCCGCAACTACATGCGAGTACGCAAGCATAAGAAAAAGAGCGCCCAACCGAGCGCTCCCGATGGCAGTGAACCCCCACCAGGGCTCAGTTAAGTCTCAATCAGAGACCAGCTCCCAGGAACCATCCGGGTTCTGGCATGCCGTCCCGTAGGCATCCTCCTTCTTGCCAGCCACCGTGATGGTCTGCTGGAACTCACGGCAGTAGCGGCCGTTGTTGCTGGTCCCCTCCCGCACCGCCGTCACCGAGCCCGATGCGCTGCCGTCGCTCCAGGTGACGGCTTGATTCAGGGGGGCCGTGGTTGCCTGCACCTGGGCCGCTTCATGCTCCCGCTGCTGAGCTTCGTTGAGGTTATCCAGTATTTTCAAGGTGATGGCAGTAAAGGCCAGCCACTTCCAGGCATCATTGTCGTCATAGTAGTTGCCATAGCCGTTGTACCAGTGGCCATAGGGCCGCACCACCACCACGTCACGATAGACCCGGTGTCGATCGGCGGGCACCGCTATCCTGTTGTGCTTGTTGTTGATGTAGACGGTGTTGCCCTCAATGCTGCGGCTGTTGTCGATGCGATGATCCCGCTGGCCGGTGAGATTGCGCTCCTGGTGCCTGATCTGCCCCTCTCCCCCGTGCACCTTGCCGCCCTTGACGGGGGTGTTGAGCCAGCTGCCCTTGAAGCTCACCATCTCCTGATTGTTCCTGCGCGCGGGCACCGCCTTGTGCTGGGCCGTCCTCGGTTGGACTGCCCTTTGCTGAGGCGCCCTGTGTTGCACTCTGGGTTGCTGCGCCCTCTGCTGCGGCGCCCTGTGCTGTAACCTGCCTTCCGCCGCCCACACCGCCTGCCAGGCCTGAGGGACGGCCAGCGCGAGGGCAAGGAGCATAGTGGTGAGCATCTGTCCTTTTTTCATCGCCTGAGCCTCTGTTGGGGGTCAGGTGAGAGTATAGGCGCCGATCTGATGCGTCTCTTTTCCTGTTCCCTGGCGGCCTCCTCCCCGTGCCAGGGCTGAAGGGATGCTGGCCATCGACCATAAAAAAACGGCGACCCCGAGGTCGCCGTTTTGCATGATGTGAATGGGGATTACTTGTCGCCCAGCAGCACGGAGTCCAGTGCGATCTCGATCATGTCGTTGAAGGTCAGCTGACGCTCTTCGGAGCTGGTCTGCTCGCCGGTACGGATATGGTCGGAGACGGTGCAGATGGTCAGGGCACGGGCACCATACTCGGCGGCCACGCCGTAGATGCCGGCAGCTTCCATCTCGACACCCAGGATGCCGTATTTTTCCATGACGTCGAACATGGAGGGATCCGGGGTGTAGAACAGGTCGGCGGAGAAGATGTTGCCCACGCGCACCGGCGTGCCCTTGTTCTTGGCGGCCTGCACGGCATTGGCCACCAGATCGAAGTCGGCGATGGCGGCGAAGTCGTGATCCTTGAAGCGCAGACGGTTGACCTTGGAGTCGGTGCAGGCACCCATGCCGATCACCACGTCACGCAGTTTCACGTCTTCACGCACGGCACCGCAGGAGCCCACGCGGATCAGGGTCTTGACGCCGTAGTCGGTGATCAGCTCTTTTGCGTAGATGGAGCAGGACGGGATGCCCATGCCGTGGCCCATGACGGAGATGCGACGGCCCTTGTAGGTACCGGTGAAGCCGAGCATGCTGCGCACGTCACACACCTGCTCGACGTTCTCCAGGAAGGTCTCGGCGATGTACTTGGCACGCAGGGGGTCGCCCGGCATCAGTACTGTGTCGGCAAAGGCGCCATCTTTCGCATTGATATGAGGAGTTGCCATTCTCTTTATTCCTTCACACTAGGTTGGGTTTTATTGTCTTTATGGGTTGCCCGCCACCTGGGTGGCGGGCGGGTCGGTTACAAAAAGCAGAGACCCTGCTGCAACCGGGCAGAGCGCACCCGAGAGGCCGCCCTGCCCAGGGCATCAGAGGAAACTGGTGCCGTATTGCAGCTTGGGCAGACCGTGGTAGGCCGCTATGCTCTGGCCGATGTCGGCGAAGGTCTCGCGACGGCCGACGGAGCCCGCCTTGACCGGCTTGCCGTAGAACAGCACAGGGATGTATTCGCGGGTGTGGTCGGTGCCGCTCCAGGTCGGGTCGCAGCCGTGGTCGGCGGTCAGCACCACCACATCGCCATCTTGCAGTATCTCGAACAGCTCCGGCAGGCGGGAGTCGAAATACTCAAGCGCATCGGCGTAGCCCTTGACGTCACGGCGGTGGCCGTAAGAGGAGTCGAAGTCCACGAAGTTGGTGAAGACGATGGTGTTGTCACCGGCCGCCTTCACCTCTTCCAGGGTTCTGTCCCACAGCTCGGTCAGGCCCGTGCCCTTCACCTGCTTGGTGATGCCCTGCTGGGCATAGATGTCGGCGATCTTGCCGATGGAGACCACCTGGCCCCCTGCATCCTTCATGTAGTCCAGCACGGTCGGCGCCGGCGGCAGCACCGAGTAGTCGTGACGGTTGCCGGTACGCTTGAAGTCGCCCTTGCCGCTGCCCACGAACGGACGCGCGATGACGCGGCCTATGTTGTAGGGCTCCAGCAGCTCGCGCACTATGTGGCACAGCTCATATAGCTTCTCGAGGCCGTAGGTCTCTTCGTGGCAGGCAATCTGGAACACGGAGTCGGCAGAGGTGTAGAGAATGGGCTTGCCGGTACGCATGTGCTCTTCGCCCAGATCGTCCAGCACCTGGGTGCCGGAGGCGTGGCAGTTGCCCAGATATCCCGGCAGGCCGGCCTTCTCGACGATGGCGTCCAGCAGCTCCTGGGGGAAGCTGTTGTGGTGATCGTGGAAGTAACCCCACTCGAACAGCACGGGCACACCGGCGATCTCCCAGTGGCCGGACGGGGTGTCCTTGCCGGAGGAGAGCTCCTGGGCAAAGCCGTAGGCCCCGACCACCTCGATATCTTTCTTCAAGCCAGCCGGGAAGTAGCCGGAAGCCTGCTCCCCCGCGTGGCCCAGGCCCAGCTTGTTGAGGTTCGGCAGCTTGAGGGCGCCACGGCCTTCAATCTCACCGGCGGCGCAAGCCTTGGCGATATGGCCAAGGGTGTTGGCGCCCACGTCTCCGAACTTCTCGGCATCGGCGGCAGCGCCAATACCGAAGGAGTCCATCATCAGAATAAAGGTACGTTTCATGGGTGTTCCCCCTGTTACAAATCGGCCAGACCGATGCGACGGTAAACCTCGGGCAGCGCCTCTGGTCGGGTGTCACCGATCTTCACGGCAGCCTGCACCATGCGGGCGGCCTCGGCAAATTGGGCTTCTGTTTGAGCGTGGATCAGGGCGAGCGGCTTGTCAGCCTCGACGCTCTGCCCCAGGCGGATAAAGTCGGTCAGACCGACCGCATAATCGAGTTTGTCCCCGGCGGCGCGGCGACCGCCCCCCATGGCCACCACGGCCAGGCCCAGTTCGCGGGTATCCATGGCGGTGACGAAGCCGCTCTGCGCCGCATACACGGGGCGCACTATGGCGGCCTTGGGCAGGTAGGCGTCGTAGCGCTCCATGAAATCGCTCGGACCACCGAGGCCGGTCACCATGCGACCGAAGATCTCGGCGGCCTTGCCGTTGTCCAGCACCGCCTGCAGCTTGGCACGGGCGTCCTGTTCGTTGCTGGCGAGGCCCGCGGAGATCAGCATCTCGGCGCACAGGGCCAGGGTCACTTCGTGGATGCGCTGATTGCGATACTCGCCGGTCAGGTAGCGTACCGCCTCGCGCACTTCGACCGCGTTGCCGGCACTGGAGGCCAGCACCTGGTTCATGTCGGTCAAGAGCGCCGAGGTGCGGCAGCCGGCACCGTTGGCCACGGCCACTATGCTCCTGGCCAGCTCTTCGGAGGCTTCAAAGGTCGGCATGAAGGCGCCGGAGCCCACTTTCACGTCCATCACCAGGGCTTCGAGCCCGGAGGCGAGCTTCTTGGAGAGGATGGAGCCGGTGATCATGGCGATGGATTCGACGGTGGCGGTGATGTCCCGCACCGCATAGATACGCTTGTCGGCCGGAGCGAGATCGCCGGTCTGGCCTATGATGGCGACACCCGCCTCTTTCACCACTTTCAGGAAGCGATCGTTGTCGACCGAGGTCTGGTAGCCGGGGATGGCATCCAGCTTGTCCAGGGTACCGCCGGTGTGGCCCAGGCCACGGCCGGAGATCATGGGCACGAAACCGCCGCAGGCGGCGACCATGGGGCCCAGCATCAGGGAGACGACATCACCCACGCCACCGGTGGAGTGCTTGTCGACGATAGGGCCACCCAGATTGAGGTGGTCCCAGGCCAGCACCATGCCGGAATCGCGCATGGCGCAGGTCAGGGCGACCCGCTCATCCATGGTCATGTCCTTGAAGTAAACCGCCATGGCCAGGGCCGCTATCTGCCCTTCGCCTATGGTGTTGTTGGTAATTCCCTGGACGAAGAATTGAATCTCTTGGGTACTGAGCGCTTCACCGTTGCGCTTCTTGCGAATAATTTCTTGAGGCAAAAACATCTTTCATTCCCTCCGTGCATCACGCACGAACACAGACCGAACCAGACCAGAAAGGGGGCGGCGCACCGCCCCCTGTCCCCGCTTAGTAACCGCTGGTATTGGCGGGCTTGTCGCCGTGGCCCAGGGTCGCCAGCAGGCTGGCCAGCAGGCTGGAGGCACCGAAGCGGAAGGTGCGCGGGGAGACCCACTCCTTGCCCAGGATCTCTTCGGCCATGGCCAGGTACTGACCGGCAACGGCGGCGTCTTTCACGCCACCAGCAGGCTTGAAGCCCACTTTCGGGTTCTTGGCCTTGATCACTTCCATCATGATGCGGGCAGCTTCCGGGGTCGCATTGACCGGCACCTTGCCGGTGGAGGTCTTGATGAAGTCGGCACCGGCGTCGATGGAGATCTCGGAGGCGCGACGGATCAGCGCCTCTTCCTTCAGTTCGCCGGTCTCGATGATCACTTTCAGCAGCGCCTTGTCGCCACAGGCGTCCTTACAGGCTTTGACCAGATCGAAACCGATCTGTTCATTGCCGGCCATGAAGGCGCGGTACGGGAAGACCACGTCCACCTCGTCGGCACCGTAGGCGACGGCGGCGCGGGTCTCGGCCACGGCGATCTCGATGTCGTCGTTGCCGTGGGGGAAGTTGGTCACGGTGGCGATGCGCACGTCGGCGGCGCCGATGTCACGCAGGGTCTTGCGCGCGATGGGGATGAAACGGGGGTAGATGCAGACGGCGGCAGTCAGGCCGGCCGGAGACTTGGCCTTGTGGCACAGATCGATCACCTTCTGATCGGTGTCATCATCGTTCAGGGTGGTCAGGTCCATCAGGTTCAGGGCGCGTTGGGCGGCCAGTTTCAGATCGGTCATGATATTCTCCAAAGTCTTTGATTAAGCCCGACAAGGGGACATGTCAGCTGCGACAACACCATTTGCTGACAGGTTCCACCCAGCTTGGGGGCATGGAAATACAGTGCGACTGCACGGGCAATAGACTGTAAATAAGGCAAGAGCCCTGTCACTTTCTTACAAAAGTGCGGACTTGGTTCCATGAAGACTTGAGACAGGTCATGCACATCAGAGCCTGGTTCCCAATCAATTCCATTTGACCGCCAACACCCGATCCCATCGGGTATTAGTCAATGCCAGCACCCTGCTGGCAATGCCTATTTCAGCCGAGATACCCCCTGTTTGCAAGCCGGATTTGCCAATTCCAGGGGTATCTCACACCGGGCAAATCCGTCTGTTCATCCCGTTCTAAGAGAAGAAACGGGTCACTAACCAGGAGTAGGCGATACCGCCAAGATAGACTCCTACGATCCCCATCACCCCGGACAATACCGGGGGGGCCGGGATCGGCAACTTGAGGAAGGAAAACAACAAGCCAACGATAAAGCCAGCCGCCATGGCCAGTAGCACTTCGTTCATAACACCTCCGTGTGACTCACGCTTTCTTATCAGTCTAGGGAGGAAAACGGTTGTCAGCCCCCCAAATGCGAACGCCACAGCATCTGCTGTGGCGTTCGGCTTAAGGCTTGTCTGACCGCGGTTACATGGCGGACAGGGCCAGGAAGAAGCCTGCGATGGTAGCAGACATCAGGTTGGACAGAGACCCGGCCAGTACGGCTTTCAGACCGAAGCGAGCGATGTCGCCGCGACGGTTCGGTGCCATGGAGCCCAGACCACCCAGCAGGATGGCAACGGAGGACAGGTTGGCGAAGCCGCACAGAGCGAAGGAGATGATCGCCTTGGTGTGGTCGGACATGGCCACGCCGTTGATCAGCACTTCATCTTTCAGGTAGGGGGCGAAGTTCAGGTAAGCCACGAACTCGTTCACTACCAGCTTCTGGCCGATGAAGGAACCGGCGACGGTCGCCTCGCTCCAGGGTACACCGATCAGGAAGGCCAACGGGGAGAAGATCCAGCCCAGCAGCAGCTCCAGGGAGAGTTGCGGGTAACCGAACCAGCCGCCCACACCGGAGAAGATACCGTTGATCATGGCGATGAGGCCGATGAAGGCCAGCAGCATGGCGCCGACGTTCAGGGCCAGTTGCATACCGGAGGAAGCACCAGCAGCGGCGGCATCGATCACGTTGGCAGGCTTGTCGTCCAGGTCGCCATCGGCGCTGTTTTCGTCATAGTTCGGGCTCTGGGTTTCCGGCACCAGCAACTTGGCGAACAGCAGACCACCGGGGGCGGCCATGAAGGAGGCGGCGATCAGGTATTCCATCTTGACGCCCATGGCGGCATAACCGGCCAGGACGGAACCGGCAACGGAGGCCAGACCACCACACATGACGGCAAACAGCTCGGAGTCGGTCATCTTGCCGATGAAGGGACGCACCACCAGCGGCGCTTCGGTCTGACCGACGAAGATGTTGGCCGTCGCGGACAGGGATTCGGTGCGGGAGGTGCCCAGCACTTTCTGCAATGCGCCGCCCAGCAGCTTGATGATCAGCTGCATGATGCCCAGGTAATAGAGCACAGCAATCAGAGAGGAGAAGAAGATGATGACCGGCAGAACACGGAAGGCAAATACGAAGCCACCGCCACCAAATACTTCAAACATCTTGTCGCTGACCAGGCCACCGAACAGGAAATTAATACCGTCCTGGCCATAGCTGATGACACTGGAGACGGCACTGGATACGCCGACCAGAATATCGCGGCCTACCGGAACATACAGAACGAATGCCCCCAGACCGGCTTGAATAACAAACGCACCTGCCACGGTACGTATATTGATTGCCTTGCGGTTGCTGGAGAACAGCACCGCGATAAGGATGAGTGTTGCCATCCCTACCAGACCCATGATCAAACTCATTGTTATCTTCCTCGTAGTAGCACCTTCCAACTTGTTAATAAGTTGTGTCCCAAACTTATCAATCAAGGGTGCGCATTATACTAACTGGCTCGCGACAAAGTATAAGGGCGGTCACATTTCGTAAGCATCAAATCGGCTAACTGGCGTTAAATTAGACCGCAAACGATTTTTATCCGGCATTTTTTTCGCCCCGAACTCCCCTTGAGTTATCAGAGTGTTAAATATCTATTTACCGAGATGGAAAATATCTTGAGTGGATTCATATAACACCGCAGCAACATGCGAAACAGGCAAACGTTTGAGCGCTGCCAATTCATCCAGCACCCGCAGCAGGGACAAAGGGGTATTGCGCATGCCCTGATGGCCACAAATGGGCATGTCGGGAGAGTCGGTCTCCAGCAAGAGAGCCTCAAGCGGCATGGCCGCCACCGCCTCCCGGGTCTTGTTGGCCCGCTCATAGGTGATGGTACCCCCTATTCCCAGCCTGAAGCCCAGTTCCCAGAAACGCTCGGCCTGGTGCAGAGAGCCGCTGAAGGCATGGATCACGCCGCCCCGGCCGGGTCTGTGGCGACGCAGCAGCTTGAGCACAGTGTCATTGGCCCGCACCGAGTGCACGATCAGCGGCAGATCCAGGGTCATGGCCAGCCTCACTTGCGCCTCGAACAGTTGCTGCTGGCCCGCCTGAGGCAGATGGGAGCGCCCATCCAGACCGCATTCGCCGATGGCCACCAGACCCGAAGGCCGCTGCTGCACCAGCGTCGTCAGCCGGGCCATCACATCCGTGGGTTGCTGCGCCACGAAACAGGGATGAACCCCAAGGGCAAAGCAGATATCGGGCTCCCTGGCCGAGAGCGCCATCACCCGCTGCCAGTTGTCGGCGCCGATGGCGGGCACCATGAATCCGGTGATGCCGCGCAGGCGACATTCGGCCAGCAGGCCGGTGCGGTCGGCATCAAACTCGGGGGCGTCGAGGTGACAATGGCTGTCAAACAAGGGCATGGAACATGGGCTCGCTATATAAGGAAAGAGCGTGGCCACCGCCAACGGATGGGCCACGACAGGTCTGAGTTTAGCCCCACCGGCCCGGGGCATCATAGCGGCTCATCGGCGCCCGTGCCGCTCGGCCGTGCACCGATCGTCGGCCTCTGCGCATGGCTCCGACTCTTCGCCGCGATCGGCCCGGGCCTCGTCACGCCTGGGGGTGCAACAACGGCCATACTCGGGGGCCAGCCCCCAACGCCGTGACCAGGCATCATACCGGGCCAGCCAGGCCAGCAAGCTCTGCTTCATAGTCTGCTCCTTGCGCCACTGTATCTGCCCACCAGCCTGCCTCATCCCTCCTCTCTGACCAAGGATTGGCACGCCAGCGGCATCATGGCTCGCTGAGCGGCAACAGCAGCCCCATGCTGATCTCGTCGACATAGCCCTCGTCCAGCCGATACGCCTGCCGCCGCAGCCCCTCATCCAGGAAACCGCACTTGCGATAAAGTGAATGAGCCACCTCGTTATGGGCCATCACCCCCAGCTCCAGTCTGCTGATGCCGCAATCCGGCGCGCTCGCGATCAGGGTACGCAGCAGCCGCTCGCCCCAGCCCTGGCCGCGCGCACTCGACCGCAATCCCATCACCACCAGGGCGCAGTGGCGGTTGCGCGCCAGGCCGCCGCCGATGAGCACGGCAAACCCCTGCACCTCTTCGGCCAGCACCAGCAGCCACATGGCCTGATTGGGGACCTCTGCCATGGCCTCGAGCCGCTGGCGCTGCCCCTCGATATTTGAGGGGCGCTCCCCCGCCTCATAAAGCATGAAGCGGGTCTCCCGATCCAGCTGCCCAAAGAAGTGATCCAGCGCCGCTGCATCCTCCACGTCCGCCAAACGAATCATCACCCCGCTCTCCCTGCCTGGTTGTCATGCCGCTCCACGGCCATAAAAAAACGACTCCATTTGGAGTCGTTTTTATCAGAGCCATCTGGCTAATGCCATGCCCTCGTGGCGCGGCAGCCCGATCAGCCTTGCGCCGGCAGGCTCAGGCGAGCGACCGCTTCCACGTGCATGGAGTGAGGGAACATGTCCACCGGCTGCACCTCGTCCAGCACGAAGCCCTGCTTGACCAGCCAGGCAAGATCCCGGGCCAGGGTCTGGGGGTTGCAGGAGACATAGACCAGACGGCGCGGCGCCATGGCGACCAGGGTCTGCAGCACCGCCTTGTCACAACCCTTGCGGGGCGGATCCATCACCACCACATCGGCGGTCACGCCCTGGGCGTGCAGCTCGGGCATCAGTTGCTCGGCCTTGCCCACGTGGAATTCGGTGTGCTCTATGCCGTTCAGGGCGGCGTTGCGGCGGGCATCGCTGATGGCGCTCTCCACCGACTCTATGCCCACCACCTTGGCGGCCTTGCCCGCCAGGAACAGGGAGATGGTGCCGATGCCGCAATAGATGTCGAACACAGTCTCGTTGCCGGTCAGCTCGCTGTATTCCAGTGCCTTGGAGTAGAGCACATCGGTCTGGCTCGGGTTGTTCTGGAAGAAGGAGAGGGGCGAGACCTCGAACGCGAGCTCGTGGATCTTGTCGCGGATCACCCCTTCCCCCAGCAGCACGCGGTTGCTCGTCCCCAAGATACGGTTGGTGCGCTCGTCATTGATGTTCTGCACCAGGGTAGTGATGGGCAGATCCCTCAGGGCCGCCAGCAGTTCGGCCTCGAAGGGCAGCGCTTCGCCCAGGGTCACCAGCACCACCATCAGCTCGCCGCTCTTGAAGCCCTTGCGGGTCATCAGGTTGCGCACGCAGCCGGTGTGGGCCACCTCGTCATAGGCAGCGATGTCATGCGCGCGCATCCAGCCGCGCACCCTGGCATTGAGCTCCACATGCAGGGAGTCCTGCACCGCGCAGTCGTCGGCGGTGATGAGGTCGTGGGAGTGCTTGCGATAGAAGCCGATCTCGGCCCCCGCCTCGCTGCCACGCACGGCGTACTGCGCCTTGTTGCGGTAGGCGAAGGGGCTGTCCATGCCGAGGATGGGGTTGACCTGGGTCTCACCCAGCCCGACCTGCTCCAGCGCGCTCTGCACCAGGGATTGTTTCAGCTTGAGCTGGGCCGGATAGGCCAGCGGGCGCACCTGGCAGCCGCCGCACTCGGTGTTGGGGCAGAAATCGGCAACCCTGTCGGCGGACGGCTGGGTCAGCTCGACCAGTTTGCCGTGCAGATAGTTCGGCTTGACCTCGGTCAACTCGACCAGCGCCTGCTCACCGGGCAGCAGACCCTCGACAAACAGGGGGCGATCGAACAGGCGACCCTTGCCATCCCCCTTGTCGGTCAGTTCCAGAATATCGATCTGATGTTGGTGTCCCACTAACGGCATGAGCGGCTCCGAAGGCATAGAAGAAAGGGTGGAAGCAGGGTTGACCCGGCGACCCCGAATAAAGGGTGGCAGAGTTTAGCGGAGATCGGCCCAAATTGCAGGCACAAAAAAACCAGCATTGAGCTGGTTTGATGATGGTGCCCGGGGTCGGACTCGAACCGACACGGTTATTCACCGGCGGATTTTGAATCCCGAAACAACGGTTGAGATATAACTGTGGCAGTTATAACCCATTGATTCAAGCCGATTTGGTTATTTTTGGTTGCGTACAGTTTCTGGTGGTTTGCACTGAATTACACGAAATTGCACGAAAAAGGGAGGCAAAACAGAGGCTCGAATCGGGGTCCCAGCATATCAAATCAAAGACCAAGGACGTGTTCATCCCAAAGTGAACAGACCTGCGAGAGAGCACGGACGAGGAGGTTAGACAAGCGGAGCAATTGCTCAACTGGCGGCCTCGGAAATGTCTCAGGTTCAGGCAACCTGACAAGGTATTCGATGAGTATCGTCCGACTGCATAGGCTGTTGTCGCACTTCTAAGTTAAATTCGTGACTCACAGCCATGGATTGGAGGCTTGGCAACCCGGGGCGATTCACTATGAGTTTTATGGGTAGTCAGGCCGGTCTCTTCGTAATGCGAAGGTCGTAAGTTCGACTCTGTATTACCAGCACCATATACGGCAAGGTTCGCAGTGATGTAGGACTTGTTCATTTGAAGTCTGAGGTTACGCTGGGGTTACAAGCCATGCAAGTCAGCCCTCTGCCCTTGGCTTCTCCGGCGCCAACACTTCACGCCGATTACTTCACAACGTCCACCAACCAAAGACTGAGTCACCTTTAAGAACTCTGTTGTAGAACTACAATCAGCCTTTGTAGTGACCGCTTCTTTTTGTCTCAGCCCAAATACCATAGTCAGACTCACGGGTCCAAGTCGTAATTTGCCACACGTACTCCATCCTGCCGCCTAAGGGTTCGACCAACTGTCGAGCTGCATCTTGATCCAATGAGGTATAACAAGCGGTTGGAGATGGTTGATGTCGTAGGCTTGCGGGCTTCCAGTTCCAGTGCCACCAACTCCAGGAGCCTACGTTTCGACCACAAGAACGAAACACGGCACCTTCCTGCATTGGCACAAGTTCCAAGTTGGTTAAACCTTTGGATGACACAGGAACATAAGGGACTCGGCTAACAAGGTCAGACTGCAAATAGCCAACATGGGATCCAATAAGCGGTATTAACAGCGGTGTAAAACCGAGGTGCTCCAAGCCCTCATGTCCCAAGTCCGGAGAGATGAAAATTCCGAGAGAGTTGCGGTCAGGTGTAACTTTTCCCAGCAGGTATTCATAGAAACGAATCACCTGCACTGCATCTAAGTCATCGCGAGCTTTCGCAATGGCAAAGACCTCGAATTCGACATGGCATCTCGGCTCGTCAACTACAGCAAACGAGCAGTGCATAAGTTTTTCGTTTAGCTCAGCTTCTACTTTTTCAATCAGCCCCTTAGCGAAGGCAGGGGCATCCTCAGCCTCTGATGCTGTGCCACTCTGAACCTTTTGCGCCCACACGGGCGCACTTTGTGATGGTAGGCGCAGGAATATGGGCTCGGCCGGAAAGGCCGACTCGGAGACGCTAGAAGCAATAGTTACCGGCATACCCCAATTCTGTACCGCGAATGCGAGCGTGCGGAGGAAGGCAGATCTCGCTAAGTGGCTGCGATATGCAACAAATTGCCCACCAGTTTGTCTGTCGGAGCTGAGAAAGTAATTAAGATCGCCATCACCATTTCCACCGCAGCGATCACTGAGTACCTTAAATTCAAATGCCCACTGGCGAATAAAGGGTCGGCCAGACTGGCTCTCTAGCCTTTTAAGCTGATGCGAGAAAAATCGAGGAATAAAAGTACCAGAACGAAGTTGGGACTCTTCCTCATCCAGCTTTGAGAAGCTAGTTGCAGAGCCTGAATGGCAGCCGGTCCATGATGCGATCAACGTCGGCGACCCAGTCACGAGCGAGAACAACGCATCAGATGCCACCGACGGTCGACCAATAGCTTGGCGAATCAACGCAATCACTTCTGGTTTGGGCGTTGCAATCAACAGTGGGCAAATAGCCTCAAGACACTGTGATTCCAACTCGCGAGTGGAAACCCAATCGGCAAGAGCTTCGGCGAAAACAAGCGCGGTGTCGTCACTGTCTAACGCCTGTGCAACAGCTTGTATCGTTGCAAGCTTGGCCATCGGAATAGGAAGACCAAGACGGGCAACCGCCAAATCTGCGATCTGTCGTAGGTTCATGCGCGCTCCTCATCTAGCCACTCGGGTCTCGTGAGCGGCTGCACCTCGAACTCTTCCACCACGAGGTCCACGATTGTTTGCAACACGCTCATGGCACGCTGAACTTCGCCAACGCGGAGGAGAAGACTCATCAGGCCCACATCAGGAATCACACATTCGGGTTCATAGTGCTTCGACACAGATCTCGAGGTCTGGGCGACAAACTCTGCCCACCTTTTCGGATAGTGCTGTGCAACCAATGCGATACGTCGTGTGGAATCTTTCGCCCCATGGTATTGCTCAGACCACCCCCGGCGATGGCGATGAGCTTCAACAATCCAGCGAAATGCCTTATTTGGCCCGTGTAGTTTCAGGCACAGATGAAAAGCTCGATCAAGCAGTGCCGACTCTGCGCCAAGCTCCGGGCTGCCAAGTGCTATTCCCAATGCATCCAGCAACTCCACACCTTTCCCTCGATCACACCAATGCTCGAACCATCGTATGAACCATATTTCCGATTGGGAGTAGCGTTTCATATCTCGGACTGCAGCAGCAAAATCAGGAAGCATGGAGGGGGGATAGCTCTCGATCGCAGGCATCAATGATTCATCCAATGCCTCTTCTTTCGAACTTAAGTTTTCGCGGCTCTCATTTTGCAATTCAGATCGGCCTTGTTCCCATGTCGACAACATTACATCGAGCTGGAGGTTTGCCCCTTTCTTCACTCTTTTCCGGCTTTCTTCATCCCAGAGGAACGCCGTGACTACAGCTGTGGCCGGCATGCTTTCATCGATAGTCTCAATGAATGCAGCGAACACTTGTTCAGCTTCATACCACTCACCTCGGTCCAGTAAGAATCGATAGAACCGAAGGTAGGCTTCGGGCATCAGCTTTAGTAGCAGGCCTGCGAGATCGGACGTATTGGCACCGGATTTCTCGGTCATCTCTCCGATTTCTGAGTAGATTGGAGCAAGCTTTTCGAGCAAGCTTATAGCTGTCTGCGAATCGTACAGAGACGCTTCTGCCACAGCATCCAAGATAGAAGGCAATCTCCAATCTTTGCGCCAGCCATAGGCGAGACCGTAGCGATACGCATTCGCCAATAGGTGTTCCCCCAACTCCGACATCCCGTAGGCTGTGGCCCAGCCGCACAGTTCTGTCAGTTCGCTCCCTTTTTCATTGAACGGCCCCACTGTGCTGAGGACGGCTTGCGCCTGCGTCTCGATCTGAGCGCGCACCACGTTTTCAGAGAGCAAGCGGAAGTGGCGTGTCAGGAACAGCTTTCGCCAATCATGCAAAGCAAATAGCTCGCTCTGATAACTCCTCTTCCATTCGCCGGAGGGAATATAGTCCAGCCGTGAACGCGGCTTTCCCAGGAAAAACAGGTCCGCTGTAATCATCGAGAGCGCTTTGGTCAACGAGCGCAGGTCAGCCCAAGCCTCATGGTCACTAAGTGCTGGCCGCTTGAGGTCGACCAGTCGGTAAATTAGCGAGAAGTCTGGGTACTCACCGCGCGCGAACAGCGAGCCACACTTGTTCGCAGCCCCTGCCAACTTGTCTAAAGCCGCGTTTAGCCAAGTGCGTTCGCTGCTAACTCCCAATCCGCCGGGCTGTTGTGCACCTCGGAGCAACAACACATTGCCGACCGAAGCGAAAAACATGAAATGCAGATATCTGGCAAACTCCGTCTCGTCGTAGCTAACAAATTTTTGGACAAGTGCTTCATGAGGCTGGGTCGAAGGAATCTTATCGATGACAGAGTTATGCTTATAAAGTATTCGCCAGCACGACGACAACGGATGCTTCGTGAAGCGATTGAAGTCATCCCATTCATGTAGTTTCGCGTCAATCCAAGCTCCTGTACGCACAGCTTCAACTTCTACAAGTCGTCGTAAACTCACTGGCATCGGTTGCCGGACGAATGCCATGATGGGATTCAACTCACTAGCGAGACTCGCATCGCGTAGGAAGTTTTCGAAGACCTTCACTGAGCGATTATGCTGTCGAATCAATGCCAGAACTTTTGCTGGTTCATAGTGCCCTGTCCCGGCTGCGACCTCTAGATACAACTCCACCAGTTGGTCACGCTCGTGCGAAGCCATCACGCCCGACCGAAGACGATCGTTGATCTTGTGCCGCATTCGTTCCTGAACTTCAGTGCCACGCTCTGCCTGTCCTAAGGACAGGCAGAGCGTGGCAAACTGATGCAGGCCGGCGATGCTGTTCTGACTTACCTCGGACGCCAACAAGAGTGCGGGATACGGATCGGGTGTCAATCGAAGTGCATAATCCTCAAGTATGCTTGGATCATCTAGTTGGTGGGTTAGACCGCTGTCGAGCCGAATCTTCAGCCAGCGCTTGCGGATCGCCTGCTCATAGTCACCCGAAATGAAAGCAACTTCCTCCGCTGCCGCCAGAATGCGACTGATCTGTCCAACGGGGTACGCCCGGGTCAAAGCTGCTATCGCCCAGGTTCTAGTCGTTCCTGCAAGCAACGCTGTGTGCTCACCGAGGCGCGATTCATACAACCAGAGCCAAGCCCACCGTAGATAGGCTGGTGCTTCGTCCGTAAGCCAGCACCTCACATTGGGAAGAAGTGACTGCAATCGCGCATGATGATCGGCCTGACTGGAGACAAAGACGTAAAGGCTACCGTGGAACGCTATCAAACCAGCATCCACGGCGACCAATAAATGCCCGACCTCATCCTCCAGTTTCGAATTCGCAGTCCCTAGGCAGACGCCCAGCGCCCCCATCGGCCAAATGAAGCCATCTTCGGCCATGAGATGTAGAGCGTCCTTTGCCTGCCATGACAAACCTTGCCACAGCGCTCGATAATAGGCGCGAGCATCACCCAAAGGGTGGGGCGTGTGCTCGTAGATACGCCGCGCAGTCAACACCGGCGAGAGCTGTATGAGTGCAAGGTAGGTATAGGTCAGGACCAACGGATGTCCTTCAGTGATGTGTTCGAACGCTAAGGACAACTCCGCCAGTTGATCTGGCTGCTGCGTAACACTAACACTCTCGAGTCGGAACGTGCTGGCGACGAACTGGGCATCTAGCCATGCGCGTATAGAGCTGAGGCGCATACGTGGCAATTCTACCCAGTGCTCCTGCTCAGTGTATCTGTTCAGACGCGCTGGAAGCTGTGCGGGCTCGACGCGCTGAGTGCCCAGGATGAGTGACGTGTTCGCTGGCAACGGGAGCAACTGTGCAAAGAGCGACTCCAGCGGTTCGATTATCTCGGCATTCTCTCGCCACACGTGATCAAGGCCATCAATGATGACCACGAAGCGCTTCCCGATGGCCGCATAGGCATCGCCGTAGGCAGTAAGCCACGTCCTCAGGTCCTCAGGCTGGCTCCCTACGGGGGGGAGCACAACCGGGTCGGCCGCTTGCATCTGCGCGATCAAGGAGTGTGCGACACTCTTTAGGCTGAATCGGTCAGACGGATCCTGAAGATCTAGGAAGTAGTGATGCCTAACGAATGGCAACCCATATTCGGTCATTCGACTACACAGGTAGCTCAGAAATGTGCTTTTCCCCTGGCCCGGAGAGCCCCACAAAACGCGAATATTCCAGGATCCAGATGCAACCTCCTCAACGAAGGCATCTGCAAATTCTGGATCAGGTGGAAGATAGCCAGTAGGGATTCGGAAATTTTGATCAAGAGGCCGTGGTTGCCGCTCTGATATCGTGGCCCGCAGTACTTCGAGCGTGATTAGTCCATCCGGCGAAGGTGAATTGCGTCGAATGCTCCAGTCGATTGCTTGACGATACAGCGCGAGCCACCCTTGATGATCGGTGTGACGTCTCTCTAGTTCGGCACTCACATGCCTATCAAGGGTTTCATACCCTTCGTAGCTGTGTGAAAACTCGAATCTGTCGAAGAACAGCGTGGCGTTTGAGGCACCACCAACATGTTCTGCGACCTCATCTCGCAGTGCTTCTGGCAGCACAGTCAGATCTACTTTAGTGCCATACAACTGTGAGGAAAAACTAGCGTCAGGGCGTCGATTTGTGGTCAGGCTGACCTTACCAAGCCTGTCCAAACCAATACGAAATGCAGCAGCGGACCATTTCTCAAGCAGCGATTTTCCCTTAGTCCCCTTCCGCTGAAGTAGCCAAGACCATGAGAGTGCATTTTTAGGCTCAAAGGGATCCACTGTAAACTTAACTTGAACAAGCTCCAGCAGCCCATCAGGCCGTTGCGCCACGATATCATCTAGTCCTTTAGCATCCTCTTGATCGTCAGCCTCGAACTGGACCCAGTCGTACAACGCTGGGTTACTCAACCAGTCACAAAGCAATCGGATTCCGACAAGAGTCTGATATATGTAGCCACTGGCTGGGATTGCGGTGCGTTTGATTCTGTGCTGCACATCCACCCCTGATTGATAATCATCTCGATCAATTTGAACAATTCCATCAAACACCATCGTACTGATTTGCCGAAGTAAAATACACTGCGCCGCCCGAACGTAGTTCGGTCTGACCGCCATAGCTTTTGTCCACAACTGAATGCTGACACAGCTATAGTCCGGGGTGCACAGCCGCACATTCATCAGTTTGAACAGGGGGTCGAGTTGCCTCTTGGTTGCTCGCAGAGTGAGGCTGAAAGTCCCTTTGAGCATCATGAAGGTTGAGATGGTTTCGTCGATAAGAGCTGGCTGCGGCAAGTCGCCCATGGTGGTAATCAGATCACCGCCCCCTCAATGGGTTCCATTCAAACCGCACCGATTGAGCAGCGACGTAGTTAAAACCATTGCATAGAGTTAACAGGACAAAAGTTGTGCAACTTTTCGATTTATCGTACAATGCAATATGTGAAATCGAAAAGGAGGTTAAAATGACCACGACAGCACAAAAACGAAACGGTAGCGATCGTTCCTCCGCCAAGAACAATTTCCCTGACGTCGGTATTCCGGCGGCACGTCTGCAGAACTTTATTCTGGAATTGGCTGAAGACGTCCGGTCAGGCAATACCCCTATCAGTCAGGAAAGCATGGCTGAGACTGATGCCGTTTTTGCCATGGATATCATTCTGCAGTATTTGAAACACCGCGCAGTTAACAGTGTGACCAAAGAAAAGAGCCGTCAGCAGCGACGCCTGTATAGCAAGGCTCTATTTCTTCAAGCGCTTGAGAAAGATGGTGGGGTGTATAACTCAGTTCAGGCTGCAAAGATCTTGGGAAAAACCAAAACAACGGTCAGAAACTGGAAGGATGCTGGGCAACTGCTTGCCCTAGACATTGACGGTGAGTTTTACTTTCCGGTATTCCAGTTCACTGATGACGAGCGCGTATCAGAAAAAGGTGTACTCAGAGGGATCGCTGAGCTGCTTCCAATGCTGAGGAAGTTCAGTGACAGAATGCAGTACTCCTTCTTTATGGAAAAACGTAACACCGTATTAAATGGCCTATCGCCCGCCGGTCGGACCTTTACGGTAGCAGAGGTCCTGAAAAACAATCCTAGCAAGGAACTCCAAGCTGAGCTCCAGCGCCTAGCGCGCATCTACGGAACCCAAGATGCAGCATAATTAAGGGGGGTGCTTGCCCCCCCTTTTAGTTATTCTTCAACCGGAATACCCAGTCTATAAACAAGGATGTCAGCAGCTTCCTGACCTCCGTGTTTGAACTCACTTAGCCTGGTCTGGTCACGGGTTGTGGCCAACCCGGCTCCTGACGGCTCACCATGCCACAGTACGAGGCATGACTCACCGGTAACATTTGATAGAAACTCCATTCCATCAAATCCTGCTGAGTGTACTTTTTTGGCCAGCAAACGAGTCACGTCCCGCGTTGCAGTGGTTAAGTCGTGCAAAGTCACGCCGCTTTTTTTGATTAGCGTAGTGACCTGTAGGACTTTTACATCTCGTTCAATAATTACGGCACCCATAAAGTAATTATCGAGGTCCGACTCTTTGAGCCCCGTTTTGTTCTGGAAGACTTCTTTCATCGCGGTATCGGGAGCCCGGGCAAGATACATCGACCCGTTTTCACCATCGGTCAGACTAAAACGGTAATCCTTACCATTACGATTGAAAAAGACATTGCTTCCACCGTGGTCACCCGGTTGAAGCCGGTACGTCTCCGTTCCTGCGGCAACTATCTCACCGCATTGCTGGAACATATCGTCCTGCAACTGCCCAATTTTCTCGAGAGCTGCCTTATCTTGTTCATTCATGCCTGAGCTTACAGAAGCTTCAGATGTTTGTTTAACTTCGCCGTTTGGGTTTTCCCCTGATTTGATTGACATAAGAGCGTTCACCTTTCATTTTCTGGTATTCATAAGCCATAGGCTTAATCTCCATAGTTTTGAATTTTTGCCCGTGCAGGGTTCTGCTGCGGACGAGTTTACCCGCCGGTGGTACAGGCAGGGCCTGGTGAGCATAAACTATTAATCTTACTTAATAAAATCTAGAACAGAGCGTCTGTGAAAGAGTGGTGCATAAGTACTCACAGGAATAAAAGGCAATGAGTTGGCAGACAAATTGGCAAACTGGGCGATTACGACCAGTGAGGCTGAGTTCGTCAAATTCAATGAGATCTGGCAACCACATTAGAGTGAAAGACTGCTGAATCAATGGAGTCGAGGTGGTGACCAAGATTTGGTGTCATGGTGGCAGGTCGCAGAGTGAGCCTTTGGCGATTCAGTCTGTATGGTCCGCCAGACCTTGAGGCCGACAAGCGCGTTTCACACTGGCGGGCGAGATCCCAAAGTGCTCTGCGGTTAATTTAATGCTCGCTGAGTTTTCTTTACGCCAGATTGCGACGACGGCATCGTCAATAGTCTTTTCACGCCCAAGCGCCTTGCCCTCTGCCTTCGCCTTAGCGATCCCGGCCATCTGACGGATTTTGATGTTCGAGCGCTCCAGCTCTGCAACTGCGGCTAACATGGTGAGCATGGCTTTGCCGATGGGGGTGGACAGGTCGAATCCCTCCCGCAGACTGATGATTGAAACGCCCTTGCCTTGCAATGCCTCAACCGTGTTCAGCACGTCGATGGTATTGCGCCCAAGGCGATCGACAGCAGGTACGATCAGCGTGTCCCCCTTGCGTATGAACTTGAACAGTTCGGCGAACCCAGGACGCTCTAGCGCCTTCACTGCTCCCGATACGCCCTCATCAGCAAACCAGGTCTCCACCTTGTGAGTCTGCTCAATGCTGTGACGCTGCGCCCCAATGCTCTGCTCGCCCGAACTGACTCTGAGATACCCGATCACAGCCATAATACGTCCCTTTAATTGGCTCATTATCTATGGCTCTAAATGTAGGGGTGGCTCATATAAAATACAACAGCTTTGAGCCAGTGATTTGGGAAGGGGGACTAGCTGGGTCAAAAGGTACACGCTTTGAGCCATGATGAATGGGGAAGTAGCAGAAGGGGCGTCGCCCTAGATCAACTTCGCCTCGTTGACTCTCCTTGGTCGATTAGTTTAACCTTGACCTCAAGGGCTCGGAGACGCCCTGCCGGGTCGTCGGCGCCGCCAACGCCGAAAGCAAGTTCTCCTCGTTTCGAAAATCAGAACGACAAGTTATCAACATACTTGCAATCCAACTTAATCACGATCCCATACTGGCGGCCTTGGGGTAGGGGATGATTTTGTTAGGAGAACATAGTGTCTGATAACCTCAAATTTTCCGGGCGTCGTCTCGGCAACCTTCTTTTGCGCGATGGCCACGCCATTCCTCTGCGCGGAATCTCACCCGAAGACATCAAAGAAGGCGCGAAGCATCGCGTGCTTCATCCCGATGTCGATCCCTTGAAGTATCGACACACCCTCAATGCCATTGTCGACCGCTTGGGCTTTGCCGGTGACCACGGGACTTATCTCAACAAGGGCTGGCCGGAGTTTCAAGCCTTCCTGAAAAAGCACCGTTGCACCAACCAGGTCGGCGTCTTTCCGATAGATCACGGTGGCTGCATCGATCTTTTTTTTGCAAAGCATGGCGGCCCAAGCCCTCGCGAGTTGGCAGACCGTATTTTCTTCGGATCCCAAGCGCAGCGGCCTCGTCGGGTATTTCTTGGATACGGCGTGGACTGGTCCACTTGGGATAACGGGAATGGCTATCAAGTCCCAGCTGCTGCAATCAAGTCCATCAATGCGTTGCCGGAAGTTGCTGCTCAGCTTGGCAAAGATCTGTTTGCACGACGGCTCGATCTGATGGGCCAGTGGGGCTTTCTGGATAACAAGTTGGTTCATGGCCCGGTTACTTCTATCGTCGACAAAAGATACTGGGAGCTAAGTTACGGCCCCGAAGAACGGGCAAAACAACACGCAAAGACTTTTACCGCAGTCCTGGCATTCCGCGCTGTCTTTGACGCCCAGCCTGAAGGATGGGTTGATGTGCTCCCTTACAACGACCGCCTCGTCGTCCTGCGTGCTCATGACGGTGGCTGGGACCTGCTGTGGCGTAGCTACAGGGAAACTGAACCGCCCAAGCCGGAAGATGTGGCCGACTCATACAAGTTGGCGATTGCAGATTTGCCGTCAAGGTTGATGAGTGAAAGCGACCTACTCCGAGCCATTCATTTCCGCCAAGAGTTCTGGGACGAAGACGAAGCCCACAAAGCGGAACAAGCCTTCTACGACCGAGGCGGAAGCATAATGGAGCGGCAACTCACAACGTCCGTCGATGTGCGCCGCACATGGCTGACAGAGCAAGGCATTTGGCCATCACCAGAGCGCGCAAAATGGGCTGGGCCGCTACCAAGCGGGTTTCATCTCGTGGAGATTGATGGCCGCAAGCTGGCTGTCAGCGACCTAATCGACCTCGCTTCATTCCGGCAGATGCTGGTGGAAACCGGATTCGGTGAACGGCAGGGTGAACGTCGCGAGCCTTGGGATCGCGCCAATGAAGGAGCCTCTGATGATGCTCCCGTCGGCGCGTCGTGGGTTGATGCTCAGGCCTATTGCGCATGGCGCGAGCGGCAACTTGGTGTCAGCCTCAGGCTACTCACCCAGAAAGAGCTTCGCGCTATTCGTCCTGCTTACTCCAAGCACTACGAATCGATGGCGTTTGGTGATTTTCCGTGGGAAAACTGGCCACCTCGTCCACTGGTAGAAGCAAGCGAACAGGCTATCCGCCAAGATGTGCCATCAGCAGTCAATTGGTCTGAGCCAAGGTTTCTGGAGCCCAGTCCGGACGTCGCTGAATTCCCGCATACCAGCGGAATTAATGTCAGCAGCTCCAAAGCCATCAACGGTGGAGTTCACAAAATCTGGATCAAGGACTTTCCCCCTCATGCGGCATGGAAAGAGCAGATCCCATGGACAGAACATCAGGGCCTCGAGTTCATTGATGCGTGGGACGCCTACGAATGGTGTCAAGAAAAGGGCCACATTAGCGGGCGTTTTTGGGAAGGCGACATAGGATCAACTTCTTGGGGGGCCTATAAAAACATCAAGGTCTCTTTTCGAGTAGTCATGGACATCGAGGGATAGCGCGATGTTCAACAACTCAATCTGCCTCAACGCCCAAGGAAAGCCTCGTCGCGCCTACCCACGAAGACGGCGCGCGACATGCTCTCGTATCCTATGGCAAACGCATGATGCCCTACCATTGCGACCGATGCGGATCCTGGCACTTGTGCCCGGCAGATCGGCACACGCCAGGGCATCACTGCAATGACTGTTTGAAGCAGGCGTACGCCTCAGAAAGTGCAGCGGAGCGACGTGCACTCATTCTGGAACGAGAGCAGGGGACATTACTTCGTGTGTATGAATGTCCCTATGGCGAGGGATGGCACCTGACGAGTAAGCTTTAAACGGCGTATAGCGGGGCGGGGCATACGTGGCCCGCCCCCACCCCAAAACTTTGCTTAGCGCGAACCTTCATCCCCGCTTTCCCATTGCAGGTAGATCGCATCACCCCGTCCTTCTTGCTGCAAGACTAGGCAGACACACCTGTGGCAACCGCGCGGCTTCCCTCAACTGCGGATAAGTAGCCAAGAACAGGCCATTGCGGAGGGGATGAACAAGGGGTAGCAAAACAAAATGCCCCACAAATGCCCCACAGAACGGGAGGGCTAGAAATGCACAAGGGCCTAGCCGAAGCTAAGCCCTTGTTGAATTTGGTCGGTGTGAGAGGATTCGAACCTCCGACCCCTTCGTCCCGAACTAGATTGCCACGATGGCTTTGGGGCTTTCATTCGATCTTGCAAAATCAGTCATCCTAATCAACCTCGCTATCTTCGTCCCAGTTGGGTGGATGCACAAACGTGACTGTCGATTTCACCTGCATGCTCCCGTGGCTAAGGTCCGAATTTTCTCGCCGCCCCCCATCGCCGTACTTCTTGGGAGCCAACTTCGAGGCCAGCCATTTACGAACATCGATCTGCAGGCGGGCACGAGCAATCACATCATGATTAACTTTTACGTTCCCGTTGGCGTCGAGAAAGGTGTCATTACTGCTGTCATCGGCAATCTGGAGGATCTCGTCGGCCAGTTTGTCGGCCAGATCCTCACGCGCGCACGCGTACTGGTCCCTAAATTCTATGTAACGTTCATCAGCCAACCAGCGCATAACCATGGATTTGGACGGCATGCCTGGACGCGCAAGCAGTGCGCGTAGACTCACTCCATCAGCAATGGCGCTGCATATAGCCTCACCCAACTCGTTTGTGAATGCACTCCGACGACCTCTTGTTACCGTCTTGGGATTCGACGTATTGGTTTCCACAGTGGAAACCTGAGGAGTAAAAACTGGGATCATAACTTGAGTTGTAAAATCCACGTGTTCAGATCCCCTGATAGGGGGCGTAGGCATACCTGAAGATGAGGTAGCGTTCACGGGTGCTGTGACTCTTGACCATTTGTGTGTCTTGGCCCGCTTGTTAATGGCGGTATGTGAAACACCGTACTCTATCGCTATTTGGCGCACACTCTGGCGGCCAGCACAGTACGCGAGTTCGATACCGTGCCAGTCTGGGGAATCTTGTGTATGCATAGGAGAATGGGTCAAGTTGGTCATCGGCGACCAGTATTTACGAGGGAGGTAGACTGGTTCCAGCCCTACAGGGGGACGATGATAATCGTTGCCCGGATGTGCGGAATTAAATCAGCTTGCCCTCCTTAGCTGAAACAGTGGATTACGCATCCGGCGCTAAGCTACTCAGGGCAAGGCATTACGGCCAGCAGCGGGAAAAAACGTGTGCAAAAACGAAAAAAGGCCCTGGGGGACCTTTGACCATGATACTTTTAGCGGGCTTTGCCTGCTTCCGGATCTCCTTCTCGAATTTTTCCTAGGACAGCGCCTTGTCGCGAAATAGCTGCCACTTCGCCATCACTAGGTCATCACTTTTACTCGCCATCACTACCACCTGAAAAAATAGACCCAGTGATGGCCGCCTTATCCCAGTAACCGCGCGGTTTTCAGGTCAATTTATCCCCTTCACCATCACTTTATTCGTATAAGCAAGAAAGTGATGGTGGCTGGTTATTTGCAGTGATGGCCATCATCGGCCATCACCTCACCATCACTTTTAGTCCTCGGCGCTCCCCATTACCCAGACTGTCTTTTTTTGGGAGTCGAAACCGATAACCCCCTCATCTATCAGCTTCTTGAACCAGCGGGAGCCGTTGGCTTTGTGCCAAGTGCCCGCCGCCTTCATCTGCTCGATGATGGTTGCCCGCTTGGCGGGCCCTCCCTGCTTTTCGCAAGCCTCCCGGATGACGTGGAACAGCGCCTTGTGGTTCACGGTCACGTTGCCAGCATCCTCCAGTTCGTCAGGGTCTGCCGGGTCGCGACTATCAGCGATAACCACCAAGCTCGTTACCTCGTCGTTGTCGTCGTCATAACAAACGACACGGGTACGCAGGTCGTATGCGCGGCGGCCGGGCTCGTCGCCGTCCTTCATTTTGGTGCAGAGCAAGGTGAACGCTTGGGCGTCTGTCACTTCACGCTTGAGAAGAAATTCAGCATCCAGGGCAGCACGGAACGCGCTGGAGCCGCGAGCGCCGTTGTCCTCGTTCTTACCGGTGTGGTGAACCAGAAGAATAACGGCCTTGGTCAGCGCCTTGATTGTGTCGCAACCGTTGATGAAGGCCCCCATATCCGCAGCCCTATTCTCATCGGCACCACCAAAGCAGCGAGCCACCGTATCAACCACAATGAGCCGCACGGGCTGACCGGTAGCCTCCTTCACCTGATTAACGGCAGCATTCAGGCGGGCGATCTGGGCACCATCAGCCATGAATACCGGCATATCAATGCGGTAGAAGTTGAACACATCCTGACCACGGTTGTACTGGTCGCACCAAGCGCGGATGCGCCGTGACACACCTGGGCCACCCTCACCAGCGATATAGAGCACAGCGCCCTCCTCCACACGGCGACCATCCCACTCCTTGCCGGTCGCAACATGGCAAGCCAGCGACACGGCAGCAAACGACTTGTACGAGCCGGACGGGCCGTAGATGGAACACATGCTCTCAGCAGGCAGCAGCCCCTTGATCAAATACGCCGATTGCCGATCAAACCCGGCATAACCAGCAACCAACGGGAATGACTCGGGTTGATGGGCCTCATCATTAGCAGCCAGCACGGCATTCACCAAATTGTCCCAGGGTTCGGCTGTGTCACCATTGCGCCCGCGATAGATGGCGGCATTGGGTGCCTGCTTGCGCAGCTCGGAGGCCAGCCGTTGCAGCTTCTGGACTGGGAGGGAACCGCGAACATGAATGATTAACTTGGTCGTCATGTCACCATCAGCCATCTGATACAGCTTGCCGCCTTCCTCCAATTGCTTATTGCTCACGTAGAGGCTCTGGACTGGCTCCTGCTCTCCGGTGATGGGGTCGGCGGATTGGATGGAGACATTGTTGGTACGCTGCCAGATTTCGCGGTTCTCGGCGTTCGGGTCTGCTTGGTGCCCAGTATGGATAACGATGGTGCCCAAACTCTTCAGGTCCGAAAACTTGGTGAAGGGCGCCATTTGCACGACATTCTGCACGTCATTGGCACGGGGGCCGCGCTGTGCTTGAGTTTCAGTGGGTTTGGTCATCCGTCACCTACTGCTGTTCAGGCAATTGACCTGCCAACCACAGGCCGAACAACGGCACGTTGACATACAGGCGTTTCCCCACCAGACGGCTACACCTTTCCAGGCCGGGGCGGTCGGCACGTTTCCAGAAAAGAGTCTTCAGTGTCGAATAGCCAAACTGCTTATAGATGTTCGGCAACTGGCTCATCGGGACCCAGTTGTCCAGATTCTGCGTCATGCTAATAAGCTCGCTATTAGTCATCTAATACCCCTACATTTGTTGTCTTGAGTCACTGCGGTTTTGGTCAAACGCAGGATGCAACAAATCCGACCGCCATTT
This sequence comes from Aeromonas bivalvium, assembly GCF_046078285.1. Lineage (NCBI taxonomy): Bacteria > Pseudomonadati > Pseudomonadota > Gammaproteobacteria > Aeromonadales > Aeromonadaceae > Aeromonas > Aeromonas bivalvium. The sequence goes on from NZ_JBGXBV010000005.1 coordinate 76,181, forward strand.
GGAAAGAAATGAAAAATGGTTTTTTTCCAACCTATCCGGAAGTCGATATCGATTGTGAAATGCACAACGGTGAGGAGGGGCAAGCAACGGCCTTGCAGGTGAAGCATCCCGTGCGGTGGGGCACTGTTGATTTACAACAGCAACAGCAAACGTAAACATGGTTCCAATGATCTGCTGAGCCCGGTAGAGTTCGAGACCCGTTACCGAGAACGGCTGGGAAGTGTCTCGGAAAGTAGGGGCGATTCAGAGTATATTGCCGAACGAACCCCTGCCTGACATAGCCTCATCACAAGGACGCGTAATGAACTCCCCTGAAGACCTAAACCGCCTCTATACCTATGTGTCGGACAGCATTGGCAGCGCAATGGCAGACATTCTCGCGCTCAATGTTGAGCACAAGGATGGTAAGCGAGAAATCGGTAATATCACCGACAAGCTGCGTGACATACGGGGCCGATTCGACAGCGAATTGCAGCAGTTGAAAACCCATGCCGAGTGGGACACGTTCACCCTGGCGTTTTTCGGTGAGACCAACGCGGGCAAGAGCACGATCATCGAATCTCTGCGCATCCTGTTCAAGGAAGAATCCCGCCAGGCACTGCTGCAACAACATGCCGACGACCTGGAACAGTTCTCCCAGGCCCTTACCGCTCAGCTCGAACACGTCCGCGAAGGCTTGCGTGCCTTGTACAGTGAGTACACCGGTGAAGTGGCCAGCATCTGCCAAAGCACAGCCCGACTGACGCAAATTGTTCAGAGCGAAGCCCAGGAACGAAACACGATTGCCCAAGCCGAAGCAGATGCAAGAACCCGGATTGCCCAGCAAGAGGCTGAGGCACGCATTGCGGTGCAACAACAGGTAGCAGCGCATCGCCAGCAGATAGCCGAGGCTGACGCGAGGGCCAAGCGCGATCTCGCCGAACAGGAGTCCAACGCACGCCTGGCACTGGAACAGCAGGAAACCTCACAGCGTCTGGAAATTGCGCAAGCGCATGCGATATCGCGTTTCAAGGTCCGCTTGGCCTTGTTCGGCGTCGGTGGGGTTTTGATCGGCGCCTCAGCTGTGGCGGCAGTCCTGACGTTGGCAGGAGCCTGAAATGTCCCGACATGAACTCGATGAACTGTTCGATGAGGCTACCTCAACGCCCTTGCCTGTTTCCTCGGATGATGCGCCTGCCCTCCAATACATCGAGGCTCGCTCCCCGGCGCTGGATGCCCTGGTCAATCAGCAACTCACGGCACTGCATGACAAGTTGTTGGCGCACGAGCGTAAGAAGGCTCAAACACGCCGGGTAGACGGGCTGATCATCGGCACTGGTGAAGCTGATTTCACCAAGGGCAACACGCTCTACCCCCTGAACTACAAGGGCAAACGCTTTCAGCTGATCGACGTGCCCGGTATCGAGGGTGACGAAAGCAAGTACGCGCACATGGTTCGCGAAGCGGTGGCCAAGGCTCATCTTGTCCTCTATGTGAACGGCACCAATAAAAAGCCTGAAAAGGCCACCGCAGAGAAAATTCGTTCCTATCTGCGGCTAGGAACTCAGGTCTGTCCCTTGGTCAACGTGCGTGGTAATGCTGATGCCTACGAGTTCGAGGAAGACCGCGAGTCGCTGACAGCGCACGGCGGAGCTACCGCTGCCTTGCAACAGACCGAGGACGTGCTGCGTTCGGTATTGGGCAGCAAGGTCTTGCAGCCCGGCTACTGCGTGCAGGGCCTGCTAGCGTTTTCGTCGCTGGCGAGCGATGCGCAAACTGGGCGCACGACAATCGACCCTGCCCGTGGCCGAGACTTGGTCATTCAGCAGCGCAATTATCAGAAGCACTTCGCCTCGTCGAAAGCGATGTACGAATTCAGCCAGATCAAGTCGGTCGCCAAAGTGCTGCATTCCAAACTTGCGACGTTCCGCGAAGACATGGTCGAGAGCAACAAGACCAAGGTGTACGAACTGCTGGTTGAAAACATCTCGACCTTGCAATCATTGCACTCCGCCCATGAAGCATTTGTGGCTAGATCCAAGCCAGAGTTTGAGAAGTGCCGCGAAGCGATCAAGGGTTCCATGGAGCGATTCGAACGGCTGGTCATGACCGGAAGGCGAAACCTTTGGGACAATCTGTTCAATAGCCTGAAGGAAGACGCCGACGATATCGTCGAACGCCATTTCGGCGACAACGACGCTATTTCCAGCCAGATCAATCGTGCCTTCAAGACCCGGCAGAGTTCGCTCAAGGAAAAACTGCAGGAGCAGTTCGAGCGGTACCTCGACGACTTGGGCAAAGACCTGCAGCAGGCCATTCAGCGCCTATTGGAGGACGTTGCACGGGTGGAGTTCGAGCAGCTTCTCTATGACACCGAAACCCTGAACATCAATTACAAGACACCTGACTTGGACCTTGGCCTTGAGCTGGGTGACTATGGCTGGATGGCCTTCAACATAGGCTCCTACGCATTAGCAGGGGCAGGTATCGGCACAGCGTTTCCTGTGATAGGTAACCTGATAGGCGCTGCTGCCGGTGCTCTAGTGGGCATCCTAGTCAGTTTGCTGAGCGTCTTCACCGGCAAGGAAAAGCGTATTCGCAAGGCGCAGGGGCAAGTGCAGGAGAAGATCGATGAAGCCTGTTTTGAAGCACATAAAGCCTTGAAGGAAGAGCGCAAAACTCTGTTTGCCCCCGTGCGCAAGCAAATTGATGAGACCGTGTTGTCTCGTGTGCAGCAACTTGACGAGTCGCTCAGGCGCCCTCTGAAGATCATCGAACAGCAGATAGCGCTGATGACCCGTACCAAAGAACAACTGGAGAGCATGCCTTATGGAACAATTCAAACAGTTCAATGCTGAGAAGCAGACCGCACTCAAAGGGTTGGAGCAACTGCGAGCAGTGCTCGACGAGTTGGGCGAGATGGGCGCGGATGTCGGCAGCGAGCTGCAGAAAATAGACTCGGCGGTACAGGCGGTCGAGTCCGACGTTCTGCGTATCGCCTTGCTCGGTGCTTTTTCCGATGGCAAGACCAGTGTGATTGCCGCTTGGTTGGGCAAGATCATGGCTGACATGAACATCGACATGGACGAGTCCTCCGACCGCCTGGCCATCTACTCCCCAGAGGGGCTGCCGGAAAAGTGCGAAATCGTCGACACCCCCGGCCTGTTCGGCGACAAGGAAAAGAGTGTCGACGGCGAGCAGGTGATGTACGAAGACCTGACCAAGCGCTACATCTCTGAGGCGCACCTGATTCTGTATGTGGTGGACGCCACTAACCCGCTCAAGGAAAGCCACTACGACATCGTCAAGTGGGTGCTGCGGGACTTGAACAAGCTGTCCTCGACCATTTTCGTGATCAACAAGATGGACGAAGTGACCGACCTCACTGAACAAGTGCTGTTCGATGCCCAGGCTACGATCAAGAAGGACAACCTCAAGGGCAAACTGCAGCGTGCGGCCAATCTCAGCTCAGACGAAATGGCCAGGCTGAACATTGTCTGCCTGGCATCCAACCCCAATGGGCGTGGCCTACCGTTCTGGTTCGGCAAGCCGGAGCACTATGAAAGCCGCTCGCGCATCAACGACCTCAAAGCCATGACCACAGAAGTGCTGCGGAACAATGTGCCGGCGATGCTGATCGCTAAGACAGGCTTGGATGTGGTGCGGGATGTTGTCGGCCAGCATGTACTACGCGCCGAAGAGCAATTGGAGCAACTCAAGGTCTTTGCCGAACAGAATGCCGAAGAATCGGCACGCATCAGTCAGGACATTGCCACGGGCCGCCGTGAGGTCAAGCGATTGGCTGGCGAGCTCTTCGAGGAACTTCAGAACCTTGAAAAAGGTTTGCTGGGCAAGCTCCGTCCTCTTGGCCTGGAAAACATTCGTGAATTCCTCGAGGACGAACTCGGTTACACCGAGGAAGGCATAGGCTTCAAGCTGAACCTGAAGATCAAGGGTGCGATCGACCGCTCATTCGATCAATCGTCCAAAGTGACCTGTCGCATCTCTCAGGATATTGGCCGCCAGCTCAACTCCAGCGAAAGTTTTCTCAATGCCATGGGCGACAGTGCATTGAAGTCGATGGGTGGTGCTGCCAAAGGCATTGCGAATCTGAGCCCAGACATTATCAAGGGCGCGGTCTTCGCGGCCCGCGATGCGCTCAGCGCGGTGACCGGTGTCGCGATCAAGTTCAAGCCCTGGCAGGCGACTAAAATCGCCGGAGCCATTTCGAAATGGGCAGGCCCTGCAGGTGCAGCCATCACTCTTACCTCGGACCTGCTCAGCGCATACAAAGCGCATGAACTGGAACAAGAGTTGAAGAGCGCCAAGGAGTCGATTGCCGAGGTGATCAAAAGTGCTTTCAAGGATATCTACAACATCATCGGCGACGACGAAAAGCTGCTGGATTTCTTTGCACCACAGCTCAAGGCGTTCGAGAAGATCGTGGAAACGGTGGAGGAGCGCTCGGCTTTTATCAGAGCCAATCAGGCCAAGCTTCAGGGTGTGAAGGCTAAGTTGAATGCACTTGCGTCTACGCCAGCGCGGTTGAAAGCGACTGTTTGAAGGAATGGCGAGGGGCGCTGGCGCCGGCGCCCAACCATTCGCTGCAGGCCGACGTCCCTGACGGGCCGCGGCCTGAGTTCAAACGTTAGCAGGCTTATGGTGAATTTCTCTTCGAGGCAAAAGTTTTCGGCATGGCCCAATCCGGACCTGCCGCCAGTTGCTGCCGGGGTATATGCGGTATGGGAAGGAGATACTCTTATTTACTGCGGTATGTCAGGCCGTGAGTTTGAAAAGGCCGTTTCAGCCGCTAAGCCAAAATTTGGCCTAGGCTGTGTTCCTAAAGTGGTCACGGGTGGAGTGGATGATTTTATGAATGCGCGCAGTTGTGGCCGCGGTATGGGTGGTAAGATGGCCATCAACTCAGTCCTTTGGGTGTGATTGGTTTTGTTTGGCGACTAATCAGATCGCACAAACTGGACTGAGTTCCCTTCCTCCTGTGATCTACTATTCGGAACAGTTATTTAGATCTGTACACCCTGAGAAGCTTGCCCTGAATCGCTTTCTTGTCGAATTGGGTGACCGCTTGAACGGTCACCTGTAATGGAGTGGGTAGTTACACAGAATGATTTACAGGCTCAGAGTGACCGCTTTTGGTTACTCCAAGTAGTTGGTCATTAAGGCCCCTCCATTGATTCACAATGAGCTGCCTTCGGTTCAAAAGGTACTGCCATCGGTTCTCAGGTTCCTGCCATCGATTCTCAAGTTCCAACCATAGGCCCTCAAGATCATGCCATCGCTCCTGAAGGCCCTGCCAGCGGTTCAAAAGGTCCTCCCATCGGCTTAAAAGGTCCGGCAATTCCGTAGAACGAGATTTAAAGTCCAGGAGTTCCTGCGTTTCTTCCCGTAGGATTTCACGCATGTGCTCGAGTAATTGTTCCTGAAGGTCATTAACTTGGTTCAGCAATTGTATGGTGTTGCGATCCTCTTCTTTACGACGCATGCGCCGCCTCGCATCGCGAAACCGAGGAATTCGCTCCACTAAGTCATTCGGAAGCGGCGTAAAGGGGACCCAAAGCTTCATCAGGTCAAGTTCATCGTGATCATAGTGATACTTGGCCAACTCCGTGAGAGTGCTGAGCATTTCATACCGTTCAGCTTTGCGCATATCCTGCGTATCTTGTGCTGGGTACACCCACCGAAAGAAGTCGACGTGATACTCGACGTCATTCCCAGTGATGGTTAGATAGTTACCTACCGTACGAGGATGGCAATCCAGTTCGGCTGCTATTTCGCTTCGGAGTTTTTGGTCGCTGACCCCATCGCTCATTCCGAAGCGTTCATAGATGACTTGCACCATGCCGACCACTCGCGGGCACAGAGATCGCTTTGCATTTGTCGGCCATGGCACACCATTAGCACAAAATTTGCCAGCACCATCGGCCATGAAATCCATCATCCAATCGGGTGGTACAATCTTTTCCGCCCACAAGCTGCGGAAGTTTGTAAGCACGCCTTTAATCCTGCGAATGTCCGCTCTATGGGGCTCATACAAAAAAGGATTTTGTTGCCGTGGGTCCTGCTTATGCCAGTCCTCCAAGAATCTTTTGGTCGGTAGAAATTCATCCTCATTTTCATCGTTGTATTCGTATTTTTTCATTTTTCAATGCTCGTTATGTCACCAAAAACACGTTCTGTCAGGGCTGATTTATGGGCCACACACAAGTGGGCATACCGCATAACCATCGCCAGCGTCTTGTGTCCCAAGTGGTTGGCAATCTCCAACAGGGTGGCACCATTCATGGCAAGCAAGGAGGCGCAGGTATGGCGCAAATCGTGGAATCGGAAGTCGGTGATTGCGGCCTCGATAAGGCATGCTTTCCAGTGATGATCGAAATGCTCAAACGGACCATGCAGCTCTGAAGTGTGGGGGAACAGATAGACATCGCCCACCTGGCGGAACGGCATAAGCTCTTGAATGACGGATGCAGTCAGCGCCAAGATGCGCGGATCCTCATTCTTAGTACGCGGAAGGCGAGCGGTTTTGCGTTGAAAATCGATGTCCGCCCATTTCAGGTTGATCAGCTCGCTCCTGCGGGCACCGGTGGCGATAGCCATGTGGATAAGCAGATGCAGGCGTTCCCACTTACTGGCACTTGCGGCTTTCAGCAGGCGGGACAGCTCATCATCAGATAAGAAGCGGGTGCAACCATTGTCCTCAGTCTTCTGGCGAACTTCACGGGCGGGGTTGTGCTTAACGTCGTGCTTGTCGTTGAACCATTGGAATACGGAAGAAATGGCCGCTTTGTAGCGGTTGAGCGTGCCGGGGCTTTTCTCATCTTTTTGGAGAGCCTCGAGAGCAGATTTGATGTGCTGCCGAGAAACCTTACCGACGGGCTTGCCCTTGAGACGGTCAGCCCACCAGCCAAGACGCTGGATGATCGAACGATCACGGCCTTTATACTGGTCGAGAAATGCCGTTATTGCGGAATCAATGAGGATTGTGGAAAGGCTGGAGTGCGTCAAAGCATCGGCCATGTCATCGTAAACAATGAGCTGTGCCATAAAGGCTTCGGCGGCTTTTTTGGTTTTGAAGGTTTGACCGATTCGACGGCCATTTTTCATGAACTGTACGCGATAGCTACTGCCACGCTTACCGGTGATTTTTTGAATGTTTGCCATGGTTGAAACCCTTTGCACGAAATTGCACGAAGTTTTGGTTTTCAACCGCAGTACTCAGGAGACATAACGCCGCATTTGCCACGTTAACCTGTTGACCAAACAGGGTTTTAATAATGGTGCCCGGGGTCGGACTCGAACCGACACGTTTTGCAACGGCGGATTTTGAATCCGCTGCGTCTACCGATTTCGCCACCCGGGCAACTGCGAGGGATTATACGAATGGCGCCTGACCATGCAAGGTGTTTTTCGCAGGCCTCTCGCTGTTTGCTCATTTATTCAACGTCTTGCCGTCGATTGCCCAGTTACTTAGAATGCCCTCAACTTCTTGATGGAAAATCCCCATGGCCAAGCGCAAGTCAGTCACGCCTCCTCCGGCGACGCCCCCCGTCCACACTCACCCCTCCGCAGGTCTGTTACGCCGCCTCGGCGCCCTGCTCTATGACTACCTGGTGGTCATCTCGCTGCTGGTGATCGCCGGCTTCATCGGCATGGGGGTGGCCCAGTTGCTGCTCGTCACCGGCCTGGCGACCGTGCCCGAGGGCAGAGATGCCAGCTGGCTGCTGACCAGCCCCCTCTACAGCGCCTGGCTGGCGCTGGTGATCATGGGTTTCTATGTCTGGTTCTGGACCCGGGCCGGCCAGACCATCGGCATGCGCGCCTGGCGGCTGCGCATCCAGAATGTGGATGGCAGCAATATCCGCATCACCCAGGCACTGATCCGGCTCGCCACGGCGGCATTCGGTCTGGGCAACCTGATGTGCCTGCTGGGCGGCGAGCGGCCCAAGGCGTTTCAGGACATCTGGGCAGAGTGCGAGGTCATCGTGCTGAGCAAGGATGAGAACCTGAACATGCTCGACAAGTCATGACGAAGAGCAGACAGCAGAAAGGGCACCCAGGTGCCCTTTCTTGTTTCTAGCCACTGTGACCCTATCTAGCGCCTGCGACTCAGGATATAGAGGGACACACCGCCGAACAGCAGGCTGGGTGCCACGGCCGCTATGATGGGGGGCACCGAATAGACCAGGCTGACCGGGCCGAACACCCGATCGCTCACATAGACCACGAAGCCGGTCATGATCCCCATCAGCATCCGCGCCCCCATGCTCACCGAGCGCAGCGGCCCGAAGATGAAGGAGGAGGCCAGCAGTATCATGGCCACCACCGAGAGCGGCGCCAGCAACTTGCGCCACAGCTCCAGCTTGTAGCGCCCCGCATCCTGCTTGTTGGCATCCAGATAGCCGACATAGTCCCGCAACCCGGAAATGGAGAGGTTCTCGGGATCTATGCTGACCACCCCCAGCTGCTTGGGGGTGAGATCCGATTGCCAGGTCATCTGGGGCAGATCCTCACTCACGACCCGGGTCGGATCATCGAAGCGGGTGGCATGAACCGATTTCAGTACCCAGTGGTGCTGCTCGAACATTCCCTCCTGGGCCTGCACCACATCGATCAGCTTGCGCGCCGGGGTGAAGCGGTAGAGGGTGATGCCGGTCAGGGCGCCATCGTTGCGCACCCCGTTGATGCTGACGAAGTTGTTGCCGTCCCGCGCCCAGACCCCGGACGCCGAGATGGTCAGTCGCCCCTCGGACATGGCACCGGCCTTGATATCGTCTGCGGTGCGCTTGGCGATGGGAGCCACATACTCACCCACCAGGCTGAACACCAGCATCAGCGGAATGGCCGTCTTGAGCGCCGCCACCACTATGCTGAGCTTGGAGCGACCCGCCGCCTGCATCACCACCAGCTCGGAGCTGCTCGCCAGCTGGCCGAGGCCGATGAGACCACCCAGCAGCGCCGCCAGCGGGAAGAAGAGCACCGCCTCCTTGGGCATGGAGAGCATGACGAAATAGAAGGCGCTCACCATGTCATAGTTGCCGTCACCGACCGACTTGAGCTGCTCCACATACTTGATGAGGGCGGAGAGGCCGACCAGGGTCACCTCGCACAGCAGGATCGACATGAAGATGACCCGGCCTATGTATCTGTCGAGAATGCCAAACATCAGCAGAGGTTCCTATATTGCAGCATCATGCTTTTTCTCTTGGAATATCGCGCACCGCAGAGGTTCGACTTAAAGGCGACCCCATCAACATGCCTGGCGAGAATGTCACACATCGGCAGAATCCCTATTTGGCAGCATCGGCGGATCCTCCATTGAAGAAGCGCCCCTTGGCCCCGTTCCACCAGGCGGTCCCCTGCAGGTTGAGCGGCACCCCGATCAACAGCAGATAGGCAACCGGCACCCAGAACATGCCGGGCCAGTGGGGCAGGCGGCCGCTGTCGATGGCCGAACGCGCCGCGGACAGCAACAGGAAATAGGAGAGATAGAGCAGGATGGCCGGCAGTAGCTTGGCGTAGCGCCCCTGGCGTGGATTGACCCGGGCCAGGGGCACCACCAGGAAGGTGAGCACAGGAATGGAGAGCGGCAGGGAGATGCGCCACTGCAATTCGGCCATCAGCTGGTTGTCCTGGGTACCGAACAATTCCATGGTCGGCTTGGCCGCCGACTTGCGATTGGAATGCTCCGCCTCCTGCTGGCGGATCACCAGGCTGTATTCCCGAAAATCGGAGATCTGAAATTTCCTGGTGTTGAAGTCCCCCTCGTAGCGAGAGCCATCCTTCAGGGTCAGCCACTGCAGACCATTCTCATCCACCGTCACCTGACCTTCGGTCGCGATCACCACCGAGGGCGGTGTCGTGCCCTGAGCCCGCTGCAGCACGAAGATCTTCTGCAGCACAGATCCCTTGTCATTGAGATCCTGGATATAGGCCACCAGCTTGCCGCCGTCGAGGTCCATGAAACGCCCCGCCTGCAGGAAGGAGATGCCGGGATCGGCCTTGAACTCGTCGATCACCTGATACTCCCGCTCCTTGGCGAGCGGCGCGACCCAACCTGTGTTGAAACCGGCGACCAGGGCGGTAAGCAGGGCCAGCACCATGGTGGTCAGCATGACCCGGCGCGGGCTGACCCCCACCGCATGCATCACTGTCATCTCACTTTCGGCATAGAGACGACCGTGAGCGAACAAGATGGCCAAAAACAGACTGATTGGCAGCATCAGCAGCGCCATGTTGGGCAGGTTGAGCAGCATCAGGGTGGAGATCAGGCGCGTCGGCACCTCGCCATCGGCGGCATCGCCAATGATCTTGATGAATTGCTGGCTGACGAAGATAAGCAGGAGTACGAACAGCACCGCCAGCTGGGTTTTCAGGGTTTCCCTGAACAAATATCGGAAAACGATCACAGTCATTCCCAAGTAAACTTGTGTTTTTAGTCGAATGCCTGAAAAATAGGGCCCTATATTGGATTTTTACCAGTTTGAACTGCGGAGCCTGTGGCTGTTCGCTCCGCCTCTGATACCCAACAAGCACTGCATTATTCAATAAAAGGTGCCTTTTGTCTTTAGGATGTAGGAGATTCCATGGAGTTCAGTGTAAAGAGTGGCAGTCCTGAGAAGCAGCGCAGTGCCTGCGTCGTGGTCGGTGTGTTTGAACCCCGCCGCCTCTCTCCGGTGGCCGAACAACTGGACAAGATCAGCGATGGCTACCTGAGCTCGCTGCTGCGCCGTGGTGACCTGGAAGGGAAACCAGGCCAGATGCTGCTGCTCCATCAAGTACCGGGCGTACTGAGCGAACGGGTACTGCTGGTGGGCTGCGGCAAGGAGCGGGAGCTCGACGAACGCCAATACAAGCAGATCATCAACAAGACCATCACCACCCTGAACGAAACCGGCTCCATGGAGGCTGTCTGCTTCCTGACCGAGTTGCACGTCAAGGGTCGGGACACCTACTGGAAGGTGCGTCAGGCGGTGGAGAGCACCAAGGCGGGCCTCTACAGTTTCGATCAGTTCAAGACCAACAAGGCCGAGCCACGCCGCCCCCTGCGCAAGCTGGTGTTCAACGTGCCGACGCGTCGGGAACTGACCATAGGCGAGAAAGCCATCGCCCACGGCCTGGCTGTGGCGAAAGGGGTGCGCGTCTGTCGCGACGTGGCCAACATGCCGCCCAACGTCTGCAACCCCGCCTATCTCGCCTCCCAGGCCCGTCGTCTGGCCGATGCCTTCGACAACATCACCACCAAGGTGGTGGGTGAGCAGGAGATGGCCGAGCTCGGCATGAACTCCTATCTGGCGGTGGCCCGCGGCTCCGAGAACGAAGCCATGATGGCCATCATCGAATACAAGGGTCATCCCGAGGCCAAGCCCATCGTGCTGGTGGGCAAGGGGCTGACCTTCGATTCCGGCGGCATCTCCATCAAGCCGGCGGACGGCATGGACGAGATGAAATACGATATGGGCGGCGCCGCCTCCGTGCTCGGCACCATGCACGCCCTGGCCGAACTGCAGCTGCCCATCAACGTCATCGGCGTGCTGGCGGGCTGCGAGAACATGCCGGGCGGCAATGCCTATCGCCCGGGGGACATCCTTACCTCCATGTCCGGCCAGACCATCGAAGTGCTCAACACCGACGCGGAAGGTCGCCTGGTGCTGTGCGATGCCCTCACCTATGTGGACAGATTCGACCCGGATACGGTCATCGACGTGGCCACCCTGACCGGTGCCTGCATCATCGCCCTGGGCCACCACACCTCGGGCCTGCTGGCCAACCACAACCCGCTGGCCCATGAGCTGCTGGGGGCCTCCGAGCAGGCGGGCGATCGCGCCTGGCGCCTGCCGCTGTTCGACGAATACCAGGAACAGCTGGAGAGCCCGTTTGCCGACATGGCCAACATAGGGGGCCGTCCGGCCGGCACCATCACGGCTGCCGCCTTCCTGTCACGCTTCACCAAGAAGTACAACTGGGCCCACCTGGATGTGGCCGGCACGGCCTGGAAGAGTGGCAAGGACAAGGGCGCCACTGGGCGCCCCGTGCCCCTGCTGACCCAGTTCCTGCTCAACCGGGCCGGCGTCGATATCGAAGAGAAGGAGTAACTCCCCTACCCCTTCCGATGAATGCGTCGGAAGCCAGGGAGTTGCCCAGTACCACAAGGAAGAGGCTCGCCTCTTCCTTGTTTCATTGAGCGTCGGCAGGCATACCCGCGGTCGACCCTCACGGCGGTCAAGCGTCCGTCACAGCCAAACGGGACCAAGCTGATGAGCCAAGTGACCTTTTACCTGATGAGTGCGCCCGACGACGCTCAGGCGTCTGCGGTCGAACGCCTCGCCTGCCAGCTTGCGGCCGATGGCTGGAGCGCGGGCCATATCTACCTGCTGTGCGACGACGAGGCCCAGGCCCTGCGCCTGGACGAGCTGTTGTGGCAACTGCCGCCGGATCGCTTCGTGCCGCACCAGTTGCAGGGGGAGAGCGGTCAGGCTCCGGTGGAGATAGGCCATCAGCCACCGAAGCGGCGCTATGCCCGCCTCATCAACCTGGCCCGGCAGACACCTTTGTTTGCAGGACACTTCGCTCAAGTGGTAGATTTTGTCCCCACTGACGAAACGCAGAAGCAGCAAGCCCGCGAGCGCTACAAGCACTATCGCCAGGCAGGCCATACCCTCGAGATGAGGGATCAGCCCGTTGCTCCCCCGGATCCGGCGCAGCCCTGACTGCCCCGCGAGATCCAGCACCAGAATCCATCCATCCAGATTACGGCGAGACCATGGAAAAGACTTTTAATCACAACGCCATCGAACAGGCGCTCTACCAGCACTGGGAATCTCAGGGCTACTTCAAGCCCCACGGCGACACCAGCAAAGACTCCTTCTGCATCATGATCCCGCCGCCGAACGTCACCGGCAGCCTGCACATGGGTCACGCCTTCCAGCAGACCCTGATGGACACCCTGATCCGCTACAACCGCATGCAGGGCAAGAACACCCTGTGGCAGGCGGGCACCGACCACGCCGGCATCGCCACCCAGATGGTGGTGGAGCGCAAGATCGCCGCCGAAGAGGGCAAGACCCGTCACGACTACGGCCGTGACGCCTTCATCGACAAGATCTGGCAGTGGAAGGAAGAGTCCGGCGGCACCATCACCCGCCAGATGCGCCGCCTCGGCGACTCCGTGGACTGGGAGCGCGAGCGCTTCACCATGGATGAGGGCCTCTCCGACGCCGTCCAGGAAGTGTTCGTGCGTCTCTACGAAGATGGCCTCATGTATCGCGGCAAGCGTCTGGTGAACTGGGATCCCAAGCTCAACACCGCCATCTCCGATCTGGAAGTGGAAAACCGCGAGATCAAGGGCCACATGTGGCACCTTCGCTACCCCCTGGCCAACGGCGCCAAGACCAGCGATGGCCAGGATCACCTGATCGTCGCCACCACTCGTCCGGAGACCATGCTGGGCGATACCGCCGTGGCCGTGAACCCGGAAGACCCGCGCTACAAGGCACTGATCGGCCAGCACATACTGCTGCCGCTGGTGAACCGTCTGATCCCCATCGTCGCCGACGAGCACGCCGACATGGAGAAGGGCACCGGCTGCGTGAAGATCACCCCGGCCCACGACTTCAACGACAACGAAGTGGGCAAGCGCCACAACCTGCCGATGATCAACATCTTCACCCTGGACGCTCACGTGCGTGCCGAGGCCGAAGTGGTCGATGCCAACGGCAACCCCAGCACCGCCTATGACGCCGCCCTGCCGACCGAGTTCGCCGGCATGGAGCGCTTCGCCGCTCGCAAGGCCATCGTCGCCAGGCTGAACGAGCTGGGCCTGCTGGCCGAAATCAAGGATCACGTGCTGCAGCAGCCCTACGGCGATCGCGGCGGCGTCCCCATCGAGCCCATGCTGACCGACCAGTGGTACGTGCGCGTGGCCCCCATGGCCAAGACCGCCATCGAGGCGGTGGAAGATGGCCGCATCCAGTTCGTGCCCAAGCAGTACGAAAACATGTACTTCTCCTGGATGCGCGACATTCAGGACTGGTGCGTCTCCCGTCAGCTGTGGTGGGGTCACCGCATCCCGGCCTGGTATGACGAGGCCGGCAAGGTCTACGTGGGCCGTGATGAAGCCGAGGTGCGCGCCAAGCACAATATTCCGTCCGTGACCGTGCTGCGTCAGGACGAAGATGTGCTCGACACCTGGTTCAGCTCCGCCCTGTGGACCTTCTCCACCCTGGGCTGGCCGAACAACACAGAGGCGCTCAAGACCTTCCACCCCACCGACGTACTGATGAGCGGCTTCGACATCATCTTCTTCTGGATTGCCCGGATGATCATGATGACCATGCACTTCATCAAGGACGAGAACGGCCAGCCGCAAGTTCCGTTCAAGACCGTCTACATCACGGGGCTCATCCGTGACGAAGAAGGGCAGAAGATGTCCAAGTCCAAGGGCAACGTGCTGGACCCCCTCGACATGATCGACGGCATCTCCCTGGAAGATCTGCTGGAGAAACGCACCGGCAACATGATGCAGCCGCAGATGGCCGAGAAGATCGGCAAGCGTACCGCCAAGCAGTTCCCGGAAGGGATCGAGGCCCACGGCACCGACGCCCTGCGCTTCACCCTGGCGGCGCTGGCCTCTACCGGTCGTGACATCAACTGGGACATGAAGCGCCTGGACGGCTACAACAACTTCTGCAACAAGCTGTGGAACGCCTCCCGCTACGTGCTGATGAACACCGAGGATCAGGATTGCGGCCTTAACGGCGGCGAAATGCAGTTCAGCCTGGCGGATCGCTGGATCCAGTCCCAGCTGCAAGTTGCCATCCGTGACTTCCGCACCGCCCTCGATACCTATCGCTTCGATATCGCCGCAGGCGTGCTGTACGAATTTATCTGGAACCAGTTCTGCGACTGGTATCTGGAGCTGACCAAGCCGGTGCTGGGCAAGGGCTCGGACGCCGAGCAGCGCGCCACCCGTCACACGCTGGTGACCGTGCTGGAGACCCTGCTGCGTCTGGCACATCCCATCATCCCCTTCATCACCGAGACCATCTGGAAATCGGTGGCGCCGCTGACCGGTGTGCACGCCGACACCATCATGGTGCAGGCCTTCCCCGAGTTCGATGCCGCCAAGGTAGACGAAACCGCCATGGCGGATAGTGAGTGGGTGAAGGAGTTCATCGTCAGCATCCGCAACATCCGCGCCGAGATGAACGTGGCGCCGAGCGTGCCCCTCAACGTGCTGCTCAAGTGCGATGGCAAGGACGCCCAGCGGGCCACCGACAACGAGGCCTTCCTCAAGTCCCTGGCCCGTCTGGAATCCATCCGCGTGCTTGGCGAAGG
The DNA here is from genome assembly GCF_046078285.1 of Aeromonas bivalvium. Classification (NCBI taxonomy): domain Bacteria; kingdom Pseudomonadati; phylum Pseudomonadota; class Gammaproteobacteria; order Aeromonadales; family Aeromonadaceae; genus Aeromonas; species Aeromonas bivalvium. Next base: position 91,514 of record NZ_JBGXBV010000005.1, read on the forward strand.
TGAAGTCGCCCCCCTATCGGTCAAGAAACTGATCGGCAACACAGAGCTGATGATCCCCATGGCCGGTCTCATCGACAAGGAGGCCGAGCTGGCCCGTCTGGCCAAAGAAGTGGCCCGTCTGGTCGGTGAGTGCGGCCGTATCGAAGGCAAGCTTGGCAACGAGGCTTTCGTGGCCAAGGCGCCGGAAGCCGTCATCGCCAAGGAGCGCGAGAAGCTGGAAGATTACCGTCACCAGCTGGTGAAACTCGAGGCCCAGCAGGCCGAGATCGCCGCCCTGTAAGGGTCACGTCCCTCCCAAGAGCCCCCTGTCAGCAGGGGGCTTTTTTGTATCCCCTTGCCGCCGCGCCGACGCTCCACCATGAGTTTTACAAGCGCGGCCTCGTCAAATTCATTACACTGCCGCAGTATTCACCCCGTGGAGTTAGCTTCCTGTATGGAAATGTTGATCCTGATTGGATTGATCGTACTGAACGGCATTTTTGCCATGTCTGAAATCGCCATCGTCACGGCCCGCAAGGCGCGGCTCGGCAAACTCGCCGCCGAGGGCTCAGGATCGGCCGCCATCGCCCTGCGTCTGGCCGAGGACCCCACCCATTTTCTCTCTGCGGTGCAGATAGGCATCACCAGCATAGGCCTGCTCAACGGCATCTATGGTGAATCCGTGCTGGCCAAGCCCTTCGCCCTCTGGTTGCAGGAGTGGGGGCTGAGCGCCAGCGGCAGCAGCCTGCTCGCCACCGTACTGGTGGTGGTCAGCGTCACCTATCTCTCCATCGTTGTCGGCGAACTGGTGCCCAAACGTCTCGGCCAGATCAGTCCGGAACGCATCGCCTGCCTGGTGGCTCGCCCCATGCTCTGGCTGGCGACCCTGACCCGCCCCTTCGTCTGGCTGCTCTCCGCCTCGACCCATGGCTGCCTGCGGCTGCTGCGGGTCAGCCAGGAGAACAGCCATCAACTGACCCAGGAGGAGATCCACGCCATGCTGGAGGAGGGCTCCCAGGCCGGGGTCATCGAGGACCATGAGCGCACCATGCTGCGCAACGTGTTTCGCCTCGACGAACGCCGCCTCGAGTCCATGATGGTGCCCCGCAGCGACATCCGCTATCTGGATCTGGCCCAACCCACCGAGGTCAACCTGATGCGCATGGTGGAGTATGGTCACAGCTTCTTCCCGGTCTGCGACGGCAGCCTCTCCAACCTGGTGGGCATACTCAACGTCAACAAGGTTCTGCACGCCTATGTGCGCGGCGAGGACATCAATCTGGCGGCCCTCACCCAGGATGGCAGCCTGCTGCCTGAGACCCTCAACGGCCTGGAGCTGCTCAACCATTTTCGCAGTCATGCCGAACACATGGTGCTGGTGGTGGATGAGTATGGCGAGTTGCAGGGGCTGGTCACCCAGCAGGATCTGCTGGAAGCCCTGGCCGGTGACTTTCAACAAGGGGAGGCCCAGGATCACTGGGTCTACCAGCGCGCCGACGGCAGCCTGCTGCTCGACGGCCTCATCCCCCTGCCCGAGCTGAAGGATTGCCTGGGGCTCAACCGGCTGCCGGAAGAGGAGGAACATCACTATCACACCCTGGGCGGCCTCATCATGATGCTGCTGGGGCGCATGCCCCAGACCGGGGATCAGGTTGCCCTGGCCCAGTGGCAATTGGAAATCGTCGACATGGATGGTCTGCGTATCGACAAGGTGCTGGCGACGCCCGTACCCGAGCAGACGGCGCAAGCCGCGGAGTAAACGCGATGGAAGACTTCTATCAACTGGCACACGCCTTCATGCACCATGATCTGGTGACCTTGTCCGATCCCAAGATGGCGTTCATGGTCTGCGGTGTGCTGCTGACGTTTCTGGTACTGGAGAATGGCTTCATCCCCACGGCATTTCTGCCAGGTGACAGCCTGTTGCTGCTGACGGGGGTACTCATCTATCAGGAGGTACTCTCCCTCTGGGTGGTTCCCCTGCTGATCCTGGCCACCTTCGTCGGCACCTGGCTTGGTTACATGCAGGGCCGCCTGCTCGGCCACACCCGCACCTACCATCGCCTGATGTCCCACATGGACGAGAAGCACAAGCAGAAGGTGTTTTACCTGCTGGACAAGTACGGCATCCTGACCCTGATCACGGCGCGCTACATCGCCTTCGTGCGCACCGTCTACCCCTATATCGTCGGGGCCACCGAGATCCCCCAGGGGCGTTTTCTGATGGTGAATCTCGTCAGCTCCATTCTCTGGGTCAGCCCCCTGGTCAGCCTGGGCTACTACCTGAGCCACACCAGGCTGGCGGCCCAGTACGAGACCCAGTTCCTCAGCATCATCCTCTACCTGCCGCTGGTGCTGCTCGCCGCCGGTCTGCTGGCCCTGCTCTGGCGCACCCTGCTGCGGCGCAAGCGGGCGCCGGGGCGCCTGCCACAGTAAGCGAAGAGGCCATGGTGACATGGCCTTTTTTAATCACGCTCATTAATAAAATAGCCGCGGCTCCCCTTGTAAAGCCGGGGCAAAAATGCGTGAATCTACCGCCTTTTTTCTCGTGTTGGATGGAGTGTTGTATGAGGGGTCAGATCCGCGCCTTGGCGCTGTTGAGTACATTGGCTGGCCTGTTTCTGCCCGGCCAGGCCATGGCAGCGCCCAACCCGGCCAAGCTGCAGCTGCGCTCGAGCAGCGCCCTGGTGCTGGACGTGAATAGCGGCAAGACGCTCTACCAGAAGAATGCCGCCAGCCGACGCCCCATCGCCTCCCTCACCAAGCTGATGACGGCGCTGGTGGTGCTCGATGCCAGGCAGGATCTCGACCAGATCCTCACCGTGGATGGCCATGATCGCGATACCATCAAGCACACCTACTCCCGGATACGCATGGGCACCAGGATCAGCCGCCGCGATGCTTTGCACCTGGCGCTGATGTCTTCGGAGAATCGCATGGCCTCGGCGCTTGCCCGCCACTACCCAGGGGGGCGCGCTGCCTTCATTCGTGCCATGAACCACAAGGCCAGACAACTGGGCATGCGCAACAGCCGCTTCCATGATGCCACCGGCCTCTCCAGCAGCAATGTCTCCACCGCCCAGGATCTGGCCAGGCTCCTCTCGGCAGCCTATCGCCAGCCACTGATCCGCCAGTTCACCCAGGACGGCGATGAGGAGATGCGCTTTCGCACCCCGGACTACAGCCTCCATTTCAACAACACCAACCCCCTGGTCAAGAACCCGGACTGGAATGTACGCCTCTCCAAGACCGGCTTTACCAACGAAGCGGGACGCTGCCTGCTGATGCGCGCCAAACCGGACCGCCAGGAGCTGGCCATCGTCTTGCTCAACTCCTTCGGCAAGCGCACCCCCATCGGTGATGCCAACCGCATTCGCAAGTGGCTCAAGAGCTGAGACGTGAACAAAGGAAGGAGAAAGGATGCTGCGGCATCCTTTTTTATTGCCCGCACAGCGTACTCAGTCACACCGAGCCACCTGGGCAAGGGAGATGATAGCTCGACGGGCGAGGAGGATGCCTGGAGACCATGGTGAGGCGACCTTGCCAGGCACAAGGACAGCCGTGCCTGCTGGCAAGGACATGGCCAAGGATGGACGAAGCGACAGGAGAGAAGGCGAAACGCCATAACAGGGCGAGAGGGCAGGCGAAGCTGCATGGCCGGTGCGTGCTGTGCGGCGACAGAGCGCAGCCTCACGCACATAAAAAAACAGCCCCGACCGAGGTCGAGGCTGTCTGTATGGTGCGCCCGGGAGGATTCGAACCTCCGACCACCTGGTTCGTAGCCAGGTACTCTATCCAGCTGAGCTACGGGCGCTCATCAACTTTTGCTACTGCTTTCAAAATGGTGCGCCCGGGAGGATTCGAACCTCCGACCACCTGGTTCGTAGCCAGGTACTCTATCCAGCTGAGCTACGGGCGCTCACAAACTTTTGTGTACTGCTTTCAAAATGGTGCGCCCGAGAGGATTCGAACCTCTGACCACCTGGTTCGTAGCCAGGTACTCTATCCAGCTGAGCTACGGGCGCTCATGAAATCTGTGTTGCGTTAAATGGTGCGCCCGGGAGGATTCGAACCTCCGACCACCTGGTTCGTAGCCAGGTACTCTATCCAGCTGAGCTACGGGCGCCCTGATTTAAAGCGATAAAAAAAGCTTACTCATCAGTAAGCCTTTTCTATCGTGTCGACTTGCTGATGGTCAACACATGACCCTTTCGAGTCGTAATATGGTGCGCCCGAGAGGATTCGAACCTCTGACCACCTGGTTCGTAGCCAGGTACTCTATCCAGCTGAGCTACGGGCGCAAAATGGCGGAGAAGGGGGGATTCGAACCCCCGATGCGGGTATAAGCCGCATACTCCCTTAGCAGGGGAGCGCCTTCAGCCTCTCGGCCACCTCTCCGTTTGCGGGGCTGATAATACTTCACAGGGATTTTTAGTCAAACACTTTTTTGTAGAAAAAAGCGTGTTCGCTCAGCATTTGGCCAAAGCGTGGAATATTCAAACAAAATCGATACTTATCCCGCAGTTTGCTGCCTTGCAAAGCGTTCTGAGCCCCCAGAAAAACAAAAGGCGACACGGGAAGGTGTCGCCTGAACGCTGCTATGAAAAGCGGCTTAGAAATTCGGCTGGCCCGGTACTTTCTCGGCCTGTATCCGCATGTAGATCTCTTCGCGGTGTACGGAAACCTCTTTCGGTGCGTTCACACCGATGCGTACCTGGTTGCCTTTCACGCCCAGTACGGTGACAGTCACTTCGTCACCAATCATCAGGGTTTCCCCTACACGACGAGTCAAAATAAGCATTCGCTTGCTCCTGTATCCTGTTTTGTATTCATATCGACATGGGACATTATCTTACAAAGATATCGATATGGTAAATGGTTGAAACTAAATCAATCAGGGATTGTTGCCCAGCGGCTGTTCGCTCGGCGCCTGATCCAGCCCAAAGGCGCCATGCAGGGACCGTACCGCCAGCTCCAGATACTTCTCGTCAATCACCACGGATATCTTGATTTCGGAGGTGGAAATCAACTGCATGTTGATCCCCTCCTCACCCAGTACCTTGAACATGGTGCGGGCCACACCGGGGTGATTCCACATCCCCACCCCGACGATGGAAACCTTGGCTATCTCACCATTGCCCTGCACACAGGCCGCCCCCAGGTCGCTGGCGGTCTGCTCCAGCAGGGCGCGGGCCCGTCGGTAGTCATCGCGATTCACCGTGAAGGTAAAATCTGCACTGCCATCCCCCAACGTATTCTGAACAATCATGTCCACGTCGATATTGGCATCGCTGATGGGACCCAGGATCTGGGCCGCGACCGTGGGCCTGTCCGGCACACCGAGTATGGTCAGGCTGGCCTCGTTGCGATTGAACGCTATGCCCGATACCAGGGGAGCTTCCATCCTCTCACCTCCATATGTGATTAAGGTTCCCTCGCCATCGATGAAGCTCGACAGCACCCTTAGCGGCACCCGGTACTTGCCCGCAAATTCCACCGAACGGATCTGCAGCACCTTGGCCCCCAGGCTCGCCATCTCCAGCATCTCCTCGAAGGTGATGGTAGCGAGGCGACGGGCCTTGGGCTCGATGCGCGGATCCGTGGTATAGACCCCATCCACGTCGGTGAATATCTGGCATTCGTCTGCCTCGAGTGCCGCCGCGATCGCCACCGCAGTGGTATCTGAGCCACCCCGGCCCAGGGTAGTGATGGCATTGTGCTCATCACGCCCCTGGAATCCGGCCACCACCACCACCTTGCCCGCACCCAGCTCGGAGCGAAGCGAGGCCGTGTCTATGTGGGTGATCCTGGCCTTGCCATGGGCGGAGTCGGTGTGGATACGCACCTGATCCCCGGTCATGGAGACCGCCGGACAGTCCCGACGGGTCAAGGCGATGGCCAGCAGGGCAATGGTGACCTGCTCGCCGGTGGAGACCAGCACATCCATCTCGCGCCGATTGGCATCGGGGTCCAGCTGCTGGGCCATGCCCAGCAAGCGGTTGGTTTCCCCCGACATGGCGGAGACCACCACCACCACATCATGGCCCTGGGCCCTGGTCTGAGCGACCCGCTCGGCGACCGCCTCGATCCGCTCCAGGGAGCCGACCGATGTACCGCCAAATTTCTGTACATAGAGTGCCACAGATCACCTCGCCCGATTACAGGCGCTCTTCCAGCCAGGAGTGAACGGATTGCAGTGCCGCAGGCACGGCCTCTGGCTGGGTGCCCCCCGCCTGTGCCATGTCCGGACGACCACCGCCCTTGCCGCCCACCTGCTGGGCCACCAGGTTGACCAGCTCGCCGGCTTTGACCTTGCCGGTCAGGTCATTGGTCACACCGGCGATCAGATTGACCTTGCCCTCACCGCTGGTCGCCAGCAGCACGACACCGGACTTCATCTGATTCTTCAGCTCGTCCAGCATGCCGCGCAGGGATTTGGGATCTGCCCCTTCCAGTGCCGCTACCAGCACCTTCTGGCCATTGATCTCGATCACCTGGCCCAGCAAATCGTTACCGGCCTGCGCGGCCAGCTTGGCCTTGAGCTGCTCCAGCTCGCGCTCCATCATCTTGGCCTTGTCCATCATCTGACGCACTTTATCGGCGATGGAGAATTGATCCCCCTTCACCAGGGCCGCGGCTTCCTCGATTTGCTCACCTATCTGGTGCATGAAGTCGATGGCGCCCTTGCCGGTCACCGCTTCGATGCGGCGCACGCCAGCGGCGATGCCACTCTCGGCGATGATCTTGAAGAAGCCGATATCGCCGGTGCGCCTGGCGTGGGTTCCGCCGCACAGCTCGGTGGAGTAGTCACCCATGCGTACGACACGCACGTCGTCTTCGTATTTCTCGCCAAACAGCGCCATGGCGCCGGCCGCCTTGGCCGCTTCCAGATCCATCACCTGGGTGGCGACCTCGTGGTTGGCGCGGATCTGGGCGTTCACCAGCTCTTCGACCCGGCGAATGGTCGCCATGGTCAGCCCCTCGAAGTGGGAGAAGTCAAAGCGCAGACGCTCGGCGCCCACCAGAGAGCCTTTCTGGGTCACGTGATCACCGAGCGCCTGACGCAGGGCCGCGTGCAACAGGTGGGTGACGGAGTGGTTGAGAGCCACGGCCTGACGGCGTTCGCCATCGACCTCGGCCACGACTGCGGCCCCCTCTTCCAGGGTGCCCAGCTCCAGGTAACCCGTGTGGACGATGGCCTTGCCCGCCTTCTGGGTGTCGGTCACGGCGAAGATGCCGTCATCCACCCGGATGATCCCGGTATCGCCCACCTGACCGCCAGACTCGGCGTAGAAGGGGGTCTGCTCCAGCACCACCACGGCCTCTTCGCCGGCGATGAGGCCGCTCACCTGAACGCCCTCTTTGTAGATGCCCAGCACCCGGGTCTGCTCGGTCAGGGTCTTGTAGCCGGTGAAGGGGGTCTCGAAGTCGAGCTTGAGCACGTCGTTGTAGTTGACGCCAAAGCTGGACGCCTCCTTGGCACGGGCGCGCTGCTTCGCCATCTCGGCGTGGAAACCCTCTTCGTCGATGGCGATGTCGCGATCGCGCACCACGTCGGCGGTCAAATCCGCCGGGAAGCCGTAGGTATCATAAAGCTTGAAGACCACCTCGCCCGGCACGACCTTGGCATCCCCCAGGTTTGCCAGCACGTCTTCGAGCAGCAGCAGCCCCCTGTCCAGGGTGCGGACGAACTGCTCCTCCTCGATGCGCAGCACGCGCTCGACCAGGGGCAGCTGGGCGATAAGCTCTTCGGCCACATCCTTCATCTGCACCGACAGCTCGGCAGCGAGTTTGTAGAAGAAGACCTCGGTGGCACCCAGCTTGCGGCCGTGACGCACGGCGCGACGAATGATGCGACGCAGCACATAGCCACGCCCCTCGTTGGAGGGCATGACGCCGTCGGCAATCAGGAAGGCACAGGAGCGGATGTGGTCGGCGATGACTCGCAGGGACTGGTTGTTCAGGTCGCTGCAACCCACTATCTCGGCCGCCTTCTTGATCAGCGCCTGGAAGATGTCGATCTCGTAGTTGGAGTGCACGCCCTGCATGATGGCGGAGATACGCTCCAGCCCCATGCCGGTATCCACGGACGGGCGAGGCAGCGGCTCCATGGTGCCATCGGCCTGACGATTGAACTGCATGAAGACCACGTTCCAGATCTCGATGAAACGGTCGCCATCCTCTTCCGGTGAGCCGGGAGGGCCACCCCAGATGTGGTCGCCATGGTCGTAGAAGATCTCGGTGCAGGGGCCGCAGGGGCCTGTATCGCCCATCTGCCAGAAGTTATCGGAAGCGAAGGCCGCCCCCTTGTTGTCACCGATGCGCACGATGCGATCCGTCGGGACACCGATCTCCTTGGCCCAGATGTCGAATGCCTCGTCATCTGTCTCATAGACGGTGACCAGCAGGCGCTCCTTGGGCAGCTTCAGGGTTCCGGTCAGGAATTCCCAGGCGAAGCGGATGGCATCCTGCTTGAAATAGTCGCCGAAGCTGAAGTTGCCCAGCATCTCGAAGAAGGTGTGGTGACGGGCGGTATAGCCCACGTTTTCCAGGTCATTGTGCTTGCCGCCGGCACGCACGCAGCGCTGGGAGCTGGTGGCCCGGTTGTAGGCACGCTTGTCGGCACCGAGGAAGACATCCTTGAACTGGTTCATCCCTGCGTTGGTGAACAGCAGAGTCGGATCGTTGTGCGGCACCAGTGAACTGGACGACACCACCTGGTGCCCCTGAGAGCGGAAGTACTCGAGAAACGCGCTGCGGATCTCTGACGTGGACATATACATGGAAAATCCTGCTTGATTCGGATACGGACTTTTAATCGCCCTAATGTAAGTTTTCTGCGCAGTAAAGTAAAACCCGCAGGCCACGGGGCCCCGAAAAAGCCGGGGTGGCGTGACCTCACAGGAACGCACTGTTGCTGATGGGCTGAGCGGCAGCGGCCAGACGCCATCGACGGCTGGATGCAAGCGCCGCCAGCCCATGACGCCGCCATGCCAGACGGGGTAAATCGCCATGAGCATCGCCATCGATGGCGCCACTCCCCTCCCGCCAAGAACCGAGCCGACGAAGTGAAACGCGATCCGTTCCACATAGGGGGTCGGCTTGCATGGCGGTGAAGAGACCTAACCAGGGAGATCCGGCCCGTGGCGCACTGCCAGGAAAAGGACACAAGGAGGGAAAACGCGGCCAACGAGGGGATAGCCTTACGAGACATATCCAGAACCCGGTGACAAGAGAGCGAACTTTAGATGTTGGGACCGGTTGTCGATGAAGAGGCCACTCAGGAAATCAAGCGCAGAGCATTCAACATGGGGCCCACTCGTCGAGATAGGCAAGACGGTCAGGAGTATGCTCGAGGCGCAGGAACAGGGTGTCGATGAAGGGGCTATTCAGGGAATCAAGCGCAGAGCATTCAACATGGGGCCCGCTCGTCGAGATAGGACAAGACAGTCAGGAGTGTGCTCGAGGCGCAGGAACAGGGTGTCGATGAAGGGGCTATTCAGGGAATCAAGCGCAGGCCATTCAACAAGTGAACCAGCTTGAGGGGATCTAACCCGTTGGCAGCGACAGGACAGGTTTGGGGGCACGGCGAGCGAGCCGCGCGCCACGGGCCAGCCTAGAGCCCGGCCTTCGCCCCTGACAGACGGATCCGGCGCCCCTAGCCAGGTGCGCCAGGAGGCTGCCTGTCAGCTTTGCTGATCTTCCTGCTAGGCTCGCTCCTGCAAGGTGGCGATGGCATAACGCGCCTGATCCTGGCTAAAACCGCGCCCCAGCAGGAACTTGAGCCACTTCATGCGCGGTTTGAACTCCTTGAGTGCGGAGCCATCGGTGCGCCGCTCAAGCAGGGTCAGCGCCAGCTCGAACCAGTCCAGCTCGGGTTGTGCGAATGCCAGATCCAGCTCGGTATCGCTCAGCCCCTTGCGGCGCAGATCGAAGCGGATCCTGGTCGGGCCATGACCCTTGGCCGCCCCGGCCCGTACCGCCATGGCGCCGTAACGCTCGTCGGATACCCAGTGATGGTCGCGGCAATAATCGAGCACGGCCTGACTCACCGCCTCATCATAGCCCTGCTTGCGCAGGCGCATCAGCAACTCTGACTCGGCGCTCTCGCGCCTGGCCAGGCTGCGCATGGCATAGGCACGGGCGGCGGCGAACCGCTCTTCGAAGGTCAACTCGGGCGGTGCGTCCTGCCCCTCCATAACAACAAAGCCGGGGGTTAGCCCGGCCTTGTTGTTATTCAAATTCCTGTTCATCTTCAGGCTCGAACTCGTCGATGGCGGCCACAGCCACCTTCTCGTCCGGGGCGCCGCCCTTGGTCAGCAGCAGTTCACGCAGCTTGGCTTCGATCTCCCCCGCCATCGCCTTGTTCTCGGCAAACAGTTTCATGACGTTGGCCTTGCCCTGACCGATCTTCTCGCCGTTGTAGCTGTACCAGGCACCGGCCTTGTCGATCAGCTTGTGTTTGACGCCCAGATCCACCAGCTCACCCTCCTTGGAAATGCCGGCACCGTAGAAGATCTGGAATTCGGCCTGCTTGAAGGGGGGCGCCACCTTGTTCTTGACCACCTTGACCCGGGTCTCGTTGCCGACCACTTCGTCCCCTTCCTTGATGGCGCCGGTGCGACGGATATCCAGACGCACGGAGGCGTAGAACTTGAGGGCGTTACCACCCGTGGTGGTCTCGGGGCTGCCGAACATGACGCCGATCTTCATCCGGATCTGGTTGATGAAGATGCACAGGCAGTTGGCGTTCTTGATGTTGGCGGTCAGCTTGCGCAGCGCCTGGGACATGAGACGGGCCTGCAGGCCGACATGGGAATCCCCCATCTCGCCTTCGATCTCCGCCTTCGGCGTCAGGGCCGCCACCGAGTCGACTATGATGACGTCCACGGCGTTGGAGCGTACCAGCATGTCGCAGATCTCCAGCGCCTGTTCGCCGGTATCCGGCTGGGAGATCAGCAGATCGTCGACATTGACCCCCAGCTTGGCGGCATAGACGGGATCCAGGGCGTGTTCGGCATCGACGAAAGCACAGGTCTTGCCTTTGCGCTGAGCCTCGGCGATGACTTGCAGGGTCAGCGTGGTCTTGCCCGAGGATTCCGGGCCGTAGATTTCGACCACACGGCCACAAGGCAGACCGCCGATGCCGAGCGCCACGTCCAGAGAGAGGGAGCCAGTCGAGATGGCTTCTATGTCCATGGTCTTGCTGTCGCCCAGACGCATGATGGAGCCTTTACCAAACTGCTTCTCAATCTGACCCAGCGCTGCCGCCAGTGCCTTCTGCTTGTTCTGATCCATGCCAATCTCCGCTGGAAATCGTGATAAGGTGAAGTTGGGTCAAGTATACTGTCTATTCATACAGTATCAAGCCCTTTTACTTGAGCAATGCGAGGAGACCGGACAAAGCCTGTCTGATGGCCAGTTGTCGCACCTGGTGGCGATCCCCATCGAAACGGGCGAGCAGCGAGCGTTGTCGCCCCCCCTGCTCGGCCCAGGCGAACCAGACGGTGCCGACCGGCTTGTCATCGCTGCCCCCGCCCGGCCCGGCGACGCCACTGATGGCGACGCTGATGCTGGCATCGGAGCGAGCCAGCGCTCCCCTCGCCATCTCCAGCACCACAGTCTCGCTGACGGCGCCGTGGCGCAGCAGGCTGTCGACGCTCACCCCCAGCATCTGCTGCTTGGCCTCGTTGCTGTAGGTCACGAAGCTGCGGTCGAACCAGGCCGAGCTGCCCGCCACCTCAGTGATGGCGTAGGCGACGCCGCCGCCGGTGCAGGATTCTGCCGTGGTCGCCAGCCCGCCCCTGGCGGTGAGGGCCTGGCCCAGCTCTTGGGCGAGGCTGGCTATCTCTCTATCAAGGGTCATGGCACCTCCCGTGGTCGAGTGGCCATTATGCTATCCCCGTCGGGGCGACCGCAACCGTCCGGGTCATGGCCGACAGGTTCCCCCCCCTGCCCCGTTCCGTGTAAAATGCCCCCCAAAACGACTCATCGCACCGGCCACTCGGCCACCATCCGGGATCGAACATGAACGCATTATCCGCCCACACAGGGGCGCCCAGCGCCGCCCTCAGCCAGCATACGCCCATGATGCAGCAGTACCTTACCCTCAAGGCCGAGAACCCGGAGATACTGCTGTTCTATCGGATGGGGGACTTTTATGAGCTGTTTTATGACGATGCCCGCCGGGCCGCGCAGCTGCTCGACATCTCATTGACCAAGCGCGGCCAGTCCGCCGGCACCCCCATTCCCATGGCGGGGGTGCCCTATCATGCCATCGAGGGCTATCTCGCCAAGCTGGTGCAGCTCGGGGAGTCCGCCGCCATCTGCGAACAGGTGGGGGATCCGGCCACCAGCAAGGGGCCGGTGGAGCGCAAGGTCATTCGTATCGTCACGCCGGGGACCGTCTCCGACGAGGCCCTGCTCAGCGAGCGTCAGGACAACCTGATTGCCGCCGTCTATCACGATGGCCGTCAGTTCGGCTACGGCACCCTGGACATAGGTTCTGGCCGTTTCTTCATCAATCAGTTCGAGAAGGAAGAGACCTTGCTCGCCGAGTTGCAGCGTACCAACCCGGCCGAGTTGCTCTATCCTGAGTCCTTCGAGTTCATGACCCATATCGCGGGCCGCCGCGGCCTGCGCCGCCGCCCCGAGTGGGAATTTGAGCTGGGCACGGCCCGCAAGCTGCTCTGTCAGCAGTTCGGTACCCAGGATCTGGTGGGCTTTGGCGTCGAGCGCAGCGAGACAGCCCTGTGCGCCGCCGGCTGCCTGATGCAGTACGTCAAGGACACCCAGCGCACCGCCCTGCCCCACATTCGCTCGGTGCGACTGGATCAGCCGGACCACGCCGTCATCATGGATGCCGCCACCCGCCGCAACCTGGAGCTGACCCAGAACCTGGCCGGCGGCTACGAAAATACCCTGGCCGAGGTGCTGGACCGCACCCAGACCCCCATGGGCAGCCGCTTGCTCAAGCGCTGGTTGCACCAGCCCATTCGCGATCGGGTGTTGCTGCGCGGTCGCCAGAGCACCATCTCCGAGCTGATAGAGCAGAACCTCTATGACGAGCTGGGGGCCCTGCTGCGCCAGGTGGGTGACATGGAGCGGGTGCTGGCCCGCCTCGCCCTGCGCTCCGCCCGTCCCCGGGATCTGACCCGGCTGCGCCAGGCCTTCGCCCAGCTGCCCCACCTGCAGACCCTGCTGGCGGGCAGTGAACACGAGGCGGTGCAGCGATTGAGGGAACGGGCCGCCACCTTCCCCGAGCTGCAGGACCTGCTGGAGCGCGCCATCATGGAGACGCCCCCTGTGCTGATCCGCGATGGCGGCGTCATCCGCGCCGGTTTCAATGCCGAGCTCGACGAGATACGGGATCTGGCGGACGGCGCTACCGCCGTACTGGCCCGCATCGAGGAACGGGAGAAGCAGGAGACCGGCATCAACACCCTCAAGGTGGGCTACAACAAGGTCCATGGCTTCTTCATCGAGGTGAGCCGGGCCAACAGCCATCTGGTGCCGAGCCACTATATCCGCCGTCAGACCCTCAAGAACAACGAGCGCTACATCATAGATGAGCTCAAGCAGTACGAAGACAAGATACTGACCGCCCAGAGCCGGGCCCTGGCGCTGGAGAAGCGCTTGTACGAGGAGCTGCTCGATGCCCTGCTGCCCCAGCTGGCCGAACTGCAGGAGTCGGCTGCCGCCCTGGCGGAGCTGGACGTGCTGGCCAACCTGGCGGAGCGGGCAGAGACCCTCAACTACCAGTGCCCCACCCTGACCGACGAGGATCAGATCCTGATAGAAGGGGGGCGCCACCCCGTGGTGGAGCAGGTGATGAAGGATCCCTTCATCGCCAACCCAGTCAGCCTGAAGCAGGGGCGGCAGATGCTGATCATCACGGGCCCCAACATGGGGGGTAAGTCCACCTACATGCGCCAGACGGCACTCATCGTGCTGCTGGCCCATATCGGTGCCTATGTGCCCGCCGACAGCGCCCGCATCGGCCCCATCGATCGCATCTTCACCAGGATCGGGGCATCGGACGATCTGGCCTCGGGAAGATCCACCTTCATGGTGGAGATGACGGAGACCGCCAACATCCTCAACAACGCCACCGCCCAGAGCCTGGTGCTGATGGACGAGATAGGGCGCGGCACCAGCACCTACGACGGCCTCTCCCTGGCCTGGGCCTGCGCCGAACAGCTGGCAAGCAAGATTGGCGCCTACACCCTGTTTGCCACCCACTACTTCGAGCTGACCCGCCTGCCCGAGCTACTGCCCAATCTCGCCAACGTCCATCTGGATGCGGTGGAGCACGGCGACACCATCGCCTTCATGCACGCGGTGCAGGAGGGGGCGGCCAGCCGCTCCTACGGCCTGCAGGTGGCCGCCCTGGCGGGAGTGCCAAAGTCGGTGATCCATCAGGCACGCCACAAGCTGGCGGAGCTGGAGCGCGCCGTCCCCGCCCCCAGCGGCGACGAGCGCCAGGCGCAGCCCGCGCCGGCCCCCCAGCCCCACCCCGTGGTGGAGGAGCTGGAGGCGCTGCGACCGGACGAGCTCACCCCCCGCCAGGCGCTGGATCTGCTCTATCGCCTCAAGCAGTTGCTCTGACGCTGCGGGCAAAGGGTCCGCAAGGAAAAGAGGGAGCCATTGGCTCCCTTCTTGTTGCCGTCGATCTGCGCCGGGGCACGTCGACGCCAATGCCAGGGCAAAAAGAGAGGGGAACCCTGGGGTTCCCCTCTCTCATTGCGACGTGCCCGGCAAGACGCCCATCAGGTGCCCGGACCGATGCGATCCTTGAGGCTGATGTGAACCGAGCCATCGTGCCGCTTGAGATTCTGGCGATATACCATCTGACGCTGGCTCTCCTGCTTGAGGCCGAGGATCAGCGAGTAGCACATGGCCAGCATGATCACCGAGAAGGGCAGCGCCGCTATGATGCTGGCGGCCTGCAGGGCGGCCAGGCCCCCCGATATCAGCAGGATGGCGGCGACCAGCCCCTGACCCAGACCCCAGATGGCACGGTGGCGCACCGGCGGTTCACTCTCGCCGATGGAGAGCAGCGTCGTGATCACGAGCGTGCCCGAGTCACAGGAGGTGATGAAGTAGGTGCAGATCAGCAGGGTCAGCACCCCCTTGGCGATCAGACCAATGCTGCCCCAGTCGAGCATATCCACCGTCTTGTAGAGCGCCTGGGTCACATCCTGGTTCACCGCCTCGGTGACGCCACCGGCACCAAACAGCTCGAGGTGGATGGCGCTGCCGCCGAATACGGTCAGCCAGAACATGCCAAGCAGGGACGGCACCAGCAGCACCCCCATGACGAACTCACGTATGGTCCGCCCCTTGGAGATGCGGGCGATGAACATGCCGACGAAGGGTGCCCAGGCTATCCACCAGCCCCAGTAGAAGGCAGTCCAGGAGGATTGCCAGGCCGAGGTGCCGTTCGCTTCCGTGTTGGTCCAGAAGCTCAGCTTGACCAGGTTTTGCAGGTAATCCCCTATGTTCTGCACATAGGAGTTGAGGATGTAGGTCGTCGGTCCCATCACCACGAACACCAGCAGGATCAAGGCACTGAGCCAGATGTTCAGCTCGGAGAGGATCTTGACTCCTCGTCCCACACCGGAGACCGCGGACAGGGTCGCAATCAGGCTGATGCCGGCGATGAGCCAGAGCTGGTTGGCCTGAGAGACCTCCATCCCCATCAGCTGATTGAGACCTGTATTCATCTGGGCCACACCCAGACCGAGGGAGGTCGCCACCCCGAACACGGTACCGAACACCGCCAGCACATCGGCGGCATGGCCCCAGCCACCATAGATCTTGTCGCCCAGTATGGGATAGAGCACGGAGCGAATGGCCAGGGGCAACTTGCGCCGATAGCTGAAGAAAGCCAGGGACAGGCCGACGATCACATAGATGGCCCAGGGGTGCAGACCCCAGTGGTAGAAGGTGAGTCGCATGGCGACCTGGGCCGCCTCCGACGTCATGCCCTGCTCGATGAAAGGGTTCGCCTGCAGGTGATACATGGGTTCGGCGATGCTCCAGAACACCAGTCCAATGCCCATGCCGGCGCTGAACAGCATGGAGAACCAGGCGAAGTAGCCAAATTCCGGCTCCTGATCGTCATCCCCCAGCCGGATGCTGCCAAAGCGGCTGAACATCAGATAGATGGCGAAGAACAGGAAGAGGGCAACCACCAGGATGTAGTACCATTTGAAGCTTGCAATGATGGTGTCCTTCGCCCCGCTGAACCAGGACGCCGCCGTGTCGGGATCAAATACCCCGAACAGCAGGAACAGGGTGATCACGGTCAGTGCCGTGGTCGCCATGGTGGGGTTGAGCCCTTTGAATATGCCTTTGGTCGCTCGCATTGACCCTCCTTAGTCCTGGTTGTAAAAGTCTTCGCCGACATGGTCACCGGCGCCGCCGATGGCGCGGTAGACCAGCTTGCCGGCACTCTCTTCCCTGTGGTCGACCAGGCTGACGGAGGGCTGGCCATTCACCGCGTGGCGCTTGCCGAGGAAGATGGCCATGGGAATGCCGCAGTTGGAGATACCGCTGCTGATCCAGAGGCGATTGAAGTCGTAGCTGCCGCCGATGAATTCCAGCTGGGCCAGACCATTGTCCAGGCCGGAGAGATAGAAGTTCATGGCGCTCTCATCGGGGAACAGATGCACCAGCACATAGGCATAACGCAGCTCGTTGACCAGGGCCTTGAGGGTGAACTCCCCGGTGTTGGTGCAAGAGAGCGGGATCTCGCCGTCGTAATGGTGCACCTTGAGGGTGTTGGGATCCTCATCATAACGGGGTTGATAACGGATGAAGGCTGAGGTGTCAGGCAGCTCATAGCGCACGCGCACCACGGTTAACTCGGCAACCAGAGACTTGATATCCAGATCGTTTATCATCATAGCGTTCCTCAAATATCAGGTTTAAATTTGGCAAAGGGCACACAAAATAACATAAAAATGCTTCGACCTGAAACTAATTACCATGCTGAGCCTATTGACCGGAATACTGATAAGTCCGAGAATCCGCTCCCACAACGCCCCTTTAATGGTCTTAACCCATGGAAAAACATGATGAAGTGTTGATCGCGCTGCGCCAAATCATCCGCGCCATCGATATGCATTCGAAGCGCCTGATCAAAGAAGCGGGCCTGACAGCACCACAACTATTGCTGCTCAAAGGAATAAATGAGTTGGGGCAGATCTCCATGCGCCAGCTGGCTAACCACACCAACATGAGTCAGGCCACCGCCACCACCATCATGGATCGGCTGGAGAGTCGTCAGCTGGTGGAGCGCGTGCGCAGCCAGACCGACAAGCGCAAGGTCCACGCCACCTTGACGGAACAAGGCAGGCAACTGCTCAGCAATGCGCCGACACCGCTGCAGGATCATTTCATCCAGCGCTTCCAGGCACTGGAAGGGTGGGAGCAGACGCTGCTGCTCTCTTCCCTGCAGCGCATCTCCCACATGATGAACGCCAGCAACATAGATGCCGCCCCCGTGCTCAGCGTCAACCCCCTCACGGATTGAATCCCATCAACGAAAAAGCTCCCCGAGGGGAGCTTTTTTTCATCTGAACGTCGCGCGGATCTAGTCGTCCAGCGAGATGCCGATATTGGAGACACCGTCCTGGGCTGCGAAGCCCTTGATGGCCAGGATGCGGTCGCTGTCACGCTCATGGGCGACCCGCTTGAGCAGCTCGACCTGAAACTCCAGCTCCGCCTCCATGTATTCGTGCTCGTAGAGCTCTTCTTCCGTCAGCTCCCGCTCTGCCAGCAGCTCGATGAAACCCGCAACTGTGCCCACCGAGGCGTGGCTGGCATCCGTGGCCTCTTCCCCCACCCGGCAGATCACCGAGTTGTAGGCGCAGCCCAGCGCCACACACGCATCCAGCGCCGGGTAGGCGCCGTAGGACTCGAACTTGCTGGGCTCGGGAATATAGACCTCGAACGCCTCCAGAATGGCCCCCAGATTGACCCGGGAGCCCTTGACCGTGAGGTAGTTCCACATCTGATCCAGGGCATGGCGATAGGCCTTGGCATCACCGAAGCCGGAGGCCTGGGCAAACAGGGCATAGTTCGGATACATACGCTCGGCCAGGGCCAGGGTATAGACGGTTTGCTGCCAAGGCTGCAGCTCGGCCAGTCGCTTATAAAACTTGTCACCAAACACGGCGGGGGATCCTTTACAAAATGTGGGGCAGATTGTAGCCCACGGGGGGCGCGGCGAAAACGAAAAAGCGAGCTGGTCGACTTTGTTGCCCTGGCAAGTCGCGTAAGATGAAGGCAGCGGCTCCTGTCCCCGCCGCATGCCTTATGAGGAATTCGCCAATGAGCCAACGTACCCTGCTGCTGCTCAGTCAGGACAATGCCCACTATCAGCGCCTGCTCCAGGCTGCCCGTCTGCCCCATCTTCGCATTCTGCGCGCCGACACCCCAGCCGAGGCCGAGTCGCTCATCGGCGAGGCGCACATACTGCTGGCCGAGCCCGCTCGCGCCAAACCCCTGCTGGCCAAGGCGAACAAGCTCAGCTGGCTGCAATCCAGCTATGCCGGGGTCGATGTGCTGCTCGACAGCCGCTGCCGCCGTGACTATCAGCTCACCAATGTGCGGGGCATCTTCGGCCCGCTGATGAGCGAATATGTGTTCGGCCAGCTGCTCAGCCTGACGCGCCAGCTGCCGCGCTATCGCGAGCAGCAGACGCAGCGGATCTGGCAGAGCCATCCCTATCAGGGCCTGAAGGGCAAGACGCTGCTGATCCTCGGTACCGGCAGCATAGGCCAGCATATCGCCCAGACCGGCCGCCATTTCGGCATGCGGGTACTGGGGGTGAGCCGCAGCGGCCACGAGCGGGCCGGGTTCGACGAGGTCTATCAACTGGCGGCCCTGAACCGCCTGCTGGGACAGAGCGACGTGGTCGTGAGCGTGCTGCCCGCCACCCGCGAGACTCATCACCTCTTCACCCGGGAACGCTTCGCGCACTGCAAGCCCCAGAGCATACTGTTCAACGTCGGCCGGGGCAGCGCCGTCCACACCCAGGATCTGCTCGACGCCCTGGCGGCCGGCAAGCTGGCCCACGCCGTACTGGACGTCTTCGAACAGGAGCCCCTGCCCGGTGACAGCCCGCTCTGGTCGACTCCCAACCTCACCCTGACCCCGCACAACAGTGCCTACAGCTTCCCCGAGGATGTGGCCCAGATCTTCGTGCGCAACTACATTCGCTTCCTCGATGGCCAGCCGCTCGATGGCCGCATCGATTTTGACAAGGGTTACTAAGGCCCTGCCAAGCCTGGGCTAACTCTTCCCCATCAAGCAAAAAAGAGCCCGGACGGGCTCTTTTTCGTGATGGCTATGCCGGCGGGGATCAGCTCGCCGCCAGCTCTTTTCGATAGCCTTGCACCTTGGCGAGGAACTGGCGCTTGGCCTTGCCGCTGAGGGGCTCGGCCATCGGCAGCTTGACCGTCATCGGATTGACCGGGCGATTGTTGATCCGCACCTCGTAATGCAGGTGGGCACCGGTGGAGCGGCCCGTGTTGCCAGAGAGGGCTATCTTGTCCCCCATCTTCACCTTCTGCCCCGGTTTCACCAGCAGCTTGCTCAGGTGCAGGTAACGGGTCGTCAGGGTGCGGCCGTGCTTGATGACCACATAGGTCCCCGCCAGGGGGTGACGGGTCGCCTTGAGGACGACACCGTCCCCCGTCGCCAGCACAGGGCTGCCGATGGGCATGGCGAAGTCGGTCCCTTCGTGGGGGCGCACCAGGCCCGTGATGGGATGGCGACGCGCCGGGTTGAAGGTGGAGCTGATGCGATAGCGGCTATGGGTCGGATAGCGACGGAAACCGCGCTCCAGGCTCTGGCCCTCGGCATCGTAATAATTGCCATCTTCCGCCAGCCAGGCGGAGAAACGCTTGCCCTTGCTCAGCACCTCGACCCCCAGCAGCTGGCTGTTGCCGGTATTCTTGCCCTGGACGGTTTCCTGCTGCATCAGGACCTTGAACTTGTCACCCTTCTTCAGATCGCTGGCAAAATTGAGGCGCCACTGGAACAGGTTTGCAATCTTCTTGATGTGGCTGGCCGGCACCCCGGCGTTGCGCGCACTGACATAGAAGCTGCCATTGATGACACCATCGAAGCCTCGCTTCTGCCACTCCACCGCCTCGGTGATCATGTTGACGCTGTAGTTGTCGTCGACACGCTTGAACTCGAGGGATTGCTTGATATTGAGGCGGATCTTCATCTCTTGCAGGATGTTGTCCTGATCGATGAGCAGCTCTATGTTCTGCCCCGGTTTGAGCCGGGCCAGGTTGTTCTTGCCATCGGCATCGAGCACCTTGTAGAGGGTGGTCGTCGACAGACCCAGGGTGTTGAAGATGGTGGTGAGGTTTTCCCCGTTGCGCACCCGGTAGTCCTGCCACTCGGGACCGGTATCGGCGGGGATGTCATCATCGGGCAGCGCCGGATCCATCAATTCATGGTCCGGGATGGCGTTGAATTCCGTGTTGTCTTCATTGGTGGCGGTGCCGCTGGTCGAGATCGGCAACTCGAGACGCAAGGGGCGCTCCAGAATATCGCCAGGCGCAGGCAATATGGCCACCGCAGACAGGGTTAGCCCCGTCAGCAACAACATGGCATAGAAATGTTTGCGGGGAACCGGGGGTTCCCAGTTGGCAGCACTCGCCACCAAGGGACGAAGACGTTTCATCCGCTTTCCTGTCATTAGTTCTGAGAGTGTTATGGGGTCAATTCGTTGTTATTAATTTGCATAAAGCTGCACATTTGACCCTGCATAACCTGAAAAGTTCACTGCAATTCGCACCAGAATCACATTTTATTCATAACAGGCACGCTTTGGCAGAAAAGATCACCCCCTTTCCGCCATTTTTTCCTACTTTTAAGAACCAGATCAGATCCTGATCGCCTCTGACCCGCCCATGTTGCTTAACCTTGTCCAGGGAGTGGCTATGTCGTTAGCAAAATTGTTAAACGGGATCATCATCATCTTGTTCCTGATTGGCGCCGTGCTCTTGTTCATGCTGGAAATCACCACGGTGCGACAATCTATCCTCGACCAGATGTCGGCCAATCTTGAGACCGCCATTACCGCCCTCGGTCTGGTGCTTCAGGGTACCCTACTCAACGAGGACAAGGTGCTGGCGGAGACCATAGTCAACGCCATGTTCGACGGCGGCTTCGTCAGCGCCATCACCCTGATAGATCCGGATGGCCAGATGCTGTTTCACAAGGTCTTTGCCAGCACCCAGCAGAACGTCCCCGCCTGGTTGCCCCACCTCATCGCCATGCCCCCGGTCAAGGTCGAGCAGGAACTGACCGATGGCTGGCGCATACTGGGCAGCCTGACCCTGGAAGGGCACAGCGGTTATGCCTACCAGCATCTGTGGGGCGCCATCAGCCGCACCGGCCTCGCCCTGCTTGCCGGCCTCCTGGTATTCAGCCTGCTCATCCCCTGGATCTGCCATCGCCTGTTGCGTCCCCTGGTCGAGATCAATCAACAGCTCGATCTGGTGCGCAAACACCACTACGGTTCTGAGCTGCCCACTCCCTGGCTCAAGGAGCTCAAGGCGGTGGCGGGTTCGGTCAACCAACTGGTCTCGGAGCGCAAGCGGGACATGCTGCAGCAGAGGCTCAAGATCGCCCAGCTCGGCAAACAGCAGGAAGCGAGCAGCCATCTGCCGCTGCTCAACCTGCG
Organism: Aeromonas bivalvium; assembly: GCF_046078285.1. Lineage (NCBI taxonomy): Bacteria > Pseudomonadati > Pseudomonadota > Gammaproteobacteria > Aeromonadales > Aeromonadaceae > Aeromonas > Aeromonas bivalvium. The sequence goes on from NZ_JBGXBV010000005.1 coordinate 113,208, forward strand.
CCCCCTCGATGAGAGGTGGCAGCAGCAGCATTTCTATTCCACCCAGGGCGACATCTTGTTGTATCGCCGCCTGTTGCCCCTTAAGCCATTCTCGTGCGAGACCTCCATCACGGCACTGCAACAGGCCGTGACTGACTGGCTCGACCGTGGCCATGATGGACTCTCCCTGCCCCTGAGCCTGCTCGCTCATGAAGAGTGGGATCAGCTGGCGACAACCCTGGCCGGGGTGCCCAAGGGACGGGTCATCGACTGGCGCTGGGATCTGGCCACCCTGCCGGCCAATGGGGTCATCGCCTTCATGGCGCTGGAGCGTGCCGGGGTGGCGCAGGCCTTCAGTGCCATTCCCCTCAACAACGAGGTGCTGACCCTGCTCGATCCCGTCAAACCCACCTTCATCAGTCTGGCCGTCACCAACGCCCCTCTCTACTGGAACCTGGTCAGCCAGAACCTGCATGGCTCAGGCTATACGGTGCTGGCCGAGGCCAGTTCCATCACTGACAGCGACATACTGAGAGCCTGGGGTATCGATGGCTATGCCGCGGGAGCATCATCATGAAGATCTGGTCTCTGCTGCCCCTGCTCCTGGCCCCCTCCCTTCAGGCCGCCTCCCCGCTCAAGATAGACACGGGCTCGGAGCAAGGCATTTACTATCAGATGGCCAAGGAGTTTTGCCGACTGGCCCATGAGCAGGATGAGGACATGCGCTGCCAGCCCAATGCGACATCCGGTTCCCTGGAGAATCTGGACCGACTGGCAAGAAAGAAGAGTGATTACGCCATCGTCCAGTCGGACTGGCTGTATCAGGCCAGCAAAGGAGAAGGGGCATTTGCGGGGGCCCCCCAACCCGGGCTGAAGAGCCTGTTTGCCACCCACGCCGAACCCTTCACCCTGATGATACGCGCCGATGGCGATATCACCCGCCTGGAGCAGCTCAAGACGGCTCCTATCGATCTGGGTCTCAAGGGATCGGGCACGCGCAAGACGGCTCTGGCCCTGATGGCCGTAGTGGGATCACGGGAGCAGGATCTCGATCTGAAGAGCGTGGGCAATGTGGCCGAAGCCCTGTGTGACAAGCGGATAGACGCCGTCGCCCTCGTCATCGGCCATCCCAACCGCATGGTGCTCGATGCGGCCAAACGCTGCCCCATCACCTTCATGGCGATCGAGGGGGCTGTGCGTGACCAGCTCATCAAGGGCCGCCCCTATTATCAACCCAGCCGGATCCCGGCGCGGATCTATCCGGGCAATACCAAGCCCGTCCCCACCTTCGCCATCGCAGCGACTCTGGTTAGCCGGGAAGATGTACCGGAAGCTGACGTTTACCGACTCACCAAGGCCATGCTGGGCCAGCAGATCCAGTTCAACGAACAGACCTATGGTTACGCCAACCTGTTTCACCGGGCGCGCAACAAGACGGGCGCCGTGCTGATGGCGCCCCAGCATGCCGGGGCGGCTCGCTACTTCGCCGAGCTCAAGACGGCGGGAAAACTATAGCTGGCGACGGGGGGATCGCAGGTGCTCGCTGGAGAAGCGGCTCTTCATGGAAGTCCATTGTGCCAATCTGTCGGCGCTGCCCGCCAGGGTGCCTTCCCGACGTGACTTCATGACCCAGATGCTCTTGGCATCGAAGCTGTAGACAGGGATCAGGTCGGTGCGCTGACTGCCGGGGAGGATGCGGCCATTGATGTTGTCCAGCACCAGAGGGTCTGACTTGGTCGTCGGGAAGTAAAGCGTCACCATGTGAAACTGGTTGAACTTCACCGCCTTGACATAGGCCAGCCTCAGTTTCTTCTCCTCCACCCCCAGCTCCATCAGGGTGTAATACTTGGCGATGCTGTAATCCTCGCAATCCCCTCCCCTGGCACCGATGAACTCGATCGGGTTGGCCCAATAATCATCCATGCCCCACAGCCTGGGATCCACGCTATAGGTGAGGTTATTGAAGTAATTGTTTACCAAGGTAATTTTCTGTTGATCCGTGGTACCGGCGCGAGGGCTCAACAGGCGGGCATAGGCCTGCGCCCGCTTCACGGCTCCCTGACCATACACATCCGCCAGCTTCGCCTGCAACTGGGGGTCCGCCAGGTAAGTGGATAACTGGGAGGCGTGCAGCGGCGCACTGGCCAGCGCAACCCCCCATAACATCAGAGCAATCCGGTTCATGCACGACTCTCCGCAATAGGGCTGGAGGTCAGTATAGACCCCTGGGTCTATCGGCACTGGCCAAAGGCATCGGCCAATTGCTGCATGAAACTGGGATAGGCATCCGGCCCCAGGGCGACCGTTTCACCCACCTCATCGAGCAGCAGCACCTTGGCGCCGGTATTGCGGGCCACCGACTCGATCACCGCCGGCGAGAATTGCGGTTCGGCATAGATGCAGCTCGCCTGTTTCTCTTCCAGCGCCTTGCGGATCTCCACCAGGGTCCTGGCGCCGGGGCGACGCTCCGGGCTCACGGTGAAATGGCCCTTGGAGCTCATGCCGTAGTGACGCTCCCAGTAACCATAGGCCTCATGGAACACGAAATAACCCTTCTGGTTGACCGCCTTCATCTGCTGGGCGATCACCTTGTCCTTGGCATCCACCTTGGCATCGAACGTGGCCAGGTTGGCGGTGTAGCGGGCCTGATTGGCCGGGTCCAGCTTGCCAAGCTCGGTTGCGATCGCCTTGGCTATCACCTTGGCCTGGGTTGGCCCCAGCCAGAGATGGGGATCCACTCCCTCGTGGTGATGCCCCTCATGGCCTTCATCATAGCCACCGTGCTCATGGGCGGCATGCTCATGCTCATGCTCATGCTCATGCTCGCCATCATGATGGGCGCCCTGAGTCGCGTAGTTGAACAGCGGCATCCCGGGCACCTGGGTCAGGGTCACCACATGGGGATGACTGGCCAGCGGCTTGGCCATGAAGCCTTCCAGCTCAGGGCCGACCCAGACCACCAGATCGGCCTTGTTGATGGTGCGAACATCCGATGGGCGCAGGGAAAAATCATGGGGAGAGGCGCCGGTGGGCAACAATACCTGGGGTTCACTCACCCCATCCGTGATGGCGGCGGCGATGAAGCCCAGGGGTTTGATGGTCGTCAATACTGTGGTGGCGCGCACCGGCAGGCTGACCACGAACAAGGCGGTGAGCAGGGCAAGAATTCGCATAGGGATCTCGTCAGGACAGATGAATGTGATAATATAACAGAAAACCGGACTGTTATATTATAACTCTCATTGCCTGTAAACCCCGGAGCTGTCATGACCCAACTGGTGGAGCTGAAGGAGATCTGTCTCTCTTTCGACGGGCGACTCGTGCTCGACAAGGTCTCCTTTACCCTCAACAAAGGCAAAATCACCACCCTGGTCGGCCCCAACGGCGCCGGCAAGAGCACCCTGAGCAAGCTGGTGCTTGGCCTGCTCAAGCCTGACTCGGGGCACATAGTGCGCCGTGGCAGCCTGCGGATAGGCTATGTGCCCCAGCGACTCTATCTGGACCCCACCCTGCCGCTGACGGTGCGCCGCTTCCTCCAGCTTGGCAAGAATGGTCGCCTCTCCATCGAAGAGGCCCTGAGCCGGGTCGGCGCCCAGGATCTGCTGGACAACCGGATGCAGAAACTCTCCGGCGGCGAGATGCAGCGGGTGCTGCTGGCCCGCGCCCTGCTGGTCAAGCCCGAGCTGCTGGTGCTGGACGAACCGGTCCAGGGGGTGGATATCACGGGCCAGATAGAGCTCTACGCCCTCATCAGCCAGCTGGCCGCCGAGTTTGACTGCGCCGTGCTCATGGTCTCCCACGACCTGCACCTGGTGATGGCCAGCACCCACGAGGTGATCTGCCTGAACGGCCACGTCTGCTGCCACGGCGAGCCCGAGAGCGTGGCCCGTCATCCCGAATTTGCCCGCCTGTTCGGTCGACCAGAGCGGGAGGTGCTCGCGGTCTACACCCATCATCACCACTGCGACGGCGAACACCATCATCATGAGCCGCAGGCCCCCGTCATCCGCCTGCCCGCTCGCAAGCAATAAGCACAGCTAAGGACATTCAAGTGGACAGCTTTCTGTTATATGCCCTCGCGGCCGGCCTCGGCATCGCCCTGCTGGCCGGGCCGCTGGGCAGCTTCGTGGTGTGGCGCAAGATGGCCTATTTTGGCGACACCCTCTCCCATGCCTGCCTGTTCGGCATCGCGCTCGGCATACTACTGCAGGTGGATCTCACCCTGGCGGTGGTGGTCTGCTGCCTCGCCATGGCCATGCTGCTGGTGATCATGAGCCGCAACCAGCAGGTAGCGACCGACACCCTGCTCGGCATCCTGGCCCACAGCGCCCTCTCCCTTGGCCTGGTCACCCTGAGCTTCATGGACAATGTGCGGGTGGATCTGATGGCCTACCTGTTCGGCGACCTGCTCTCGGTGCAGCCCATGGACTTGCTCTGGATCTACGGCGGCGGCGCCCTGGTGCTGCTCACCCTGTGGCGGCTCTGGGATCCCCTGCTCTCCATGACCATCTCGGAAGAGCTGGCCCGGGTGGAAGGGGTGCGGGTGGATGTACTGCGCTGCGTGCTGATGCTGCTGATAGGCCTGGTGATCGCCGTGGCCATGAAGTTTGTCGGGGCGCTGATCATTACCTCGCTCCTGATCATTCCCGCCGCCACCGCCCGCCGCTTCAGCCAGACCCCGGAGCAGATGGCCGGCTTCGCGGCCCTGATCGGCTGTCTGGCCGTGCTGGGGGGCCTGACCCTCTCCTGGTTCCAGGATACCCCTGCGGGTCCGTCCGTCGTGGTCTGCGCCACCAGTCTCTTTATCCTGAGCCAGTTCAAGAAGGCCTGAGCCTGGGGTGGCCTGAACCTCTTTGTCAGGCCACCCCAGATCCAGTCCCCTCGATCGTGGTCTGCGCCACCAGCCTCTTTATCCTGAGCCAGTTCAACAAGGCCTGAACCTTTCCCGTTCAGGGGAGAGGCAGGCTCTGGCGCGTCTCCAGCAGCAGCCACTGGCGCAACCGGCTGATGGCCGCCTCATGGGCTCGCCCCCGCTTGCAGGTGAAGTAGAAGGCATCCCCCGTCTCCAGCTGATGCACCGGCAGGCGCACCAGCTGGGGATCGTCCGGGGGCACCATGTAGTCGTTCACAAAGGTCACCCCCTGACCCCAGGCCGCCGCCTCCACCGCCATCAGCATGTGGCTGAAGTGGTGCATGCGCACCGTCTCCGGCACCCCCATGGCGCCCGCCTCGGCCCAGCGCTGCCAATCCTCCCCCCGGGACTTGTAGATGGATTGCACCGAGAGCAGCGGCAACTGCCAGATGGCATCCGGCCAGTCGCCGCTCGCCTGGGCCAGCAGCTTGCGACTGCAGACGGGGAAGAGCCGCTCCTGATAGATGAGGGTGTGGCTGTAGCCTCGCGCGTTGGGACACACAGTGATGAAGCAGTCCGCGATACGATCCGAGAGCACGGGATCTTCGGCCACCATCTCCAGGCTCAGATCCAGCTCGGGACACTGCTGGCGCAGCCCGGCCAGGCGCGGGATCAGCCACTTGACCGCGAAGGAGCTGTAGACGGCGAGTCGCAACTGCATCTGGGCCCCGCCCCGCAACTGTTCGCTGCTCTGGGCTATCTGGCCGAGCCCGGCGGCGATCCCCTCGAAGTAGAGCTCTCCCTGGGGGGTGAGGGAGAGCAAGCGCCCCTGGCGCAGCAGCAGTCGCTCCCCCAGAAAGTCCTCAAGCAGGCGGATCTGGTGGCTGACCGCGCTCTGGCTGACGTTCAGTTCCAGGGCCGCACGGGAAAAGCTCAGCAGGCGGGCGACCACTTCGAAATATTGCACGGCGCGCAGGGGCGGCAGCTTCATTATCTATAAATCTCATGAATGGTGTTTTTTTATCATTTTACCCAATAGTCAGCGTCCCGCTACCCTGAGTCCATCAAGTGAGGAGACAGTATGAATTCAGTGGCGGCAGGCATGATCTATCTGGTACTCGGCAACCTGGTTGCCGTCTTCTCCGACGCCCTGGTCAAGGTGCTGGAGCCAGATCAGCCCATCTTCCAGTTCGTCTTCTTCCGCCAGCTCTCGGCGGCCTTGCTGCTGGCGCCCTGGCTGCTCTGGTCCTGGCGGCGCAACCCGCCGGTGGCACTCAAGTGGCATCTGCTGCGGGCCCATATCTGGGCGGTCGGCGTCTGCCTCATGGTGGTGGCCCTGACCCAGCTGCCGCTGGCCACCGCCAACGCCCTCTTCTATGCGGCGCCGCTGCTGATGGTGCCGCTGGCGGTCTGGCTGGCGGGAGAAGCGTTGTCACGCCAGAAGGTGGCGACGGCCCTCATCGGTTTCGTCGGCGTGCTCATCGTGCTGCGGCCGACCGAGGTGAACTGGGCCGCTCTGGCGGCGCTCGGAGTGGCGCTCTCCCTGGCCCTCAACAACCTGCTGATCAAGCGGATCCCCCTCAAGCAACCCATCGCCCAGACCCTGTTTTTCACCAATGTGCTGAGCATGCCCTTGATCCTGGCATTGGCCTGGTGGGAAGGGGGCAACTGGCAGTGGCAGATGTGGTGGCCCGCCTTCGGCTCCTCGGCGCTGATCATGGTCTATGCGGGCTTGTGCGTGCTGGCCTATCGCAAGGCGGAGGCGAGCAAGATCGCCTCGGCGGAATACACGGGTCTGCTGGCGGCGGTCGCCATTGGTGCCTGGCTGTTTGACGAGCAACCCGGCCTGCCGCTGCTGCTGGGCTGCCTGTGCATCATCATTCCGCTGGTCGCCATGGCACGCGGCAAGTCAAAACCCCAGGCAGAGCCGGCGCTCTAGCCAGCCGGGTCAAGCAGCGGGGCAACCCGCTGACGCAGATGGGGGACCACCTCCTGCTCGAACCAGGTATTCTTCTTGAGCCAGAGGGTGTTGCGCGGGGAAGGATGGGGCAGCGGCAGCCAGCCGGGGCCGTAATCGCGCCAGCATTGCACCGTCTCGGTGAGGCTCCCTCTGGCCGCCTCCCGCAGGTAGTAGCGCTGGGCGTACTGACCGATGAGCAGGGTCAGCTCGATACGGGGCAGCAGCATCAATACCTTGTCGTGCCAGGTGGGGGCACATTCCGGGCGCGGCGGCAGATCTCCCGACTGGCCGCGGCCCGGGTAACAGAGCCCCATGGGCATGATGGCGATGCGGGATTCGTCGTAGAAGGTAGCCTTGTCCACCCCGAGCCAGTGGCGCAGGCGATCGCCGGAAGGGTCGTCCCAGGGGATGCCGCTGGCGTGTACCCGGGTGCCGGGGGCCTGACCGATGATGAGCAGACGAGCATGCTCGCTGCCGCGGATCACCGGCCTGGGCCCGAGCGGCAGTTGGGCCTCGCACAACCGGCAGGCCCGGATCTGTTCAAACAGGATATCGAGTCGGTTCATGGCGCCGATAGTAACAGAGTTTTCCCCCGCATCCGCTTGTGCAAGTCGTACCGGCTGCCTATGATGCGCCCCAATTTGTTTAATTTAATAAACGGACGACGATGAAAAACGGCTTGGGGACGGGCAGCGCGGCCCTCTCATTCGTGCTGTGGGGCCTGCTGCCCCTTTATTACCAGTTCATGCCCGAGGTCAACATGTGGGAGCTGCTCTCCCACCGGGTGCTCTGGTCTGTTGTGCTGCTGGGCGCCCTCTTCCTGCTGCTCGGGGTACGGATCCCCTGGCCACGCCTGCGCAGCGAGCCCCGCCAGCTTGGTCTCATCCTGCTGGCGGGCCCCGTCATGTCCATCAGCTGGTGCATGTTCACCTGGTGCCTGACCACGGGCCAGGTGCTGGCCACCAGCCTCGCCTTCTTCATGACGCCCCTGTTCAACATCGCCTTTGCGGTGATCTTCCTGAAAGAGCGGCTCACGGTACAGAAACATCTGGCGGTCGCCCTGGCCCTGGCGGGGCTGGCCTACATGCTGTTCTCCTACGGCGAGCTGCCCTGGTTTTCCCTGATCATGGGGGCCAACTTCGCCCTCTATGGCCTGCTCAAGAAGAAGGTGCATTACGGGCCGAGCACCAGTCTCTACCTGGAGTCCCTGGTGCAGCTGCCCCTGGCCCTGCTCGTGATAGGCTGGCTCGGCTGGCAGGGGAACAGCACCTTCCTGGCGGGGGACTGGGCCGATCGCCTGCTGCTGATGGGCAGCGCCCCCGCCACCCTGCTGCCGGTGGGCCTGTTCTGCTACGGCATGCTCAGAACCAGGATGAGCACGGTCGGCCTGCTGCAATACATAGAGCCTAGCCTCGCCTTCCTGCTCGCCCTCTTCTGGTTTGGCGAATCGCCGGATCCGGTGAAGTCGGTGGGCTTCGCCTTCGTCTGGGCCGGCCTGCTGGTGAGCCTGCTGCCCTTGCACAGGCTGCGTCAGGGCAAGGCCTTCCCCCCTGAGGCTGCCCCCTTGCCCGAGGCGCCACAAGATAGATAATGGCCTTCACAGCCCCGCCGGGGCACTTGCACGGGAGCCACAATGAGTCACACCCCGCCCGATGCGCCGCAGGCCGCCGGCGGCCCCTGGTTCATCTACATGGTGCGCACCGGGAGCGGCAGCCTCTACACCGGCATCAGCACGGACCCAGAGCGCCGACTCGGCCAGCACCAGAGCGGTCGAGGGGCCCGAGCCCTGCGTGGCAAGGGGCCCCTCGCCCTGGCCTGGTGGCAAGCGGTCGGGGAGCATGGCGCGGCCCTGCGCCTGGAGTACCGTCTCAAGCGGCAGAGCAAGGCCAGCAAGGAGGCCCTGATCCGGCAACCCGAACGCTGGCAAGCCCTCAGCCAGCAGTGGCTGCTCACCCAGGGAACCGGATCATCAACAGAAAGGCCACCGCCATGATGTGGATCCGAGCGGTGGCCAAGGCAGGACAGGTGTCACCCCAGAAGAGGGATGTCAACTCAGCGATAGCCCTGACTGCGGCGCCGGTTGCCCAGCAGCCAGTAGATGACCAGGCCCAGGACAAGCCAGGGGGCCAGCTTGAACACCAGCCCTATCATGCCCGCCAGGGCGCCAAACAGCATGAAGACCCCACTCACCACCACCATGGCCAGCACGGTGAACCCGGCCATGGCCATCACGATCAGCACGGCCAGCAAGACCAAGCATTCCAACATAGTCACTCCTCGCAGCCGGGCTGCTTCTGGGTAGCCGGGTCAACCGGACTCGGGCAAGGGCCATGGCCCCTGCCCACAAGATGGCGCCTCTGCTGCCGGGCTCGCCGGGAGCCGCTCAATCCAGCCAGCGCTTGAGCTGGTGGCGTGGCGGCATCAGCATCACCGCCAGCAGATAGGCGATCAGGGCGAAGGGGGGCATCAGGATCAGGACCACCAGCGCCACGACCCGCACCGCCACCCGGGAGACGCCAAGCCCCCTGGCAATACCGGCGCAGACTCCGGCCAGCTTGCGATGGGCCAGATCTTTGGGCCAGGGGCTCATGGTTATGCCTCCGCCTTCTGGCCTTTCAGGCGGGCCAGCTCGCGCTCTATCTCGTCATTGAGTTCCAGCTCGCGGAACTGGGCCTCCAGGGACGGATTCTGACCGAAGGTAGCCGCCTCCAGCTGGGCTTCCAGCTGATCCACCCGCCCCTGCACACCGTCGAAGCGGGCCATCAGCTCGTGCATGCGACGATTGTCCAGCTGGGCACGGGCCCGGATCCGGCTGTGGGCGGTCTGCTCGCGCAGGGCCAGCAGCTTCTGCTTCTCGCGAGCCTCGGTCAACTTGGCGCCGAGCCGTTCGCTGTCGGCGGTGAGCTGGGCCAGCACCTCGGCCAGGCGCGCCTGATCCTGTTCGAGCTGCGCGAGCCGCTTGCCCTCGGCCAGCTTCTCGCCAAGGGCGGCGCGGGCCAGATCCTCACGTCCCTTCCCGATGGCGAGCTCGGCCTTGGCCGACCACTCCCGGATCTGGTGGCGCAGCGCCTGTTGATGGCGCTCCAGCTGTTTCTGCTCGGCGATGAGGCGGGCGGCCTGGGTTCGCATATCGACCTGCACCTGCTCCATCTCCTCGATCATCAGGCGCAGCATCTTCTCCGGCTCCTCGCTCTTGTCGAGCAGGCTGTGCAGGTTGGCATTGACGATATCGCTAAGGCGGCTGAATACACTCATGGTCTGGCTCCTTGTTCATGGGGATGGCTATCTCATCCCAAGTCATTACAAGAGCCGTGCCAAGGTTATTTATCCTTTACTTACAGATAGATAAGGATTTTCATTCATATTGCAAGGGGATGAAGTTGGCAAAATACACCAACTAGTTGGTCATTTTAACCAATAAAAAAGGAGCCATTGGCTCCCTTTGCGATCCTGTGTTCCGTCAGGCGGCACGCTGTCGCGCGACGGCCTCGTCCAGCTGTGCCAGCTTGGCTGCCATCTTCTCCCGACAGGTGTCGGAGAGCTCGCGAATGCCGGCAGCGCCATGCTCCTTGCTGCACAGGGGGGGCAGCATCTCCAGCAGCACCTCGCCGTTGTCCCAGCGGTTCAGGTCCACCTGACCGAAGTAGCTGGAGCAGACGATGGGCACCACGGGCACCTCGGCCTGAACGGCGGTATGAAAGGCGCCGGCCTTGAACGGCAGCAGGCCGCGCCCCTGGGAGCGGGTTCCTTCCGGGAACATCCAGATGGAGGTGCCGCGCCCCTTGATGCGGCTCACCACCTGGCCTATGGTGCCGATGGCCCGGGAACGGTTGGATCTGTCGATCAGCACGTTGCCGGAGAGCCAAAAGATGAGGCCGAAGAAGGGCAGCCACAGCAGGCTCTTCTTGCCCACCGCCACCACCCCGGGCATGACGGCGCCGGTCACGGTGAAGATATCGAAGTTGCTCTGATGATTGCAGACATAGACGGCCGGCCCCACCGACTTGACCTCGTCCGCAATGGTGACCCGGACCTTGAGCCCGATGAGGGGACAGACCGCATGGTACATGCGGGCGAAGACATAGACGTTGTTGGGATGACGTGGACGCACCAGACAGAGCAGCAAGGCCAGCACGAACCAGACGATGAGCAGCAGGCCAAGCAGCAGAATACGGGCAAGTTTAAGCATCGAACACCTCTAAGCAAGATTCGGCGCAGTATACTGATCCCCCTTTTAGCGAACAAGCGTTCGCCAGACAGAACCGACCACCCCAACCGGTCCATGTGGTCGCTCGGCTCCTGCTCACTTGCCCAAACCAGGGTTGATCGATAGGATGTGCCCCATTCAACAGGGTAGGACGAGCATGATTTTGCGACAACGCGTGGCGACAAGACTCCTGCTGCTGGTCTGCATCCTGGTGCTCAACTGCGCGGCCCAGCCGCTGGCCAGGCTGGCACAGCTCGACCAGGCACTGAGCTGCCAGATGCAGCCCCTCGCCTCGTCCAGCGTCGATGCCGACGAGGAAACCGCGACGCCCCAGCCCAGCAGTTGCCAGCTCAACGGCAAGTGGCTCAGCGCCGCGAGCCTGCTCTGCGCCGAACAACTCTTCTTCGCCATCGCCTTCGTGATTGCCCTGCTGGCGCCCCTGTCGCGCCGCTCACCCGCGCTCCCTCCCCCCATCAACATCTCGCCCCCAGAACGGCGATTGCATCTCACTCTCTGCGTCTGGCGGGAATGAGTCAGGGGCGGTTTTCTCCACCCTGACTTTCATTTTCAAGAGACGACAACATGTCAAACATCATCAAGACCGCCCTGTTGCTGGGTGGCCTGCTGTGGCAATCCTCTGGGTTGGCCAGCGACACCGGCTGGCTCACCAGCCCCCAGAACGATCACGCCAGGGTGCGGCTGCAAGCCGACACCCGGGATCCCGCCGCCCCCCGGGTGCTGCTCAGCCTGCAGCTTGAATCCGGCTGGAAAACCTATTGGCAGAACCCGGGGGAAGGGGGCATAGCCCCCGAGATCCTCTGGGATGCCCCCCAGCCGGCGGCGCAGTGGCACTGGCCAGTGCCCAGGCGGTTCGACGTCAGCGGCATCTCGACCCAGGGCTACCAGGGGGACGTCAGCCTGCCCATCAGCCTCACCCGCAGCGGCGGCGAGGCACTGACGGGCACCCTGCGCCTCTCGACCTGCAGCAACGTCTGCATCCTGACCGACTACCCCTTCACCCTGGCGCAAGATGGCGCTGCCCCCGAAGGGTTCGACCTGGCCTATGCCAAGGCGATGAGCACACTGCCACAGGCCCTGCCGGGCACGGTCACCCTCGAGGCGGGCTACCGGCAGAACCAGTTGCAACTGACCGCCGACAACCCCCAGGGCTGGCAGGATCCCCAGGTCTTCCTCCAGCGCCTGGAGGGGGCCGAATTTGGCGAGCCCAGCCTGGAGGTACAGGGCAACACCCTGATCGCCCGCATCCCGGTCAGCGATGGCTGGCAGGGGGATGCCCCCGATATCCGGACCCAGCAGCTCGGCTTGGTGCTGACGAGCGGCGAGCAGGCCTGGCAGAGCGAGGTCCGCATAGGTGAGCCCCTGACCCTGCCAAGCGGCGGCCAGTCGCTGCTCTGGCTGCTGGGAGCGGCGCTGCTGGGGGGGCTCATCCTCAATCTGATGCCCTGCGTGCTGCCGGTGCTGGCCCTCAAGCTGGGGTCGGTGCTGCAGCTCGAGAGCCGGGAGCGCCGCCCGGTGCGCCTGCAATTCCTGGCGGCCAGTGCCGGCATCCTGGTCTCCTTCTGGGCGCTGGCGCTCATGAGCACCCTGCTGCGCGCCACTCAGGGGGCGGTCGGCTGGGGCATACAGTTCCAGAGCGTCTGGTTTATCGGCTTCATGGTGGTGGTGACGGCGCTGTTCTGCGCCAACCTGCTGGGGCTGTTCGAGCTGCGACTGCCGAGCAAGCTCAATACCCGCCTGGCCACCAGCGGCGGTCAGGGGCTGGGGGGTCACTTCCTGCAGGGCTGCTTTGCCACCCTGCTGGCCACCCCCTGCTCCGCGCCCTTCCTCGGCACTGCGGTCGCCTTTGCCCTCGGGGCGCCGCTGGGCCAGCTCTGGCTCATCTTTACCGCGCTCGGTGTGGGCATGAGCCTGCCCTGGCTGCTCATCGCAGCCGTCCCCCGCCTCGCGCTCTGGCTGCCGAAGCCGGGCCGCTGGATGGGGCGCCTGCGCACCCTGCTCGGCCTGATGATGCTGGGCTCCAGCCTCTGGCTGCTCAGCCTGCTCGGCAACCACGTCGGCCCCTTCTGGATGCTGATCCTGATGGCCCTGATGCTGACGGCCCTGCTGCTGGCCGTCGTCTGGCGCCACGGCATACGCACGCTGACCCTGGGGCTGGCCCTGGGCTGCCTGCTGGGTGGGGCCCTGCTGCTCGGCGGCGCCTTCACCCTGGACGGCAAGCCCCAGCAGGACAGGGTCGACTGGCAGCCGCTCTCGGAGCAGGCCATCGAACTGGCACTGGCCCAGAACAAGCGGGTCTTCGTCGATGTGACCGCCGACTGGTGCATCACCTGCAAGGCCAACAAATTCAACGTACTGCTGCGAGATGACGTGCAACAGGCCCTGAGCGCCCCCGATGTGGTGGCCCTGCGCGGGGACTGGAGCCGCCCCTCCGACGGCATCGCCAGCTTCCTGCGCCAGCGCGGCAGCGTGGCCATTCCCTTCAACCAGATCTACGGGCCCGGCCTGACGGATGGCGAGATCCTCTCCCCCCTGCTGGACCGATCGACCCTGCTTGCCACCCTGGCGCAAGCCGGTATTGCCCCCTCTCAAGGAGAAACCAAATGAAACCGACCCTGCTCGCCCTGACCCTGCTGGGCTCCCTGTTGACCCCGGCCCTGCACGCCGCCCCCTTCACCCCGGAGCAGGAGGCCCGCATCAAGGAGCTCATCCGCGAGACCCTGGTCCAGAATCCGAAGATCCTGGATGAAGCAGCCGAATCCTGGGAGAAACAGAACGCTGCGGATCAGGCGGCCCAGCTCGGCGACTTCATCAAGGGCAACAAAGACGTGCTGTTCAATAGCGCCACCAGCCCGCGCCTTGGGGCCAAGCACCCCAAGCTGACTCTGGTGCTGTTCACCGATTACAACTGCCCCTACTGCAAGCAGTTCGATCCCCAGGTCACCAAGCTGCTCAAGGCCTACCCGAACGATCTGGGGCTGGTGATCAAGCTGTTGCCGTTCAAGGGGCAGACCTCCGCCAAGGCGGCCCAGTACAGCCTGACCCTGTGGCAGCAGGATCCGGCCCGCTTCCTCCCCCTGCACGACAAGCTGATGAGCAAGCAGGGCATGCTGACCGAGGCGGACATCAACAAGGCGCTGGCCGCCACCGGCAATGTGGCGCTCAAGCCGGGAGACAAGGCCACCGAAGAGCTGCGCAATAGCCTGCGTATCGGCACCTTGCTGGGGGTTCAGGGCACACCGGCGACCCTGATCGGCAACCAGCTGGTGCCGGGCGCCATTCCCTATGAAGAGCTGGAGCAGCTGGTGAAAGCCGAGCTGGCCAAGCGGAGCTAAACCATGTCTGAGGATGCAGTTGTAAAGGCACCCCGCTGGCGCCGCTGGGGCAAGGAAGCGCTCTGGCTGCTGCTGTTTGCCCTGATCATCTCGACCGTGCTGGATCTGTGGCGCAGCCCGGCGCTGCCGGAAGGCAGCCTCCTGCCCGTGCTGACCCTGCAAGATGGCACCCAGGCCGACCTGCAGGCCATGAGCCGGGAGCGGCCGCTGCTGGTCTACTACTGGGCCAGCTGGTGCGCCGTCTGCCGCTTCACCACCCCGGCGGTGGAGCAGATCTGGCAGGATGGTGGCAACGTGCTGACGGTGGCGCTGCGCTCCGGCGACGACGCCAGGTTGCAGCAGGGCATGGCCAGGAAGGGGCTGAGCTTTCCCACCCACAACGATGAACAGGGGACGCTCGCCGCCCGCTGGCAGGTGAGCGTCACCCCCAGCTTCCTCATCATCAAGGACGGCAAGGTGGTGAGCAGCACCACGGGCTGGAGCAGTCGCTGGGGCTTGCAGCTGCGATTGCTGTGGGCCCGCTGGCAGGCTTGAGCCCCATCACAATGAAAAGAGCCCGGTATGACGACCGGGCTCTTTTTTATCTGTAGGCTGGCTACCCCCTATTGCGCGGGCGCCATGGCGCCCTGCCCGAGCCGCCCCCTGGCGCTGGCTCGCTCGGCCTCGTCGATCACGCCGTCGCCATTCTTGTCCAGGCGGGTGAAGAGGGTCTCATGGCGTTCCATGAACTGCGCCTTGGTCAGATCTTGCTTCGGCTTCATGCTGGCCATTCGACCCGGCATGGCCTTGCCTGACTGCTGCATCGCCTCGTGCATCCTGGCCATGGCGGCCTCTCTTTCGGCCACCGACAGGGTGCCATCCTTGTCGCTGTCCTGCCGGGCAAAACGCTGCTCGGCTCTCTCCATGAACTGGGCCTTGGTGATGTCTCCCTTGATGAACATCAGGGGCTCATCGAGGCTCTCATCGGCGGCGATGGCAAGACCGCCCAGCAGTACCATAGGCAGAAGATAAAATTTCAGCATGGCTGTTCATTCCTAAGTAAGGATCCCGGTATGGCCGAGTCCTGCTGAAGATCGCCAAGGCAACCCCCGGCGCCTCCTGTAGTGTAGTCCCGGGGCCCTCCCCCACCGGGAGGCAGATCACAAGGCGCACCGGCCACACTGTCCTCTGGTTACTTTTCTTCCTATTCATGGCGATGGCGGGCGCTTTCCGTTAAAATCTCCGGTTTTTGCCGTGCCTGGTTTGCCGACGTTCCGCCACCAGGCCAGCACAGGATGAATTCCACCATGCCAGTGAGGCAGGATCCGTCATGAACAACTACTTCCGGGTGCTGGGCGTCAAGTCCAACGCCAGTGAAAACGACATCAAGAAAGCCTATCGACGGCTGTCGAACCAGTACCACCCCGACAAGCTGCACGGGGCGAGCGAAGAAGAGAAAGAGCAGGCAGCCATCCGGTTGCACCAGATAAAGCAAGCCTATGAGGTGTTGTCCGATCCGAAACAGCGGGCCGCCTTCATCAAGGATTTCAACAACGTCATCGTGACCGATCCCGCTGCTGCCATGCAGGAGATGTGGGACCAGTTCTACCCCTGAGCCACCAGGCAAGAAGAGCGACTATGCAAAGAAAATGGGACCAGGCACGGCTCAAGGCCCTGCAAAGCGATGCCAGCGAGAATATCGAATCCTATCGGGATCAGGACGACCCCAAGGGACTCGAGCAGTTCACCGACCAGATGAAGGCCCTGCTGCTGGCCGACATGAGCATGCTGGAGTTCATGCCCGAATACCTGCCGCTCGCCCTCCATGGCCGGGTGCAGTTCCCGCCCAAGGCCAAGGGGCAGTGGAACCAGTGGCTCGCCAGCGGCGTACAACCCTCATGGGACGAGTTCAAGGTGAGCGTCGCCTTCAACAACGCCGCCCTGCCGCTGGTGAAAGCGGTGCGGGCCCAGAGCGAAGATCAGCTGATGGAAGCCTGCGCCGTGCTGTTCTTGCTCGACAACCCCCTGCCCCGCGGCAGCCGCGGTGCCGATGACGACCTTGAGCTGCGGGACGCAGAAGATGACGACGGGGAAGACGCCGACGCCGATTATCATGGCGGCAGCGACGACCAGGGCGAGCAGGATATGTACGACGAAGTCCGTTTCTAATTGGGGCAAGGCATGAGCAACAGTCTGATAGAAATTACCGCCATCGAGATCAAAGAGCTGGCCGTGGTCGAACCCAAGCAGGCCAGCGAGAAGTTCGAGCTGATCGCCAAGACAATGTCCGACGACCAGCTGGCAGAAGTGATTGAAAACATTGATATCGTTACCCTGACCCAGATCAACGGCCAGCACGACATCTCCTTCCCCTCCATCATCTCCGAGCTGATGACCCCGGAGCGGATCCGCGACATCGTCTGCCAGCAGCCCCTCTACTGGGAAGAGGCGATCAAGCACAACGCCGACGAGCTGCAACAGCACACCTTCGACTTCCTCAACTACCTGATCCGCACCCAGGAGAGCGAAGCCAAGCAGCGGGAGATCCTCGAATGCGTGGCCGAGGATCCGGCAGGCCTCTTCTACCTCGCCATCCCCTTTATCGAGTTCTATCGCGGCGATCGTTTTGATGAAGACGAAGGTTATCGCGACGTGCTGCACGCCGAGGAGGAGGATCTCGAGGAGTCCCTCGCCTACAGCGAGCGCCAGCAGAGCGAGGATGTCCACGACTACGCCCTGGATGACCCGAGAAGCCTGTTGATGCTCATTCGCGAGCTGGCCCCCGAGGTGGAAAAATCCATCAAGTCGCTGCTGCGCAACGAGCACTCCACCTGGGACGGCATCATCAACAAGTTTGCCGCCGAGCTGGTGATGCAGGCCAAAGAGAAGAACAAGGTCGAGGAAGACGAGTACGGCGACGTCGACGACATGTTCAGCTTTCTGGATTAAGGAGCCCACCCATGCAGTTAGTGATTCGCGATGCCAACCAGGGCCCCTTTTTGACCCAGGTGCTGCGCTTTGGCACGGAGCACGAACGTTTGAGCGAGCAGCAGCTGGCCGCCATCAAGGGCAAGGCGGTGCTGATGAGCCTCAAATTCGCCGACAAGTACTACAACAAGTACAAGATGCACCTGCTGGAACAGGCCGCCCACGACGTCATCGGTGTGGTGAGCCTGGGGTTGCAGGAGCTCTCGGCGCGGGATCCGGCCAAGGCGCTGGCGCTGCTGCAGGCGCCGGAAGGCCCCATCAAGCCGTTCCAGAAGGGCTGGTCCATGCTCATCACCGTCAGCCCCAAACAGACCGGCAACAGCCTCTATGGTGACGTGGATGCGCGCCTGCTGGACAAGATCTCGAGCCCCCCGGACATCGAGGAGTGGCAAGGGTGGCAGGAGTACGAGAAGGCGCTGGCCGAGCACAACAAGAGCCGCCTGATGGAGCTTATCGATCAGCACTTCTTCGCCTGCGAGAGCGACCACCCCACCATGGAGGACAAGCTGGCCGAGGCCCTGCTCTATCGCATCCTGTGCGGCAAGGGCAGTGGCGCCGCTCCCCTCAAGGTGAAGCAGGATCTCAAGCGCAAACTGGCGCGGGAGATTGAGCTCGACGAAAACTGGTATGACACCGACTATCTCGCCGCCCAGCTCACCCTGATGCTGAGCGCGCTGCCTGCCGACATGGCCGCCGCCCTGCGCCAGGAGCTGAGCCCGGGCTTTGTGCCGAACCTGCTGCATACCCTGGGGTTTGTACGCCAGTACCAGCAGTTGCAAAAAGAGGATGCCTCCCCGGAGAAGCTCGACAACATGGAGATGCGCGCAGGTCTCAAGCACCCGCTGCTTGGCTGGCCCCTCTACCACGACTTCTGATGAGGGTCTTTCCCTTCACTCTGTTCCAACGCCCGGCTTGCCGGGCGTTGTCATCTGTGTCGCTCACAGATCGGCGCCGCCCCTATGGGGCAATGGTCCACATGGCGCTCTGCATCCCTGTCTCCCTAAAATCGATCACCACGGGATAGTCGTTGCCACAGCCCGTCACCGTCCAGCGCTCCTGCCAGTAGCGACTGCCCGGCTCCCCCTCGGGGCGTTGCAGCACCACGGGCACGAAGCGCTCCGGTGCGTCACACCCCTTGGTCGCCACCCAACCCGCTACCCCCACCATGGCATCCCGGATCAGCTGCTGATTGGCCAGGGTGCCTTCCTGCACGGGCTCGTTCGGGCTGGCCTCGGCCTGCCACATCAGGGGATAAAGCAACAACAGGGCATAGGGTCTCATCACGCCTCCAGAGGGGTCAGCTTAAAAGTGGTTCGTTCGAAGCTTTCATCATGACCCGAAACGGCGCCAGACAGAAGAGGAGACCAGGGAAAACAGGCGCAGGACCTGGGGCAGCGGCGGCTCTCGCCCAGGGTGGACTACCCCCTAAGCGTCATTGGCCCACATTTTGTCAGGGATATAATGACTCCCCCATACCGACCGCAGGGGAACGCCGTGAGCAGAAAACCGGACCGCATCACCGCCATGCAGCAGATCATCGACGCCGTGAAGGCGGAGTTCCCGCTCTATCAGCCGGATACCTTCAAATGCGGGCCGGACAACAGCTGCATCGGCTGCCCCAAGAAGCTGATGGAGCTGGTGGATACGGACCTCTGCTACTGGCAATATCAGATCGACCGCGGCATGGCGCCCAGCTTCGACGAGCTCAACCGCTTCGGCAAGATGTGCAAGAACATCCGCCGGGCGCTGGTGCGCAACGGCCGCATCCCCGCCTGATGCTTTGCCCCCGCATCTGATAAGGTGTGACCCACAGGCCCGGATCGGGCACAAGCGAGCAGGAGACCAGGATGACCCAGGAGCGGATCCAGACCCGATACAAGCTGGCGGGCCCCTTTGCCACTCAGAGTGAGCTCAAGCAGGCCATAGCCCGGGCAATAGAGCACCACAAGCAGGACTTCTTCCCCCTGCTGGAGCGACTGGTGGACGTGGGGGACACCAGGGTCAACCTGAGCCAGGAGAACCCGATGCGGGTGCTTGGCATAGCGCTCGACGCCGCAGGCACCACGGGCACGGCACAGCTCAACTACGAGTCCAACTTCGCCGAGAGCTGCCTCATCATCAACGAATATGACCAGCACCAGACCAGCGTGCCCTTTCACCTGGAAGGGGATGAGCTTGTCTTCGACCTTGAGCTGCCCATCGCCTGGAATTTCAATAATTAATACTTCGGCGGGGCGATTCACCTTGTATATTGCGCCCTGCAGACTCTTGAGCACTGATAAGGACATTAGATGCATATTCACCAGGCAACCTCGGCTGATATCGAAGACCTCACTCTCTTGTTTGATGCCTATCGCCAATTTTATGGGCAGGCTTCGGCGCCTATGGCCGCAGCCGCCTTCATTGCCGAACGCATTTCCAAAAGTGAGTCTGTTATCTTTCTGGCTCGCAGTGAGACGGGTGAAACCATTGGTTTTGCCCAGCTTTATCCCGCCTTCTCATCCGTTGCGATGAAGCGGATGTGGTATCTCAACGATCTGTTTGTCGCAGCATCGGCCCGCCAGCAAGGAGTCGCGAAAGCCTTGCTGAAACAGGTGGCGACCTTTGCCAGGGAGACGAACGCACTGACGGTCAAACTGGCCACAGCCGTATCCAATCTGCCCGCAAAAGCCCTCTACGAATCGGAGGGATATCAAAAGGTTGTCGCCTTTGATCACTACACCCAACGGGTTTAGCGAGCAAGGGGGAGACGCAACCTCATTGACCATGGCGCGACCCCCGTGGACACAGACAAAGAGTGGAAAGATTGATTGTCCGCTATATTGCGACAACCAAATAGGCAGGCACTCCGAGATAACGGCTAGATGGATGGCCTTTAAATAAAGAGGCTGGCGTGGCTACCCAGGTGCCCCACTTGGTGTAGGGTTGTCTCCATGCCAACTGAATGAACTATCGAGGGTCAGCATGGGTGAGCACCAATCTGCAGCAATGCCGGGATTGAGCGACGGCAATGGCTTTTTTTTCGAGCGTAGAAGTGCCGGAGACTTCCCCTTTTATCGCCAGTCCCAAACTGCCTTGTCTGGCCGCAGCTGGGGGCTGATCCTGCTGGGGGTGGTGCTGGGTTTCGCCGTGCTGACGGCGCACCTTGCATTTTATAACACCACGGCGGGCGGCTTTGTCCCCGCCATCCTGTTCCCTCTCATCCCCCTGGCCGTGCTCGCCATGGTGGCGGGGAAGGCATGGCGAGCCCTGTTTCGAACGCCGACGGGACGGGATTGTCTCTTGATGCTGGCGATCGCCGGCGTCAACATTCTGGTTTCGGTCGCCGTTGCCCTATTGCTGCAGCACCTCTTCAAGATGAGCGCCAACCCGGTCAACGCCATGCTGGCAGAGGCCTCCAATGCGGCGCGCATCCTCTTTTATCTCAAAACCATCCCTCAGCTCTTTGGCGAGGAGGTGGTCTCCATCCTGCCTTTTCTGGCCATCCTCTGGTGTTGTCACACAAAGCTCGGCCTGACGCGCAAGTCCGCCATCATCATCGCCTGGCTATCGACTGCCCTTATCTTCGGAGCCATGCACCTGCCCACTTATGACTGGAATTTTCTGCAATGTTTTCTGGTGATCGGCGCGGCCCGCATCGTGCTGCTCAGTGGCTACATCATCACCAAAAACATCTGGGTATCGACCGGCGCACACATCATCAACGACTGGCTGCTGTTTACCCTCATGGTGGTCCTGCCTGGCGGTCACGCAGGAATCTGACCCAGGAACTCGTGAGCCTCCCGTTTATTGCCCCCCATTCCCCCACAGCAGCAACAAGGCAGAGGGTTGAATCAAGCAGGGCCGATTTGCGAAGCCTGATCGGCTGCACCGCAAGCGCCGTGGCGATGAGGATGGCGGGAAAAGATGGATGTCCCACTATCCCATAGCCATTGGCAGATCAGCACCGGCGACATCCCCTGAAAGCCGCGTCATACCTGATTCATATGAAGAGATGGCAGGCTCGTAAAGGTATCCTTACAGTGGGATAGAGAGATATTCCCTCCCCCAATGACCCGGCTCTCCTGAAGCGAGCCACCACACCGAGAGCCTCATGTAACAGGCTGTTTAATAACGAACTTAAAAGCTTTCACTCCCCTTGAGACAAGTAGTTCTTCCCCCCGGCACAGGCCTGTAATGATAATTTAATCATTTAAATCGCCCCGACATATTGATCCATTTGAAACCCAGCACTAATCTCCCATCCACGTGGAGCGGAAGTCGAGAGGTAGCTACGCGGTATCCCTTACATTTCATCAAGGAAAAGGAAATACCATGGAAAGCATCGCTATTGCAGCATCCCAGCTCAACTGGAACGGCGGACAACGGATCACCCTCAAAGCCGGTGACACTGCAACCTGTACAGTCCTGCGCCCCGATCAGCTGTATGGGATCTTCATCTACAACTCGGCCCAGAATGACAACAATGCCGTGGTAAACGTGGTCTGGAGCAACAGCCAGCCTCCCTGCCAGATCACTGTGCCGGGTACGACGGCCAACGCCGGCCTGGCATCCATGGGTTTCGTGTCCGGCAGTGACACTCAAACCATTTCTGTCTCTCTGCCCAGCAACGGCGGCATAGCGCAAGTGGACCTCTGGCTGGGCAGCGTCAGCATGCCGACCAATACCAGCGGCCTGAACAACCAGCCGTTGCAGGCCAACGGTGACCCGGTGCCGTTCAACAAATACACCCGCTACTATGCGGTGCCCCCGTCAAAATGGATGAATCTGACCATCGCCAGCACCATCACCCAGTTCATTTCGTGCCAGTTCCGGCAGGACAAGGCGACCGTGTTTGTCGTCAATGAAACCTCCAATGGCCTGCTCAAAGGCCAGATCACCAAGATGGGGCCGACCGCCAGTGAAAGCGGTGCTGTGATGATCAGCACATCTCAAATCCAGAGCATTACCGAGAACCTGCAAGGTGACGGTTCGCAGTGGGTCTGGATGGATGCAGACAGCCAGCAGAACTCCCAGAATGCGACCATTGCATTGCAGTCTCTTTAAGCTCAGCCCCAAAATGTAATAAAGAAGGCCCCGGAGAATGGGGCCTTCTGCTATCCGCTCGGCAACCTTACGCTCGCTTCAGCTGGCGCTGGTATCGGGACACCTGATGCAGGCAAAGACGAAGCCCTTGCCGCGCCTTTGCCTGCATCAGGTGGGTATCAGGTGAGATAGTAACGCCACAACCGGACCGGCTCGGCGTATCCGACCCGGATGCAGAAGGGCGCCAGATCGTGATTGGCCTGCTCCAGGCTGAGGGTCTGGTGAGTATCTTCCTGGCACCACTGCACGAACTCGCCGCTGTTGAAGCTGTAGTGATCCCCGTGAAAGACCCCATGGGCCTCGATCAGCCCGATGGCTTTGTCTGTTTCCATGATTGGCCTCCCGGCACTGTGCTGCTCCTTTCAAGCTTAGCGAGTGGGGCGACTTGTGGGACATCACCTGCCACCCCCTTGATCCATGACAATTGGCAAAGGGGAGAGCAAGCCACCACAGCAGAAGCCATCGACCAGCAACAGAGCCTTAAATAAAACAGAGGCAAGTAGGGTCGATTAGCGAAGCGTAATCGGCCGCACCGGTTATCCGGTCGCGAGCAGGCAAAAGAGAAAGGACGTAGGGTGCAATAAGCGAAGCGCATTGCACCGGCAACCTCGCGGATTCAATAGCGGTGCAATTTCATTGCACCCTACGGTTACCTCCCCTCACCCTAGCACTCTCCCAAGGGGAGAGGGGACAGGTGCCTGCAACCTTTGGGCGTAGCTGTCACGCCATTCCAAAATCGCTGCGATCTGCACCCCCTTCTCCCCTCGCGGGAGAAGGGCTGGGGATGAGGGGGCCGTAAAATAAAATTACCGACCACATTGAAGCAATAGGTTTACGCGATCGTCTGATTACGTTTCGCTAATCAGATCTACGGCACTACCACATTTCAATCCTGCTTGATAAGCTGACTACAGTATTTTGAATTTCGAAACCAGTTCAATATTAATTAGGTGGCGGCGTGCAAACATCTGACGAAATGTACAAAAAGCATTCAATACATAGTGATTTAAAATATTACGCAAAGTTTTATGAAATGCTATCTGACTCTGTTATGAGCTATGTCAACGTTGGCACATCAACGATCATGAATATGGATACTTATGTTTTCATGTCGATAAAGTGCACCATCGAGTCAATTGCACTCGTACTGCAAGATGGCAAGGTAAATGATGCATATGCACTTCTCAGAAAATATAATGATGCTGTAATTATAAATGCCTACACAAACTCATATTTACAAGATAATGCTGGTCGTGATGGCTACTATATAGAAGAAATAAATAGTTGGTTAAAGGGATGTAAACCATTACCAAGAATACAAAAAATGGACAAGTATTTAGTCAGCTCCAATAGGATTTCAGATCTATCAAAGCTTCTATCTATCGATAGTAGATATGAACTTATAAGAGATAGATGTAATGACAATGTTCATTACAACAGTTTCTCTTTATTAGTTATGAATGAAGGGCAAGTTTACATGCAGGAACGGATAAAAGTCATTTCCCAGTTACAACAAGATATAAAAGAGATTTTCGCACTAAATCTTTCGTATATGTTTATAATTAGCCCGCATTATATGTGTTCATCAGACTATATTGATTTCTTAGAGTGTGGAATGGAACCGCCTCATGGCTCGCAAGATTGGGTTGCGGACTTTATTCAAGAGGCAATCGATATAGTTCTTAAATCGACTAGATATGATGTGTATTCATTGCTTAAAGAAAAAACAAGCATGCATATATCTTGAATGCCCCAGAATATAGAAGGGCACTTTCGCGCCCTTCTATATTAATTACCCTTCCTGATTTTCCCCAGCTGCCGGTTCGGCGCCGGCCACGGGTTCAATCTCTATCCTGTCCACTCGCTGCAAGCCGCGGGGCAGCTTGGCGCCACGGCGGCCGCGCTCGCCGCGGTAGTAGTCAAGATCGGAGGGTTTCAGGGTCAGCTTGCGCTTGCCGGCAAACAGGGTGACCGACTGCCCCTGCGGGATGACGGCGGCCATCACCACAAACTCCTCCCGTGCCTTCACCCGCGCCGACGGAATACTGATGAGCTTGTTGCCCTTGCCCTTGCCGAGCACCGGCAGAGTGCTGAGCGGGAACAGCAGCATGCGCCCCTCGTTGGAGATGGCCATGCAGAGATCGGTCTCCGGCGCGCCTATCCTCTGGGGCGCCATGACGATGCCCCCTTCCGGCACGGTGAGCAGCGCCTTGCCGTTCTTGTTCTTGCCAATGAGATCGTCATATTTGCAGACGAAGCCGTAACCGGCATCAGAGCAGATAAGGTACGGCTCGCCTTCGTTCCCCATCACCAGATGACGTACCTCTTCACCGGCCCCCAGGGCGAAGCGGCCGGTGAGCGGCTCCCCCTGACTGCGGGCCGACGGCAGAGTATGGGATTCGAGTGCGTAGGTGCGGCCCAGGGTGGAGAGGAACACCGCCTGCTGGTTGCTGCGCCCGCAGGCGTGGGCCAGATAGCCGTCCCCCGCCTTGTAGGAGAGGCCCTCCACGTCCACGTCGTGGCCCTTGGCGGCGCGCACCCAGCCCTTGTCGGAGAGGATCACGGTCACCGGCTCGCTCGGGGTCAGTTCCTTCTCGGTCAGGGCCACGGCGGTGGCGCGCTCCACCAGCGGGGTGCGGCGATCGTCGCCGTACTTCTCGGCGTCCGCCAGGATCTCTTTCTTGAGCAATGTGCTGAGACGGCGCTCGGAACCCAGGATCAGTTCCAGCTTGTCGCGCTCTTCCGCCAGTTCGTTCTGTTCGGCGCGCAGTTTGAACTCTTCGAGCTTGGCCAGGTGGCGCAGTTTGAGCTCGAGGATCGCCTCAGCCTGGGTCTCGCTGATGTTGAAGCGCTCCATCATCACCCGGCCCGGCTCCTCTTCGGTACGGATGATCTCGATCACCTCGTCGATGTTGAGGTAGGCGATCAGCAAGCCTTCGAGGATGTGCAGGCGGGCCAGCACCTTGTCGAGGCGATACTGCAGGCGGCGACGCACCGTCTCACGGCGGAAGCTCAGCCACTCGGTAAGGATGGTCTTGAGATCTTTCACCTGGGGCCGGTTGTCCAGACCCAGGATGTTGAGGTTGACCCGGTAGTTCTTCTCCAAGTCCGTGGTGGCGAACAGGTGGGCCATCAGCCCCTCCACGTCCACCCGGTTGGAGCGCGGCACGATCACCAGACGGGTCGGGTTCTCGTGGTCAGATTCATCGCGCAGATCGGTGACCATCGGCAGCTTTTTGGCCACCATCTGGGCGGCAATCTGCTCCATGATCTTGGCGCCGGAGGCCTGATGGGGCAGCGCCGTGATGACGATGTCGCCATCCTCCTCGCTCCACACCGCCCGCTGCTTGATGGAGCCCTTGCCGGTCTCGTAGATTTTGCGGATGTCGTCGCGCGGGGTGATGATCTCGGCGTTGGTCGGGTAGTCCGGCCCCTGCACATGGGCCATCAGGGCATCCAGGCCGGCATTGGGGTTATCCAGCAGTTCCACGCAGGCGTGGGCCACTTCCCGCGCGTTGTGGGGCGGGATATCGGTCGCCATGCCTACCGCGATGCCGGTCACCCCGTTGAGCAGGATGTGCGGCAGGCGGGCGGGCAGCACCACCGGCTCTTTCATGGTGCCGTCGAAGTTCGGCGTCCACTCCACCGTGCCCTGGCCCAGCTCGGAGAGCAGCAGCTCGGAGAAGCGCGACAGCCGCGCCTCGGTATAACGCATGGCGGCAAAGGATTTGGGATCGTCCGGCGCCCCCCAGTTGCCCTGACCGTCCACCAGCGGGTAGCGGTAAGAGAAGGGCTGTGCCATCAGCACCATGGCTTCGTAACAGGCGCTGTCGCCGTGGGGGTGGTACTTACCCAGCACGTCACCCACGGTACGGGCAGATTTCTTGTGCTTGGACAGCGCCGACAGACCCAGCTCGCTCATGGCGTAGATGATGCGCCGCTGCACGGGCTTGAGGCCGTCACCGATATGCGGCAAGGCCCGATCCATGATGACGTACATGGAGTAGTTCAAGTAAGCCTGCTCGGTAAAGGTGCGCATTGGCTGACGCTCCACCCCGTCCAGACTGAGCTCGATAGCATCACTCATATGTTTTTCTCTTGCTATGGCGCGCCCCTGGAGGGCACGCCGGAAATGCGGGTCGGCAAGGGGCCGACGGTGAATCACAAGACCCCCTCCCAACCTCCCCCTCCATGAGGGGGAGGAGAGACTTGGCCCCCTCCCCTTGCGAAGGGGAGGGCCGGGGTGGGGTACTTGCGACTCGCTTTAGATGATGGCGAGGTTGCCCTTCTCTTCCAGCCACTCGCGGCGATCGCTCGCTCGCTTCTTGGCCAGCAGCATGTCCATCAGCTGCAGGGTCTCATCCCCCTCATCCCCTTCCGCACCCATGGTGAGTTGCACCAGGCGGCGGGTGTTGGGATCCATGGTGGTTTCCCGCAGCTGTTTCGGGTTCATCTCACCCAGGCCCTTGAATCGGGTCACCATCACCTTGCCCTTCTTCTTCTCGGCTTCCACCCGCTGCAGCACGCCGTTCTTCTCGTCCTCGTCGAGGGCGTAGTAGACCTCCTTGCCGATATCGATCCGGTAGAGAGGCGGCATGGCCACATAGACATGGCCCTTCTCCACCAGGGTGCGGAAGTGCTTCACAAAGAGCGCGCAGAGCAGGGTGGCGATGTGCAGACCGTCCGAGTCCGCATCCGCCAGGATGCACACCTTGCCATAGCGCAGGCCACTGAGATCGTCGGAGTCCGGGTCGAGCCCGATGGCCACCGAGATGTCGTGCACTTCTTGCGAGGCGAGCACCTGACCGGCCTCCACCTCCCAGGTGTTCAGGATCTTGCCGCGCAGGGGCATGATGGCCTGAAACTCGCGATCCCGCGCCTGCTTGGCACTGCCGCCCGCAGAGTCACCCTCCACCAGGAACAATTCGCCTTGCATGGGGTCGGCGCAGCCGCAGTCGGTGAGCTTGCCGGGCAGCGCCGGGCCTTGCGTTATCTTCTTGCGCACCACCGTCTTGGCGGCGCGCATCCGGCGCTGGGCGCTGCTGATGCAGAGCTCCGCCAGCTGTTCGGCCAGCTCGGTGTTGCTATTCAGATAGAGGCTGAAGGCATCCTTCACCACGCCGGAGACAAAGGCCGAGCTCTGGCGGGACGACAGCCGTTCCTTGGTCTGACCGGCAAACTGCGGATCCTGCATCTTGATGGAGAGGATGTAGGCGCAGCGATCCCAGATATCTTCCGGGGTCAGCTTGACCCCGCGCGGCAAGAGGTTGCGGAACTCGCAGAACTCGCGCATGGCGTCGAGCAGCCCCTGGCGCAGACCGTTGACGTGGGTGCCGCCGAGCGCCGTGGGAATGAGGTTCACATAGGATTCGGCGAGGCACTCGCCCCCTTCCGGCAACCAGCACAGGGCCCAGTCCACCGCCGATTGCTCGGAGCTGAAGGAGCCGACGAAGGGCTGTTCCGGCAGGCAGGTGAACTGCTTGACCGCATCGATGAGGTAATCCTTGAGGCCGTCTTCGTAGCACCACTCAAGCTTGATGCCGGTGTTCTTGTCGAGGAACTTGATGGTGAGGCCGGGGCAGAGCACGGCCTTGGCCTTGAGCAGGTGCTCGAGCTTGGAGACCGAGAAGCGCGGGGAGTCGAAGTAGTGGGCTTCCGGCCAGAAACGCACCCGGGTGCCGGTGTTGCGGCGCCCGCAGGTGCCGGTGATGGTCAGATCAGATACCTTGTCACCCCGCTCGAAGGCGATGTCATAGACCTGGCCGTCCCGGCGCACCGTCACCTCGACCCGATCGGACAGGGCGTTCACCACAGAGATCCCCACCCCGTGCAGACCACCGGAGAACTGGTAGTTCTTGTTGGAGAACTTGCCCCCCGCGTGCAGCTTGCAGAGGATCAGCTCCACGCCGGAGACCCCTTCCTCCGGGTGGATGTCCACCGGCATGCCGCGACCGTCGTCGATCACCTCGAGGGACTGATCCTCGTGCAGGATCACCTCCAGATTGCGGGCGTGACCCGCCAGCGCCTCGTCGACGCTGTTGTCGATGACCTCCTGGCCGAGGTGATTGGGCCGGGTGGTGTCTGTGTACATGCCGGGGCGGCGACGCACCGGTTCGAGGCCATTGAGGACCTCAATGGCATCCGCATTGTATTGAGTGGACATGGAGGGCCTTGCGAATTGACGTTTGGGGGGAATCTTACTCGCTGGGGGTGATGATAACAAATGGCCCGAAATCCAGGCCAACCCACCCGGTGGCTAACCAGCAGACCCAAGAGGTTGATTTTCAAGCCATATAAAACATTTTCATCAAAGGTAGATCAGATATCAACCCAACGCTCGTCAGCAGAGTGACAGGTGTCACATAAGTCCCTAAATCAATAAGCTTTTTTTGAGACCCTATGTTTCAATGGCGCCCCATTTTTCGGGTATATAAGAATCAAAAGGCACCACTCAATGAAATATGCTACCAAAACGTTACTTTGCACTCTGCCATTGGCAATGGTTCTGGCTGGCTGCCAGGCTACTGGCAACAAATATGCGGGCAATGTTTATGACACAGCTCAGGTGAACCAAAAGCAGGAAGCCAGAACAGTCAAGATTATCTCTGTCATGCCAGCCAAAGTCGCCGTAGATAATACCGAAGCCAAAAAAGCAGCCAATACCTTCGGCGCATTATTAGGCGCCGTTGCTGGTGGCGCGATTGGCTATAACAGCGGCTCAGGCAAGAGTGCGGCCGGCACAGCAGCTGGCGCTGTCGGTGGTGGAGTATTGGGTGCTGCGACCGGCCAATTGGTTGATGATACCGTTCTTGTTGATGGTGTGACGTTAGCTTATTCGGAAGATGATAAAATTTTCTCGTCCACACAGGTCGGAAAACAGTGTGAATTCCAACCGGGTATCGCACTGATCGTATCTACTGCTGAGAATGAAACCCGCATTCAGCCCAACACCGCTTGCCCCGAAGCCTGATAATAGATATGGCGGAGATCCAGTATCCAAATTGGGTCTCCGCATCTCGTATAGGATATTCCAGATGAAAAAATACATGCTTCTCGGCCTGTGTGCCGCTCTGCTGACACCTATATCAATGGTTCACGCCAACACATTGCAGGATCAACTGTCAGCCATCGCACAAGCGGAGAGTGAGGGCAAAGCTCGGCAAGATGCCAAAGTCGCGGCAGAAAAGGCTGCCCGTGAAAAAGCATTGCTGGAAGAAAAACTCAAACGAGAAAGAACCATAGCCGCAGCTGAACGTAAACGAGCTCAACAAATTGCGAGTGCTGAAAAACGTAGAGCACAACAGCAGGCAGAGGCCAAAGCGATCAGAGAGGCCGCGGAAAAAGAGCGACTTCAAGATAAGGGACGCGACCAAAGCTATGAAGACCAGCTACGTGAACTGCAACTGGCGAAAATGAAGCTAGAACTTGAGAGTCAATCCAAACGTGTCAAGCGTGAGGATGACTTTATCGACGCAGAGCTAAAGCGTGAGAATGCTCGTACAGATGTCATTCAATCTGATGCTGATTCAAATCGCGCCATTTCGACCGGGGCAAAGGAACTGATGCAAAGCGAAGGCAGGGCCAGCGAGACCAAAGCAGGCAAGTGGTTCAATTAATACAGATCAATGGTACGGTTCTAGTGATCACCTGACACCGGCCTCAAACCGGTGTCTTGTTTACGCTAATTTGGTGCACACTTCCTTCGGTATCTCTTTCAGGCCCTTCTTGAGCATGCCATAGAATATCTTTCCTTCCATCTGGTCAGTCGAACAGGGTATCTTGCCGCCCCTGCCGCACATGGTCGTGCAGGCTTCGCAGCTGGGACGCGACCACCCGGTGGCGGGAGAGCTCGGGCAGGGCGTCGATGGGGAAGTACCCCGCCCCTTTGGTTTCATCGGTGTCGGTGAGCAGAGCGCCGCCCGTCACCTCGCACAGGAAGAAGGCCTTGTGGGCATGGGGCAGTTGCGGGGGATGGGGATGCTTGAGCTTGTCGAACAGGGCCAGCAGCTGCACCGCACGGCACTCCAGGCCGGTCTCCTCGCTCACTTCCCGCACCACGGCGCCCGCCGGCGAGTCGCCGATGTCGCACCAGCCCCCCGGCAGGGTCCAGCGCCCGTCGCTGCGCTCCTGCACCAGCAGGATATGGCCCGCGTCGTTCTGAATGAAGGCCCGCACATCCAGCTTGGGGGTGGGATAGCCGCTATCGAGGGCAATCCAGTCATTGATGGCCTCGGGGGCCAGCGTGCTCTGGCTGGCGATGAGGGCCACAGTGGCCGCCCGCAACGCCTCGAAACGGCCGATATCGAAGGGATCCTGGGAGTAGGTGAGGCCAGCTTGCGCCGTGGCCAGCACCTGTTCCAGGAAGGCAGCCAGCGGCGGTTGCACGGCTAGAGCCCGAGGAAACGAATGATCTGGGCCGGATAGCGCTCGAAGCCTGTGAAGGCATGATCGCCACCGCACTCCAGGGAGAGACGGGCAAAGCGGTATTCGTCCAGCGCCTTGCGATAGTCGAGCACCTCGTCCTCTTGCTGTTGCAGCACCCAGAGCCGCTCGGGGGCGCACACCGGCACCGCCAGCGCTCTCAACTCGTCCATGTGCCCGGGCAGCAGTTCATAGCGCTCGCCGCTGTAGGGGTTGGTCTGGGGGCCCAGGTAGTCGCAGAGCAGCTCGTGGGGACGCACCGCCGGGTTGATCAGCGCCGCGCGACAACCATGCAGCTCGCTCACCCGGGTCGCCATAAAGCCGCCGAGGGAGCTGCCCACGGCGCCCAGTCGCAGGGCGCTGCCGTGGCGGGCCTTCAGGTCGGCAATGACCTGCTCGATGGCAGACCAGGCAGCCGCCGGGGTGTTGGGCTGGGCCGGGATCGCCACCTCGATGTCGGGTCTGTGTTCTGCCACCCAGGCCGCCATCTGCTGCGCCTTGGCCGAGCCGGGGGATGAATTGAAACCATGCAGGTAGAGGAGAACCGACTTCATGCAATGCTCTCCTCAATAACCGGTGGCATCGGGGTCTGGCACGAACTGCCCCAGGGGCAGGCGCCACACCTGGCTGGCGATGCGACCATCCGGGTGCAGGGTGAGATAGCGCCAGCCCGGGCCGGACTCGTCCAGGGCGAAACCGTCGGAGAGCGGCTTGAACTGGATGCAGGTGGAGGGACTGGCGATCAGCCGCACCCCACGGTGCACCTCGTCAAACTCCTGATGGACATGGCCGAACAGGATTGTCTTCTGCTGCGGGTGGCGAGCCAGCACGGCGAAGAGGTCGTCGGCATTCTTGAGATTGTGCTGATCCAGCCAGGCGCAGCCCACCGGCACCGCCTGATGGTGCAGGGCGATGAGGGCGTGGCGCTCGGGATGCTGGCGCAGCGCCTGATCCAGCGCCGCCAGCTGGTGATCGCCGAGCACCCCATGGGGTTTGCCGCGCACCTGGGTGTCCAGCAGGATCACCTGCCAGTGGTCTCCCACCAGCTGCTTGGCCTCGCTGATCCCGGCCGCATGCAGGTATTCGGTCATCAGGGGGCCGTCGTCGTGGTTGCCGGGCAACCAGTAGATGGGGCGCGCCAGGGGCGCCATCATGGAGGCGAAGCGCTGGTAGGACTCCGGGCTGTGATCCTGGGAGAGATCCCCGGTGGCGAGGATAAGATCGAACGGGTGCGCGTTGGCCTGCACCTGCTCCAGCACGGCGGCCAGGCTCTCTGCGGTTCGCACGGCCAGCAGTCGTCCCTCGGCACTGGCGAAGAGATGGGTATCGGTAATCTGTAACAGGCGCACACTGCCGTCCGGCGCCTGAGGTAGCTCTGTTTCCAAAATCACGCTTCTTTTTTATAAGTTCGACTAGAGGATGTTGATCAGGCTGGTGCCGTGTTTGAGACAAAATCTTAGCCAATCGGCCAGGAATAGATTTACCTGCTCTTTTTCATCCCTGTGGTGCATTTTTTGATTGGGATAATCATAACGTGGTTGCAACATCGAAATCTGTTGCGCCGCACACACTTCCGCCATCCGCACATCGTGATACAAACGAATCTCGATGCGAGCCTGCAAGTAGCTCGGCAACTCGGGATTGTGCTGGGCCAGGATCACCTGGCTGGTGAAGCGGCTCTCCTCGCTGACGGTGAGCTGGAACTGAAGGCCGTTGCCCACCTGATAGCGGCGCTCCGCCCCCACACTGCCGCCGGGGGGCAACAGCTTCATCAAGGCCATGTAGTTCACCTCGCAGGTGCGCTGCAAGGACATCAGATCAGGCACATAACGTTTCATCGGGCTCTGGACTAATGGCATATCTCGGCTCCATCAATCAGGGTCCATGAAGGGTGGACCCGCTGCGTGATGATCAAGTAGGACACACGGTACCTAGCCCAGGCCTGAACGAGCGCCATCTCAGCGCTCCGCCAGCCAGCGGGCACGCAGCTCGCCGTGGTTCAGGGCCAGCCACTGCAGGGCGATGACGGAGGCGGCGTTGTCGATGCGCCCCTCCTTGAGCCAGGCATAGGCCTGCTCGCGGCTCACCCTGTGCACCCGTATGTCCTCCCCCTCCTCAGCAAGGCCGTGGATCCCTTCGGCCCGGCTCGCATCCACCTCGCCCACGAAGACCTCGATGCGCTCGGTGCTGCCGCCCGGGCTCACCAGGTAGCTGATGGCGTGCTCGCAGCGCCCCACCTCGATGCCCGCCTCTTCCACCGCCTCGCGGCGCACCACGGCCTCGGCGGTCTCCCCTTCATCTATGATGCCGGCCACCAGTTCCAGCAGCCAGGGGGTGGGGCTGGTCTCGATGGCACCGATGCGAAACTGCTCCACCAGCACGATTTCGTCCCGAACCGGATCATAAGGCAAGAGGGCGGCGGCATGGCCGCGCTCGAAC
This sequence comes from Aeromonas bivalvium, assembly GCF_046078285.1. Classification (NCBI taxonomy): domain Bacteria; kingdom Pseudomonadati; phylum Pseudomonadota; class Gammaproteobacteria; order Aeromonadales; family Aeromonadaceae; genus Aeromonas; species Aeromonas bivalvium. The sequence goes on from NZ_JBGXBV010000005.1 coordinate 146,471, forward strand.
AGCTCGCGGACGATGGGCTCATTCCAGCCCCCTGCAAATAACTTGTGCTGCAGGCGATAGACATTCACCTTGAAAAATCCGTTATATCCAACTGATTTTTCGATGATTTTTACATCTCCCACACCGTAGTGGCCGGTTTCTGGCAAGGCTTGCTGCGACATCCGCGACTCCCGTCGGCTTGACTTGGCCCGGTTAGACCATAAAATCCGAGTTCATGAATGAACATTCATTCACTCACGCTCGGCATCGATGAGCGATGGATTTTAGCAGTCACAGGGCATTTGGCTAGGCGTTCGCGGGAGAAACTCCCCCCGGGATCTGCAGCCTGCCTCCTCGACCAGAACCGGATGGCTTTCGTTAAATTTTGCGGATAGTGACTCGATTAAGCTGAAATCCGGCTTGGTTGATGACAATATCTTTCCTACATCCAGCGGCAGCTTCGAGTTAATACATAAGGTTAAGAGAATCTATGAACAGAACACTCCTGTCAGTCATGGTCCTGCTCGGCCTCAGCGCCAGTGCCCAAGCTGAAAACTTGCTCGATATCTATACCCAGGCGCAGCAGAAAGATACCCAGCTGCGGGAGTCCAAGGCCGTTCGCGATCAGGCATTCGAGAAGATCAATGAATCCCGCGCCGCCCTCTTGCCCCAAATCAACCTGGGCGCCGGCCTCAACTACCTGAACAACAAGAACGACACCCAGACCAACAGCAATGCCACCGGCAGCCTGTCTCTGGATCAGTCCGTCTATCGTCGCAGCAACTGGGTCAACCTGGATCTGACCGAGAAGAGTGCCACCCAGTCCGACGTCGCCTACAACCTGACGGTGCAGCAACTGATGGTGCGCACCTCCCAGGCCTATTTCAATGTGCTCAAGGCCCAGGACACCCTGGAGTTCGTGCGCGCCAACAAGGCGGCGGTCGAGCGTCAGCTGGAGCAGACCCAACAGCGTTTCGAGGTGGGTCTGACCGCCATCACGGACGTGCATGAAGCGGAAGCCTCCCGCGACCAGGCCCTGGCCGACGAGATCAGCGCCGAAAACACCCTGGACAACAGCTACGAAGTCCTGCGCGAGCTGACCGGGGTCGATCATCGCAATCTGGACGTGCTCAATACCGAGCGCTTCACGCCGCAGAAGACCGCCTTTGGCTCCGACAAATGGCTGGAACTGGCGCTGGACAAGAACCTGGAACTGCACAGCGCCCGCATCGGCAAGGACATCGCCAAGGAGCAGATCGATCTGGCCAAGACCGGCCATGAGCCGACCCTGGATCTGGGCGCCGGTCTGAATACCGGTTATTACGACTACAAGGACGAGATCCGCAACTCGGACGGCAACGACAACCAGGCCAGCGTAGGGCTCACCTTCAAGCTGCCGCTCTATACCGGCGGCGCCACCACTTCCCAGGTCAAACAGGCCCAGTACAACTATGTGGCCGCCAGCGAGCAGCTGGAGCGCAGCTTCCGCTCGGTGCAGAGCAGCGTGCGTTCCTCCTACAACAACGTCAACGCCAGCATAGGGTCGGTGCGTGCCTACACCCAGTCCGTCATCTCGGCCGAGAGCGCCCTGAAGGCGACCGAAGCCGGTTACGAGGTGGGGACCCGCACCATAGTCGACGTCCTCGACTCCACCCGCAAGCTGTACGACGCCAAGCAGAAGCTCTCCGAGGCACGTTACAACTACATCCTCAGTATCCTCAACCTCAAGCAGGCCGCCGGCGTGCTGGAGCAGAAGGACATAGAGGATATCAACCAGGGGCTGATGCTGGCCCCGGCGGATGCCCCCAAGAGCAGCAATCGCAGCTACTGATCCGGCTCCTCTGTGAAAAAGGCGACCCCAGGGTCGCCTTTTTGCATGCTCGAGCCTCGATCTTGGCCAGGCCATCACGTCATGCCATATTCCCGCTCCACCAGGGCGATGCGTACCCGATAGGCGCTGTACCAGTCCTGACGCCCCCGCCGCTGGGCCACACCGTGGTCGACCTGCCCCTTCCACTGGCGGATGGCCTCCAGGCTCTGCCAGTAGGAGACGGTAATGCCGAGCCCGTCCCTGGCCGATTCCATCCCCAGAAACCCGGGCTGCTCCCGGGCCAGGGCGACCATCTGCTCGCTCATGGCGCCATAGCCCGCATCCCCCTCCCGGCGCAGGGAGCTGAAGATCACCGCATAGTAGGGCGGGGTCAGGGCCAGCAGACCGGTTTCACTCTCGCTCATCGCTCACTTCCTCTCTCCTTGATAAAAGCGGGTCATAAAAAAACCCGGCCGAAGCCGGGTCTGGTTGACTCATCCGCGCTCGCGGATGGTCTTGATGATGTCGCTGGTGGAGCAGCCATCCTCGAAGTTGAGGACCCGCACCTCGCCGCCGTTGGCGGTCACCTCGTCGTAACCGGCGATCTCTTCGGGCTGGTAGTCACCGCCCTTGACCAGCAGATCCGGCAGGATCTCGGCGATGAGGCGCTGAGGAGTGTCTTCGCCAAAGGGCACGACCCAGTCCACGGCCCCCAGGGCCGCCAGCACGGCCATGCGGCGCTCGGTCGGGTTGACCGGGCGACCCGGCCCCTTGAGGCGGCGCACCGACTCGTCGGTATTGACCGCGACGATCAGCCTGTCCCCCAGCTTGCCGGCATTGGCCAGGTAGGAGACATGACCGGCGTGCAGTATGTCGAAGCAGCCATTGGTCATCACCACCTTCTCGCCACGGCGACGGGCGGCATCGACCGCAATCTTGAGCTGCTGCTCGGAGAGCACGCCAAAGCCGGTCTCGTGCTCGTTGTAGAGGGCATTGGCCAGTTCGACCGGGCTGACGGTGGAGGTGCCCAGCTTGCCGACCACGATACCGGCGGCGGTATTGGCCAGGGCGCAGGCTTCGTCCAGGCTCTTGCCCGCGGCCAGGGCGGTGGCCAGGGTGGAGATGACGGTGTCACCGGCACCGGTCACGTCATACACCTCGTGGGCCTGGGCCGGCAGGTGCAGCTCGTCCTGGCCGGCGCGGATCAGGGTCATGCCGTTCTCGGAACGGGTCACCAGCAGGGCATCCAGTTCGAAACGCTCCACCAGCGCCAGGCCACGGCTGACCAGCTCCTGCTCGCTCTTCACCTTGCCCACCACCGCCTCGAATTCGGACATGTTGGGGGTGAGCAGGGTGGCGCCACGGTACTTCTCGAAATCCGTCCCCTTGGGATCCACCAGCACGGGAATGCCGGCGGCGCGGGCGCGGGCTATCATGCCGGGCACGTCGTTGAGGGCACCCTTGCCGTAGTCGGAGAGGATCATCACATCGGCCTGGGGCAGCGCCTGCTCCACCTTGCTCATCAGCAGGGCAGGGTCGACGGCGTGGAAGCCCTCCTCGAAATCGAGGCGCAGCAGCTGCTGGTTGCGTGACAGCACCCGCAGCTTGGTGATGGTGGGGTAATCCCCCAGGCGCACGAAGTCGCAGGCGACCTTGACCCCGGCCATCTGGCCCGCCAGTGCGTCGGCGGCCTCATCCTGCCCGGTCAGGCCCAGCAGCACGGCATGGGCGCCGAGCGCAGCCGAGTTGAGCGCCACGTTGGCCGCGCCACCCGGGCGCTCCTCTATGTGCTCCACCTTGACCACGGGCACCGGCGCCTCCGGGGAGATGCGGCCGGTGGGGCCATGCCAGTAGCGATCCAACATGACATCGCCGACGACCAGGACGCGGGCTTTTTCAAAATCGGGCAGGGTGATCTTCATCTGTATCGACTCTCAAAACCTGAAAAATCAGCAGGGGATTTTATCACACTCTCCGCCGCCGTGTTAAAAAAGCCATGGGGCGCACCATTCGCCAGCGGCACGGCTTTTCGGCTAGAATCCCCCGATTGCGAGTGACCCATTCGCACGGGCGCCTATCCCCCGTGCCGGCTGGGCTCCCCTAAATGTGCATTTGCGAGCGAGAGATTTTTCATGGCCCAAGACAATGTTCCCCGCCTCACCCCAAGGCTGTTTCATCCCCGCTACTGGGGCAGCTGGCTTGGCCTGGGCCTGCTCTGGCTGCTGGTGCTCCTTCCCTGGCGCAGCCAGATGTGGCTCGGTCGCCAGCTCGGCACCCTGGCTCGCCACCTATTGAAATCCCGCGTCAAGATTGCCCGCCGCAATCTGGAACTGGCCCTGCCCGAGCTCAGCCGCGATGAACGCGAAGCCCTGCTCAGGCAGAACTTCGAGAGCGTGGGCTGTGCCATCTTCGAAGTGGGCATGGCCTGGTTCTGGCCCGACTGGCGCATGCGCCAGCTGATGACGGTCAAGGGAGAAGAACATGTGCAGGACGCCGTGGCCCGAGGCCAGGGCATGCTGCTGCTCTCCTGTCATTTTCTGACCCTGGAACTCAATGCCCGCTGCTTTGGCCTGGTGCGACCCGGGGTCGGCGTCTATCGTCCCAACACCAATCCCGTGCTGGAATACGCCCAGTACCACGGGCGCTGCGCCTCCAACAAATACCTGGTGGATCGCACCGACGTGAAGGGCATGATCAAGGCACTGCGCAACGGTGACGCCCTCTGGTATGCGCCGGATCACGACTATGGCAGCCATGCCAGCGTGTTCGTGCCCTACTTCGCGGTGGAACAGGCCGCCACCATCACCGGCACCGCCACCCTGGCCCGGGTCAAGAACACAGTCACCCTGCCCTGCTACAACATCCGCACCCGCCATGGCTATGAGCTGCACATAGGGGCGCCGCTGGCCGACTATCCCAGCGGTGACGAGGTGGCGGACGCCACCCGGGCCAACCGGGAGATAGAAGCCGCCGTGCGCCTGGCGCCGGAGCAGTACATGTGGCTCCATCGCCGCTTCAAGACCCGGCCCGCCAAGGGTGATCCCAGCTATTACTGATGGCTTTAATGCTAAAAAAACCGCCTCGGCGGTTTTTTTTTAACATTTTTAGCCGCAAGAGGTTTTCAATCACAGCCTGATATTTTATTAATAATCAAAATGATAAGCAGGGTACCTGCCCACGAAGGGAAGCAAATGCACATGATGAAAAACCTGTTTCTAAGCACCGCCACCCTGATGGCCTGCGCCTGCAGCCAGCAGTCTCCCCCCCTGGATCTCGGCCCAAGAGCACTGAGCACCCCCGCCGAGATTGCCGCCAACTGGCAACCCAGCCGCAAGGTAGAGCCCCGCTATCCCAGGGATGCGGTCGCCGCCGCCGAGATGGGCTGCGCCACCCTGGAGTATCTGATCACCCCGACCGGCGAGGCCGCCCAGGTGCGCATCGTATCGCGCAGTGACGAGCGCTTCTCCGACGCCGCCATCGAGGCGCTCACCCGCTGGCAATGGCAGGCGACCGAGTTCAACAAGAGCCATCAGGCTCTCAAGGGCCAGACCCGCTTCGACTTCTGCATCGAGGTCAATGGCCAGCCCTGCGAACAGGCGCCCCTCGCCCAGACCTGCCAGGGGAGCGACCCCGTCATCAGCACGGCCAGGATCTATACCCAGGTGCGCTGAACGCCGGATGCGGAAAACAAGAGCGCGGGGCCCTGAGCCCCGCGCTTGTTTCATTCCAACCTTGCCTGCCCCCAGCCGTCGCCTATTGCCACAACCAGGCGATGATGGCGAGCTGCAACACCACATAATCAGCCCGGGCCAGCCAGCGGCGACGCCCCGCCTCATCGAGCTGTGCCAGCTCGGCCAGCAGCGGCGCCATCGCCTTGTTCCACTCGGGGGCGGGCTCGCCCATGGCGACGCTATGCTCCAGCGCCTGGGCTATCAGTGCCAGACCCGCCACCAGGTCGGGCCAGGCGGCCATATCCTGTTGCAGCACGCAGATCTGCTCGTGATGCTGCCACTGCTCCAGCCCCAGCGCGATTTGCTGGCGCGGCGAGAGCCCATCGAGATCGCCCCGCTGCGGCAAGGGCCTGGCCACCAGGGCCTTGCCGAGCCCGGCCAGCCGATAGCCCCGCTGCGCCTTGGATTGCACCCCCAGCCGCAACCCGGGCATGGCCCCCAGACTCTCAGCCAGGGTGAGCAGGGCCGCCGCTGAACCGCGCTTGAGCTCCAGCTCCAGCTCGTCGATGGCTTCGCGCCCCTCCTGGCCGACTATCTCTCCCCTGTCCCAGGCCAGCTCTATCTCGGCCCCCTCCCAGGCGATCAGCCAGTGCCGACGCAGGAAATCGGTGCGAAACTGAGGCACCAGAGCCGCCTGCAACGCCGCCAGATCCTCCCCCTGGGGCCAGATGGTGGCGGGAAAATCCGCCAGACAGGGGAGCTCACCTCGCACCGGCCCATTGTATTCTGGCCTGGCATGCAGGCCGCCCAGCCCCTCTCCCCGGCACTTGATGGTCTGTTCGGCAAAATCATTGCTGCGACGAATGCGCAGCCCCATGTCGAGCCGGCGCAGGGCCAGATCCCGGGTATCGAAATAGATGTTGCCGAGTTCGACCTCGGAATGGTCAACAACAGTGAGTGAATTCAAGAAGATATCCAGCTTGTTCGCCATGCTGTCGGCAGGGTCGCCGAGGGCGGGATCGGCGACGAGGAATTTGATTTCAATCTCGGTTTGCATAGGTTTTCCGGGCGAAAAAGGAGTTTGGGGAGGCGATGGCCACAGGGCGCGGATATAATGCCTGCGTGACGTTAAGATGAAGTTCGCTGTTTTATTGGTCGCGCAGTTCGGTTACCATGCGCGCCTCATAGAATCGTATCGAGTGTTTTTTCACCGACACAGGTTTGACCATGCCAGTAAATACTATTTTGGGCCTTTTTGCCAAGTCACCCATCAAGCCGCTGCAAAAGCACATAGTGAAAGTTCACGAGTGTTCCCAGCAGCTTATCCCCTTCTTTGACGCCATCGCCGATGGTCGTTGGGACGATGCAGAGCGGATCCGCCAGCAGATCTCCCAGCTGGAAAAAGAAGCCGACATCCTCAAGCGTGAAATTCGTCTGAAACTGCCCCGTGGCCTGTTTCTGCCGGTGGCGCGCACCGACTTGCTGGAGCTTTTGACCCAACAGGACAAGATAGCCAACCGTGCCAAGGATATTTCCGGGCGCATGCTGGGCCGTCATATGGAATTCCCCTCCGAGATGCGTGCCGACGTCATGGCCTATCTCAAACGCTGTATCGATGCGACCGCCCAAGCCGAGAAAGCCATCGGAGAACTCGATGAACTGCTCGAAACCGGCTTCAAGGGACGTGAAGTGGAGATGGTTGCCGAGATGATCCATCAGCTGGATCTGATCGAGGACGATACTGACACCATGCAGATTGGTTTGCGGCAGAAACTCCAGACCCTGGAGCACAACTACAATCCGATCGACGTTATTTTCCTGTACAAGATCCTCGAATGGGTAGGTGATCTGGCGGATCAGGCCGAGCGCGTTGGCGCCCGCCTGGAACTGATGCTGGCTCGTTCCTAATCGACTGACTGGGTAAAAATTACTAATGGACATTATCGCGAATTACGGCACCACTCTGGTGCTCGTGGCGGCCTTGTTCGGCTTTTTGATGGCGTGGGGCATAGGCGCAAATGACGTCGCCAATGCCATGGGCACATCGGTCGGCACCAAATCCCTGACCATTCGTCAGGCCATCATCATCGCCATGATCTTCGAGTTCGCCGGGGCCTATCTGGCCGGTGGCGAGGTCACTGCCACCATACGCAATGGCATCATAGATACCACCGCCTTCACCGACAGGCCGGATATCCTGGTGCTCGGCATGATCGCCTCCCTGCTGGCGGCCGGTCTCTGGCTGATCCTGGCCTCCTACTTCGGCTGGCCCGTCTCCACCACCCACTCCATCATAGGGGCCATCGTCGGCTTCGCCGTGGTGAGCGTGGGCCCGGAAGCGGTGCAATGGAGCAAGTTCGGCGGCATCGTCGGCTCCTGGGTGGTCACGCCGGCCCTGTCCGGGGTCATCGCCTACTTCATGTTCATCAGCGTGCAGAAGCTCATCTTCAACACAGATGATCCCCTGACCAACGCCAAGCGTTACGTGCCCTTCTACATGTTCCTCACCTCCCTGGTGATCTGCCTGGTGACCATCAAGAAGGGGCTGTCCCACGTCGGTCTGCACCTGAGCAACGGCGAAGGGATCCTGCTCTCAGTGGGCATCTCGGTGGCCGTGGCCATCGCCGGCTGGTTCTACATCCGCGGTCAGAACTACAACCCGGTCGATGACAACAAGATGCACTTCGCCAACGTGGAGAAGGTGTTCGGCATCCTGATGGTGATCACCGCCTGTGCCATGGCCTTCGCCCACGGCTCCAACGACGTGGCCAACGCCATCGGCCCTCTCTCCGCCGTGGTCTCCACCGTCGAGAGCGCCGGCCAGATCACGGGTCAGTCCTCCATCGCCTGGTGGATACTGCCGCTGGGCGGCATCGGCATCGTCATCGGTCTGGCGACCATGGGCGAGAAGGTGATGGCGACCGTCGGTACCGGCATCACCCACCTGACCCCGAGCCGTGGCTTCGCCGCCCAGCTGGCGACCGCCGCCACCGTGGTCATCGCCTCCGGCACGGGTCTGCCCATCTCCACCACCCAGACCCTGGTCGGTGCCGTGATGGGCGTGGGCCTGGCCCGCGGCATCGCGGCCCTGAACCTGGGGGTGCTGCGCAATATCGTGGTCTCCTGGGTCATCACCCTGCCCGCCGGCGCCATCCTGGCCATCGCCATCTTCTACGTGCTGGAAGCCTGCTTCTCCTGATGCCGCCAAGCCAGCCAGCAAAAAGCCCGGGTCACTGACCCGGGCTTTTCTTTATCCGTTCCCCTCCCTCGCCACGGGGTCACGCCTCGCCGAGGAAGGTCCACTCATCGCGCACCCGGCTGATGGCATCGAGCCGCCGCTTGGCCAGCTGCTGGCGGATCTCCTCCCCCTTGAACCCCGCCGCCACTATCTCCTGCACCGGCACCGCCTGAGCGGCAGCCAGGGCCGCCGCCACATAGTCGGGTTCGGCATAGACCCGCTCCTCGAAGCCGGTACGGCCATGGAAGTCGGCGCGGCAGGCATCCAGCAGCTGGGCGAACCGCTCGGGTCTGCGCCAGGCATCCGCCTTGTCGAACACCTTGAGCAGGGTGGCCGGCTTGAGCTCGAAGGCGATGTGGATATGGGTGTGCAGATCGCTCACCAAGAGCGCCAGATCCCGGCAATCCCCGGGCACCTTGAAGCGCGCGCAGAAATCACGGATGAGGGGCAGGCCCTTCTGGCCATGGCCGTGGTGACTGGGCCAGAACGCGGGCGGGGTCAGCCCCTTGCCAAAGTCGTGGCACAGGGCGGCGAAGCGTACCGCCAGCGCGGGGGAACGCTGGCAGGCCTGCTCAAGCACCATCAGGGTGTGGATGCCGGTGTCGATCTCCGGGTGCCACTTGGCGGGGGCCGGCACCCCGAACAGGGCATCGAGCTCGGGGAAGAGGGCCTTGAGGGCGCCGCATTCGCGCAGCACCTCGAAGAAGACCGCGGGTGTGGGCCCCATCAGCACTTTCTCCAGCTCCTTCCAGACTCGCTCCGGGGTCAGGTGAGCCAGCTCGCCGGCCTCGGTCATCTCCCGCATCAGCCCCAGGGTCTCGGGCGCCACCACGAAGCCCTGACCGTGGAAGCGGGCGGCGAAGCGGGCAACCCGCAGGATCCGCAGGGGATCCTCGCTGAACGCCGGGGAGACGTGGCGCAGCAGGCGCGACTCGAGATCCGCCAGGCCGCCATAGGGGTCATGGAGGTTGCCCTGTTCATCCTCGGCGATGGCGTTGATGGTGAGATCCCGGCGCAACAAATCCTGCTCCAGGGTCACATCCGGCGCCGCGTGGCAGACGAAGCCGGTATAGCCCAGGCCCTGCTTGCGTTCGGTGCGCGCCAGGGCGTACTCCTCATGGGTCTCGGGGTGGAGAAACACGGGGAAGTCACGACCGACCTGGCTATACCCCAGCGCCAGCATCTGGGCCACGGTCGCCCCCACCACCAGGTGATCCTGATCGCCCCCGGGCAATCCCAACAGGCGATCCCGGATCGCTCCCCCTACCAGATAGATCTGCAAATCGACTCTCCCCTCATGGATGCAGTCCCGATTATATCGGCTTTGTCCCCCGGGTACGATGACCCCCACCAGATAGGGTTTCCGGGTCTTTGACATAACCCCGGTGAGGCTTTAACCTGCCGCCATCACAATGGAATGGATCCTTATGTACACACAGTTCTTCGGTCTGTCGGAAGCGCCCTTTTCCATCTCCCCCAACCCCAGGTATCTCTACATGAGCGAGAGACACGGGGAGGCGCTTGCCCATCTCAACTACGGCCTGCAAGAGGGCGGCGGCTTCGTGCTGCTCACCGGCGAGGTGGGAACCGGCAAGACCACTGTGTCCCGCTGCCTGCTGCAACAGCTGCCCGCCGACACCGAGATCGCCTACATCCTCAATCCCTCTCTCACCGAGCGGGATCTGCTGGCGGCCATCTGTGACGAGTACCAGCTCCCCTATGACAAGGATGCAAGCCTCAAGACCCTGTTCGACCTCATCCGCGATCACCTGCTCGCCAACCTGGCGGCGGGCAAGCGCAGCGTGGTGCTGGTCGACGAGGCCCAGCACCTGCTGCCCGGTGTGCTGGAGCAGTTGCGTCTGCTCACCAACCTGGAGACCGACGAGAAGAAGCTGCTGCAGGTGATCCTGATAGGCCAGCCCGAGTTGCAACAAATGTTGCGCCAGCCCTTGCTGCGTCAGCTGGCCCAGCGCATCACGGCCCGCTACCACCTGCTGCCCCTCTCTGCCGGGGATCTCGATGCCTATGTCCGCTTTCGCCTGCAGGTGGCCGGCTGCGTGCAACCCATCTTCACCCCCAAGGCCATCGCGACCCTGCACCGGCTCTCCGGCGGCATTCCCCGCCTCGTCAACCTCATCTGCGACCGCGCCCTGATCGGCGCCTTCGCCCGCGCCAGCCACAAGGTGAGCCACAAGGACATCGCCGTGGCCGCCTATGAGGTGAGTGGCCTTCGCGACGAAGGGAGCTGGCAATCCGGTCTGGCGGTGGCCCTGGCGGGAGCCCTGCTGGTCGCCCTCGGCTGGTGGGGCTGGCAGCTGGTTGGCGTCTTCCCCGAGCGCCCCCGCATCAAGGTGGAGGTGCCGGTGACGGTCGATGACACCGCAGAGCAGCAGGAACAGCTGACCCGCGCCATCAATCAGGCGCTGGAGCCCGAGGTCGCCATGCAGAATCTCTACAAGGTGTGGGGTTATCAGACCAGCCGCGAGGAGGCCAGCTGCGACAACGCGCCCCGCGCCGGGTTGCGCTGTCTGGAAGAAGAGGGCTCCCTGGCCGATCTCCAGGCCCTGCAATACCCGGCCCTCATCAGTCTGAACGACGAGCTGGGCGGCCTCTATTACGCCACCCTCACCCAGCTCGGGCCCGACAAGGCCTCCCTGCTCATCGGCAAGCAGAGCTGGCAGGTGGAGCGCCAGTGGCTGGAAGACAACTGGGGCGGCAGCTACACCCTGCTCTGGCGACTGCCCAAGGGAGGGGTGGCCCTCATTGGCAGCAATGCTGGCGCCGAACAGGTGCAGTGGCTCGACACGGCCCTGAGCCGCGCCCTGCAGCAGCCCGAGCGCAAGGTGCGCCGCTTCGATGCACAGCTAAAAGCCAAGTTGCAGCAGTTCCAGCGCGAGCAGGGGTTGACTCCGGACGGCATCGCCGGCAGCAATACCCTGCTGCGCCTCAACGTGATGGCGGGGGAACCCATGCCCAAGCTGGAGGAGACCTCCTGATGCCAAGCCCGTTTCGTCCCCTACGTTCGTTTGCTGGAGTGACCGCCTGATGTCGACCCTGCTCAAGGCCCTGCGCCGGGCCGATGCGCCCCAGCACGCCCCCCACATTCCCGCCATGGGCCTGCCGGTCAGCCGGGAGGAAGAAGCCGATCGCCCCTGGCTCTGGTGGGCACTGGTGCCCCTGGCCATCGTCATGGGGGCGGCGGCCAACTACGGTTGGCATCTGCTCCATAACAAGCCCATCGAGGAGCGGGTCGAGGTCGAGGAGCGGGTGACGGCCCCCTTCATGCGGGTCGAACCCAGGGCCATGGTCACCCGTCCCCTGCCGCCGCCCCTGCCCGAGCCCGTGGTCAAGCCCAAACCGGCCAAGGCCCAGACGAGTCAGACCAGGGACAGCCAGGATCTCGCCCAGCTGCTGCAAAACGCCCTCAACAATGTGCCCCTGGCCCCCGAGCCCAGCCGCCCAGCGGCGGCGCCCCAGGTGATGCCCATCGCGGCCCTGCCGGCAGAGTTGCGCCAGCAGGTGCCCCGGCTCGCCTATGGGGCCCACCTCTACTCCTCCAACCCGGCCAAGCGCAGCGTGGTGATCAACGGCCGCGAGGTGCGGGAGGGCAATGAGGTGGCGCCCGGGGTACAGCTCCAGGCCATCGCCCAGGATTACATAGTGCTGGGGGTGGGCGGCCAGTCCGTCAGCCTCAAGGCCCTGCAGGACTGGCCGGGCTGATCCCGAGGCGGCCAAGCCACCCGCCGCCCCCGATGACAAGAGAGGAGAGGGAGCCCGAGAGCTCCCCTTTTTAATCAACAAGATGAGAGCCAATATGAGTCAGTTGCGCCACCAGCCGCCCCGGTTACCCGGGGCCCGGCCATGACCAGATTGGGCTTTCACGCCATGACATGAGCACAACGTGAGCAATTCGAGCAACGCCACCTTCGCCAGCCGCATCCTGGACTGGTATCAGATCCATGGGCGCAAGACCCTGCCCTGGCAGCAGGAGAAGACCCCCTACCGGGTCTGGGTCTCCGAGATCATGTTGCAGCAGACCCAGGTCGCCACCGTGATCCCCTACTACGAGCGCTTCATGGCCCGCTTCCCCGATGTGCTGGCCCTGGCCGATGCCCCCGTCGACGAGGTGCTGCACCACTGGACCGGCCTGGGCTACTACGCCCGCGCCCGCAACCTGCACAAGGCCGCCCGGCAGATCCGCGATGACCATGGCGGCCTGTTCCCGGAGCGGCTGGAGGAGGTGATGGCCCTGCCCGGCATAGGACGCTCCACCGCGGGCGCAGTGCTCTCCCTCTCCCTCGGCCAGCCCCACGCCATCCTGGATGGCAACGTCAAGCGGGTACTGACCCGCTGGCTGGCGCTGCCGGGCTGGCCCGGCCAGAAGCAGGTGGAGAACGATCTCTGGGAGCTGGCGACCCGCCTCACCCCAAGGCTCGGGGTCGCCCAGTACAACCAGGCCATGATGGACATGGGCGCCACCGTCTGCACCCGCAGCAAGCCCGCCTGTGACCGCTGCCCAGTGCAGAGCGATTGCCAGGGGTTGTCGCAGGGCAACCCCACCGCCTACCCCCACTCCAAGCCCAAGAAGAGCATCCCGGCCCGCAGCGGCATCATGCTGATGATCCGCCAGGGCGACCAGCTGCTGCTGGAAAAACGCCCGCCCCAGGGGATCTGGGGCGGGCTCTACTGCTTCCCCCAGGTCGATACCCTGGAGGCCGTCACCCCCTGCCTGAGCCGTCTTGGCCTGAGCGAGCAGCCTTATCGGGAACTGGCCGGTTTTCGCCATACCTTCAGCCACTTTCACCTGGATGTTCGCCCCCTGCTCATCGAGCTGACGGCGCCTCCGCCCGCCTCGCTCATGGAAGCCGATACCCGACTCTGGTATAACTTGTGCCATCCCGACGAGGTCGGTCTGGCCGCCGCCACCGCGCGTCTGCTGCGCTATCCCGACTTGCAACCACAGAGGTCAACATGAGCCGTACCGTATTTTGCCAACGCCTGAAAAAAGAGGCCCCCGGCCTGGATTTCCAACTCTACCCGGGTGAGCTTGGCAAGCGCATCTTCGACAACATCAGCAAGGAAGCCTGGACCGAATGGCAACGCAAGCAGGTGATGCTGATCAACGAGAAGAAGCTCAACATGATGAACGTCGAGCATCGCCAGCTGCTGGAAAAGGAGATGGTGAGCTACCTGTTTGAGGCGGGTGAAGTGGACATCGAAGGCTACACCCCTCCCAGCCAGTAACCAGGCGCCAACCCCGAGAGTGAGCCGGGTCGCCCCATCCGGGGCGCCCCCGGCCACGACCGACAAGCAGTACCGTGAGCCAGGACGAGGCGGCGCCTCTGCCGGCTCGCAGCCGATGCGTGACGGGCGGCCTGACCGCCCATTTTGAGGATCCTATGGGCCGAATTTTTTGGTTGCTGTGCGCCACCTTGCTGCTTTTTGCCTGCTCATCCAGCCCCAAGCCCGGCGGCGACAAGGATGAGGATCTGGTCAATGGCAAGGATGTGCGCGGCTTCGAGCACATGATCAGCGCCCTCTCCCATAACGTGAACGAGATATGGGGTCGGGAGGCGCTGTTTGCGGGCAAGTTTGACTACGTCAAATACACGGACGAATACAAGAGCCGGGCCCACATCGACTTCTCCAGCGGCCACATCATGGTCGAGACCGTCTCCGGGCTGGATCCCAAGGCCCACCTGCGCCGCGCCATCATAGAGACACTGCTGACCCCGGATGATCCGGCGGAAGTTGACCTCTATTCGGATCGGGAGATACTGCCCGGCGGCGAGCCCTTCCTCTATGGCCAGGTGCTGGACAACCAGGGTCAGCCAATCCGCTTCGACTGGCGCGCCGAACGCTACGCCGACTACCTGCTCAGCACCGCCATGAAGAAGCGCACCCTGGGCATTCGCAACATCTTCTACGTCGATATCCCCATGGTGGCGAACCACGAGGACAAGCGCGGCTACAAGTACGCCAGCATCATACGGGAGGCGTCGCGCAAATACGGGGTCGCCGAGAGCCTCATCTATGCGGTGATCAAGACCGAGAGCAGCTTCAACCCCTATGCGGTCAGCCACGCCAACGCCTATGGCCTGATGCAGGTGATCCCCGCCACCGCGGGGCGGGACGTCTACATCAGGGTCAAGGGCAAGAATGGCCAGCCCACCCGGGAGGATCTGTTCAACCCGGCCTACAACATAGACGTGGGCACCGCCTACCTGCACCTGTTGCAGACCGTCTATCTGGCCAATATCGAGGATCCCCGCTCCCGGCGCTACGCGGTGATCTCTGCCTACAATGGCGGCGCGGGCGGGGTGCTCAACACCTTCTCCCGGGATCGCAAGGCGGCGCCCGGCATGATCAACCGCCTCTCCCCCGAGGCCGTCTACCAGATCCTGACCGAGCAACACCCCAAGGCGGAGGCCCGTCGCTACCTCTACAAGGTCAATCAGGCCGAGAAGGGCTTCAAGCGCGCCGGCATCAGACGCGCCGGTTGACGGGACAGAGATGGCAAAGAGGGCGCTCCAGGAGCGCCCTCTTCTTTCAGCCAAGGCCCATTAGTTGGCGATGAAGCCGCCCTTGCTCTGGGGCGCCGCCCCCACCTTCTCCAGGTGCTCGACCTCGACCTCGGTCTTGTTCCAGCTGTGGTCCACTTCGCCCCGGATACGGATCAGGTCGTTCGGGCCCACCTCGATGCCGCGCCACACGTCCCCGTCCACTTCCACCTCCACCTCGCCGCTGTCATCGCGGAAGCTGTAGTTCTCGCCACCCAGATGCTTGACCAGCTTGCCCTCCAGGGTCACCCACTGATCATCGGCCACGTCTTTCAACTGGGCGACCGAGACCTTGTTCTGCTCCTGGGGGCCGGTATAGGCCGCCATGGCGAAGGAAGAGACGGACATCAGGGCCGCCAGGCCAATTACCTTTGCTTTGTTCATTTCATGCTCCTGTGGTTTCAGCAATGACCCCGTCAGTGGGGGTATGGGCCAAGGATGTCAGAGGAAGCGTGAAACGAACGTGAAGCACCCCATTTGGGTGAAGCGGCCATGAGCGCAATCGCTTTCGGGCTAAACGGTGATTGTTGAATCAAATTCGGCAAGGTTACCATTCTCAAATGACTCGCCACTCTGGCGGGTCCCTGCCCGATGAGATACTCCATGATAAGAGCCTGCTTTATCTGCCTGCTGGGTCTGCTGGCCCAGACGGCCCATGCGGCCGAGCCGCCCGCCTTTTCCCGCATCGTCATGTTCGGCGACAGCCTGTCCGACACCGGCAAGATGTATGGCAAGATGCGCGGTTACCTGCCGTCCAGTCCGCCTTACCACGAGGGACGCTTCTCCAACGGCCCTGTCTGGCTGGAGCACCTGGCGACCTATTTTCCCGGCCTGAAGATAGCCAATGAGGCCGAGGGCGGCGCCACCGCCGTGGCCTACAACAAGATCTCCTGGCATCCCAAGTACCAGGTGATCAACAACCTGGATTACGAGATCACCCAGTTCCTGCAAAAGGATGCGCTCCAGCCGGACGATCTGGTGATCCTCTGGGTCGGCGCCAACGACTACCTGGCCTACGGCTGGAACACGGAGCAGGATGCCAAGCGGGTGCGCGATGCCATCAGCGATGCCGCCAACCGCCTGGTGCTCAATGGCGCCAAGCAGATACTGCTGTTCAACCTGCCGGATCTGGGCCAGAACCCCTCGGCCCGCAGCCAGCAAGTGGTCGAGGCCGCCAGCCATGTCTCCCGCTACCACAACGAGCTGCTGCAAAACCTGGCGCGTCAGCTCGCCCCCACCGGCCTGGTACGCCTGTTCGACATCGACAAGCAGTTCGACGAGATGCTGCGCGAGCCGCAGAACTTCGGGCTGAGCGACACTGAGCACGCCTGCTATGACGGTGGCTATGTCTGGAAGCCGTTCAGCGCCCGCAGCGCCGCGAGCGACGGCCAGCTCGCCGCCTTCGCGCCCGCGGAGCGCCTCGCCATCGCCGGCAACCCCCTGCTGGCCCAGGCGGTAGCGAGCCCCATGATGCGCAAATCGGCCCCCCTGAACTGCGAAGGCAAGATGTATTGGGATCAGGTCCATCCCACCCGGGTGGTTCATGCCGCCCTCGGCGAGCGGGCCGGTGCCTTCATCGAAAGCCAGTACGAATTCATCCCCAGATAAGCCCTCCCCCCCGGGCAGGGGCCAGCCCCCTGCCCGCCTCCGACTTCCCCTCAGCCCCTCACCTGCCGCCACGGGAAAATAACTATTGTTATTTCAGTCAGTTGAAACCTTTTCAAAAGCGACTAACTTTAAATGCGTCCTACGGCCATGACCGCCGGACCACAAAGGGAAGACCATGACGGCATGCTTCCTTCATATGAAATTGCAGAGGCACGATATGAACAAATCATTGATTACATTGATTGTTTCTGGATTGCTGGCGGCAAACGCCCAGGCGGCAGGACAAGACAACACCTGGTATGCCGGTGCCAAACTGGGCTGGTCCAACTTCTATGGCGCCGATCACAACGACGCCATCAAGGATGCGGCCGACATCAGCAAGGAAGATGATGACGATCTGGGGGCCGGAGCCTTCGTCGGCTATCAGGTCAATCAGAATGTCGGATTCGAGCTGGGCTATGACTGGCTCGGCAAGTACCGCTACGAGGTCACCGACAAGCTGGACCCCACCATGAAGGACAAGGATGACGTGAGCGCCCAGATGGCGCAGCTGACCATGAAGCTGGGCTTCCCGGTCGCCGACAGCCTGGATCTCTATGGCCGGCTCGGTGGCGGCTACGCCTGGACCGACAGCCGGGAGCTGGACCATGATCGCGGCGCCGTCTTCGTCGGTGCCCTCGGCGCCGAATACGCCATCGATCGCAACTGGGCCGCCCGCTTCGAATATCAGTACACCACCCCCCTTGGCGACATGGATCTGGACCAGACCGGGGTCGAGCTGGACAACGGCCTGCTCGCGGTCGGCATGCTCTACCGCTTCGGCCAGGAGGCGCCGCTCCCGGCCGTGGTGCCGCCCCCGCCCCCCATGCCGCAACCGGTCGAGCATACCTTCAGCCTGAGCTCGGACGTGCTGTTCGACTTCAACAAGGCGACCCTCAAACCCGAGGCCAGCCAGGCTCTGGATACCCTCTACTCCCAGATAGAGGCCGCCAGACCCACGGACGGCATGGCCACCGTCATGGGCTACACGGACCGACTCGGCTCGGACAGCTACAACCAGCAGCTGTCCGAACAACGGGCCCGGACGGTCGCCGACTACCTGGTCGGCAAGGGGCTGCCTGCCGACAAGGTGCAGGTACAGGGCATGGGCGAGAGCAATCCCGTCACCGGCGACAGCTGCGCCAGCGGCAGCAAGCGCGAGCTCATCGTCTGCCTGGCACCGGATCGCCGGGTCGAGGTCAAGGTGGAAGGGGTCTCGGAGATGGCGCAGTAAACGGCGGCCCATCGGCCATACAACAACGGGAGGCCTGGCCTCCCGTTTTTCATGGTCGCGCTCGGCCGGGCTGGCGCCGGCCTCGGCGCCTCACCCCTTGCGCAGCTCGGCGGCAATCTGGTCGAGCAGCTGCTGCCAGCCCAGGCCAAGCTCGCTCACCAGGGTGCCGTATCCATCACTGGGCAGCACTCGCTCCAGGTGGAAGGGGGTATCCTGCAGCACACGGCCATCCTCGGCCAGCAGACGCCAGCGCCCGCTCAGCACGGCGCGGCCGTCGAAGCGCCCCTGAAAACGCTGGAGCCAGATGGTGAGCACTGGCCCCTGGCGGGCTCCGTCCTGGCGCACCACCCAGCCCGGCAGACGGGCGGAGAGGCCATTTTGGGTCAGCTGGTTGAGCTGGCCATCCAGGGAGCCGGCCCAGCGCTGGTACTCGGTGAAGTAGAGCTCCTTGCCCTCCATCTGATAGACCAGCTTGCTGGCGTCCAGCTCATCCGAGAGGGCGACGGGACGCAGCACCAGCTGATGCTGGGGGCGGCTGACGGGCGCCGCCTGGGCCGAGCCGTCGGCATCCAGGGAGTAGTAGTGCAGCGCCGGGGCGCTGCTGCACCCGGCCAGCAGACCGGTCAGGGCCAGGGCCGTGATGAGTCGTTTCATTGGGTACCTCGCTTGGGTTCAGGATCCTTGGGTCGGGCCCGATCGAAGATGAGTGAACTCGGCTGCTCGTTGAGGGAGTGCACCAGAGGTTGCAGTTCACGCATCAGCTGATTGAGAGACTGCACGGACTGGCGCAGCTCCTGATTGGTCTGGGAGGCACCGTCATAGCTGCGCAGCGTCTCCTTGAGCTGGAGCAGGCTGGCGTTGAGGGAGGCCGGCAGCTGCTGGGTCGCCTGCTGGCTGGTGAGCTTGTCCAGATTGGCGCTGAGGGAACTGACGTTCTTCATGGTCTTGTCCAGGTTGGCCAGGCTGCTGTTGACCTGGGCCAGGGTGGTTTCCATGTCCATGTCGACAAACTTGTCGAGGATGAGGTTCACCTTGCGTTCTATCTGATCCAGGCCCCCCTGGGTAGTGGGGAAGACCTCGGTGCCCGCCATCCGGCGCGCGGCGAACGCAGGGGCATCCGGATAGAAGTTGAGATCGATCACCTTGCCCCCAGTCAGCAGACTCGCGGTCTTGAGGGTGGCCCTGAGCCCTTCCTGGAACTGCTTGCTGAACAGCTTGCGCCACTGCTCCCGTTCCGCACTGGCATAACGATGGGAGATCCGCTGCACCTCGATACGCGCCAGCACTGGGATCACCTTGCTCTTGAACAGCTGGGATGCCTTGTCATCGATGAGATAAGGCGAGGATATGACGGTACCGACCCGCACGCCGCGATACTCCACCGCCGCCCCCGGGTGCAGCCCGGCCAGGCTGTCCTCGAACAGGAAGACATAGTCGATGAACTGATCCAGGCTACCGGCCAGCACGCTGTTCTGATCCTTGAACAGGGTGAAGGTATCCTTGTTCTTGACCGTCTCCCCCGCGACCCAGCCGGCGGGCAGACCGACCGTGATGCCGCCATCGAGCAAGCCTTCGAGGGAATCCATCTTCACCTTCATCCCCTCGCTGGTGAGGGAGGCCTCGAAGCCCGGCGTCATCCAGAAACGGGAATTGCTGCTGATCAGGGCGTCATAGGGGGCATTGATGAAGATCTGGTACTCCAGCTCGCTGCGCTCTGGCAGGAACTTCACCTCCTCCACCTGACCTATGGTGTAACCCCGGTACTGGATCGGGGAGCCGACGCTGAGGGAGCGGGTCTCGCTGCTGTTGAGTGTCAGCCTGAGCCCCTTGGCCGAGAGGGAGGCCAGGGGCGGCTTGTCGAGGATGGCGTAGCGGCTCTTGGCCTTGCCCTTCTTGCCCGGGGAGAGCTCGATGTAGGCGCCCGACAGCAGGGTGCCGAGCCCCGAGACCCCGTCACGACCCACCCTGGGCTTGACCACCCAGAACCGGGTGTCGCCCTTGAGCATGTTGGCCGCGTTGTTGGAGAGACGCGCCGTGATCACCGCATGGCTGTAATCGTCGCTCAGCTCCACCGTCTCGATGCGGCCCACGTCGACCTCACGGGAGCGGATCACCGTCTTGCCCGCCACTATGCCCTCGGCCGTGGCCACGGTCAGCTGGATGCTGGGCCCCTGTGAATACCAATGCTGAAACAGCATCCAGACGCCGATCAGCAGGGCCACCATGGGCACCAGCCAGATGGCCGCCGCCGAACCGAGCAAGTCGGAGCCCGCCTGTTTTACTGTCTTACGCTCACTCACGTTCGCGCTCTCCTTGTTGTAAATCCCAGATAAGACGGGAATCGAAACTCATGGCCGCCACCATGGTGATCAGCACCACGCCGGAGAAGGCGACGGCAGCGGGACCGGGATAGATGGTCATCAGGTTGTCGAGGCGGATGAGGCCGGCCAGTATGGCCACCACGAACACGTCGATCATCGACCAGCGGCCGACAAATTCTGTCATGCGATAAAGCTTGAGCTTGCCGAGCGGCGAGGCTCCGTCTCCGCACTGCACCCGATAACAGAGCCAGAACAGCGCCAGTATCTTGGCCAGGGGCACCACCACGCTGGCGATGAAGATGACGGCGGCGATGGGATAGGAGCCCATGGACCAGAGCAGCACCACCCCTCCCAGGATGGTGGAGGGGCTGGTATCGCCAAGAAAGACGGTATCCATGATGGGATAGAGGTTGGCCGGAATATAGAGAATGGCCGAGGTGATCAGCAGGGCCCAGGTGCGCGCCAGACCGCCCGGCTTGCGGCTGTGCAGGTAGGCGCCGCAGCGCCGGCAGCTGTGCTGGCCCTGCTCGCCCAGGGCGCCGCAGAGATGGCAGTTGACCAGACCGGCCTCCCGGGCTCCCATGCCGGGATCCAGCTCCCGCGCCTCGGTCGGCCCGAACAGTCGCTGCCACAGCCAGCGCCTGTCCAGGGAGGAGATGGTCTTGATCAACAGCAGGGTGTAGCCGACGAAGGCCCAGAAGGAGAGCCCCATCTTGATCTCGGCCATGCCCATCAGCTTGACCAGGGAGATGAGGACCCCGATGAGAAACACGTCCACCATCAGCCAGGGCTGGATCCGGCACAGCAGGCGGCTGAGGGAGCGCAGCGCCTTGTCGTGCATCTGCTTGTCGACGCGCCACAGCACCAGCATGATGGAGCCCAGGTAGACCAGGGGCAGGCCGATCAGGGTCAGGCTGAGCACGGCGCCGAGGAACAGGTAGCCCTCTTCCACCAGGGTGGTGATGCACTGCAGGAAGGTCATCTCCTGGCCCAGGCCCTTGGCGGAGAACGACATGAAGGTGAAGCTGTTGGCGAGCACGAACATGATGATGGCCGCCATGCCATAGGCGATGGGGCGGCGGGCCTGATCCGGCAGATTGCGGGTCAGCACATGGCCGCATCGCTCGCAGTGACGCACCTCTCCCGGTGCCAGCAGGGTGGCTGGCGCCAGCAGATCGCACTCTTCACAGGCGGTCGGATCGTGGCGATAGGATGACAATGGGGGGCTAGCAGGCAATGAGGTATCTCTGTTTGGGGCCGATATGGGCCATGAGCTCACGATTATCGCAGCAGGGCGTCCGGGCCACCAGCCCCTATCTCACCCCATCCGTGAGGCCGCGACAGAATGACTTTGACAAGCCAGTGGCCATTTAGCACAATCAAACGCCACTTTTTTTTCCGCGGGACAATAATTTATGACAACCGAATCCCCCAGCTACGCCACCATTGAGCAGGCCTTCTCCCTCGGGAACGGGCAAGATTCCGCCCTCAACTGGCTGCGCAAGAACCGCAGTCAGGTCGCTATCTTCCTGGTGAGCGGCATCAAGCTGGAAGGCACCATCAGTGGCTTCGACCAGTACAGCGTGCTGCTGACCGATGCCCATGGCAATCAGCAGCTGGTCTACAAGGCCAAGATCTCCACCATCGCCATGCACTCGGGTCGCCCCCAGGTCAACATCCAGCGTGCCCGCAAGCCCCGCGTCTCCATGGCGCCGCGCCCCCATGGCGCCCCCGGCCGCTACGACAACAACGACCAGGGCGGCAGCAGCGAGCAGTAAGTCGCCAGCGAGCCCGCCCTCGGGCTCCTCTCCTGCATCTGGCGCCTGGCCTCAGGCCGCCGACAGAGGTTCACTCCCTACCAGCTTGTCCCGCCGGGCGTGAACCCTCTCCTCCAGACATCATTCGCCATGGCCGCGCCGTGAGCCAAGCCGCCCCCTGCGCCGGGGGCGGCGGTTTATTCCGGCAGAGGGCCGGGCACCCCCTCCTTGATGAGGCATGACGCCATGCCGGCAGCCTTGGCGGCGGCCAGCCCTATGCCGGTATCCTCGAACACCAGACAGGCGCCGGGGGTGACCCCCAGTCGCTCGGCCACCAGCAGGAAGGTATCCGGATTGGGCTTGTGCCGGGTCACGTCGTCCGCGGTCACCACCACGGGGAAGTAGCGATCAAGACCGGTATTGCGCAACACCGCCTCGGCATTGACCCTGGGCGACCCCGTACCCACCCCCATGGGGATGCGGCCATGGTAGCGCTGCACC
The DNA here is from genome assembly GCF_046078285.1 of Aeromonas bivalvium. Lineage (NCBI taxonomy): Bacteria > Pseudomonadati > Pseudomonadota > Gammaproteobacteria > Aeromonadales > Aeromonadaceae > Aeromonas > Aeromonas bivalvium. Next base: position 169,189 of record NZ_JBGXBV010000005.1, read on the forward strand.
AGCTCGAGCATGGCGGGGAAGACGGTCGCCTTGTGCAGGTTCGCCACATAGTGATCCGTCTTGCAGCGGGTCACCGCCAGGGGATCCAGGGCGATGCGCTGATGCTCGGCCACCAGCAGGGCTATCTTGCGGCTGGGCATGCCCCCCAGCTCATAGAACCAGTCGGCGTCAAACGCGAAGCCGAACTCGCGGGAGGCATGTTCCCAGGCCGCCAGGTGCAGCGGCATGGAATCGACCAGGGTACCGTCCAGGTCGAAGACCAGGCCTTGGAATCGGGAGAGGGTCATGGGCTCTGTCACATCGAAGAAAAGGGGCCCCATTCTAGCAGCCCGCCGGCAAGAGGCCATGGCCTGGGCGGTCAAAATGTGCGCCGCACTGGAGATCGGTGGCGCCAGATGCCAGACACAGACCCTAGCCCCCCAGGAGCCGGATATGTAGCGCGAGGAAGGTTGCTGCCCCCAGCCAGGGTCCCGTTGTCCATGACCCAGACCATCGGAATATGCTCTGGGGGCTGGGTGGTCGGGCCCAGCGAGGGCCTACAGACTCATGACCTAGGCGGTCGAGATATGTTCTGTGGGCAGGGCGTGCGGATCGAAGCCCCGGCTGCAGGCCCGGCCCGCCGACTTGGCGAGATAGAGCCCCTGATCCGCCTGCTCGATCAACTGCTCCCACTGCATCTCCTGATCCGGCGCCCGATAGCTGAAGCCGATGCTGACCGTGAGGTGGGTCTTGACCCGGGAAGCGGGATGGGGAATGGCGAGCCGGGCCAGCTGGTGGTGGATTCGCTGGCAGAGAAACTCCGCCTCGCCCGGTTGGGGATTGCACAGCAGGATCACGAACTCCTCGCCCCCGTAGCGGGCCACCAGGTTGGTGCGACGCCGCTCGCACTCCTGCAGCAACTGGGCGACCTGGCGCAGGCAGAGATCCCCCTTGCTGTGACCGAAATGGTCGTTGTAGGCCTTGAACTCATCGACATCTATCATCAGCACCGCCAGCAGGCCCTGCTGACGGCGGGCCACCTCCCACTCCCGTGCCAGGGTCAGATCCCATTGGCGGCGATTGGCGATCCGGGTGAGAGGATCCTCCATGGAGAGCAGGGCGAGCTGCTGATTGGCCTGCTCCAGCGCCTGATTCGCCTGCGCCAGCGCCTCGTTGGTTTCGGCCAGCAGCCGGGTGCGGGCGGCGACCCGCTCCTCCAGATCCCGGTTGAACTGCTCGAGGGCGGCGTGGTTGCGCTGACGGATCAGCAGCTGGGAGAGCATGGCGGCAAACTGTTTGAAGATCTCGCCATGGTAGGTCTTGATGGGCCTGCGCTGAAGCAGGTTGTCGGCGGCTATCCAGCCGATGGGGGTATCTCCGTCCCACAGGGAGACCATGGCGTTCCAGCCACGGCCCACCTCCTGCTGCTCGTAATAAAGGGGGGCATCCTCGAGGACCAGCACATAATCCTTGCGACGCAGGGCCTCCTGCACCACGGGGTGAGCCGGGATCGGGCTGACGAAGTGACGCTCGTCCGTGATCTCTCCCGCCTCGTTGGTGCCCCAACTGCCTTGCATGGTGGTGAATTCGGCGTCGATCAGGAAGATGGCGACCCGATCGAACTGCAAGGAACTGCGCGCCAGCATGACGGCATCATGCAGCAGCTCCGACTCGCCGCGACAACCAGAGAGATGGACGCCGACCTGATGCAGGGACTGCAGCAGATCGAGGAAGGATTGCTGCAATGCCTGGCTCCGGGCAAGGGAATCCTGGGTGGTGAGCCGCTCGCTGCGCTCCTGGGTGACCAGGTTGCTCAGCATCCGGCTCTCCAGCTCGGCGGCAAGATAGTGCATCAGCAGCTGGATGCCCTGCTTCTGACGGGGGGTGAGACGATCGAGCCGGCGGCGAGTTTCCAGATAGACCCCCCCCTCCAGCCCCTGCTGGCGCTTGAGGGGGAAGCAGGCCCTCAGCTGGGTCGGCGGAGCCTCCACCGACTCCTGCCAGCCGCCAGCGTCACTCATCAGCTCGATGAGCAACTGACCCTTGGCCAGCGCCTGTTCGATGAAGGAAATGGGCAGCCCCAGTCTGCCGGCATGGTCGGGCACCATGGCGACCAGGCCATGCTCGGGATCGAAGGCGAACAGCTCCCGCTGCGGCCTGCTCAGCCACAGATAGATACGGTCTGCCTCGGTCTTTTCCCTGATGGTCGCCAGCGTCACCTCGCAGAGGTGCTCAAAACTGGTGAAGTGCTCCGGATCCCATTCCAGCATGTCAATCATCCTCAACTGAACCCCGGCAGTATATATAGCACGGGGTATATTGACTCGATTAACGGTGAAAAGGTCGATCCAGAGCCCACTTTTTCACCATCAGAGGAGGTTCAGGGCCACCATGGCATCCCGGATCCGCAGCTTGGTTGCCTCGCAAAGGGGCATCACCGGCAGGCGGCACTCCTCGCTGCACAGGCCGAGCAGGGAGACCGCATACTTGGCTCCGGCCGGGCTGGGCTCGGCAAACATGGCCTGGTGCAGCGGGATCAGCCTGTCCTGCAGCTCGCGGGCGGCCTGCCACTCGCCGGCCAGGGTCAGGTTCTGCACCTCGGCCAGCAGCCTGGGCGCCACGTTGGCGGTGACAGAGATGCAGCCCTGGCCGCCACCTATGTTGTAGGCCACGGCGGTCGCATCCTCGCCAGAGAGCCAGGCGAACGGCTTCTTGATCAGCTGACGCTCGGTCCAGGGACGGGCCAGATCACCGGTAGCATCCTTGACGCCGACGATGCGGGGCAGCTCGGCGAGCCGGGCCAGGGTCGCCGGCTGGACATCAACGATGGCCCGCGGCGGAATGTTGTAGACGATGATGGGCTTGGTGGTGGCGTCATGGACCGCCTTGAAGTGATGGTAGAGCCCCTCCTGGTTCGGACGGTTGTAGTAACCGGCCACGTGCAGGGTACCATCCGCGCCGGCCTGTTCGGCGAAACGGGTATATTCGATGGCCTCAACCGGGTTGTTGGAGCCGGCGCCGGCGATCACGGGGACCCGGCCCGCCACCTGCTTGACCACCAGCTCGACCACGCGGCAATGTTCATCGTGGCTCAGGGTGGGGCTCTCCCCCGTGGTCCCTACCGGCACTATGCCGTGGGTGCCCTGCTCGATATGCCACTCCACCAGCCGCAGCAGCGCCGCCTCATCCAGTTGGCCATCACGAAAGGGGGTGATCAGCGCAACGATCGAACCTTGAAACATGGAATCTCCTTCTCCGTCGACTCTCGATAACAACAAAAAACCCCGCTACGAGGTGCGCAGCGGGGTTTTAAACATCTCAGGGTGGTGAGAGGGTTACGCGCGCACGCCAGCAGGCCCAGGTTTTGAGCTCTTTTTATGCTTTCGTTTCAACGCGTTGAACCGCATTACGCCATCCCTGAGGAAAAATAGGTGTTCGGGCATCTTTCTGGAACCCGGCATAAATGTCAAGGCGAAAGCGGCCATGTATAATGGCCGGCCACCAATCCCCGGAGAGAGTCATGAGTCATCCCCTGAGTGCCGTCAGCCAGATGCTGGAACGTAATCAAGCCCTGTTCGAGGGCAAGCACCTGCTGGTATGCGGGGCACTGGAAGATGAGTACCCAAGGGATCTGGCCGGGATAGTCCGCGATCTGACGGTATTCACCACGGATTACAGCTACTTTCGGGGACAGGAGGAGGCGCTGGGAGAGCGCATCGTCTTTGGTCATGAGCTGGGAGGAGCCCCCCGTTTCGACGCCCTGCTGCTGCTGATGCCCAAGGCCAAGGCCGAGGCCCAGTTTCTGCTGGCCATGATGACGCCCCTGCTGCTGGCGGGGGCGGATATCTTCCTCGCCGGCGACAACCGGGGTGGCATCAATGGTGCCGACAAGCTGATGTCCCCCTATGGCGGCAAGCCCGTCAAACGCGACTCGGCCAGGCGCTGCTCCCTCTATCATGGCGAGTTGAGCCAGTCCGTGCCCTCCTTCCGGCTCGATGACTGGTTCAGTCAGTATCAGTGCCAACTGGGTGACACACAACTGACGGTGCGGGCCCTGCCCGGGGTCTTCAGCGCCAGCGAGCTGGATCTCGGCAGCCAGATGCTGCTCGCCAGCCTGCCCCCCCTGACCGGCACCTTGCTCGATTTTGGTTGCGGCGCCGGCGTCATTGGCTCAGTGCTGGCCAAGCGCAACCCCGGGCTCGAGGTCACCCTGGTCGATATCAACGCCCTGGCACTCGAATCCAGCCGCCAGACCCTGGCAGCCAATGGCCTGACGGGCACAGTGCTGGCCTCGGATGTCTACTCGGATTTGCCGGGCTGTTTCGATCAGATCGTCTCCAACCCACCGTTTCATGCCGGACTCAAGACCCATTATGCCGCCACCGAGACCTTCCTGGCCGAGGCCCCCCGCCACCTCAACGGCCGTGGCGCCCTGACCATAGTGGCCAACGCCTTCCTGCGCTACCAGCCTATACTGGAAGCCGCCTTCAAACAGACCGAAATACGGACGATGGACAGCAAGTTCAGGGTGTATCGCAGCCTGCGCTAACGGCTGTCACAAAACTTGTATAGAGTCTCACTTGGAATCTGCTATGGTATCCGCAAACGTTTAACACCCCCTTTAGGGGTGTTTTTTTGCGATATACTGAAAACCTTTTCACATCGAACTCGGAGCGTAAGAAGACCATGGCTGGGATACTCACTATGATACTGGCGGGCGGCGAAGGCACCCGGCTGCAACCCCTGACCACCACCCGCAGCAAGCCATCCGTTCCGTTCGGTGGCAGCTACCGCCTCATCGACTTCGTGCTCAACAACTTTGTCAACGCCGACTTCCTGCGGATCTATGTGCTGACCCAGTTCAAGTCACAGTCCCTCTATCTGCACATGAAGAAGGGCTGGAACATAGTCGGCATCACGGATCGCTTCATCGACCCCATCCCGGCCCAGATGCGCATGGGCAAGCGCTGGTATGACGGCACCGCCGATGCCATCTACCAGAACCTGCGTTTCATCGAGATCTCGGATCCGGAACATGTCTGCATCTTCGGCTCGGATCACATCTACAAGATGGACGTGAGCCAGATGGTCAGCTTCCACAAGCAGAAGGCGGCGGCCCTGACGGTGGCGGCCCTGCGCATGCCCATCGAAGAGGCGAGCGCCTTCGGGGTGATCGAGGTGGATGACGAGGGACGCATGATTGGCTTCGAAGAAAAGCCCAAGCACCCCAAGCACATCCCCGGGGATCCCAGCCAGGCCCTGGTCTCCATGGGCAACTACATCTTCGAGACGCAAGCCCTGTATCGCGAACTGAAACGGGATGGGGCGGACGAGGAGTCGAGCCATGACTTTGGCAAGGACATCATACCGCACCTCTTCCCCCGCGCCCCCGTCTATGTCTACGACTACAGCACCAACGTGATCCCGGGAGAGGGGCCGAACGTCTACTGGCGCGACGTGGGCACCCTGGATGGTTACTGGCAAACCCACATGGATCTGGTAGCAGATAACCCCCCCTTCTCTCTCTATAACCGCAAGTGGCCGCTGCATACCCACTATCCGCCGCTGCCCCCCGCCACCTTCGTCGATACCGACCAGTGCAAGGTGAAGATCGCCAACTCCCTCATCTCGGGGGGCAGCTTCATCCAGGGCAGCCACATCCAGCGTTCCGTGCTCGGCTTTCGCTGCAACATAGGCCCCTGCAGCCACATCAGCGAATCCGTGTTGCTGGGGGATGTGAAGATTGGTGAGGGCTGCTCGATCCGCCGCGCCATCATCGACAAAAACGTTGAAATTGCACCCGGCACCGTGATCGGTGAGAATCTGGCCCATGACAGGGAAAGGTTCACTGTCTCTGAAGGGGGTATCGTCGTGATACCCAGAGGAGCGAGAGTTGGCTATTGACCCCTTGAAGATTTTGTTCGTGGCCTCCGAAGTCGAGGGGCTCATCAAGACAGGCGGCCTGGCGGATGTGGCCCGCGCCCTGCCCCGCTACCTGGCACAGCAGGGCCATGACGTCCGCATCATTCTGCCCTTCTACAAGACCCTCAAGCGACGAAACGAGGCCAGATTGCTGGCCTCGCGCTGGCTGCCGACCCCGGCCGGGCAGGAGGATATCGGCTATCGTCTGCACCAGCTGGAGCTCGATGGCTTCCCCGTCTACCTCATCGACTGCCCCCGCTACTTCGAGCGGGCCGAGCCCTATGCCGAGCACAACCAGGCCTATGCTGACAATGGCGAGCGCTTCGCCTTCCTGGCCGCCGCCACCCTCCATGCCACCGAACAGCTCGGCTTCGCCCCGGACATAGTGCACTGCAACGACTGGCATACCGGGCTGCTGCCACTGCTGCTCAAGACCCGTCATAGCCACAACCCCTTCTTCGCCCAGACCCGCAGCGTCATCAGCATTCACAACGCCGCCTTTCAGGGCGTGTTCGATCGCCAGCAGTTCTGGGCAGTGCCCGAGATCCAGGACTACGAGCAGCGCATCAACTACGACTATGGCCACATCAACCTGCTCAAGTGTGGCGTGCTCTACGCCGACAAGATCAATGCGGTCAGCCCCAACTACGCCAGCGAGCTGCTGACCCACCTCGGCGCCCACGGCATGGCCAGCGTGTTCCAGCAGCGGGCGGCGGACCTGCGCGGCATCCTCAACGGCTGCGACTATCAGGACTGGGATCCGGCCACGGACCCCCATCTGCCCGCCAACTACGACGCCAAGGCCTTGCGCGGCAAACGACTGTGCCGCGCCCAGTTGCAGCAGGATGCCGGCCTGCCGACCAGCGATGATCCCGTCTATGGCATGGTGTGCCGCCTGACCGAGCAGAAGGGGGTGCACCTGCTGATCCCCGCCCTCGAATCCTTCCTGCGCCACAAGGTGCAGCTGGTGATCGTCGGCTCGGGCGATCCCACCCTGGCCGGCCAGCTACAGGCCCTGGCCGCCCGCTTCCCGACCCGGCTCGCCTTCATCAATACCTATGACGACCGACTGGCCCATCTGGTGGAAGCGGGCGCCGACATCTTCCTGATGCCCTCTCTGTTCGAACCCTGCGGCCTCAACCAGATGTACAGCCTGGCCTATGGCACCCTGCCCCTGGTGCGGGCGGTGGGCGGCCTCAAGGACACGGTCGTGGACTGGGATGTCGCCGAGCAAGCCACAGGTTTCTGCTTCACGGATCCCACCGCCAACGGCCTGCTCGATGCCATGCGCCGCAGCCTGCTCTATTTTCTGCAAGAGCCCGAGCGGTTTGCCCGGGTGCAGCATACCGCCATGCAGACCCGCTTCGACTGGCCCGACTCGGTCGCCCAGTACGTGCAGATGTATCGGGACGCCCTCGGCCGCTGAGGCTCACCCGGCAATTGCTGAAGTTTTGCGCCCTTGGCACGGCTTTCGTGGTCAAGGGCGAAAAAAGTCCGCTTCGGCTGTTGACGCCCCCCCAAAACTCTATAGAATCCCCGTCCGCGGTGATGCGAAGGTGGCGGAATTGGTAGACGCGCTAGCTTCAGGTGTTAGTGTCCCACGGATGTGAGGGTTCGAGTCCCTCTCTTCGCACCATACTGCAACATGCTCCATCGATGGCATGTAAAATAAGATTGATGACCCAATGTGCGAAGGTGGCGGAATTGGTAGACGCGCTAGCTTCAGGTGTTAGTGCCCCCCGGGTGTGAGGGTTCGAGTCCCTCTCTTCGCACCATGCTTCTCCAGACAGCATGTAAATCAAAACTGGTAACACAATGTGCGAAGGTGGCGGAATTGGTAGACGCGCTAGCTTCAGGTGTTAGTGTCCCACGGATGTGAGGGTTCGAGTCCCTCTCTTCGCACCATGCTTTATCCAGACAGCATGTAAATCCAGACTGGAAACCCGATGTGCGAAGGTGGCGGAATTGGTAGACGCGCTAGCTTCAGGTGTTAGTGCCCCCCGGGTGTGAGGGTTCGAGTCCCTCTCTTCGCACCATGTTTCTGACATGTCAAAACAGAGAATGTGTTCCAACCGCATTTAAAATCTGCTGGAGAAAATCAGTGTGCGAAGGTGGCGGAATTGGTAGACGCGCTAGCTTCAGGTGTTAGTGTCCCACGGATGTGAGGGTTCGAGTCCCTCTCTTCGCACCATTCATTCTTGCAAAAGGCCCGTCACGACAGTGACGGGCCTTTTGTATTTTCCTCCGGCTGACTATCCTTGCCCCAACCAGATCAAGGAGACCCATCATGAGACTCAGCCCAGAGATCCACAACTTCTACGAACAGCTGGTCGGCAAGGCCATCCAGCGCCAGGGACTGGCCCAGCGCCTGAGCGAGAGCGAGCTGGCCGACCTCGGCTGCCTGACCCTCAACCAGCTTCCCGCCCACTATATCCGCCACGACGTGGACATGTTCTATTTCCTCGATCAGGCCAGGCGCGAGGCCATGGAGCAGAAGGTAGACCTGGCGCTGGCCAACGCGCTGGAGCGGGTCACCAGCTCGGCCAATCGCGACTAGAGCCAGGGATCCTGCCACAGCAGGGCAACCACCCCGGTCAAACCGGCAACCGGCAACAGGATCAGCGCGGGCCTGAGTCTGGGCTCCTGCATGATCCAGGCGGCGAGAATGAAGCCCAGGCTCCAGAGCCCGTACTCCTTGTCATGACCCCAGATCCCCACCACTCCCAGCACCAGTAGCAGGGTGAGCCTGTATATCCAGTTCATCTGTCGTCCCTCGACACCAAATAATAATGATTATCATTTGAATGATGAGCTGGTGCAACCCTTATCACCTCCCGTTCACGGGGCCGCATCGGCTCTGCTGTGAAAAAAACCGCTGTAAAATCAAATTTTGTGTAAGTTTTTAAACCAAAACTTCAAAAATGCACGGCAGGTTTGAATTTTCAGGGGAATGTCTGTGGTAGATTGCGACCTCTTTTGGGTAGGCCCCTCGGGATACGTGTATCCACAGGACGAGAGGGACCGACCTTGGCGAGCAAGAGTTTAGGAAGTATCTATGCAAAACCAACAACACCACATCCGATTGCCTGGCATGGCGCAGGTGTTTGCCTGCCTGGCCATTTTCCTGGCCCTGGCCTTTTCGTTCACCAGCCTGCTCGATCTGCCGATCCAGCTGGCCCTGTTCATCGCCTGGTTCGTCATCATGGGGCTCGGCATCCGGCTCGGCCATGATTACAAATCCCTGGAGCAGGCCGCCGTCGACGGCGTCGCCAAGGGGATGGGGGCCATCCTGATCCTGGTCTCCGTCGGGGCCCTGGTGGGCACCTGGATCGCCGGCGGCATAGTCCCCAGCATCATCTACTTCGGCCTCAAGGTGATACACCCCTCCATCTTCCTGCTGGCGACCCTGATCATCTGCTCCCTCACCTCCCTGGCTACCGGCACCTCCTGGGGCTCCGCCGCCACCGCCGGCATCGCCATGATGGGGATAGGCCACAGCCTGGGCGTTCCCGCGCCCCTGGTGGCCGGTGCCGTGCTCTCCGGCGTCTACTTCGGTGACAAGCTCTCTCCCCTCTCCGACTCCGTGGTGCTGGCCTCCACCATGTCCAACGTCGACGTGGTGGAACACATCAAGGGGATGCTGCCCATCAGCCTCTTCTCCTACGTCATCACCGCCGCCCTGTTTACCCTGGTCGGCATGCAGTACGCCGGCAACGTCAGCCTGGAGCAGGTCAACCTGGTGATGGCGGCCCTCGACAGCCAGTTCAACATCACCCCGCTGGCGATCGTGCCCGTGGTGCTGGTGCTGGGCCTGCTGGCGAACCGCAAGCCCGCCTTCCCGGTGATCAGCTTCGGCGCCCTGCTGGGCCTTGTCTGGGCCATCGCCTTCCAGGGCATGGACCCGGTGAAAGCCATGCACTCTGCCTATAGCCCGTTTGCCATCACCTCAGGCGTCGACTTCATCGACAACATCCTGGGTCGCGGCGGCATGGAGTCCATGCTGGGTTCGGTGGCCGTCATCATCTTCGGCCTGGGCTTTGGCGGCCTGCTGGAGAAGGTGGGCATACTGGAAGTGATCGCCAATGCCTTCGAGAAGCGCATCAACAGTATCGGCAGCCTGACCAGCCACACCATAGGCACCGCCTTCCTGGCCAACGTGTTTGGCTCCGCCATGTATGTCTCCCTGATCCTGACCCCCAAGATCATGGCCAAGAACTACGACCGGCTGGGACTGGCGCGCAAGAACCTCTCCCGCAACGCCGAGTTCGGCGGTACCCTCACCTGCGGCATGGTGCCCTGGAGCGACAACGGCATCTTCATGGCCGGGGTGCTGGGGGTGGCCACCCTCGACTACCTGCCTTACATGTGGCTGAGCTTCACCTGCATCATAGTGACCATCACCCTCGCCTATCTGGGCAAGGCGGTGAACCGGGTGCCGGTGATCGAAGCCGCCAGCTCCCGCTGACCATCAGAAAGCACAGAGGCGCCCCAGGGCGCCTCTGTCGTCTGTGGGATGCCTTACAACAGCCGGGCCATCAGGGCGCGCAGCGCCTTGATCAGGGCCGGTTTGCCACTGAGCTCCAGGCGACGGGCCAGCAGATCCCAGCCGGCATACTGCCAGACGCTGGCGATGAGCAGGGCTCGCTCCTCCCGGGTCAACGCCCCCAGCCTGGCCGGGTTGCGCACCAGCCAACGCTGCAGGCTGGGCTGGCACAGCTCGAACGGCTTGTGCTGATGGGCAAAACAGCTCAGCTCATCCCAATCGAATCGCGCCAGCCCCTCCCCGCTCTGCTCACCGTGCTCCTCTCCTTCGAGGGGTGCCAGGCATAGCCACACCAGCTCGGGATCCAGCTCTCGCAGCGTCCCCGCCAGCAACGTCGGCAACTGGTGGCGAAAGCGCTCGTGCCAGCGACCCAGATCGGCCTCCCGTTCGGGGCGCAGGGCCCGCAGCAGCAGGGCGGCATGGCTGCCGCTGGCGGCATCCCGTTGCAGGCCGATGCGCAGGGCCCGCAGCCCGGCCCTGCGCCAGAACGGCAGCAGATCCGCCGTGGCGGAGAAGGCGGCCCCCAGATAGTCGAACCCGGCCCCGGCGTAATGGTCGATGAGTCCCTCGAGCAAGCGGCTGCCCAAACCTTGCCTGTGCAACTCCGGATGCACGGCGATGCGCAGCACCCTGGCATAGGCTGGCGCGCCGGCTTCCCGCAGGCCGCCATGGGCCAGCAGGGATTGCGGCAGCAGCTGACCCCGCGGCCGTCGCCGTCCCGCCCAGATGGCCTCGGCAAGGTCGGCGGGGATCCTTCCCTCCCGCGCCACCAGGGCCACTCCGAGCAGGCTCTCTTCTTGCTCCAGCAGGTGGATATCGAGATCCGGGCTCTCCAGCAGGATCCGCAGATCGCTCGGGCTGGTCTGGTAGTGCGCCAGCACCAGCAGGCCGAATACCTGACCGAGCAGCGCCTCGTCCCCCGCCAGCGCCTGCTGGCTGATCTGGCGCCGCCGCGGCGCCGACGGCACCACCGGAGCCCGCACCCGGGCATCCAGCCCCAGCAGGCGAAACACCAGAGCCTCCAGCGGGCAGCCGGCACGCCAACGTATGGGCTCGCTCAGGCGCAGTTCCTGCCACCCCGGGGCCTGCCGATCGAGGTGGGCCTTGAAGCGCAGATGAAAGCCACGCCCCGTCCCCTCATAGCCATGCTCTGTGGTGGCGAAGACGATGCGGCCATAGCGGGCCAGCATGGCTTCAAGCAAGGGGGTGGGAATGGCGGCGGCCTCGTCGACGAGCAGCAGATCGCAAGGGATTGCCTCCTGCAGCAGTTGCAGGGGCGAGAAGAACGTCAGCCCCTCAGACTCAGGGCCCCCATGTTCAAACAGGCTGGCCACCGTGGCCCTGGCGGGCGCCGTGACGGCGATGCGCAGCCCGGGATTGTTCCGCAGCAGGGCGGCCGCGGCCAGCCCGAGCGCCGCACTCTTGCCGCGACCGCGGTCGGCGCACAGCACCAGGGGGCGATGACGATGGCCGTGCAGCATCTGCTCGATGGCCGAGATGGCTCTCCCCTGATCCGCCGTCACCGGGTGCTCTGCCCGGATCGGCTGCCAGGTGTCTCTGCCTTCTGCCAGGGTGAGGGAGAGGGCGGGATCATTGGGCAAGAGGCGAGCCAGACGGGCGATGAAGCCATGACCTGCCCGTGGCAGCTCCTCCGGGGTGGAGACCAGCCTCAGCCTATCGGGATCCGCAAAGCCGGGCCACTCGGCGCGAGGCGGGGTAAGCAGGATCAGCAGGCCACCGGCACGCAGGGTGCCCGCCAGGGCGCCGAAGGCATCGGGATGAAAGCCGCTGAAGCCATTGAAAACCAGGGTGTCGCACTCCTGGCCGAGCCGACGCAGCGCCTTGGCGGCGGGCTGGGGCGCATATTCCGCCGGCCCCTCGCCGAGCCAGAAGATGTCGCCACAGAGCCAGCCCAGCGCCGCCGCCATGGTCTCGGACTCGCTCCCCTCCAGCCAGACGAGGCGCCGCTCCCCGGCTGCGCGCAGCCCCTGGCGCAGCGTCTTCATGCGCCCTGACCTGATCTCGGCTCGAACATCTTGTCCCCCATCTGATCGATGAAGGTGTGCGCCTTCTGCACCATGAAACGCTCGGCATCGGCCGGGTTGGCGAACAGGTCAGAACGGATGAACCTGTGGCTGTGCAACTCCCCGTCAATCTCTTTGGTGATGCGACCGGCCAGCCGATACTGGCCGCCCTCGGCCATGGGCTCGGGGTAGATGAGATAACCGGCATATTCGGTCGGCGTGACCTGGGGGGCAACGGGGGCGTCGCCGCCAAACAGGGACTTGAACAGGGTCTTGAACATGGCACCTCCGTGATGAGGGGACATTGTCCCCAAGGGGGTGAGGGCTGGCAAGGGGGGTGGCTTATTCCCAATCGTTATTTGCATGGAGAACCATTCTCATTTAGATTTCAGCCTATCCAACATGAGGAGTGAATATGTACGTTTGTTTGTGCCGCGGCATTACCGATACCCAGATACGTCAGGCGGTACAGGCAGGCAAAGGCGAATTGCGCCAGCTCAAGCAGGAGCTGGGGCTTGGCAGCCAGTGTGGCAAGTGTCTGCCCATGGCCAAGGCGATCATCAAGGCCGAGCTCGACAAGGCGCCCCGCTACTACGAAGTGGCCTGAGGCCTCTCACCCCTCTCCTCCCAAGCGGGCTCCTGCCCGCACACCCTGTTGTTGCCCTCTTCCTGGTCTAAGCTTGATGGATCCAGCAAGGAGGATTGACGATGAAAGGTGATACCAAGATTATCGCGCACTTGAACAAGGTACTGGCCAACGAGCTGGTCGCCATCAATCAGTATTTCCTGCATGCCCGCATCTATGATGACTGGGGCCTCAAGGCCCTGGGACACAAGGAATATCACGAGTCCATCGACGAGATGAAACACGCGGACGAGCTAGTCAAGCGCATCCTGTTCCTGGAGGGGCTGCCCAACTTGCAGGATCTCGGCAAGCTGCGCATCGGCGAAACGGTGGAGGAGATGCTGCGCTGCGATCTCTCCCTGGAGATGGATGCCATCCCGGATCTGAAGAGCGCCATCTCATATGCCGAATCCAAGCACGACTACGTCAGCCGGGATCTGTTTCAGGATATTCTCGAGGACGAAGAGGAGCATGTGGACTGGCTGGAGACCCAGCTCGATCTCATCGGCCGCATCGGCCTGGAAAATTATCAGCAATCCCAGCTCCATCACGGCTCCTGATCCCCGGATGTGTGTCCCCTGGGACCCGCTGCGGCGGGTCTTTTTCATGGCAAGGCCTACAGACTTCACCCGGATCACAGATATGGCGCCTCGATAGGCAGGGGGCCGCGCTTTCGATTAGGATAGGCCTCTTTCCTTTTTGACCCGGATACGACCATGGAACAGATAGCCAGAGAGATGGCGCCCCACAAGCGGGTAGCCCTGGTAGCCCACGACAACATGAAGACAGCCCTGCTCAACTGGGTTGGCCGCCGCAAGGAGGCGCTCAAGCTTCATCACCTCTACGCGACCGGCACCACCGGCAGCCTGCTTGGCAAGGCAGCACAGCTGCCGATCACCTGCCTCTTCTCCGGCCCCATGGGGGGCGATCAGCAGCTCGGCGCCCTCATCGCCGAGGGCAAGATAGACGTGCTGATCTTCTTCTGGGATCCCCTCAATGCCGTGCCCCATGATCCGGACGTGAAGGCCTTGCTGCGCCTGGCCGCGGTCTGGAACATCCCGGTCGCCACCAATGAGGCGACGGCGGACTTCATCATGGACAGCCCCCACATGAATCAGACATTCCAGGTGCAGATCCCGGATTACGCCGGCTACCTCAAGGCGCGCACCCAATAATCTGCGCGCCGAACAGGCACGAAAAAGGCGCCAATCTGGCGCCTTTTTGCTGGCTTGAGCCGCCTCAGCGTTGCAGGCTCTTCTGGGCGAACTTGGGCCTGGCGTTCATGATCTGCTCCACCTGCTCGTCGCTCATCTTGCCACGAGACAGACCCAGCACCTTGTAGGTGAGCAGAGGGCGGGCAGGCAGGGCAATCATCAGGGCGCGGATCTGGTTCTCGTCATCCTTGTCCCGTGCCGGTTTGCCATAGGCGTAGGTGAGCACTCCGGCGTCTATCAGGTTTTTGACGGCGGGCTCGGTGATCGGCAGGTTTATGACGCTTTTACGCTGCAGCACGAACTCGCGCAGCACCGCCTTCTCGTTGAAATCGAGGAAGGTGATCATCCGGGAGAGCTGCCCCTTCTGCTTGCGCGACTGCCACTCGTCACAGACCCACTCCCAGGCGATCAACATGCCCTGGCTGCAGAAATAGGAGATGGCGATCAACATGCCGACCCCGAGCCAGGCGGCGTGCTGGTCGGCCCAGGCACTCACGGCCCCCTTCATCAGCCCGGTCGGAAACAGCAATATGATGCTGCAGCACAGCAGCAACCAGACCATGAGCCAATTGAGGCGATTCAGTTGGTAAAAATGTTGGATCCACCGTTTCATCGTTCACCCTTGCCAGATCATTGTGGACAGTAGTCAGGTCAAAGCAAGGGGTGTGCCAAGGCGCAGAAATGACAAAGGGGGGCACCATGCCCCCCGCTCATCCTCAGCCTTCAGCCGCGCCTCAGAACTGCTGGAACCAGCGCTGGATCTGGGCCGGATCCTTGCTCTGGGTGAGGGCGAGCATCAGCAGCACCCGCGCTTTCTGCGGGTTGAGGGTCTCGGCGGCGACGAAGCCGTACTTGGCGTCATCGATCTCCGCATCCAGGGTGGTGGCGCCGGTCGGCACGCGGGCGGAACGCACCACCCGAATGCCGTCCTTGCTCGCCTTGGCCAGGGTATCGAACAGGGTGTGGTAGAGGTTGCCGTTGCCCACCCCGGCGCTGACGATGCCATCAAACCTGGCATCCACCAGGGCCTTGGCCGGCAGATCCGAGGCGTTGGCGTAGCTGTAGACGATGCCGACCTGGGGCAGCTTGTCGAGCTTGCTCACGTCGAACGGGGTCTTGCTGGTGTGCTGGCGGGCCGGGCTGCGCTGATAGTCGATCTTGCCGTTATGGATGTAGCCGAGCGGGCCGAAGTTGGGAGAGGCAAAGGTCTGCACCCCTGTGGTGTTGGTCTTGGTGACGTCGCGGGCATCGAGCACGGTGTCGTTCATCGCCACCATGACCCCACGCCCCCTGGAGGCGGGGTCAGAGGCGGTGACCACGGCGTTGTAGAGATTCATGGGGCCGTCGGCGCTCATGGCGGTGGAGGGACGCATGGCGCCCACCAGCACCACCGGCTTGTCGCTCTTGACGGTCAGATTGAGGAAGTAGGCGGTCTCTTCCATGGTGTCGGTGCCGTGGGTGATGACGATGCCGTCCACGTCATCCCTGGCCAGCAGCGCGTTGACCCGCTTGGCGAGCGTGAGCCACACCTCGTCGTTCATGTCCTGGGAGCCGATCTTGACCACCTGCTCCCCCTGCACGTCGGCCACCTTCTTCATCTCGGGCACGGCGGCGATCAGGGTCTCGATGGCCACCTTGCCCGCCTCGTAGTTGGACTGGGTGGCGGACTGGCCCGCCCCGGCGATGGTGCCGCCGGTGGCCAGAATGTGCACGCTGGGCAGGGCCATGGCCATGGGGGAGAGGGTCAGGCCGAGTACGGCGGCGATCAGGGTCTTGCGAATGGGAAGGGTCATGCTGCAATCCTTTTGGATGAGGGAATTGCAGCATTTTTATTCTTTTTAAACGGGATTTAAGTGATCACTCTCACCAATAAAAAGAAGTAAGCAGAATATTAGTCTGATTTATACCAATTAAGTGATAATTCACTCTACCTGAAAGCCTCTCGCCTCGATCAGGGCGATCAACTCGGCTTTGCTCAGCTCGCTCTCGATGACGGCCTTGCGGCTGGCAAAGTCGACGCTGGCGGTGCTGACTGACGGCTGGGCCAGCAGGGCCTTTTGCAGGCTGGCGGCGCAGCCGCCGCAGGACATACCGGAAACGGTGAGTTCTATGGTCATGGGCTCTCTCCTCTGTCGATGTGCCATCAGCCTAAAGCTGCCGCCTCCGGCAAGGTCAAGGGCGAATGCCGATCCCGTCAGCCCAGGGCCGTGCATCATGGCGACGCCCAGGACGGCAGCTGATCCGCGCGCCCTGGTCAGGGGCTGCCGGCTTGGACGCCCCCCTCACGTCATGGCCCCATCACCCCATCAGCCCCAGATAGTTCATCATGGCGGCCCCCATGCTGGTGGTGACGAGCGAGCCCAGGGTGGTGGTGGCGATGATGTTGGCCGCCAGGGCGCTGTCGCCCCCCATGGCCCGGGTCATCACATAGCTGGCGGCGGCAGTGGGGGTCGAACTGATGAGAAACAGGATGCCGAGGGCCTGGGGACTGAAACCGAGCGCCCAGGCTCCCAGTACCAGCAGCACGGGAATGCAGAGCAGCCGGTTGGCGGTGGCCCAGCCGGTCAGCAGGGCGCCGCCGCGCAGGGCCTTGAGGTTGAGGCTGGCGCCGGTGCACAGCAGCGCCAGCGGCAATGTCATGTTGGCAAAATAGTTGCCCGTGGTGGTGACCAGCTGGGGCAGCTCGATGCCGAGCAGGCCGAACGGCAGGGCCGCCAGGATGGCGATGATGAGGGGATTTTTGACTATCCCCTTGAGTATGGGTTTGAGCCCCTTTCCGCCCCCCAGACTGCGGGTCAGAGTGATCACCGCGAGAATGTTGTAAAGCACTGTGACCGAGCCCACCAGCAGGGCGGCGGCGCCTATGCCCTCGGGACCATAGGCGTTCTGCACATAGGCCAGCCCCATGATCCCCATGTTGCCGCGAAAACTGCCCTGCACGAAGATGCCGCGCTGGGCGCGCTCTGGGATGAAGCGGGCCGCCAGCAGCTCCAGCACCAGGAAACCGGCCAGGGTGCCGAGCAGGCCGTAGACGATGAGCCAGGGGCTCGGCATGGTGGAAAAGTCGGTGCGCACCATGCTGAGGAACAGCAGCGCCGGCAGGGTGACCTGGAACACCAGGCGGGAAGCGGACTCGACGAAGCTGTCGGGCAAGAGCCCCAGCCGCTTGAGGCCTATGCCCAGCGCCAGCACCACGCAGATGGGGCCAGTGATGGAGAGGGAGAAGTGAAGGCTGGCGGTCAAATCCATGGTTCGCGTCCTGCGGCAGAGGAGGCCCTGGCGGGCAGAAGGCCCATTCTAGCGCCATGGGCTTGTATTCACAGGCTTTAATCACAACAATGTCTGCATCCCGGTTGTCGCCCTCCCCTGTCACGGATCCCCCATGGAAAAGAAACTGACCATCCTCGATATCGCCCGCCTCAGCGGGGTCGGCAAGTCGACCGTCTCCCGGGTGCTCAATCAGGATCCCAGGGTCAACGCCCAGACCAGAGCCAGGGTCGAATCGGTGATCGCCCTGCACGGCTTCGTGCCGAGCAAATCGGCGCGGGCCATGCGCAGCCAGAGTCAGCAGGTGGTCGGCATAGTGGTGTCTCGCCTCGACTCCAGCTCCGAGAACCAGGCGGTGCGCGGCATGCTGGAGACCCTCTACCAGCGTGGCTACGACGCCGTGCTGATGGAGAGCAAGTTCTCTCCCGCCAAGGTGAGCGAGCACCTGGCGGTGCTGGAGCGGCGCGGGGTGGACGGCATCATACTGTTCGCCTTCAACGATCTGGACTATGCCGCCATGACGCCGCTCAGGGAGAAGCTGGTGCTGATGGCCCGCGAGCGCCCCGGCTTCTCGTCGGTCTGCTTCGACGATGACGGCGCGGTGCGCGCCGTGCTCGCCCACCTCGGGGAGCGCGGCCTGACCGAGGTCGCCTATCTCGGGGTGGAACGCAGCGATCTCACCACTGGGCTGCGTCGGCATCAGGCTTACCTCGACTACTGTCGGGAACAGGGACGCACGCCCCGCAGCGCCCTCGGGGATCTCGGCCTGCAAAGCGGCTACCGGCTCGCGGCCGAGCTGCTCACCCCCAACACCCAGGCCATGGTCTGCGCCAGCGACACCCTGGCCATCGGCGCCGCCAAGTACCTGCAGGAGCAGGGTCGCACCGACATACTGGTGAGCGGCCTTGGCAGCAATCCCATGCTGACGTTCCTCTTTGCCAACACCCTCAGCCTGGATTTCGGCTACAAGGCTGCCGGCATCCAGGCCGCCAGACAGCTGCTCGATCAGATTGAAGAGGGGCAGCCCCCCAGAGCCACCATAGCCCCCTGCCAGCCCCTGTAGTCTATCTTTTCCCCTCATGACCGGTGCTTTGCACTTTTTGTGACCAGTGCCACGAATTGGGAACGTTCCCATTGCTGAAGTCCACCACTGGCTTCATGCTGATTGGGAACGATACCAATAAGCGGGCGGTCATTGGCCAGCCGGCAAAGAAACGACCATTATTCATGGAGTCACAGAGGGAAGGCTCATGTCAAAAGTCAACACACAACATCTGGCGCAGCTGATCGAACGGATCGGCGGCAAGGACAACATCACCACCGTCAGCCACTGCCTGACCCGACTCAGGTTCGTGCTGGCCGATCCGGCCAAGGCCGACCCCAAGGCCATCGAGACCATCCCTTCGGTGAAGGGGAGCTTCACCCAGGGCGGCCAGTTCCAGGTGGTGATCGGCAACGAGGTGGATCAGTGGTACAAGGCGCTCACCCAGGAGATAGGCGTGAGCGGCGCCAGCAAGGATGCCGCCAAGCAGGCGGCCCGCCACAACATGAACCCGCTGGAGCGCGGCATCTCCCACCTGGCGGAGATCTTCGTCCCCCTGCTGCCCGCCATCATCACCGGCGGCCTGATCCTGGGCTTTCGCAACGTCATCGGCGACATCAAGATGTTCGACGACGGCACCCACACCCTCACCGAGATCAGCCAGTTCTGGGCCCAGGTGCACGCCTTCCTCTGGCTGCTGGGTGAGGCCATCTTCCACTTCCTGCCGGTGGGTGTCTGCTGGTCTGCGGTGAAGAAGATGGGCGGCTCCGAGATCCTCGGCATAGTGCTGGGTATCACCCTGGTCTCGCCGCAGCTGATGAACGCCTATGGCATCGGTCAACAGACCCCGGAAGTGTGGGACTTCGGCCTCTTCGTCATCCAGAAGGTGGGCTATCAGGCCCAGGTCATTCCGGCCCTGCTGGCGGGTGTCTTCCTCGCCTGGGTGGAAACCAACCTCAAGCGCATCATCCCGGCCTATCTCTACCTGGTGATAGTGCCCTTCATCTCCCTGCTGCTGGCGGTGATCGTGGCCCACGCCCTGATCGGCCCGTTCGGCCGCTGGATTGGTGACGGCGTTGGCTTTGCCGCCAAGGCGGCCATGACGGGTTCGTTTGCCCCCATAGGCGCCGCCCTGTTCGGCTTCCTCTATGCGCCCCTGGTCATCACCGGCATCCACCACACCACCAACGCGGTGGATCTGCAACTGATGCAGAGCATGGGCGGCACCCCCATCTGGCCGCTGATCGCCCTCTCCAACATCGCCCAGGCGTCTGCGGTCGTCGGCATCATCCTCATCAGCCGCAAGGAGAACGAGCGGGAGATCTCGGTCCCGGCCGCCATCTCCGCCTACCTCGGGGTGACCGAGCCGGCCATGTACGGCATCAACCTCAAGTACAAGTTCCCCATGCTGTGCGCCATGGTGGGCTCAAGCTGTGCGGCTCTCATCTGCGGCTTCGCCGGTGTGATGGCCAACGGCATCGGGGTGGGCGGCCTGCCGGGCATCCTCTCCATCCAGCCGCAATACTGGGGCATCTACGCCATCGCCATGCTGGTGGCCATCCTGGTCCCCGCTCTGCTGACCCTGCTGGTCTACAAGCGCCAGCAGGCGGCTGGCAAGCTGGATCTGGCCACGGCCTGATCCACACAACCTCGGCGGAGCCCTGGCTCCGCCCTTTTTATTGGCCTGTTCAACCCAGTTTCAACCAATGAGCGACCTAACCATGACACAGACCCCCTGGTGGCAAAGCGCCGTGATTTACCAGATCTACCCCAAGAGCTTTCAGGATTCCGGCGCCCGTGGCACCGGTGATCTCAAGGGGATCATGGCCCGCCTCGACTATCTCAAGACCCTCGGCGTCGATGCCCTCTGGCTGACCCCTGTCTACGTCTCCCCCCAGGTGGACAACGGCTACGACATCGCCGACTACCTGGACGTCGATCCCGCCTACGGCACCATGAGCGATTTCGAGGCGCTGCTGGCCGCCGCCCACGCACGCGGCATCCGCATCGTGATGGACATAGTGGTGAACCACACCTCCACCGAGCACGCCTGGTTCAAGTCGGCGCTGGGTGACAAGCAGAGCCCTTATCGCGACTACTACATCTGGAAAGACCCGGTAGAAGGCGGTGCGCCCAACAACTGGCAATCCAAGTTTGGCGGCAGCGCCTGGGAGCTGGACCCGGCCACCGGCCAGTACTACCTGCACCTGTTTGCCCGCGAGCAGGCAGATCTCAACTGGGAGAACCCGGCCGTGCGCGCCGAGGTGAAGAAGGTCATCCATTTCTGGGCGAAGAAGGGGGTGGACGGTTTCCGCCTCGACGTCATCAACCTCATCTCCAAGGATCAGGCATTCCCGAACGACGAGGTGGGGGATGGCCGCCGCTTCTACACCGACGGGCCGCGCATCCACGAATTTTTGCAGGACATAAGCCGCGACGTCTTCGCCCCCGTGGGGGCCATGACGGTGGGGGAGATGTCCTCCACGTCGCTGGAGCACTGTCAGCGTTACGGCGCGCTGGATGGCTCAGAGCTTTCCATGGTGTTCAACTTCCACCACCTCAAGGTGGATTACCCCAATGGCGACAAGTGGACCAAGGCGCCATTCGATTTCCTCGAGCTCAAGCGCATCTTCAACCACTGGCAGAGCGGCATGCACGGCAAGGGGTGGTCGGCGCTGTTCTGGTGCAACCACGATCAGCCGCGCATCGTCTCCCGCTTCGGCGACGAGGGCGAGCATAGGGTGGTGGCAGCCAAGATGCTTGCCAGCACGCTGCACGGCCTGCAGGGCACCCCCTACATCTATCAGGGGGAGGAGATCGGCATGACCAACCCCGGCTATCAGCACATCGACGACTATCAGGATGTGGAGAGCCGCAACATCTTCGCCATCAAGCAGGCCGAAGGGATGGGCGAGGCCGAGATCCTCGCCATTCTGGCGGCCAAATCCCGGGACAACTCCCGAACCCCGATGCAGTGGAGCGCCACCCCCAACGCGGGCTTCACCCAAGGTTCGCCCTGGCTCAAGCCTGCCGCCAACTACCCCGAGATCAACGCCGAGGCGGCGCTGGCCGACACCGACTCGGTGTTCTGGCACTACCGGGATCTCATCGCCCTTCGCAAGGCATATCCCATCTTCAACCAGGGGGATTATCAGGAGCTGCTGACCGGGCACCCGCATATCTGGGCCTATGCCCGCCGCGCCGACGGTCAGACCCTGCTGGTGGTGAGCAACTTCTACGGCGAGCCGGTGGAGTTTGCCCTGCCTGCCGAGCTGCAAAGCGGGGAGGGACGACTGCTGCTTGGCAACTACCCGGATAGCCCGGCCCGCCCGCAATCGGCAATGTTGCGCCCTTACGAATCCCTGATCTGGCTGATGGAGCAATGATGACTGACGCAACGACAGTGCAGCGGCCCGCCGTGCGTGGCCTGGAGTGGCAGAAGATGGTGGCGGGAGCGCCCTATGATGCGGGGGATCCCGAACTGCGGGCGGCGCGGGAGCAGTGCCGCGCCCTGCTGGGAGAACTGAACCGGGAACGAACCGATGCCCCGGGCTGGGATGAGCGCCTTACCCGCCTGTTGGGCGGCCGCGCAGAGCGCTGTTTCATCACGCCCCCCTTCTTCTGCGACTATGGCGCCAACATCTTTGTCGGCCAGAATTTCTACGCCAATTTCAACTGCACCATCCTGGATGTGTGCGAGGTACACATAGGCGACAACGTGCTGCTGGCCCCCGGGGTGCAGATCTACACCGCCACTCACCCTGTGGCGGTAGCGCCTCGAGTGGCCGGGGTCGAGTTCGGCAAGCCGGTGCGCATCGGCAACAATGTCTGGATTGGAGGCAGCGTCGTCATCTGCCCGGGCGTCACCATAGGGGACAACAGCCTCATCGGAGCGGGGTCAGTTGTCACCAGAGACATTCCGGCAGGCGTGGTCGCGGTCGGCAATCCCTGCCGGGTCTTGCGCCCCATGACGGCAGAGGAGCTGGCGGCCGGGGAGCCCGGCTGACACAGAGGGGCAGGTGGTATCTGCCCCTTTTTATTTCCTGACGTCCCCTTCGCGCGCCTTTGATTCCGTCAAGGCAGCGCAACGCTTGTGCTGTCCCATGACCACCAGGGTCTTGATGCTGCGCACCTGCTCCCTGGCATAAGGCAATAGGAAGGCAATAGGCGGGACACCCACCTCTTTCCATACGGGAAGACCAGGGCGGAAGACTAGGACATCGGGCGGAAGACTAGGACATCCACCTCTTGCCCTTATGCTACCGCCAGCACGCCATCTCGCTGATAAGAACCAGACAGCACACTCCCCTTGAGATAAAGGGTTCGTTCTGCCGGTCACTCCTCCTCCCTTGTCACACTCTGCCACACAAAGATGCCGCCGATGGCACACTCTCGCCACAACTTGGGTATGCAATAAGAGGTAGATAACAAGGAGGAAATCATGAAACCCATATCCCTCAACTGGGCACTGCCACTTGGGCTGACCCTGATTTGGCTGGCTGGCCTGTCCACCTGGCCAAACAGCCTCTGGCCCTGGCGCCACGAATTGCTGATCCTGACCGGCTTGCTTGGTATGGGCACCATGACCTTCTCCCTGCTGCTAGCTCTGCGTCTTCCCAGACTCGAAGCCTGGTGCGGCGGGCTGGATCGCATGTTGCACCTGCATCGCAGCAGCGCCCTCTGGGCCACCGGCACCCTGACGGCCCACTGGCTGCTGGTGGAGGGCCCCAAGTGGGCCGTCACCGCAGACTGGCTGACCCGGCCGGCGCGCCGCGGTGCTGGTGCTGGTGCTGGTGCTGGTGCTGGTGCTGGTGCTGGTGCTGGCAACGATGTCCTCTGGCACAGCCTCGGCAATACCCTGGGGGAGTGGGGTTTCTATCTGCTGCTGGCCCTGGTGGTGGTGAGCCTGCTTGCGGTGGTGCGCTACGAGCGCTTCAGGGTGGTCCACCGGCTGGCCCCAATCATCTATCTGATGGGCTGGCTGCACGGACTCTGCCTGCTGCCGCGCATCGGCGCCCTGACCCCGGTCGGCCTGACCCTGCTTATCGGCGGCGGAGTGGGCGCTTTGGGGGCGCTCTACTCCCTGTTTGGCCGGGTGGGCCGGGACGCGCGCCACCAGGGAAGGGTGAGTACCCTCACCCCTCTGGACGCACGCACCCTGGAGATCCGGGTCGCCCTGACCACTCCCCTGCACGGCTATCGCCCCGGGCAGTTCGCCTTCTTCGACTTCGCCGGGCGCGGCGAGCCTCACCCATACACCCTGGTCGATGTCTCGGCAGACTGCCGTACCCTGACCCTGGCGGTGCGCGCCCTCGGGGATCACACCCGCTGGCTGCACCGCCACCTAAAAGTCGGCGATGCGGTCATCGTGACCGGCCCCTATGGCGCCTTCGCCCTGCCAGATCCGGCCCCCGCACTCTGGGTGGGCGCAGGTATCGGCATCACCCCCTTCGTCGCCTGGCTGGAGGCCCTGGTGCGCCGTGGCGAGACACGCCCGGGCACCACCTTGCTGCAATGCGCCCCCACGGTCGAGGCCGCCCCCTATCACGTGCATCTGGCCGAGCTGTGCCGCCGGGCCGGGGTCGACTACCGGCTGCACCTGGAGTCCGAGCGCGGTCGACTGGATCTGGCCGCCCTGGGTGAGCGCCAGCACAACCCGGTGTGGTTCTGCGGCCCCGAGTCCATGGCCCAGACCCTGGATGCCCATCTGGCCACCCCGCTGCACCGGGAGCTGTTTCGCTTCCGTTGACGGATCAGCCCGGCGCATTCAGCCATTGGCTGCCGATTGATATTAGGGGAACTGGGAGACAGGCGGGCACGGGCCCCCTTGCAAATCCTTCAGGACACCCATCGAATCAATAAATCCGTTTTTCTTAGGACATCCACCAAATAAATGAACGATGACCTCAGATGATGTTGCTTCTAGGCACACCAGCAAACTCAAGCGCGCCTCTTACCTGATGAGGCGTGCCGGCTAGGATATTTCGTTAGAATGCGGCAAAAGGAGTCTATCAGGTTCCATCTGACCCCCTCGCCAGAGGTTGATATCCGATAACAATCAACACAGACGCGATTGCTATAACCGGGGTTGGTAACATCGTGTTTGACCACAATGTTCGGCATATCGCTGGCAACAGCGCTGGTCGCCGACCACTCTGATGCCTCGACGTCGAAACAGGGCTACCTGCCTCAGCCACTGTGATTCATCCAATCCAAGGCGCTGCATGATGGGAGCCAGGGCGGCGGGAATATATCCTCGCTTGTCGGCTCTGATGGCCCTCCCAGTCCAATCCACCAGGGTCAGATAGTCGGCAAAACCGCAAGGCAGCGCCTCGGATTCATTCTTGGCTGAGAAAGGGAGCAGCCGCAGGGCAGATTTTGCATCCGCTGTCGAATCTTCAATTCGCTGCTTGATGCTGGTGTAGTCACTCTCTTCTGGCATATCAGCAATACCCGCCCGAACCGGGTTGAGATCCACATATGTCATACAAGAAAGCAGAGCGGTTTCAGTCAGCAATGCCTGGCTCTTAAAGCGCCCCTCCCAGAAGTGGCCTTTACAACCATCCTCCTGATTGGCTTGACGAGCCAGGGATTCATTCAGCAGACGCACCAACCAGCTGATGGAATAAAGGCGTTCGCGCCATTGTGCTATCAGCGACTGCACCACGGCTTGTTCCGGGACCAGGAGTGCTTCCTCCTGATACCAGCGGCGCAGCAAAGGAGGCCATTGGAACAAAACGGCCCAGCGCTCCGCCACCTCGCGATCACTCCAGCCCTTGGCTTTATCGGGTGCCACCTTGAGCACCAGATGATAGTGATTGCTCATCACCGCATAGGCGCAGATCTCGATGGCGAATACCTGCGAGAGCAAGCCCAGCTTGTCGACCACCCACTGCCGCCTGTGCTCATAAGTCTGGCCAGAATGACTATCTTCCCCACACAGGAAGGCCCGCCGCACACAGCGACTGACCACATGGTAATAGAGCGTATCTTCCAGACTGATTTGACGTAAACGGGCAATGGTCATGGGGCTTTCCTCCAGTATCACGACGTAAGCCAAGATCAGTACACGAACCCTGTCAAAGCCTGGAGATTGGTGGGTGTCCCAGATTTCCCGACCCATTTATCAGTGGGCAGAAGATAGGGGGGATTTGTGAGGAAAGAATGAGGTTGTGTGAAGTCTGGGTGAAGTCAGGGAAAAGTCCGGAAAAATCGGCAGCGACCTCCTGTTCGCGAACGTCCGAATACGCTTCGCTATTCGGATATATGGTCTTAATCTAAGCCTCTATCTTATATGATTCACATCGACCACTCACACAGAGGTTTCATTCAAAGCTCAGGCAAGGTTACACTAGACAGACTTAAGTGAGATTTATAAACTTTATTAACAAATTAAATGTGATTTAAATATGAAAGAAATTTTCAACGATTTTGTAAACGGCAACGCAACTACAAAACTGTCAATAATATCGAATGTATCAACAATTCTTGGAGTATCTGTAGCTACTTTTGTTGCTGGACCATTTCTCAGTAAATTTGCAGAGATGGAGTTTATTGTAAGCGATTTCATTATCGCAATAACATTTTACTTCATTTATTTATGGCTGGCAGCTAGCACCATTTACTTTTCAATAAAAGAGTTAATCAATAGTGCGCGCAATAGAAACACATCAGATATAATAACAAAAACCATTCAGCTCTTATTAATTCTGTGGGCTGCCATCGTTATATTCCCACATGCAAAATATTACACCGGGAACATTTTCAACACTAGTTATCTTTTACCTCCCCCTGCAAAAAAGGCTATATCAGGCTTATCGAAAATAAAAGTCGATGAAAATGATTCAAACATTACAGTGCAAGGTGAAATTATATTTCATAAGGGCATGAACGGTTCTGATTATGAGCTAGTGCTTTATAAAAAAAATGACGCTGGGGTTTATACTCCAATAGAGATGTCTAACCGTGAAGATTCATTCCGACTAAGTCAGAACGGTCAATTTACAATGCCTTTCGATACTCGTTACAATAAAATTAATGATCCTGCATTGGTTATCTATAGATCAGCAGACTGGTCGCTAACTACTTATATGACCTCACAACAGGGATACCCTGAAGGAATGACTCAATTACCATCTTCGGAAATGGATGCTCTCGACGCTTATGTTTTTTTCCTAAAGCACAAACCAATTCATATTAAATAGACATTTAACCACTGGTTTCAAAACTATTAACTATGAATTATCTCTTATAGAAGCTTATCCAAGCTATATAGAAAAAATGTTACCACTTCCAATGTCGTTTCTCATGAGGCACCTACTGTATACCCAAGGATCCACCATTGATGGTGATAATCTTTAATTAGCTGATGATACAAGCATGAGTAATAAATAAGCACAAGATACGAACCAGACAACATAGGGAATAAAAACCACCCGCATAACGGGTGGTTTTTTTATTCTCTCAGAATGACTCCGAGAGATTTAACTCACACCAACAATCACCCCAGCGGCGGCGTGCGCGGCGGCACCATACGCTTGCTGCCGGTGGACTCGAAGGCCGAGGCGACGCGCAGCAGGTTGTTGTCGTCATAGGCGCGGCCGGCGAAGGTCAGGCCCACCGGCATACCGATATCGGCCATGATGCCCATGGGGACGGTGACGGTCGGCACGCCGAGATGGCGAATGGCGAGGTTGCCGTTGGCAACCCAGATGCCGTTGCTCCAGGCGATATCGGCGGAGGCCGGATTCACGTCCGCGTCAGCCGGGCCGACGTCTGCCACGGTCGGGAACAGCACGGCATCGAGCTCGAGCCCGTCCATCCAGTCCTCCAGATCCAGCTTGCGGGTCTGCTCCAGGCCGCGCAGGCCGTCCGGCACCGATGCAATCTCGTCCCAGGATTTCAGGCCGCGCTTGGCCATATTGACGTACTCGTCCATGCCCGCCGCCAGATCGCCCTCGCGGTTCGGCAGAGTGCCCGGATCGTGGGGGAAGATCTGGGGGCCATCGACATCGGCCAGCTTGTTCAACTTGGGATCGCCGTTGGCGCGCAGGAAGTCGTCGAACGCCCAGCCGGAGAGCTCCCACAACTCGTCGTTGAGAAACTCCGGTGACACTATGCCGCGATTGAACACGGTGGGCGCGCCGGGTCTGTCCCCTTCGCAGTTGGAGACCAGCGGGAAGTCCACTTCGACAACGATGGCGCCAGCGGCTTCCAGCGCCTGACGGGCCTGTTCCCACAGGGCAATCACGGAGTCGCGGGTATGGATGCGCTGACCGGTCGGGCCGCCGATGCCGGGGTGCTCGCTGGTGCCAGCCAGCTCATCCTTGTTGATAAACATGCGCGGCACGCCGAGGCGCTTGCCCTTGAGGGCATCGGGCTTGGCAGCCAGATCCAGATAGGAAGCCGGACGCACCTCGGAAGCCTTGGGGATCTTGACCCAGGGCTGCAGGCGCCAGAGATCCCCACGGGTGTCGGCATCGTCGGCCACCACTACATCCAGCACTTCCAAGAGATCGTTCATGGTGCGGGCATAGGGCACCACCACATCCATGGTCGGGGTCAGCGGCCAGTTGCCGCGCACCGAGATGACGCCACGGGACGGTGTGTAGGCGCACAACCCGTTGTTGGAAGCAGGGCCACGGCCGCTCGACCAGGTCTCTTCGGCGAGACCGAAGGCGGCGAAGCTGGCCGCAGTGGCGGTACCGGCGCCGTTGGAGGAGCCGGAGGCGAAGGGCGCGGTGAGATACTCCGCGTTATAGGGGCTCTCGGCACGGCCATAGACGCCGCGCTGCATGCCGCCATTGGCCATGGGGGGCATATTGGTTTTGCCGAGGCAGATGGCACCGGCGGCGCGCAGGCGCTCAACGGTAAAGGCATCGCGCTGGGCCACCAGATCCTTGAAGGCCGGGCTGCCGGAGGCGGCGGTCAGCCCCTTGACCAGATAGCTGTCCTTGGCGGTGTAGGGGATGCCGTCGAGCGGCCCCAGGGTTTCGCCACGGGCACGGCGCGCATCGGACGCTTGCGCCTCTTTCAGGGCATCGGGGTTGGGCACCACGACGGCGTTGAGGCGGGTCTGTGTCTCGGGGCCATTGTAGGCCTCGATCCGGGCCTGATAGGCCTCGACCAGTTCGACCGCAGTGGTGCGGCCTGATTCGAGCGCACCGCGCAGCTCGGCAATGGAAACCTCTGTCACTTCGATCATGTTGATCTCCTGTAGAAGGGTGACTATTTGTCATGATGATCGCCGCATCGGCGCCTGCGACCATCACACCATCAAGGGATAAAACCCCACGGCGTGGGGTTTTGAATACTCACCGGAACCGGTTTACGACCCGTCGCGAGAGGTCGTCAGCAAGGTGAAGAGCAGCACAGGAACCGGAGCGTATAAACATACGTGAGCCCTCGGTTTCACATAAGCGAGCAGCACATGAGCCTTGATCACGGCCTCGCAGCAGGATCGTCATCCGGTTCTTACTGGCCGGAAGGGATCTGCTGAGTAATGCAGTGGATATTGCCACCGCCCAGCAGGATCTCGCGGGCTGGCACGCCGACCACTTTGTGCTCGGGGAAGATCTCTTCCAGAATGCGCTGGGCTTCGCCATCGGTGGCGGCATCCAGCAGCGGGTAGACGATGCGATCGTTGGTGATAAGGAAGTTCACGTAGGAGCCGGCCAGACGACCTTCTGCCTCGCGCGGCACACCGGTGCCGCTCTCGACGCCGGCGGACTCCTCCTCGGTGCAGTAGAGCGGGCCCGGCTGGGGCAGCTTCCACACTTTCAGCTTGCGACCCTTGGCATCGACCGCCGCTTCCAGCACCTTGAAGGCGGCCAGGGAGCGGGCGTACTGGGGATCGTTCTCATCGTCGGTCCAGTGCAGGGCCACTTCACCCGGGCGCACGAAGCAGCACATGTTGTCGATGTGACCATCGGTCTCGTCCATGTAGACCCCTTCGTCCAGCCAGATAAAGCTGGTGACACCCAGATAGTCGCGCAGGTGCGCTTCGATCTGCGCTTTGCTCAGGTGCGGGTTGCGGTTTTCGTTGAGCAGGCACTCGGCCGTGGTCATGCAGGTGCCTTCACCGTCCACATGGATGGAGCCCCCTTCCAGAATGAGCGGCGCGGCGTAGCGATCCATGCCGTGCTGCTCCAGCATCTGGGCCGCCACCTTTTCATCCTGATCCCAGGGGTAGTAGAGACCGCCCTTGTGACCGCCCCAGGCGTTGAAGCCCCAGTCCACGCCACGGCACTCGCCGGCGGCGTTGGTGACCACGGTCGGGCCTGTGTCCCGGGCCCAGCAGTCATCGCTGGCCATCTCCACCAGGGTGACGTGGGCGGGCATGATGGCGCGGGCCTGCTCCATAAACTGGGCGGGCACCCCCATAAAGACCGGAGTGGCTTGCCCGATGGCATCCGCCACCTTGGCGAAGGTTTCTTGCGCGAAGCGACCGGCGACGCGCCAGTTGTCCGGGCGGAACGGCCAGATCATCCAGACGGCCTGCTGGTGCGCCCACTCGGCGGGCATGGTGAAGCCGTCGGCGGCCGGAATGGAGTTGATGGTCTTGATGCTCATCGCAAGGCTCCTTGCATGGATTGAGGCCCCCGATTTACCTGGGAACCCTGGAAAAATAACAGTGGGTCGCAGTGTAAGAAGTTGCGTGCCCATCCATCAAATGAATAGGATGGATTGTCCCATAAACACGGCGAATAATCCCCCCATGAAACTGCACCAGCTCGACCTCAATCTGCTGCTCGCCTTTGACGCCCTGATGACACAAGGGAGCGTGACCCGCGCCGCCGAGTCGCTCTTTATCAGCCAGCCCGCCATGAGCCATGCCCTCAATCGCCTGCGGGCCTTCTTTGACGATCCGCTCTTGGTGCGCACCCCCCAGGGGATGCTGCCGACGCCCCGGGCCCAGCGGCTGCATCTGGGGGTGCAGCAGGTGCTGCGGCTGCTGGAGCAGCAGCTCAGCGAGGAGGAGCTGTTCGAGCCGCGCCAGTCGAAACGCCGCTTCGTGCTCTGCACCACGGACTACGTGGAGTGTGTGCTGATCCCGCCGCTCATCCAGCGCCTCAGGAGGCTGGCGCCCGGGGTCACCATAGAGATCCGCATCCTGCGCGACACCTTGCCGGAGGCGGAGCTGGCAAGCGGCGAGATAGACCTGGTGCTGGGGTTTGACGAGTATATGCAGGTGCCGGGGTATCTGGGCAAGGAGACCTGGCTCACCGAGCCCCTGGCCGGGTTGGTGCGCGCCACCCTGGAGCTGGAGGAGGAGCGCATCACCCTCGATCAGCTTATCGAGATGCCCCATGTGTTCCACTCGCCGCTCGGCACCTCGGAGGCGAGCCTCGACCGCTATTTGCAGAGCCTGGGGCACAGTCGCACCATCTCGGTCAACAGCCAGAGCTATATGTCCGCCGCCGCCATCGTCAGCCAGAGCGACCACCTGCTGGTGCTGCCGAGCATGGTGGCCGAGCTGCTCGCCACCCACTGGCCGCTGAAAAGCCTGCCCCTGCCCGAAGACGTGCCCGATTATCATCTCAACTGCGTCTGGCACCCGGTGCATGCGCAGCAACCGGCGTTGATCTGGTTGAAAGAGCTGATGAAGGAGTTGGTGAGCCCGGTTTGAGCCCGCTGCGTCTGGCTGCTCCTCCCCCTCATCCCCAGCCCTTCTCCCGAGGGGAGAAAGGGGGCAAACAACCCGGCTGCGAGGGTCATTCCCAGAAACAACAAAGGCTCCCGCAGGAGCCTTTGTTGTTTCCCTCTCCCTTGTCAGGCCCGCAGGGCGGCCATGATCTGGCTGACCACATTGCCAAGCAGCTCGGGCTCGGGGCGGCACTGGCCGACGGTGACCAGCCCCTGGATGCTGACCAGCAGGAAGGCGGTCAGGGTCGTGATGGCCGCATCCGAGCCAAGCTGGCCCCCGGCCCTGGCCTGCTCCAGCACGGCGGCCAGGTCGGCCTCCAGCTCGCCATAGCTTCCCTTGAGCCGCAGGCGCAGCTCCTCATCCTGCTCGGCCAGCTCCACCAGGGTGCGGGTCACCAGGCAGCAGCCTCCCAGGGTGTCGCTCACCACCTGACGCAGGAAGGCCTCTATGGCCGCCAGCGGCTCCCCTTGCGCAAACAGGTCGCGACGGCTGGCCCGCTTGCTCGCGATGTAGTGATCCACCGCCGCCAGCAGCAGGCCGCGCTTGTTGCCAAAGGCCGCGTACAGGCTGCCCGGGTGCAGACCCGTCGCCGCCACCAGTTCCTGCATGGTGGTCTTGGCATAGCCCTTGGCACGAAACGCCTCCATGGCATTTCGCAAGACGGTCTCGCGGTTGAACTCGGCACTGCGCATCGGGTTTCCTGTGACGGGGGCTGGGGTGGCGGCAAGTCTACCCCAGGGAGAGGGTCAGGCCAACCTATCTTGAACAAGCATTCAAAAAAGAGTTGCGCCCGAGGCAAAAAACATCTTGAATGCACGTTCAAGAATCATCGCCCAGGACACTCACCCATGCACACCCTGTTTCAACCCTATCGCCTCAACGCCAGTCTGACCCTGGCCAACCGCTTCATGATGGCCCCCCTCACCCGCTGCATGGCGGGCCCGGGCCTGGTACCGACCGAGCAGATGGCAGCCTACTATGGTCGCCGCGCCGATATCGGCCTCATCATCTCCGAGGCCACCATCATACGCCCGGATGGCCAGGGCTATCCCAATACCCCGGGCATCTACAGCCCCGAGCAGATTGCAGGATGGAAGAAGGTGACCGATGCCGTACACGCCAAGGGGGGCAAGATCTTCGCCCAGCTCTGGCACGTGGGCCGCCTCTCCCACCCCTTCTTCCATCAGGCCGAGGTGCTGGCCCCGTCCGCCGTCGGTTTCGAGGGCTCGGTGCCGCGCATGCGCGAGCTGGCATATCAGGTGCCCCGCGCCCTGACGGTGGCAGAAATCGTCCAGCTGGTCGAGGATTACGCCCAGGCCGCCGCCAACGCCATCGAGGCGGGCTTCGATGGTGTGGAGATCCACGGTGCCAACGGCTACCTCATCGATCAGTTCCTGCACCACGCCAGCAACCTGCGCAGCGATCAGTACGGCCAGACCCCGGAGAACATGAGCCGCTTCCCCCTGGAAGTGGTGGATGCCATCAACGCCCGCATCGGCTCGGATCGGGTGGGGCTGCGCCTCTCTCCCGGCGCCTATGTGCACCTGGAAGGGGATGCCCGGGATCGCGCCGTGTTCGACCACCTGCTGGCCGAGCTGAATCACCGCAATCTGGCCTATGTGCACCTGGGCATCTTCGATGACAGCCTCACCTTCGACTACCTGGGGGGTCGCGCCTCCGATTATCTGCGCGAGCACTACGACGGTCACCTGGTGGGGGTGGGCAACTACAGCGCCGAGACCGCAGCCCAGGCCATCAAGGCCGATCGCTTCGACCTCGTCGCCATTGGTCGCCCCCTTATCGCCAACCCGGACTACCTCGCCAAGGTGAAACAGGGGGAGGCGCTGACCCCTTATGCCGACACCATGCTGGCCGAACTGGTTTAAAAAACCGGCCCTGACCCGGCTCTGTTGCTGACACCAGGCGTGCGGAGCGGGTGCAAGGCACACCGAATACCCGCTGACCAACGGTGGCCGATACCCGCTCGCCCCGTGGATATGACCCGGCGAGCCGCTCCCCTCGTTCGCCCTGCCGACCAAGGATGGGATCCGCGCCCGATACAGGCGCGGGTTTCCAATGTTTGGGCCCCCTCCCGGGCCCTTTTTTCTGCCCGCTCTCCCCTGCCCCTTCCTACCCCATCACACCTGTGCAGAAAAGAAGTTGCCATCAACAACCAGTTGACTATATTGGTTGCTGATGACAACCAAACAAGGATTATCACAGATGGATCCCCGTCCCCTGCGCGCCCTGTCGCGCGAGCTGGTCCGCGAACTCGGCATGCTCTCCCAGCAGTGTGGTTCCCTGGCCCTCAGTCCCCTCGAGGCCCACCTGCTCATCGAGCTGGAGAGCGGCCCCGCCACCAATCAGCAGCTCGCCGACCGCCTTCGCATCGACAAGTCCAACGCCAGCCGCCCCCTGGCTCGTCTGGCGGAGCGGGATCTGATCGCCTGGCAGCCCCATCCCTCGGATGGGCGCAGCAAGGAGGCACAGCTGACCGCCTTTGGTCAGGATCAGCTAAAGGAATTGCACCGGCAGATGGACGAGACCATGGCCGAGGCCCTGGCCCAGCTCTCCCCCGCCGAGAGCGAACAGATCTGGGAGGGGATGCGGCGCTATCGCAGCGCCCTCTCCCGCGCCCGCCGCCAGCAGGGGTACGTCATCCGCCCCATCACCCCGTCCGACAATGCCCGGATCGCCGCCGTGATCCGCGCCGTCTCCGCCGAATACGGCCTCACCGCCGACAAGGGCTACGGGGTGGCGGATCCCAACCTCGATTTTCTCCACGAAACCTATCGGGGGGAGCGCAGCCGCTACTGGGTGATAGAGGGGCCGGACGGCACCCTTCTCGGCGGCGGCGGCATAGCGCCGCTGGCGGGGGCAACGGATGTGTGCGAACTGCAGAAGATGTACTTCCTGCCCGCCCTGCGGGGGCTCGGGCTGGGACGACGGCTGGTGCTGCTGGCCCTGGCCGAGGCCCGCGCCCTGGGTTACCAGCGCTGCTATCTGGAGACGACCGAAGTCTTGCGCGAAGCCACCACCCTCTACGAGTCTCTGGGGTTCGAGCACCTGCCGGGCCCCCTCGGCTGTACCGGTCACGACGCCTGCGAGATCTGCATGGTGCTCGAACTCTGAGTCCTCCCTGAGCCGGGCCCATCCCCTTCCTCTATCCCAGAGGGAAAAAAAGAGACCCCGCCGCAGCGGGGTCTCTTGCATGGTGCCAAAACCGGCCTCAGTGCTCCTTGACCGCAGCCCCGGTGTCCCGCTCGGCGAGAAGCAGTGGCCGCCTGGCCCAGAAGCCGGCCAGCAGGGAGCCGGACAGGTTGTGCCAGACCGAGAACAGGGTGCCCGCCACCGCGGAGGCCGGGGTGAAGAACTTCATGGCCAGCGCCGTGGCCAACCCCGAATTCTGCAGCCCCACCTCGAAGGCGACGGTGCGGCAGATCCGCTCCTCGAAGCCCAGCCAGCGGCTGACCCAGTAGCCAGCCGCAATGCCGATGCCGTTGTGCAGGACCACCGCCAGCGCCACTATGGGACCGATGGCGGCGAACTGGCCCGCGTTGAGGGCGACCACGATGGCGATGATCATGATGATGGCGGCCATGGAGACGAGGGGCAGCACGGGCTCGATACGCGCCGTCAGGGAGTGGAGGAAGACATTGGCCACCACCCCGAACACCACGGGGACCAGCACTATCTTCACCAGGCTCAGCAGCATGTCCAGCACCGGCACGTCGACGCTCTTGCCGGCCAGCAACTGCACCAGCAGGGGGGTGACGAGGACACCAAGCAGGGTGGAGAGGGCCGTCATGGTGATGGAGAGGGCCACGTCCCCCTTGGCCAGATAACACATCACGTTGGAAGAGGTGCCACCGGCGACGCTGCCCACCAGCACCATGCCCACGGTCAGCTCGGCATCAAACCCCAGCAGCAGGCTGACCAGCAGGGCCGCCAGCGGCATCACGCTGAACTGCAATACCAGCCCGAGTCCGATGGCCTTCTTGTTGTTGACCACGTCGAGGAAGTTCTGGGGTCTGAGGGTCAGCCCCATGGCCAGCATGATGATGGTCAGCAGCGGCACTATCTGGCCCTTGAGGCCGACGAAGGGCTCGGGCTGCCAGTAGGCCAGCAGGGAAAACAGCAGGGCCCAAAGCGGGAAGAGGTGGGTGATGCGTCCAAGCATGATGATCTCCTGATCCGAAAGTCAAACGCGGGCAAAAAAAGAAGGCCCGTCGGGCCTTCTCTTATATCAGTTTTTGCAGAGTACGTGCGCGTCTTATATCAGTGCTCGCGAGTCTGGCGGAACTGGACGTCCGGGTGACGCTCCTGGGAGAGACGCAGGTTGACCATGGTCGGCGCTATGTAGGTGAGGTTGTCACCACCATCCAGGGCCAGGTTGACCTCGTTCTTGCGCTTGAACTCCTCGAACTTCTTGACGTCGGTCCCTTCCACCCAGCGGGCGGTGGCGACGTTGACCGCCTCGTAGATGGCCTCGACGTTGTACTCGCTCTTCAGGCGCGAGACCACCACATCGAACTGCAGCACACCCACAGCGCCGACGATGAGGTCGTTGCTGATGAGCGGACGGAACACCTGCACCGCGCCCTCTTCGGAGAGCTGCACCAGCCCCTTGAGCAGCTGCTTCTGCTTGAGGGGGTCACGCAGGCGGATGCGGCGGAACAGTTCAGGCGCGAAGTTCGGGATGCCGGTGAACTTCAAGTCCTCACCCTGGGTGAAGGTGTCGCCGATCTGGATGGTGCCGTGGTTGTGCAGCCCTATGATGTCGCCGGCGCAGGCTTCGACCGCCTGCTCCCGGTCACCGGCCATGAAGGTGACGGCATCGGAGATGTTCACATCCTTGCCCAGGCGCACGTGGCGCATCTTCATGCCCTTGGAGTAGGTGCCTGATACGATGCGCATGAAGGCGATACGGTCCCGGTGTTTCGGGTCCATGTTTGCCTGGATCTTGAACACGAAGCCGGAGAATTTCTCCTCGGTCGCCTCAACGAGACGGCTCTCGGCCTTGCGCGGCATGGGGGCCGGCGCCCAGTCGGTCAGGCCGTCCAGCATGTGGTCGACGCCGAAGTTGCCGAGCGCCGTCCCGAAGAAGACTGGGGTCATCTCGCCGGCGATGAAGGCCTCATGGTCGAACTCGGGGGAGGCGCCCTGCACCAGCTCCAGTTCACCGCGCAGCTGGGCCGCCAGATCCGGGCCAATGGCGGCGTCCAGTTCCGGGTTGTTCAGCCCCTTGACCACCCGCTTCTCCTGGATGGTGTGGCCCTGACCGCTCTGATACAGATAGGTCTCGTCCTTGTAGAGGTGATAGACCCCCTTGAAGGACTTGCCGCAGCCGATGGGCCAGGTGATGGGGGCGCACATGATGTTGAGCTCGCGCTCCACCTCATCCATCACTTCCATGGGATCGCGCACTTCGCGGTCCAGCTTGTTCATGAAGGTGAGGATGGGGGTGTCCCGCAGCCGGGTCACTTCCATCAGCTTGCGGGTCCGGTCTTCAACACCCTTGGCGGCGTCGATGACCATCAGGCAGCAGTCGACCGCCGTGAGAGTACGGTAGGTATCTTCGGAGAAGTCCTCGTGACCCGGGGTATCGAGCAGGTTGACCAGGCAATCGGCGTAGGGGAACTGCATCACGGAGGTGGTGATGGAGATGCCGCGCTGCTTCTCCATCTCCATCCAGTCGGACTTGGCGTGCTGGCCCGAGCCACGGCCCTTGACGGTACCGGCGCGCTGAATGGCCTGTCCGAACAGCAGGACCTTTTCGGTGATGGTGGTTTTACCCGCATCCGGGTGCGAGATGATCGCAAAAGTGCGTCTCTTGGAGACTTCACTCAGAAATTCAGCTGACATAATTCGACGTTCTTCTATTGAGCGGCGGCCTCGAGCCACCGTGGGAATAAATCCGGGATGCCGCATTCGACTCACGGCACCAATATACGCAACAGACAGGCTCAGGCTGGCCGCTGGCCAACCCGGCGAAAAAAGCGGGAACGTTGCGTTACATGGGTCTTCTCGCCTGAGTCAAAGCAAAATTGCGCGGCATTATACCCGCGCGGGTGAAAAATACCCAGCCCGGATGCGCCGGATCTCCCCCGGCGTCCGGCGGTCAGTCGGCCAGGCAGACCCGATCCCGACCTGTCTCCTTGGCGCGATACATGGCCTCGTCGGCGCGATGCACCAGCTCGGTCAGGCTCTCTCCTGGCCGGAACTCGGCACAGCCGATGCTGACCCGGATCGGATGGTCCGCCGGCAACGCCTCGACCCTGAGCCCGGCCACCCGGGTCCGGATCCGTTCCGCCGCCTCCGCCGCCTCAGCCAGCACGGTATCGGGCAGCAGCACCAAGAACTCCTCGCCGCCGTTGCGCCCCACCCTGTCCAGGCTGCGCAGCTCACCGGCAATCCGCTTCGCCACCGCCACCAGCACCCGATCACCCGCATGATGGCCCCAACCGTCATTGATCTGCTTGAAATGGTCTATGTCGATGAGCATCAGGGAGCAAGGTTGTTGCTGGGCCCGCGCCTGGGCCAGCATGGCCTCCCCCTTGGCCTGGATCTGGCGCCGGTTGTGGATACCGGTCAGCTCGTCCGTCATGGCGAGCCGCCGCAGCTTGCGACTGCGGCCCAGCTGGTAGAAGGTCAATCCCAGCAGCGGCAGCAAGATGAGGGCCGTGACCAGGGTCTGCCAGTGGCGCCGCTCCTGCAAGCGATCCAGTTGCTGGGTCTGCAACGCCTGCTGGCTCTTGAGAGCCTCGTTCTCCGCCTCCTTGCGAGCGAGATCGAATTCGAAGCGCATCTGGATGGACCTCTGCTCGCCGAGCTGATGCTCCAGGGACTCCTGGGTCGTCACATAATGCCTGAGGGCCTTGAGGGCGGCATCGGTCTGCCCCTGCTGCTCCAGGATCCTGGACTGGACCCGATAGATGGTCGCGAGGAAGCGCTGGTTATCCTCCTGGCGGAAGATGGGCTCCGCCAGCGCCAGGAAATAGAGCGCCCGCTCGAGATCCCCCTCGGCCTCCTCCAACAGGCCCATCACCAGCCGCCATTGCCCCAGGGTCGCGGCATCCGTCTCCTGATCACGGTTGAGCAGCAGATCGGCCTGCTGCAACCTGGCCCTGGCCTCCTCCTTCCTGCCGAGCTTGAGCAGGCTGTGGGCCACCTCGGTCAGGGCCCAGGCCTCGTCCATCCGCTCGCCACTGGCCTTGAAGTGGCTGGCCGCCTCCTCGAACAGGGTCAGGGCCTCGTCGTACCGGTCCGTCTCCGTATAGAGGATGGCCAGCTGAGCCCGGATCATCGTCAGACTTGCGGCGTCCCCCTGCTGCTCATAAGCCTGCTCCAATGCCTTGAAATACTCCTGCGCCCGTTCGAATACCCCCATGCGCCGGTAGGTATTCGCTATCTCCCCCATCATCTTGAGCCGCCAGCGCTCCAGACCGAGTCGCTCATAGAGGTCATGGGCCACCAGCTGATCCCGCAGGCCCGCCGCCAATCCTCCCTGGTAGGCCAGCATGCCGCCGCGATAGCCGAGGGCATCGGCCTCGAGGCGCTGCTCTCCCGCGGCCCGGGCCAGGGAGAGGGCGAGATCATAATCCAGGCGAGCACGGGCCATCTCCCCCAGCAGCTGGTTGTGCCAGCCCCGGCAGATGAGCAGCGCCGATTCCGTCACCCTGTCCCCCTCCTGGCGCGCCTGGAGCAGTGCCTTGCTGGCGAAGGTGATGGCGGCGCTGTAGTCACTGCTGTTCTCCGCAGGCAGCGCCCAGCATTGCAGCCGTACCAGTCGCCCCTGAAGGGGGCTGGCGGGGTCGATCCGCCGCGCCAGCGCCTCGACCCGGCGCAACCGCTCCCCCTGGGATTGAACATTGTTTTCCAGCTGGGTGAGCTCGCCGAGCAGGGCTTCCTCGGCCGGATCGCTCCCAAGGGCATCGAGGGGGGCTGCCAGCAACAGACAGAGCAACCAGGGAGAGACGGGGTGTGCGCCTATGATGGGCCTCCTGTGGCATTTCGTTGATAAATCGGAGAATTGGGCCCTTTCATCATATCCTGACTCGACCTGACACATGGTGAAAAAAACAGCCATCTCCTCTATAGTCAGCCCGTTGGCACGCCAGGGAGCGCAGACATGCCGCACTTATCCCCATGGTCGGCTCGTCAAGAAGAGACCCTTCTTGTTCCAGCCTGGTGAAGGCAACACGTATTGGCAGTAGAGGCACCCAGGTGACAGAGAAGGTACCCCAGGATTACGAGACGCTGCTGGCCGCCTATCACAGGCTGCAACAGGAGAACGAGCGACTGAAGCGCATCGCCGACGACGCGCTGGAGAAGCTGGATGCCGCCAGTGACGGCACCGGCCTGTGCATCTGGCAGAATCATGTGCCCACCGGCAAGCTCATCATATTCAATCGGCGTTGGGGCGCCATGCTGGGCTATCAACCCAAGGAGCTGGAGGCCCACTTCGACTCCTGGCGCGATCACCTGCACCCGGAAGACAGGGAGCGGGTGTTGCAGGCCTTCTTCGATCACCTCAGCGGCAAGACCCCCTTCTATCAGGCGCTGCACCGCATGCTGTCAAAAGAGGGCAAGGTGACCTGGGTGCTGGACCGGGGCCGGGTGGTGGAGCGGGACGCCGACGGCAATCCCCTGCGGGTCATGGGCTCCCACATAGACGTCACCCACGAGAAGGAGTACGAGCTGCAACTGGCCCAGCTCGCTCACCGGGATCCCCTCACCCACCTGCTCAACCGCGCCGCCCTGCAGCGCCAGTTTCCCGGCGAGCACCAGACGCTCTGCTTCATCGATCTCGATGACTTCAAGCAGGTCAATGACAGCCTGGGTCACAGGACAGGTGACGAGCTGCTGGTCGAGCTGGCGCACCGCCTCAAGCGTCAATGTCCGCAAGAGGCGGTCATCGGCCGTCTCGGTGGCGATGAATTCATCCTGCTGCTGCCCTGGCCATGCCAGGACAGGCGCACCCAGCAGCTGGCACTGGCGTGCCAGCAGGCCATCTCGGCCCCCTTCCCCCTGGCCAACGGTGAGGCTCGCATCGGCCTGAGCATGGGCATAGCCCAGATCCGCCCCCAGGATGATTTCGGCTCGGCCCTGGCCCGGGCGGACAAGGCCATGTATCGGGTCAAGCACGCAGGCAAGGGGGGATTCCACATCGCCCAGCCCAGCGGTCAGCCCCTGCTGGATCAGGAGCAGGTCAACGAGCGGGCCCTCGATTATCGGAGCCAGCCCCTGCCCTGACCGGGCAACCCCTGTTTCAGCTGCGCTGCCAGCGCCGCAGCAGGCGGCCGCGCAGGCCGCAATCGAGCAGCCAGCTTCTGTCGAAGACCCGCAGCAGGGCCGGTTTGGCGTGGCGGGACATGGCGACGGCGTGAAACCGGGTGCCCCGGGCGCGCTGGTTGTCCATCTGCGCCACCAAAGAGGCGGGCAGGCGCTGGGCGATGAAGTCGGAGATCACCAGCACGTCCGCCAGCTCGAAGGCGGGGGCCTGCAACTGGCGCAGGGCGGCACTCAGGCAGGGCAGCAGATCGGTGCCGCCGTTGAAGGTCATGGCGAGGAAACGCTGGGCCTCATCGAGGCCATCGGCATCGGTCAGCTCGAAGCTGGCCACATCGGTGGAAAACAGCATCACGAAGCAGCGCCGCTGCTCGCTCAGGGCCAGCTGCAACAGGGCCAGGGCCAGGGCCTTGGCGCACTGCTCGGGATAGCCCCCCATGGAGCCCGAGGTATCGATGCAGACGATCACGGGCCCCATGGGTTGCAGCTCCCGCTCCCCCTGGCTCGTGGTGCGAGGCAGCAGCTGTTGCCTGGGCAGGGTGCCCCTGGCCTGATAACTGAGCAGGCGCCGCTCCAGGTAACGGCGGTAGAACTCCAGCTCCAGCTCGGGGATCCCCAGCATCACGGCTTCGCTCGGCAGCATGCGCATCAGGTCGCTGCCCTGATGAATGCCCACCAGATCGTCGGGCACGTCGTCACTGAGCACGGACTCCTGGATCAGGGTGGGCTGGGGCGGCTGGGGCCTGTCCTCCTGCTCCTGGCTGTGCAGGCTGCGCCCCATGCTCTGGGCTATCTCCTGCAACATGGGCTCCTTGCCCAGCATGGCCGCATACTGGCGGATCAGCACCAGGGAGGCGGGCTGCCAGCGTCCCTGGGCCAGGTTCCACAGGCCGCCCGCCGTACGCCGCTGGGGATCCAGCACCTGCTCGAGCTCCTCGCTGGCCCCTATCTGATCCTCCAGCTCCTGTTGCAACCTGAGCCGCTCAGCCTCAGCCAGCTGCTGCTGCAGGCGCAGCAGGGCCCCCACCAGGCTGGCGCGCCATCGTTCGAGCAGCAGGCGCCGGGTCCCTTCCACCGGGTGATCCACCAGCTGATGGGCCAGCTGACGCCCCTCGTCGGCGAAGTCGCTGCCCCGCTCCAGGGCGCTGAGCAGGGTCGGCAACTCGGCCACCAGCCGGGGCAGGGAGAGGGAGAGAAAGTGCTGATAGAGCAGGAACTCCTGCTCCAGTACCGGCGGCACCGGGGTATGGGCTATGGTGTCGTTCACCTGATGGCGCCAGCGCTGCAACCGCTGCTTGAGGGCGCGGCCCTGGGCCTTGCCCAACCGGATGAAGCGGGATATCTGGGTACTGGCCAGCAGGGCGACCACCATCTCTGACACCATCTCTCCCTCCGAGATGGCCAGCAAGGTGCTCATGGTGCCGATGTCGAGCATTCAGCCCTGCTCCCCGCACAGCAGCGGCAGGCGCCCCTGCCACTGGGCCAGCTGCTCCGCCGTCTGCTCCAGCTCGCGGGTCAGGGTGAAGAAGCCCTCCTCGACGATCACCAGCCAGCGCGAGTCGAGAAAATGGTGGGGCTGATGGCCGTCGAAACGCTGGCGCTGACGGCGCAGATCGGTGCGCAGGGCCATCAACTGCTCGTTGAGGCTGGCGATCGCCTTGTACCAGGGCTCGCTGACGAGGCCGGGCAAGGGGGCGCGGCGCACCAGCACCAGGGGGATGGGGTGACGCTGACTGTCGAGCAGGTGCAGCCGCTGTTCGCCGTCCAGTTCCAGTTCCAGGGTCAAGCCCGTCTTGCTGCCGACGGGATGAAACAGCACCTGGTCACCCTGCTGCCAGTGGCCGAGCACCACCTTGTCGCACTCCAGGGTCTGCACCAGCAGATCCGGCTCCTCCGGGCTGAGCCTGGCCGGGGCGAGCAGGTGCAGCTGGATCTGCAGGCCCCGTTCCCCCTGCTTGTCGGCCTCATCCAGGGGCAGGCGCCATCCCTTGCCGCGCTTGCCCAGCATCCCCTTGCCGGGCTCTGCCTTCAGGGCCAGCCGGGCGCTCATCTGCAGCTGCAACTCCTGCAGGGCGGAGGTGATGGCCAGGTGGCGGGAGATGAGCGTCTGCTGCTGGTAACAGTGCAGGCGGGCAAATTCCTCCATCAGGGTGAGCAGGGCCGCGCGGCTCTCGCCGTTGTGCCACAGGCAATCCTTGAGCAGCAGCAGATCCAGGGGCGCCACCTCGGAGCGGCCATGGAAGAAGGCGCTCGCCTTGCACAGTCTGACCGCCTTCTTCCAGCGTCGGTCCGAGACATAGCAGGGCTCGTCGCCGAGATGGTCGAGGCGCTGGCGCAGCCGATAGATGAGCTCGAACACCTCGTCTGGCAGAGTCACCTGCTCTATCTGGTGCTGCCAGGACTGATACTCCTCGCTGTGGATCTGCAAGCTGGCCGTGAGCTGGCGCGGATTGGCCCCGTCGCTGGCCAGCATGGCCTGAAAGTTGGATTTTTCCTGCACCCTGTCCATCCAGATCCGCACCAGCATGCGGTCATAGAGGGCCTCCAGCCCGCTGTCCGGGGCGGGCAGTTCGTTGGAGGCGCTGATCAGCAGGCGCATCGGAATGGGCAGCGTCTCGTCGCCGTTGCGAAACTGGCGCTCGTTGATGGCGGTCAGCAGGGTGTTGAGGATGGCGGGCCCCGCCTTCCAGATCTCGTCGAGGAACACCACCTCGGCCTGTGGCAGATAGCCTGCGGTCAGGCGCAGGTACTTGCCCTCCTCCTTCAGGGCCTGGATGGAGAGGGGGCCGAACACCTCCTCCGGCGTGCTGAAGCGAGTCATCAGGTATTCGAAGTGGCGCGCATCAAAGAAGGCCAGCTTGAGGCGCCGCGCGATCAGGCTCTTGGCGATGCCCGGGGGGCCAAGCAGGAAGACGCTCTCCCCCGAGAGCGCGGCCAGCAATCCGAGCCGCAGGGCGTCCTGGCGCTCATAGAGCCCCTCGCCGAGGGCCGTCAGCAGGCTGGGCAGGCGTTCATGAATGGGCGCGACACGGGCAGAGCTGTGGACAGAAAGTGGCATAGAAGAGCATTCCGACGCTGGGATCTGGACAATCCCGG
This sequence comes from Aeromonas bivalvium, assembly GCF_046078285.1. NCBI lineage: Bacteria > Pseudomonadati > Pseudomonadota > Gammaproteobacteria > Aeromonadales > Aeromonadaceae > Aeromonas > Aeromonas bivalvium. The sequence continues at coordinate 212,838 of NZ_JBGXBV010000005.1, forward strand.
TTCACGCCATGGCAACCAGGCGAGCCGGGGGTGGTTTGATTATGATGTTGGCTGTTTCTGGCCTGCTTGCCAAGCCATGCCGTCAGGCCAAGGCGGAGGATGCAGAAAAAGGCGTTCGAGTGTACCCTGCACCACACACTTTTCCCCAACCCAGATCAAGAGCGAGTCATCCTCATATGCAAGATCCCGTTCGCCAGCGCATCCTGGCCCGCATCGGCATCCAGGGCTGGCAGCTCAGACGTCCGCAGCTGCTGGCAGGCAAGGAGAGCGAGGCGGCCACCGAGGCGAGCCTTGGCGACGCGCTCCCGGCCGGCAAACTCTGGGTGCGGGCCCAGACCCTGCCGTCCCCCGCCCTGCTCGATGACGTCTGCCGGCTGCTCGGGATCGCCCCCCATGAGGTGAGCCTGCTAAGTGGCATACCGGAACAGGCGACGCCGCCGCTGCTCTGGCTCACCGAGCCGGATCCTCGCTGGCCCCAGGCCCTGATCTGTTCCCTCAGCCCGGATGCGGCCGGCAAGCGGGCCCTGTGGCAACAGCTGCGCCAGCGGCTGCCGGTACACCAGGAGAACGGGGCATTGTGATCGGCCCAGTGCCGCAATGCAGCCCGGCCCCCTCATCTTTACCAAACTTTACAGTTGGCTGGCGAGACCTCTGCCCGCCGTCACCGGAGTGACCATGCACCGCTTTCGTCCCCTGCTCGAGACCGATTTCGCCCTTGTCTATCCCATAGAGCAGGCCGCTCATCAGGAGCCCTGGAGCCAGGCCAATCTGCTCTCCTGCTTCGGGCCGCGCTACCTCAACGGCCTGATGCTGGTGGAGGGGCGCCCCGCCGGCTTCTATATCTCGGATCTGGTGGCGGGGGACAGCTCCCTGATGAACATCTGCGTGCATCCTGACTTTCAGGGCAAGGGGCTGGGCCGGGCGCTGCTCAAGGAGTATCTGGCCCGCAGCAAGGCGAAGGGGGCCGAGGCCTGGTTTCTCGAGGTGCGAGCCGGCAACGTCGCCGCCATCAGCCTCTACGAGAGCGAGGGGTTCGCCGAGTATTGCCGCCGGGCCGACTACTATGGCTGCGGTCCGGAGCGGGAAGATGCCGTGCTGATGTCCCGCCTGTTCGACTTCGGCTGACGGCTCGGGCGACTCACGGCTGCGCGGCACCAAACACCGGATCTGCCAGGGCCAGGGTCGTGCGCAGCACGGCATCGAAGCCGACGGCCGACCATGGGCCATGAAGCAGCTGGCACGCCAGAAACTCACGGCTGCACGACATCAAACACCGGATCTGCCAGGGCCAGGGTCGTGCGCAGCACGGCATCGAAACCGACTGCCGACCATGGGCCATGAAGCAGCTGGCACGCCAGAAACTCACGGCTGCACGACATCAAACACCGGATCTTCCAGGGCCAGGGTCGTGCGCAGCACGGCATCGAAACCGACTGCCGACCATGGGCCATGAAGCAGCTGGCACGCCAGAGAAATTCACGGCTGCGCGGCGCCAAACACCGGATCTTCCAGGGCCAGGGTCGTGCGCAGCACGGCATCGAAGCCGACGGCCGACCATGGGCCATGAAGCAGCTGGCACGCCAGAAACTTACGGCTGCACGACATCAAACACCGGATCTTCCAGGGCCAGGGTCGTGCGCAGCACGGCATCGAAGCCGACGGCCGACCATGGGCCATGAAGCAGCTGGCACGCCAGAAACTCACGGCTGCACGACATCAAACACCGGATCTTCCAGGGCCAGGGTCGTGCGCAGCACGGCATCGAAACCGACGGCCGAGAGCGGCATGAAGAAGCCCCGTCGGTAGGTCACCCCCGGCATCCAGATCTGCTGGATATCCACCACTATCTGCACCGGCTTGAGGGGGCCGCCCGCCTGCTGCAGATAGATGCCGGGAGGCGTCTTCACCTTGGGAAAGCGGCGCAGCACCCGATCACTGCCATCTCCCGCCCCCGGGTTGAGCCGCACCTTGGCCAGCCCCGCCAGGGTCGACGCCATGGCAGGATCCTGCCACAGCATCTTGTCCAGCAACTTGCAGCGCCGACACTTGTCCGCCTCTATCACATAGAGCATGGCCATGCCGGACTCCCGGGCGAGCTGCTGGGCCCGCGCCTCCCCCTGCTCGCCCCTGAGCCAGGGGTTGCCACTGTGCCGGGCGCCCTGGCTCCACCAGTACCAGCCCAGTCCTCCCGCCACCAGCAGCAGCACCAGCGCCCCTGCCAACCCTGTTGCCAGATGTTTCATCGTGCAGCCTCCGCCAACCACCTCCCACTGTTATCGCCGATTTTGATTGATTTGGCAGCAAAATCCGCGCTTTCTGATCCCGGACAAAACAGCGCACACTTGTAAGCCGTAATATTAGAGTTTACACTCCAGCGCGATTTTCACGCCCCTGCCGGGCGTGGCGCTCTCATTGAGGATCTATTGATGTCGCAGCTTCATTTGGTTCATCTGCTTCGCGAACGCATCGCTCGCCTCGGCAATAAAGCCGCCCTGCGGGTGCAACAGGATGGCCAGTGGCGCGCCATCGGCTGGCGTACCCTGGGCCAGGCCATGGACTACTGTGCCCAGGCGCTGATCCGCGCCGGCCACCAGCCCACCGAGATGGTCGGCCTCTATGCCCGCAACATGCCGGAATGGACCCAGGCCGATCTCGGCATCCTGGCCGCCCGCGGCGTCAGCGTGCCCATCTACCCCACCAGCACCCTGGATCAGCTGCGTTATATCGTCAAAGACGCCGGCATCAGGCTGTTGTTCGTCGGCGAACAGCCCCAGTTCGATCAGGCGCTCCACTTGCTCAAGGCTGGCGAGATCAACCAGATAGTCACCCTGGACTGCACCGTCGATCTGCGCGGCTGCGAGCAGGCGAGCCACTTCCAGAGCTTCCTGGTCTCCGGCAATCATCTGCCGAGCGAGCAGGCACTGCGGGAGCGCGAGCAGCAGTACCGCATGGACGACCTGCTGACCCTGATCTACACCTCGGGCACCACGGGTGAACCCAAGGGGGTCATGCTCGACTTTGCCAACATGGCCGCCTGCTTCGAGATGCATGATCGCCGCCTGGACCTTGACGAGCAGGATGTGTCCCTGTGCATGCTGCCGCTCAGCCATGTGTTCGAACGCGCCTGGAGCTACTACGTGCTCTATTGCGGCGCCGAGAACGTCTACATCCGCGATCCCCAGCAGGTGATGGAGGTCATCGGCGAGGTGAAACCCACCGTGATGTGCGCCGTGCCACGTCTCTACGAGAAGGCCTACGCCCTGATCCAGGCCAAGGTGGCCAAGGCGCCGCCCCTGCGCCGCGCCCTGTTCGGCTGGGCCACCCGAGTCGGCAGCCAGATGGTCGCCACCCGCCAGGCGGGCGAGCGCCCCTCCCCCCTGCTCTCTGGCCAGATCTGGCTCGCCGAGCGGTTGGTGTTTCGCAAGCTGCGCGAACGCTTCGGCGGCCGCACCCGCTTCCTGCCGGTGGCGGGCGCCCGCCTCGCCGACGACGTCAACCTCTTCTTCCAGGCCATGGGGTTCAACCTCCAGTACGGCTATGGCATGACAGAGACCACGGCTACCGTCTGCTGCTATGACGACGCTCGGTTCAAGCTGGGCTCCATCGGCACCGTCATGGACGGCATCGAGGTCAAACTCGGCGAGCACAACGAGCTGCTGGTGCGCGCCCCCACTGTGATGCGCGGCTACTACAACAAGCCAGAGGCCACGGCCGAGGTGATGACGGCGGACGGTTTCCTGCGCACCGGCGATGCCGGCGAGCTGGACGGCGAGGGCAACATCTACTTCACCGAGCGTCTCAAGGAGCTGATGAAGACCTCCAACGGCAAGTACGTGGCGCCACAGCTGGTGGAAGGGACCATCGGCAAGGATCGCTTCATCGAACAGGTCGCCATCGTCGCCGATGCCCGCCACTTCGTGTCGGCGCTCATCGTCCCCTGCTTCGAGTCCCTGGAGGAGTACGCCCGCTCCATCAACCTGCAATACCAGTGCAAGAGCGAGCTGCTGCGCCACTCCAGGGTGGTGGAGTTCTTCGAGGCACGGATCGCTGACTTGCAAAAAGAGCTGGCCAAGTTCGAGCAGGTGAAGAAATTCACCCTGCTGCCGAGCGCCTTCTCCATGGAGCTGGGAGAGATCACCCCCACCATGAAGCTGCGCCGCAAGATCATCGAGTCCAAGTACCAGCGCGAGATAGAGGCCATGTACAACCACGTCTGATCCCGCGCTTCGGACACAAAAAAAGCCGCTCGATGAGCGGCTTTTTCATTGGGCGGGAAGAGATTTACTTCTTCTTCTTGGCCTTGGCGTTCGGCAGGTCGGTGATGGAGCCTTCGAACACTTCGGCGGCCAGACCCACGGACTCGTGCAGAGTCGGGTGAGCATGGATGGTCAGCGCCAGATCTTCGGCGTCGGCACCCATCTCGATGGCCAGACCGATCTCGCCCAGCAGCTCACCGCCGTTGGTGCCGACGATGGCACCCCCGATGACGCGGTTGCTGTCCTTGTCGAAGATCAGCTTGGTCATGCCGTCGGAGCAATCGGACGCAATGGCGCGGCCGGAAGCAGCCCAGGGGAAGGTGGCGACTTCGAAGTTCAGGCCCTGTTGCTTGGCTTCCTTCTCGGTCAGACCAACCCAGGCCATCTCTGGCTCGGTGTAGGCGATGGACGGGATCACTTTCGGGTCGAAGTAGTGCTTCTTGCCGGCGATGACTTCGGCCGCCACGTGGCCTTCATGCACACCCTTGTGGGCCAGCATGGGCTGACCGACGATGTCACCGATGGCGTGGATGTGAGCCACGTTGGTACGCAGCTGCTTGTCCACTTCGATGAAACCGCGCTCGTTGACGGCAACACCGGCTTTCTCGGCGTCCATCAGCTTGCCGTTCGGCACACGACCGACCGCGACCAGCACGTTGTCGTAGCGAACCGGCTCGGCCGGGGCGTGCTTGCCTTCGTAGGAGACGTACAGGCCGTCTTCACGGGCTTCAACTGCGGTGACCTTGGTCTCCAGCATGATGTTGAATTTCTTGGCCACGCGCTTGGTGTAGATCTTGACGATGTCTTTGTCGGCAGCCGGAACCAGCTGGTCGGCAAATTCCACCACGTCGATCTCGGAACCCAGGGAGGAGTACACGGTACCCATCTCCAGGCCGATGATGCCGCCACCGATGACCAGCAGCTTGCCAGGAACGGTTTTCAGTTCCAGCGCATCGGTAGAGTCCCATACGCGCGGATCGTCGTGGGGGATGAAGGGCAGCTTCACCGGACGGGAACCGGCTGCGATGATGGCGTTGTCGAAGGTGACGGTGGTCTTGCCGTCGGCGCCTTCCACTTCGAGGGTGTTCGGGCCGGTGAACTTGCCGAAGCCGTTCACGACCTGGACTTTACGCATCTTGGCCATGCCGGCCAGACCGCCGGTCAGCTGGTTGATGACCTTCTCTTTCCACAGACGCACCTTGTCGATGTCGGTCTGCGGGGCACCGAAGACGATGCCGTGCTCGCCCAGCGCCTTGGCTTCTTCGATCACTTTGGCAACGTGCAGCAGCGCCTTGGACGGAATGCAGCCCACGTTCAGGCAGACGCCACCCAGGGTGGAGTAACGTTCGACGATAATGGTATCCAGACCCAAGTCGGCCGCACGGAAAGCAGCGGAATAACCGGCAGGGCCAGCACCCAGTACTACGACCTGGGTTTTGATTTCTTTACTCATCATGACCTCTTTGTCGTTCTTATATCCCCGGACAGCACAGTCTTATGCCAGAGAAGGCGGCTGCAGCCGTGAAAAAACGGGGCAAGTTTACAATCCTGTTAATGAAATGAGAAGCAAAAAGGGCGGGCTCTGGGCCCGCCCTCTCACTTACAGGACCAGTCGACGAATGTCGGACAGCACACCACTCAGGGTGGTGATGAAGCGGGCACCGTCGGCGCCGTCGATGACGCGGTGGTCATAGCTCAGGGCCAGCGGCAGCATCAGGCGCGGTACGAACTCCTTGCCGTTCCACTTGGGCTTCATCTCGGACTTGGAGACGCCCAGGATGGCCACTTCCGGCGCGTTGACGATCGGGGTAAAGCTGGTACCGCCGATGCCACCCAGGCTGGAGATGGTGAAGCAACCGCCCTGCATGTCGGCAGCAGTCAGCTTGCCGGCACGGGCCTTCTTGGAGATCTCGGCCAGATCGCGGGACAGCTCGAAGATACCCTTCTTGTTGACGTCGCGAACCACAGGAACCACCAGGCCACCCGGGGTGTCTACCGCCACACCGATGTGGATATACTTCTTCATGATCAGCTTGCTGCCGTCTTCGGACAGGGCGCTGCAGAAGCGCGGGTGCGCTTCCAGGGCCTTGGCGGCCGCCTTCAGGATGAACACCAGCGGGGTGATCTTCACGTCCAGCTTCTGCTTCTCGGCCAGCACGTTCTGCTCTTTGCGGAACGCTTCCAGATCCGTGGTATCGGCTTCGTCGAACTGGGTGACGTGGGGGATCATGGCCCAGTTGCGGTGCAGGGCAGGACCGGAGATCTTCTGGATCCGGGTCAGTTCCAGCTCTTCGACCGGGCCGAACTTGCTGAAATCAACCTTGGGCCAGGCCACGACGCTCATGCCGTTGCCAGTGCCTTGGCCTGCAGCCGGGGCGGACTCGGCACGCTTGACCGCATCCTTCACGTAGGCCTGCACGTCTTCTTTGACGATGCGGCCCTTGCGACCGGAAGCTTTCACCTTGGCCAGGTTGACGCCGAACTCGCGCGCCAGACGGCGTACCGCCGGGGAAGCGTGGACATAGGCATCGTTGGCAACGAAGTCGGAGGCAACGGCAGCCGGGGCAGCAGCCTGAGCAACCAGGGCAGCGGCAGGGGCGGCAACGGGGGCAGCAGCTTGCGCAACCGGGGCGGCGGCAGGAGCAGCACCCGCCACTTCGAACACCATGATGAGGGAACCGGTGGAGACCTTGTCACCCGCCTTCACCTTGATCTCTTTCACCACGCCGGCGAACGGCGCAGGCACTTCCATGGAGGCCTTGTCACCTTCCACGGCGATCAGGGACTGGTCGGCTTCGACCTTGTCACCCACGGCCACCATGATCTCGGTGACTTCCACTTCGTCACCGCCGATGTCAGGTACGTTGACCTCTTTGGCAGCGGCGGCAACCGGGGCTGCGGCCACGGGAGCGGCAGCCTGAACCGGCGCGGCAACGGCGGCAGGGGCGGCGCCAGCCACTTCGAACACCATCACCAGGGAACCGGTGGAGACCTTGGCGCCGGCGGCGACCTTGATTTCCACCACGCGGCCCGCGAACGGCGCCGGCACTTCCATGGAGGCCTTGTCACCTTCCACGGCGATGATGGACTGGTCCGCTTCAACCATGTCGCCCACGGCGACCATGATCTCGGTCACTTCCACTTCGTCGTCACCTATGTCAGGGACGTGCACGTCTTTGGCAGCGGCAGCAGCAGGGGCAGCCGGCGCAGCGGCGGCAACCGGGGCCGCGGCCTGGGCAGGAGCCGGTGCGGCAGCGCCTTCCGCTTCGAAGACCATGATCTGGGAACCGGTGGCAACCTTGTCGCCCACCTTGATCAGGATCTCTTTGACGATGCCGGCGGCGGGGGCCGGGACTTCCATGGAGGCCTTGTCACCTTCCACGGCGATCAGGGACTGGTCGAGCTCGACCTTGTCACCCACGGCCACCATGATCTCGGTGACTTCAACCTCATCGGCACCGATATCCGGCACCATAATCTGTTTGGACATTGTGCTTTATCCTCTTACGCGGATGTCACGTTGACGTTGGAAAAGCGCGCTGTCACTGCCATAGCCCTGGCAGGAGAGCGGCTTCATCCTCTTATACGTTGGTCACGCCAAGCAGGGTGAGGCCCTGCCCGGCACATGGCCGGACAGGGCGCTCAATCCTCTTAGGCGTACAGCGGGTTGACCTTGTCGGCATCGATGCCGTACTTGGCGATGGCATCGGCCACCACCTGCTTGTCAATCTCGCCGCGCTTGGCCAGTTCGGTCAGGGCAGCAACCACCACGTAGAACTCGTTCACTTCGAAGTGACGACGCAGGTTGGCACGGCTGTCGGAGCGGCCGTAACCGTCGGTACCCAGTACGCGGTAGTTCTCGGTCGGTACGAAGGCGCGAACCTGATCGGCGAAGGACTTCATGTAGTCGGTCGCGGCGATGGTGGCGTCGGTGCCCAGTACCTGAGCGATGTAGGGCACACGCGCTTCGGCGGTCGGGTGCAGCATGTTCCAGCGATCCGCGTCCTGACCGTCACGGGCCAGTTCGTTGAAGGAGGTGACGCTGAACACGTCGGAACCCACGCCGTACTCGCTGGCCAGGATCTGGGCGGCGGTGCGCACATGACCCAGGATGGAGCCACAACCCAGCAGCTGTACCTTGGCCTTGGTACCGGCCACGGTTTCCAGCTTGTAGATACCCTTGCGGATGCCTTCCTCGGCGCCTTCCGGCATGGCCGGCATGGCGTAGTTCTCGTTGAGGGTGGTGATGTAGTAGAACACGTTCTCCGGGTTCTCGCCGTACATGCGGCGCAGGCCGTCCTGTACGATCACCGCCACTTCATAGGCGTAGGACGGGTCATAGGAGATACAGTTCGGGATGGTGTTGGCCAGGATGTGGCTGTGACCATCTTCGTGCTGCAGACCTTCGCCGTTCAGGGTAGTACGACCTGAGGTCGCGCCCAGCAGGAAGCCACGGGCTTGCTGGTCACCGGCTGCCCACGCCATGTCGCCGATCCGCTGGAAGCCGAACATGGAGTAGTAGATGTAGAACGGGATCATCGGGCAGTCGTTGGTGCTGTAAGAGGTCGCAGCAGCCAGCCAGGAGGACATGGCGCCCAGCTCGTTGATGCCGTCTTGCAGAACCTGACCCTGCTTGTCTTCCTTGTAGTAGGAGACGATGTCGCGGTCTTGCGGGGTGTACTGCTGACCGTGCGGGCTGTAGATGCCGATCTGGCGGAACAGGCCTTCCATACCGAAGGTACGGGCTTCGTCAGCCAGGATCGGCACGATGCGCTTGCCGATGGACTTGTCTTTGAGCATCACGTTCAGGGAACGCACGAACGCCATGGTGGTGGAGATCTCGCGCGCCTGTTCGCCCAGCAGCGGACCGAAGGCATCCAGGGCCGGGATTTCCAGCTTGGTGGTGCTCTCGCGCAGACGGGTCGGCACATAGCCTTTCAGGGCAGTGCGACGGTCGTGCAGGTACTTGTGCTCGGCAGAGCCTTCCTCGATCTTCAGGTACGGCAGATCGGCCAGCTGCTCGTCGGTGACCGGCAGGTTGAAGCGATCACGCAGGTAACGCACTGAGCCCAGATCCATCTTCTTGACCTGGTGAGCGATGTTCTTGCCTTCGGCCGCTTCACCCATGCCATAACCCTTGATGGTCTTGGCCAGGATCACGGTCGGCTTGCCCTTGGTCGCTGCGGCCTTGGAGAAGGCGGCAAACAGTTTGCGAGGATCGTGACCACCGCGGTTCAGGGCGAAGATCTCCTCGTCGGACATGTCCTTGACCAGAGCGGCGGTTTCCGGGTAACGGTTGAAGAAGTGCTCGCGGACGTAGGCACCGTCGCGGGACTTCATGGTCTGGTAGTCACCGTCCACGGTCTCGTTCATCAGCTGGATCAGCTTGCCGGAGGTGTCTTTCTTGAGCAGCTCATCCCACTTGCGACCCCAGATGACCTTGGTCACGTCCCAGCCGGCGCCGGCGAACAGGCCTTCCAGCTCGTTGATGACCTTGCCGTTGCCGACCACAGGGCCGTCCAGACGCTGCAGGTTGCAGTTGACCACGAACACCAGGTTGTCGAGCTTTTCACGCACGGCAACAGTCAGGGCGCCCTTGGCTTCCGGCTCGTCCATCTCGCCATCGCCCAGGAAGGCGTAGACGGTCTGCTCGGCACAATCCTTGATACCACGGTCGGTCAGGTACTTCAGGAAGCGCGCCTGATAGATGGCGGCGATGGGGCCCAGACCCATGGAGACGGTCGGGAACTGCCAGAATTCCGGCATCAGTTTCGGGTGCGGATAGGAGGGGATACCCTTGCCGTCCACTTCCTGACGGAAGTTGTCCAGCTGCTCTTCGGTCAGACGCCCCTCGACGAAGGCACGGGCGTAGATGCCCGGGGAGATGTGACCCTGGAAGTAGACCAGGTCGCCACCGTCCTTCTCGTTGCGAGCACGGAAGAAGTGGTTGTAGCAGACTTCGTAGATGGTCGCGGAGGAGGCGAAGGAAGACATGTGACCGCCCAGGTCCAGGTCTTTCTTGGAGGCGCGCAGCACTATCATCACGGCATTCCAACGGATGATGGCGCGAATGCGACGCTCCATCTCCAGGTCGCCCGGGTAGGCCGGTTCGTCGCTGGCGGGGATGGTGTTGATGTAGTCGCGATTCGCTTTCTCAGCCACTTCCACACCGCTGACGCGGGCTTTCTCGGCCAGTTGTTCAAGGATGAACTGAGCGCGTTGCGGACCCTCTTCACGCAGCAAGGATTCCAGAGAGGCAAGCCACTCCAGCGTTTCTATCGGGTCCACATCGTTCTTCAGGATATCAGACATGGCTGGTTCCTATTGTTATTGCACGGGATGTAAGTTGCGCAAAATTCGACAATAAAGCCTTGTGGGATTAGTTTTCCTGCTGACGGATCCGACGCATGGATCGCTGGATCCGGCTGTCTTCCCTCTGCATATCCAACAAGGTGTCCTCGATAAAGGCCAGGTGCTCATGACAAGCTGTCCTGGCCCGCTCCGGAGCCCCCGACAGGATAGCCTCGATCAGCGACGCACGATGGCGACGGATCTTGGCGACCACTCCCGGACGGCGATTCAAAATCTCGTTATTTCGCAAAATGTTCTGCTCGAGCATGGGGCCCATGGCCCGCAGCAGGTGCAGCAGCACCACATTGTGGGAGGCCTCGGCCACCGCCAGATAGAACTGGGTGACGGCGCTCGACTCACTCGCAAGGGACCCCTGCTGACCCGCCGCCTCGATCGCCGCCTGGGCGGCGCGGATACGCTCGAAGTCTGCCTCGGTTCCCCGCAACGCAGCATAGTAGGCACAGATGCCTTCCAGGGCGTGGCGAAACTCCAGCAGGTCATACTGGGCTTCCGGGTGGGTGCTGAGCAGCTCGAACAAGGGATCGGCGATCCCCTGGCTCAACCCATTTTGCACATAGGTGCCACCGCCCTGACGACGATACAACAACCCGCGAGCCTCCAGACGCTGGATAGCCTCCCGCAGGGAGGGGCGTGACACCTGAAACTGGATGGCGAGTTCCCGCTCGGGCGGCAACTTCTGGCCAGGCTGCAGGCTGCCCTCCAGGATCATGTGTTCCAGCTCGGCGACGATGGCGTCGGCCAATTTGGGTTGGGTAATTCGACGATAGGGCATGGGGCAGCTTTGTTAAATTGGTATTACCAATTTTATGAATGGAGCGAAAATTAGCAGAGGGGCTGGGAAATGTCCACCCAAAATCTGATCTGTATCAAGAAAGTAAACTGCCCATTTGTGGGTAACAAGAAGAAAATATGATCTCACTCATAGAAAATGGTCTGACCAATATTCATGAGCCAGATCACAGACAACATTCCGGCAACAGCCAGAAAAAATGGCTTGTCGGTGCGACAAGCCATTGATCTTAAAAACACAAAGTAGATTTTAACCAAATCAATTTTTGTTGAGCCTCTGGCGATATCGCCGCCAGTCAAAACTCGCGCCCGGATCCGTCTTGCGCCCCGGCGCTATGTCACAATGACCCACCACCCGATCGGCCAGCACGGCGGGAAAGCGGGCCTGGATGGCACTGGTGAGACGGGTCAGCACCTCATACTGGGCATCGCTGTAGGGCAGCTCATCCGTCCCCTCCAGCTCGATGCCGATGGAGTAATCGTTACAGGCCTCTCTCCCCTCCCAGCAAGAGACGCCAGCGTGCCATGCCCGGGCCAGGAAGGAGACATATTGCACCAGCTCCCCATCGCGGCGGATCAGGCAGTGGGCCGAGACCCGCAACTGATGGATGTCGGCAAAGTAAGGGTGGGCGCCCGGGTCAAGTCGGCCAAGAAACAGATCGTCGATAAAGGGACCGCCAAACTGGCCCGGCGGCAGGCTGATGCCATGGACCACCAGCAGGGAGACGTCTTCCGGCCTGGCCCGCTCGTTGTGATGGGGCGACGGCACCTTGCGGGCCTGCTCGCACCAACCCTCTGAATCAATGGAAAATAGTGTGTTAGGCTGGGTCATGGTCTCTCTTGCTCATGGTATTGATGTGCCCGTTACCGTCCCTCGAAGCGGCTCAGCCAGCCCCAGACTCACGACGCCCCGGCCAGAGGGGAGCGCCTGATGGCTGCCCCCGCAATGGCGCGCTGGTTCTGGCTGCTGGCCTGGCTCTCCCTGATGGGGCTGCTGACCCTCTATTTTCATGACAGATCGCAACCCGGAGTCACCGCCAGCGGCGAGCTGCGGCTGCCGATGGATGCCAGCGGCCACTATCGTCTGGAGGGTGCCATCAACGGCCAACCGGTGCAACTGCTGCTGGACACGGGGGCCACTCGTGTCACCATCCCGGCGCAGGTGGCGGCACGACTGGGGATCCGGGCCATGGGCCAGAGCCAGGTCAATACCGCCGCCGGCGCCATCCTGGTCGGCAATGGCCGGATAGAAACCCTGGCGATGGGTCCGCTGACCTTGTACGATCTGGCCGTCTACATCAACCCAGCCGCCACCGGCGATGAGATCCTGGTCGGGATGAATGCCCTCGGCCGGCTGGAGCTGACCCAAAGAGACAGGCAGTTGCTTCTCCGACCCTTGCAGGAATAAAGGCATGTTACAACAGGACATCAGTCGCGCCGTGCGCGCCGCGTTACTCGAAGATTTGGGGGGCGCGCTGACCGCCCAGAACCAACCGGATGCCAGCGCCGACATCACGGCCCAGCTGATCCCGGCGGATCGCCAGGCCAGCGCCCGCGTCATCACCCGGGAAGCCGGGGTTTTCTGCGGCAAGGCCTGGGTGGATGAAGTGTTCGCCCAGCTCGGCGGCGAGGTGAACGTGGAGTGGAAGGTGCAAGATGGAGACCTGCTCTCCCCCGATCAGGAACTGTTTCGCCTCCACGGCCCGGCCCGGGTGCTGCTGACCGGCGAGCGCAATGCCCTGAACTTCGTGCAGACGCTCAGCGGCGTCGCCACCATCACGGCCCGCTACGTGGCCGAGCTGACCGGCACCCAGTGCCGCCTGCTCGACACCCGCAAGACCCTGCCCGGTCTGCGGGATGCCCAGAAATACGCGGTCACCTGCGGCGGCGGCAAGAACCATCGCATCGGCCTGTATGACGCCTACCTTATCAAGGAGAACCACATCCTGGCCTGTGGCGGCATAGTGAAAGCGGTGGACGAGGCCCGTCGTCTCAACCCGGGCAAACCGGTCGAGGTCGAGGTCGAGTCCCTGGCCGAGCTGAGTCAGGCCCTCGATGCCGGCGCCGACATCATCATGCTGGACAACTTCGATGTGCCCATGATGGGCGAGGCGGTGGCCTTGAATGCCGGGCGCGGCGAGCGCCGGGCCAGGCTGGAGGTTTCCGGCAACGTGACCCTGGCCACCCTGGCCGAGTTCGCCGCCACCGGGGTGGACTACATCTCGGTCGGCGCCCTGACCAAGCATGTTCGGGCGCTGGATCTCTCCATGCGCTTTATCTGACCCCCAGCCCCCCGCTTCCCCCACTGACAGGGGGAAGCCCCCTCCTTGCTCCCACCGTCAAAGACACGCCAATCCCAACAGCACCACCTCGTTAGGCGCACGCCAGAGAAAAGTGCATCCCTGATGGCTCCCACTGTCCAAGACACATCAATCTCAACAGCATCACCTCGTTAGGCGCACGCCAGAGAAAAGTGCATCCCTGATGGCTCCCGCCGTCCAAGACACATCAATCTCAACAGCATCACCTTGTTAGGCGCACGCCAGAGAAAAGTGCATCCCTGATGGCTCCCGCCGTCCAAGACACATCAATCTCAACAGCATCACCTTGTTAGGCGCACGCCAGAGAAAAGTGCATCCCTGATGGCTCCCGACGTGCAGAAGACACCCAAGCAGCGCCAATCCCGGCAGCATCCTGTTCTTAGGGCCGTTTCAGGGGAAAGTGGATCCCTGCTGGATCCTGACTTGCAAAAGACGCCATTGGCGCCTTTTCTTTAGGCAAGACCCACCCAAGGCAAAAGGAGCAAGCTGACAGGCCGACTGCATGACAGGGAACCAAAGGAGACTTCTAACCTCCTGATTTTTATCCATTTGCATCACTATTTTGAGACACGTCAACTAATCTGCATGACGCTGTTGCCAAGTACGATGCCTTGACTAAGCTGCCAACAGCGGTGAGGTCACCGCCAGCGTTATCAGGACCCATTTGAAATAAGGACATTGAAGATGAGAAAGCAAACCGGCTTTACCCTGATCGAACTGATGATAGTCGTGGCCATCGTCGCCATTCTCGCCGCCATCGCCCTGCCGGCGTATCAGACCTATACCAAGCGCGCCAAATTTTCGGAGGTAATTGCAGCCACAGGACCAGCCAAGACGGCTGTCGAAGTCTGTGTTCAAGGTTCCACGGATACAGTCAACTCAGCCCTTATGGGTACGTGCGCCTCAGCTGGTAATGCCGCCGTCTCAGGCGCTTTTAATACAACGAATGTTGCTTCAGTCAGCTCCGCAACAAATACCGCAAGCGGCGCTGTCGGCGTCACCATCACCGCCACGGGAACGACAGCGACCTTTGGCTCATCTACCACATATGAGTTAATTGGCAGTGCAAACACAACTACTAGGCAGGTTTTGTGGGCCATATCAGGATCTTGCAAAACAGATGGCCTCTGCTAATCCATGACCTCTAGCCCCCATAGCGGCCTGGCCCTGAGCCTGGCCGCTTCCTCCCTGATCAGTGAGTCCGACTCACACCACTACCTGAGCCAGGCCCGCGCCCAGCGCAAACCCCTGGTCACCTACCTTATCGAGAACCAGATCCTCGCCAGCAAGACGCTGGCCGAGTTCTGCGAGCTGGAGTATGGGGTACCTCTGCTGGATCTTGCCGCCTTCGATCTGGCCGAGATCCCGCAGAAGTACCTCAATCAGAAGCTGATCGAAAAGCATCATGTGCTGCCCATCTACACCCAGGGCCATACCCTCTACATCGCCATGTCCGACCCCACCAATGTGGCGGCGCTGGAGGATTTCGGCTTCAGCTTCGGCCTGCACACCGAGGCCCTGCTGGTCGAAGAGGACAAGTTGAGCCAGGCCATCGCCAAACTGCTGGAGAGCGAGCACGATGCCCTGGGCATGGATGACATCGACGAGGCCGAGATCTCGGCCCTCGAGGTGGCCGACGAGGCCAGCCGCCTCGACGAGCACGTCAATACCGCCGACGACGATGCCCCCATCGTCAAATACATCAACAAGATACTGATGGATGCCATCCGGCAGGGGGCATCGGATCTGCACTTCGAGCCCTATGAGTTCAAGTACCGCATCCGCTTTCGCATCGACGGCATACTGCACGAGGCCGCCACCCCGCCGGTCAACCTGGCCAGCCGCTTCGCCGCCCGCCTCAAGGTGATGGCCAGACTCGATATCGCCGAGCGGCGCCTGCCCCAGGATGGCCGTATCAAGCTCAAACTGTCGCGCAACCGCTCCATGGACATGCGGGTCAACACCCTGCCCACCATGTGGGGCGAGAAGGTGGTCATCCGCCTGCTCGACTCCTCGGCGGCGCGCCTCAACATCGACCAGCTCGGCTTCGATGAGGCCCAGAAGCAGCAATACCTGACCGCCCTTGCCAAGCCCCAGGGCATGATACTGGTGACCGGCCCCACGGGGTCCGGCAAGACGGTCTCCCTCTATACCGGCCTCAACATCCTCAACACCCAGGAGGTCAACATCTCCACCGCGGAAGATCCGGTGGAGATCAACCTGCCCGGGGTCAATCAGGTGCAGGTCAACCCCAAGGCGGGGCTCACCTTCGCCAGCGCATTGCGCTCCTTCCTGCGCCAGGATCCGGACATCGTCATGGTGGGGGAGATACGGGATCTGGAAACCGCCGAGATCGCCATCAAGGCGGCCCAGACCGGCCACCTGGTGCTCTCCACCCTGCACACCAACTCGGCGGCCGAGACCCTGACCCGGATGATGAACATGGGGGTGCCCGCGTTCAACATCGCCTCCTCGGTGACCCTCATCATGGCCCAGCGCCTCGCCCGCAAGCTGTGCGATCACTGCAAGGAGCCCGAGGTCATTCCGGAAGCCGAGCTGTTTACACTGGGGTTCAGCTCCCGGCAGGTCGCCGCCGGGATCCGGCTGTTCAAGCCCAAGGGTTGCAAGGAGTGTACCGGGGGCTACAAGGGGCGGGTCGGCATCTATGAAATCCTGCTGATGTCGGAAAACATTGCCAAGCTCATCATGCAGGGGGCGAATTCGTTGCAGATCGCCGCCATCGCCCAGGAGGAGGGGATGCACACCCTGCGACTATCGGGCCTGGAGAAAGCTCGCCTCGGCGTGACCAGCCTGAGCGAGATCAACCGGATCACCACCAACTAACCCATCACGCCGCCCGCCTGGCGGCCCCATTGCAAGGATGCAAGGATGGCGACCCTATCGAAGAAGCGCAACGTCCCCGCCAAGGTACACACCTTCCGCTGGAAAGGGGTCAACCGCAAAGGCAAGGAGATCTCGGGAGAACTCCAGGCCGAACACGTCAACATGGTCAAGGCCGAGCTGCGCAAGCAGGGAGTCAGCGTCTCGCGGATCAACAAGAAGAGCAACGGCCTCTTCTCCAGGGGCGGTGCCAGCATCAAGCCCATGGACATCGCCGTGGTGAGCCGTCAGCTCGCCACCATGCTCAGTGCCGGTGTGCCCCTGGTGCAGAGCCTGCAAATCATCGCCCGCAGCCATGAAAAATCGAGCATGCGCGATCTGATGGGCCAGATAGCCAGCGACGTCGAGACCGGCACCCCCATGTCGGAGGCCCTGCGCCAGCACCCCAGGCACTTCGACGACCTCTACTGCGATCTGGTGGAGGCAGGTGAGCAATCCGGGGCGCTCGAGACCATCTATGATCGCATCGCCACCTACCGGGAGAAGGCCGAAGCGCTCAAGTCGAAGATCAAGAAGGCCATGTTCTACCCCGCCATGGTGATCCTGGTGGCCATCGTCGTCACCTCCATCCTGCTGCTGTTCGTCATTCCCCAGTTCGAGGACATCTTCAAGAGCTTCGGCGCCGAGCTGCCCATCTTTACCCAGTTCGTCATCGGCATTTCACGCTTCATGCAGGATTGGTGGTATGTCATATTCGGGGGTATCGCCCTCGCCATCTTCCTCTATGTGCGAGCCTGGCGCCGTTATCAGAAGGTGCGTGACAACACCGACAAGTTCATCCTCACCATCCCTGTGGTCGGCATGATACTGCACAAGGCCGCCATGGCCCGCTTCGCCCGCACCCTCTCCACCACCTTCAGCGCCGGCATCCCCCTGGTCGATGCCCTGGTCTCGGCGGCAGGAGCCTCGGGCAACTATGTCTATCGCACCGCCATCCTGGCCATTCGCAACGAGGTGATGGCCGGCATGCAGATCAACGTCGCCATGCGCACCGTGGATCTCTTCCCCGACATGGTGATCCAGATGGTGATGATAGGGGAGGAGTCCGGCGCCATCGACGACATGCTCTCCAAGGTAGCCACCATCTTCGAGCAGGAGGTGGACGATCTGGTGGACGGCCTCACCAGCCTGCTCGAGCCCATCATCATGGTGGTGCTGGGGGTGCTGGTGGGTGGCATGGTGGTCGCCATGTACCTGCCCATCTTCAAGCTGGGCTCCGTCATACACTGACCCCCGACCGACGAGCCTCCCTCGTCGGCCGGATTGCCATGATATACTCGCTCCCCCTGACTAGAGACTCGATACAATCCATGACTGAACTGGCAACTGCCCTGCCCTGGCTCTACCTTGCCCTTGTGTTTCTGTTCTCCCTGACCATAGGCAGCTTCCTCAATGTGGTGATTCACCGCCTGCCCATCATGCTGGAGCGAGACTGGCGGGCCGAGTATCAGGGCTACTTCGAGCCAGAGAAGGCTGCGCCGCCCCAGGCCCCCTACAACCTGATGGTGCCCCGCTCCTGCTGCCCCCATTGCGGCCATGCCATCGGCGCCCTGGAGAACATCCCGCTGCTGAGCTGGCTCTGGCTCAGGGGGCGTTGCCGCGCCTGCGCCGCCCCCATCTCGGCGCGCTATCCCCTGGTGGAGCTGCTGACCGCCCTGCTCTCCGTGGTGGTGGCAAGCCGCCTGCCCGCCGAGCCCGTGCTGCTGGCCTACCTGCTGCTGACCTGGGTGCTCGTCGCCCTGACCTTCATCGACCTGGACAAGATGCTGCTGCCAGACCCCCTCACCCTGCCCCTGGCATGGGCCGGTCTGCTGGTCAATCTGCTCTGGCAACGGGTGCCCCTGGCCGATGCGGTGATCGGCGCCATGGCCGGTTATCTGGTGCTGTGGAGCCTCTATTGGGCCTTCAAGCTGCTGACCGGCAAGGAGGGAATGGGCTACGGGGACTTCAAGCTGCTGGCCGCCCTGGGGGCCTGGCTAGGCTGGCAGGCCTTGCCGCTCATTCTGCTGCTCTCTTCCCTGATCGGCGCCCTGGTCGGACTCGGCCTCATCGCCCTGCGCCGCCATCAGCACGGCAATCCCATCCCCTTCGGCCCCTATCTCGCCCTCGCCGGCTGGGTGACGATGCTCTGGGGCAACGAGATCGGCGCCTGGTATCTGCGCATGGTGCTCTGACCCTTTCCTGGGGCACAATGCCAGACAAACCAGCATCACACTTCGACAGGACACGCCAACCCATGTATGTAGTCGCCATCACGGGCGGGATAGGCAGTGGCAAGACCACGGTCGCCAACCAGTTTGCCGAGCTGGGCATAGAGATCATCGATGCCGATGTGATCGCCCGCGAGGTCGTCGAGCCCGGCATGCCGGCCCTGGCGGCCATCCGCCAGCACTTCGGTGCCGGGGTGCTCGACGAGGAGGGCCGCCTGGACAGGCGCAGGCTGCGCGAGCGGGTCTTCAGCGAGCCCGACGCCAAGGGCTGGCTCAATGCCCTGCTCCACCCTCTTATTCGCCAGGAGATGCAGCGCCAGTGCGCGGCGGCACGCTCCCCCTACTGCCTGCTGGTGGTGCCCCTGCTGGTTGAGAACCGGCTCACCGCCATGGCCGACCGGATCCTGGTGGTCGACGTGGATGAAGAGACCCAGATCACCCGCACCTGCCGACGCGACGGGGTCAGTCGCGCGCAGGCCAAGGCCATCGTCGCCGCCCAGGCGAGTCGAATGGCACGCCTGGCCGCCGCCGACGACATCATAGAGAACCGGGATGGCGCCCCCGAGGCGCTGCGGGAGCGAATTTTGGCCCTGCACCAGACATATCTGGCATTTGCCTCTCAACAAGCCAGGCAAGTGTGAGTACACTAGGCCGGTTTATGGCTGGCCAGGATTAGGCATGATTTACGATTTCCCTCTCAACGAAAAAAGCCGGACCTATCTACGTCTGGAAGCCCTGTTCAACCAGATCCACGACAATCTGACCGGCGAACATCCCTGGTCTCATATCGCCTTCTTCAAGGGGTTGTTCGATCTGCAGGAACTGCTCGAGCGGGGAGACCTGCGCTCGGATCTCATCAAGGATCTCGAGCGGTTGAGCCAGCGGCTCGGCCACTGGGCTGAGCTGCCCGGTGTCGACCTGGAGCAGATCCGGCAGATGCAGCAGGAAAGCAGCCAGCTTTCACGCCAGCTGCTGGGGGCAGCACGCCCCGGCTCTCGCCTGAAAGAGGACAAGTTGCTCAGCTCCATTCGCCAGCGCTTCTCCATCCCGGGCGGCCTCTGCGCCTTCGATGTCCCCCAGCTGCACCACTGGCTGACCACGCCGCCCTCCCTGCGCCACCAGCAGATGGAACAGTGGCTGTGCGACATCCAGCTGCTGATGAGCGCCATCGGCCTCCTGCTGCGGCTGTGGCGCGAGGCGGCCAGTTTCAGCGACCGGGTGGCCAGCAATGGTTTCTTCCAGGACACGGCAGAGAATGCGGAGCTGATCCGCATCCGCCTGCCCCACGCCATGGGGTGCTACCCGACCCTGAGCGGCCACAAGAATCGCTTCGCCCTGCGCTTCCTGCCGACCCAGGATCAGCCCATCGGCGATGTCTCCTTCCAGCTCGCCTGCTGCTAAACTGCGGACGGGAGCCCGGCTCCCGCCCGCCCCCTTCATCTTTTGTCCGCCGAGGAGCCCATGGTCACCAAGGTCAACTGCCCAACCTGTCAAACCCAAGTGGAATGGGGGCCCCAGAGCCCGTTTCGTCCCTTCTGCAGCAAACGCTGCCAGCTGATCGACCTCGGTGAGTGGGCCGATGAAGAGAAGCGGATCCCGGGGGAGATCAACCCGGATCTGCTGCCGGATCCGGATGCCGGCGAGGAGTGGCGCTAGGCGCTGCCGACAACAAAAAAGGGCCCATGGCCCTTTTTTGTTTTACCCTCTCGCCGCGCCCTGCAGCCGCGCGACTATGGGGCCGTTGGCATCGGGAAACTGATACTCGGCCAGCTCCGCCAGCGGTACCCAGCGGCACTCCTGGCCCTCCTTACCAAACGGTTCGCCGCGAAAACGGGTCACCTTCCAGATATCCAGCAGTACCTGCTTCTCCGGGTAGTCGTGATGGAGCTCCATGAAGGGGGCGCAATCCTCGACCCGGATGCCGATCTCCTCCCACAGCTCCCTGTCCAGGGCCGCCAGCAGATCCTCTCCCGCTTCCACCTTGCCCCCCGGGAACTCCCAGCGATCCCCCTGATGGCGATCCGAAGAGCGCTTGGCGATGAAGATGTCACCCCGCTCGTTCTCGATGACGCCGACCGCCACCCATATCCGCTTCTTCTGTTCCATCTCAATCCTCAACCTAAACACGACAACCTGGCGATCCAGGGGGCCAGGCGCCGGGCCTGGCGCTCCCCCTGCGCCGTGAACATATCCTGACCCACATGCTCGCTCCCCTCCGGGGCGGGCAGTGGCCATGGCTGGGCCCCAGGGGGGCTGAAGCAGCGATCCTGGACCAGGCTGCTCTGGCGCAGATAGCGCCACAGACAGTCCCGCAGGAACCACTGGTCGATATTGGGCGTCTCCATGACGCCGGGCCGATAGGCCTCGAGCAGGGGCGCCAGGGGCGGCAATACCCCGGCCACCCCGCCCCACATGCCCGCCAGCACCAGATCGGTGTGGCTCCACCAGTCACGCATGATATGAAACCAGCGCCCCGATGCAAGCCAGCCATCGACGGCGACCCGCTCGCGCACACCCGGCACCGAGTCCACATCCCGCACTAGGAAGCGGCCAACCCCGGGATCATTGGCCACCTGAAAACGCCAGCACAGACGCTGGCGCAGGGACTGGCCATGGGGCTGCATCCGGATTTCGGCGCCCTGCTCCTGCAGGCAGGCCAGCAGCTCCGCCGGCACGCTCTCATCCACATAGAAGCGCAGCCGCCAGCCGGGGTAGAGGTAAGGGGCGGCCAGCACGTTGTCGAGGGCCCCTCTCAGGTAGCGGGGGTTTGCCCCCCACAGGGAGAAGGCGATGACGAAGGGTTTGTCCCCCTGTCCGGCCAGCCAGGCATCCGGCCCCTCTGCCGGCAGTGCCCAGCCCGCGACGGCGTGTCCGGCCGCCTCGTCCTTGAGCCACAGCGCCCGGGTCCCGGCCCGCGCCGCCTCGCCGTGGCGTCCGAGCCTGGCGAGGGAGGTGCAGAGCCCGTCCTGGACCAGGGCGTCTGCCGGATCCCGCGCAGCCAGCTCGGTCAGGTGCGCCACCGCCCTCTCGTGCTGACCCGAGCGCGACAGGCAGACGCACAGGTTGCGCAGCACCTCGTCATTGTCGGGGGCGGCCTCATGGGCCAGGGTCAGCACCTGGGCGGCCGAGGCCGGATCCCCGGACAGGAAGAGGTAATAGGCAAACTGCAGTTGCAGGGGCACCGGCTTGAGCGGTCCCCCGTTCAGCCGTGCCAGCACCCGCTGGATCGCCTCCTGGCGATGGCCCCGCAACCAGTCGCCCTGCGCCTCCCCGTCCCATCCCGTCGGCAGCTTGCTCATCCTCAGCCCTCCTCCTTGATGACCCTCAAATGAATGCACCGCCCGGAGGCGGTGCATTCATCAGCATAGCGCGTCAGGTCAACTGACCGTGACAGTGCTTGTACTTCTTGCCGGAGCCACAGGGGCAGGGGTCGTTGCGACCTATCTTCTGCTCGTCACGCACGAAGGTGGTCCTGGCATCGCCCTCCTCGGCCCCCTCCTGCGCCAGTGGATCCTGGGCGTTGGCATGGGTATAGGTGCGGGGAGCGGCTTCCGCCTGCTGGCGCTGCTGCTCTTCCATCGCCTCCACGTCCCGCTCCTGCACCTGGACCCGGCTCAGTATGCTGACCACGTCGCGCTTGAGGGTCTCCAGCATCTGGGTGAACAGATCGAAGGACTCGCGCTTGTACTCCTGCTTGGGGTTCTTCTGGGCGTAGCCGCGCAGATGGATACCCTGACGCAGGTGATCCATGGCGGCCAGATGCTCCTTCCACAGGCCATCCAGGGTCTGCAGCATCACCGCCTTCTCGAAGTTGCGCAGCACCTCGAAGCCGACCAGCTCTTCCTTGCGGGCATAGAGCTTGGCAGCCTCTTCCAGGATGCGCTCGCGCAGCTTCTCTTCATACAGCTTGTCATCCGCCGCCAGCCACTGCTGGATCGGCAGGACCAGGCCAAAGTCAGAGGCCAGGCGGGTCTCCAGGCCCGGCACGTCCCACATCTCTTCCAGGGACTGGGGCGGAATATATTCGTCGATGACGGCGCCATAGACGTCATCGCGAATGATGCGGATGGTCTCGGAGATGTCGTTGGTTTCCAGCAATTCGTTGCGCTGCTCGTAGACCACCTTGCGCTGGTCGTTGGCCACGTCATCGAATTCCAGCAGGTTCTTGCGGATGTCGAAGTTGCGACCCTCCACCTTGCGCTGGGCATTCTCGATGGCCTTGGTCACCCAGGGGTGCTCGATGGCTTCGCCCTCTTCCATGCCCAGCTTCTTCATCATGCCGGTCACGCGGTCGGAGGCGAAGATCCGCATCAGCTGATCTTCCATGGAGAGGTAGAAGCGGGAGGAACCCGGGTCACCCTGACGACCGGAGCGGCCGCGCAGCTGGTTGTCGATCCGGCGGGATTCGTGACGTTCGGTGCCTATGATGTGCAGGCCACCGGCCTCGAGCACGGCGTCATGACGCAGTTTCCAGGCGGCCTTGATCTCGTTGATCTGTGCCTCGCTCGGAGACTCCAGCGCGGCTATCTCCGCCTGCCAGTTGCCCCCCAGCACGATATCGGTACCCCGACCGGCCATGTTGGTGGCGATGGTGACGGCGCCGGTCTGGCCCGCCTGGGCGACGATCTCCGCCTCCATGGCGTGGAACTTGGCGTTCAACACCTTGTGGGGGATGTTCTCCCTGGTCAGGATGCCGGACAGCAGTTCGGAGTTCTCGATGGAGACGGTACCCACCAGCACCGGCTGGCCGCGCTCGACGCAGCCACGGATGTCCTCGACGATGGCGGCATACTTTTCTTGTGCCGTCAGATAGACCAGGTCGCCCATGTCCTTGCGTACCATGGGACGGTTGGTCGGGATGACCACGGTATCCAGGCCGTAGATCTGCTGGAATTCGAAGGCTTCGGTATCCGCAGTACCGGTCATGCCCGCCAGTTTGTCGTACAGACGGAAGTAGTTCTGGAAGGTGATGGAGGCCAGGGTCTGGTTCTCGTTCTGGATCTTGACCCCTTCCTTCGCCTCGACCGCCTGGTGCAGACCGTCTGACCAGCGACGACCCGGCATGGTGCGGCCGGTGTGCTCGTCGACGATGACGATCTCGTCCTTCTGGACTATGTAGTCGACGTTGCGCTCGAACAGGGTATGGGCCCGCAGACCGGCGTTGACGTGGTGCAGCAGACTGATGTTGGTGGCGGAGAAGAGGGAGTCTTCCTCTGCCAGCAGCCCCTCTTTCTTGAGCAGCTCTTCCACGAAGATCTGGCCGTTCTCGGTCAGCAGCGCCTGGCGGTTCTTCTCGTCCACCGTGTAGTGGCCGTCGCCGGTGTACTCTTCCGAATCTTCCTTGTCCTGCTTGACCAGCAGCGGGATCAGCTTGTTGATCTGGATATACATCGCGGAGCTGTCTTCCGCCGGACCCGAGATGATGAGCGGGGTGCGCGCCTCATCGATGAGCACGGAATCCACCTCATCCACCAGGGCGTAGTTGAGCGGGCGCTGCACCCGCTGCTCGGGCGAAAACGCCATGTTGTCGCGCAGGTAGTCGAAACCGAATTCGTTGTTGGTACCGTAGGTGATGTCGGCGGCGTAGGCGTCGCGCTTCTGGGACGCATCCATGCCGGGCACGTTGCAATCCACGGTCAGGCCGAGGAAGGTGAACAGGGGGCGGTTCGCCTCCGCATCACGCTTGGCCAGATAGTCGTTCACCGTCACCACGTGCACGCCGCGACCGGTCAGGGCATTCAGATAGGCCGGCAGGGTCGCGGTGAGGGTCTTGCCTTCGCCCGTCTTCATCTCGGCGATGCGGTTGGAGTTGAGCACCATGCCACCGATCAGCTGGACGTCAAAGTGACGCATGCCAAAGACCCGGCGAGACGCCTCGCGCACCGTGGCGAACGCTTCCGGCAACAACTGTTCAAGCGTCTCCCCCTGCTCCAGACGCTGACGGTACTCGGCCGTCTTGGCCTGCAGCTCGGCATCGGACAGCGCCTCGAACTGAGGCTCCATCGCATTGATCTGTTTTACAATTTTGCGCAAAGCCTTGAGCGTTCTGTCGTTCCGGCTGCCGATAATCTTGGTAAGCAGTGTGCTAATCATGGGTACCAACTATTTCTGGTTATAAGGTTCCGTCACTGGAACTGGAGAGAAAAAAACCTAACCCCGTCTGGCATTGAGAAATCGACTGGGGTTGACCTGACGACCATCTTTCAACACTTCGTAATGCAAATGAACCCCGGTCGCGCGACCGGTACGTCCCATCAGGGCTATCTTCTGACCCTGATCGACTAGCGTGCCCACCTCCACCAGCAGCTTGGAGTTGTGGGCATAACGGGTCACCAGGCCATTGCCGTGGTTGACCTCCACCATGTTGCCAAATTCCGGGTGACGCCCAGCCCAGCTGACGATCCCCTTGCCGGTCGCCAGTATGGGGGTGCCCGGCTTGCCACGAAAATCCACTCCCTTGTGCATCTTGGCGCGGCCGTTGAAAGGATCGACCCGGCCACCAAACCCCGAGCTGATCCAGACTCGCTCCTGCTGCACCGGCGAGCCAGAGATGAACCCCGCGTCAGTGATATGGTGATTGAGCATGAAAGATTCAAGTACCGACAGCTGTTCTTCGCGGCTGCTGAGCTGTTTGCTGAGGTGGGCCATGGAGCTTTGCAGCTCATCCAGGTTCACCTCGAGATCGGCATCATAGGAGGGGCCGCCCATGGGAGGCAGCTCTTTGAAGTTGAATTCGTCCGGATCGAGATCCGCCTGTTCGGTCAGGCGCTCGCCGAGGGCATTGAGCCGACCGAGCTGGCCCTGCATGGTGCCCACCTGAGCCGCCAGCATGGCGAGCTGTTCACGGGCCTGCTCGGTAGTTTGACTCGCCTGCTGCTGCTCTGCTTGAACCAGCGCCAGCTCGAGGGCAGCCATTTTCTGATGCCAGCTCTGCCATAGCAGGACAGACCCTAGCACCAGAATAGAAAGAAAGAGACCGCCGACCCAGGCCAGACGTTGTTTGGGGAAGTGCAGCTTGCGCCGCTGCTTGCCATTGAGGATCAGGGTAATGCTCATAGAAATCTGTCTTCTCGGTCAGGTGAGGCCAGCAGCCTGCACGGGCAATAAAACCGGGAGATAATCGGTATTAAAGGATGGAATAAACAAATGACAGGACGTCGGCGCGGAGAGGAGACCGACGTCCTGTTGCACAGCTATCAGGCCAGAACCAGACCGTTGTCGTAGTAAGCGATCGGCGCTTTGTCGCCCTCACCCTCGAAGGTCACCAGTTCCCATGCCTCCTGCTGGGCCAGCAGGGCACGCAGCAGCTTGTTGTTCAGGGCATGGCCCGTCTTGTAGGCGCGGAATTCGCCGATGATGCTGCGGTTGCACATGTACAGATCACCGATGGCATCCAGCATCTTGTGCTTGACGAACTCGTCTTCGTAGCGCAAACCATCTTCGTTCAGCACCCGATAGTCATCCAGCACCACGGCGTTTTCCAGGCTTCCGCCCAGGGCCAGGTTCTGGGAACGCAGGTATTCGATGTCACGCATGAAACCGAAGGTACGGGCCCGGCTGATCTCTTTGACGAAAGAGGCGCCGGAGAAATCCAGTACACAACGCTGGTTGCGGCCTTCGAACACAGGGTGCTGGAAGTCGATCTCGAGATCCATTTTGAAGCCGTTGCGATAGGGGTGGAATTCCGCCCACTTGTCGCCGTCTTCAACCCGGATGCTCTGCTTGATCCGCACGAATTGCTTGGGCGCATTCTGTTCACGGATCCCGACTTCCTGCAGCAGGTAGATGAAGGGGTGTGCACTGCCGTCCATCACCGGGATTTCGGGGGCATCAACCTCGACGTAGAGGTTGTCGATCCCCATCCCGGCCAGGGCAGCGGAGAGGTGCTCTATGGTGGAGACACGCACACCGGCCTCATTGACCAGAGCGGTACAGAGTACGGTATCGCGCACCTGGTCGGCATTGGCTGGCAGCTCTACCACAGGATTCAGATCGGTACGCAAGTAAACGATCCCTGTGTTCACAGGTGCCGGACGGAACGTCATCGTGACTTTCCGGCCCGAATGCAGGCCCACACCAGTGGCCTGGACACTCGTTTTCAAGGTTCTTTGTCTAATCATGGGCGTATCCACAGCTAAATTCCGGACCAGATGGTCGTTGACGGGCCATCTTAGCACATTCCTTAAACAACAAACAAACCAGCCTCGTTAGAGGCTTAGTCTGCCTGCTTGCGCAGGAAAGCCGGAATATCGAGATAATCCGGTTCGCGACGAGCTTGCGGCTCGGCGTTCACCACCTTGGCCGGGGCCTCTTCCATCACGCGAGACTGCAGGGCTTCGCTGATCAGAGGCTGACGGGCCGGACGCTCCTGGACCATGTTGTTTTTTACGAGCGTGATGTCGCTCTTGCGCTCGGCACCGATGCCGGTCGCGACCACGGTCACCCGCAGCTCGTCCTGCATCTCCGGGTCGATAACGGTACCCACCACCACGGTAGCGTTCTCGGAGGCGAAGGCCTTGACCGCGTTGCCCACGGTCTCGAACTCTTCGATGGTCATGTCCATGCCGGCGGTGATGTTGACCAGGATGCCACGGGCACCGGCCAGATCCACGTCTTCCAGCAGCGGGCTGGAGATGGCCTTCTCGGCCGCTTCCTCGGCACGGTCGTCACCGGAGGCGGAACCCGTCCCCATCATGGCGGTGCCCATCTCGCGCATCACGGTACGCACGTCCGCGAAGTCGACGTTGATGAGGCCAGGACGGGTGATCAGCTCCGCAATGCCCTGTACCGCACCCAGCAGCACGTCGTTGGCCGCCTTGAAGGCGTCCAGCAGGGAGATGCCACGACCCAGCACCTTCAGCAGCTTGTCGTTGGGGATGGTGATCAGGGAGTCGACGTTCTTGGACAGCTCCTCGATACCGTGGGCGGCGAAGCCCATCCGCTTCTTCCCTTCGAAGGAGAACGGCTTGGTCACGACGGCAACGGTCAGAATGCCCATCTCGCGGGCCACTTCGGCCACGATGGGGGCGGCGCCGGTACCGGTACCCCCCCCCATGCCGGCGGCGATGAACACCATGTCTGAACCGGTCAGCAGCTCGCGCAGTGCTTCCCTGTCTTCCATGGCGGCATCGCGACCCACTTCCGGGTTGGCCCCGGCACCCAGACCCTTGGTGATGCCACCGCCGATCTGCAATGTGGTGTTGGCACTGGAGTTGCGCAGTGCCTGGGCGTCGGTGTTGACGGTAATGAACTCAACACCCTCGATGTTTTGACGAACCATGTGTTCGACGGCGTTACCACCGCCGCCACCCACGCCAATCACCTTGATGACGGCTTCGTCCGTGTGGCTATCCATAAATTCAAACATGTTGTCTCTCCGCTTTATTTGCCTGACTCAGCAAAATCTTTTAGAACTCGCCGCGCAACCAGTTGCTGACCCGTTTGACCAGCCCACCGACGCTTGCCTTGGCGGTGTAATCGTTGCTACTGCCTGTGGATTGATGGGTACGGCCGTATTGCAGCAACCCGACCGCGGTCGAGTAGACTGGTGCCTGCACGTAATCGCTCAATCCGCGCACATTCATGGGTTCACCGACCCGGACCTGGCACTGGAACAACTGCTCTGCGCACTCCACTATGCCTTCGATCTGGGCAGCACCGCCTGTCAGTACTACGCCGGCGGCCAGCTGATGCTTGACCCCCTGCTGTTTCAATTCACTCTGCACCTTCACCAGCTCGTCATTGATCATGGAGAGCAGCTCGGTGTAGCGGGGCTCGATCACCTCGGCCAGGGTCTGCCGTTGCAGACTGCGGGCCGGGCGTCCACCGACGCTGGGCACCTCTATGTTGTCTTCCTTGCTCACCAGGCGGCCGAGGGCGCAGCCGTAGCGCACCTTGATGGCCTCGGCGTCCAGGGGCGGCGTACCGAAGGCGTAGGCGATGTCGCTGGTGACTGTGCTGCCGGCATACGGGATCACCTTGGTGTGACGCAGGGCACCGCCGGTAAACAGCGACATGTCCATGGTGCCGCCACCTATGTCCACCACGCAGACACCCAGCTCCTTCTCGTCTTCGGTCAGCACCGCATAGCTGGAAGCCAGGGCCGAGAAGATCAGCTGATCCACCCGCAGTCCCACCTTCTCCACACACTTCTCGATGTTGCGAGCCATGTCGTTGTGGCAGGTGATCAGGTGCACCTTGGCGGCCATCCGCACCCCGGACAGGCCGACCGGGTTCTTGATGCCCTCCTGATAGTCGATGGCGAACTCCTGGGGCAGCACGTGCAGCACCCGCAGTTCGTCAGACAGACGCACCGACTTGGCGGTATGGATGACGTTGTCCACGTCCTCCTGGGTCACCTCCTCGTCGGAGATGGGCACCATGCCGGTCTCGTTGCGGCAATCGATGTGCTTGCCGGACAGCCCCAGATAGACGGAGCTTATCTGGCAGTCTGCCATCATCTCGGCCTCTTCCACCGCGCGGCGCAGGGACTTGACCACGGAATCCAGATCGTTGACCCCGCCCTTGTCCATGCCGCGGGAGGTATGGCTGCCCATGCCGATGACATTGAGCTCACCGTCCGGCAGCACTTCGCCCACCAGAACCGCCACCTTGGTAGTGCCGATATCCAGCCCGACAATCAGATTTCTATCTGCGGTTTTGGTCATGCGCTTTCTCTTCGTTCTTCTTCCAGCCAACCGCCATCCCGGTGTCGTATCGAAGGTCCACATAAGCCACTTGCTCACGGGGTTCGATGACAGGGAAGACATCGATAAATCGCTGCAGACGGAGCGCCATATCCGAGCGCCCCACAAACAGCTGAATATTGTTATCCAGCGTCAGCTCCCAGCCGTAACGGGGGGTCAGATTGACCGCCTCCAGCTTGTAGCCACGCTCTGCCAGCTGCGCCTCGAACTGACGGCTGGTCTCCAGTACCTTGGCCGCCTGATCATCCGGACCGGACAGCTGCATCAAGGGGCTCTTCACCCTGTTGGGGGCGCTGAACACCTCCCCCTTGGCATTGACGAAGCGGTTGCCGTTCCAGCGGGCCGCCACCGCCTGCTCGGTGAGGTAGACCTTGATCTTGTCGGGCCATTTCTTGCGTACCGACACCTGGGCTACCCAGGGCAGGGCCGTCAAGCGCTCCTGCAGTTCATTCACATCCAGCTCGAAGAAGTTGCGCGGCGCATCGCCATCGAGCACGGCACTGCGCAACTCCTCCGCCTTGATATATTGGTGTTGCCCCTGTACCAGCAAGGCACTGATGGGCAACCGGTTGGCATCTGTCAGCCACTCTTTAACATCCAGCGCGCTCTGGTAGAGCCCCATCATCACCAGGAGGAAAAACATGACCCCTATGATGAAGCCACCCTTGGTGCGCCCTTGTGCCCTTGCCTCCACCCGTCATATCCCCGTAAAACGCGGCCAGGCCGCCTGCCGGGCCGGGTGCGCCATTATATAGGCCCCGGCTTGGCGGTCAAAATACTCATTAGGCCCTCAGGCGCCGGATTTCATGCTCTCTATGCTCAATTTCATCTCCCCCAGACGGCGGGCCAGGGCGCCCACGTTGCCGGCCCCCTGGGTCAGCACCAGATCCCCCTCGCCGATGAGGTCCGCCAGCACGGCGGGCACATCTTCCGGGGTCGCGACAAACACCGGCTCCAGGTTGCCACGGGAGCGGATGGAGCGGCACAGGGCGCGGCCATCGGCCCCCGGGATCGGCTCCTCGCCGGCGGCATAGACCTCCAGCATCACCAGCACATCCACCTTGGAAAGCACATCGGCGAAATCCTCGTAGAGATCCCGGGTGCGGCTGTAGCGGTGGGGCTGGAACACCATCACCAGCCGCTTCTCGGGCCAGCCGGCGCGGGCGGCATTGATGGTCACCTTCACCTCGCTCGGGTGATGGCCATAGTCGTCCACCAGCATGGCCTTGCCACGCCCGGTCTCGAATTCCCCATATTGCTGGAAGCGGCGCCCCACCCCTTCGAACTTGGCCAGGGCATTGATGATGGCCTCATCGCTGACGCCATCTTCGGTCGCGACCGCGATGGCGGCGGCGGCGTTGAGGGCGTTATGCACCCCCGGCAGATTCAGGGTGACGGTCAGCTCGCCGGCATCTTTGCGACGCACCCGGAAGCGGCTGCGGTTGCTGGTCTGCACGAAATCCAGCACCTGCACATCAGCATCGTCGCACAGGCCATAGGTCAGGGTCGGGCGCGCGATCTCAGGCAGCATGCCACGGATCACGGGATCGTCAACACATACCACGGCCAAGCCGTAAAAAGGCAGGTTGTGGAGGAACTCGATGAAGGTGGCCTTCAGTCTGGAGAAGTCGCCGCCATAGGTGTCCATGTGATCCGCTTCGATGTTGGTCACGATGGAGACCATGGGTTGCAGATGCAGGAAAGAGGCATCGCTCTCGTCCGCCTCGGCGATCAGATAGCGACTGCTGCCCAGGCGCGCATTGGTACCTGCGCTGTTGAGCAGGCCGCCGATGACGAAGGTGGGATCCCTGTCCGCTTCGGCATAGATGCTGGCCACCAGGCTGGTGGTAGTGGTCTTGCCGTGGGTGCCTGCGATGGCGATGCCGTGGCGAAAACGCATCAGCTCCGCCAGCATCTCGGCGCGGCGCACCACCGGAATGCGCTGCTCCCGGGCAGCCAGCAGCTCGGGGTTGTCGGCCCTGATGGCGGTGGAGACCACCACCACGCTGGCGCCATCCACATGTTCGGCGCTGTGACCGATGCAGATCTGGGCTCCCAGGCTGGCGAGCCGCTCGGTCACCCCGTTGGTGGCCAGATCCGAGCCGGAGACCTGATAGCCCTCGTTGGCCAGCACCTCGGCAATGCCCCCCATGCCCGCGCCACCTATGCCGATAAAGTGGATGCGGCGCACGCGGCGCATTTCGGGGATCACGGTACGCAGTTTTGCCAGTTCAACCTTGTTCATATTTCTCTCTTTACTCTGCCGCCAGTCCCGCGCTCATCTGCAACGGGTGCTGCGGCCTCAATACATTGAGGGGTAAGACGGCACGGCTTGGCCTGTGCAGTCTTGATCAGCATGCCTTGTCACCGGTGGCGAGCCGTTTGCACTCATCGGCAACCCGCTCTGCGGCATCGACAATGGCGACGCGCCGCGCCGCCTTGGCCATGTTCAGCAATATGTCCCTGCGCCCGGCCAGCCAGGCGAGACGCGCCGCCAGGGTCGCCTGGCTCAGCTCTGACTGGGGCAGAAATTCGGCCGCCCCGCCGTCGACCAGGGTCAGGGCGTTGCGGGTCTGGTGATCGTCCACCGCATGGGGCAGCGGCACGAAGATGGCGGCTACACCGGCGGCGGCCACCTCGGAGACGGTCAGGGCCCCGGCGCGGCACACCACCAGATCGGCCCAGGCGTAGGCATCGGCCATCTCCTTGATGAAGTCGCTCACCTCGGCCTCCTGGCCCAGGGCGGCATAGGCAGCGGCGACGGCGTCCCGGTTGCCCTTGCCGGTCTGGTGACGCACAGCGATGGGCACGCCGGCGGCGGCGACCGCGGCGGGCACCTGTTCGTTGAGCACCCGGGCCCCCAGGCTGCCCCCGATGACCAGCAGGCGCAGTGGCGCGGCCCGGCTGCCGATGCGGCTGGCCGGATCCGGCAGGTTGACCACCTCGGGCCGTACCGGGTTGCCCACCACGGCGGTGCGGCGACTCGGTGCAAATGCCCCCGGGAAGGCCATCAGGACACGACTGGCGATGCGGGCCAACAGCTTGTTGGTCATGCCGGCGGCGGCATTCTGCTCATGGAGCAGCAAGGGGATGCCAGACAGCCAGGCCGCCACGCCGCCCGGGCCTGAGGCGAAGCCCCCCATGCCGAGCACCACGTCCGGCTTGATCGTCTTCAATACCCGACGTGCCTGCAGGATGGATTTGACGATGCGATAGGGGGCCACCAGCAGCCGTTTGAGGCCATTGCCACGCACCCCCTGGATGTCGATGAAGGAGATGGGGTAGCCGTGGGCCGGCACCAGCTCGGCCTCCATCCGGTCGGCGGTGCCGAGCCAGTGGATGCGCCAGCCCTGGGCCCTGAGCCTGTCGGCCACCGCCAAGCCGGGAAACACATGGCCCCCGGTACCACCGGCCATCACCAACAACGTCTTGCTACTCACGCAACCTCCCGCACACGCGCCTGGGCACTGGCCTGACGCAATTCGAAATCGATCCGGATCAACATGCTCACCGCCACCGTCATGATGATGAGACTGGAGCCGCCATAACTGACCAGCGGCAGGGTCAGCCCCTTGGTCGGCATCATGCCGCTGGCCGCGCCGACGTTGACGAAGGTCTGAAAGCTGAACCAGATGCCGATGCCGATGGCCAGATAGCCCTCGTAGAGCTTGTCGGCCACCAGGGCCTGGTGGCCCAGCTTGAGGGCCTTGATCGCCAGGGCAAAGATGAGGAAGAGGGCACCCAGCACGCCGAGGTAGCCCAGCTCCTCCCCCAGGATGGCGAACACGAAGTCGGTGTGGGCCTCCGGCAGGTACTCCATCTTCTGGATCGAGTTGCCGAGTCCCTCCCCCAGCCAGCTGCCGCGACCGAACGCCATCAGGGACTGGGTCAGCTGATAGCCGCTGCCGAACGGATCGGCCCAGGGATCGAGGAAAGAGGTGACCCGCCGCATCCGGTAGGGCTCTGCGATGATCAGGGTCACCACGGCGCTGATCCCCACCAGGATGAGACCGATGAACTGCACCATGCGGGCGCCGGCCAGGAACAGCATGCCCAGCGAGGTGACGAACATCACGATCACCGAGCCCAGATCCGGCTGGGCAAGCAGCAGCACGGCCACCAGAAACAGCACCGCCATCGGCTTCATGAAGCCGATGAAGCGCTCGCGCACCTCGCTCTGGCGCCGCACCAGGTAGCCTGCCAGATAGACGAACAGCGCCAGCTTGCCGAACTCCGCCGGTTGCAGGTTGAAGGGACCGAGCGGCAACCAGCGCACCGAACCGTTGACGCTGCGCCCCACCAGCAGCACCAGCACCAGCATCAGGATGGCCA
The DNA here is from genome assembly GCF_046078285.1 of Aeromonas bivalvium. Classification (NCBI taxonomy): domain Bacteria; kingdom Pseudomonadati; phylum Pseudomonadota; class Gammaproteobacteria; order Aeromonadales; family Aeromonadaceae; genus Aeromonas; species Aeromonas bivalvium. The sequence continues at coordinate 246,725 of NZ_JBGXBV010000005.1, forward strand.
GCAGCAGCATGGGGCCGTTGTAGTGTTGCCAGCGGGCCATGGGCACCTGCAACACGAACCAGGAGATACCCAGCGCCATCACCAGGAACATGCCGTGGCGCTTGACGAACATGAAGGGATCCCCCGCCAGGGCGATCCCTTCCGGAATGGAGGCGGAGGCCACGATCACCAGCCCCACCGTCATCAGGGAGAGGGCCAGCACCACCAGCTGCCGATCGTAGAGCGCACCCGGCCTGGCGGGAAGCAGGAGCCGCTGCAGCAAGCCGAGGGTCGCGCGCAGGGCGTTCATAAGGCGAGTACCAGCTCGGTGAAACGATCGCCACGGGCTTCGAAGGAGGCGAACTGATCCAGGCTGGCGCAGGCGGGAGCAAGGAGCACCCAGTCACCGGGCCTGGCGTCCCGCGCCGCCTTGGCGACGGCGGCATCCAGGTCCGTCACCCGCTCGGTCTGCTCACCCAGGGCCAGCAGCAGCTCGGCATCCTGGCCGAAGCAGTACATATGATCTATCTGGTGGCCGAGCAGCGCCTGCACCGGGCCGAAATCCTGCCCCTTGCCCTGGCCGCCGGCCAGCAGCAGCAGGCGTCCCTTGACCGATTCCCGCACCCCGGCCACGGCGGCCAGGGTGGCCCCCACGTTGGTGGCCTTGGAGTCGTTGATCCAGCGCACCCCGTTCACCTCGCGCACGAAGCGGGCACGATGGGGCAGGCCCTCGAAGCGGCGCAGCACGGCGAGCTGGGGTTCGCGGGGGATGCCGACCGCATCGCACAGGGCCATGGCCGCCAGGGCGTTGGCCTGATTGTGGGCCCCCACTATCTTCATCTCACTCACCGGGATAAGCGGCTCGCCATGGAGGGTCAGCCAGAGCTCGCCATCGAACTCGCCCCGACCATAGGCATTGCCGTCGAGGCCGAAGCTGCTCCAGAGTTCGCCCACGTCGGGCAGGGTCAGGGCATCGTCCCGGTTGACCAGGATGTGCTGGGAGTGCTGATGGATCTCCTGCTTGGCGGCGCGGTAATCGGCCATGCCGGCATAGCGATCCATGTGATCCTCACTGAGATTGAGCACCACGGAGGCGGCGGCACGCAGACTGTGGGTGGTCTCGAGCTGGAAGCTGGACAGCTCCAGCACGCAGAGATCCATGGGCTGCTTGAGCAGGCTCAGGGCCGGGGTACCTATGTTGCCGCCAACGCCCACCTTGAGCCCCGCCTCGGCGATCATCTCGCCTACCAGGGTGGTGACCGTGCTCTTGCCGTTGGAGCCCGTGATGGCGATGACGGGGGTACTGGTCTCGCGCACGAACAGCTCTATGTCACCGACGATGTCGATGCCACGCTCGGCGGCGGCTTTCAGGGCCGGGGTCGCCAGGGCAATGCCCGGGCTCGCGACGATGAGGTGTGCCTGGGCGAGCAGGGCTTCATCCAGCCCCTCATGCAGTTCGACCCCTGCCGGCAGCTTGTCGCGGCCGGGGGGATTCTTGCGGGTGTCCATCACCAGGGGCGTGACGCCACGGCCGAGGAAGTAATCGACGCAGGAGAGACCGGTTTTTCCCAAACCCAGGATGATGACCATGATCAACGCACCTTCAGGGTGGCGAGACCCAGCAGCACCAGCATCAGGGTGATGATCCAGAACCGCACTATGACCCGCGGCTCCGGCCAGCCCTTCTTCTCGTAGTGGTGATGAATGGGGGCCATGCGGAAGATGCGCACCCCCCGCAGCTTGTAGGATCCCACCTGCAGGATCACCGAGACCGTCTCCATCACGAAGACGCCGCCCATGATCACCAGCAGGAACTCCTGGCGCACCAGCACGGCGATGGTGCCGAGCGCACCGCCAAGGGCCAGGGAACCCACGTCCCCCATGAACACCTGGGCCGGATAGGTGTTGAACCAGAGAAAGCCGAGGCCCGCGCCCACGATGGCGGTACAGACGATCACCAGCTCGGAGGTGTAGGGCACATAGGGAATGTGCAGGTAGTTGGCGAAGTTGACGTTGCCGGTAGCCCAGGCGATGAGGGCAAAGCCTCCCGCCACCATGACGGTGGGCATGATGGCCAGACCGTCGAGACCATCGGTCAGATTGACCGCGTTGGAGGTACCGACGATGACGAAGTAGGTCAGCAGGATGAACATCAGGCCGAGCTGGGGCATCACGTCCTTGAGGAAGGGCACCACCAGCTGGGTCTGGCCGTCGTGGGTCGCGGTGGCATAGAGGAACACCGCCACCCCCAGGGCAACGGCGGATTGCCAGAAGTACTTCCAGCGGGCGATCAGGCCGTCGGTATTCTTGCGCACCACCTTGAGGTAGTCGTCGGCAAAGCCGATGGCGCCGTAGGCACCGAGCACGAAAAGCACCAGCCAGACATAGGGATTGTCGAGACGGCTCCAGAGCAGTACCGAGATGAAGATGGCCGCAATGATCATCAGGCCCCCCATGGTCGGGGTACCCCGCTTGCTGAGGTGGGACTCGGGGCCGTCGTTGCGGATCACCTGGCCGAATTTGAGGATCTGCAGGCGGCGGATGAGGCGCGGCCCCATCCAGAGCGCCACCACCAGGCCGGTGATGATCGACAGGATGGCGCGAAACGTCAGATAGGAGAAGACGTTGAAGAAGGTGAAGTGCGGGGTGAGCAGTTCTGCCAGCCAGACTAGCATGAGGCTTGCTCCTGATGGTCGGCGACCATGTTGACGATATCTTCCATGCGGGAACCCCGCGCCCCTTTCACCAGAATGGCGATGGTTTGTTCTGTCGTGATCATCTGTGCCAGCACGTCATAGAGAGACGCCTTGTTATCGAAATGTCGGCCGCCCGCAGCGTTTGCGGTATGACGGCTCTCCTCGCCGACCGTGAGCACGGCATCCAGCCCGCACGCGCGGGCATGGCGGCCGACCCGGGCGTGCTGCTCGGCCGAGCCCTCACCCAGTTCTCGCATGTCGCCAAACACCAGCACCTTGTAGCCGCCCATGGCGGTCAGGGCATCGATGCCCGCCAGCACGGACTCCACGCTGGCGTTGTAGGTGTCGTCAATCAGGGTCAGGCCACCCCAGCGGCGCACGCAAAAGCGCCCCTTGACCGGTGCCATCTGCTCCAGCCCCGCCTTGACAGAGTCGAGCGAGGCCCCCAGCGCCAGGGTCCCGGCGGCGGCAGCCAGGGCGTTGGCCACGTTGTGACGACCGGGAATGGCCAGGGTCAGGCTCACTTCCCCCTGGGGGGTCACCATGACGAATTCGGCGCACCCTTCCTGATTGAGCACTATGTCGCGGGCATGGAAGGGTTGGCTCTGATCCTCGAGGGAGAAGGCGCAACGGATGCCCTTCTCCCGCCACCTGGGCCAGAACTCGTTGTCGGCATTGACGATGGCGCTGCCGCCCTCGCCCAGCCCTTCGAAGATCTCGCTCTTGGCGTGGAACACCCCTTCCAGGGAGCCGAAGCCTTCCAGGTGCGCGGCGGCCACGTTGTTGATGATGGCGGCATCGGGCCGGGCCAGGGAGGTGGTCCAGGCGATCTCCCCCGGGTGGTTGGCTCCCAGCTCCATCACGGCAAAGCGGTGCTGCGGCTCGAGGCGCAGCAGGGTGAGGGGCACCCCCACCTCGTTGTTGAAGTTGCCGGCGGTGGCCAGCACCTCCCCCTCACAGCGCAGGATGGCGGTCGCCATCTCCTTCACCGTGGTCTTGCCGCAGCTGCCGGTGATGGCCAGCACTTTCGGGTTGATGCGCTCGCGCACCAGCTTGCCGAGGCGACCCAGCCCCTTGAGGCTGTCGGCCACCACCAGCTGGGGGATGGCCAGGGGCAGTTCACGCTCCACCAGCAGGGCAGAGGCCCCCGCCAGCACCGCCTGCTCGCAGAAATCGTGGGCGTCGAACCGCTCGCCGCGCAGGGCCACGAACAGGGCACCGGCGCCCAGGGTGCGGGTATCGGTGCTGACGGCGGTGATCTCGTGATCGCCGCCGATCAGGCGGGCATCGAGCGCCCGGGCCAGTTCGGCAAGCCTGAGGGTCATCATCTGAATGACTCCATTAATGTGTGCAACGCGGCCGCGACGGTTTCCCGGTCGCTGTAGTGCCGCTTGTCTTTGCCAATGATCTGATAATCCTCGTGACCCTTACCGGCCACCAGGATGATGTCCTCTTTGCTCGCCTGCGCCAGCGCCAGCCCTATGGCCTTGACCCTGTCGTGCTCTATGGTCACGGCGCCAGGATCGGCAAGACCCGCCACCATGTCGGCCATGATGCGGGCCGGCGATTCGGTACGGGGATTGTCATCGGTCAGGATCACGCAGTCCGCATGCAGCTCGGCCACGGCGGCCATCATGGGACGCTTGCCGCGATCGCGGTCGCCACCGCAACCGACGATGCACCACAGCCGCCCCTCGCAGTGCACCCGCAGGGCCTGCAGCGCCTTCTCCAGCGCATCCGGGGTGTGGGCATAATCGACCACCGCCAGCGGTGCATCGCCGCCGCCGAAACACTCCATGCGACCCGTCACCCCCTGCAGGCGGGGGGCGGTGGCGATCAGCTGCTCGAACTCGTGACCGAGCACCAGCATGACCCCCATGGCCGCCAGCACATTGCTGACGTTGAAGCGGCCAAGCAAGGGGGCGGATAATACACCATTCCCCCAGCTGGAGTTAATGGCTGAACTGAATCCCTGCTGATGAAATTGGGGATGCTGCGCCGTCAACTGTCGCCCAGGGTGGTTTTCAATCGGGCCATTGGTGCCGAAGGCCACCGCCTGGGGATAACGGGCCAGCCATTCGTGCCCCAGCGGGTCGTCATCATTGATGAGGGCACAGTGCTCATCGACCTGCTTGAGCAGCAGCTCCTTGGCCTCGCCATAGGCGGCCATGGAGCCGTGATAGTCGAGATGATCCCGGCTCAGGTTGGTGAAGACGGTGGCGGCGAAGTGGAGATCTTCTACCCTGTGCTGCACCAGACCATGGCTGGAGACCTCCATGGCCACCAGGCTGGCGCCCTGATCGCGCAGGGCGGCCAGATTGGCCTGCACCTCGAGGGCGCTGCCCGTGGTGTTGGCCGCTTCCGCCAGCTCGCCGAACAGGCCATTGCCTATGGTGCCCATGACGGCCGCCTTGCCGGCCCCCGTCTGCTCGGCGAGCAGGCTGTGCCAGTTGGCCACCAGCAGCGCCGTGGTGCTCTTGCCATTGGTGCCCGTGATGCCTATCAGCTGCAGCGCCCTGGCCGGATCGCCGAAGAAGCGTCCGGCCAGGGCACTGAGCCTGACCGGCAGATCGCCCATGCCGATGCAGGGGATCGCCAGCACAGGGGGCACGAAGCTGCCGTCATCCTCGAACAGCACGGCGCTCGCCCCCTGGGCCACCGCCTGCCCGATGAACTGCCTGCCGTCGGTCTGATGCCCCTTGAGTGCCACGAACAGGCAACCAGGGCCGACTCGTCGGCTGTCGAGCTGCATGTCGGTCAGGGGCAACGCCCCGGCTTCGAGACCGAAGGGGCGCACCAGGGCATCAAGTGTGAGGGACAACGGCGGCCTCCAGTCGGGCGAGTGAGGGGGGCGGCGCATTGGGCACCGCATCGGGACGAATGTTGTAGAGCTGCAGCACGCCGCCCATGGCCTCGGCAAAGGGCGGTGTCGCGACGGCACCGCCGTAGTAGGCCTTGCCCTTGGGTTCATTGACCACCACCACCATGACGAAGCGGGGGTTGCTGGCCGGGGCGAAGCCGGCAAACCAGGCCATGTAGTCCTTGCCATAGCCACCGGCGACAGCGACCTTGGCGGTACCACTCTTGCCGCCGATGCGATAGCCGGGCACCTTGGCCTTGGGAATGGCGTTGTCGACCACGAACTCCAGGGCCTGCATCATGGCCTTGGCATTGTTGTGGTCGATGACCTGCTCACCCTGGGGCGCCTTGTCCACCTTGATGGTGGAGATGGGCACCCGCTTGCCCTGGTTGGCCAGGGTGGCATAGGCCGAGGCCAGCTGCAGCGGGGTCACCCGCAGGCCATAGCCGAACGACAGGGTGGCACGTTCGATATCGGACCAGCGCCGGCGCTGGGGCAGCATCCCCAGGCTCTCGCCGATCAGGCCGCTGCCGGTGTCATTGCCAAAGCCGAACAGGCTGAGGGTGTTGATCATCTCCTGGGCCGGCATGCGCAGGGCGATACGGGACATGCCGATGTTGGAGGAGTAACGCAAGATGTCGAACAGGTTGTTGGCGCTGTGGATGCTGACATCGCGGATCTGCTTGGCCCCGATATAGAGGGGCCCGCCCTGGATGTGGTCCTTCCAGCTCGTCACCCCGGCCTGCAGGGCGCTGAGCAGGATCAGCGGCTTGATGGTGGACCCCGGCTCGTAGGTATCCGTCACCACCCGGTTGCGTACCCGGAAGCTCTGGTACTGACCCCGGTTGTTCGGGTTGTAGGAGGGGGTATTGACCATGGCCAGCACCTCCCCTGTCTTCACATCCAGCATCACCAGGGAACCGGACGTCGCCTTGTTCTCGTCGGTGGCCCGTTTCAGGGCGCGATAGGCCAGGGCCTGCACCCGCTGATCGATGCTCAGGGCCAGGTTGTTGGCGTTCTTGCCCTCCTTGACCACGCCGAGCCGCTCTATGACCCGGCCCTGCCTGTCCTTGCGCACCCGCTGCTCGCCCGGGGTCGCGCTCAGCCACTGATCGTAGCTGCGCTCTATCCCCTCTATGCCATGGCCATCTATGTTGGTCACCCCCACCAGGTGGGCGCTGATCTCCCCCGTTGGGTAGAAACGGCGCGACTCGGGACGCAGGAAGACGCCCCCCAGCTTGAGGCCCTTGATGTATTCGGCCACGGCAGGGGTCACCTGGCGTTGCAGATAGACGAAGCGCTTCTTGGGGTTGGAGATGCGGTGCTTGAGGGTGTTGATGTCGACCTTGAGCACGGCGGAGAGGGCCAGCCAGGCCCGCTCGTTGTGGATGGAGCCTGACTCGTGGACCGTCTTGGGATCGGCCCACACCGCTTCGACCGGCACAGATACCGCCAGCTGCTCGCCGTTGCGATCCGTGATCATGCCGCGCACCGCCTGGGTCGAGGTGGTCCGCAGGGAGCGCATGTCCCCCTCCTGGCGCAACCGGTCCGGGCTTATCACCTGGATCCAGGCCAGACGCAGGATCAAGCCGACAAACGCTATCCCGATGAACAACACCAGGGTGCGAAAACGCCACGGATAGAGTGACGGGGCTTTGGCCTGCGCCTTGGCGGGCGTCTTGCGTTTCATGGTTGGCTGATTACCTTCTCGGTGGTCACCAGGGGGCGAGCCATCTGCAACTTGTCCATGGCCAGTGCCGCCACCCGGGAGTGCTCGGCCAGGGTGCCCTGCTCCAGCAAGAGGTGGCGCCACTCTATGTTGAGCCTGTCCTCCTCGGCCATGAGATCGTTCTGGGTCGAGGTCATGACCCGGGTCATGTTGGTCACCAGGATCACCGCAAAACAGGTGACCAGCACGGCAATGGCCAGGGCCAGCTGCAGCTTGTGGCGCCAGAGGTCCTGAACTATCTCCTTGCCGAGGTGGACGCGAAATTCACTCATGGCTCACTCCGCCAAACGCTCTGCGACCCGCAGCACAGAGCTGCGGGACCGGGTATTTTCGGTGACTTCGTGTTCCGACGGCTTGAGCGCCTTGCCCACCGATTTCAGCTTGCGACCACCGGCCAGCTGGGCCTCGGTCAGGGGGATGCCCCGCGGCACTTCCGGCCCCTTCTCGTGCTTGCGAATGAAGTGTTTGACCAGCCTGTCCTCCAGGGAGTGGAAGCTGATGACGGAGAGGCGCCCCTCTGGGGCCAGGGCCTGCAGGGCGCCATCCAGCGCCGTCTCTATCTCGTCCAGCTCGCTGTTGATATAGATACGGATGGCCTGGAAGCTGCGGGTGGCCGCGTGCTTGCCCTTTTCCTTGCTCGGGTTGACCCTGGCTATCATCTCTGCCAGCTGGCGGGTGCGCACATAGGGCTCGGTCGCCCGATCGTGGACGATGGCGCGGGCGATCTTCTTGGCGAAACGCTCCTCGCCGAAGGTCTTCAGTACCCAGGCGATGTCATCCACGTCGGCCTTGGCCAGCCACTCGGCAGCGCTCTGGCCCGTGGTGGGGTCCATGCGCATGTCGAGGGGGCCGTCCTTCATGAAGCTGAAGCCGCGCTCGGCATCGTCCAGCTGGGGGGAAGAGACCCCCAGATCCAGCAGGAAGCCGTTGACCTTGCCCAACAGGCCGCGATCGGCCAGGTAACCGGTGATCCCGGAGAAGGGGCCGTGCACTATCTCGAAACGGGGATCCTGGATCTTGGCGGCTTCGGCGATGGCCTGAGGATCGCGGTCAATCGCAATCAGACGGCCATTGGGGCCGAGTTTTTGCAAGATGAGACGGGAGTGACCGCCACGGCCAAAGGTGCCATCGACGTAGATACCGTCCGGCTGGATGGCCAGACCTTCGACGGCCTCGTGCAACAGCACTGTGATATGTTCAGCGGCTTGGCTCATTTATAGCGAGAAATCCTGTAAGCGATCCGAGCCGGCCCAGTCATCCTCGGGCAGGCTCGCGATATCGGTATCGATCTGATGTTGCCAGCGGGCTTCGTCCCACAGCTCAAACTTGTTGAGCTGGCCCACCAGCATGATTCTCTTGTCCAGCCCGGCATGGGTGCGCAAGGGCTGGGAGAGCAGAAGACGGCCATTGCCGTCCAGTTCACATTCGGTCGCGTGCCCCAGCAACAGGCGCTGCAGACGGCGCTGCGCGGGATCCATGCTGGAGAGCGTCTTCAGCTTGCGCTCTATCTCCTCCCATTCATGCAGGGGGTACAGCAGCAGGCAGGGGTGGGCGATATCTATGGTGCAGACCAGCTGGCCGTCGCATTCGTCGCGCAGCCAGTCACGGAACTTGGTCGGAATCGCCAGTCGCCCTTTGACATCCAGGCTGATGGCGTGAGCACCACGCAACAAATTAGCCATCCCCAATGAGTAATAAATGGTGGGTCTCTGCCCAGAAAAACCACTTTGATCCACTTTTCTCCACTGTGAAGTTTAAGGACGAGTAAAGGGCTTTTCAAGCAAGGATCCTGATGGCAGGGAACATATTGACGCAGCGTTTGACGGGCTCGGATTAAGCGGGTTGATTTTCCACGAGTTATTTCAGGGAAAGTGCATGCGATTAATTAGAGTCCCCATGAAAGAGGCCCTCGATTCAGGGGGAAATAATAAAGCGATACAGGATCAAGGTACACAGAGCGATGCTCACTCCCACCACGGGATAGATGATATAGCCATCTCCCGCCCGCCGCGCCCGCAGGCAGACGAGACGACAAAGCAGCAAATTATAAAGAATGAGCAGGGCGCTGAGCAGCATATTGGTCGCCAGCCCGAGGCCATCCATATAGAGGATGTAAAGAGCCATCAGCATGAAGTTAATCAAGATGAGATAGAGCAGAAACTTTTGGAGTGTCTTGCCCGCTGTAGGGGGGGTTTTTGCTTGTGGTATCATGCTCATCACATCCTTGAATCCACATGAACAGTCGACTGAAAAGGTCGAAAACTGTTGAGAGTCATCATGTTTTTATTCGCCTTTGGCCTCCCTGGGGAAGCGGCGTCATGAGGGTCATGATGCGATGGCTGCTCTCGCTGGTTATTTTGACACCATCTTGTTGTTATTCTTATCAAAACTACCACTGGCAGGCGGGTTTTCCCACCCCTTTGACGGGGGTGGGCCAGGATCTGGTGCAGGCCCAGGGCGCCTTCTTGCTCAAGCAACAGGATTACCTGCAGCGGCGCCTGGGCCAGGTGCAACCCATGATCCGCTGGGTCGCCAGGCAGGTGGAGGCCAGGCAGCTGCCCGCCCTGCTCAGTTTCGTTCCCCTCATCGAGAGCAGCTACCGGCTGGACGTCGTCTCCCACGCCGGAGCGGCCGGTCCCTGGCAGCTGATGCCCCAGACGGCGAGTCGATTCGGGGTGCCCATCAACGACAGCTTCGATGGCCGATACTCCCTGCCGCTCGCCACCGATGCCGCCCTCACCTATCTCGCCTGGCTGCACCGCCTGTTCGACGGGGACTGGCCCCTGGCCCTGGCGGCCTACAACGCGGGAGAAGGCCGGGTGACCAGAGCCATACTGGCCGCCAACAGCCGCAATCTGTGGGATCTGCCCCTGCCAGAGGAGACCCGCCTCTACGTCGCTCGCCTGCTGGCGCTCTCCCGCGTGCTGCAACACCCTCAGCGCTATGGCTTTGTCCTGCCCCCCTGGCGACAGGGGGCGGAATTGCAGATAGTGTCAGCCCCCCAGGGCTGCTCGCTGCTGGCCTGGGCCCTTGAGAAGGGGGTATCCATGAATGATGCCAGTCGCTGGAATCCGGCCTGGCGTCTGCCACAGGCGCAGGGGGTGAGTCGCTGCCCCATCGCATACAGTCAGAGCGAGGGCCGGCAACCCGGGGAAGAGAAGCTGGTCAGGAAGGGGCCCTTCATCGCCAGCACCATCTCACTGGAGAGCCTGCATGACCCCCTGCTGCTGAAGGCGAGCAAGGGGCTGGATCTGGGGCGGGGCGGGATCAGGCTCGAACGTCTGCCGGATCCGCTGGGGCTGGATCGTCCTGCGGCGCCGCTGCTGCCATGAAACAGTGGCGCCAGTGGCTGAGGACAGGGGTCAGGTCCACCTGGTCGGGTTGCGTCCAGCTGGCGCCATAGAAGCACAGGTGCTGACCTATGGGTCGCCTGTGCATGATCCGGCACTCGAGCCGGATGTTGGGAGCAAGGGAGAGGTTGATGACAGCAGGCAGCAGGAAGCGTGCCGGGGCCAGGAAGCCCACCCCGCCCGGCCCTATGTCCTTGATCACCGCCCGGCCGAGCCGCTTGTCAAACAGCAGGCCGCTGACCAGCAGGCGGGCCGCGATGCCGCAGCTCTGAGTCTCGAGCGGTTCTGAACCATCATGGAGATACCAGCGCGGCACCTTGCGCCTGGGATCCTGCGCCCCTGCCTGGGGGAGCGACTGGTCGGCTTCATCCTTCATCTGGGCATACCTTCCTTGGCCTGCGCCGCCGCGGCCTTGAGTTGTGAGCTGAACAGCTGCTCCAGGCTCTGTTCGGCCTGGCTGCTCATGATCAGCAATTCGATGCGCCGGTTGCGGCTGCCGGTCGGATTGCCCTCATCTTCGAGCATGGTATCGGACATGGCCACCACCTGGGCAATGCGCTGCGGCGGCATGCCGCCGGCCAGCAGCACGCGCCTGGCCATCATGGCGCGATCCGAGGAGAGCTCCCAGTTGCTGTAGTTGTCGTTGGCAAACGGGGTGTTGTCGGTGTGACCCGAGATCATCACCCGGTTCTCGACCCGCTGGAACACGGGGGCCAGCCCCATCAGCAGGTGGCGAAAGAAGGGGCTGATCCTGGCGCTGCCCCGGCCGTACATCTCCCTGTCCTCATTGTCCCGAATGAGGATGCGCAGCCCCTGGGGCACCAGTTGCAGCTCCAGGTTGTTCCTGGCCTGCAGCTGATCCGCCAGGGAGTCGATGACCCCGGCCAGCTCCGCCATCTGCTGCATTCCCTCGACCCGTCCCACCACCAGGTTGCTGTAGTGATCGACCCCCTTCTCGTTGAGGATGCTCTGGCTCGGATCCCTGTGCTTTGGCATCAGCTGGCCATCCTGGGTGTAGACGGGCACCAGCTCCTCCAGCGGCGAAGGCTGCCCCCCCAGATCGACCGGGAAGGGGCTGTTGCGAATGTCGAAGGGGTTGGCCGCATTGTCCAGGATGCTGTAATCACGCAGGTGACTGGCCACCTGCTCCCGCTCCTCCTGATTGGAGACGGCCAGGATCCAGAGCACCATGAACAGGGCCATCATGGCGAGAGTGAAGTCGGCAAACGCCACCTTCCAGGCCCCGCCGCTCTTGGGGGCCGAGTTGCGGCGGTTCTGCCGTTTGACAATGATCTGTTCGTGGTTGCGCATCTACATCGCCTTGTTGGTGACCCAGTCCTCCAGCTCCATGAAGCTGGGTTTGACATCGGGCTCGAGCACCTTGCGCCCGGAGTCGACCGCGAGCAGAGGCTGCTTGCCACGCAACTGGGCCAGCAGGATGGATTTGACGCACATCAATAGCGAGATGCGACGCTTGACCAGATCTTCCATGGCGCTGCTCATGGGCTCGAGCAGGCAGTAACACATGAATATCCCGATGAAGGTGCCGACCAGGGCCGCCGCCACATGCACGCCGATGGCGGTGAGCGGGCCATCGAGCTGCTGCATGGTGATGATGATGCCCATGACCGCCGCCAGTATGCCGAAGCCGGGGCAGGCCTCCCCCGTCTTGTGCAGGGCATGGGCCGGTTTGAGCATCTCCTCCTCGATGGCCATGATCTCCTGCTCCAGCATGGTCTCCAGCTCGTGGGGACTGATCTTGCCCATGCCGAGCAGGCGCAGGTTGTCGATGATGAAGCCCAGCAGCTGGGGATCCTCGGCGATCTGCGGGTACATGAGAAACACCGAGCTCTGCTGCGGATTCTCGATGTGCTCGTCGAGGGCCTTGAGCCCCTTGCTGCGGGTCTCTTCCAGCAGTTGATGCATCAGGGTCAGCAGCTCGCGATAGAGTTCCCGCTCCTCCTTGTTCGGCTTGGCCACCTGCTTGATCTGGCGCCACATCTCGTGGAGTACCTCTTTGGAGTTGCCGATGAACATGGAGCCGATGGCGGCCCCGAAGATGATGACCATTTCGGCGGGCTGCCACAGGGCGAGCAGGCGACCACCGGCCATCATGAAACCGCCCAGCACACACACGAAGATGATGCCAAGGCCTAGCTGTTTTTGCATGAATGCTCCCGCACAACACAAGGTGTCTCGCCACGGGATGTGGCGAGTCATGAATTAGATGGAATCGACCAATTGCTTCTTGAGCTGAAGCACGCACTGCTTGTGCAGCTGACAGACCCTCGACTCGGTCAGGCCGAGCACCAGGGCTATCTCCTTCATGTTCAGCTCATGCTGGTAGTAGAGGGAAAGCAATAACTGCTCCCGTTTGTCCAGGGTGGCGAGCACCTTGGCAAGGGTCATGGCCAGGTCGGCATCGTCAGATTCGGCGCTCGGCGCCCGTCCGCCGTTTTCCAGCCACTCCTCCAGGCTCTGCAAGGCCTCCGCCTGGCTGGCATAGGCGAGCTGGCGCACCTCCTCCACCGAGGTGGCGAGGGCGGCGGCCAGCTCCTGCTCGGTCGGTGCCCGCCCTCCCTGGTTGTGCAGCTCACGCTGGGCCTGGTTGTAGACATGCACCTGCTGGCGCAGCTGGCGGGGGCGCCAGTCGAGGCGACGCAGCTCGTCCAGCATGGCGCCGCGGATCCGCTTGAAGGCATAACTCTCGAACTGCTGATCCGGCTCGCCATCATAGCGGCGCCAGGCCTCCAGCAGCCCAATCATGCCCACCTGCTCCATGTCGTCCTGATCGAAGCTGGCACTGACCTGGCTGCGCAAGTGGCTGGCCGCCCGCTTCACCAGCGGCAGATAACGCATCAGGATGGCCTGCTCCCCCAGGATGGACTCCTTGGCGGCGAAGGCGTTCGGCTGCTCCCAGTGATTCATCGCGGACCTATTGCACCAGCACCTTGGTGATCAGCACTTCGTCCAGATAGGTACGGTAGCCATAGCCCTGCAGCGTGGTGGTCAGCTTGCCGAGCAGCGAACTCTGCAGGGCACTGATGTCCTGCAGCTCCTGGCGCACATTCTCCAGGGTTCTGTGGCTGAAATACTGCACCATGGCATTGCGGATCAGGGGGCTCAGCTCCTCCAGATCGGTCAGCTGCGCCGGGTTATGGGTGACCAGCGCCAGCTCCAGCACCAGATAGTGGGTCTGGGCGCCTCCCTCCAGGCTGATGACGAACCGCTCCATGGGTTTGAACAAGGGGGTCGCACTGAGCTCGGGTTTGGCTTCGGTCAGACCGAGCCAGACGCCAATCTGGTCCCGCTTCAGGTAGGCGCCATAGGCCAGCACCAGGAGCAGGCAGCAGGCCGCCACTATCACCATCAACCACTTGAAAAATCGCCGCATCGTCTCTCGTTACCTTGTTATTCGATTGCTGTCAGACCAGGGTGTTGAGCCAGTCCCGGCCCCGGGTGTCATCCTGAGGGTCGTCCTCCGTCCACTCCCGCCGCCCGGCCAGGATCTCGTCCTGCTGCCAGGCCTGGCGCCGCTCCTGCTCGCCGCCCTGGCCCACGTTGACCTCCACCCCTCCCGCATGATGGGGGGCCAGGCTCATGCGCAGCCGCTCCATCGACTGGATCAGGGCGTCCCGCACCGCCGGACTCGCCGCGTTCAATTGCACGCTGAGCTTGTCCCCCTCCATGCGCACCGTGAGCTCCAGTCGCCCCAGCTCGGGGGGATCCAGCCTGATGTGGGCCTGCTTGATCTGGTGATTGACCTGCATCTCCACCTTGTCACGCAGCACCTCCACCAGCTGCTGCCCCCACTGGGCCGGGTTATCCGCCAGTCTGGCGGGGGCCCATTGGTAGTCGGGCTGTCGGGCCGGCGTGCCGGTGACGAGGGTCGGCGTTTGCGTCCCTTTGACCTCGGCACCCTCCCCCCTGGCCGGTTCGGCGCCCAGGGCGACGAGCAGGGCCGGGGGAAGAGCAGGCGCGGGGCGATGGCTCGCACTGTCGCCAGCCCCGAAGGTGCCTGGGGTCTGTGGGCTGATATGGCCTCCGTCTGCGGCAACAGGTGCGGCCACCGTCTGGCCCAGCTTGAGCCTGGCCTGCAGGGTCTCGAGGGTGAGAGGGGGTGACATGGACGGCGTCGCCTCCCCTGTCAGGGGCGCCCTGGCCTGGGTCAGACCCGGCGCAGGAGTGAAATAAGAGGTATCGGCCACGCGGCGCGAAAAGGCGGCGGCCAGCGCCTCCTCATCGGTCGTCTCCTCCTGCTGGGGGGGCTCCTCCTGCCCCTCTTGCACTGGCAAGGGCTGGGCCAGCGCCGCGAGATCGGCAGGGTCGAGGGAGGGATCGAGGGACTGATAGCCCTGTGTGGCGTCCGCCGATTGGCGGCGATGGATGGCGCCCTGCTCGGCGCCCGCGGCCAGGGCCGCAGGGCTCAGGTTGCGGATCACGCCCATGATTGCGCCTCATCGTAGGCCTGCAGGCCTTCCCGTCCCTGGCTGAGCTGCTGCCAGCTCTGCTCGCGCACCGCCAGCTCGGCCCGGCACTGCTCGAGGGCCTGGCGGTGCCACTCCCTCACCTGTTGACGGGCCGGGAGCAGGGTATGCCAGAGAGGGGCGTTGGCCGCCAGGGTGTTGCAAAACTGCGCCAACCTCTGGTCGGTCAGGCGCACCGCATCCCATTGACCCGCCTGGGCCTGCTGCTGCAACTGTCGACCCAGCCCCAGCAACTGGCGCTGGCGGGTCTCGTACTCGGCACTGGATATGGATGGCTTGCTGACGGGCATGGCAAGGGCCTCAAGAGTGGTACTGCATAGCCACTAGCAAGGAGTGGGCCATAAAATAATGATGAATTATCAATGTATTGGGTCATGGCCAGCGGGTATCTGGGAAGCGCAGCTTCCGCCCGCTTCACCCCTTGTTGACCGCCATGGCTTCCCAGCCATCCTTGAGCTCGAGCAGGATGCGGCGCACCTCGGCAAAGCCCGCCAGGTCATTGCTGACGCTGATCTCGAACAGGCGCTGACCGCAGTAGTCATAGAGACGGTGCAGGTTGGCGGCCAGCTCCCCTCCCTTCTCCATGTCCAGAGCGCTGTCGAGGCCGCCGAGGATCTGCAGGCACTTGTTGATGGCCTGCCCCTTGCGCTCGTACTGCTTGACCTGGATATGGCCCTCGGCCCGCGCCATCTCGTCGAGCAGGCCATCCATCAGCATCAGCACCAGCTGATGGGGGTCGGCACTGGCGGCCTTGGCCTGCGTCGCGGCAAATTGGTAGGCATCATAGCCATCTTGGTGTTCAAACATGGAAGACTCGCTTATTCAGGGTAAAACGCGAACATCGACTCACAGGGAACCCATGGTCTGCATCATCTGATTCATGGTGGTGAATTGATTGAGGTAGCGCTTATACGCGGATTCCATGCGACGATCCAGCGCCTCCATCCGCTCGTCCAGCCGGCGCTGGTTGTTCTCCAGACCCGTCTTGCGCCCCTTGAGCACCCCGTCCCGCCTGGTATAGGGATCCATGGCGTTGCTCATCCGCTTGAGCAGGCCATCATCCCCCATCAGCGCCTTGCCAAGCAGCTCGGGATCCTTCTCCAGCGCCTTGTTGAAGTCGGTCTCGTTGAAGGAGAGCTTGCCTTCCTTGTCGGTCTTGATCCCCAGATTGTGCAGGGTCAGGCCATTGGGCAGATCCCGCACCTTGGCGGCCAGCAGGCTCTTGAGACCGCGCACCCCACTGTCCGAGGCCAGGGCGCCCGGTGACTTGGGATCGCTGGCGGTCATCTTGGCCAGCTCCCCCACCAGCTCGTTGTAGCTGTCGACAAACTGCTTGAGGGAGCCGGTCACGGCCTCGGTATCCTGCCCTATGGTGACCTGCATGGGAGGATCCCCGGCCGCCTGGACCTTGGTCAGCTCCAGCGTGAGGCCATCGACCACATTCTCCAGCTTGTTGCTGGCCGAGGTGATGGTGAGCGGGCTGTCTCCCCCCATCCGCAACTTGGCATCCTGCGCCCTGGTGATATCGGTGCGGGCCGCCAGGGCGGTGGCGAAGGCACTGGCCGGATCGCCGCTGTAGCTCAGGCTGATGGCGTTCTCTTCCCCTGTCTCCTTGCCGGTCAGCACCAGGTTGACCTTGCCATCGGTGCGCACCAGGGTCGCCTTGACCCCGGGGTTGTCCGTGGCGTTGTTGATGTGGGAGACCAGGTCCTTGACGGTCGCCCCCGCCGGCAGGGCCGCCAGATCCACGTTCAGGGTCTTGCCCTTCACCGCCAGGGAGAGGGTGCCGCTCGCCGGCAGGGGATCCGTGTCGCTGTCGAGCTGCACCCCCAGCTGATGGGCCTGGGCCAGCTGCTCGACGAAGAAGCTGTATTGCCCCGAGCTCGCCTTGCCGTTGCTGGTCACCGTCATGAAGCCCTCCTGGGACAGGGTGGCCTTCTGGGCTTGCAGGGTGGAAGCCTTGTTCAAGTCCTTGAGCATGGTCTGGAAGGTGGAGAGCTTGGTATTGAGCGTGCTCAGCGCCGTCTGCTGCGCCTTGACGCTTGCCATCTGGCGATTGAGCAGGGCATCCATGTTCTGACGTTCGGCGGCGATCAGCTGGGAGGCCATGGAGGAGGGATCTATCTGCATCTTGCTACACCCTTGAGACTAGGTTCATCCGGCATGTCGATGGGAAAACACAGGCGTCTGCTTTCCCATGGACAGGCAATAAGAACAGGCTGCCCAAGGGGGCAGCCTGTCATCACCATCAACGCAGCAGGGAGGTCACCATGCCGGTCATCTGGTTGGAGTTGGAGAGCACGGACATGCCAGCCTGCATCAGCATCTGGTTCTTGGTCATGTTGGTGGTCTCCTGGGCGAAGTCGGCATCCATGATGCGGCCGTTCGCCATGTCGGTATTCTCCTTCATGTTGGAGAGGTTGTTCACCGTGTGCTCCAGACGGTTGATGTTGGCACCGAACTGGGAGCGAGCTGTCCCGATGGCGTCCAGGGCATCTTCCATCTTGGTGATCTGCGCATTGAAGTCAGTGGACGCCAGGGCGCTCGCCGCCACGTCGGCGGTGGCCAGATCGGTGGTCGCCGTGGTGATGGCGGTGTTGACCGCCTTGACGTTGGTGTCGGCCTTGACGTCCAGCTTCTCGGCGGCGGTGCCACCGATCTGGAAGGTCACAGTGCCAGCTTCGAACTTGCCACCGGCACCGATCAGGGCCTCACCACCAAAGCGGGTGTTATCGCTGATGTTCTTCAGCTCGGCGGTCAGCTCCTTCATCTCGGTACCTATGGCCAGACGGTCTTCCGCACTCGCGGTGCCGTTGGCGCCTTGAGTCGCCAGATCCTTCATGCGCTGGACGATATTGGTCATCTCGTCCATGGCCCCTTCGGCGGTCTGCATCATGGAGACGGCGTCCTGGGCGTTGCGCATACCCACTTTCTGGCCGTTGGACTGGGCCTGCAGGCGGGTGGCCATCTGCAGACCGGCGGCGTCATCGGCCGCGGAGTTGATGCGCAGGCCGGTACCCAGGCGCTGCATGGCGGTGCCCAGCATCTTGTTGGTGGTGTTGAGCTGGCTCTGAGTGGTCAGAGAGGCGAAGTTGGTATGAATGGACAAACCCATGATCTATTCCTCGAAGAAGGCTGCAACCGCAGCGGATAACCGTACGAAGAAGAGAAGCGACAGATGCGATGCAAGACTTGAATGGATGACTGAAAAAATGCGGGAAAAGCGGAAACGGACAGGAAGGGAGGAAGAGGAAAAAGGCACTCATCCAGGGGATGAGTGCCACGGCCATCAACGCAGCAGGGAGGTCACCATGCCGGTCATCTGGTTGGAGTTGGAGAGCACGGACATGCCAGCCTGCATCAGCATCTGGTTCTTGGTCATGTTGGTGGTCTCCTGGGCGAAGTCGGCATCCATGATGCGGCCGTTCGCCATGTCGGTGTTCTCCTTCATGTTGGAGAGGTTGTTCACCGTGTGCTCCAGACGGTTGATATTGGCACCGAAGGAGGAACGGGCGCTGCCGATGTCTTTCAGGAAGGTTTCCATCTCTGTGATGGCGGCGGAAGCCTTGGTCTGATCACCGATACCGGCCTTCAGAGCGGCGCCATCCAGGCCAGAACCACCGGTAGAACCGGTCACCTTCTTCAGGTCGGTGGAGATGTCGACGCTCAGGGTCTCGGCGGCGGTGCCACCGATCTGGAACTTGACGGCACCCTTCTCGAAGTTGCCTGCGCCTTTCTTCAGCAGGGACTGGCCACCGAAGGTGGTGTTGTCTGTGATGTTGGCCAGTTCCTTGGCCAGTTCACCGAACTCGGCGTCCAGGGCGGTGTAGTCTTCGGCGCTGGTGGTGCCGTTGGCACCCTGGGTGGCCAGATCCTTCATGCGCTGGACGATATTGGTCATCTCGTCCAGGGCACCTTCACCGGTCTGCATCATGGAGACGGCATCCTGGGCGTTGCGCATGCCCACTTTCTGGCCGTTGGACTGGGCCTGCAGGCGGGTGGCCATCTGCAGACCGGCGGCGTCATCGGCCGCGGAGTTGATGCGAAGGCCGGTACCCAGGCGCTGCATGGCGGTGCCCAGCATCTTGTTGGTGGTGTTCAGCTGGCTCTGAGTGGTCAGAGAGGCGAAGTTGGTATGAATGGACAGACCCATGGTCGTTTCCTCGAGTGAGATGCTGCCGGGCAGCTGATTGGTTGACTCCACTCAAGAGCGACCGTCCAGAGGGGAAAATGAAATGGCGATCGCTCTTTTTTAAAATTTTCCACCGCCCCCTGTCGCCACCACCTCGTCACTTCGGGCACCCTTCTTGCAGTGCCTGGGCCACAGAGATCGATGCGGGCAGCCACCCGCTCGACCATGAGGTCCACGCCGCCCAAGGAGAAAAGATGGCCCACACCCTGCTGACCCCCAGGTATTACCAGCAATTTCAATGTATCGGCGATCGATGCGAGGACAACTGCTGCCATGGCTGGACCATTTCCATCGACAAGCAGACCTATCGCCACTACGTCAGCCACCCTGACCAACTCATCCAGAGCACGGCCAAACAGCATATCCAGAAGGTGAAAAAATCCAACGATCACTGGGGCACCATCCGCATGAACGAGGCGGGGGCCTGCCCCTTCCTCGACGGTGTCGGCCTGTGCAATGTCCACAAGCAGGCGGGCCCCGAGGCCCTCAGCCAGACCTGCAAGAGCTACCCCAGGCTGCAAAGCCAGTTTGGCGAGCAACACAGGCGCAGCCTGGTGCTCTCCTGCCCGGAGGTGAGCCGCCGGGTGCTGCTCGATCCCCAGGCCATGGCGATGGAGGCGACCCCCTTCACCGGCAAGGGCAAGCCCAGGGCCGTCCCCCCAGCCCTGGCCTCACTGCACATGCTGAGCATCGATGTGTTGCTGGCGGACGCCATGACGGTGGAGGAGCGGCTCTGGCTCATCGGCATGCTGATCCACAGGGATGAGAGCCAGGTATCGAACCAGACCTTCCTCGCGCAGATGGTGCCCATGATAGAGCAGGGCCAGCTCGCCACGGCGTTCGCCCAGCTCCCCTTCATCGGCAAGATCCAGTGGTGGGCGCTGCGCACCCTCACCCATCTGCTGATGCTCAACAACCAGAACCAGCAGCGGCGCGGGCGCGCGACCATGACCCGCTGCCTGGAGACCATCAACCGGGTGCTGGAGGGAGAGTTCGATGAGGCAAAGCTCGCCAGCCTGCACCAGTGCTGGCACGAGCGGGTCGCCCCCTTCCTGGCAGAGCGTCCCCATATCCAGCAGAATCACCTGCTCTATTACGTCTACCATAACCAGTTCCCCGCCAAGGAGCAGAGCCCGCAGCTGGCCTATCGCCTGCTGATCGCGGACTACTTCCTGCTGCGCAGCTATCTGTGCCTGCTGGCCATGGGGGATGCCCCCTTGACCGAGGGGGATGTGACGGATCTCTTCTACAGCTATCACACGGTTCGCCAGCACAACGCCAGCTTCCTGAGCACCCTGGAGCAGGGATTGGAGGCATCGGGTCTCGCCAGCGATCTCACCCTCTACGCCTTGCTCAAGACGGGCTGACCCGGGCGCCGGAAACGACAACACCCCGGGTCACGGGGTGTTGTGGGATCAGCGGGCGCACGAGGGGATCAGGCCAGCAGGGCCACCACGTTCTGGCGGGAGACATTGGCCTGGGCCAGCAGGCCCGCCATGGTGCCGGCGAATCCCCCCTCCTTGAGCTGGGCATTGAGTCGGCTCTGCAGCTGCTCGAGTTCCTCCAGCTTGAGGCTCTGGCTGCGGGATTTTACCCGGTCAAGCTGCTGCACCATCTTCTGGCGAAATTGCTTGAGCTCGCGCACCGACTGCTCTATCTCGCCGAGCAGCTTGTGCAGGCGACGCTGCTCCTGGCGGATCTCGCCGCGACCAAGCCCCTCCCCCAGCAGACCTAGCTGGCCTGGCTGCTGCTTGAACCGCACCGGCACAGGGTTGCCCGCCGGGATGCGGATCCCCTCGCCGCTGATGAGCACGGGTTCGTCCAGCTTGCGTTTGTGCGCCTGTGGCAGACTCAGCTCCAGCTTGCCCTGCTCGTTCAGCCTGGCCTGGATCTGCTCCCTGGCCAGGGCGGTGTCGAGCCGGCTGATCACTTCCTGGCCCTGGGCACCGGCCGGAATCATGACTTCCACCGCGCTGTTGCTGACGGGAAAGGCCAGTACCAGTCGCTCGGCCGTGGGCTTGGCGGTCAGCAGTTCCAGATGCTCGGCCCCATAGCGCACCCGGCTGTCGTCCTTGCCGAGCAGCCTGGGTTTGAGTTCGTCGGTGAGGGGGGCGTTCGCCCCGGTCAGACGCTCCTCGAGGGCGCGCAGGCGCTGCACTATCTCACCGCCGGCGCTGGTGGTCTGGGAGAGCTGGCGCTCCAGCCGCTTGAGCTCGCCCCACACCTGGCTGAGGGCCTGCTCGCCCCCCTGGGCATGGGCGATGCGCTGCTGGGCCGTTCCGATCAGCGCCCAGCGCTCCAGGCGCGCCACATTGGGCTGACGCTCCATGGCCCCCTGCTGGCGCGCCTTGCCCTTGCCCTGGACCGATGACTGTCCGCGCAACTTGAGCTGGGCAGGGGCCTCGGCCACTGCGCCCGATCGGGTCTGCTGGATCTGCATCTTGGGTCCTTACTGGTGTCAGGGAATGTAGTTGAACAGGCTGAGGCCATTGACCTTGGCAAAGGCCTGCTGCTGCACCTGCAGCGCCATCAGCACATGGGCCTGCTTGGTCACCGCCTCGGCATAGTCGAGGGACTCTATCTGATTGCTCACTTCCTTGCTATAGAGGGTCTTCTCGGCATGGCCTTCGTCTATCTGGTCGAGCAGGTTGATGCGGGCCCCTATGCCGCTCACCATCTGGCTGATCTCGTCTTGCAGGTGCTGGCTGCGATCCAGCATGGCCCCCGCCTCGGCGTTGACATCGCCGGTCGAGGTCTCCAGCAGGGTCACCAGATCGTCCAGCTGCTTGAAGAAGTCGCCGCCCTGGATGAAGAGGCTGTCGGCGGTGTGATTGATGCCCACCGTCACCCCCTTGGCCACCACCACCTCCCGCATCAGGGCGTCCCCCTGATACTGGTAGTTGCCGCCGGCATCCTTGACGATAGCGGTCTTGTCGACCTGGCTGCCGGCGAACAGGCTGGAGCCGCTCTCGTTGCGGCCATTGGCCAGATCCAGCAGACCATCCTTGATCACTGCCAGCTCGCTGGCCACCGCGGCCCTGTCATCGGGGGACATGCTGCCGTTGGCCGCCAGCTGGGTCAGATCCCGCAACCGCATCAGCATGTTGGTCATGGTATCGAGCTGCTGCTCCCCCTGGGAGAGCTGGCTCTTGGCATTGAAGATGTTCTTCTGATACTGGGCCATGGCCGTCTGCTCCTTGTGCAGCCCCTGCAGGCGCACGCTGCCGATGGCATCGTCCGAGGGTTGCAGGATCCGCTTGTTGCTCGCTATCTGGCGGTCGAGCCGGGCATAGTCACCGAAGCCCTGTTGCAGGTTGCCGAGCATGCTGAGCTGGATCTGGTTGGTACTGACGCGCATGGAGAATTCCTCAGAACATGTTCAGGAAAAGGTGAAGAGCGGGTATTTGCTGATGCTGACAATCATGGAGCTAGCCTCAGAACATGTTCAGGAGAGAAGTGAAGAGTTGATCCGAGGTACTGATCACCTTGGCATTGGCCTGGTAGGCCTTGGTATAGGCCATCACCTTGACCCCCTCTTCGTCCGTGTTGACGCCGCTGACACTGCTCAGCTTGAGGGAGAGCTGCTGCTCCAGATTCGCATTGGCATCCAGCTCGGCCTTGGCCTGGCCGCTCTGTACCGCCATCTTGCCGAGCAGGCTGCCGTAGGCGTCGTACTGGCCATCCTTGATGGTGAGCAGCTCCTGCAGGTTGCGGTTGTCCCCCTGACCGCCCCCCGCCTGGGCGAAGGCGAGATCGTCCCCCTTGAACCCGGCGGCCAGCTTGAGGGTACCGGCGGGATCCAGGGGGTCGTAGACGAACAGCGCCTTGCCCGCGCCGCCATTGAGGTCGATGCCGTTCATCTGCTTGGCGTTGAACTCATCGGCCAGCTTGCTGGCGATCTGGCCCAGCTCGTCCCGGGTCGGGCGCAGCACCTCGACCCGATAGGCCAGGATCCCGGCCAGGGTACCGCCACCGAGCTGGGGAACCTCGAACGTCTGGGGCCCGAAATGGAGGGAGAGGGTGTCCCCCTTGATGGAGAGGGTGCTGCTGCTCGCCCCCAGTACCAGGGGTTGACCCTGGGGCAGGCTGAGGGCCACCGAGCCATCGCTCTGGCGATTGACCCTGACTTCCATCAGGGTGGAGAGCTCGCGGATCACCTGATCCCGGCTATCTTCCAGCACAGAAGTGTTGACCCCCTTGGAGGCCTGGTCGCCGATCTGCTTGTTGAGCTCGGCCACCTGGCTCAGGTAGCTGTTGACCTGGCTGACGCTGCCGTTGAGCTGATCGTCTATCTGCTTCTCCTGGGTGAGCAGGCTCTCGCTCAGCTGGTTGAAACGGTTGGCCAGCGCCCCCGCCGAGCTGACGATCTGGCTGCGCTGGGCCGGGGTTTCCGGGCTGTCCAGGGCGGCGCTGAGGGAGGAGAAGAAGCTGTCGAGCCCCTTGGCGATGTTCATGGACTCGCTGCCGAGCAGCTGCTCCGTGGTGTTGATGTACTGATGGAAGGCGTAAGAGGAGCCGAGGGTGGAACCGGCCCGCCAGTGCTGGGCCACCAGGTAGTCATCGGTGATCCGGCGCACCCCGACCACTTCCACCCCCATGCCGTTGTCCAGCCGGCCGAAACCGGACAGGCTGCCCATCATGGCCTCCTGGCGCGAATAGCCTGTGGTGTTGGCGTTGGCGATGTTCTGGGCGCTGACATTCAACGCTATCTGGGCGGCGTTGAGACCACTGAAGCCGATATTGAGCAGTGACATCTGTCAGCTTTCCTTATGTTGGCAGTTGGGGGAGGAGGGGCCTGGCATCGCCTCAGCCCGGCTTCTTCATCCGGGTCAGGGGCTGCTGGAAGGCGGCCAGTCCCTGCTCCTGTGAAGCGACCAGGGTGTCGGGATTCTTTAATGCGGGATCCAGTTGCCTGACCATCTGCTCCTTGAGCCCCAGGCCGCCGCGTTGCACCAGACTCATGGCGAGCTGGCTGTCATACATGTCGCGGTAGAGCCCCTCCCCCTTGATCAGCTTGTCATCCTCATCCTGCAAGGCATCGGTGGCGGCCCGCATGTGCTTGAGCACGGTCTGCAGGAAACCCACCTCGAACTGGCCGGCGGCGGCGTCGAGGGCGGCCCGCTGGTCCGGGTTGCTCTTGATCTGCTGCAACTCGTTGAGATCCTGATAAAAACCAGGTTCGGACGTGATTTTAGTCATGATAAATCCTCAGATGACCACCAGTTCGCCTTCGAGGGCACCCGCCTCATCGAGGGCCTGCAGTATGGCCATGACGTCATCCGGGGTCGCCCCCAGGGAATTGACCGCCTTGACGATCACCTCGAGGGAGGTGCCTTCCGGCCAGACAAACATGTTGTTGCGCTCCCGATCGACCTGGATCTGGGAGTTGGGGGTGGTGGTGGTCTGGCCGTTGGAGAAGGCATTGGGCTGGCTCACCGTCTGGCTCTCTCCTATGGTGACCGTCAGGCTGCCATGGCTGACCGCCGCCTTGCGCACCTTGACTCCCTGCCCCATCACCACGGTGCCGGTGCGGCTGTTGAAGACCACCCTGGGCCGCTCCTTGCCCAGATCGATCTGGATGTCCTCAAGCAGCGCCATGAAGGAGATGCGCTGGCTCTCGTCCTTGGGGGCGGCAAGCTGGATACGTCCGGCGCTCACCGCCTTGGCAACGGGGCCGAGCTGGCGGTTGATCTCCCGTTCCACGTTGCGCGCGGTACGAAAGTTCGGCTGATGCAGGTTGAGGGTCACCTCGGGCTTGCTGGCGAAGTTGTTCACCGCCTCCCGCTCTATGATGGCGCCGTTGGGAATGATGCCCGCGGTCGGCACATTGATGGTGACGGACGAGCCGGACTGCCCCTCCGCCTTGACCCCGGCCACCACCAGGTTGCCCTGGGCGACCGCGTAGACCTCGCCATCGATGCCGCGCAGGGGGGTGAGCAGCAATGAGCCGCCCCGCAGGCTCTTGGCATCGCCGATGGAGGTGACGGTCACGTCCACCAGCTGCCCCTTGCCCGCCAGGGCGGGCAGGGTCGCCTGCACCGAGACCGCGGCCACGTTCTTGAGCTTGGGGTCTATGTCGTCGGGCAGTTGCACCCCGAACTGCTTGAGCATGTTGGTCATGGACTGGCCGGTAAACTTGACCTGGCTGCGATCCCCCGTGCCCGAAAGACCCACCACCAGGCCATAGCCCACCAGCTGGTTGGTACGCAGCCCCTGCACGTCCACTATGTCGAGCAGGGCGCGCTTGCTGGGGGCCGCCGTGGCCAGCAGGGGCAGCACGAGACAGCAGAGGGTCAGAAGCAACTTGTTCATAGGGGTCCTCAAAATGGCGCGAAGGCGGAGCTGAAGAAGCGGCTCAGCCAGCCCATCTGATTGCTGTCGGCCAGGGCGCCACGCCCGGCATAGGTGATGCGGGCATCGGCGATGCGCTGGGAAGAGATGCGGTTGCTCTGATCGATATCCTCGACCCGCACCATGCCGCCGAGGCGCACATACTCATCCCCCTGGTTGAGGCGGATCCACTTCTCGCCGCGAATGCCGAGCACGCCGTTGGGCATCACCTCGGCCACGGTGACCGTGATGGCGCCGGACAGGGTGTTCTGCTGGCTGGAAGTGGCGCCGCCATCGAAGTCGCGATCCGCGCTCAGGGTCGCCCCCCAGTCGGGCCGGGACACGCCGCCGATGGAGGGGGCCGGCACATTGAGGCTGCTGCTCTTGCTGGTACTGGTGTTGGCCTTCTTGCTGGACTGGGTTCGCTCCTCCAGCATGACGGTCAGTATGTCGCCGACCCGGTAGGCCCGCCTGTCCTGGAACAGGGTGAACATATAGTTGTCGCGATAGAGGCTGCCATCCTCGCCGCTGGCCACCGCGGGCAGGTTGGGGCGCGACGGCGCCCACTGCTCTTCACCCGGCTCGGGGGCGCGCAGCTCATAGGTGGCGCAGCCACCGAGCAGCAGCACCAGCCAGAGACTCTGCCTTAACACGCTCATCATCACAGAGCCTGGGTCACGAACTTCAGCATCTGGTCCGCCGCCGAGACCACCTTGGCGTTCATCTCGTAGGCGCGCTGGGTGGTGATCATGTCCACCATCTCCTCCACCACGTTGACGTTGGAACTCTCCAGGGTGTACTGCTTGATGGCCCCCATGGCATCTTCACCCGGTACCCCTTCGATCGCCTCGCCGGAGGCCCCGGTGGCCCGGTACAGGTTGCCCCCCAGGGCCTCCAGTCCGGCCGGGTTGGCGAAGTTGGTCAGGGTGATACGGCCAAGCTCCACGTTCTCCTGCTGACCCGGCAGGGTGGCGCTCACTGTGCCGTCCGTGCCGACGGAAATCTTGGTGGCATTGTCCGGGATCTGGATCTGGGGCAGCATGGGCAGGCCATCCGCGTTGACCAGCAGCCCTTCGGCGCTGCGATGCCACTGGCCATTGCGGCTGTAGGCGGTCTCGCCATCCGGGCGCTCTACCCCGAAGAAACCGGCCCCGACCACCGCCATGTCCAGCTCCTGATTGGTGTTCTGGAACTGGCCCGAGGTGAACACCTTCTGGGTGCCGACCACCCGCACGCCATTGCCCATCTGGATGCCGATCGGCGCCAGATTCTGCTGATCCTGCTGGGCACCCGGCTGGCGTTGAACCTGATAGAACAGATCCTCGAAGGCCACCCGATCCCGCTTGAAACCGACCGTGTTGACGTTGGCCAGGTTGTTGGAAATGCTGGCCATCTTGGCATCCTGTGCCGACAGCCCCGTCTTGCTGACCCATAATGCTGCGTGCATCGTCTCTCTCCACTGCGTTCATGAGGAGCCGGTCCCTGACCGGATCCGAAATGGCTGGCCCCGGGGTCAGCCCTGCCCCGAGATGAGGCGGGCGCCCTGGCGGGCCTGGTCGTCCGCCGTCTTCATCAGCTTGACCTGCAACTCGAAGTTGCGGGTCAGCGCCATGCTGCCGATCAGTTCGTCGACCGCGTTGACGTTGGCCCCCTCCAGGAAGCCGGAGGCCATCACCACGTTCTCGCTCGCCTCGGCCTCCCCCCCCTGGCGCAGGCGAAACAGGCCGTCCGTGCCCTTGACCAGTTCATTGGCCGCCGGGTTGACCAGCTTGAGCCGTCCCACGTCGAGGCGGGCGCCGCCACCCGGGGGCGTGATGCTCAGGGAGCCGTCGTTGCCGAAACTGAGATCCCGGTAGGCCGGCACCACCAGCTCGCCGCCATCCCCGAGCACGGGTCGGCCATTGAGGCTGAGCAGGCCATCGGCGTCCACCTCCAGATTGCCGGCCCGGGTATAGGCTTCGGTCCCGTCCGCCGTCTGTACCGTCAGAAAGCCTTCCCCGCGCACGGCCACGTCCAGCTTGCGCCCGGTCTGCATCAGGGCGCCGGCCCGAAAGTCGGTGCCCGCCTGCTCTTCCCGCGCCATGACGCGGCTCTGGTAGCCATCCCCGCTCAGGGCGTAGGCCGAGACCCGCTCGAAGTCGGCCCGAAAGCCGGTCGTGTTGAGGTTGGCCAGGTTGTTGGCCCGGATCTGCTGGGCCAGCAACGAGTGCTGGGCGCCGGACATGGCGGTGTAGATTAGCTTTTCCACGGGTTAGCCTCAGAAGGAGTTGAAGAGCACCTGGGTCATCTTGTCCGCCGAGCTGATGCTCTTGGCGTTCGCCTGATAGTTGCGCTGTGAGGTCATCAGGTTGACCAGCTCGCCGGTCAAGTCCACGTTGGAGCCCTCATAGGCTCCCGAGGTGAGCGAGCCCAGGGTGCCGCTGCCCGGCGCCCCGATCACCGGCTGGCCGGAGGAGAAGGATTGCTGCCAGCTGGTGTTGTTGGTCTGCAACAAGCCGTTGGGGTTGGCGAAGCTTGCCATCACCACCTGGCCCTGCAACAGGCTCTGGCCATTGGTGAAGGTGGCGTAGAGACCGCCATCGGGATCGATGCGCACCCCGGTCAGATCCCCCGAGGTGTAGCCATCGGACTGGTTGCGGCTGACGTTGAAGTCGGAGGCATACTGGCTGAACTTGGTCAGCCCTATCTCCAGGCTGATGGGGTCGGCACCGGCCGGGGTGAGCGCCAGGGTTGCCTTGTCGGCGCCGCTGCCCACCGCATCGAAGGTGCCGTCGGTGTTGAACTTGAGGTTGGTGCTGGCGCCGTTGACGGCCCCATCCACCGTGTAGTGCACCTGCCAGTCGTTGCTGCCCACCTTGACGAAATACTGGGTGACCGTGTGTTCCGTGCCCAGGGAGTCAAATACCTTGCTGGACTGGGAGAAGTTGTAGCTCTCCGCCTTGGCCGGATCGAACGGATTGAGGGCCGTGTCTATGTTGCTGGCATCCGCCTTGAGGTTGCCGACAAACTCCAGTGAGGTGGACGCCTTGGCGGGCAGGCTGCCGGTGCCGACCTGCAGATCCCCGACCACGCCGGTCTGCAGCTGGCCCGCGCCATTGACGGTATAGCCTTGCAGCCGATCGCCGTTCGAGGTGGTGAGGTAGTTGTTGGCGTCGCGCTGGAACATGCCGGCCCGGGTGTAGGAGGTCTGGCCGTTGCCATCCTTGAGCTGGAAGAAGCCGTTGCCGGAGATGGCCAGATCCAGGCCGCGACCGGTGCGCATCACGTCGCCGTTGCGATCGAAGTTCTGGGAGACGTTGTTCATCTCCACACCGCCCGCCTGACCGCCACCATAGATGGCGGCAAACTCGGCTCGGCTCGACTTGAAGCCCGCCGTGCTGACGTTGGCCACGTTGTTGCTGATGACGCTCAATTCCTGGTTCACGGCGCGCAGGCCGCTCAGTCCGATACTAAAAGACACAGTGTCGCTCCTATGGGCTTATGCCGATTTGCCAAACTGGATGGCACTGAACAGGGGGACTTCCCCGACGCCCGCCACCTCTAACATGATTTCGCCGGTGCCGGGCAATGTGACCCTGTCCACCGTGCTCGAGACATAGTGCTTGCTCTGCACCGTCGCCCCGTCCAGGGAGGCCTTCACCTCAAAGCTGTACTCCCCCGCTGGCAGCACGGACAGGTCGTAATCCATGCCCCCCGCCTTGGTCTCGCCCCAGGAACGGGTCTGGACCAGGGTGCCGTGCTGGTCGAACACCTTGAGTTCGACCAGATCGGCGGCACCCGCCAGCTCGATCTGGCCTCGCACCGCCTTCTCCTCCCCCTGCTTGAGGGTGGCGGTCGGTACCATGACGTCGCGGCCGATCAGATCCGTGCTCTGCAAGACCTGCTGGGTATCCATCATGGCGATGGACTTCTGCTGCAACACCTTCAGCTGCTCCACCCCTTCCACCATGCTGAACTGGGCCAGCTGGGTGACATATTGGGAGCCATCGAGGGGGTTGGTGGGGTCCTGGTTCTGCAGCTGGGCCACCATCATCTGCAGGAATTCGTTGCGCAACTGCATGCCGCCGCTGGCCGTGCCGTTGCTGGCGATGCCGTTGTCTGCGGTCTGGCTGGCGCCGCGGGCCGTGTCCAGGCTATTGACCTGAGGCAGGCTCATGGTCAGGCCTGCCCGAGGCGCAGCAGACCCTGCTGCATGCTGGAGATGCGATTGATCACCTCGACCGAGGTTTCAAATCCCCGGGAGGCGCTCATCATGTCCGCCATCTCCTCCACCGCATTGACGTTGGAGTAGTAGACGAAGCCATCGTCATCGGCCAGGGGGTTGGTGGGCTCGAGCCGCTTCTCGACCTGGCGGTCCGACTGGACTATCCCGGCGATCTGCACCTGGGCTGCTCCCAGGCCATCGGCTTCCTGTACCCGCTGGTAGAGGGTGGAGAAGACCGGCTTGATGGCGCGAAACGCCTCCTCTTCCCGCCCAGCGACACTGTCGACGTTGGCCAGGTTGGAGGCGACGGTATCCAGGCGAACCGTTTGTGCCCGCATCGCGCTGCCGGCGATGTCATAGATGCGATTGAACGACATGATTAGCGGCCCTCGATCGCCTTGGCGATCCCGGTGATTTTCATATTGAGGAAGGTCAGACTGGTCTGAAAGTCGGTGGCGTTGTTGGCGAACTTGCTCTGCTCGACGCTGAGTTCGGCCGTGTTGCCATCCATGGAGACCTGATAGGGAATGCGGTAGAGGGGCTGCTGCATCGCTTGCTGCAGATTGCCGGTGGCGATGGCGCTGCCCTCTTCTTTGGCCGCCACCTGTTGTGCAACCCGCCCCAGGATGCTCTTATAATCCACGTCCCTGGCCAGATAGCCCGGGGTATCCACATTTGCCAGGTTGCCGGCGAGGATACGCGCCCGATCCGCCCGCACATCCAGGGCATAAGGATGTACCCCCAGCGCACTGTCAAATGAGATACTCATGCTTCATCCTCTCGTCAGCGAAATAGTCAGACCCGTGCAGGCCATATCAAGACTCATGCCAATCGTGAAAAAGCACCGCAATCGCCCCCTGACGCCGCGCCGGTTCACCCCGGCGTCATGGCGAGGGGAAGCTGGGTTTCCCGGCAGGAAGTGGGGTGTCATGCTGATGCTGCTGCCGCTGTCACTGCCCGGGCAGGCTCAGACTACGCCCCGCCTGGATGTCGAGGCCCTGGCCCTGCGCCTGCAGCAAGATGCCACCCGCCTGCTCGATGACTATCTGGCGCTGCAGGGCTGGCAGGCCAGCCGGGTCGAGCGCGAGGTCTGGCTCGCCCCGGCGGCGAGCCACCTGCCCCCCTGCCTGCAGGCGCCCGAGCTGCAGGCAGGGGGTCTCTACCGCCAGCCCTGGGGGCGGCGCCCCTATCTGGTCAGTTGCGCCGAGCCCCAGTGGCAACTGAGGGCCAGGGTCGATGTACGTGTCTTCATGCCGCTCTGGGTCACGGCCAAAGAGATAGACAAGGGCCAGCCCATCCGGGCCCATGACCTGGTGGCAAAAGAGCTGGAGGTGAGCCGTATCCAGCGCGGCTTCACTCCGGCCAGCGTCTCGCTGACCCAGCAGAAGAGCAGCCGCAGGCTGCGCACGGGGCAGCTCATCGGCGAGCTGGATCTGCAGAAGCAGTGGGCGGTGCGTCAGGGGGAAGGGGTGCTGATCCGGGCCGGTCAGGGGGAGTTTGCCGCCACGACCCGGGGCGAGGCCCTGGAAGATGGCGCCATCGGCGATGGCATCAGGGTGAAAAACAGCAGCTCGGGCAGGGTGATCCAGGCCTGGGTGCTGAACAGGGGGGAGGTCGAGACGCGATTTTGAACCCGATGACGCCGCCGATTCAAGTTTTGGCAAGCGGCGGTCGCTTTATGTCAGCAGACCATCAGGAATTGTACCCATGAAGATCACCCGTACCGACCCCGTCCAGATCCAGAGCCCGCTGCCGCGCAAACAGGAGCCGGTTCAGACCGCACCCCAGAGCCGCCAGGGGAGCGAGAGCCAGATCAGCGCCACCGCCCAGACCATGGCCCACGCCAAGGTCGAACTGGCCAGCACCCCGGATGTCGACATGGCCAAGGTGGAGCAGATCCGCCAGGCCATCGGAGAGGGACGGCTTACCCTCGATCTGGCGGCACTGAGCCAGGCCATCCTGGACCTGCACCGTCGATGAACCAGGAGACCAGACCCCTGGATGCCAGACAGAGGGTCAAGCAGCTGCTGCTCGGGATCCAGCGCGATCTCGGCCGCTACAGCGATCTGCTGACCATGCTGCAACGCCAGCACCTGCTGCTGGCGACCCACGAGGTGGATGAGCTGACCCAGCACAACCTGCAGCAGACCGAATTGATGAAACAGATACAGCAGCAGGCCCAGCAACGCTGTCAACATCTGGGAGCCCTGGGACTGGCGCCGGATGAACAGGGCATGGCGAAGCTGATCGCCCGCCTGCCCGAGCCCCTGCGCCAGACCATGACGGGCCAGTGGCAGCAACTGGAGGCCAGCCTGCGTCAGTGCCAGCAGCAAAACGATCGCAACGGTCGCCTGCTGGCGGGGCAAATCGAGACGCTGCACACCCTGCTCGGCCAGACCCAGGAGTACGGCCAGGAGCCCTGAGCCGCCCCTCAGCGATCTCGGTGGCGCTGGCTGCTGAGCTCATCGAGCTGACGCTGCTCCTGCGCCTCCCTCTGCTGCCTGCCTGCCAGCTCTCGCCGCGCCAAGACCCCCTCCAGCCCCTTCACCCGACCAAACTGCCGACGCAGTTGCTGCTCGTGGCGCTCCAGATCGATCCGGGCCAGGGTCGACTGCTGCACCTGATGGGAGAGCAGGCGGCGCAACTGGCCATCCATCTGCTGGCGATTTTGCAGCAGCAAGGGGTGAAAGCTCCCACCCCCCTTGCCCAGGTTGCCTATCACCTCCTGCAGCTGCAAGGCCCGCTGCTCCTCGCGCCGGGCCAGCTCCCGCAGACGCTGGCGCTCCTTGCCCATCTCCTCCAGCGCCCCTTGCTGCAAACCCAGATAGCGAGTGAGCATGGCTTCTCCTTATCCCTGACGACCCAGGGCCTGACGCAGGCCGGCGGGGGCATCGGCCAATGGGGTGACCTCATGAATGCCCTGCTGCAACAGGGCCGCGATGGCCGGGTAGCGCTGCACCGCCTCATCCATCTGGGGATCGGCGCCCGCCTGGTATCCACCGAGGGGCAGCAGCTCGCGCACCTGCTGGTAGCGTCCCCACAGCTGGCGCAGGGTCACCGCCAGGGATTGCCACTCGGCGGGCACCACCTGAGGCATGACCCGGCTGACCGAGGCGCCGATGTCGATGGCCGGATAGTGCCCCTCCTCCGCCAGACGACGGGTCAGCACTATGTGACCATCCAGGATGGCCCGCGCCGCATCCACCACGGGATCCTGCTGATCGTCCCCTTCCGCCAGCACCGTATAGAAGGCGCTCAGGCTGCCGTTCGGCGCCATGCCGTTGCCCGCACGCTCCACCAGCTGGGTCAGCATGCTGAACACGGATGGCGGATAGCCACGGGTGGCGGGCGGCTCGCCGATGGCCAGCGCAATCTCCCGCTGGGCCTGGGCATAACGGGTCAGGGAGTCCATCAGCAGCAGCACATCCTGCCCCTGCTCGCGAAAGTACTCGGCGATGCGATGGCAGAGCTGGGCCGCCCGCAGCCGCATCAGGGGGGATTGATCCGCCGGGGCGGCGATGACCACGGCCCGGGCCAGCCCTTCGCTGCCCAGGCTGTGTTCGATGAATTCGCGCACCTCGCGGCCCCGCTCGCCGATGAGGCCCACCACCACTATCTGTGCCGTGGTGTTGCGGGTCATCATGCCAAGCAGCATGCTCTTGCCCACACCTGAGCCGGCGAACAGGCCGAGCCGCTGTCCCTTGCCGACGGTGAGCAGACCATTGATGGCCCGCACCCCGACGTCGAGGGGCTCGCGCACCGGGGTACGCAGCAGGGGGTTGGGCGGCGAGCTCATCAGGCTGACCCGCTCCCCCGCCTCGGCCAGGGGACGGCCATCCAGGGGTTGCAGCAGGCCGTCGAGCACCCGCCCCAGCAGGTGAGCTCCCACCCGTATGGTTTCTTCCCCCGGGATGGGCAGCACCCTGGCCCCGGCGTAGAGACCACTCATGGGCTGGAGCGGCATCAGATAGGAGACGTCGCGGTTGAAGCCAACCACCTCGGCCAGCAGGGTGGCGCCGCCGGCGCAGTCGACCCGGCAGCGCTGCCCCATCACCAGCTGGCAGCCCACCACCTCCAGGGTGAGCCCGGTCACCCGCACCAGCCGGCCGTAGTGGCGAAAGCCCGGGGCCGGCTCGAAGTCATCCAGGGCCGAGCTGAGGGCCTGCTGCAACCGGCTATCCATTCAGGCTGGCATCCAGGGCGCTGTTGATCTTGTCCAGGCAGGCATCGAGCCGCTCCGCCGTGTTGACCTCGATCACCGCGGCCCGGGTCTCCAGCCTGGCATCGCCGATGGCCAGGGCCCCATCCTGTTGCAGCGGCCAGCCGGCGCACTGGGTGACCCCCAGCTCGGCCAGGCGGCGCCTGTCCCCTTCGCTGAGGTAGATGGTCAGCTCTTCGGGCTGAGTGGGCAGGGTGGCCAGCGCCTGTTCCACCTGACTCAGCACCTGCTGGGGATTGAGGGTGAACTCGGCCTGGATGACCCGGCGCGCCACCTGCTCCACCAGCTGGGCCAGCACCTGCTTCTGTTGCAGCATGCGGGCCCGGCACAGGCTCTCCCACTGTTGCTGCAAGCGGGTGAAGGGCTGCATGGCCTCGTCGAACGAGGCGCGTCCCTCCGCCAGGCCCTGGGCCAGCCCCCTGGCCTGTCCCTGGGCCAGGCCGCGGCTCTCCCCTTCGATCAGGCCGCTGGTGAGCCCCTGCTGGTAACCCTCCTGATAGCCCTGATCCTGACCCTGCTCCAACCCTTGCTGGTAGCCTGACTCGAACCTTTCCTGCTCGCTCGGCGCCCCCTCCCCGCTCTGTCCCAGCTGGGGAAAGCGGTAGCGGCGGGTCGCCCCCGGAGCCAGCTTGCGCATCTTGTTAGGCATGCTCGTCTCTCATCAGTTGACCGTAGGCTCTTCGAACAGCTGGAACTCCAGCTCGCCCTGTTCCACCAGCTCGCGCACCAGCTGCATCACCTCGTCGCGGGCCTGTTCCACCTTGCGCAGGGAGACGCTGCCCTGATCCTGGATCTGGGCCTCGAGGGCCTGGGCCATCCGCTTGGGCATGGCACCGAGCACCACCTTGCGAAAGCCGGCCTCGGTGTTCTTGAGCGCCAGCGCCAGCAGATCGGCGGGCAGCTCCTGCACCAGCCGCTGCAGGGTGTCGTCGCTCTGGCGACGCAGGGCCATGAAGTCGAACATGTTCTTCTCTATCTCGAGGGCCATGTCGCCATCGCGCTCCCGCAGCAGGGCGAGCATCTGCTCCTTGTTGCCCTGATAACGGTTGAGGATGTCGGCGACCTGGCGCACCCCGTTGACCTTGGCGCCGGACTGATCCGCCACATAGGCCAGGCAGCGATCCAGGGTGAGACGCAGTTCCGCCAGCACGTGTTCGCTCACCGAGTTGAGCCCGGCCACCCGCACCAGCAGGTCGTCGTGGAGCGAGCCCGGCAGGGCATCGAGCACGGCCGAGGCGGTCTGGGGCGGCAGGAAGGCCAGCAGCACCGCCTGCATCTGCGGGTGTTCGTTGCGAAAGAAGCGGGCGAGCATCTCGGCGGGGACCCATTGCAGCCGCTGGATATCCTGGCTCATCACGTCCCCGTACAGGCTGTCGAGCAGGCTGCGGGAGAGGCGCTGACCCAGGGCCAGATCCAGGGTCTGCTCCAGGTACTCCCGGGAGGCGCTGGCGATGCCGCTCTGCTCCCGGTACTGGGTGAAGAATTGCTGCAAGGTCCACTTCGCCTCGATGGAGCTGACCCCGGAGAGGCCCGCCATCTTGGAGATGAGGCGCTGCACCTCGTCGCGCGACAGCTTCTGCATCACCTTGGCCGCCGCCTCCGTGCCCATGCTGAGCAGCAGGATGGCGGCCTTCTCCAGATTGTCTATGTCGATGTCTACTGCGCTCTGGTTCATATTAACGTTGCTCATTGCCGCTCACCCATGCCTTCACCACCTCGGCCACCCGGGCCGTGTCCTTGTCCACCAGCAGTTGCAGGTGTTTCAGCTGAACCTCAAGCTCGGAGCCGGGCTCAGGCAGGGCATCGAGATCCAGGGCGGCGAAATGGGGCTCCTGCTCCTCATCCGCACGGATGAGCCCCTTGCCATGGGGCGCGGCCAGGGCCTCGTCCCCCCGGCGCTGCAACGCCAGGCCCAGTTCCGGCTCCTGCTCTTGCTGGGCCTCCTCGTTCGGGGTGGCCACCGGCTGCTGGGTGCGCACCAGGTGCTTGACCAGGGGACGGATGCCGAAGAAGACCAGGGTCAGACCCAGCAGGCCACCGACCAGGTAACGCAGGGAGTCCTGCCAATAGGGGGTTTCCCACCAGCTGGAT
Source organism: Aeromonas bivalvium (assembly GCF_046078285.1). Classification (NCBI taxonomy): domain Bacteria; kingdom Pseudomonadati; phylum Pseudomonadota; class Gammaproteobacteria; order Aeromonadales; family Aeromonadaceae; genus Aeromonas; species Aeromonas bivalvium. The sequence goes on from NZ_JBGXBV010000005.1 coordinate 282,862, forward strand.
TCCGGGGGCGCCACCAGCACCTCGTCGGTGAAGTTGAACACCTGCAGGCTGATCTGATCGCCACGGCCCGAGTCGAAACCGACGGCGCGCTCCACCATCTGGCGGATCTGGCCAAGCTGGGCCTGGTTCCAGCCCTCTTTCGGCGCCGTCTGTTCGTTGAGCAGCACGGAGACGTTCATCCGCTCGAGGCGACCCTGCTGATAGCGGGTGTGCACCAGGGTGCGACTGTTCTCGTACTGGCGACTGGTCTCCTCGCGCTCGGTGCGGCTGTCATTCCTGGGCGCAGGTTCGGCCTTGGCCTCCCCTTCCCCTCCCTGCTCGGCCTGGGGGGCCGTCTCGGGGGGGCGATTGGAGAGGGCACCCGGGATCCCGAGCGCCAGGGCATCCACCGTCTTGTCAGACTTGCTGGTCTCCTTGGTGACCACGCCCTGGGGATCGAACTGCTGCTGGGTCTCCTCGACCGCATTGAAGTTGACGTCGGCGGCGATCTGCACCCGGAAGTTGCCGCTGCCCAGCATGGGATGGAGCATGTCGGTGGCCCGCTGGCGGATGTAGTGCTCCAGCTTGCGCACGTACTCCATCTGCTGCACGCTCTGCTTGCCAAAGCCCATCTTGTCCCCCAGCTCGCTGCTGAGCAGCTGGCCGGCCTGATCTATGATGGTCACGGCCCCCGGCTTCATGCCGGCGATGCTGCCGGCCACCAGGTTGGCGATGGCCTCGACCTGGCCCGCTTCCATCGACTGGCCCGGTTGCAGGTCCAGCATGACGGAGGCGCTGGGTTTCTCTTCGTCCCGGCCGACGAACAGGGTGCGCTTGGGAATGGCCAGGTGCACCCGGGCACTGCGCACCGCATTGAGGGAGATGATGGTACGCGCCAGCTCCCCTTCCAGGGCGTGACGATAGCGCGCCCCTTCCATGAACTCGCTGGTGCCAAGGCCCGTCACCGCATCCAGCCCCTCGAGACCGGATGGCATGGCGGCACGCACCCCGCGGGCCGCCAGGGCCATGCGGATGTGGGCCAGCTGGTTTTCCGGCACCAGCACCTGACCCGAGCTCTTCTCGAGCCGAAAAGGGATCTGCTCCTTCTCCAGCATCTCCATGATGTTGGCGGTGTCGTACAGTTCCTGTTTGCCGTACAGGGGCACGTAGTTCTTGCTGGCGGTCCAGAGGATCACCACTATGGTCCCCGCCACCGTGGCGGCCAGCAGGGCTATGGTCAGGATGGATTTGTTGTCACGGGACAGGCTGCGCCAGCTCTTGAGCCACGCCCGCATACGCTGTTGCACGCCCAGGATTTCCCCTTGCGAACCACTCACCAGTTCAGTCATCAGTAACCTCAGAGCGGCATGCGCATGATGTCGTCAAACCCTGTCATCAGCTTGTTGCGCACCTGCATCAGGGCGGAGAAGCTGAGGCCGGCTTTCTGACTGGCCACCATGGCCCCGACCAGGTCATCGCTCTGACCCGCATCGACCGCCGTCATCAGACGGGAGGAGATGTTCTGCTGCTCGTTGACCCGATTGATCACATCCCGCATGGCATTGCCAAAGGAGACCTCCTGTCCCCCCTGGGGCGCGATCTCGGGCAGTTCGCGCGTTACCCGCGTCATCTCCTGCATCTGTTGCAGCAGGCTGGTCTGCTGCGACATCATTTCAATCTTCACTGGCTATCCCTCAATTTTGAATCTGGAGTTCAATGTCTATGCCCTGCTCGCGCATCGCCGCCAACTTGTAGCGCAGGGCCCGGGTCGTCATGCCCAGGGCCTCGGCCGTGCGGGTGCGATGGCCGCTGAAACGGCGCAGGGTCTCCAATACGAACTGGAACTCGGCGTGGCGGCGGGTCTCCACCAGCCCGTCCGGGGGCGACAACGGCTCTGGCTGGCCCGGCTCTGCTCCCCCTGCCCCACCGGGCAACATCAAATCGATTGCCTGAATATGCAATCCTCGCGCCATGATGAGCGCCCGCTGGATGACATTGTCCAGTTCACGCACATTGCCGGGCCAGCGGTAGCTCAGCAGCTGCTGGCGCGCCTGCTGGCTCAGCCAGTAGCCCTGCCTGGGTGCATAACGGGCGATGAAATATTCAGCCAGCGGCACTATGTCCCCCGGCCTGTCCCGCAGGGCGGGCCAGCTCATGGGCAGGACATCGAGGCGATAGAAGAGATCCTCGCGAAACAGCCCCTCCCCCACCTGGGTACGCAGGTCCTTGTTGCTGGCGGCGATGATGCGCACATCCAGGTTGATCAGTTGATGGCTGCCCAGCCGCTCCACCTGCCGCTCCTGCAATACCCGCAGCAGCTTGGCCTGCAGTGCCAGGGGCAACTCGGAGATCTCGTCAAGCAGCAGGGTACCGCCCTGGGCCTGCTCGAACTTGCCGGGCTGGGCCGAGCTCGCCCCGGTGAAGGCCCCCTTGGCGTGACCGAACAGGATGGACTCGATCATGGGCTCGGGGATGGCGGCGCAGTTGATGGCGACGAAGGGCCCGTCTGCCCGGGGGGACATGTCGTGGATGTAGCGTGCCAGTCGCTCCTTGCCGGTACCCGATTCACCGCCGATGAGGATGGTGGCCTGGGTCTTGGCCGCCCGGCGAGCCAGCTGCAACACCTGACGGCTGGCACCGGACTCTGCGATGAGATCCGGGATCGGCTGGCGCAGGCGCAGGGCGCAGCGGATGGCGTCCAGCATCTGCTGGCGAGCGAATGGCTTGATGATGTAATCGATGGCGCCGGCCCCCATGGCCTCGGCGGCCAGATGGCCCTGATGCTCGTTGACCAGGATGACACTGTCGGTGTCGGTCAGCTTGCCCAGAAATCCCTTGAGGTTGTCGATGGGCGTGCTCACGTCCAGCAACAGCAGGTCGACTCTCTCTTCCTCCAGACAGGCCCGTGCCTGTCTGGCCGAATCGACCCTGGATACCCGATATCCCGAACTCTCCAGCATGGCCAGCACCTCTTCCCCGGCAGAAGAGTCTGGCTGAAGCAATAACAGATGAGGGTGCGCCCCAATGCCCGCTGGCGCTGGGGTGCATTTCAGAGAAACGTCCGAAAGCATATGAACCTGAACCTGTGATTGTGTGGTCGTCAATCAACAGAACTGAAGCGTCAAAACCGAGGAAGGAGTACACCACCGGTACGCCGCGCGCGCATCGGTTTGCCAATAGGTGTCATTCGTGACGGTACCTATCCCTGGTAACCCCGCTATCGTCGGCATGGATGCCATTAGACCGGAGGCTTTGCGTCCTGACTTTTCAGTTCAGTTTGCCTTTTTCATGCGATCTGCCCTCGCAAGGGCAGTCAGACTGGCGAGGGGCCGGCCTGAATAGCACTCATCAAATTGTTATAATTATCAGCAGGTTTTGACGTCCAGCGTCAAAACACGGCGCATCATAACAAGTTGCCATGACAGTTCAAGGACATATGCGGAATAGATTTTTCCTATCTGACTGAGATCACGGGCCTTTTGCTTCACCCCAGGGTGCCGATCACTTCCACCCTCAGCTCTTCCGGGATCTCGTTGTAGGAGAGCACCCTGAGCCCCTTGGCGAAAGAGGCCGCATAGCGGGCCAGCAAGGGCCTCAGCTGGGGCATGACCACCAGCACGGGAGGGTGACCCTGCTGCTGCAGCTGCTCCTTGACCAGGGGCATGTGCTGTTGCAGCTGGGACAACAACTGGGGATCGACCGGGAAGCTGTCCAGCGCCACCTTGCCCTGCTGCTGGGACTGGTTCATGGCCGCCAGCAGGGTCTGCTCCAGCCGATCGTCCAGGGTGAAGGTGGCCAGCTGCTCCCGCTGCCCTATCACCTGACGCACTATCTGGCGCTTGAGGGCGCAGCGCACGTCGGCCGCCAGCAGCACGGGATCCTTGGTCAGCTCGCTCGAGTCGAGCAGGGTGGTCGCTATGGTACGGATGTCGGTCAGGCTCACCTGCTCCCTGAGCAGTTGCCGGAATACCCTGAGCTGCTGCATCTGGCTCAGGGCCAGATTGAGCTCCTCCGCCAGACGGGGAGAGAGGGTCGCCAGATACTGGCCCAGCTTGCCCACCTCATCGTGACCGAACAGGGTATCGAGCTGTTCCCGCAGCAGCTTGCTGGCATGGGTGGCGATCACGGTGGCCGAGTCCACCACCGAGTAGCCCAGGTTGAGGGCCTTGGCCTTGTGATCCGGGGCTATCCAGACCGCATTCATGCCGTAGGCGGGATCCTGGGTCAGTTCGCCGTCCAGCACCCCGTAGGTCTCGCCGCTGCTGATGGCCATCAGTCGCTGGCAATCCACCTGACCGCTCGCCATGGGCACGGCGGAGAGCTTGATCCTGTACTGATCCGGTTGCAGTTGCAGGTTGTCGCGTACCCGGATCTCGGGCAGCAGGAAACCGTACTGCTCGGAGAGCGTCTTCCTGATCCCCCGCACCCGCACCAGCAGCTCGGCCCCCTTGTCCGCCTCGGCCAGGGGCACCAGCTTGTAACCCAGCTCGATGGCGATGGGGTCCACATAGGGCAGATCCTGCCACTCCAGTCCCTGGTGTTCCGGCTGCACCAGCTTCTGGCTGAGCTGCTCGGCGGCTTCCAGATCCGGATCCTGCTGGCGACGCAGGCTCACGCGCCAGCCGGTCCAGGCCAGCACGGCGGCGAAGCTGAGGAAGGCCAGCATGGGCATGCCGGGCACCAGCCCCAGGATCAGCATGATGGTGGCGGCGGTATAGATGACGCGAGGGGAGGCCAGTACCTGCTGGCCCACCTGATCGGACATCTCTCCCTCGTCACTGACCCGGGTCACTATGATGGCGGCCGCGGTGGACATCAGCAGGGAGGGGATCTGGGCGACCAGGCCATCCCCTATGGTGAGCAGGGCGTAACGCTGGAAGGCTTCCGCCACCGGCAGGGCATGCTGGAAGATGCCGATGGCCAGACCGCCCACCAGGTTGATGATCAGCACCAGCAGACCGGCGATGGCATCCCCGCGCACGAACTTGGAGGCCCCGTCCATGGCGCCGTAGAAGTCGGCCTCACGGGAGATCTCCTCACGCCGGGCCCGGGCCTGGTGCTGATCCATGATGCCGGCATTGAGGTCGGCGTCGATGGCCATCTGCTTGCCCGGCATGGCGTCCAGGGTGAAGCGGGCCGACACCTCCGAGATACGTTCTCCCCCCTTGGTGATCACCACGAAGTTGATGATCATCAGGATCACGAACACCACCAGACCCACCACATAGTTGCCGCCGATGACCACCTCACCGAACGCCTGGATCACCTTGCCTGCCGCCTCGTTGCCCTCATGGCCGTTGAGCAGCACCACCCGGGTCGAGGCGACGTTGAGGGAGAGCCGCATCAGGGTCGCCACCAGCAGCACGGTGGGGAAGACGGAGAAGTCCAGGGGGCGGCGCGCCGAGACGGAGACCAGCAACACCATGATCGCCAGCACTATGTTGAAGGTGAAGAGCCCATCGAGCAGCCAGCCCGGCAGCGGCAGTATCATCATGGCCAGTATGGCCAGCAGCATCAGGGGGATGGCCGTATAGGACTTGGTCAGGACACGCCAGTTCACAACTTACCTCTCGGGTTGACGCAATTCAGGGGGCACATGCAGGGGCGCCAGCGGGCCGGGTTTCTTGCCCCGTCCGGCCTGGTAGGCCTGCAACTGCAATACATGGTTCAGGACATAGGCCACGGCGGTATAGAGACCGGCAGGCACCTCCTGATCTATCCGGGTCGAGTAGTAGATGGCCCGGGTCAGCTCCGGCAGGCTCATCACCATCTTGTCGTGCTGCCTGGCCACCTGCCGGATCCGGTCCGCCATGCCGTCCACCCCCTTGGCAATCACATAGGGGGCATTGGCGCGGGCGGGATCATACTTGATGGCCACCGCGTAGTGGGTCGGGTTCACCACTATCACATCGGCCTGGGGCACCCGCTTCTCGATGCGGGCCCGGGCCAGCATGCCCTGCACCTGGCGGATCTTCGCCTTGATCTCGGGCCGCCCCTCGCTGTTCTTGTGTTCATCCTTGACCTCCTGCTTGGTCATGCGTAGCTGCTTTTGCATCGACCAGCGCTGATAGGGCACATCGAGCAGGGCGATCAGCATCTGGACGGCGCCGAGCAGGATGAAAGCCTGGGAGAGGATCCCCAGGGCCTGCTCCAGCGCCATCTGGGGCGGCATGCGGTTCATCTGCAACAGGGTCGGCCATTGATACTGCAATAACAGGGCCAAGGTTGAACCGATCAGCACCACTTTGAGGATGGACTTGAGCAACTCCATCAGGCTGTGGCTGGAGAACATCCGCTTGAGCCCCTTGAGCGGGTTGAGCTTCTCGCCGCTTGGCAGCACCTTCTTCCAGGTGAACACCATGCCCCCCGGCACCAGGCTGACCAGGATCAGCATCAAGGCCAGGAAACCGAACAGGGGCAGCAGGGCCAGCAACATGCCGAGCAGGGCCTCGCCGGTCCAGCTCATCATCATCTGGGGATCCCGTGCCCCCTGCCAGTCGAAGCGGATGGGGCGCTTCATCAGCTCGGCGAAGAAGCCGCCAAGCCCGGGTACCATCCATTGCAGCGCCAGGCCACCGAGCAACAGGAGCCCCGCCGAGCTCATCTCCCGGGAACGGGCGATCTGCCCCTCTTGCCGCGCCTTGCGCAGCTTCTGGCTGGAGGCCTGCTCGGTTTTGTCCTGGGCGCTCCCCTGACTCATCCCGCGCTCAATCCTTGCAGCAGCGCCAGCACATGGCTGACCAGGTCGAGATAACGGGCCGGCACCCCGCTGATGGAGAGCGCCAGGGTCAAGAGCCCCAGCAACAGGGTCATGGGGAACCCCAGGGAGAAGATGTTGAGAGAGGGGGCGGTGCGGTTCATCACCCCGAACGTGAGGTTGACCATCAGCATGGCCACCACGGCGGGCAGGGTCAGGATCAGGGCGGCCCCTATGCTCCAGCCAAACAGGCCGACGACCCCCTTGAGATCGAGCTGATAGAGGGAGGCACCGGGGGGCCAGTTGCGCAGGCTCTGCACCAGCACCTCCAGCACCACCAGATGGCCGTTGAGGCCGAGGAACAGCAGGGTCGCGAAGATGAGCATGATCTGGCTGATGATGGGAGCGGACTCGCCGTTGCTGGGATCATTCATCACCGCCATGGCCAGGCCCATCTGCATCGACAGTATCTGGCCCGCCATGGTCATCACCATGAACAGCATCTGGACGCAGAGCCCGAACAGCAGGCCGAACAACAGCTGCTCCAAGGCAATCAGGATGGCCTGCACCGAGAAGGGGTCGATCAACGGCATCCCCTTGAGCATGGGGGCCAGCAGCAGACTGAGCAGAAAGGCGAGCAGCAAGCGGACCTGGGGTGGCACCCGGCCATCGCCGAAGAAGGGCATCACCCAGAAGGCGGCGCCGATGCGAATGAAGGGCCACCACCACTGTCCCAGCCAGGCCGTCAGTTCGGCCGCACTGACCGAGATCAGCGAGTTCATCCAATCAGCCCGGGGATCTTGGCGAAGAGCTCATCAAACAGGGTGGTCACCTGGGCCAGCAGCCAGTGGCCGGTAAAGATCAGGGTCAGCAGGGTCACGATGAAACGGGGCAGGAAGCTGAGGGTCTGCTCCTGGATCTGGGTCGCCGCCTGGAACACGCTCACGATGAGGCCGACCACCAGGCCCGGTACCACCAGCACGGACACCATGATCACCACCAGGTTCACGGCCCCGCCCACCAGGGAGACGCTCTGCTCGGGGGTCATGGCTAGCCCCCCCCACCGAAGCTGGCGGCCAGGGTACCGACCGTCATGGACCAGCCATCCACCAGCACGAACACCATCAGCTTGAAGGGCAGCGAGATGATGAGGGGCGAGAGCATCATCATCCCCATGGCCATCAGCACGCTGGCGACCACCAGATCGATCACCAGGAAGGGGATGAACAGCATGAAGCCTATCTGGAAGGCGGTATTGAGCTCACTCAGGACAAAGGCGGGCAGCAGCACGCCGAAGGGCACCTGCGCCTTGGTGAGGGTGGTTGGCTCCCCCGAGATCCGCAGCATCTGCTCCAGATCCGGCTCCCGGGTCTGGGCCAGCATGAAGCGGCGCAGGGGCTGCTCGGCCCGGCTGACCCCCTCGGACAAGGAGATCTCGTCCTGGTCATAGGGCACGAAGGCGTGCTCGTACATCTCGGTCCAGACCGGTCGCATGATGACCAGGGTCAGGATCAGGCTGATGCCGATCAGCACCCGGTTAGGCGGGCTCTGCTGCAGACCCAGAGCCTGGCGCAAGATGGCCAGCACTATGATGATGCGGGTGAAACTGGTCATCATCAGCAACAGGGTCGGCAACAGCCCCAGCAGAGTCATGAAGAAGAGGATCTGCAACTTGATGTTGTAGTCCTCCCCCCCATCCGCCCCGGGGGCCACCGAGAAGAGGGTCATGTCCGCGCCAAGGCTCGGCAGGGCGACGAACAGCAGCAGCGGCAGCAGGGCGCGCATCAGTCGTCCATGCCACCCAGCAGCTTGGTATCGACCACGTCCACCAGACGCAGGCCGTACTTGCCATTGACCACCACCACCTCGCCCCGGGCCAGCAACTTGCCATTGACCCTCACATCCAGCGGTTCACCGGCCAGCTTGTCCAGCTCGATGACGGCGCCCTCCTCGACCCGCATCAGGTCGCCCAGGGGCACCTCGGCGCTGGCCACCTCCAGGGTCACCTTGACCGGGATCTGGCGAAAGAAGGAGAGATCCCTCGGCTTGCCATTACCGGTCGGCGCCTGGTAATCGGCCGCGCTCGGCATGCCGAGTTCGTCATCAAACAGCTGATCCAGGCCGTCGAGGTCCAGGGGATCATTGATGTTGTGTTCGTTCATCTCGTGCTTACTCCTCTATCACTGCCGTCACCTGATACACCAGGCTGCCTTTTTGCTCGGCAATGCGTCCATTGAAACAGGGGCGGCTGCCGATGAGGGCAGGCACCAGTTCGGGCATGTCCAATGCCAGCACATCGCCGACCTGGAGGCACTCAAGGTCGGCTAGGGTCATGGCCATCTGCCCCATCACCACCCGCAGCTGCACCGGCAGATGGGCCAGGGCCTGCGCCAGCTCACCACCGGCTGGGCGCTGAAAGGTCAACTGCTGCTCGGTTTCCGCCTGCACCCACCACAGGCGCCATTGGTGACTGTGCTCCCCCAGACTCAGGGTCGCCTCGCTGGACCAGAGCCCAGGCCCCAGGGGCAGCGCATCGACAGGCACAGGGGCAAGCTGCCAGCCCAGATCCCCAAGCCCCATGCAGGAGGAAAGAATGTCGACCTGGTATTGGCAGAGGCGATGAAGCAGACGCTGCTCCGTATCGCTGAGGCTCTTGGCCTGGCTGGGCTCCTCGTCAGCCTGTAGCTGACCTCCGAAGAAGATCACCGCGAGCCGATAGATGACCGGCGCCGAGATGGAGAAGAACACCCGATAGTCTTCATCGTGGCGAGCCCTGGCTTCGATCCAGAACTGCTGCTCCTCGGGGGGGAATTGGGCGGCGCTGACGAAATCCTGAAACACCAGATCGCACTCGGCGCTGTTGAAGAGTTGGGCCATGCATCCGGCCGCCTGCAGGGAGAAGGTCGCCAGGTGGGCATTCATCTGCTTGAGATGGCCCTGCTTGGCTCGCTCCACACCGAGCAGATCATAGCGAGGAAGCGCGCGCCCCTGCTCGGCCGGCAGCAGCCGGGAGGGTGTTAGCGTTACGCTGCTAGCTGACATTGCGAATTCACCTTAACCATGTACATGCCGCCCTGACCCCATGCCCGGATAGCGGGACGGGCAAGACGAGGGGACCAGTCGAGTTGAAGCGACCAAAATGGGCGGGAACTGTATTACAAAATCGAAAAAGGCGCCATCGGGCCGAACCGGGCCCATAAAGAAAAATCCCGGACCAGAAGGTACCGGGATTCTTGTGGGTAGCATCTACCCTGGAATAAGGTCGGAGTCGGCCTGTAAGCCGGGTTCTGTACCGGGTTGCCCCGGTGACAATCATTCCTCTAGGCCAGCAATCGCTCACTGGCTCCAGCAACCTACCCGCCCCCAACGCGGGCCGCGCCAATAGGGGCCTATTTGGTCTTGCTTCGGGTGGAGTTTACCGTGCCACGAACTGTTGCCAGTCGCGCGGTGCGCTCTTACCGCACCCTTTCACCCTTACCTGATCCCTTGCGGGCCATCGGCGGTTTGCTCTCTGTTGCACTGGTCGTAGGCTCGCGCCCCCCAGGCGTTACCTGGCACCCTGCCCTATGAAGCCCGGACTTTCCTCCCCTCCGCCCGTCTGTCCCGAGGGACACAACGACGAAGCAGCGATTGTCCGGCCGACTCCGAGGCGCGGATTATAGCCTCGCGAGGCGGACGGGGTAAACCGTCAATTCCGGTTTACGGCAATTAATAATGCTCCAGGCCGTATTTGTAGAGGGCGTTCTTCTTCACGCCGTGGATGTCGGCGGTCAGGGCCGCCGCTTTTTTCAGCGGCAGCTCGGCCACCAGCAGCCCCAGGGTGCGGATCGCCTCGGCAGGCAACGCTTCATCCAGCTTGCTGGCACCGGCGACCACCAGCACGATTTCGCCGCGGCAACGGTTCTCGTCCTCCCCCAGCCAGGCCAGCATCTCGGAGGCGGGCAGGCCGTGAATGGACTCGAAGGTCTTGGTCAGCTCGCGGCACACCACCACCTGACGCTCCCCCAGGATGCGGGCAATGGCCTCCACCGTCTCCTGCACCCGGCGCGGAGACTCATAGAACACCAGGGAGCGGGTATCTTCTATGACGGCCTGCAGCCTGTCGTCCCGGCCCTTGGCTTTCGCAGGCAGGAACCCTTCGAAGGCGAAGCGGTCGGTGGGCAGACCGGCGGCGGAGAGTGCCGTGATGGCGGCGCAGGGGCCCGGCAGCGGCACCACCTTGACTCCGGCCTCGCGACAACGGGTGACCAGGTGGTAGCCGGGGTCGCTGATGAGGGGAGTCCCCGCATCCGAGACCAGGGCGACGCTCTTGCCCTCCTTGATCTTCGCGATCAGGACGTCGGCCTTCTGTTGCTCGTTGTGGTCATGGAGGGGGAAGGTCGCCACCGAGATCTGGTAGTGATGCAGCAATATGCCGGTGTGACGGGTATCTTCCGCCGCCACCAGATCGACACGGCGCAGGGTGTCCAGGGCGCGCTGGGTGATATCCGCCAGATTGCCTATGGGGGTGGGGACTATATAGAGGGTTGGGGTATCACTCATGGGATCTCCGAGCGTCCCGACAATTGTGTCGCCATATTGGCCCGTTTACACTATGGGGAACTTCAACACTGGTCGGGGAATAAACTTGAACCGGGTTACAAAGCAGCTAAGTGTATCACGACTCTTCGGCATCCTACTCGCAGCCTTGCTGCTCGCGGGTTGTGCGTCGGAACCCAATCAACCGTCAGGGCAGGAAGGGGGCCTCTCCGCCTTCGCCAAACTGACCCAGACCCCGGATGCCTATCTCGCCAAGGTGGACCCGGCCAAGCCGGACGAAGCCTTCATCTGGCAGACCCTGGCCGCTCGCAGTTATCTGGCTCAGGGCCAGATCAACCCGGCCCAGGCCCTGTTGCAGCAGTTGCAAAAGCAGGCGAAGACCCCGCAGCAGCAAGCTCAGGCCCAGCTGCTGGAGGCTCATCTGTTGCTGGCCCAGGGCAATGCCAACCAGGCCTTGATCCTGCTGGAGGCCAAGCCGGCGGTGGAGCTCGATGGCGACACCCAGCGTGACTGGTATCGTCAGCGCACCGTGCTGCAGCTCGACATCAACAACAAGTTTGGCGCCGCCAAGTCATTGATCCTGCTCGAGCCCTACCTGAGCCAGGGGGAAATCGCCACCAACCACAAGCAGATCTGGTCCCTGCTCAAAAGCATGACCCCCTCCACCCTGCTGGCGCTGGAAGAGGCCCCGGCCCCGGATGTGGTCACCGGCTGGCTGCGACTGGCGGCCCTGGTCAACGAGTTTGGCGCCCAGCCGAGTCAGCTGGCACGCCAGCTCGACGGCTGGAAGCGTGACTTCCCGAATCACCCCGCCCAGCAGGACATGCCGGCCGGTCTCGGCGACCTGGCCAGCACGGCTGGGCTTGCTCCCCAGCAGATCGCCGTCCTGCTGCCCCTGTCCGGCAACCTGGAACAGCAGGGCTCGGCCATTCGCAACGGCATGCTGATGTCCTACAAGGAGCAAGGCGGTCAATACAGCCTGAACTTCTATGACACCCAGACCAAGGCCATCGGCGATCTCTACCGGCAAGCCCTCCAGGATGGCGCCGACATGATCATTGGCCCCCTGCTCAAGGACAGGGTCGACGAGCTGCTCAAGCTCAATCCGGCCGTGCCCGTGCTCGCCCTGAACGAGCTGGACAAGCCTGTGGTCAATGACAATACCTTCTATTTCTCCCTCTCCGCCGTCGCCGATGCGAGCCAGGCCGCCCACTACCTGTTTGGCCAGGGCTATCGCAAACCCTTGCTGATCGCCGCCCAGGGCCGCATCGGCTATGGCAGCATCAAGGCGTTCGAGCAGACCTGGAACGGCCTGAGCCAGGACAAGCCTGTGGTCGCCACCTTTGGCTCCCGCAAGGAAGTGCCCGGCATGGTGAAGAATGCCCTCAGTGGCCGCTCCACCGCGCGGGCCGGCGAGATAGTGCAGCTCAGCGATGAGACGCCCCGCAGCATAGACGTGGTCTACCTGGTCGCCAACAACCTGGAGACCCGGATGGTGAAGCCCTATGTGGATATCTCGGTCAATCCCATGGGCAGCCTGCCCATCTACACTGGACCGCGCGGCTATGACAGCGGTGCCACCGAGGTCACCTCCGAGCTCAACGGCCTGCACATCGGTGACATGCCGCTGATGCTGGGCGAATTCAACGAGCTGCGCGGCAAGGCACAGCTGCTCTGGCCACAGACCCAGGGCGATCTGCTGCGCCTGTTCGCCCTCGGCTATGACGCCATCAGCCTGAGCCCCAACCTGATGCAGATGCGCAGCGTCGGCGCCATGAAGCAGGCGGGCCTGAGCGGTCAGCTCAGCGTTGGCCCGGACGGGGTGATACAGCGTGAACAGAGCTGGGCCACCTATCGGGATGGCTCCCTGCTCGACGCCGCCGGCAACCCCATCGGCATGGAGCAACCCCAGCTCCCCGACACCCCGGAGTCCAGCGATGAAGCACCGGCTCAAACCCCTGATGCAGCGTTGCCTGAACCTGTTTCAGACGACGCAGACACAGGGTCAGCACTTTGAGTCCGCCGCGGCGGACTGGTTGCAGGCCCGGGGCCTGCAACTGGTCAGCCGCAACTACCGCTGCCGCGGTGGTGAACTGGATCTCATCATGCGCCAGGGCGAGACCCTGGTGTTTGTCGAGGTCAGATACCGGGCCGATGACGGCCATGGCGGTGCCGCCGCCTCGGTCACCCCTGCCAAACGGCGCAAGCTCATGCTGGCCGCGCGCCACTATTTGACGCACCATGGCATCAACGAGGCCAGCCAGGCCTGTCGATTCGATGTGCTGGCGTTCGAGGGCAACCAGCCTGACTGGATCCAGAACGCATTTTAAGAGGACCCCATGACAGATCGCATCAAAGAGAACTACACGGAAAGCATTCAAACCAAGATCGCCGCCGCCGAGGCGCTGCCGGATGCCATTCACACCGCAGCCCAGATGATCACCATCTGCCTGCTCAACGGCCACAAGGTGCTGGCGTGCGGCAATGGTCCCTCCGCCGCTTTGGCCCAGCTGTTCATCAGCGAACTGGTCAACTGCTATGAGACCCAGCGCCCCTCCCTGCCCGGCATGGCCCTGACGGCAGACATGGCCACCATCAGCGCCGTGGCCACCGACCACGGCTTCGAAGAGGTGTATGCCAAACAGATCCGCGCCCTGGGTCAACCCGGCGACATCCTGGTGGTCATCACCACCACGGGCAACAGCCGCAGCCTGATCAAGGCAGCCGAGGCCGCCCTCTCCCGCGACATGACCATAGTCGTGCTCGGTGGCGGCGATGGTGGCGAGATGGCCGGCCTGCTCGGTCCGAATGACGTGGAGATCCGGGTTCCCTCCTCCCGTCGGCCACGCATTCTGGAAGTCAACCTGTTGACCCTGCACTGCCTGTGTGATCTCATCGATCAGACGCTTTTCCCGCAACAAGAGGACTGACATCTTGAAAAAGACCATGATAATGGCCTTGGTGACCGGCACCCTGCTGCTGCAAGGTTGTGCGGCCGTGCTGGTCGGAGGCGCCGCCGGCACAGCATCGAGCGTGGGGGATCGCCGCACCCTGAGTACCCAGTGGGACGATCAGGCCATCGAGCTGAAAGCGGCCAACCTGCTGGCCGACAACAAGGCGCTCTCCGCGGCCAGCAAGATCAGTGTCTACAGCAACAACGGTCGCGTCCTGCTGGTCGGTCAGACGCCGACCGATGCCTACAAGCTGGCGGCGGGTCAGACGGTCGGCCGCATCGAAGGGGTGCGCCATGTCTACAACGAGTTGCGCCTGGGCAAGCCGGTGAGCATAGCCACCCGCAGCAACGATTCCTGGATCACCTCCAAGGTCCGCGCCGACATGCTGGCCGCCAAGAACTTCGACAGTACCAAGGTCAAGGTGGTCACCGAAAATGGCGAGGTATTCCTGATAGGCCTGGTGACCCGCAAGGAGGGGGAGCAGTCGGTCGAGATTGCCCGCCACGTCAGCGGCGTCACCCGGGTCATCAAGGCATTCGAATACGCCCAGTGAGCACCCTGAATAGAAAAACGCAGCCCATGGGCTGCGTTTTTTATTGGTTTCAAGCGATCACTTGATGACCTTGAGGCTCGGTCTGCCGCTCGGCCGTGGTGGCTCGGGATCCGGCAGTTCCTGCTCCTGTGCCTGTTCCAGCCAGAGATCATAGCCAGGCTCGGGCGGGAACAGGGTGCCCACACCGTTTTCCCTGGCATGGATGGCCAGAATGGCCGCCATCGGGATATAGACCTGCTGGGATACGCCGCCGAAACGGGCACTGAAGCTGACCGCGTCATTATCCATGTGGAACTGCATCACCGCCCGCGGCGCTATGTTCAGCACTATCTGCCCATCCTGGGCATACTGCAGGGGCACCTGCACATGGGGGATGTTGACGTTCACCACCAGATGGGGCGTCAGATCATTGTCCAGCAGCCAATCGAAGAACGCCCGTAACAGGTACGGGCGACTCGGCGTCATTGTCGGTTCCATGCTCATACGCCGGCGCGGATCTCGCGCTCGGCTTCGGTCAGGGAGGCCTGGAAGGATTCACGCTCGAACAGACGAACCATGTAGGCTTTCAGCTCTTTCGCGCCACGGCCACCCAGATCGATGCCCAGACTCGGCAGACGCCACAGCAAGGGAGCCATGTAGCAATCGACCAGACCGAACTCTTCGCTCATGAAATAGGGCATTTCGCCGAAGATGGGCGCGATGGCCAGCAGGTTGTCCCGCAGCTCGTTGCGTGCCGCCTCGACGTCGTTACCCGCCAGGATCTTGTCGGCCAGCGAGTACCAGTCCAGCTCGATGCGATGCATCATCAGACGGCTGTTACCACGGGCTACCGGGTAGACAGGCATCAGCGGCGGATGAGGGAAGCGCTCGTCCAGATACTCCATGATGATGCGCGAGGTGTAGAGCGCAAGCTCACGATCCACCAGGGTCGGTACGGAGTTGTAGGGGTTCAGCTCCGCCAGTTCATCCGGCAGGTTGCTCGGGTCAACCTGGCAGATATCTACGCTAACACCCTTCTCCGCCAGGACAATGCGCACCTGATGGCTGAACATATCGTTGGCACCGGAAAACAGCGTCATTACCGAACGCTTATTGGCAGCTACAGCCATTGAACCCTCCCGTCATTAAAAAGCAGAAACGGCAATGAAGTAGCTTGGACCTCATTGCCGTGCATTATATTACTCGGATCTGGTCGCTTAGTGAACGTCGCGCCAGAATTCCTTCTTCAACAGCACAGTGAAGATGAAGAAGATAGCGATAAAACCCAGCACCCAGAAGCCCATGCGTTCGCGCTCCAGTTTGACCGGCTCAGCCGAGTAGACCAGGAAGTTTACCAGATCCAGCACCGTCTGATCATACTCTTCGTTCGTCATTTCACCATTGCCGTCGGATTTGATGCCGACAACCTCGTGCACCTCCTGGCCATCGACCAGGCGGGTCTCCTGTTCCAGACGCGGCGTACCCTGGAGCGGTTCCAGCACGTGGGGCATGCCCACGGACGGAAACACCAGGTTGTTCACCCCGAACGGACGGGTCTCGTCCACGTAGAAGGAGCGCAGGTAGGTGTAGATCCAGTCAGCACCACGCACTCGGGCCACCAGGGTCAAGTCCGGCGGCGGGGCACCGAACCAGCGGGCCGCATCCTTCTCGGCGATGGAGCTCTTCATCAGATCCCCCACCTTGGCGCCGTTGAAGATGAGGTTCTCCCGCATCAAGTCCTCGGGAATATCCAGATCCGCGGCCACACGGTTGTAACGCTGGTACTGGGTCGAGTGGCAGCCGGCGCAATAGTTCATGAAGGTGGTGGCACCGCGCTGCAGGGACGCCTTGTCACTCAGATCATAGTGAGCCGTGTCCAGCGGCACGCTGGTACCCGCCGCCATGGCCAACCCGGGCAACAGCGCGAGCACAGCAAAGATTATCCTTTTCATTTGAATGTGACCCTCTCCGGCAGCGGCTTGGTGTTTTCATTTTTGCTGTAGAAGAACAGCAGGACAAAGAACCCGAAGTAGCCGAGTGAACAGATCTGTGCGATCAGCGTCAGGGTCGGCGTGGAGGGCAGCACCCCCAACACCCCGAGGATGAAGAAGCAGACCACAAACTGAGCGATGTTCAGCTTGTGCAACATGCTGCGGTAACGCACCGAACGTACCTTGCAGCGGTCCAGCCAGGGCAGCAGGAACAGCACCACGATGGAGAGACCCATCATGATGACACCGAGCAGCTTGTCCGGTACCGCCCGCAGGATGGCGTAGAAGGGGGTGAAGTACCAGACAGGGGCAATGTGCTCGGGCGTCTTCAAGCCATTGGCCACTTCAAAGTTCGGCTTCTCGAGGAAGTAACCCCACATGTCCGGCTTGAAGAAGATGATGGCGCAGAAGAAGAACAGGAAACCGGCCACGCCGATCATGTCCTTGACCGTGAAGTAGGGGTGGAACGCGACGGCGTCCAGCGGCCAGCCGTTCTCATCCTTGTGCTTCTTGATGTCGATGCCATCCGGGTTGTTGGAGCCTACCTCGTGCAGCGCCAGGATGTGCATGGCCACCAGCAGCACCAGCACCAGCGGCAAGGCGATGACATGGAGCGCAAAGAAGCGGTTCAGGGTAGCCCCCGAGATGACGTAGTCCCCCCGGATCCACAGGGTCAGATCGTCGCCGATGACCGGAATGGCACCAAACAGCGAGATGATGACCTGGGCACCCCAGAAGGACATCTGGCCCCAGGGCAACAGGTAGCCCATGAAGGCTTCTGCCATCAGCACCAGGAAGATCAGCATGCCGAAGATCCACAGCAGCTCGCGGGGTTTCTGGTAAGAGCCGTAGATCAGACCACGGAACATATGCAGATAGACCACCACGAAGAAGGCGGAGGCGCCGGTGCTGTGCATGTAGCGCAGCAGCCAGCCGTAATCCACATCCCGCATGATGTATTCGACGGAGGCAAAGGCGCCTTCCGCCGACGGGTTGTAGTTCATGGTCAGCCAGATGCCGGTGATGATCTGGTTGACCAGCACCAACATGGCAAGGGAACCGAAAAAGTACCAGAAGTTCAGGTTCTTCGGCGCTGGGTACTTGGCCATATGGTCGTTGTACATGGCCGTGAGCGGGAAGCGATAGTCAATCCAGCCCATCAATTTGGCAAACATGGTCAGGCCTCCTTGCCATCGGCACCGACCAGGATGGTGGTGTCGTTGAGATACTGGTACGGCGGGATCACCAGGTTCAGCGGAGCCGGAACTCCCTGGAACACGCGACCGGCCATGTCAAACTTGGAGCCATGACAAGGGCAGAAAAAGCCAGAGCTGACTCCCTCGACCTGCTCGCCGAAGCTGTCCGGCAGATAGGACGGGGAACATCCCAGATGGGTGCAAATACCGACGGCCACGAAGATTTCAGGCTTGATGGAGCGATATCCGTTGTGAGCGTAATCTGGCTGCTGGGGTTCGTCGGAGTTGGGGTCACGCAACAGTTGGTCGTGGGTGGGCAGGCCATCGAGCGTCTGCTTGGTACGATTGACCACCCAGACCGGCTTGCCGCGCCATTCGACGCGAATGAGTTGACCCGGTTCCAACTTGCTGATGTCGACTTCAACCGGAGCACCTGCGGCCTTGGCCTTGGCACTCGGGTTCCATGATTTTATAAACGGCACTGCGGTAAAAGCAGCCCCTACCCCACCAACGGCGACCGTTGACCAGGTAAGAAATCTGCGGCGACCGGTATCAACTGGCGCATTGCTCATCCAAAAACTCTCCCATGTGGACTCCGCGCATTCTTATAATGTCCCTGTTCCCCTGTGACAACAGCGGCGGAAGCAGGAGTTACAATTGTCACAGAAAAATCGAGGAAATTTTAAAGAAAAGATAACAAGTTGACAAGAAAGACAAGCGGAGGGCAAAAACAATAAAGACACAAATTTTTGTCTTTTGTGACGTGAAGTTAGCAATAGCGTGGAAAATGTTACCAATAAAAAAAGCCTGGCGACCGCCAGGCTTTTTTGACACTCGAAAGAGTGAGTACCAAAAGCGAATTAACGCTTGGAGTACTGCGGACGCTTACGAGCTTTGTGCAGACCGACTTTCTTACGCTCAACCTTACGGGCATCGCGAGTAACAAAGCCTGCTTTACGCAGTTCGGAACGCAGGGTCTCATCGTACTGCATCAGAGCACGAGTGATACCGTGGCGGATCGCACCAGCTTGACCAGAGATGCCACCACCGTTAACGGTGATGTACAGATCCAGTTTCTCGGTCATCTCAACCAGTTCCAGCGGCTGACGAACTACCATGCGGGCAGTCGGACGACCGAAGTACTGCTCCAGGGAGCGCTGGTTGATTACGATTTTACCGCTACCCGCTTTGATGAATACGCGAGCAGTGGAGCTTTTGCGACGGCCGGTACCGTAGTATTGATTTTCTGCCATGTTGCCAGTTCCCGATTAGATATCCAGTACTTGAGGTTGCTGAGCAGCATGAGCGTGCTCGGCGCCTGCGTAAACTTTCAGTTTACGGAACATGGCACGGCCCAGCGGGCCCTTCGGCAGCATGCCTTTGACAGCAGCTTCGATAACCATTTCCGGTTTACGCTGAATCAGCTTGTCAAAGCTGATTGACTTGATACCACCCGGGAAACCGGAGTGAGCGTGGTACATTTTGTCGGTAAATTTCTTACCGGTTACGTGTACCTTCTCGGCGTTTACCACGATGATGTAATCACCGGTGTCAACGTGCGGAGTGTACTCGGCTTTGTGCTTACCACGCAGACGAGCAGCGATCTCGGTTGCGATACGACCCAGAGTTTTACCTTCTGCGTCCACAATGTACCAGTCACGTTTTACGGTTTCTGGCTTGGCAACGAAAGTTTTCATTAAGTTAAACCCAATTACCTGTTACAGACCCAATTGCTTATGGGGGCTCTCCCACAAACAACAAACGATGGCCTACCTGTACCCCTTCGAATACAAGTAAAGCTTTAAAGTATTGCTGTCTTATCGACAGCTGTAACGTGGGCCGGGCGATTATAAGTGAAGTTGCCTTAAATATCACCTGCTAATTTCACTGCCATGAAGCTAGCAAATGTCGCCCGGCCCTACCTGCCGCAGATGCCCATCCGACTGGCAGGCGCGGTATTGTGACTAAGGAAGGTGCACTCTGGCAAGGTATTCGTGCGATTGCATCTCTTGCAGCCGTGAAAGACAGCGCCGGAACTCGAAGTCGAGCAAGCCGCTGCCATAGAGTTCGGCCATGGGAACCGCGGCCGAGACGATGAGTTTGACGTGCCGCTCATAGAACTCGTCCACCATGGCGATGAAGCGACGCGCCGCATCGTCCGAGCCGGCCCCCATGGGCTGAACCCCGGCCAGCAAGACGGAGTGGAACAGCCGCGACAGCTCAATGTAGTCCCCCTGGGATCGCGCCGTGCAGCAGAGCTCGTCGAAGCCGATGTAGAGCACGCCTTCTTCGGCACCCAGGCAGTTCAGTTGGCGGTGGTTTATCTCTATGGCTCCCGGCTGCGCCTGCTTTTTCCCCGCCAACTGCTGAAAATAACGGTCCAGGTTGGTCCTGGCCTGGGCGTCGAGGGGATAATGGTAGATCTCGGCCTGCTCCAGGGTACGCAGCCGGTAGTCGACCCCGCCATCGACATTGAGGATCTCGCAATGCTGCTCGATGAGCGCGATGGCCGGCAGGAAGCGAGCCCGTTGCAGGCCATTGCGATAGAGATCCTTGGGTGGAATGTTGGAGGTGGCCACCAGCACCACGCCATGACCAAACAGCGCCTGAAACAGGGTGCCGAGCAGCATGGCATCCGTGATGTCGGAGACAAAAAACTCGTCAAAGCAGATGATGTCCGTCTCATCGGCCAGGCGACGCGCGATGAGCAGCAGGGGATCGGCCTGCCCGGTCAATCCCTTGAGCTCATCGTGCACCCTGTGCATGAAACGGTGGAAGTGGACTCGCAGCTTGCGCTCCCCCGGCAGGCTGTCGAAGAAGGTATCCATCAGCCAGGTCTTGCCTCTGCCCACACCGCCCCACATATATAACCCCTGGATGGGTTGCCGCCCCTTGGGCTTTTGCCACCACCCCAGCAGGCCGCGGGATCTGGTCGGAGTCGGGCGGGCGCAGAAATCCTGATAGAGTCGCTCCAGGTGTGTCACTGCCATCGCCTGGGCCGGATCGGCCTGAAAATCAGCGCGTTGCAGATCTTGCTGATATTTTTGCTGCGGGGTCATCCTGTCAAACGCCTCCAAGTCCCTGAATTGAGGACAAAAGGGTATCACGGCCTCGGGGCGCACGGTATAGTGCCCCCAGGTCTGACGGCCATCCGAAGCCGTCATCCACATGTTGAATTAGCTGTAACAAGGAGCATCTATGAGTCTGTTAAATGGGATCTTGCTGGCCGTTGCCGCCCTGATTATCGGAGTCCTGATCGGTCGTTTTACCGTGCGCAGCCGCGATGCCGGTCGCCTCGAGCGCGAACTCAACACCGCCCGCAAGGACATGGAAAGTTACCAGGGCCAGATCAACAGCCACTTTGCCGACAGTGCCGCCCTGATGGAACAGCTGGCCGAGCAGTATCAGACCCTGTATCGCCACATGGCCGAGCAGAGCAAATTCCTGGCCAAGGCCGAGGAGCCGCTGTTCCGTGAGCCGGAAGTGGAAGCCGCTCCCGCCGACGAGGAAGCGAACCAGGGCCAGCCTCCGCGGGACTATGCCGGCAGCGCCTCCGGTCTGCTGAAGCAATCCAGTTGACACTTTTCGGGAACTAATCCCTTGATCTGCGGTCAGATCCTTGGCGAAAGTACAGTCAATTAACTGGGAGCTGTTATTCATATGCGTAAACCTCTTTCTCTGCTCAGCGTGCTAGCCCTCAGCGTCGGTATCGCCCTCTCTGCGGCCCCCGCCCAGGCGGCACTGCCCTCCTTGATGGGAAATCAGGATATTCCGAGTCTGGCCCCCGTGCTGGAACAGGTGACCCCTGCCGTGGTCAATATTTCCGTCTCCGGCAAGAAGATCACCAGACAGCGTCTGCCCGAGCAGTTCCGCTTCTTCTTCGGCCCCAACATGCCCAATGAACAGGTGAGCGAGCAGCCCTTCCAGGCGCTCGGTTCCGGGGTCATCATCGATGCCAAGAAGGGTTACGTGATCACCAACGCCCACGTGATCCACGAGGCGGACGAGATCAAGGTCAGCCTGAAGGATGGCCGCGAATTTACCGCCAAGAAGATAGGCGAGGACAAGCAGTCCGATATCGCCCTGCTGCAGATCAAGAGCGATGACCTGACCGCCATCAAGCTGGCAGACTCCGACGATCTGAGGGTCGGCGATTATGCCCTGGCCATCGGCAACCCGTTCGGTCTCGGCCAGACCGTAACCTCCGGCATCGTCAGTGCGCTCGGTCGCAGCGGCCTCAATATCGAGAACTTCGAAAACTTCATCCAGACCGATGCGGCCATCAACTCGGGCAACTCGGGCGGCGCCCTGCTCAACCTGCGTGGCGAACTGATCGGCATCAACACCGCCATCCTGGGCCCCAATGGCGGCAACATCGGCATCGGCTTCGCCATTCCGTCCAACATGGTGCGTGACCTGTCCGAACAGATCATCAAGTATGGCGAGGTGCGTCGTGGCCAGCTGGGCATCACTGGCGCCGAACTGACCTCTGACCTGGCCAAGACCTTTGGTTCCACCAAGCAGAACGGCGCCTTCGTCAACCAGGTCATGCCGGGCTCGGCCGCCGACAAGGCGGGTATCAAGGCCGGTGACATCATCTCCAGCATCGATGGCAAGGCGATCCGCTCGTTCGGGGAGCTGCGCGCCAAGATAGCCACCATGGGCGCGGGCAAGCAGGTCACCCTCGGCATAGTGCGCGATGGCAAGGAAGAGAGCGTCAAGGTCACCCTGAAACAGGCCGATGACAGCGAGGTGCGTGCCAGCGCCCTGCATCCCGCCCTGGAAGGGGCCAAGCTCAGCACCACCACGGATCCGGTGACCGGTGTCGCCGTGTCCGACATCGATGCCCGCTCCCCGGCGGCCGCGTCCGGCCTGCAGAAGGGGGACGTGATCATCGGCGTCAACCGGCTGAGGGTGAACACCCTGGCCGACCTGACCAAGGCGCTGAAGAACAAGCCGGATGTGCTGGCTCTCAACATCCAGCGAGGCGACTCCTCCCTCTATCTGGTGATCCGCTAGGACCACCCCTGCCTTGTAGCCTCCATCACCCGCGACCCAGGTCGCGGGTGATTTTTATTCATCGTTAGTGTTATTCTCTGCTGGCAGCGACCAGCAATGAGAATGACATGAAAATCCCACCTCTGATCAGTTACTTGGGCAAGTCGATCGCCTTTGGCCTCATGGTCGCAGCCCTGTTGCTGCTATTCTTTCCCACCCTCAGAGGCGGCGCCCTGCTGCCCGACCTCATCAGCAACAGCCGGGAGATGAGTTTCTCCTATGCCGCCCACCGCGCCGGTCCTGCCGTGGTCAACATCTATACCCGCAGTTTTGCCGGTGCCCGCGGCGAGAAGGCGGAGCTGAGGCCCCAGGGGCTGGGGTCCGGGGTCATCATGAACCCGCGCGGCCATGTGCTGACCAACTACCATGTCATCGCCGACGCGGACCAGATCATAGTCGCGCTGCAAGATGGCCGGGTGTTCAGCGCCGAGCTGGTGGGGACCGATCGCCTGACCGATCTCGCCGTGCTCTACATCGAATCGGACAACCTGCCTGTGATCCCCCAGGATCCCGACCTGCGCCCGGACGTGGGGGACGTGGTACTCGCCATCGGCAACCCCTATAACGTCGGCCAGACCATCACCCAGGGCATCATCAGCGCCACCGGCCGCCTCGGCCTCTCCAGCATGGGCCCCGACAGCAACGGCCGTCAGGATCTGCTGCAGACCGATGCCGCCATCAATGAAGGCAACTCGGGCGGCGCCCTGGTCAATGCCAACGGCGATCTGGTCGGCATCAACACCGCTGCCTATCACCTCAACGGCAACCAGGAGAGCTACGGCATCAGCTTCGCCATTCCCTATCGCCTCGCCAAACGCATCATGGATGAACTGATCACCAACGGCCGGGTCATCCGTGGCTACCTCGGCATCTCCAGCGTCGAGATCAACCCCATAGTGGCGCGCATGATGAACCTCGGCGATCTGCGCGGCCTGGTCGTGGAGAGCCTGGATCCCGCCGGCCCCGCCGCCAGGGGCGGACTGAGGCGCGGTGACGTCCTGCTCAAGATCAACGGCGAGGCCATCAGCGGGGTGCGAGCCGCCATGGACAAGATTGTCGAGAGCCGCCCGGGTGCCCAGATGACGATTTCCGTCATCCGCGACGGCAAGCCCTTCGAGCTGACCGTCACCATAGAGGAAGATCTGCGTTACCAGAATCAGCAGGCCGCCAGCGCGGCAGGGTCCAGCTGACCCCAGATTCCCGCGGGCGGCCCCTCGCCGCCCGCCTAGCCTCGCGCCGACAACATGATCCGGCTCACACTCTCACCCCGTTCCTGCAGCGCCCCCTTCCTTGCACCATCTGTGAATCCCCTCACAGATCCCGGCCCTCATCGCCGCCTCAAGCCGATCCAGATCAAATAAACACCGCCCCTTCGGCCCCTGCTGACGGATTTCCGCTTGCTGGTGGAAAAACCCTGCCTCCCGCCCGCTCCCGGAGATGACATAGGGTAAGCCCATATCTCGTCGTCATCAGGAGAGCAGAGCGTGCAAACCCCTCATCACAACCTCACCCCGGACAGTGCGCCCATCGGCCGCAAGAGCAACGATGTCCTGGCCCGCATCTACTCGCTGCTGGGGGAGCACGGCATAGTACCCAATGAAGTCCAGCAGCAGATGCTGGCATCCCACGTCAAGGCCATGGTGTGGCGCTCCCATAGCGGCGAGCCCCTGCCGGAGGTCGATCTCTCCCTGTTCGAGGAGATCTCCCCCCTCTCGCTGCGGCTGGCCGAACAGGTCGTCGCCTGGCTGGATCATCTGGCCTATGAAGAAGCCCATCTGTTATCGGTCCACTTCGAAGTGGCCAAAGAGAACGAACTCAGCTCAGTCAAAGGAGAACACTAAATGTCGGCTATCAAACTCGTGATTGGTGATCGTCTCGGCAAGGGACAAAAAGTAGGGGCCGGCGCCGAGGCCGCCGGCGCCAGCGTGACCGTGATCCCCGGCATGGCCGCGGACATGAAGCTTGGCGATGTGATGAACAGGGAGCAGGCGGATCTTGGCATCTCATTCTGTGGCAGCGGCGGCGCCGGTGCCATCACGGCCCAGACCAAGTACGGCTACAAGTGCCGCTATGGCATGCGTTCGGTCGAAGAGGGGGTCACCGCCATCAACGAGGGCTGCGTGGTGCTGGGTTTCGGTTTCATGGACAAGGAAGAGCTGGGTCAGAAGCTGGTCGAAGCCTTCGCCAAAAAGCACGGGCGCACCTGATGAACCACCAGTTCACCAGTGAAGTGAGGGTGAGCGGCAAGGGCGCCACCCGGCAACAGGCCTTCGCCGCCGCCCTCAGCAAGGTGCAGTCGAGCCTGCTCAAGGAGACGGAGCAGGTGCTGCTGCGCGTCGAACCTCTGGCGGTCAAGGTGCTCAAGGCCGAGGAGTCGGTGCGGGTGGAAAAGTTCCTGTTCTTCTTCCTGCCGAGAACCCGTCATGAATTTCGGGTCGAGCTCGAGATCCAAGTCAGCATCAACGCGATCGATACCCGGCAGCTGGAGTTCACCCGGGTGTAGCGCGCTTCAAAAAGGATAGGTTGCATGTTTCTAATCATTTTCATCAAGTCGCTGATCATCGGCGGCCTGGTCGGCGTCGGGGTCGGCGCCGGCGCGGCGCGGATGTTCCATGCCCCGACCTGCCAGGGAATGGGGGCGTTTCGCACCCTGGGGGAGCTCAACTCCTGCGAAGGGGATCCTGCCTCCCACTTCTCCTTCGGCCTCGGCTTCTTCTTCAACGCCTGGGCCTCGACCGTCGCCGCGGGCGCCTTCACCCAGGACGTGGATCACCGCATCATCCCGCACTGGGCCACGGCCGTGCTGATGATCAACAACCGGGACCTGAGCACCACCCTGCACGATCCCAAGAAGATGGCCATCGCCGGCGGCCTCATTGGCGCCATCGTGGTGGCGTTTCTCAACAGCACGGCCGCCGCCGTCCCCGAGGCGCTGCAGGTGACCGCCGTCAAGGTGCTGGTCCCCGCCGCCAACCTGCTGGTCAATACCATCATGCCGGTGATCTTCTGGCTGGCCGCCATTGAGGCGGGCAAGAAGTCCGGCTTCTGGGCCACCATCTTCGGCGGCCTGGCCCAGCTCATCATGGGCAACGCCGTGCCGGGTCTGGTGCTCGGCATCCTGATCGGCAAGGGGGTGGAAGAGAGCGGCTGGAACCATGTCACCCGGGTGATGATGGTCGCCATCGTGCTGCTGTTCGTGCTGAGCGGCTTCTTCCGCGGCTTCGACATGAAACTGATTGAATCCTTCCACCTCGGGGTTCCCCTGTGGCTGGAGAACATCCATAACCTGCTGGTCAGCAAATAAGAGGGCATCACAGTGGATGAGAAATTGAGAAACAACTTCTGGTATGCCGACTGGTCCTTCCCCATTTTCGTGGGACTGCTCTCGGCCGGGGTGTTTGCCGGTACCCATATGTACTACCTGTACGGGGTGGGCGCCTTCAACGAGGTGGCCTTCGTCGCCATGCTCAAGGCCGGGATAGACACGGGCGTCTATGGTGCGGTCGCCGCCTTCGGTGCCAGCTTCCTGTTCGCCCGCATCATTGAGGGCTCTCTGGTGGGGATACTCGACATAGGCGGCGCCATCCAGACCGGGGTAGGTCTGGGGATCCCAGCCCTGCTGCTGGGGGCTGGCATCGTCTATCCCCTGGAGAGCTTCGGCGCCTCCCTGGCCACCGGCATGCTGATCGGCGTCGCCATCGGCGGCATCATCATCCTGGCCCGCAAGTTCACCATCAACCAGAGCGACTCCACCTACGGGGCGGATGTGATGATGGGGGCGGGCAACAGCTCAGGCCGCTTCCTCGGTCCCCTGATCATCCTCTCCGCCATGGGGGCCTCCATCCCCATCGGCCTGGGATCTCTGTTCGGTGCCCTGCTGTTCTATCTCTGGGGCAAACCCATCACGGGGGGGGCCATCCTGGGCGCCATGCTGCTGGGGGCCTTCTTCCCGGTGGCCATCTCCTGACCCTGCCGCTCGTCGCCAGCGCGGCGAGCGGATCCTGCGAGGCACATCCATGTACGACATCATCATCAGAGGGGCCCGCCTGGCTGGCGGCGAGCTGACCGACATCGCCATCCAGGATGGCAAGATTGCCGCCCTGGGGGCGCTCGAGGGGGCTGGCGCCCAGCGCGATATTCGTCTCGACGGCCGCCTCTACCTCAGCGCGGGCTGGATAGACTCCCACACCCACTGCTACCCCCACTCCCCCATCTACCAGGATGAGCCGGACAAGATAGGGGTCCAGGCCGGCGTCACCACCGTCATCGATGCCGGCAGCACAGGCGCCGACGACGTGGACGCATTCAAGGCGCTGACGGAGCAATGTCAGACCCGGGTTCATGCCCTGCTCAACATCTCCCGCATCGGCCTGCTGCGCCAGAACGAGCTGGCCGATGCCGCCGACATAGACCCAGCCCTGGCCCGGGCCGCCATCGCCCGCCACCCCGACTTCATCGTCGGCATCAAGGCGCGCATGAGCGGCAGCGTGGTGGGGGACAACGGCCTGGCGCCGCTGCGCATCGCCAAGCAGATCCAGCAAGACAACGGCAAGCTGCCGCTCATGGTCCATGTGGGCAATACGCCGCCGGATCTCGACGAGCTGGTCGCCCTGCTCGGCGACGGGGATCTGCTGACCCACTGCTACAACGGCAAGCCGAACCGCATCCTGACCCCGACCGGAGAGCTGCGGGTGGCGGTGCGCGACGCCATGCGCCGCGGCATGAAGCTGGATGTGGGTCACGGTGGCGCCAGCTTCAGCTTCGAGGTGGCCGAGCAGGCCATCGCGGCCGGGGTGCTGCCGGACACCATCAGCTCGGATATCTATTGCAAGAACCGCATCAAGGGCCCTGTCTACAGCCTGGCCCATGTGATGTCCAAGTTTCTCGCCATCGGTCTGCCCCTGGAGCGGGTCATCGCCTGCGTCACCAGCCGGGCCGCCGATGCCCTGCGGCTGACCGGCAAGGGGCGGCTCGAGGTGGGCGCCGACGCGGACCTGACCCTGTTCGAGCTGGCCCACCAGCCATGCCTGTTTGCCGATACCGAGGCGCAGCAGCGCGCCGGGGAATACCAACTGCTGCCCGTCGCCGCCCTGGTGGCCGGCACCCTGACACTGACTCAATACGGGAAATCTCACCATGCCTTCTGTCTATGAGAAATATGCGCTCAAACCCGTGATCAACGCCTCCGGGCGCATGACCATTCTCGGGGTGTCGACCCCGGCGCCCGAGGTGCGGGAGGCCGTCGCATTCGGTCTGGATCACTACTTCGAGCTGAAGGATCTGGTCGACAAGAGCGGCGCCTACATAGCCCGCCTGCTGGACGTGGAAGATGCCGTGGTGGTCTCCTGCGCCTCCGCCGGCATCGCCCAGTCGGTGGCCGCCGTGATAGTGCGGGGCGACCCCTACCGCCTCGAGCACCTTCACGCCCACGACCATGGCGTACCGAGCGAGATAGTGCTGGCCAAGGGCCACAATGTGAACTTCGGCGCACCGGTCGGCACCATGGTCAACCTCGGCGGCGGCACCCTGGTCGAGGCCGGTTACGCCAACGAGTGCTCCCCGGCCCAGCTGGCGGCGGCCATAGGCCCGAACACGGCGGCACTCCTCTACATCAAGTCCCACCACTGCGTGCAGAAGAGCATGCTGTCGGTGGCCGAGGCGGCCGAGGTGGCCCGGGCCCATGGGCTCCCTCTCATCGTCGATGCGGCGGCGGAGGAAGATCTGCGCCTCTACGACCGCCTGGGTGCGGATCTGGTCATCTACAGCGGTGCCAAGGCCATCGAGGGCCCCACCAGCGGCCTGGTGCTCGGCAAGCGTCAATATGTGGAGTGGGTCAAGCAGCAAAGCGGCGGCATAGGTCGCGCCATGAAGGTGGGCAAGGAGGGGATCCTGGGGCTGACCCGTGCCATAGAGCGCTACCTGGCCACGGAGCCCGAGAGCGGCGCCGCCATGGTGGCCAAGATGACCCCCTTCATCGAGGGGCTCAATCGCCTGAGCGGCATCAGCGCCCGCGTGGTATGGGACGGCGCCGGGCGCGACATCGCCCGCACCGAGATCGCCTTCGATGAGCAGCAGCTCGGCTACCACGCCAGGGAGGCCGTCAGCGCCTTGCAGGCAGGCAACCCCGCCATCTATTGCCGTGGCTACCGTGCCAACGAAGGCAAGATTGAAATCGACGTGCGCAGCGTCAATCCGGACCAGCTCGCACAGATCCAGGATGCCATCGCCCGACTGGGCCAGGAGAAGCGTTAATGAAACTGACCCCCAACTACTACCGTGACCGTGTCTGCCTCAATGTGCTGGCGGGCTCCAAACACAATGCCGTCGAGGTCCATGCGGCCGCCGAGGGCCATGTGCTGGTCGGGGTGCTCTCCAAGAGCTACCCGGATGTGCCGAGCGCCGTGGCCGACATGGCCGACTACGCCGCCCTCATCGACAACGCCCTCTCCATCGGCCTGGGAGCCGGGGATCCCCGCCAGTCCACCATGGTGACCGAGCTGGCCCGCCAGCTGCAGCCCCAGCACGTGAATCAGGTCTTCACCGGGGTCGGGGCCAGCCGGGCCCTGCTCGGCCAGTCAGAGACCCTGGTCAACGGTCTCATCTCCCCCAGCGGCACCCTGGGCATGGTGAAGATCTCCACCGGCCCCCTCAGCGCCCGGCAGCCCGATGGCATCGTGCCCATCGACACCGCCATCGCCCTGCTCAAGGACATGGGAGGCAGCTCGGTCAAGTTCTTCCCCATGGGGGGGCTGGCCTGCCGCGCCGAGTATCAGGCGGTGGCCGAGGCCTGCGCCCGCCACGGCTTCTGGCTGGAACCCACCGGCGGCATCGACCTCGACAACTTCGAGGAGATAGTGCGCATCGCCCTGGAGGCCGGGGTCGAGAAGGTGATCCCCCATGTCTACAGCTCCATCATGGATCCCGAGAGCGGAGAGACTCGCCCGCAGGATGTGCGCGCCCTGCTCGCCATCGTCAAGAGGTTGCTGGCCTGATGAGACGGGAGGGCGCATCCGTGCCCTCCTTCTCCCGACCCCCAGCTGGTCGGGTTGGGCTATTGAACGATATATCGATATGATTCCCCTCGTGATTCTCCCACGGCCAGCATGGAGCGACCCGATACCCTCATGAAGTTTCCCACACCTCGCCTGAACCAGTTGCTGGACATCCTGCGGGACGAGGCCCTGCCCCAGGAAGAGCTGGCCCGGCGGCTGCATGTGTCCACCCGCACGGTGCGCACCGATGTCGCCACCCTCAACGAGCTGATCGCCGACCATGGCGCCCACCTCATCCATCAGCGGGGGGCGGGTTATCTCCTCAAGATCTATCACCAGGAGCGGTTCGACGCCCTGCTCGCCAGCCGCAGCCAGGAGAGCAAGCTGCCCCGCACCAGTCGGGAGCGGGTGCTCCACCTCCAGCTGATGCTGCTCAGCGCCGAGCAGGGTATCAAGCTCGACGATCTGGCCGACACCTGGTATCTGAGCCGGGCCGCCCTGCAGGGGGACATGACGGAGGTGCGCGAACGGCTGGCCCACTTCGGGCTCACCATAGAGAGCAGGGCGCGCCTCGGCATGCGCATCCAGGGGGAGGAGACGGCCATCCGGGCCTGCCTGACCCAGCTGCTCTATCAGGAGCTGCTCCATAACACCCAGCTGCAGAGCCTGCTGCCGACCCTGTGTCCCAGCAAGACCCTAGAGGTGCTCGGCAACCGCATTCACGAACAGCTCGCCCGCCATCGGCTGCGGCTCACCGATGAGGGCCTGCAGCAGCTGACCATCTACTGCGCCGTGCTGCTGCTGCGCCTGGCCGCCGGTCACGAGCTGACCCGCTTCGATCCCGAGGATCTCACCCCCGCCATGGTGGCGGTGGCCCGGGATATCAGTGCCGAGCTGCCAACCCTGACCCCGCCCGGGGAGAGCGAGCTGGCCTGCCTCGCCATCCAGATCCAGGCGAGGGTGATCGCCGACAACCCCAGACTCAACCCCGCCATGGCGAGGGAAGGAGAGCGGCTGGTCAATCACCTGCTCGACTACATCCACCAGCACTTCCCCTATGATCTGGGCCATGACGCCCAGCTGCGCGAGGATCTGCTCACCCACATCAGCACCATGCTGCTGCGGGTCAAATATCAGATAGGCAGCCACAATCCCCTGGCCGAACACATCAAGCAGCACTACCCCCTCGCCTACGAGATCACCCTGGCCGCCCTCTCGGCCTGGGTCAAACAGACCCCCTATCGCCTCACCGACCACGAGATTGGCTACCTGGTGATCCATATCGGGGTGGGCCTGGAGCGGCACTACGACATAGGCTACGAGCGCCGCCCTCACGCCTTGCTGCTGTGCGACGGGGGCAATGCCACCTTCCGGGTGCTGGAGGCCAGCATACGCCGGGAATATCCCCAGCTGAGGCTCACCAGCCTGGACTCGGTGCGCGAGTACGAGGCCCTGGCGCGGCTGGAGCAGGACTTCGTCATCAGCACTGTGAGGGTGAGCGAGAAGGGGGTGCCCGTGGTCCAGGTCGCCCCCTTCCCGACCCAGTATCAGCTGGAGCAGCTCGGCAAGCTGGTGCTGATCGATCGCACCCGCCCCTACCTGCTCGACAAGTATTTCAGCGAGGAGCATTTCCTGATCCTGGATGCCCCCCTGACCCAGCAGCAGCTGCTGGATCGGGTATGCACCCAGCTGGAGGCGGAAGAGAGGGTCGAACCCGGCTTTCGCGCCTCCCTGTTCGAGCGGGAGGCCATCGTCTCCACCATGCTGGGGGACGGCATGGCCCTGCCCCACTCCCTCGGGCTGCTGGCCAAGCGCACCTGCGTCTATACGGTGCTGGCGCCCCAGGGCATAGAGTGGGGCAATGGCGAGATCGCCAGCCTTATCTTCGTGCTGGCCATCAGCAAGCGGGACTATGAGGAGGCCATGGGCCTGTACGATCTCTTCATCAGACTGATGAACGAAAAGGCCAGCAAGAGTCTGCTGGCCTGTGAAGATTTTGCCAGTTTCAAGGCGCTGGCGCGCACCGGGCCCCACTAGCGGGGTGCCCTACTCCTCGTTGAACCCCGAGGTGAACAGGGCCACCACGGCGGCCAGGGCCGCCTCTTCCTGGGGTCCCTCGGCTTGTACCTCCACCCGCTTGCCCTGGGCCGAGTCCAGCATCAGCATGCCGATGACGCTGTCGGCATCGGCCTCGACGCCCTCTTCGTTGCGCAGCAGCACATGGGCATCGAATCCCTGCACCAGTTCAAACAGCATCATGGCCGGGCGCGCATGCATGCCCAGCTTGTTCTTCACTTCTACCGAGGCGGAGACTGTCATCTGACCTCCCGTTGCGCCATCAATGTTGCGGATCCCGTTTGTCGAGGGTGCGATGGCGGATCTGCACGTTCTTGCCGAGCCCCTCGAAGGTACGCGCCAGCTGTTCGGCGATGAACACGGATCTGTGCTGGCCGCCGGTGCAGCCAATCCCGACCGTGAGATAGCTGCGGTTGTTGCGCTCCAGGGCCGGCAACCAGGTCGCCAGCATGTTCTCGATCTGCAGGGTGAACTGCATCACGTCGGGCTGGCTCGCCAGATAGCGGGCCACCGGCTCATCCTTGCCGGTGAACGGCTTGAGCTCGGGGATCCAGTGGGGATTGGGCAGGAAGCGGGCATCGAACACGAAGTCGGCGTCCTTGGGGATACCGTACTTGAAGCCGAACGACTCGAACACCAGCACCAGCTCATTCTCCTTCTTGCCGAGCACCCGGGTCTTGATGAGCTCGCTGAGGTCATGAATGCTGAGACTGGTGGTGTCGATGCGCAGGTCGGCACTCGCCGAGATCGGCGCCAGCAGATGGGTCTCTTCACGGATCGCCTCGTCCAGGGAGAGGCGCTTGCGAGAGAGGGGGTGCAGGCGACGACTCTCGCCGTAACGCTTGAGCAGGGTGCTGTTCTCCGCATCGAAGAAGAAGCTGCTGTATTGCACCCGACCATCGCCGCGCACCTGGGCCAGCAGGGTCTCCAACCGCTCCGGATCACCGGGCAGGTTGCGCACGTCTATGCTGACCGCCAGCTTGTCGTACTGGCGCTCGACCGAGACGATCAGCTGAGGCAGCAGATTGACCGGCAGATTGTCGACACAGTAATACCCGAGATCTTCCAGTACCCGCAGCGCAACGGTCTTGCCCGACCCGGAGCGGCCACTGACTACGATAAGCTGCATCTTGCAACCTCCACAGCGACGAGTTGATTAGCGTGGGCGACGGCCCATCAGGCGGAGATCATGATCTGGTAGAGATCATCATCGCTGGCAGCCTGGCGCAGCTGGCGGCAGACCGCCTTGTCACCCAATTTGGCGGCCATCAGGGAGAGGGTCTTGAGGTGCTGTTTGCACTCACTCTCCGGCACCAGCAAGGCAAAGAGCAGATCGACGGGCTGATTGTCGATGGAATCGAAGGGGATGGGCTCGGCAAAGGTCATCAGTACCGCCGTCGGCGGGAATTCGTCGCCGATGCGACCATGGGGAATGGCAATGCCGGCACCTATGCCGGTGCTGCCCATCTTCTCGCGGGCAAGCAGACATTCGAACAGGGCCTGGCGCGAGGTGCCCAGCCGCTCGGCGGCCAGCTCGCTGATGATTTCCAGGGCGCGTTTCTTGCTGGTACAAGGGACCGCACTTTTGGTGCAGTCCCGACTCAGTATGTGTTCAAGTTGCATGGTTATTTTTGATTTAACTTGTCTTTGTGCTTGATGATCTGTCGATCAAGTTTGTCGAGCAGGGTATCTATCGCGGCGTACATATCCGCGTGTTCCGAATTGGCGAACACTTCGCCCCCGCTGACGTGTAGCTTGGCTTCGGCAATCTGGTTCAGTTTTTCTACGCTCAACACCACATGAACATTGTTGATGTGGTCAAAGTGACGCTCGAGTTTGGCAAACTTGTTATTCACATAATCACGCAGCGCTTCGGTGATCTCTACGTGGTGTCCGGTCAAGTTAATTTGCATAACGTCTTCCTTCTGTGTTGCCTAAACCAGGCGTTTGCGCTGATTGGACGGTGGTATCAACAAGGATTCACGGTATTTGGCGATCGTGCGTCGAGCCACCATAATACCCTGTTCGGCCAGCAAATCCGCGATCTTGCTATCACTTAGCGGTTTCGCCGGGTTTTCCGCCGTCACCAGCTTCTTGATCAGGGCACGAATTGCGGTCGATGAGCACTCACCTCCTCCCTCTGTGTTGACGTGACTGGAGAAAAAGAACTTCAGCTCGAAGATGCCACGGTGGGTATGCATGTACTTCTGGGTCGTGACCCGGGAGATGGTCGATTCATGCATCTCCACCGCCTCGGCGATGTCGTTGAGCACCATGGGCTTCATGGCCTCCTCGCCGTATTCAAAGAACCCCTGCTGCTGCTCGACGATGCAGCTGGCCACCTTGAGCAGGGTCTCATTGCGGCTCTCCAGACTCTTGATGAACCACTTGGCATCTTGCAGATGGGAGCGAATGAACTGGGTATCCTGGCTGGTGCGCGCCTGGCGAGCCATGGCGGCATAGGTTTCGTTGACGCGAATGCGGGGCGCCGAATCCGGGTTCAGCTCCACCACCCAGCGGTTCTGGCGCTTGACCACGGTGACATCCGGGATTACGTACTGGGAATCGCTCTGTACCACCCGGTTGCCGGGTCTGGGTTCGAGCTGCTGGATGAGATCGATGACCTCCTTGAGCTCCCCCTCCTTGAGCCGCGTCTTGCGCGCCAGGGTGCGATAGTCCCGATTGCCCAGCAAGTCCATGTGCTCACGGACGACCTCACGCGCCTGGGCCAGCCAGGGTTGCTGTGCACTGAACTGACCCAGCTGGATCAGCAGGCACTCCTGTACAGAGCGGGCCGCGATGCCGACCGGATCGAAATGCTGTACCCGCTTGAGCACGGCTTCGATCTCGTCGAGCTCCACCTCGACGTCGTCACTGCTCACCGCCTGCTGGATGTCTTCCAGGGTGCTGGTCAGGTAGCCGGACTCGTCGATGCCATCGATGATGGCCAGGGCAATGGCGGCATCGAGATCGCTGAACGGGGTGAGCCGCATCTGCCACAGCAGATAATCTTGCAGGTTTTCCGTGGTCTCGCCCTGATAGACGCTGTCTTCCCCCTCGAAGACGGGGCCGGCACTCTGGCCGGTGCCGGCGGAGTAGACGTCATCCCAGCTGCTGTCGACCGGCAGCTCGTCCGGCAACTGCTCCTGGGCCATGGCCTCGCTGCTGTCGATCTGGCTCTCGTCCTGCTTAATATCGGTATGAGTCTCCAGCTGCTCGACCTCTTCTTGCTCGAGCAGGGGGTTGCTATCGAGGGCTTGCTGGATCTCCTGCTGAAGTTCCAATGAAGAGAGCTGGAGCAGACGAATCGCTTGTTGTAACTGCGGCGTCATGGTCAATTGCTGACCGAGACGCAACTGGAGTGTCGGCTTCATCTACGTCGGGATATCCTTATTTCAGCGAGGCGATCATCAGGAAACGAAGGGCGATTTCCCCTTACTATAGACTGAATTGATCGCCCAAATAGACACGCTTGACCTGTTCGTCGGCCAGGATCTCGGCGGGGGTGCCTTCCGCTATCATCTTGCCGTGACTGACGATATAGGCCTTCTCGCACACATCCAGCGTCTCGCGCACGTTGTGGTCCGTGATGAGCACGCCCAGCCCTCGATCCTTGAGATGCTGGATGATCTTCTTGATGTCGATGACAGAGATGGGATCGACCCCGGCAAACGGCTCGTCCAGCAGGATGAAACGGGGCTCGGCCGCCAGGGCGCGGGCGATCTCGACCCGGCGGCGCTCGCCACCGGACAGGCTCTGACCCAGGTTGTCCCGGATGTGGGTGATGCTGAACTCTTCCAGCAACTGCTCCACCTTGTCTTCCCGCTCTTCGCGACTCAACTCCTTGCGGGTCTGCATGACCCCCATCAGGTTGTCATAGACGGAGAGGCGGCGGAAGATGGAGGCCTCCTGAGGCAGATAGCCGATGCCATTGCGGGCACGGATGTGCATGGGTTGCAGGCTGATGTCCTGCTCGTCGATGGTGATGAGGCCCGCATCCCGCTGCACCAGGCCGACGATCATGTAAAAAGAGGTGGTCTTGCCCGCGCCGTTCGGACCGAGCAGACCCACGATCTGGCCGGTGCCCACTTCCAGGCTGACGTCACTGACCACCATCCGCTTCTTGTAGCTCTTCTGCAGCCCGGCTGCCTTCAACACTGCCATGGCTTATTTATCCTGCTTTTTGTCGGCGGGTTTGTCGAAATTCTCGACCTGATCGGGCAGGAACACCGTCTTGACGCGATTGGTTTCGCCCTTGCTTTCGGCGATCATCTTCTGTTTCACGATGTCATAGCGGATCAGATCGCCGTTCACCTGGCTGTCTTCCTGCTTGAGCTCGCCGTTGCCCGTGATGGTCACCAGACGATTCTTCAGCTCGTAGCGAATGCTGTCGCCATGGGCATTGACCGGCTTGCCGTTGTCCAGGATCTGGAAGAAGGTGGCGGGTTTGCCATAGGCGGTCATCACCTCGGCACCCTTCTCGCCTGATCGGATCACCACCACCTTGTCCGCCTTAATCTTGATGGTGCCCTGGGTGATGATGACATCCTCGCTGAAGGTGACGCGGTTATCCTGCATCTCGGCTATCTGCTTGACGGCGTCCACATACACCTTCTCGGCGAAGTCGGACTCCTTGGCGCTGACGCCCCCGCACAGCAGCAGGGCGAACGCGGCCAGATTAACGTTTCTCATTGAAATAGATGGCATGGCCTTGGTCCAGTAATTCGAAATATTTGCGATCCAGATGCCCCTTCAGGCCAACGCCCTCGGTCTGGAACTCTTTGGCGACGATGGCGACCTGACGATTACTTCTCACATCCTGGGTCACCAAGTCCAGCTCCAGGTAGGGAGTGTCCAGGGTGGAGATGAAGGAGGTGGGCAAGAGGCCATCGAGATGCACCTTGTCCCTCAGGATCACGTTGTCGTCCGTGTTGAGCACCCCCGTCTCGGCGGTCACCTTCCATTCGGCATCCCCCTTGTCATCGAACAGATAGACGATGGGCTTGTCGAAAGTGGCCTGCTCGAGCAGCTGAAAATACTCGGCATAGACGGACTCCAGTCGCTCGCTGCGCTTGCCCGTCTCGTCGAAGCGGGTGGTCACCAGATCCTTGGCGATGAAGTCCGGCTGATAATGTTCCGTCTTGGGCGCGGCCGGCGGCGCCAGGGTCACATCCCCCAGCTGCCAGATGGCCAGAGCCACGATGAAGAGGGCGGCGAACAGCAGGGTCTGACGACTGATCATGCCGATACCTCGGCCAGCTCATCGGCATGCCCCTGGGCCTGCAAGATGAGATCGCACAGCTCGCGCACCGCGCCCATGCCCCCACCCAGCCGGGTCACCAGATCGGCGCGCGCCACCACCAGCGGATGGGCATCGGCGACCGCCACCCCCAGGCCACAGGCCTGCATCACCGGCAGATCTATGGTGTCATCCCCCATGTAGGCCGCCTGGCTGGCATCCAGTCCCAGTTGCTGCAGCAGGGCCTCGAAATGGGGCAGCTTCTGATCCGCCCCCTGGACCACATGCTTCACCCCCAGGCTCGCCATCCGGTTGCTGACGATGCGGGAGTTGCGCCCCGTGATGATGGCGATCTCGATGCCCGCCCTCATCAACGCCTTCATGCCGGCGCCATCCCGGGTGCAGAAGGTCTTGAACTCCTCCCCCTCGTTGCCCATGTAGATGAGGCCGTTGGAGAGCACTCCATCCACGTCACACACCAGCAGGCGGATACGCGCCGCCTTGTCGTATTGGCAGGCGGTGACCGGACCGTAGGGCGTCGCCATCTGTTGCATCAAATCACTCCCGCCTTGAGCAGATCGTGCATGTTGAAGGCCCCCAGGGGACGTTTGTCGCCATCGACCACCAACAAGCCATTGATTTTTTTGGTTTCCATCAGTTTTACCGCCTCGGCGGCCATCATCTCCGGCCTTACGGTAACACAGTTGACCGTCATCACCTGCGCGATAGGGGTGCTGTGGACATCGACCCGCTGATCCAGGATGCGACGCAGGTCGCCATCGGTAAACAAACCCGCCAGCAGACCATCGCCATCGACCACGGCCGTCATGCCGAGTCCCTTGCGGCTCACTTCCAGCAGGGCCTGGCTGATGGTGGCATCTATCCCCACCTGGGGCAACAGGTCACCGCTGTGCATCAGGTCGCCGACTCGCAGCAGCAGACGCTTGCCCAGCGACCCGCCGGGGTGGGAGAGCGCGAAGTCATCGGCGGTGAAACCGCGGGCCTCGAGCAGGGCGACGGCCAGGGCATCCCCCATCACCAGGGTGGCCGTGGTGCTGGAGGTCGGCGCCAGCCCCAGGGGACAGGCTTCCTGCTCGACCCGGACGCAGAGGTGTACGTTGGCCTCCTTGGCCATGGTCGAGGCCGGATTGCCGGTCATGCAGATAAGCGGGATGCCGCGGCGCTTGAGCACCGGCAGCAGGGCCAGGATCTCGTCGCTCTCCCCCGAGTTGGAGATGGCGATGATGAGATCCCCCCCCGAGATCATCCCGAGATCCCCGTGGCTGGCTTCGCCCGGGTGCAGGAAGAAGGCGGGCGTCCCTGTGCTGGCCAGGGTGGCGGCAATCTTGTTGCCAATATGGCCGGACTTGCCCATGCCGGTGACCACTATCTTGCCGCCGCAACCCAGTATCAGCTGGCAGGCACGATCGAACGCCTCATCCAGGTACTGATGCAGGCCCTCGATGGCTTGTTTCTCTATGTCCAGCACCGCCTTGGCACTGCGACGAAAATCGAACATTTCAGACAGGTTTTCTGGTTTGACAGACATATGGGAACCGCTCCGGGCCGAAATTAGCTGCGGGATTATAAAAAAGTCTGCCCAGATAAGCGAATCCGATGGTTTCTGGCGAGAGCAACGGGGGACAAACGGCCGAAAGCTGTCGCCTGCAAAGGGGGCCAGCCTGTTCAATAGTTGTCCCTTGTTGTTGCTTAGACCTAGACTAGCCCATAAAATTCGCTCTTCATTTGCACCCGATGGACCATTGTTTGAACAACGATCTGATCACCATCTCCGATCTCAGCTTCAGTCACGGCGACCGCCTGCTCTACGACAACATCAGCCTCACCATCCCCCGTGGCAAGGTGACTGCCGTGATGGGGCCCAGCGGGATCGGCAAGACCACGCTGCTGAGGCTGATCGGCGGTCAACTCAAGCCCGATGCCGGCACCATATTGTTTGACGGCGAGGATGTTCCCCGCCTGTCCCGCCGCCGACTCTACAGTCTGCGCAAACGGATGAGCATGCTGTTCCAAAGCGGTGCCCTCTTCACCGGCATGACGGTGTTCGACAACGTGGCCTTTCCCCTGCGCGAGCACTCGGGCCTGCCCGAGGAGCTGATCCACACCATCGTCATGATGAAGCTGGAGGCCGTGGGCCTGCGCGGCGCGGCCTCCCTGATGCCCTCGCAGCTCTCAGGCGGCATGGCCCGCCGGGCCGCCCTGGCCAGAGCCATCGCCCTGGATCCGGACCTCATCATGTTCGACGAACCCTTCGTCGGCCAGGACCCCATCACCATGGGGGTGCTGGTGAAGCTCATCCGCGAGCTCAACGACGCCCTCGGCATCACCTCCGTCATCGTCACCCATGACGTGACCGAGGTGATGGGCATCGCCGATTACGCCTATATCATCGCCAATCGCAAGATAGTGGCCCAGGGCACACCGCAACAGCTGCGGGAAGAGCGCAACCCCGAGGTCGAGCAGTTCCTGCAGGGACTTCCCGACGGCCCTGTCCCGTTCCATTTCCCGGCTGGCGAGCTACTACAGGATCTATGATGTTGATAAGTCAAATAAACCAGTTGGGACGATCCGGCATTCAGATCCTCACGGCCCTGGGCCGTGCCACCATCATGCTGTTTCATGCCCTGGCCGGCCGTCCCCAGCCCCGCAAGCATTTTCCTCTGCTGCTTCAGCAGCTCTATGTGGTCGGGGTCCAGTCGGTCGCCATCATCCTGGTCTCGGGCCTCTTCATCGGTATGGTACTCTCGTTGCAGGGATACAATGTGCTCAAGGACTTCGGCGCGGAAGGGAGCCTGGGGCCCCTGGTCTCTCTCTCCCTGCTGCGCGAGCTCGGCCCCGTGGTGACAGCCCTGCTGTTCGCCGGGCGCGCCGGCTCGGCCCTGACCGCCGAGATCGGCCTGATGAAGGCCACCGAGCAGCTCTCCAGCCTGGAGATGATGGCGGTGGATCCCTTGCGCCGCGTGGTTGCCCCTCGCTTCTGGGCCGGTGTCATCAGCATGCCGCTGCTGGCCTTCATGTTCAGTCTGGTGGGCATCATGGGCGGCAAACTGGTCGGCGTCGACTGGCTCGGCGTCGATGAGGGGGGCTTCTGGTCCGCCATGCAGGCCGCGGTCGACTGGCAGGATGACATCATGCAAGGCGCCATCAAGAGCCTGATTTTTGCCCTGGTGGTCACCTGGATTGCGCTCTTCAACGGCTATGATGCCAAGCCCACCTCGGCCGGGATAAGCCAGGCCACGACCCGCACCGTGGTCAACTCCTCCCTGGCCGTGCTCGGCCTGGATTTTATACTCACCGCAGTCATGTTTGGATAAGGTTAAAGATGAAGTTCAGCAAAGTAGAATTCCTGGTTGGCCTCTTCATGCTGGCAGGCATCGCGGCCATTCTCGCCCTGGCGCTGCAAGTTGCCGGTTTGAGCTTTAAACCGGAGGGAGAAACCTATACCCTGCGCGCCCATTTCGATAATATCGGCGGCCTGAAAGTACGCTCGCCGGTCAAGGTCGGTGGCGTCGTC
Organism: Aeromonas bivalvium; assembly: GCF_046078285.1. Taxonomy (NCBI): domain Bacteria; kingdom Pseudomonadati; phylum Pseudomonadota; class Gammaproteobacteria; order Aeromonadales; family Aeromonadaceae; genus Aeromonas; species Aeromonas bivalvium. Next base: position 323,650 of record NZ_JBGXBV010000005.1, read on the forward strand.
GTCGGTCGAGTCAGTGACATCAGCCTGGACGAGAAGAGCCAGGTGCCCGTTGTCACCCTGGAGATGCAAAAGAGTGCCGGCGAGTTCTCCGAGACCAGCAGCCTCTCCATCCTCACCTCAGGCCTGCTCGGCGAACAATACATTGGGCTGGCGCCCGGCTTCTCCGATGAGGAGATGGGCACCGCCATGCTCAAGAGCGGCGACATGATCGAAGATACCAAGTCAGCCATAGTGCTCGAGGATCTGATTGGCAAGTTCCTGTACAGCCAATCTTCCGACAGCAAAGAAGAGACCAAGTAAGGAGTGACCATGTTGAAAAAAATGACCCTGCTGATCGGTCTGATGGCCAGCATACTGTTCTCCTTGACCGCCCGGGCAGCCGAGTATCCGAGCGATCCCTATGTACTGGTGGATACCGCGGCCAAGCAGACCTTCGCCCGCCTCAAGGCCGACCAGAACCAGATCAAGCAGCAGCCGGACCACCTGAGGGTGATCATCCGCGAGGAACTGCTGCCCTATATCGACAACCGTTTCGCGGCCTACAAGGTGCTTGGCAATCAGATCAAGCAGACTACCCCGGCCCAGCGCGATGCCTTCGTCAACGTGTTCACCGAGTACATGGTGAGCTCCTATGCCGATGCCCTCGCCCATTTTGACAAGCAGGTGGTCAAGGTCGAACCGGGCAAGCCCGCGACCGGCAACATCACTGCGGTCAGCGTCAGCGTCAAGGAGAGCGGCAAGCCCGATATCTTCCTGGAGTTCAAGTTGCGCAAGAACAACAAGACCGGCGAGTGGAAGGCGTTCGACATGGTGGCCGAGGGCATCAGCCTGCTCTCCGCCAAACAGAGCGAGCTCGGCGGCCTGATCCGCCAGAACGGCATAGACGCCGTCATCGCCCAGCTGCAGGCCCACAACGCCAAGCCGCTGGTGATCAAGTCATGATATTCGGAACCGATCTGCAATCCGAACAGGTCATCGACCTGTGGCGGCGCCGCGATGAGTGGTGGCAGCAGGATAGCCTGGATCTGAGCCGGATAAGCAGTCTGGACTCCGCAGGCCTGGCACTGCTGGTCAAGTGGGCCAAGGCGGTACTGGCCCGTGGTGGTCAACCGCTACTGGTCGGCGCCAGTGCAGACATCCATACCCTGGCGACCCTGTACGGGGTCGCCAGCCTTTTTCAGCCCATTGCGCAACAAACTGAGGACTCATAATGCAAGTCTCTGAAATTGAAGCACTACTCCTAGAGGCCTTGCCCCTGTCCGAAGTGCACGTCAAAGGGGATGGCAGTCACTATCAAGTGATCGCCGTCGGCGACATGTTCGACGGCATGAGCCGGGTCAAGAAGCAGCAGGCCATCTACGGGCCGCTGATGGACAAGATCGCCACCAACGCCATTCATGCCCTCTCCATCAAGGCCTTTACGCCGACCGAGTGGGCCCGTGAACGCAAATTTATCCTGCCCTCCTGATTTGGTATTTAAGTAACATGGACAAATTCAAGATCGATGGTCGTTGCACGCTCAATGGCGAAGTGACCATCTCGGGTGCCAAGAACGCCGCCCTGCCCATCCTGTTCGCCACCCTGCTGTGTGACGAAGAGATCCAGCTCTCCAACGTGCCGCGCCTGAAAGACGTGGGCACCACCCTCAAGCTGTTGGAGATGCTGGGGGCCAGCACCAAGGTCAACGGCAACGTGACCGTGCTGACCGGGGCGGTGAACAACCATGTCGCGCCCTACGAGCTGGTCAAGACCATGCGCGCCTCCATACTGGCGCTCGGCCCCCTGGCCGCCCGTTTCGGTGCTGCGGACGTCTCCCTGCCCGGCGGTTGTGCCATCGGGGCCCGCCCGGTCAACCTGCACGTCCACGGCCTGGAGCTGATGGGCGCCAAGATCACCATCGAAGACGGTTACATCAAGGCCCGGGTTGATGGTCGCCTCAAGGGTGCCCACATCCTGATGGACATGATCTCGGTGACCGGTACCGAGAACCTGATGATGGCGGCTGCCCTGGCCGAGGGTCGCACCGTGATCGAGAACGCCGCCCGCGAACCCGAGGTGGTCGATCTCGCCAACTTCCTCAACGCCCTCGGCGCCAAGGTACAGGGTGCCGGCACGGATACCCTGACCATCGACGGGGTCGAGCGTCTGCACGGTGGCAGCTACAGCGTCCAGCCAGACCGTATCGAAACCGGGACCTTCCTGGTCGGCGCCGCCGTCACCGGCGGCAAGATTGTCTGCCGCAAGACGGATCCCTCCCTGCTGGAAGCCGTGCTGGTCAAGCTGGAAGAGGCGGGCGCCCTCATCGAGAAAGGGGCCGACTGGATCAGCCTGGACATGACGGGTCGTACCCTCAAGCCGGTCACCATCAAGACGGCCCCCTATCCGGCCTTCCCGACCGACATGCAGGCCCAGTTCACCGTGCTCAACGCCGTGGCCAAGGGCACCGGCATGGTCACCGAGACCATCTTCGAGAACCGCTTCATGCACGTGCCCGAACTGGTGCGGATGGGGGCGGACATCGAACTGCAGGGCAATGTCGCCATCTGCCGTGACACCGAGCAGCTCAAGGGTGCCCAGGTGATGGCCACCGATCTGCGCGCCTCCGCCAGCCTGGTACTGGCTGGCTTCGTGGCCGAAGGCACCACCCTGGTCGAGCGCATCTATCACATCGACCGTGGCTACGAAGACATAGAACACAAGCTGCAAGCCCTGGGTGGTCGCATCGAGCGTATCCCTGGCTGATATAGCAACGGGACAAAGCCCATATGAAACGGCCCCCTCGCCATGCGAGGGGGCCGTTCTGTTTGCGGCAAGGCTACACTGATGATGGTCAGTGGCCGGCCAGCTTCATGCTTTCAACCAGCACGGACCCCGTCTTCAGGCTGGAACGCTCATCCTGATCCGTGCCCACGGCCACTATCTGGCGGAACATCTCGTTGAGGTTGCCCGCTATGGTGATCTCCTCGACCGGATAGGCTATCTCCCCATTCTCGACCCAGAAGCCGGCGGCACCGCGGGAGTAGTCACCGTTGACGATATTAACTCCCTGCCCCATCAGCTCGGTCACCAGCAGGCCGGTGCCCATCTCCCTGAGCAGGGCGGGCAGGTCCTGCCCCGTGTTAGACACCTGCCAGTTGTGGATGCCACCGGCGTGCCCCGTGGTGGTCAGCCCCAGCTTGCGCGCCGAGTAGGAGGTGAGCAGCCAGCTCATCAGGTGGCCGTCGCGTATGATGTCGAGATCCCGAGTGCGCACCCCTTCCCCATCAAACGGGGAACTGGCCAGGCCGCCCGGCAGGTGGGGAAACTCCTGGATGGTGAGCCAGTCGGGCAGGATCTGCTGCCCCAGCCGCTCTTGCAGAAAGCTGGACTTGCGATAGAGATTGCCGCCACTGATGGCCATGACCAGATGGCCCCACAGGCCGGCGGCGGTGTCGGGATGAAACAGCACGGGCGCATGGCGGGTCGCTATCTTGCGGGCACCGAGCCGGGCGACGGTGCGGCTCACCGCCTCGTCGGCGATCCGTGCCGGGCTCCACAGCCCGGCCAGATCGCGACTGGAGGAGTAACCGTAATCCCGCTGCATGTCGCCATCCTGCTCGCCGATCAGCATGCAGCTCAGCGAGTTGCGTGATGCCGCATACCCCTTCAGAAAGCCGTGGCTGTTGCCGTAGACCTTGATGCCGAGGTGGCTGGAAAAACCGGCGCCGTCCGAGTGCTTGATCCGGCTGTCGCTGCAAAGCGCCAGTCGCTCGCACTCGATGGCCAGCTCGATGCCCTGCTGGGGATCCAGCAGGGTGGGATGGCAGAGTTGCAGATCGGGGGCATCCCAGGCCAGCAGCTCGGGATCGGCCAGACCGGCGCAGGCATCGGCCGAGGTGTGACGGGCTATCTCGATGGCGGCCTCGACGGCGGCGCGGATTGCCGCGGGACTGAGGTCCGTGGTTGACGAGGAGCCCTTGCAACCATCGCGGTAAACGGCGATGCCGAGCGCCCCATCCTTGTTGAATTCGATGCTTTCCAGCTCGCAGCCGCGCGCGTTGACCGACAATCCGGTCTGCTTGCTGATAGAGACTTCTGCCAGCGAGGCACCCAGCCCTTTGGCAATCTCAAGCGCCTCGGCAACCACGGCCTCCAGTTGCGCCTGATCCTGGCGGATTTGGTCTTGCTGATCCATAACTCAAGTCTGCATGAAGAAAGGAAAGGGGCTCAGCATATCAGACCCCTGCGCCCAGCGGGAGAAGCTGGTACCATATCGCCCAAATATGAATGACAGGACATAAAGACCAATGAGTCACTTTAACGACGAGCAAGAGTTCGAGGACTGGGGCCCCAGCAAGAGCCAGCTCAAGCGCGAAGCCGAGATATTGCAGAAGATGGGCGATGAACTCGTCGACCTCAGCCACAGCGAGCTGGAGAAGATCCCGCTGGATGAAGAGCTGGCCGAGGCGGTCGAGCTGGGCCGCAGGCTCAAGCCCAAGAAGGATGAGTCTTTCCGCCGCCACCTGCAGTTCATCGGCCGACTGATGCGCAGCCGCGACATAGAGCCCATCGCCGAGGCCCTGTCGATCATCAAGAATCGCCACTCCACCATCAATGCACGCCTGCACCGGCTGGAGCAGTGGCGCGAGAGGCTGATCGTCGAAGGGGATGAGGCCCTCAACGAGCTCATGTCCCAGTTCCATGAGCTGGATCGCCAGAAGCTGCGCCAATTGATCCGCAACGCCAAGAAAGAGCGTGAGCTGAACAAGCCGCCGGCGGCGTTTCGCGAGATCTACCAGTATCTGCGTGGCGAGATAGAAGACAAGCTGTGAGCCTTGCGTCTTAATACCATAACCAACGGGGCCTGTCGGCCCCGTTGTCGTTTCGATGGCAGTCTCAACCCGCCTCGGGTGCCAGACACTGGGTCTGGGTATGGGGCACCAGATACGGGGTCAGCAGAGGAGCCATCCCCTTGAGCACCTGTACCGGCAATGCGGAGGTGAAGCGGAACTTGTCCGACTGGCTACCTGGCACATAGGCGGTCAGGGTACCGAAGTGATCCTCGCCGATGTAGAACACGAAGGTCGCGGTCCGGTTGCGAGCCAGCGAACTGGTGACATTACCATAGCGTCCCACCGTCTCGAGCCGGTTGTCTCCCGTCCCCGTCTTGCCTCCCAATGCCAGCACAGTGCCATCTGGCAGGGTGAAGGCCCCCGAAATGCGTCGCGCCGTGCCCCCTTCCACCACCTTGGAGAGGGCGCCACGCAGGGCCGTTGCCACCGCAGATGGCAGCACACGCACGCCCTGACCATGGGCGGGTTCAAACTCCGTCTCGAATGGCGTGTCCTTGGCGAAGGAGAGGTGCTCGATGCGCAGGGTCGGCGTCCGGATGCCGTCATTCTGGATGATGCCCATCAGTTCGGCCAGGGCGGCGGGTCGATCCCCCGAGCTGCCGAGAGCCGTCGCCAGGGAGGGCACCAGATGGCCGAATGGATAGCCGAGCTTGGCCCAGCGCTGATGGATGTCGAGGAAGGCTTCCACCTCCAGCATGGTGCGCACCCGGGTGTCACGGGCGCTGCGATGACGGGTCTTGAACAACCAGCTGTAGACCTCCTGACGCTCATCCCGGCTCGCCATGACCACGTCGTTGAAGGTCGCCTTCTCGTAGGCCTTGAGGTAAGAGACCAGCCAGAGCTCGAGGGGGTGGACGCGGGCGATATAACCCTGATCCGGTAGTGAATACTTACCTGGTCCATAAGAGTCATACAGCTGGGCGATCCGCCGCTCGTTCAGTTGCTTGCGCAGTACCTTGGGCAGCCGACCATCGAGGAAGGCGGTAAAAGTCGCCAGATCTGCCTCCGGATAGAGATAGCGGTGCACCGCTGCCAGCCGGATGGCGCTGGGTCTGAGGCCATCGAGGAAGGCATCGATCCGCTCGGCCGGCGTCTTGCCCTGATACTTGCGCCAGAAGCGTAGCAGATAGGTCTGGCCCTCCTTGTCTGCGAACCGGACCAGGTACTCGGTGCGACGGGGATCCCTGTCATCCTTGAGCAACTGGCTGCGGTTGCCATCCTTGTAGAGGGTGTAGCGCACCAGGTCCCGCATCAGCCGCACGAACGGCAGGTTGATGGACTCGCGCAGCGCGTCCCGCAGGGACGGATTGCGATTGTTGTCGTACTTGTTGAAGTTGTTGAAGGTGTGCATGCCGCCGCCGGTAAAGAAACCTTCATACGGGCTGGCCGAATACTTGCGATCTAGGGCCGCCTCCAGCATGGGGGGCAGGCTCTTGTCTCTGACATTGATCAGATAGGAGACGGCCCAGCGGCTGATGTTGTCCTGGGGGGATATCTCCAGTTTGCGCAGGCTCTCGGCTGGCATGTCGGCGTAGCTGTCATGGAGCTCCGCAACCATCTGCAAGTAGGTAGTCAGCACCCTCAGCTTGGCGGTAGAGCCCAGCTCCAGCTTGCTGCCTTCGTTGATGTCAAAGGGCTGATCCGTGTTGTCGGTCTGCACCCTGACCTTGAAGCCATAGGGCGATTTCTCGAACAGGGTGAAGCTGTAGCGCACATCGGCCGTTTTCTCCGGCGAGAGTAACCGCTCACCATACAACCCGATTTTCTCGGCGAAAGCGGGGTCGGCAAGCTGCTGCAGATAGCCGGTGATCTCTTTTTGCAACGGCATGTTGAGGCTGGTCTCGGCGGTCAGATCCATCCGGTCCAGATCGTAGAGCTGCACCCCAAGATGACTGCTCAGACGGGTGCGCGCCACCTGCAATCCCTTGTTGTTATTGACCCGGGTGATGGCCGGTGACTGCAGGAAATCACGATAAGTGATCTTGGCCTTGAGGGCGGCGGCCATCAGATCCGGCGTGATCATCCCCTCCTGCACAAACAGGCGCAGATAGCTGTCGGTCAGCGCGGCCAGTGCATCCCGCCCCTGGGCAAGGTAGTAGGAAGGACGGCGATGGGCAATCATCAGGGAAACCACCTGACGCAGGGCCAAGCCCTTGTCATCCAGGGGGGCATCCTGATTGCGGGCGGGATCGAGCAGGCGGTTCACTTCGGCCACATCGGCCCCAAACCATACCCAGAGCCCATCCCCCAACCCATGGACCTCACCATGACCCGGCGCCGCCGAGAGGGGCACTGAGTTGAGATAGGCCCAGGCCACCAACTTGCGGGCCTCCAGGGTCTCGGGACCGAGGCGATAAGCCCGTACACTGGCCGAGATCATCTGACGAATCTTCTCGGTGGCCGACACCGTCAGACCATCGGGGGAGTGTCGGTACTTCTCGACCTGGGTCGCCAGCGTGCTGCCGCCGGCCGACTGGCCCTCCATGTCCAGCGCCTTGCCCAGCTGCGACACGGCTGCCTTGGCAAAACGTGGCCAATCGACGGCCGGGTTGGCCAAGGGCTGTTCATCGCTGAGCAGATCCCGGTTCTCGATAAACAACAGGGACTGCACCACCAGGGGTGGAATAGAGGCAAAGTCCGGATAGTAGTGGCTTGGATAGTGGAAATCATAGAAAGGAGCAGCCCGACAGTCATTCAGGGTCAGTCCGGCCTGAACCTTCTCGGTGTAAGGCACGAAGAAGCCACGCTTGGCATAGTCATAGAGTGCATCGGAGAAGCGAACCTGCTGACTCACCTCGTAGCCGCGCTTGAGCAGCCGCTCCTGCATCATGGGCAGCAAGACATAACCCAGTCGCTTGTCGAAAGGGCCATCATCGGGAAAGATGATCTTGTCGCTCGGACCCGGCTCGACCCGATAGCTCAGCTTGGCGGCATAATGGGAGATCTCCTGGGACTGCAACTTGGAGGTCTTCATCTCATAGCCAACCAGCAGAGCCACCGCTACCAGGCAGAGCAAGAAGAGCAGGCAAAGCAACCAACGCCACCAGGAGCGAGGCTTGCGCTTTTTGGGGCCGTCCTCTGTGGGGACGGGAAACTCTTGAGGTGCCACTTTATCCAGATCCGTCCGTTGTAATGCGCCCATATCCGCTCACCATGGTTACGCAATTTATTGTATTTCACTCAAGCTTAGTGTTTTCAAGTCAATGGCTTGAAAACAATTCGTGCTTCGTGTCGATGGTAGCAGGGCTATTTGCAAAATGGGAGTCGATTGTCTCGGCCCAGTGGTCGACAGGATGCAAAAACACCGGCCATAGGCCGGTGTCCGATATGTCCATCTTGATGGATTACTTGTGAGAGCTCATCGCCTTCAGCTTGGCGCTGAGCTCTTTTCGCTCCTTGGAGAGCTCGGCATTCTTGATGATGTGATCATCGACCCGCTCTTCATAGTCGGTGCGCATGTTGGCGATGATGGCCTGCACCTCATCTATGCTCATGCCAGGCTTGATGTAGTCGCTCAGGTTGTCGAGCAGCAGCACCCGCTTCTGGTTATCACGGATCTTCTTCTCGTTGTCAGTGATCTCGCGCTTGAGCTTGTTCTGACGACGAGACATACGCACATATTCCAATACATCGTTGAAGGTGGACTTGTTTACTTGTTCCATATCGTTACCACTGACTCAAGGTTGATAAAATCGGGACAGGTTACGCCTGAGAGGAAGGATGTTCATCAAGAAACGCAGGCGAACGTCGAATGCCTTTACTCTACCGAGTTATGTGACAGATACAAGCCAATTGCATATGAACCACCGAAGTCCGGCCACTAACACCCTGATTTGCAAAGAAGATGTCAACACAACGTAACAAATCGCACGATTAATGCTGTTTTTCAGGCAATAAAAAACCCCGCTCATCGAGCGGGGTTTCTTGTATTGGGTGCCTGGCAGTGTCCTACTCTCGCATGGCGAATGCCACACTACCATCGGCGCTACCGCGTTTCACTTCTGAGTTCGGCATGGGATCAGGTGGTTCCACGGCGCTA
>NZ_JBGXBV010000006.1:0-203929 GCF_046078285.1 Aeromonas bivalvium
ACGATGCGGCGACCGGGCTGGTGAGCTACAGCTACAGCCTGCTGGACAACGAAGCGCACGCCAATGGCAATGGCAACAACAGCCTGTTTGAAGACTTCGCGGTGACCCTGGTGGACAGCGACGGCGACACCGCCAACAACACCCTGAGCGTGCAGATAGTGGACGACGTGCCGGTGCAGCCAGAGGAACTCAATACCCGGGTAGAGGAGTTTTCCAACCCAGGTGTCAACCTGATGATCATACTGGATACCTCGGGCAGCATGGACTTCGATGCAGAGGCGACTGGGTTTGCTACCCGTATGGCCGTGGCCAAGGCCTCCATTCTGCAACTGATCAACGACTATGACGATCTGGGCAACGTCATGGTCAGACTGGTGGGATTTGCCAGCACGGCGACCACCAATTTCCTGGGCTCAGGGGACATCTGGTTGACGGCCACCCAGGCACTGAATGTCATCAACACCATTACCGATACCTTGGGCAACGGTGGGACAGACTATGACGATGCTCTGATCAAGGCCATGTCTGCCTATGATTCGGCAGGAAGGATCATCGGAGGAGAAAACGTGCTCTACTTCCTTTCCGATGGGGATCCGACCGAGAGCACCAGCTGGCCCGATGTGGTTGGTTCTGGCAGTGACGGTATCAATGGAGCCGAGCAGGCTGCCTGGCAAACCTTCCTGACCGACAATGAGATCAAGGCCTACGCCCTTGGTATGGGGGGCGGTGCGTCGGCGACAGCATTGGAGCCAATCTCCTATAACGGCGCCACCGGAGCAGACCAGCCGGCCATCATAGTGACGGATCTGAGCCAGCTGGCCAGCACCCTCTCGGGGACTGTGCAGGTGCCGACCACGGGCAATCTGCTGGTCGATGCGGGGGTGGTCTTTGGTGCCGATGGTCCTGCCGCCTTGCCCATCACCAGCATCTCCCACGATGCCGATGGCAATCCGGCGACGCCGGATGTCGTCTACACCACGGCATACTCCGGCTATAACCCCGTGACCCATGTGCTGACCATTCCTACCCATGGCGGGGGCACCCTCTCGGTCAACTTGTTGACAGGGGCTTACAGCTACAGCCTGTCGCTGGATGTGGCAGATGACTACACCGAGACCTTCCATTACACCATCAGCGACGCCGATGGGGATGTGAAGACAGGGGTGCTGAACCTGATCACCACGGATTCGAGCGACGTTATCGTCTATGACAACAGCAATGAGGCGCTGGTGTACGAGATCTCTGTGCCGGGGGCAACGACGACCACTATGCTGGCGGATTTCGAAGACATTACCAACTCATCCAATAGCGGGAGTGGTTATAACCCCTGGATTTATGACACCTCAGGGACTGGTATCAGCGTGATCGATCTGGGGGGGAACACGATAGCCAGCGCCATTGTGAACAATGGTGACAAGTGGATAGTAAGTACCCAGGGCGGGACAGGTCTTTCCTACCTGGATGCCACCGTCAACACCAGCAGTGATGAATTGCGCCTGGTCGATAACAATGGCGCCTCGTCGGGGGGCGTCGAGATGCTGACGCCGGAGTTCGTGACCAGCGCAAGCGGTACCACCACCCTCAGCTTCGATTACGACAGGGCCAACGTGAACAGCAACGATGTGGTGACCTGGAGCCTGTACAAGTTTGACGGTACCAGTTGGGTGCAACAGACCGGCACGGGTTACAGCGGTTTCCTGTCGGCGGATCCGGGATCTACCACCAGCCTCACCACGGGCGAGCTCGAGGCGGGCACCCGTTATCGCATCCACTTCTCTGTGCTCGATGGAGGGGGGAGTGGCAGCAGCAATGACTCTCGCCTGGAGCTGGACAACATCAGGCTCAACGTCACGGCCGCTGCCACGACGGCCATTGCCATCATGGCCGCCCAGGGCAATGTACTGACGGACCCCAACCATAACCCGAACAGCAGCGATCCCTGGGGAGCAGTCGATGCACTGGGCAGCGAAGTCTCTGTGCTCAAGATCTGGAATGGCAGCAGTTACAGCACTGTGACCACCAGTCAGACGGTGGCCGGGCTCTACGGCACCCTCGAGATCCACAGCGATGGAGACTATACCTACACCCCGAACTCAAACCTCAGCGGTGTCGGCCAGTCCGATGTGTTCACCTATCAGGTGATGCAAAACGACGGGGATCAGGATACGGCCCAGCTCACCATCAACATCGGCTCCACGGCTGCGGCCGCTCTGGTTCCCATCGAGGGCACCAGTGGCAACGATGCGCTCAACGGGACGGCGGGCAATGATGTGCTGCTCGGCCATGACGGCAATGACACCCTTCATGGCAATGGAGGTAGTGACCATATCGAAGGGGGGGCTGGCAACGACAATCTGTTCGGCGACGCAGGCAATGATGTGTTGCTGGGAGGGGAGGGTGTCGATGTGCTGGATGGTGGCATAGGTGACGACACCCTGATAGGAGGCCTGGGGGCCGATACCCTGACCGGGGGCGCTGGCGAGGATACCTTCAAGTGGGTTGCCGGTGACGGGGATGGCAGTACCGATATCCTCACCGACCTCACCCTGGGTATCAATGGTGACGTGCTGGATCTCTCCCAGCTGCTGGTCGATGTGCCGCTCAGTGCCGACAACAACGTGTTGGCCAACACACTCAACAACTATCTGACGTTTGACACCAACAACCATACCCTGACCATAGATGTCAACGGCAGCGCGGCGGGAGGAGATCAGCTGACCCTCAGCTTCCAGAATGCCCCCGATCTGAACCAGGGCGGCGCTCTGAGTAGCAATCAGGACATCATCCGGCAGTTGCTCGAGGATGGTAACCTCAAGGTGGACCCCAATCCTTGATTGGGGGAGAGGGGGCAGGGATGCCTGCCCCCTGTCGCTTGAGGGATAAGGGCGTTAAGATAGGCGACTCTGATGCGGTGAGGACGGTATGGAGCCATTTAACTGGGTTGACATCGATGGCATTCGCTATAGCTGGGACGGGCAGGGCAGCATCAGCTGTTTCGGTCGCTTTGCCTATCAGACCCAGCTCGATGGCAGCAGCCTGACCGGACTCGAGATAGAGAACGAGGATGGTGAGGTCGCGGGGGTATTGAACGTGGACTTCGCCGCCATGAGTCTCTCTTTCGTCCCCTATGTGGGAGTGGAGCCACCTCACCTGGTGCTGCTCTTTGGTGATGGGCTGGGTCAGCAGGAGTCTTCCCTGCAGAGCCTGACCGCCTTGCCCCATGATCTGCTGGCCAGTGCCGATCCCCTTGACTGGTCATCCTGGGGGGAGTCGGGGGCGGCGATAGAGGTGGCTTCCCCGAGCGAAGGACACATTCTGTCGTGGGACTCATTTCACTTCGATGAGGAGACATCGTTGCCGGAGCTGGCCGGTGCGCCCGAGCAGGCCTCGCCGATGGCCCCTGCTGTGAACGAGATCAGCATCAGCCTGGACATGAGCAATCAGGTACTGGATATGTTGCCCCCCTACCATGATGTATGAATCCGTGCCTGCCACGGGCATAATGCCGCCATCATCCTGATTGAGGTATTCGCTATGTGGCGTTCAGTTTTCTCCCTGTGTCTGTTTTGCAGCAGTGCCACCGCTTGGGCGGTTGCGCTCCCCGAGGCCCCGCATCTGCTGGTGAGCGGCTATGCCGAGCAGAAGGTGGAGCCCGACATGCTGACCCTGCGGGTCGCCGTCACGGCGCTGGAGAAGAAGGGCATAGATGCCAAGCAGCAGGTCGACAGCCGGGTGGCCGCTTTCTTCGGCCAGCTCGAGGGGTTGGGGATCAAACGCAGCGACGTGGAGGCCGGCAATCTGGTGATCTCGCCGGAATACCAGTATCCGCAAAATCGCAAGGCGGAGCTGGTCGGTTACCGCGCCCAGCGCCAGCTGGCGGTCAAGCTCTATCAGCTGGACAAGCTGAGCCAGCTGATGGATACCGCCCTCAAGTCCGGACTGGAGTCCGTGTCCCAGATTGAGTTTGGTCTCAAGGATCCTCTGGCTGCCCGCGAGCAGGCCAGGATCAGTGCGGTGGAAGATGCTCGTGCCAAAGCGCAGTCTCTTGCCAAGGCATTCGGTGTGACCCTGGGCAAGGTGTACAGCATAGAGTACCGCAGTGCGACGCCTACCCCTGTGTATGCCCGCGGTCTCAAGATGGGGGCCATGGCGGCGGCGCCCGAGGCGGCCGATGCCAGCTACGAACAGCACGAGATCAGCATCAGCGACAATGTGGAGGCCGTGTTCCTGCTCGACTGAGCAAGACACGACCGACAAAAAGGGCTCCTCTAGAGGAGCCTTTTTTCATGGTGCCTGTGTGATCAGTGCAGGATACGGGCCCGCAGGGTACCGGAGATCTCCTTGAGCTTGGCCAGCGCCTTCTCGCTGTGCTCTGTCTCCACGTCGATCACCACGTAGCCAATCTCGCTGCTGGTCTGCAGGTATTGGCCGGCGATGTTGATCCCCTCTTCGGCGAAGATCTGGTTGATCTGGTTCATGACGCCGGGCTGGTTGCGGTGAATGTGCAGCAGGCGGCTGGAACCCTTGTGGCCGGGCAGGGAGACCTCGGGGAAGTTGACTGCCGACAGGGTGGAGCCATTGTCGGAGTACTTGACCAGCTTGCTGGCCACTTCCAGGCCGATGTTCTCCTGAGCTTCCTGGGTCGAGCCACCGATATGGGGGGTGAGCAGCACATTGTCCAGGCCGCGCAGGGGAGTGACGAACTCCTCGTCGTTGGACTTGGGCTCGCTTGGGAAGACGTCGATGGCGGCGCCACTCAAGTGGCCGCTCTTGATGACGTCGGCCAGGGCATCGATGTCCACCACGGTACCGCGGGAGGCGTTGATCAGGATGGAGCCCGGTTTCATCATGCGCAGCTGCTCGGCACCGATCAGATCCTGAGTGGAGGCGGTCTCGGGTACGTGCAGGCTGATGACATCAGACATGTTGAGCAGCTCCACCAGGCTTGGCACCTGGATGGCGTTGCCCAGCGACAATTTGTTCTCGATGTCGTAGAAGTAGACCTTCATGCCGATGCTCTCGGCGATGATCCCCAGCTGGGTGCCGATGTGGCCGTAACCTATGATGCCGAGCTTCTTGCCACGGGCTTCTACCGAGCGGTTGGCGAGCTTTTCCCAGACACCACGATGGCACTTGGCGTTCTTCTCGGGAATGCCGCGCATCAGCAGCAGTATCTCCCCCAGCACCAGTTCGGCGACGGAGCGAGTGTTGGAGAAGGGAGCGTTGAAGACGGGGATGCCGCGCAGTTCGGCCGCTTTGAGGTCAACCTGGTTAGTACCGATGCAGAAACAGCCGATGGCAAACAGTTTCTGGGCGGCGTCCAGCACCTTCTCGGTGAGCTGGGTGCGGGAGCGCAGACCGACGAAGTGGACGTCGCGGATCCGCTCGATCAGATCCTCTTCGCTCAGGGAGGTCTTCAGGTAATCCACATTGGTATAACCGGCGGCGCGAAATGTCTCTACCGTGTTGGGGTGAACCCCCTCCAGCAGCAGTACCTTGATCTTATCCTTGTCGAGCGAGAACTTGACGGTCATGACGGTCCCTCTAAATCAGTGCAGGTATGGTGTGTGAAGAAAACAGTAAAGTAGCAAAAACAACCGGCAGAGGGAATATTTGTGACCAAAGTCAAATTCTTTTAAGTTTTCAACGATAGTTGTAAGCGGGGAGCCGTAAGTCACTGACAGTTAAATCAAATTGATGTCAATCGGCGTCAGTGTCCAGAAGCGTCATCATAATGGCGCCATCAGCCAGGCGGCGCGCCGATAACGGCAAAACGCGCCGGCGACATCGCAACGGGGCGAGGTGGCCGGCGCCCTCTGTCCCATGGCTTGACCGGAAGATCGCCCGTAAGCCAATCAGCACTACATCCGCATCAGGGCGAGCGGGTCGTGCATCAACCCGGATGCGGCTACTTGAGTGGGCACATTGGGCGATCTGTCTCAGCCAGCCAGCGGTTGCTTGGCATGGACTTATTGGGTGATCACCCCGTCTGGTGTGCCCATCAGCACCACATCGGCGCCACGGTGGGCGAACAGGCCGTTGGTGACCACGCCGACGATGCCGTTGAGCTGTTGTTCCAGTCCCTTGGCGTCTTCGATGGCCATGCCCTTGACGTCGAGGATGACGTTGCCGTTGTCGGTCACCACCCCTTCACGCCAGACCGGGTTGCCGCCGAGTTTGCGGATCTCGCGGGCCACGTATTCGCGGGCCATGGGGATCACCTCGACCGGCAGCGGGAAGGTGCCGAGCACGTCCACCGTCTTGGTGTTGTCTATGATGCAGATGAACTGATCGGCCACGGCGGCGACAATCTTCTCCCGGGTCAGGGCGGCGCCGCCCCCCTTGATCATGTCGCGGCTGGCGTTGATCTCGTCGGCGCCATCCACGTAGATGGAGAGGGCGTCGATCTCGTTGAGGTCGAACACCTGGATGCCATAGCCCTTGAGGCGTTCGGTGGAGGCGATGGAGCTGGAGACGGCTCCTTTTATCTCATCCTTCATGGTGGCAAGGGCGTCAATAAAGTGATTGACGGTAGAGCCTGTGCCCACCCCGACGATGGTGCCGGGTACCACGTATTTGAGCGCAGCCCAGCCGGCCGCCTTCTTCATTTCATCTTGGGTCATGGTAAGTCCTTAGGGAAAAAGCGGGCGCATTATAGCCAAGAGTGATCCCGGGGGCGACCACTGCGCTCACGTTATGGGGAGAAAAAGCGCAAGATGTAAATCGTTTGCCTGTTTGTTGGTCGATCGCCCCGCTTCCCCCGGGCGGTGCAACCGGGGGGAAGCGGGGAGAGGGGCGTCAGCGGGCCTCGAAACACCAGCGCCTGCTCGGCGTGATGATCTCGGGCAGCGGCACATCCCAGCTCTCGCAGGGAATGGTCTCCACCTGCTGGCAGTCGTGGGCGATCCCCAGGGGCAGGGGGCCCTCCTGGTGGCTCTGCCAGCGAGTCAGGGTGCGATCGTAATAGCCGCCCCCCATGCCGAGCCGGTTGCCCGTGGCATCGAAGGCGACCAGCGGGGTGCAGAGGATATCCAGGCTGGTGTGGGGCCGCAGGCGCAACTCATCGAATTCGGGCTCAGGGATGCCGAAACGGTTGCGGGTCATGGGGCTGGTCGCCGTGTAGTGCAAGAACAATAGATGACCCGGATTGAAGGGGTGCAACACCGGCAGGTAGACCCGTTTATCCTGGCTCCAGAGCCAGTCGATCAGGGGGCGGGTGTCGAGCTCGCCATCGTTGGCCAGGTAGAGGGCAATGTGACGGGCCGCCCCTATCCGGGGATGCTGCTGACACTGGGCCAGCAGCTGCCGGGCTGCGACCTGTTGTTCGGCCGGGGTGAGGGCGCGCCTGCGCTCGCGCACAAGCTGACGCAGGGATTGTCTGTCTGACATGGCGACTCCATGAAGATGATGGCTGGCCCTACCATAGCAAGGAGTGGAGCCCTGGCAAACGACCCATCATGGATCAGCCCGGCAGGGCCAGGTCGGGTCACGCAGTTTGGCGCCACTGATGCTTGATGAAAATGGCGGCCAGGGCCGAAAGCGCCAGCGCCATGGGGTAGATGCTCATGCTCACCACGGCCAGGGGAGAGAGAGCGAAGATGGAGCCCAGCAGCAGCGCCTGAGCCCCCCAGGGGATCAATCCCTGCACCACGCAGGAGAAGATGTCGAGCATGGAGGCGGCACGGCGCGGGGTGACCCCGTGGCGCTCGGCCAGCTCCCGGGAGACCTTGGCGGCCACTATGATGGCAACCGTGTTGTTGGCGGTGCAGACATTGGTGAACCCCACCACCCCGGCAATGCCGAGTTCGGCCGCCTTTTCGTTCTGTTCGCCATCGTGCTGGCGAGTGAAGCGGGCAATCAGGACGCTGATGCGCTCGCTGATCCAGGCCAGTCCACCCTGGCGCTCCATCAGGGCGCCGAGGCCGCCGATCAGCATGGAGAGCAGGAAGATCTCCTGCATGCCGGTAAAGCCCTGATAGATGTCCTTGCTGAACTGGCCGAGGGGGTAACCCGCCGCCATGCCCACCAGGCCGGCGCAGAGGATGCCAAGGCCGAGCACCACGAACACGTTCACCCCCGCCAGGGCCAGCCCCAGGATCAGCAGATAAGGCATCACCTTGAGCAGGTCGATATCCCCCTGGGGCGCCGGTGCGTCGCCCACGTTGCCGAGGGTGAGGTAGAGCAGGATCACCAGCACGGCGGCGGGGGCGGCAATCTTGATGTTCTCGCGAAACTTGTCCTTCATCTCGCAGCCCTGGCTGCGGGTCGCGGCTATGGTGGTGTCCGAGATGATGGAGAGGTTGTCGCCAAACATGGCGCCGGAGAGGATGGTGCCCGCCATCAGCACGGGGTCTATGCCGGCGGCCTGGGCCACCCCGAGGGCGACCGGGGCCACGGCACCTATGGTGCCCATGGAAGTCCCCATGGCGGTGGCAATAAAGGCAGAGATGAGGAACAGACCCGGCAGCAGGCACCAGCCGGGGATGAGCGACAGACCGAGCGCCACTGTGGCATCGACGCCGCCTGTGGCCTTGGCCACGGCGGCGAAGGCCCCCGCCAGCAGATAGATGAGGCACATGGCCATGATATTGCTGTCGCCCACCCCCTTGAAGAAGGTTTCAAGGTTTTGGTTGAAGCCATCCTTGCCCAGCAACAGGGCCAGAACCACAGCCGGCAGCGCCGCCACGGGGGCAGGCAACTGATAGAAGGCGAACTCCACCCCCTGCAGGGTCAGCCAGGTACCGGTACCGATAAAGAGTGCGAGAAAAACCAGAAGTGGCAGCAAAGCCCTGGCACTGGGTTGGGTCTGGATCATGTGTTCCTCTGAAATTGAACAATGACCTCCTGTCATGCACTGCTTTGTGCCTTTATCGGATAGGGATAGGGGAAAACAGGGCGGGCATCCTGCCGCATTGGGGGGCCCACAGTAGTGAGTCAACCCCGCTCGGTCAAGATAGACGTCCAGACGGATAGGTGTTTTTATTTGCACATTCTGTTTCCATTTAAATGTCCAGACAATATTCGGTAAAACAATATTTATGTGTTTATTATTCGGCGTTGTGCGGGTCAGCGAGTGAGTCTCTAGCGGTATTGCGTGCCTTCAATGAGGTGAGAGCGAAAAAGCATAGGAGGGGGCAGGCTATCTGGGGGCCTGCTCTTGTGGCCCAGCGTCAGCCGCTCCTCTTGACGCTGAGCATGGTGCGGGTATTTCCGGAGCGAATGGATACAGGCTGGGGCTGCGCGGTCACTGCGCCAGTTCATGCACCGCCTGAACGGCTGCCGCGATGGCACCCTGTTCCAGCGTCAGCGGAATGTGGCCAATACCGGGCAGTATGGTGACAGGCCACCGGATGCCGAGGCGCCTCAATTCAGGTTCAAGTTGATCGGTTTGAAAGGCTTCGTCATTTGCACCGGCGATCACGGCGCAGGGGCCGTGCACATTGCGCATGTTTTGCTGGTAGTTGCGCTCTGGCTGAAAGTTCGAGGCAAGGTTGAAGGAGTAGGAGGGAGTCAGCAGGGATGTCGCCTCTTCATTGAGGGCAAAATTCAGCACGGTCAGATGGTTGAGCACGGAAATATGGACGCTGTTGAGGATGCTCAGTGCAATGAGGCGGGGAATGCCGACACGCACCCAGCCACCGCTGTTGGGCCGGTAGTTGGGGGCCGTGGGGCCGAGATAGGGGGAGAGAAGCAGATAGTTGTCGAACAGGGTTTGTCGCGAGCTGCCGGCAAAACGCAGGACAAAGCCACCTCCTGAGGAGAAACCGACGAGTGTGGCAGGCTTGCTGGGGGCCACCACCTTGATGAAATCGTCCAGATCGTCTTCGAGCTGACCTATGTAGGCAATGGTGCCTTTGCTGCCGGATGCGCCATGGCCGCGAATATCGAGGGCGTAGGCATCGTATCCTGCTTGCGAGAAGGCGCTTGCCATCTTGTGCATGCTCTGGCTGCTGGCAGAAGAGCCGTGAACCAGTACCACGCTGCCTCGAACCTTGTTGTCCTCTGCGCCATAGTACCGATAGGCCAACTGCGCACCGTCACGCGCCGGGTATCTTGAGAGGGGCGGCATGCCGCTCCAGTCACTCCCTTTGAAAGGGTCGTTGATGCTGGCCATCGCCGGTGCCGGGCCCGGACCGCCAAACCACAGTGCCGCAACCAGGGCGACCAGAGCCAGTGACACCAGACCCACTGCAAACAGCAATCCAGCACTCATCCTTTCACCTCGCTTGATATCGACATGGGCGTCGCTCTGGGCCCACTCATTCGAACCTATCAGCTGGTACCCGGTCTGCCAAATGGTTGAGTGATACGACGAAAAGCGGCCTGCGACCAAAAATGAGGCTATGGCCTGCCCGGTTGGCGGCGCCTTTGGCGCCCACAGCAAGCTGTGGTGGCATCATGGCTTTTCAAAGGCGCTCAGGGCTGGTAGAACTGTCTCTTTCCAAAAAGCATGACAACAGATGAGAGGGTGGAGATGGACAATCCGATCCGTGTGGCCGTGATGGGCTGTAATGGTCGTATGGGTAAGGTGTTGATTGAGGCTATCACCAACACCGAGGGCGTGGTGGTCGGTGCGGCGCTGGAGCGCCCCGGCTCTGCGCTCATCGGGCTGGATGTCGGGGAACTCAATGGCCTGGGCCGGCTGGGCGTGACCATCAGCGACAATCTGGACAAGGTGCGCGATGAGTTTGATCTCATCATCGACTTCACCCGCCCCGAGGTGACCCTGACCAACCTGGCGTTCGCCCGTGCCCATGGCAAGGCCATGGTGATCGGCACCACAGGTTTCGATGAGGCGGGCAAGCAGGCCCTGCACGACGCGGCCGGCGAGATAGGCATCGTCTTCGCCTCCAACTACTCGGTCGGCGTCAACCTGGTGTTCAAGCTGCTGGAGCAGGCCGCTCGCGTGATGGGGGAGTACACCGACATCGAGATCATCGAGGGGCACCACAGACACAAGGTGGATGCACCGTCCGGCACCGCCCTCTCCATGGGGGAAGTGGTGGCCAGGACGCTCGGACGTGACTTGAAAGAGTGCGCCGTCTACGGCCGCGAGGGGATCACAGGCGAGCGGGATCGCAACACCATCGGCTTTGCCACCATCCGCGCCGGGGATCTGGTGGGGGAGCACACCGTCATGTTTGCCGACATCGGCGAGCGGGTGGAGATCAGCCACAAGGCCTCGAGCCGGCTCACCTTCGCCAACGGGGCGGTGCGAGCCGCCGCCTGGTTGCGACAGCAGCCGGCGGGCCTGTATGACATGCAGGACGTGCTGAACCTGAAGTGACGAAGAGAACCCCGGGCCGCCGGGGTTTTTTTTATGTATTAAACAGGGCTGATGTTCAGATTTTTATCTCAAAGCGCCATAAATCACACTCATCGGATCTGGTTGCGTGCGCAGGCACCCGAGTTGTCAGAAAAGGGTGAACAGAAAGGCCGCTCCATCCCCTTGTCACACGGCTTTTTTACATGATGTCAGTTAGCGTAAAAATTCAAATCAAGAAAAACGTTTTCCATTGGGTTTTAGAAATCTACTGGCTTGAAACAGGGCTTTATCAGTGAATTGATTTTTTTATTGATTTCATATGCTGTTGTTATTGCTTGATTTTTATTTGGTTTTTGTAGTTTGGTTGGCGCATGGTGTCACCCTGGTGACCAGGGTGATATTTTCTTTTGTTGCTGGGGGTTGCATTGCAGTCAACTGCATAGATAATGGGTAATGTTGCCTTTTTATTGAATTTAGATGCATTTCTTTTGTGGAAAGACGTTGAAATGACATCATTTTTGAGTAGAATGCGCCCAATTTGCCAGAAATCTGCCGGTTCGACCCCCTGTTTCGACGAGGGGAACGAGCCGCAACACCCAGGTAAATTGCTGAATTTAAAGCTAAATAACTGGAGGTTGTCTTGAATCACACTGCATTGCTAGTGCTGGAAGATGGAACTGTGTTCAAAGGCGTGTCGATAGGCGCCGAGGGATGTTCCGTTGGTGAAGTGGTTTTCAACACGTCGATGACGGGTTACCAGGAAATTCTCACCGATCCCTCTTATTCCCGTCAGATAGTCACCCTCACTTACCCCCATATAGGCAACACCGGCACCAACAGCGAAGATGAAGAGTCCAGTCAGATCCATGCCCAGGGCCTGATCATCCGTGACCTTCCGATACTTGCCTCCAATTTCCGCAATCAGCAATCTCTCTCCGATTACCTCAAGTCCCACAACATCGTTGGCATCGCCGACATCGATACCCGCAAGCTGACCCGTATCCTGCGGGAGAAAGGCGCCCAGAACGGCTGCATCCTGGCTGGCAAAGATCTGGACGAGGCCCACGCCCTGAGCCAGGCCCGCGCCTTCCCCGGTTTGAAGGGGATGGATCTCGCCAAGGAAGTGACCGTGAGCGAATCCTACCGCTGGACTGAAGGTAGCTGGCAGCTCGGCAAGGGGCATGTCACCCCGAGCGACGTCAAATACCATGTGGTGGCCTACGACTTCGGCGTCAAGCGCAACATATTGCGCATGCTGGTCGACCGTGGCTGCCGCCTGACCGTGGTGCCGGCCCAGACCCCGGCTGCCGAGGTGCTGGCGATGAACCCCGATGGCATCTTCCTCTCCAACGGCCCAGGTGACCCCGAGCCGTGCGACTACGCCATCGAAGCCATCAAGACCTTCCTCGGCACCAACACCCCTGTGTTCGGCATCTGCCTGGGTCACCAGCTGCTGGGGCTGGCCTCCGGCGCCAAGACGGTGAAGATGAAATTCGGTCACCACGGCGCCAACCACCCGGTCAAGGATCTCGACAATGGCACCGTCATGATCACCGCCCAGAACCACGGCTTTGCGGTAGACGAGAGCACCCTGCCCGAGTGCCTGCGCGCCACCCACGTCTCCCTGTTCGATGGCTCCCTGCAGGGTATCCATCGCACCGACCGTCCGGCCTTCAGCTTCCAGGGGCACCCCGAAGCGAGCCCGGGCCCGCACGATTGTGCCGGTCTGTTCGACCACTTTATTGAATTGATTAAGCAGTATCGCGCCTAAGAGGATAAAGAGAGCCATGCCAAAACGTAACGACCTACAGAGCATTCTGATCCTCGGCGCCGGCCCCATCGTCATCGGTCAGGCCTGCGAATTTGACTACTCCGGCGCCCAGGCCTGCAAAGCCCTGCGCGAGGAGGGCTACCGCGTCATCCTGGTGAACTCCAACCCGGCCACCATCATGACCGACCCCGAGATGGCTGACGCCACCTACATCGAGCCCATCACCTGGGAAGTGGTGCGCGAGATCATCAAGAAAGAGCGTCCGGATGCCGTGCTGCCCACCATGGGTGGCCAGACCGCGCTCAACTGCGCCCTGGATCTGGAGAAGCACGGCGTGCTGGCCGAGTTCGGTGTCGAGATGATAGGCGCCACCGCCGATGCCATCGACAAGGCCGAGGATCGTTCCCGCTTTGACAAGGCCATGCGCAGCATCGGCCTGGAGTGCCCGCGGGCCGGCATCGCCCACAACATGGAAGAGGCGTGGAAGGTTCAAGCCGAAGTGGGCTTCCCCTGCATCATACGTCCCTCCTTCACCATGGGTGGCTCAGGCGGCGGCATCGCCTACAACACCGAAGAGTTCGTCGAGATCTGCGAGCGCGGTCTGGATCTCTCCCCGACCAAGGAGCTGCTCATCGATGAGTCGCTGATTGGCTGGAAAGAGTACGAGATGGAGGTGGTGCGGGATCGCAACGACAACTGCATCATCGTCTGCGCCATCGAAAACTTCGACCCCATGGGGATCCACACAGGTGACTCCATCACGGTGGCGCCAGCCCAGACGCTGACCGACAAGGAGTACCAGCTGATGCGCAACGCCTCCATGGCGGTGCTGCGCGAGATCGGCGTCGAGACCGGCGGCTCCAACGTCCAGTTCGGCATCAACCCCAAAGATGGCCGCATGGTCATCATAGAGATGAACCCGCGGGTGTCCCGCTCCTCCGCGCTCGCCTCCAAGGCGACCGGTTTCCCCATCGCCAAGATCGCCGCCAAGCTCGCCATCGGTTACACCCTGGACGAGTTGATGAACGACATCACAGGCGGCCGCACCCCGGCCTCCTTCGAGCCGGCGATTGACTACGTGGTCACCAAGATCCCGCGCTTCAACTTCGAGAAGTTCGCCGGTGCCAACGACCGTCTCACTACCCAGATGAAGTCCGTCGGCGAAGTGATGGCCATTGGCCGCAACTTCCAGGAGTCCCTGCACAAGGCCCTGCGCAGCCTCGAGACCGGCAAGACCGGCTTCGACCCCATGGTGGATCTCAACGCCCCCGATTCCCTGACCCGCATCCGCCATGAGCTGCAGGATGCCGGCAGCGACCGGATCTGGTACATCGCCGATGCCTTCCGTGCCGGTCTCTCCATGGACGGCGTGTTCAAGCTGACCAAGATTGACCCCTGGTTCCTGGTGCAGATTGAAGAGCTGGTGAAACTCGAAGAGCAGGTGAAAGAGCGCGGCATGGCGGGCCTGGATGCCGACTTCCTGCGCGCCTTGAAGCGCAAGGGCTTCGCCGATGCTCGCCTGGCCAAGGTGCTGGGCGTGGCCGAGACCGAGGTACGCAAGCTGCGCGCCCGCCACGAGATCTTCCCGGTCTACAAGCGAGTCGATACCTGCGCGGCCGAGTTCGCCACCAACACCGCCTACATGTATTCGAGCTATGACGAGGAGTGCGAGGCTGCACCCACAGGCCGCGACAAGATCATGATCATCGGCGGCGGCCCGAACCGCATCGGCCAGGGCATCGAGTTCGACTACTGCTGCGTGCACGCGGCCCTGGCCCTGCGCGAAGACGGTTACGAGACCATCATGGTCAACTGCAACCCGGAAACCGTCTCCACCGACTACGACACCTCCGACCGCCTCTACTTCGAGCCGGTGACCCTGGAAGACGTGCTGGAAATCGTGCGGGTCGAGCAGCCCAAGGGCGTCATCGTCCAGTACGGTGGCCAGACCCCGCTGAAGCTTGCGCGAGCATTGGAAGCGAACGGCGTGCCTGTCATTGGCACCAGCCCGGACGCCATCGACCGCGCGGAAGATCGCGAGCGTTTCCAGACTGCCGTCGAGCGCCTTGGCCTCAAGCAGCCGGAAAACGGCACCGTCACCGCCCTGGAGCAGGCAGTCCTGCTGGCCGAGCGCATCACCTATCCCCTGGTGGTTCGCCCCTCCTACGTGCTGGGTGGCCGCGCCATGGAAATCGTCTATGACGAGCAGGACCTGCGCCGCTACTTCGCGGAAGCCGTGAGCGTCTCCAACGAGTCGCCGGTGCTGCTGGACCGCTTCCTGGACGACGCCACCGAGGTGGACGTGGACGCCATCTGTGACGGCGTGGACGTGGTCATCGGCGGCATCATGGAGCACATCGAGCAGGCCGGTATCCACTCCGGTGACTCCGCCTGCTCCCTGCCGCCCTACACCCTGTCCAAGGCCATCCAGGACGAGATGCGCGAGCAGGTACGCAAGCTGGCGCTGGAGCTCGGCGTAGTGGGCCTGATGAACGTGCAGTTCGCGGTGAAAGAGAACGTGATTTACCTCATCGAGGTGAACCCGCGCGCTGCCCGTACCGTGCCCTTCGTCTCCAAGGCCACAGGTGCGCCGCTCGCCAAGATCGCCGCCCGGGTCATGGCCGGTCAGAGCCTGAAAGAACAGGGCTTCACCACAGAGATCATCCCGCCCTACTACTCGGTGAAAGAAGTGGTGCTGCCCTTTGCCAAGTTCCCGGGTGTCGACCCGCTGCTGGGGCCGGAAATGCGCTCCACCGGCGAAGTCATGGGGGTGGGCAGCAGCTTCGCCGAGGCGTACGCCAAGGCCCAGCTGGGTGCCGGTCACCAGGTGCCGAGCGAAGGCCGCGCCCTGCTCTCCGTGCGCCACGGCGACAAGGAGCGGGTGGTCAACCTGGCCGCCAAGCTGCTGGAGCTCGGCTATGAGCTGGACGCCACCCACGGCACCGCCGTGACCT
The DNA here is from genome assembly GCF_046078285.1 of Aeromonas bivalvium. NCBI lineage: Bacteria > Pseudomonadati > Pseudomonadota > Gammaproteobacteria > Aeromonadales > Aeromonadaceae > Aeromonas > Aeromonas bivalvium. The sequence goes on from NZ_JBGXBV010000006.1 coordinate 15,992, forward strand.
TAGGTGAAGCGAGCATCAACCCGCGCCTGGTGAACAAGGTGCACGAAGGTCGTCCGCACATTCTGGATCGCATCAAGAATGGCGAGTACACCTACATCGTCAACACCGCCGAGGGTCGTCAGGCCATCGAGGACTCCAAGCAGCTGCGCCGCGGTGCCCTGCAGCACAAGGTGGCCTACACCACCACGTTGCACGCGGCCTTTGCCACCTGCATGGCCATCAGCGTCGATGCCACCGCCAATGTGAACTCGGTGCAGGAGCTGCATCAGAAGGTCAATAACCGCTAAGGGCAGCGCGGGAGATGTGCTCCCGCTCTTGCACGCAGGTTGCGAGCCATGAAAAACCCCGCCAGCACTGGCGGGGTTTTTGTTTTGTGCCCGTGTCGTCAGGGACAAGCTGAGCGGTGAACGCTATAAAAAGGTTTCACTATCCCTTAAATAGCCATTTGGTAGACAATGATTGCGCAATTGGTGCCTTTTGCTGCAATTTTTGCAATCTCTCACCCGGGTTACTTCCCTATACTGGTTTCTCATCACACAAGGTCGTCTGCGCCTGCAAGAGCGGGGTGCGAGGATCAGGGCCAGTTGCTTATCCGGCAACCCAGGCCGGCCCCGGTCATCCACCGGGGTCACAGGAAACCGGTTGTGGGGTTACCGCCAGCGCAACCGTCAGGGCCGACGTTACCGCGCCAGCCTGCTTCCCTCTCCTTACCCCGTCTGCTTGCCAGCCCAGTCGTGTCGTTGCTGCCCCTCATCGCCCGCAACGGCGCCGCGCCTCAAGGACATCAGCCAAGGGAATCAGAATATGAGCTTCGATCATCGCAAATACCGCCCGGCCCCCGTCATCGCTCTGGCGGACAGGCAGTGGCCCAACCGGGTGCTTGAGCGGGCCCCGACCTGGTGTGCCGTGGATCTGCGGGACGGCAACCAGGCGCTGGTCGAGCCCATGACGGTGGCCCAGAAGCTGCAAATGTGGGCCCTGATGACCCACATCGGCTTCAAGCACATAGAAGTGGGCTTCCCGGCGGCTTCCCAGCCCGACTTCGACTTTGTGCGCGAACTCATCGAGCGCAATCTCATTCCCGATGACGTCACCATCCAGGTGCTGGTGCAGGCCAGAGAAGATCTCATCGCCCGTACCTTCGAGGCGCTCAAGGGGGCGAAACGGGCCATCGTCCACGTCTACAACTCGGTCAACCCGACCCAGCGCAACTATGTGTTCAACACAGGCCGCGACGGGGTCAAGGCCATTGCCGTGCAGGGAGCACGCTGGGTGCGGGAATACGCGGAGCGCAATCCGGGCACAGAGTGGAGTTTCCAGTACTCGCCGGAGAGCTTCAGCAGCACAGAGGTGGAGTTTGCGGTGGAGGTGTGTGACGCCGTCATCGACCAGTGGCGTTCGGCCTCCCGCCCCATGATCCTGAACCTGCCCGCCACGGTCGAGGTGAGCACCCCCAACGTGTTTGCGGATCAGGTGGAGTGGTTCTGCCGACACCTCAAGGCGCGCCCCGAGGTGAGCATCTCCATCCACACCCATAACGATCGGGGTTGCGGCGTGGCCGCCGCCGAGCTGGCGGTGCTGGCGGGGGCGGATCGCATCGAGGGCACCCTGCTTGGCAACGGCGAGCGCACCGGCAACATGGATATCGTCACCATGGCCATGAACCTCTACAGCCAGGGGATCGATCCCGAGCTGGACCTGTCCGACATGGATGCCATCGTCGCCACCGTGGGGGCCTGCACCCAGATTGCCCTGCACCCGCGCCACCCCTATGCCGGCGAGCTGGTCTACACGGCCTTTTCCGGCAGCCACCAGGACGCCATCCGCAAGTCCCTGGCGGCGGAAAAACCGGATCACTACTGGGACGTGGCCTACCTGCCCATAGACCCCGCAGATTTGGGCCGCAGCTACGAGGCGGTGATCCGCATCAACAGCCAGTCCGGCAAGGGAGGGGTCACCTATCTGCTGGAGCGCGATCTCGGCCTGCAACTGCCGCGCTGGCTGCAAATCGACTTCAGCCGCCGGGTACAGGCCCAGGCCGAGGCCAGCAGCAGCGAGGTGAGCCCGGAGCAGATCCGCGCCCTGTTCGAGCAGCACTATCTGGAGCCCGCTCACGGCTATCGCATCGGCCGCTTCCAGCTTGGTCGCGACAGCCAGGAGAGTCTGCGTCTCGAGCTGCAGACCCCGGGCGGCAGCTTGCAACTCGATGGCGAGGGGGAAGGGGCCATCACGGCCCTGGTCAACGGCTGGCAGCGCCAGACCGGCATGCACATAGACGTGCTGGACTACTCCGAACATGCCCTCAGCGCCGGCACCGAGTCCCGGGCTGCTGCCTATGTGCTGCTGAGCGTCGATGGCAAGCGCCAGTGCGGGGTCGCCATCGGCCGCGACGTGGTCAGTGCTTCCTTGCAGGCGGTGATCAACGGCGCCGCCCAGGTCGAGGCCCTGCGCCAGAGCGCCTGAGGCGGCGACATGGCCCCTGAGCCATAGGATGGCGGCGCAACTGCATGAAGCATCCCCTGACCATATGGTGAGGGGATTGTTTTTTATGGAAAAACTGGCTCACAATACGGACGGTCATGCAATCCTGGGCGGCGCCCTGGGACATCAGGCTGATCGGGTGGCCGAGTGGCCGCTGGTGATGGAGGACATGCCCTTTGGAGACAGCGTTATGATGAAGTCCCCTCTCAGATTGTCCGTGCACCCCGCCAGACTCTTTTCGCTGCCCCCGGGCCGCCGTCTCGCTCTGCTCTGCCTGCTATGCCTGTTGTTGCTGACGGCGGGCCTGGATGCCGCCAGCTTCGCGCGCCTGCCAGAGCATAACCTCTACACCATCGGCGCCCTGGCCGAGATCATCAATGTGCTGACCCTGCTGTTCATGTTCTGGGTGGTGCAGTGTGCCGCTCTATCTCCGCGAACCTATCTTTTCCTCACCCTGGGTCTCGGGGGCTGGCTGGTGTCGGGCACCATAGATCTGATGGACGAGGCCTACTTCCAGCCCTGGTGGCTCTCTACCGTGGAGGACAGCCTGCGCAGTCTCGGCATGGTCGCCACGGCCTGGGGCGGACTGCTGATGGTGCAACAGATGTATGGCACCCAGGTGCGGCTTTCGTCTCTGGCCATGTCCGACGAGCTGACCGGGCTCTCCAATCGCCGCGCGTTTCGCGTCGTGCTGGCGTCCCACGCCGAGGAGGGCACGCCGCTCCTGTTGCTGGACCTCGATCACTTCAAGCAGATCAACGATCGTCACGGCCATGACACGGGTGACGATGTGCTGCGGGATTTCAGCACCCTGCTGCGCCGCCTCTGCCCACCGGACGGGGTGGCGGCGCGCCTGGGGGGCGAAGAGTTTGCCATGCTGCTGCCCGGGTTTTCGGGCAGCCAGGCCCGGGATCTGGCCGAACGGATCCGCAGCGAGACCGAGGCGCTGGGGGCAGGGGAAGGCATTCCCTTTACCGTCAGTCTGGCGGTCGGCACCTGCCGCGCCGGGGAAGAGGTGGGGGAGTGGATCCGGCGCACCGATCTGGCTCTCTACCAGGCCAAGGCGCGGGGGCGCAACCGGGTCGAGCTGGCGTGATGATGCCAGGCAGGCCTGCGCCCTTCAGATTGCCCGCCCCATCCACTACAATGGCCCCCTGTTTGCGTTCGGGGCCCCCATCCGGGATGAGGGGCCCGCACCCTAGGAAGCCTTCATGATCCCCTCTCACCGTTATTCCTTCGCTCTCTGGCGCCTCGGCGCACTGCTGGCTGCCGCCGTGCTGGCGGGCTGCGCCAGCGAACCCCTTGCCCCGGTACAGGATGCGGCGGCCATCGCCAAGCTGCCCAAGGCGATGCAGCCGCAAAAACCGGCCGACATGAAGAGCCGCATCGTGCGCTTCCTGCCGCGCCAGGTGCCAGACAAGGCGGGCTGGGCCAACGACGTGGTGACTGCGCTCTCGACGCAGGGGTTGACGGTGAGCGATCACAATGTCTGCAGCGTGCTGGCGGTGGCGGAGCAGGAGGCCACCTATCAGGCGGATCCCGTGGTGCCCAACCTCAACAAGATTGCCTGGAAGGAGATCAACGCCCGGGCTGCCAAGCTGCTCATCCCCGAGTTCGTGGTGCGCACGGCCCTCTCCATCAATTCCCCCACTGGCAAGAGCTATGCCGAACGCATCGACAAGCTTCGCACCGAGCGGGAGATGAGCGAGATCTTCGAGGACATGATAGGCATGCTGCCCATGGGCAGACGGCTCTTTGGCGACCTCAATCCGGTGCGCACCGGCGGCCCCATGCAGGTGAGCGTGGCCTTTGCCGAGGCCAACGCCCGGGGCTACCCCTATCCCGTCAAGGAGTCCATCCGCCACGAGGTGTTCACCCGCCGTGGCGGCATCTGGTTTGGCACCAGGCACATCTTCGGCTATCCCGCCGACTACCCGGACACCCTCTACCGTTTCGCCGACTTCAATGCAGGCTGGTACGCGAGCCGCAACGCCGCCTTCCAGGCCGCGGTGAGCCGGGTCAGCGGCAAGCCCCTGGCCCTGGACGGGGATCTCGTCCGCTACGACTCGGATCTGCCCGGCAAGACGGAGCTGGCGGTCCACAGCATCGCCAGCCGCGTCAACATGAGCAAGCAGGCCATCCACCAGAGCCTGAAGCTGGGAGACAGCAGCGAGTTTGCCAAGACCGACCTCTACCACAGGGTCTTCGCCCTGGCCGACCAGCAGGCGGGCAAGCGCCAGCCTCGCGCCATCTTGCCCGGCATCCAGCTAAAGAGCCCCAAGATCACCCGTAACCTCACCACCGCCTGGTTCGCCAAGCGGGTGGATGACAGGGAGCAGGCCTGCGTCAGAAAGATGGCGACCATTCGCTGATCGCCGAAAGTAACAAGGGCGGCCCATGGGCCGCCCTTGTTTCAGTTCCAACCGCATGTTCAGGGCTCAGGCCCTGGTGTCCTGTGTCGCCGCGCCATGGCGCGTCTTCGCCAGGGTCAGCATCCCCCTGCATGTCGGGTAGCCGCTGCATCCCCAGAACTGATTGCCTCTGTTTTCTCCCCGGCTGGCGGTACGCAAGACCATGGCATTGCCACATCTTGGGCAAGACGGACCCGGATCATCGAGCGGTTGGCGGGTGACAGGGGAGGGCACCTTCCCCTTCTCCTCAGGTTGTGCGGCTGCGAACAACGGCTTGCGTGGCGCCTCGCCGTGGCGCGCCTTCAGCTGGGCCACATGCTGTCTGTGGGTCTGCCAGTTGGGAGCCAGTCGTTCCTGCTGTATGGTCTCGACCACCCGGATGACCTCGGCCGGGGTCAAGACAGGTGTGGTCTTCCCTTTGATATGGCGAATCAATCCACGGTGCATGACGTTGTCCGGCATGGGGGTCTTGAAGGTGCAATCGCCAATAAAGCAGATGACAGAATGAAGCTGATGGTCCGCCAACCCCAGCAGGGATTTGAGGGTCATCATGTGCAGGTGATTCTGGTGCAGGGGGTTCTGAAAGCTGTGCCTGCGGCGATAGATCTGCTGGGTCCAGCGTTTATGGGCCGGGTTGCCGACGATCCAGCCCTTCATGTTCTTGGTCTCGATCACGAAGATCCCGAAGCGCGACACAATGACATGGTCTATCTGGGTGCTGCCCTGGGGGATGGGCAGGGTCACGTCCTTGAGCAGGTGATATTCCCGCTGGTCGAGCAAGAGACGGAGGCCGAGATTGATCACCCACTCCCCGACCATCCCCTTGAACCAGGGGGTCTTGATCAGAACGGCAATCAGCAGCAGGGGGAGCAGATAGCCGAGGGAGGATAGCAAAGGAGCAATAACGGCAGTGAAGTCCATTTCACCGAGTCTCCATGGTGTCTTGTTGAAGGGGCCAGCCTCGAGAGGGCGCAGCTTGCTGCATCTGGGGAACTTGCGCCTTGACCGGTTGCCTGTCTCTGTCGCTCGGCGTACTAGACCCGCAGCAGGCCGCGAAAGCCTCTGGCGGCATAGTAGGACTGGGGGCCGTTGTGGTACAGGAACACGCTGTCGTAGCGGCGATCGCAGAACAGGGCGCCGCCGAGCGTCCTGATCGCCTCCGGGGTCTGTATCCAGCTCGATGTCTTGGCATCGAAGCAGCCCAGGGTCTGCAGCGCCCGATATTCGGCCTCCGTCAGCAGTGAGATGCCCATCTTGGCGGCCAGCTCGGTCGCGCAGCCTGCGGGCTTGTTCTCCTTTCTCGACGCCAGTGCCGCGCCGTCATAACAGAGGCTCCTGCGTCCACTTGGACTCTCGGCGCTGCAGTCACAGAAGAGAAACTGCCCGCTCTGGCGATCCTGGCCGATGACATCGGGCTCACCGCCGCTGCTCTCCATCTCGTGGAGCGAGCGCAGCGACTGGGGGCTGGCATCGAGTCTGGCGCGCACCTGTGACCAGGTGATCCCCTGGTGGCGATGCTGGTGCCGCTCGAAGCGGGCCTGCAAGGTGGCGAGCAGCTCATCAATCTGCGTCTTGGTCACTTTCATCATGCTACCTCGTTCTCGTTGGGGTTTTCGCCGTCAGAAACTCATCGCCAGACCGATGGCGTAGCCGCTGGTGTTGTTGCCGAACATGAAGCGGTACATGAGGCGGGTGCGGGTGACCAGCACCTGGTATTTGCTGGAGTCGAGCTCGAAACCGACCCCGATGGAGTTGAGGGCGTTGAAGCCGAGCAGGCCCCGCTGATCCCCCAGGTATTCGGTGCGGGCTCCCTCCAGCACATAGCGCAGCGGCCGATCGAGCAGGGTCCACTCAAACAGGGGGGCTCGGCGGCGCAGATAGATGCCGATGTTCTCGGCGTTCGCCTCGCCCCTGACACTCGGGCTGGTGCCAAAGGTGCTTTGCAGATGAAGGAAGGAGTAGCGAAACTCGGCGTCGATATCCTGGCTGTCGGAAAACAGCTCGTAGTCGAGCATGAGGGAGCCGCCGAGACCATAGACGTTGAGTCGGCCGTTATCGAGAAAATCGAGGCCGCGCCCCGTCTTGCGATTGAGGTACCAGTTGCCTATCTGGATGTCGCTCGCCACAGTGCCAAGGGAAAAATTGGCGATGGGGCGCAGTACCCAGTTGGGGGCTATGGTGAAGTCCCAGCCGATGCCGCCGGTGGCGGTCAGGCTGTTCCATTTGGCCGGGATAAAGCGGCTCTCTGCCCCCTGGCTGATGACGAACTTGGGGTCGTAGCGGCTGTAGCCCAGGTTGCCTTCCAGATAGATGGGGACCTCCTTGCTCATGGTGGCCCCCCCACCCAGCTGGCTCATGGTCAATGCCGCCTGTTGACCGCTGCCCCCCGAGATATCCAGATTGCTGGAGGTGATGTCGGGGATCACGTTGAAGGTCATCAGGGAGACCACGGCATTGGCACGCTCCTGCAAGCGGGCATCGACGGCGCCGTCTGCGGCCAGGGCGGGCAGGGCCCAGCAGCTGATGGCCAGCAGCGAGATGCGCCCGGCGGCCCCATGGCGCGGCGTGCGTCTGTGGTCAAATGGCGTCGATCCCATACCTCTTCCCTGTGATGGCGCCCGGTCCGGGCGAGGATGGTTCGAGTCTACCTCAGGAACCGGCGGCGTTCATCGCCGCGCCGCCCTGGTTGGGCCAGAAAAGGGATCCCGGGCCTGCCGCGCCGCGTCCTCGCCCGCCAGATGGGGCCGGGGGCTTGCCGGGGCGATTATTTGCCACGCATTGGCGCCGAAAATTTGTTACACTCCGCGCCCGCCATTTTCCGGCTCGCCTGCAGACCCTGTCAGGCCAGGCCGATCCCTGGCATCCCCAGTGGCCCGCCGGGCCGCAGACAACGACAGCTTTGCTGGAACACAGGAAACCCATGATGAAATTTGAATCATTCGATTTTGCCCCCGAGATTTTGCGCGCCGTCTCGGAGTGTGGTTATCAGGAGATGACCCCTGTGCAGCAACAGGCGATCCCGTCCATACGCCGTGGTCAGGATGTGCTGGCCAGCGCCCAGACCGGGACCGGCAAGACGGCCGCCTTCGCCCTGCCCATACTGCAGCGCCTGGTAGACAACCCCGCGCCGGTGCAGCCGTCCAACACCCGGGTGCTGATCCTGACCCCGACCCGCGAGCTGGCGGCCCAGGTGGCGAGCAACATCAAGGATTTTGCCAAGTACCTGGATCTCGGCGTGCTGACCATCGTCGGCGGCGGCAAGCAGGACGTGCAGGCCCGTCGCCTCAAGGCCGGTGCCCACATCATAGTGGCGACCCCGGGGCGGCTGCTCGAGCACCTCACCGCCTGCAACCTCAGCCTCTCCGGGGTCGAGACCCTGGTGCTGGACGAAGCGGACCGTATCCTCGACATGGGGTTCAGCGCCGATGTGCAGCAGATCCTGCAAGCGGTCAACAAGGCGCGCCAGAGCCTGCTCTTCTCCGCCACCTTCTCCGATGGCGTCAAGAAGCTGGCCAAGGTGATGCTGGACAAGCCGCAGATCGTCAGCGTCAACAAGCAGAATTCCACCGCCGACACCGTGAGCCACACCGTCTATCCGGTGGAGCAAAAGCGCAAGCGCGAGCTGCTCTCCGAGCTGGTCGGTACCAAGAACTGGCAGCAGGTGCTGGTGTTTGCCAGCACCCGCGACAGCTGTGACGAACTGGTGGCAGAGCTCAACCTCGATGGCATCAAGGCCGCCGTGGTCCACGGCGAGAAGGCCCAGGGCAGCCGTCGCCGCGCCCTGCGCGAGTTCATGGAAGGCAAGGTGCGGGTGCTGGTCTCCACCGAGGTGGCGGCCCGGGGCCTGGATATCCCGAACCTGGAATACGTGGTCAACTATGACCTGCCCTTCCTGGCCGAGGATTACGTCCACCGCATCGGCCGCACCGGCCGCGCCGGCAAGAGCGGCATGGCCATCTCCTTCGTCAGCCGCGAGGAAGAGCGTACCCTGCTGGAGATAGAGGCACTGATCGGTCAGAAGATCCGCCGCATCATGGTGCCGGGCTACGAGGTGAGCAGCCGGGACGAGCTCATCAAGCAGCTGCAGGAGCGTCGCCGCTTTGGCAAGAAGCCCCAGCGTGCTGACAACGCCGCCGCCCAGGTGATGGCCGAGGCCAAGCTGCAGAGCCAGCGTGCCCGTCTGCGCAAGACGGCCCGCAAGGCCAAGTAAGTCGAGGGCCGCCGGGGGATCCCCCGGCCGGTGTCTACCCTGTTCAAAGGCGCCTCGGCGCCTTTTTGATGACGAGGCTTGTGAGCCTCCCCGGATCTGCCCAGGAGTCGTGATGAGCGATGTGAGAGTGCAAACCTATAACCAGGCCCTGCTGGAGATGGCCAACGCCAGTCTGGCCGAACTGGCCCGCACCGGGGCAGGGCGCGCCCCCCGCACCCAGGCTCAGGAGAGCCACTTTCTGAGCCTCTGGCTCGCCGATTCCCTCAAGGAGAAGCGCTTCTCCCGCCTGGTGATGGAGGATCTCAAGGGCTGGGTGCAGCAGGCGCGCACCCAGGGGGCGGGGGCCGATCTCAAGGGATTGCTGTCGCGCATCGTGCGTCACTACAGCCAGGCGGCGAGGGAGGGGCTGGGAGCCCGTCTGATGGCGCTGCTGGACGACTGCGAGCAGGCGGGCTGGCAGCGGATCACCGAGTACGCGCTCGATGGCAAGGCCAGGCTCGCAAGCCAGGGACAGGCCTCCATCGTCATCTGCGCCGCCGAGCTGGCCAGCGCCCTGGCGGGGGATGAACTGGTGGCGCCGCTCACTCTCTATGTGCGCGGCGACGAGCAGCAGCTGGCCCGGTTCGCGCAGTGCCACGGCCTGCTCATCGGCCAGGGCAACAAAAAACAGACCCGGGTGAAGCATCACAAGGGACATCTGCTGATGCCCGCCAACGCCCTGCCTGCCCTGGCCCTGCTGGCGCAAGAACGTCGCATCTGAACCCGCCAGGCCTGCCCTTCCTCTGACTCAGCCAACCCCGATCCCGCATCGGGGTTTTTTGTGGCTCGCTTTTGCCAGCCTGGCGTCGCTCTCTGCCGCATCCCCGTCTTCTGGCCCCTTGGCCCCGCCATCTGGGGGGCCTCTGCCGAGCCCCCCGTACGGAGGGGCTTCCCCCATATGGAGGGCGGGGGCCAGGGGGCATCTGACTTAGGGTGGTTTGGCCCCAAAGAGGGCCGGAAGCAAACCAATCATTTCAAGGAGAGAAGATGAAAGCGACACCGATAGCCCTGCTGCTGGCGGGCCTGCTGGGTTCCCCCCTCTGCGCCGCGAATCTGGATGCCAACCTGACGCTGCAAGAGGGAGCAGGGGAGGATGTGAGGGTACGGGTGACCCTGACCAACCAGGGCAGCAAGCCGGTGCGGCTGCTCAAATGGCAGCTGCCGGGCGGGGACGATGCCCCCCTGTTTGTGGTGGAGCGCGATGGTCAGCCCGTGGCTTATCAGGGGGCCCTGATCAAGCGTGCCCAGCCGGGGGCGCAGGACTACCAGCGCCTGGCCGCCGGCGAGAGCCTGGTGCTGGAGGCGGAAGTGTCCGGCCTCTACGACATGAGCGCCCAGGGGGAGTACAGCATCCGCTATCGCCTGCCCCGGCTGCCGGGGGAGGGGAGCACCAAGGGGGGGCGTAGCGCCAAGGCGGCCGCCGATGCCGGGGAGTCCAACGCCGTTAGCCTCTGGCTGGACGGGGTCGCGAGCGACGAACGGGTACTGGCCAAGGCCCAGATCGCCGAACCGGCCGCCGCCGGGGGCTCGGTGAGTTTCACCGGCCGCTGCACCAACAGCCAGAAGAGCCAGATCGTTTCCGCCCTGGATGCCGCCGGCACCATGACAGCGGACTCCCTCGCCTATCTGGCGGTGGACAAGCCCGATGGCCAGCGTTATCGCAGCTGGTTCGGCGCCTATGACGCCAGCCGCTGGAGCCAGGCCGAGGGTCACTTCGACAAGGTGAGGGAAGCCATCGCGGACAAACCGCTCACCTTCGACTGTGGCTGCAAGCAGAGCTACTTTGCCTACGTCTACCCGGATCAGCCCTACAAGGTCTATCTGTGCAAGAGTTTCTGGAGTGCGGCCAATACCGGCACGGATTCCCGCGCCGGCACCATCATCCACGAGCTGACCCACTTCAATGTGGTGGCAGGCACGGATGATCTGGGTTACGGTCAAGCCAATGCCCGCAACCTGGCGAGCACGGACCCGGTCGCGGCGCTCAACAACGCCGACAGCCATGAATATTTTGCCGAGAATACCCCGAACGAACAGTGAATCGACAGGGGGCCTCGGCCCCCTTTTTGATGGAGGCAACATGATGGCACTCCTGCTCGGCAGCGCCCTTGGCCTGGGCGCCTTGCAGTGCGAGTTAGACGTCAGGGCCCAGAGCCGGGTCGATGAGCCCCTGGCCCTGGTCATGGCGCTCAGCAATCAGGGAGAAGATACCCTGGAGGTGCTGAGCTGGTTTACCCCCTTCGAAGGCTGGTTTGCCGACGCCATCGATCTGACCCTGGATGAGCAGGTCATCCCCTACCAGGGACCGCTGGCCAAGCGGGGCGCCCCTGGCGCCGATGACCGGCTGATCATAGGCCCGAGGCAGCGGATCAAGGCCGAGGCCGAACTGACCCAGGTCTATGATCTGAGCCGCCCAGGGCACTACCGTCTCAGTTACCGTTCCATGCCGGTGCAAGATGATCAGGAGCTGAGCCCCAGGTGTCCCCCTGTGCGCTTCGAGCGGCTGGCCCTGCCCGCGAGCGAGGAGCCGGTGCAGTGACGCAGGGCCTTGCTTCATTGGTCCGGCATGGCCCCGAGCGGCTGTGCCGGGCTGACGTCCCGTAGCGAAATAGCTCTCTTTCTTGGCCTGAGCCCAGGGCGCGTGCCCAGCCGACTCTTCCAGGCCGACGCGCTTGACCCCCTTGCTTATACTCTGTGCTGGCTCTGGGGCCAGTCTGTTCATCCCCTGTCCCTGCGAGTCAGCTGACGGCGCCCTGTTTGGCGCCCCTTTTTACCGACCCGGCCCGGGCCACAAGGGAGCACTGCCATGATGGATGAAGAGTTTGACCAGCAGCGGGATCTGCTGCTGGAGCGGCTGATCGCGGCCTCGCCGGAGGCGCTTTATCGTTGCTGGACCGAGCCCGCACTGTTGGTGCGCTGGTTTGCCCCCATGCCATGGCGTACCCTGAGCGCCGAGCTGGATCTGCGGGTGGGGGGCGCCAGCCTGGTGGTGATGGGGGGCCCCAATGGGGAGAAGATCCCCTGTCCCGGCGTCTATCTGGCCCTGGAGCCGGGGCGGCGCATCGTCTCCACCGATGCCTATGTGCGCCCCTGGTTGCCGTCGGCCCGCCCCTTCATGACCCTGATCCTGAGCTTCACTCCCGAGGGGGAGGGCACCCGCTACCGGGCATGGGTACGCCACTGGAGCGAGGCGGATCGCCAGGAGCATGAGGCCATGGGGTTTCACAGCGGCTGGGGCCTGTGCACCGATCAGCTGGCCGAGCTGGCGGCGACCCTCTAGGAGCCCGGAGACAGGTCAGAGGCAAAAAAAAAGAGGCCCCGCAGTGCGGGGCCTCTTGTTGTCGCCGAGCATCCAGTCAGGCTTGATCGGCCGGGAAGCGTACCCCGACCTGTTGCCGCACCAGGGTGATGATCCTGGCGGTCTCGATGGAGCGCGCCACGGCGGCCTCGTCCATCTGGCCTGCGGCTATCTGGGCGGCGAAGGCGCTGGCCTCATAGATCATGCTGTTGGCGGACTGGGGCTGGCCCAGATCTTCACGCTGGCCATCCCGGCCGACCCAGGTAAGGCCGGTGCTCTCGGAGAGGTGCTCTATGATGAAGGCCCCCTCGCTGCCCTGGATCTCGCTCGGGATGAAGGAGTCGGACACCTTGGAGTGGCTGATCACCAGCTCGAAGGCCGGGTAGTGCAGCAGCACAGTGCCATGGATGTCCACCCCGGTTTCCAGCAGTTCGCCGCTGGCCGTGACCCGCTCGGGGGCACCGAACAGGGCGACGGCGCTCGCCACGCAGTAGTAGCCGATATCCATAATGGAGCCGTTCGAGAAGGCGGGATTGAAGGTGTTGGGGTGCTCGCCGGCGAGGTATTTGGGCCAGCGGGAAGAGTATTGGCAATAGCTGAAGCTGGCACGGCGCGCCTGACCGAGCCGGGGCAGCTGTTCGGCCAGCAGGCGGAAATTAGGCAGGTAGGCGGTCTTGAACGCCTCGAACAGCACCACACCCTGCTCCCGGGCGCAGCGGTACATGGCCTCGACCTCGCTCAGGTTGGAGCCGAGCGGCTTCTCGCAGATCACGTGCTTGCCCGCCTTGAGCAGTTGCAGGGTATGGGGGCAGTGCAGGGAGTTGGGACTGGCGATGTAGACGGCATCGAAGCAGGGGCTGGCGGCGAACTCGGCGAGATCGTCGAAACAGACCGGATCATCATACTGGGCGGCGAAGGTCTCCGCGCTGGTCCGCTGCCGCGAATAGACGGCGGTCAGCTGAAAGGCCTTGCTCAGCAGCGCCGCTTCGATGAATTTTTCTGTGATCCAGTTGGTGCCGATCACCGCGAGTCTGATCATGGGGTTGCTCCTTGTAACGACATGCAATTGCAAGAGGGGGCAGGGTGGGCGCCCATCATAGCCCAACTTGTCCCTCGGCCCTACCATGGCGGCTCGCCTGGTTGGAAAAATGAGACGAGGAGAGAGAAATAAAAAAAACCCGGCCTGGGCCGGGTTTTTGGGGAGTGGGCTGGCTTACTTGGCCAGGGACTCCGGCAGGTTTTCACGGATCTTGCCGAGCATCTCTTTGAGGACGCGCGGGTTGGCAACGACGATGTTGCCGGAGTTTTCGTAGTTGTGACCACCGACGAAGTCGGTGACGATGGCGCCGGACTCTTTGGCCAGCAGCTCACCGGCGGCAGTGTCCCAGGGCTTGAGACCGATTTCCCAGAAACCGTCGATACGACCGGCGGCCACATAGGCCAGATCCAGGGCGGCGGAGCCGGCACGGCGGATGTCGGCACACTCCACGAACATGCTCTGGAACATCTTGAGGTAAGGCTCGATGTGGTGCTTCTGCTTGAACGGGAAGCCGGTGGCCAACACAGTGCCGGAAAGGTCTTTTGCCTTGCCGACGCGGATGCGGTAACCGTTTAGCTGGGCGCCGTTACCACGGGTCGCGGTAAAGAGCTCGTCACGGATGGGATCGTAGACGACGGCCTGTTCGGTCTTGCCCTTGACGCGCAGGGCGATGGAGACGGCAAAGTGCGGAATGCCCTTGACGAAGTTGGTCGTGCCATCCAGTGGGTCGATGATCCATTGGTAGTCCGGATTGGTACCGGCAATCTCACCAGACTCTTCAGCGACGATGCTGTGTTCCGGGTACGATTTTTTGATGGTGTGAATGATGGCCGCTTCGGCGTCACGGTCAACGTTGGTCACGAAGTCATTGCTGCCTTTCTGGATAGCCTCGATGTTCTCAGGCTGGGAGAAGGCTTTTACTACTACTTGACCGGCGTTGCGCGCAGCGCGCACGGCGATATTCAGCATCGGATGCATAGGTTCACCACTGGATGTTAAAGAACGGGGATAAAAGGACGCGAAATTATAGCAGCCCGTCCCAGGATAGCAACTCATATTGCCGAGGCGGGGGGAGATAAGGATAGTGCGCGGCGAGAGCTGACTTTAGATGACCATTTGGTCTAATCTTGTCTCGCCAGACCACTGGCACGTGTAATAACAAGCTCCATCACTCATAGGGATGTGTCGTATGAACTTGTCATTAGTCAGTCAAAAACCGTCGTCAGTGGCGGTCAACGGGTTGCTGCGGGCATTGCAAGAGTCCGTCGATGTCGAACCCTATTTCAATCGCATCGTGGTGACAAGCCCGAGTCAATGGAAGCCGACTCGCGACGAGGCCGCCATCTTGCAGCTCGACGACGAGGCCGGTTGGCCTGCGCCTGTGCTGGGGGAGGCAGGGGAGGCCATCGGCCTGCCCGTGCTGCCCCTGCTGGTGTGCGAGGGCCAAGGTCCGGGCGGGGCCAGTTCCCGGCGAGGACCGGATGTGCGCGATCCCCGCTATTACTTCGTCTCCAACGGCATCGTCATGGATGGCCACGAGTGGGAAGATCCGGCCAGCAGTCGGCTGCTGGTGGATAAACTGGCATCCTACTTCCCGTTGTTGTCCCGTCTGAGCCTGCTTCGTCAACGCAGCCCCCTGGGCTCCCTCAATTAGCGCTCTCGCTCCCCAGTGATGGGGTGACGCTGCCACAGGGCGAGCTGTTGCCTGAGGGTGGTCATGTCGGCGCGCAAGGTGTCGTCATGGCCCCCCCCTTTCCCGAGCAGGACCCAGCCCTGCACATGGACGAACAGAAAGCGCGCCAGGGCCTCGACATCTGTCTTGGGGGCCAGGTCTCCCTCTTGCATTGCCACCTGACACGCATGGGCCAGGGCCTGCTGCAACTCTCTATGCATATCCAGGATGCGCTCCCGCACCCTGGGTTGATCCATGGCGCCTCCCAGCTGGGTATTTTGCAAGAAGCAGCCGGGATTGTCGGGTTGGCTCAGGCGCAGCGCCAGGGCATCGAGCCAGCCGTACAGCGCCGCCAGGCCGCCCTTGTCGCACAGCAAGGGCGCCATGCGTTTGCGCGAGACCTGCTCCAGATAGTGATCGAGTGCCAGCTGAAACAGAGCCTGCTTGTCACCGAAGCTGTTGTAGAGGCTGAAACGGTTGATGCCCAAGGCATCCACCAGATCCTGGATCGAGGTCGCCTCATAGCCTTTTTGCCAGAACAGTGTCATGGCTTGTTCCAGCTTTTCGGCTGGATCGAATGCGGTTTTGCGTGCCATGTTTCCTCCTGCCGTGACTATAACAAATTCTTGACCGCTCGTTTAGATAAGACTAATTTCTAACTGTTCGTTTAGAAATGGAGAGCAGGATGAAAGTCTATGAATTGCGGCGTGCCCCCAATGCGCGCCGGGTACGGATGTTCTTGGCGGAGAAAGGAGTCGACATGGTCTATGAGCAGGTCGATCTCGGCGGGGGCGAGAACCTGAGCCCGGCGTTCCTGGCCAAGAACCCGGTCGGGCGCATTCCCGTGCTGGCCCTCGACGATGGCAGCTATCTGAGCGAGTCGGTCGCCATCTGTCGATACTTCGAGGAGCTGTATCCGGAAAACAACCTGTTTGGTACCACGGCGCTGGAGCGGGCCCAGATAGAGATGTGGAGCCGCTTCATCGAGTTCAATCTCTGGCTGCCAGCCGGCATGGCGTTTCGTCACATCACCGGCTTCTACAAAGACCGTGAGAATTGCTTCCCCGAGTGGGGCCAGGAGTGCAAACAGCTGGCGAGCCAGTGGTTTGCCAAGCTGGAAGAGAGACTGCAAGTATCCGCCTATATTGCGGGGGATCGCTTCACCATCGCCGACATCCTCGCCATCTGCGCCATAGATTTTGCCGCCAGAACGCTGGAACTGCACATCGCCGATGAGCAGACTGCCCTCAAACGCTGGTATGATGCGGTCTCAAGCAGACCCAGTGCTCAGGCCTGAGTCGCGACCCTGCCATGAGCCTGCTGGCACCCTCGCCGTGCCAGACAACCAAGGAGAAGATGATGATCGATTTTTACACGGCCGCCACCCCCAACGGGTTCAAGGTGTCGATCGCCCTCGAGGAGCTGGGCTTGCCTTACCAGGTGATCCCGCTGGATTTCTCGACCATGGAGCAGAAGCAGCCCGAGTTTCTGGCCATCAACCCCAATGGTCGCATCCCGGCCATCGTCGATCGGGACAACGGTGATTTCGCCGTGTTCGAATCCGGCGCCATCCTGCTCTATCTGGCGGAAAAAACCGGCAAGCTGCTGCCGCAAGATCCCAAGCGCCGCTCCCAGGCCATCCAGTGGCTGATGTTCCAGATGGGCGGCGTCGGCCCCATGATGGGGCAGGCCAACGTCTTCTATCGCTACTTCCCCGAGAAGATCCCGGCGGCCATCGAGCGCTACCAGAAGGAGGGGCGCCGTCTGTTCGAGGTGCTCGACGGTCACCTGGTGCACCATGAGTACCTGGCCGACGAATACAGCATCGCCGACATCGCCACCTGGCCCTGGGTGCGCATTCACGACTGGAGCGGCGTATCCATCGAGGGCTTGGTGCATTTGCAGGCCTGGATGGCGCGCATGGAAGCCAGACCCGCCTGCCAGAAGGGCATCACCATTCCGCCGCGCAACGAAAGCCCCGAGGATCAGGTCAAGCGGGCGCAGCAGATGGTGACCCGCTAGGATGATGACGATGGCCCTATGACGGGCCATCGCTTTTTATGATTGCCGCCCCATTG
The DNA here is from genome assembly GCF_046078285.1 of Aeromonas bivalvium. Classification (NCBI taxonomy): domain Bacteria; kingdom Pseudomonadati; phylum Pseudomonadota; class Gammaproteobacteria; order Aeromonadales; family Aeromonadaceae; genus Aeromonas; species Aeromonas bivalvium. The sequence goes on from NZ_JBGXBV010000006.1 coordinate 33,220, forward strand.
CCCGCCCTTCACGCCTGCTGGACCGCTCACCTGCTCCGCCTTTGCCGCTGCAAATAAGCCATCTATCAAAAATGAAAAGTCATTCATTCCGATTAATTGTTATGTTATAACGCACCACTTTGGTTGCTAATCATTATCGTTTGGATGGAAAGGATGACAAAAATACACGCCCGTTGGGGATGGTGCGCCCTGGTGTTGATGGCCGGGATGAATGTTGCTCACGGCAAGCCGCTGGCCATGGTGGGGCCCTGGGAGATCCACAGTGTCGACCCTGCCAGCAACGGGGTCTTCTTTACCCGCATGCAGGTGGCGGAGACCCTGGTGGAGGTCGACAGCCTGGGCAATCTGCAACCCGGGCTCGCCAGCCAGTGGTCTCACTCCGAGGATGGCCTGCAATGGCGATTCACCCTGCGTCCCGGGGCCCGCTTTCACGATGGCAGCGAGGTGAGCGCCGAGCAGGTCGCCTTTGCCCTGCAGCAGGCATGGCGCAAGCCCGGCGTCATGACCAGCGCCCCCATCGCGTCCATCGAGGCCCATGAGGGGGCCCTGCTGGTCACCCTCACCGGCCCCTTCGCCCCCCTGGCCGCCGTGCTGGCTCACCCCAGCACCCAGATCCTGGCGAAGGGGGCCTATGATGCCAAGGGGGAGGTGACCCAGGTCATCGGCTCAGGCCCCTATCGCATCACCCGGTTGCAGCAGCCCCAGCGAGTCGAGACCGAGCGCTTCGATGGCTGGCAGGGTCCCCAGCCTGCCATCTCGCAGGTGAGCTACCTGACGGTGGGCCGCGCCGAGAGCCGCACCTTGATGGCCGAGAGCGGTCAGGCCGACATCGCCTGGGGGCTGGATCCGGTCAGCATCCGCCGCTTGCAGCAGGCGCCCCGGGTCTCCATCGTCTCCGTTACCCTGCCGCGCACCATACAGCTCAAGCTCAATGGGGCCGATCCTCTTCTGAAGGATCCGGCGGTGCGCCGCGCCCTCAGCCTCGCCATCGATCGCCGTGGCATGGCGGCGGCCCTGCTGCGGGATCCCGAGATGGCGGCGACCCAGCTCTTCCCTCCCACCCTGGGGGAGTGGCATCAACCCGGGCTGACCCCGCTCGCCTATGACGTCAAGGCGGCTCAGGCGGCCTTGGCGGCGGCAGGCTGGCAGCCGGGGGCGGATGGCGTGCTGCACAAGGGGGAGGAGCGTTTCGCCCTGACCCTGCGCACCTTCCCGGATCGCCCTGAATTGCCCCTGCTGGCCACGGCACTGCAGGCGCAGTGGAAGGCGGTGGGGGTGGATCTCAAGGTGGCGGTGGGCAACTCGAGCGAGATCCCGGCCGGTCATCAGGATGGCTCGCTCCAGCTCGGCCTCTATGCCCGCAACTATGCCCTGGTACCGGATCCCCTGGTCACCCTGCTGGGGGATCTGGCCCCCGCCGGTGCCGACTGGGGGGTGATGAACTGGCAATCCCCGGCCATGGCGCAAACACTGGCCCGCCTTGGCAAGGAAACACTGCCCGCGGGGGAGGCCGCGGCACTGCGCCGTGACATCGCCACCACCCTGCAGCAGGAGTTGCCCCTCCTGCCCATCGCCTGGTATCGCCAGAGCGCGGCGGTCAGCCGTGGGCTGAAGGGCTTTGAGCTGGATCCCCAGGAGCGCAGCTACCGTCTGGACAAGCTGACATGGAGTGCACAATGACAGCGGCGCCCTTCTCTGCCGTCATGGGAATACTGGGCCAGCGCCTGGTGCAGGCGCTGATGGTGGCGCTGCTGGTGGCCGGGCTCTGCTTTCTGATGGTGCAATCCTTGCCCGGGGACATCGCCTTTCGCATCGCCGCGGGCCGCTACGGCTATGACTATGTCACCGCCGAGGCCGCCAACGCGGTGCGAAGCGAGCTGGGACTGGCCGGCTCGGCCCTCTCCCGCTTCACTGACTGGCTGGGCGCCCTGCTGCAGGGGGATCTTGGCAGCTCCCTGGTGACGGGCGCACCTGTGGCCAGCGAGGTGGGCCACCACCTGGGGGCCACCCTGTCCCTGGCGGTGGCCGCCGTGGCCCTGGCCCTGTTGCTGGCGCTGCCGCTCGGCAGCCTGAGCGCCCTGCGTCCGGGGGGATGGTGCGATCGCCTGACCCTGGGCTGGAGCGTGCTGATGCGCGCGCTGCCTCCCTTCCTGCTCGGCCTGGTGCTCATGGTGCTGCTCTCGGTGGAGCTGGGCTGGGTCAGCGCCGCCGGTCACGGGGAGGGGAGCAACCTGCTGTTGCCCGCCCTCACCCTGGGGCTGGGGCTTTCGGGTGTGCTCTCCCGGGTGGTGCGCGAGAGCGTGCTCACCGTGGTGCAGTCCGGTTATTACCGCTTCGCCCTCACCAAGGGGCTCTCGCCCGCCCGGGTCTTCAGGCGTCACGGCCTGCGCAATACCGGGGTCAGCGTCATCGCCTACACAGGGGTGCAGCTGGTGCTGCTCATCGAGGGGGTCGTGGTGGTCGAAAGCCTGTTCGCCTGGCCTGGCATCGGTCATGCCCTGGTGCACGCCATCTTCTGGCGCGACATCCCCATGGTGCAGGGCACAGTGCTGGTGCTGGCGGCGCTCTTCGTGCTGCTCAATACCCTGACGGATCTGCTCTGCCTCGCCATCGATCCCCGCGGTCCCAAGGAGTCCTGATCATGTCTTTCTCTGTCAAGGCGGGAGCAAGCCTGCTCCTGCTGGTGGTGCTGTTCGCCCTGCTGGGCCCCGTGCTCTGGCCCGATCCCGCCGCCCAGGATCTGGTGCAGTTCCTGGCCGATCCCTCCTGGCAGGAGCCGCTCGGGCGGGATCAGATGGGCCGCAGCCTGATGGCGCGCCTCGCGGCGGCAACCCGGCTCTCCCTGCTGCTGGGGATGCTGTGCGTCCTGACGGCGGCCCTGCTGGGGTCGCTGCTGGGCTGGCTCTCGGCCTGGCGCGGCGGCTGGGTCGACGGCCTGCTGCGCAGCCTGGCCGACGGCGTGCTGGCCCTGCCGAGCCTGCTGCTGGTGCTGCTCTTCTCCGCCATGGCCCAGGGGGGCTTCGCCATCCTCTATCTCGGGTTGGCCATGGCCCAGTGGGTGGAGTACTACCGGGTGGTGCGGGCCCGCAGCCGGGCGCTGCTTGCCTCGCCCCAGGTGGAGGCGTCCCGGCTGCTGGGTTTTGGCAACGCCCACATCCTGCGGCGCCACCTCTGGCCCGAGCTGGCTCCCCAGCTGCTGACCATGATGGCCTTTGGCCTCGCGGGGGCCATCCTGACCCTCTCCACACTGGGCTTCGTCGGGGTGGGCATCCAGCCACCCACCCCTGAGCTCGGCCTGATGATGACGGAGGCGCTGCCCCACTATCAGGAGGCGCCCCGCCTGCTGCTGGCCCCCATACTGGTGATGGGAGTCATGCTGCTGGCCCTGGTGCTGCTCAATCAGAAGGGCACGCTTCATCCCGGATCCCCACAAGGAGTCACCCCATGACGACCATTCATATCAAGGGCCTGCAGGTGGATGACGGCCGACAGACCCTGCTGCAGGCGCTGGATCTCACCCTCTATCCCGGCAGCGCCTTGACCCTGATAGGGGAGAGCGGCTCGGGCAAATCCCTGCTGGCCCATGCCCTGATGGGGACCCTGCCTGACCCCCTGCGCGGCCGAGGCGAGATGGCGATGGGCGGCCTGTGCCACAGCCTGGCGGACCCCCAGGCCCTGCGCGCCCTCTGGGGGCGGGAGCTGGCCATGCTGCCCCAGGAGCCGGTGCTGGCGCTGGATCCCACCATGGGGCTGCTGCCCCAGGTGGAGGAGGGCTGGCTGGCGGGCGGCAAGGAGGCGCGCTCACGGGCGCGGGACGCCCTCGAGCGGCTCGGGCTTGCCGGACGGGAGCGCCACTTCCCGCACCAGCTCTCCGGGGGCATGGCCCAACGGGCCGCCTTTGCCGCCGCCACCCTGGGGCAGGCGCGCCTGCTCATCGCCGACGAGCCCACCAAGGGGCTCGACCGCCGGGCCGGTGCCAGGTTGCAGACATTGCTGCAGGGCTATCTGACCGAGGGGCGTCACCTGCTGACCATTACCCATGATCTCTCCCTGGCCCGGGCGCTGGGGGGCTGGGTGCTGGTGGTCAAGGGGGGTGAGATAGTGGAGCAGGGGCCCGCCGAGCAGGTGCTGCAGGCGCCTTCCCATGCCTACACCCGCGCCCTGCTGGCGGCGGAGCCCTCGGCCTGGCCCGAGGCCGTGCATCCCCCGACCGGCGACTGGCTGCTCAGGGGGGAGGGGCTCGCCATGGGCTACGGGGATCAGACCCTGTTCGAGGGGCTCGATCTGCCACTGGCCCGGGGGGAGCGGCTCGCCATCATGGCGCCGAGCGGTGCGGGCAAGAGCACCCTCGGCAATGTGCTGCTGGGGTTGCAGCGTCCGCTGCGAGGAAGGGTGCTGCGCCAGGGGGGCATAGCCCCCCACCGCTGGCAGAAGCTCTATCAGGATCCGGTGCAGGCCTTCGCCAGCCGGGTGCGTCTCGCCACCCAGTTTGACGATCTGCTGCGCCTGCACCGGCTGCCCCGCCAGCCCCTCACCGACTATCTGGCGAGGCTCGGCCTCGACGAGAGCCTGCTGAGCCGGCTGCCGAGCCAGGTCTCCGGGGGGGAGCTGCAACGGCTGTCCCTGATCCGGGCCCTGTTGCTGCGCCCCGTGCTGCTGTTTGCCGACGAGCCCAGTTCCCGGCTCGATCCCCTGAGCCAGCAGCAGACCATCGCCTGCCTGCTGGGGGAACTGGCGGAGATAGGTTGCGCCCTGCTGCTGGTGACCCATGACGAGGCGCTGGCAGGCAAGGTGGCCGGGCGCTGCCTGCGACTGGGAGAACCGGCTCCCGCCCCGCAGCTGGCGCGGGTCGGATAAGGTGGTACCCGCCACGACGGACGGGGCAACTGCCCCGTCATATTAGAAAAACTAAGGCAAGGCGATTACAAAGATTCGTTCGTGTTTCGTGATCCGAATCACTAACATGGCGGCCATTAAAGGGAGCTGATCTGCTCCCTGCCAGCCCGGGTTCTCCGGGTTGTCACTACTCATCCAGATCTGACAATCACTCCTCCCCCGCGGTGAGGAGCGCACTGCTTTTGATGTCGTGGAGCGCAAATGAATCGGCACAGCTTTTATCCCCTGTTTTGCCTGACCATCCTCATGGTCGCCGTGGGCCAGATGACCCAGACCCTCTATGTGCCCTCCATCCCTGTGATGGCGGCGGATCTGGGGGTGAGCTCCGCCTCCTTGCAGGCGGTGATGGCCTGCTATCTCATCCCCTACGGCCTCTCCCAGTTCGTCTATGGCCCCGTCTCTGACAAGTGGGGGCGCCGCCCCGTGCTGCTCGTCGGCATGATGGTGTTTCTGCTGGGGACCCTGACCATACAGCTGATCCCGACGGCGACGGCCTTGCTGGTGGGCAGCTTCATCCAGGGACTGGGCACAGGGGCCGGTGGCGCCATGAGCCGCACCCTGATGCGGGATCGCTACAGCGGCGCCGAGCTCAACCGCGCCAACAGCCTGGTGAGCATGGGGGTGATCTTCTCCCCCCTGCTTGCCCCCGTGCTGGGGGGCTGGTTGACCGAGCTGTTCGACTGGCGCGCCGGCTATTGGTTCCTGTTCGGCTTTGGCGCCCTGACCACACTGGCGCTGCTGGCCTGGTTCGTCGAGACACTGCCGAAGGAACGTCGCCAGCCGCTGCGGGTGCGGGCGGCCTATCGCCATGTGCTCGGCAACCCGCGCTTTCAGGGCAACCTGCTCTGCCTGATGGCCACCTTCGCGGGGCTGGCGGTATTCGAGGCGGCGGCCGGGGTACTGCTCGGCGACGTGCTCAAACTGAGCGCCCGCACCGTCAGCGTGCTGTTCGTGCTGCCGCTGCCGGGCTACCTGTTCGGCGCCTGGCTCTCGGCCCGCCTCAGCTTTCGCCTGAGTCAGGGCAGGCTGATGCGCCTTGGCATCATCTTCCTGGCGCTGGGGTCCCTCATCATTCTGGTGCCCGGGTTGTTGGGGGTGGTGAATGCGGCCTCCCTGGTGGGTGGGGCGGCGGTCTACTTCATCGGCAGCGGCATCCTCTACCCGACCGCCACCTCCTGCGCCATCGAGCCCTTCCCGGGTCAGGCGGGGACCGCCGGTGCCATCCTGGGGGGCATGCAGAACCTGGGGGCCGGTGTCGTGACCCTGCTGGCCGCGACTTTCCCCATGCAGGGGCAGCTGGGACTCGGGATCATCATGACCCTGATGGTGCTGATCGTGGCCCTGAGCTTCGCCTGGCTGCGCCACCACGGCGCCCCTCACGAGCAGATGGCCACCTGACGCCCGCGCTGCCGCCCCGCATCCGAGCCCGCCATTGGCGGGCTTGGTTTTTTCCGGGATCAGCGCGAGGGGCGCTCGCCACCTGGGGACTCGGGGGAAGAGGGGGCCTCCTGGGTCACCAGGCCGAGAAAGGCCCGCATGGCGGGGGTGATGCTGTGCTGGCGTGTCATGAAGACGGTGCGACCCGCCTCTAGGGGCTCGAGGGGGTGGCAGACGAGATCCGCGAGCTGGCTGGCGGAGCGGGCGAGGCCGGCGCTGACGACGGCCCAGCCCAGGCCGTGGCGCACGGCGCTCACCAGATGGAACAGGGAGTCGGTCTCGAGCACCAGGTCCAGCGTGATCCCGGCCCGCTCGGCGGCGAGGTCCAGGTAGGTGCGAAACTGCATGGTGCGACTGGGCAGCACCAGGGGCTGGTGTTGCAGGCTGGCCAGGGGCATGGGGGTCGTCTGGGGCAGGGCGCTGGCCCGGCTCATCAGCACCGCCATCCGGTTGTCGCCCTGGGGGTAAAGATGAAAGGCGCGCTTGCCGCCGCTGTGGTCAAATCCCAACCCTATGTCGCACTGGTGCAGCTCCAGCTGGGAGATGAGCGCCTCGTTGCTCAGCACCGACAGGCGGATGACGATATCTGGGTAGCACTGCCTGCACCGGGCGATGAGCGGCATGATGTCGACGTTGGACTGGGGCACTATGCCGATGCGCAGGGTACCCGAAAGCTCGCCGTGAAACAGTGCCAGCTCCTGCTTGAGTGCCTCCTGCTCCAGCAGCATCCGCTCGGCATAGCGGCGCACCAGCTCGCCGGCCTCGGTGAGGGCGACGAACTGGCTGGTGCGCACCACCAGATCGGTGCCGACGTTCTTCTCCAGGGCCGTGATGCTGGCCGACAGGGTGGGCTGGGTGATGTGGCAGGCCTTGGCGGCCTTGGCAAAGTGGCGGTGCCTGGCCAGTTCATGAAAATAGTGCAGCTGCTTGATGTTCATGGCGAGCGGGGATGAGCGGAGAATGGTGTTAAAAATTAATCAATTGAAATTGCCAGGTCAATAGAACTGCTCTATCGGGATATAGATTTATTTCATTGGTTTTGCACCGCCGGGCTCTCTAAACTTGGATGCAATCTGCATTTTTAGGTCAACCCTTATGCCCGAATACAGTCCCGTCACCGCCCCGGTCTGGCCCCCGCTGGATCATCTGGTGGAGGAGGTGGCGGTTGCCATCAATATCAATGGCATCAACCATGCCGTGATGATGGCGACCCCGGACGATCTGGACGACTTTGCCATCGGCTTTCTGTTTGGCGAGTCCATCATTGCCCACAATCACGAGGTGCATGATATCCGGGTCTCCCACGCAGAGCAGGGGCTGGTGCTGGATGTGACCATCGCCAATCGCTGCCTGGCACGGCTCCAGTCGCGCCGGCGCAGGCTGACCGGGGCGACGGGCTGCGGCATCTGCGGGGTGGAGGCCGTCGGGCAGGTCTTTCCCGAGGTGAATCCCTTGCCCCCGGCTCCCCCCCTGGATGGCGAGCTGCTGGCCGGATTGCGAGCGCAGATCGCCCGCTGGCAGCTCAAGGGGCAGCGGCACGGGGCCCTCCATGCGGCGTTGGCGCTGGATGGGCAGGGGCGAGTCCTGCACTGCCGGGAGGACATAGGGCGCCACAATGCCCTCGACAAGCTGATCGGCCTCTTGCTGCGTCGGCAACTTGCCTGCGACACCCTGGTGGTGACCAGTCGCTGTGGCAGCGAGCTGGTGCAAAAGGCTGCCCAGTACGGTGCCCGCCACCTGGTCTGTCTCGCTTCCCCCAGCCAGCTTGCGGTCAGGCTGGCCCTCAAATACCACCTCAATGTCGTCCATATCCCCAAATTTGATGCCCCGGTCAGCTACTCCAGCTATTCCTCGGCAGATCCCATCGGAGAGTGCCATGAGCCATATTGAAAAGCCTGCCAAAGCAGGTGGTTTTTCCTCCCTGCAATCCACCATGAAGCAGGTGCTGCGCAGCCAGAAAACCCGGCAGAACATCAAGAACCTGCTGCGGGTCAACCAGACGGATGGCTTCGACTGCCCGGGTTGCGCCTGGGGTGACAACGACCACGGCGCCTTCCAGTTCTGCGAGAACGGCGCCAAGGCGGTGGCCTGGGAGTCCACCGGCAAGACGGTGGGGGCCGACTTCTTCGCCGCCCATTCGGTGCGCCAGCTCGCCAGGCAGAGCGACTACTGGCTGGAGTATCAGGGGCGCCTGGCCGAGCCCCTGCGCTACAACCCGGCGACCGATCACTACGATCCGATAAGCTGGGACGACGCCTTTGCGCTCATCGCCGACACCCTCAAGGGGCTGGCCAGCCCGGACGAGGTGGAGTTTTACACCTCGGGGCGGGCCAGCAACGAGGCCTCCTATCTCTATCAGCTGTTTGGTCGCCTGTTTGGCACCAACAACTTCCCCGACTGCTCCAACATGTGCCACGAGGCGAGCGGGGTGGCGCTGACTCAGTCGGTCGGCATCGGCAAGGGCACGGTTGTGCTGGATGATTTCGATCGGGCCGACGCCGTGTTCGTCTATGGCCAGAACCCGGGAACCAACCATCCCCGCATGATGAACGCCCTGCGCAAGGCGGCGAAAAACGGCTGCAAGATCGTCAGCTTCAACAACTTGAAAGAGGTGGCCCTCGAGCGTTTCGCCAGCCCCCAGAGCCCGATCGAATTGCTGACCCCGGCGGCCACCACCATCAGCCACCAATACTTGACGCCGAAACTGGGTGGCGACATGGCCGCCATGCGCGGCATGGCCAAGTACCTGCTGGAACAGGCTCCGCAGGCGGTGGACAGAGACTTCATCGCTCGCCACACCCGCCACTTCGACCAGTACGAGGCGCAGGTCCGTGCCACCGACTGGACGGCGATCGAGCAGCAGTCCGGCCTGACCCGCGACGAGATAGTGCAGGCGGCCAGGGTCTTTGCCGCAAGCTCGCGCGTCATCAGCTGCTGGGCCATGGGGTTGACCCAGCATCTGCACTCGGTCGACACCATCCGCGAGGTGGTCAACCTGCACCTGATGCGCGGCCAGCTTGGCAAGCCGGGGGCGGGGCTCTGCCCGGTACGGGGCCACAGCAACGTGCAGGGCAACCGCACCATGGGGATCAACGAAAAGCCGACCGCGGCCTTTATCGAGCTGCTCGAGTGCCACCTGCAGGTGAGCCTGCCCAAGGCCCCTGGCCACAACGTTCATGAGGCGCTCAAGGCGCTGCACGAGGGCAGGAGCAAGGTGCTCATCTGCCTGGGGGGCAACCTGGCGGCAGCGGCGCCCGACACCGAGTTTACCTATGGGGCGATGAAGCGGGCCGAGCTCAACGTGCAGATCAGCACCAAGCTCAACCGTAGCCACCTGCAGGTGGGCAAGGCCGCGCTGATCCTGCCCTGCCTCGGTCGCACCGAGCTGGACATCCAGCGCACCGGCAACCAGAAGATCACGGTGGAGGACACCTTCAGCATGGTGCATGCCTCGACCGGCGCGGCCGAGCCGGTGTCGCCGCTCTGCCTTTCAGAGACCGACATAGTGGCGCGCATGGCTCACACCACCCTGGGCAGCGAGCGGGTCGACTGGCTGGCCCTGCGCGATGACTATGGCCGTATCCGCAGCCTCATCGAGCAGACCATTGCCGGCTTTGCCGATTTCAACGCCCGCATCCAGCAGCCGTGCGGTTTTCATCTGGATAACTCCGCCGCCCAGCTGGTGTGGAATACCGCCAGCGGCAGCGCCGAGTTTCGAGCCAGTGCCCTGCCGCACTCCGTGCTGCCTGAGTGTACCCGCCATGCCGAGCAGATGAGCGATCAACCGGTGCTGCTGCTGCAGAGCCTGCGCTCCCACGATCAGTACAACACCACCATCTACGGCATGGACGATCGCTATCGCGGCATCAAGGGTCAGCGCAATGTGGTGTTCATGAACGGGGAAGATGCCCGCCGCCTCGGTTTTGCCGAAGGGGACAGGGTCGACATGGCCGCCATCTGCAACGATGGCCGCGAGCGCATCGTGACCGGCTTTAGCGTGGTGATCTACGAGATACCGGAGGGCAACATCGCCGCCTACTATCCCGAGACCAACCCACTGGTGCCCATCGACAGCATAGGGGCGGGCTCCTTTACTCCTACCTCCAAGTCCATCCCCGTGCTGGTGACTGCCTCCCGCGCCGAGGAGGCGCTGCTGCGAAGCCGTTGAGAGAAGGGGAGGCCGGTGCGGGAGCACCGGCCAAAAGAAAAAGCCCGTCACGCAGGTGACGGGCTTTTTGCTGTTGGTACCCCGGAGATGCCGTTGCCGGTTTGGGCCCTTGAACCGTTGGTTCAAGGCGGGAATCGAATCTGACCGCAGGCTTCTCGGTCGTGCCGAGCATGCGCAATAGCCAGAAGGCCGATCCCCTGTTGGGTATGATTATCGGCTCGGGGACTTGAACCGGCTGACAAACACTCCAGGGAATTTTAAAACGGGTCGCGAATTAAGGCTGCTCGCCCTCTTCGTCATGGACAGCACCACTTGGTTCACTGCTGTCGCCATAGTGACCATGCTCGATCAGTGCCGCCTCTATGGTGCGTTGCAGCATCTTGATCCGCTTGTCCATGGTCTCAGAGTATTGGTGGTTCTTCTCTTTTTCAAGGCAAAGCTCGTGGCAAAAGTTGAGTGCCGCCATGATGGCCAGCTGCTCGTTGCTGGAGACCTTGGAGCGCTGACGCAGCTCCACAAGCTTGCTGGATAACTGGTCGGCGGCCTGGCGCAGGGCATCCTGCTGTCCCAAGGGACAAGATACCTTGTAGGGACGTCCCAAGACGACGATTTCTACGGCCTCTGTGCTCATGCCTTCCTCAATACGGCGGGGTTGTTTCCGCCTTTATCCGTGTGGACAACTGGCCGGGACTATATAGCGCAGATGCAGAAGTTTCAAGGCCTTGCTGGCTCTGACCGGGTGAGAATGCTAGGATCTTCGCCATCAATTCCGGCTATTTGACTGAACTTTGAGCGGATCCCAGATGAGCAAGACAACCCCCCCCAATTACGCGGCCCTGGCCGATCTGATGGAGCAGCACGAGCTGATGGCCACGGCGGTCGAGGCCCATGGCGTTATCTGCGGCCTCGTCTGCGGCGGCGTCACCCTGGATGACAAGAGCTGGCTGGCGCCGTTCAACGACCTGGTCAACGATGGTTTCGGCCTGCCGGCCCAGGTGCGCCAGGCGATGTCGGAGCTCTACCAGAATGCCATCGAGAGCCTGATGGCCCAGAAGGGGGTGGAGCTGTTGCTGCCCGGCGACGATGCCCCCCTCGACGAGCGCATCGATGCCCTGGTGGATTGGTCCCAGGCCTTCCTGGCCGGGTTTGGCGTGGTGCAGCAGGAGCTCTCCAGGGCCTCCGAGGAGCTGCAGGAGATGATCCAGGACATCGCCAACATCACCCAGGTGTCGGACGAGTTCGATCAGGAGGACGACGAGAACGAGGCGGCTTTCCTGGTGCTCTACGAACACGTCAAGCTGGGGGTCATGATGAGCTTCGAGGAGTTTGGCAAGCGCCCGGACGCCCCGGTCGCACCGCCCACCCTGCACTGACCCCCCGCCCGGAGCCCGACGGGGCCGCCGCGCCCCGTCGGGCTCCGGGTGGATGGCGGTGGCCATTTTTGCCCGTGGCCTCCCATTGCGCCTGGGGCAACTGTGATAGCATGACCCCACGTTTTATCGGATTCTCTTCATCCCATGTCTCACATTGATCCGACAGTTCCTCCTTCGTTGCAGGCCGACGTCACCCTGGTCGGCGGCGGCATGAGCGGCGCCGTGCTGGCCCTGGCGCTCGCAGCCCTGCGTCGCCCCGATGGCACCCCCTTGCAGATAGTGCTGCTGGAGGCAAGCGCCCCCGAGCAGGGCCCCCATCCCGGTTTCGATGCCCGTGCCATCGCCCTGGCTGCCGGCAGCTGCGAGGCCCTGGCCCGCCACGGGATCTGGCCCCGGCTCGCTCCCCATGCGAGCCCCATCACCCAGATCCATGTCTCCGACAGGGGCCACCCTGGCCAGACCCGGCTGACGGCGGCGGAATACGGACTGCCCGCCCTGGGCCAGGTGATCGAGCTCAGCGCCGCCGGTCAGGCCCTGCAGGAGGCCATCGCCCAGACGGCCAACATTCGCATGCTCTGTCCGGTGCAGCTCACCGCCGTCATCCCGGGGGAGCAGGCCGTCGACCTGGTCCTGGCATCGCAGCAGTCGATCTCGACCCGGCTGCTGGTGGCAGCCGACGGCGGTCACTCCTTCGTGCGCCAGGCCCTCAAGATCCCGGTGCGCCGCCACGACTATGGCCAGAGCGCCGTGATTGCCACGGTGAAAACCGCCGAGGATCCCGCCGGTCGCGCCTTCGAGCGCTTCACCCGGGGCGGGCCTCTGGCGCTGCTGCCGATGCAGCAAGGGCTCAGCTCCCTGGTGTGGAGCCTGCCGGGGGACGAGGCCGAGGCCGTCATGGCCCTCGATGACCAGGGGTTTCTCGACCAGTTGCAGCAAGCCTTCGGCTGGCGGCTCGGCCGCTTCCTGCGCACCGGGGTGCGCCACTGTTACCCGCTGGCGCTCACCGCCGCCGACTATCCCCTGGGCCAGCGCACCGTGCTGGTAGGCAACGCCGCCCATCTGCTGCACCCGATCGCGGGGCAGGGCTTCAACCTCGGCATGCGCGACCTCGATGCCCTGTGCGCGGCCCTCTGCCATGCCCTGGCCCAGGGGGAGGACATAGGCGGCTACCCTGTGCTCGCCCGCTACTGGCAGTGCCGCCAGGGCGATCAGGAGGCGACCATCTGGCTCACCTCCTCCCTGGCCCGGCTCTTCTCCAATGACCTGGCCCCCCTGGTGGCCGGTCGCAACCTGGCCCTCGCCCTGATGGCGCGGCTGCCCTGCCTCAAGGAGCCCCTGGCGCGCCAGACCCTGGGATTCCAGCCCCCGTTTCCTGCCCGCAAGGAGTAAGCCATGGCCCATTACGATCTGATCATTGTGGGGGGCGGCATGGTGGGGCTGGCCCTCGCCGCAGCCCTGAAAGAGAGCCGCTTGCGGGTCGCCATCGTCGAGGGGCAGCTGCCCGACCCGCAGCTGGGGGAGGCGCCGGACAACAGGGTCAGCGCCCTGAGCCTGGCCAGCCAGCAGATACTGCGCGGGGTCGGTGCCTGGCAGGGCATCTGCTCCCGTCGCCTGCAGGGATACGGCCGGATGCAGGTGTGGGAGCGCGACAGCTTCGCCCGCATCGAATTCGATGCCGCCAGTCTCGGACTGGCGCACCTTGGCCACATCGCCGAGAACAGGGTCATCCAACTGGCGCTGCAAGAGGCCATCGCCCACCAGCGCCATATCGAGCTGCTGGCCCCAGTCAGCGCCAGTGCCCTGAGCCTGGGGCCCGAGAGCGCCCTGCTGACCCTGAGCGATGGTCGCGTGCTGTCGGCCAGGCTGGTGGTGGCCGCCGATGGCGCCCACTCCTGGGTACGCAAGCAGGCCGACATTCCGCTCACCAGCTGGGATTATGGTCATCACGCCCTGGTAGCCACGGTGCGCACGGGGGAAGCTCACGGCGCCGTGGCGCGCCAGATCTTCACCCCCGAAGGCCCGCTTGCCTTCCTGCCCCTGTGGCAGCCGGATCTCTGCTCCATCGTCTGGTCTGTGCCCGCGGCGCGGGCCGAGGCGCTGTGTGCCCTGGATGAAGAGGCGTTCAACCGCCAGCTCACGGCGGCGTTCGATGCCAGGCTCGGCCTGTGCAAGGTGGAGGGGGCGCGCAGTGCCATCCCCCTCACCGCCCGTTATGCCCGCGACTTTGCCCGGGAGCGGCTGGTGCTGGTGGGGGATGCCGCCCACACCATACACCCCCTGGCGGGGCAGGGGGTCAACCTGGGGTTGCAGGATGCCGCCGCCCTGGCGCAGTGCCTGCTGGCCACGGTCGCCAGGGGCAAGGACATAGGGGCCCTGGCGGAGCTGCGCGGCTATGAACGCTGGCGCAAGACGGAGGCCGCCCGCATGCTGGCGGCCATGGAGGGGCTCAAGCGGCTGTTCGGGGGGAGTCATCCCCTCAAGAAACTGGTGCGGGGCCTGGGGCTGAGCGGGGTCGATGCCATGGCCCCGCTGAAGCAGAGCATGATCCGCAGCGCCATGGGGCTGGAGGGGGAGCTGCCGGCCCTGGCCCTGGGGGCCAGGGCCTCCTTGGCTGAAAAAAACTAATCCTAGTCGCCATATTTCACAAGAAAAGTAATCCGAGAGGCTGGTGTGCTCATCTGAGCCGTCAGCCTTTAATATGGGAAGGTGGCGAAACGTTTTCCTCTAAATTGTGACGAGACGGTAAAAATCAAAATTTAACTCTGTAAAATGCCGGTCAATACTGTTTTTTCCGCTGTTTTTGTCATAGTGTTTGGCCGCTATCAGCATGTTGTGGATTAGTTTTTTTTAAGCAGCGCTTCGCGGTGCTTGTCTTATAATCCGCGCCATCGAAGGAACCAGTCCCGCGTCGCCCCCAGGGAGGCCGGGAGCGAGCCCAGGCCCAGTGGCCGCCGGCCCAAGCCGCTCAAGGTGGGGCTGAGCCGGTCCAGGTTTTAAGGAAAAAACAGCGATGACCCAGACTACCGTATTGCACCCCAAGCACCTGGAAGCCGGCGCCAAGATGGTCGATTTCCACGGCTGGGAGATGCCCATCAACTACGGCTCCCAGCTGGAAGAACACCATGCGGTGCGCACCCAGGCGGGCATGTTCGACGTCTCTCACATGACCATCGTCGATTTGACCGGCGAGCGGGTGAAAGCCTTCCTGCAATATCTGCTGGCCAACGACGTGGCCAAGCTCACCACCCCGGGCAAGGCGCTCTACAGCGGCATGCTGGCCGAGGATGGTGGCGTCATCGATGACCTCATCACCTATTACCTCGGCGACACCTTCTATCGCATGGTGGTCAACTCCGCCACCCGTGAAAAGGATCTGGCCTGGATCCGCCGGCACGCAGCGCCCTTCGCGGTGACGGTGACCGAACAGCCCGAGCTTGCCATGATTGCCGTGCAGGGCCCCGAGGCCAAGACCCTGGCCGCCAAGGTCTTCACCCCCGAGCAGAACGCCGCCGTGGCCGGCATGAAGCCCTTCTTCGGGGTGCAGGCCGGGGATCTCTTCATCGCCACCACGGGTTACACAGGTGAAGAGGGATACGAAATCGTGGTGCCAGAGCACCAGGCCTGCGATCTGTGGCAGGCGCTGCTGGACGCGGGCGTGGCCCCGTGCGGCCTGGGTGCCCGCGACACCCTGCGCCTCGAGGCGGGCATGAACCTCTATGGCCAGGACATGGACGAGGGGATCAGCCCGCTCGCCGCCAACATGGCCTGGACCATCGCCTGGGAGCCTGCCAGCCGCGATTTCATCGGCCGTGCCGCCCTCGAAGCCCAGAAGGCCGCCGGGGATCAGCCCAAGCTGGTGGGCCTGCTGATGGAAGAGAAAGGGGTGCTGCGTGCCGGCATGCCGGTCAGCTTCACCAGCGCGTCCGGCGAGCCCCGGGAAGGGGTGATCACCTCAGGCTCCTTCTCGCCCACACTGGGCCTCTCCATCGCCCTGGCCCGGGTGCCTCGCGACATCGGCGAGCAGGCCCAGGTCGAGATCCGCAAGAAGCTGGTGACCGTGCAGGTGACCAAGCCGGCCTTTGTACGCAACGGTCAGAAATTGGTGTAACGTTTAGCGTTTCGGGCCCGGGGCCTGCCCGGGGCCGTTCTGTTCAATGATTCAAGTGAATAAAGGAAGCACAAATGAGCCATATCCCGAGCGAACTGAAATATGCCACTTCCCACGAGTGGATCCGCGTCGAAGCCAACGGCGAGGCCGTGGTCGGCATCTCCGAGCACGCCCAGGATCTGCTGGGGGACATGGTGTTCGTTGACTTGCCGGAAGTGGGCAAGCAGGTCGGTGCCGGTGATGACTGCGCCGTGGCCGAGTCCGTCAAGGCCGCCTCCGACATCTACAGCCCGGTGAGCGGCGAGATCATCGCCGTCAACGAAGAACTGGAAGGCAGCCCAGAGCTGGTCAACTCCGACCCCTACGGCGCCGGCTGGCTGTTCCGCATCAAGCTCGATGACGAGGGCGAGCTCGCCAACCTGCTGGATGCCGACGGCTACCAGAACGTGGTTGACGAAGAGTAATGTCGCCCCGGGCCCTGCATCGCGCGGGGCCCTTTGCTATGGCCCCTCCCATCGCGCGAGGCGGCGCCGTGCCAGCCCCATTCCCCGCGGGCGGCCGCGACCATCAAGAACTGCTATCAGGCATAGCCACTAGGAAATAGGGAAATGACCCAGTCACTGTTTGAACTCGAGCAAAAAACCAATTTTCTGCGCCGCCACATAGGCCCGGGCGAGGGCGAACTGCGCGCCCTGCTGGCCGAAGTGGGGGCCGAGAGCCTGGACGATCTGATTGAGCAGACCGTCCCCGCCGCCATTCGCCGCGATGGCCCCCTGGGCATAGGCGCCCCCATGACCGAAGTGGAGGCCCTGGCCAAGCTCAAGGGCTACGCCGGTCAGAACCAGATCGCCAAGAGCTACATCGGCATGGGTTATCACGACACCCACGTGCCCCACGTCATCCTGCGCAACGTGCTGGAAAACCCGGGCTGGTACACCGCCTACACCCCCTATCAGCCCGAGCTGGCCCAGGGCCGTCTCGAGGCGCTGCTCAACTTCCAGCAGCTCACCCTGGACTTGACCGGCATGGATCTGGCCAGTGCCTCCCTGCTCGATGAAGCCACCGCCGCCGCCGAAGCCATGGCGCTGGCCAAGCGCATGGCCAAGTCCAAGTCCAACCTCTTCTTCATCGCCGACGACGTTCACCCCCAGGTGATCGACGTGGTGCGCGAGCGCGCCGTCCATTTCGGCTTCGAGCTGGTGGTGGCCCCGGCCGAGCAGGCCTGCGCCGAGGAGGTGTTCGGTGCCCTGTTCCAGTACCCGAGCACCACGGGCAAGGTGACCGACCTGCGTGCCTTGATCGCCGCGGTCCAGGCCCAGAAGGGGCTGGCCTGCGTCAGTGCCGACCTGCTCTCCCTGCTGCTGCTCAAGTCCCCGGGTGAGCTGGGCGCCGACGTGGTGCTGGGCTCGGCCCAGCGCTTTGGCGTGCCCATGGGCTACGGTGGCCCCCACGCGGCGTTTTTCGCCACCCGCGACGCCTACAAGCGTTCCATGCCGGGCCGCATCATAGGCGTCTCCAAGGATGCCCGCGGCAAGAGTGCCCTGCGCATGGCGATGCAGACCCGCGAGCAGCATATCCGCCGCGAGAAGGCGAACTCCAACATCTGTACCGCCCAGGTGCTGCTGGCCAACATGGCAAGCTTCTACGCCGTCTACCACGGCCCGGTGGGGCTCAAAACCATCGCCTCCCGCGTCCACCGCCTGACCAGCATCCTGGCCCTGGGGCTGACCGCCAAGGGGCTGACCCTCAAGCATGACAGCTGGTTCGACACCATCACGGTGCAGGTTGCCGACAAGGCCGACCTGCTGGCCCGCGCCTATGCCATGAACATCAACCTGCGGGCCGACCTGGCGGGCGCCGTCGGCGTTTCCCTGTCCGAGACCAGCACCCGCGAGGACGTGGCCGAGCTGTTCGACCTCTTCCTGGGCCAGGGTCACGGTCTGGATATCGAGACCCTGGATGGCAAGGCCCAGACCCATCAGGGCATCCCGGCCGAGCTGCTGCGCACCGACGCCGTGCTGACCCACGAGGTGTTCAACAAGTACCACTCCGAGACCGAGATGCTGCGCTACATCCACCGTCTCGAAGCCAAGGATCTGGCCCTGAACTACGCCATGATTTCCCTCGGCTCCTGCACCATGAAGCTCAACGCCACCGCCGAGATGATCCCGGTGACCTGGCCCGAGTTTGGCAAGCTGCACCCCTTCGCCCCCCTGGCCCAGGCCCAGGGTTACCAGCTGCTGCTGGCGGATCTGGAAGAGTGGCTGGTCAAGATCACCGGCTATGACGCCGTCTGCATGCAGCCCAACTCCGGCGCCCAGGGCGAATACGCGGGCCTGCTCGCCATCAAGAAGTACCACGAGTCCCGCGGCGAAGGGCATCGCGACGTCTGCCTGATCCCGGCCTCGGCCCACGGCACCAACCCGGCCTCCGCCCAGATGGCGGGCCTGAAAGTCATCGTCACCGCCTGCGACAAGTCCGGCAACGTGGATCTCGATGATCTGCGGGCCAAGGCGGCGGAAGTGGGGGACAGGCTCTCCTGCCTCATGGTCACCTATCCCTCCACCCACGGGGTGTACGAGGAGACCATCAAGGAGGTGTGCGACATCGTTCACCTGTATGGTGGCCAGGTCTACCTGGACGGCGCCAACATGAACGCCCAGGTGGGTGTCACCGCCCCCGGCTTCATCGGTGCGGACGTCTCCCACCTCAACCTGCACAAGACCTTCGCCATCCCCCATGGCGGCGGCGGTCCCGGCATGGGCCCCATCGGTGTCAAGCAGCATCTGGCGCCGTTCGTGGCCGGCCACGCCGTCATCAAGACCGGCAAGGAGAGCCGCGACAATGGCGCCGTCTCCGCCGCGCCGTTCGGCTCGGCCAGCATCTTGCCCATCAGTTGGATGTATATCGCCATGCTGGGTGACGAGGGGCTCAAGAAATCGACCCAGGTGGCCATCCTCAACGCCAACTACCTGGCCAAGAAGCTGGGAAGCGCCTTCCCCGTGCTCTACACCGGTCGCAACCATCGCGTCGCCCACGAGTGCATCCTGGACATACGTCCGCTCAAGGAAGTCTCGGGGATCAGCGAGATGGACGTGGCCAAGCGCCTGATGGACTACGGTTTCCACGCACCGACCATGAGCTTCCCGGTGGCTGGCACCCTGATGGTCGAACCGACCGAGTCCGAGTCCAAGGCCGAGCTGGACCGCTTCATCGAAGCCATGACCGCCATCCGCGCCGAGATGGACAAGGTGCAAGAAGGGCACTGGAGCCTGACCGACAACCCATTGGTCAATGCGCCCCACACCCAGGACGATGTGATGGACGAGCAGTGGGGCCGCGCCTACACCCGCGCCGAGGCGGTCTTCCCCTCCAGCGCGGTGCGCGCCGCCAAGCTGTGGCCCTCGGTCAACCGCATCGATGACGTCTACGGCGATCGCAACCTGTTCTGCTCCTGCATCCCGACCGAGGATTACGTCGAGTAATCGCGGCGCCGTGAAGGGCTGACAACCAATAAGCTCAAGGCCACCCCAGCGGGTGGCCTTGTCGTTTGTGGCGCCCGCACACGGCGGCTTCGCCGCGACGAACCGCTTCGATGGCGGCGATATCCGTCTCTCTCATTGGCATCCTGGCCTCGTACGTGCGACTGGCGGCAGTATCCGGTTGTGCTTTTTCCCCCGGGCCATGACCGTCCCTTCGCCCCGGGTTAGACTCAAGCCAGCGGCTGCCGGGTGGCAGCCATTCATGGAGGCAGGGGGATGAAGATGCAACAACATGGTTTGACCCTGGGGCTGGCACGGGTGGGGGATGTCTCCTTCATCTCGATCAAGGCGGTCGGCAGACTCAGTCATGAGGACTACCTGGCCATCACCCCCATGCTGGAGGCGGCCCTGGAGAGGGTCGAGGGGCAGGGGGTGAGGGTGCTGCTCGATGCCCGTGAGCTGGAGGGGTGGGAGCTGCGCGCCGCCTGGGACGATCTCAAGCTCGGCCTCAGGCATGGCCACGAATTTGGCAAGATAGCCCTCTATGGCCAGCCGGGCTGGCTGGGGTTGGCGGCCCGCGTCGGCGGCTGGTTTATCTCGGGGGAGGTGCGGGCCTTCGAGGAGGAGGGCGCCGCCATCGACTGGCTGGCGCAGTAACGCTCGCCCCCTCTTTCGCCCTCTTTTTGTGAACGAACAGGAGCAGACCATTGGACAACAGCGAACGATTCTCGAGCCGGGTCGAGGCCTATGTGAAGTATCGACCCGGCTATCCGGCGGCCATGCTGGACTTTCTGGCCCGGGAACTTGCCATGGGGCCGAAGGCCCAGGTGGCCGACATAGGGGCGGGCACCGGCATCTTGACCGCCCTGCTCGCCCCCAGGGTGGCACAGGTGTGGGCGGTGGAGCCCAATGACGGGATGCGCGCCGCCGCCGAGGCGCTGCTGGCTGGCGCTGGCAACGTCGGCTGGTCCCGCGGCAGCGCCGAGGCCACCGGTCTGGCGGCGGGCTCGGTGGATCTCATCACAGTGGCCCAGGCGTTTCACTGGTTCGATCGCGCCGCCTTCAAGGCCGAATGCCGGCGCCTGCTCAGACCCGGGGGCCGGGTGGCCCTCATCTGGAACGACAGGCTGTGCAATACCCCTTTCCTTCAGGCCTATGAGGCGGGGCTGAGGGCCTACTCGGCAGACTATGAGGAGGTGAATCACCGCAACCTGGGGGAGGCGGATTTTCGGGCCTTCTTCGAGGGAGAGTATCGGCTCAGTTGCTTCGACAATAGCCAGTGGTTCGATCTGGACGGCGTGCTGGGGCGATTCAACTCCTCCTCCTATGCGCCCGTCGCCGGCACCCGGGCCCATGACGAGATGACGGCGCTCATCCGCCGCGAGTTTGACCGCCATGGGGTGAACGGCCAGATTGCCTTCCACTACAGCACCCTGGTCTACAGCGGCCGGGTCGAGAGCGACTGACCCAGGGACTGTCTCCTCCCAGATGAGGGGAGAGCGGCGCAGAGCGTCAACGGGAGAGCCCGCCATGAGAAAGCCCTCGCCGGGGTCGGCGAGGGCTTTGCTTGTCAGCTCAGGGGGGGCTCCCGGGATCAGGTCTTGTCGATGCCAAGCAGCGCCTTGGCCTTGGCCAGGGTATCGACGGACTCCTGATGCCGGCCCGCCTGGTGCAGGGCCTCGCCCTCGGCCCTCAGGGTCTTCACCTCGGCCAGCTGCTCGGCGCTGATTGCCGGCCCTGTCGCCAGGGCATCGTCTATCTGTTTCATGTCGGCCGGGCAGTGAAACGCCAGGGCATTGGCGCTAAACAGCAGGGGGATCAACCAGTACGCAGGTTTCATGACGTTCTCTCCTTGTGGGTCAGTGGAAGTATAGAGGCCCCTGGCCCTGGGCTTTTCTGCCCCGGCTCTGGTGGCTGGCCCGGAGACGAAAAACCCTCGCAGGGCGAGGGTTTTGACGGTGAACCTGGGTCTGGCTCAGAGCACCATGGCGGCGATCCAGCCAAACAGGATCAGCGGGATGTTGTAGTGGACGAAGGTGGGCACGACGGAGTCCCAGATATGGTCGTGCTGGCCATCCGCGTTGAGACCCGAAGTGGGACCCAGGGTGGAGTCGGAGGCGGGGGAGCCCGCATCCCCCAGGGCGCCGGCGGTGCCGATCAGGGCGATGGTGGCCATGGGGGAGAAGCCAAATTGCAGGCAGAGCGGCACATAGATGGTCGCTATGATGGGCACGGTGGAGAAGGAAGAGCCGATCCCCATGGTGATGAGCAGACCCACCAGCAGCATCAGGAAGGCGGCAACCCCCTTGTTGTGGCCGATGAGGCCGGCGACGGACTGTACCAGGCTCTCGACCCCCTGGGTCTCCTTCATCACGGCGGCGAAGCCGGCGGCGGAGATCATGATGAAGCCGATGAGGGACATCATGCGCACCCCCTGGGTGAAGGCATCCTGACTCTCGCGAAACTTGATAACGCCGCCGCAGGTGAAGATGATGAACCCGGCCAGGGCGCCCAGGACGATGCTGTCTGTGTAGAGCTGCAAGCCAAGGGCGACGGCGATGGCGACCAGGGCGACCCAGATGTGGGTCAGGTTGAGGGCGACCGTCTCCGGTTCGGCGGCCAGGATCTTGGTCAGATCATACTGGCGCGGCTTGCGATAGCTGATGAAGACGGCGACCAGCAGGCCGAGGAACATGCCAAACACCGGCAGCGCCATGGCCATGGGGATCTGGCTGTTGACCAGGGTGACACCATTGTCGAGGAGGTTCTTGGCCAGGATGTTGTTGAGGAAGATGCCGCCAAAGCCGACCGGCAGCAGCATGTAGGTGGCGGTCAGACCGAAGGTGATGACGCAGGCAACCTGGCGCCGGTCGATCTTCATCTGCGCCATCACGTGCAACAGTGGCGGGATCAGGATGGGGATGAAGGCGATGTGGACCGGGATCAGGTTCTGGGAGGCGACGGAGACCGCCAGCACAGAGGTGAGCAGCAGGGTCTTGACCCAGAGCACCCGGGAGTGGCTCGCATCCTTGCCGAGCTGGCTTATCACCTTGCGGGCCAGCAGATCCGTGATGCCGGAGCGGGAGATGGCCACCGCGAAGGCCCCGAGCATGGCATAGGCGAGGGCGATTTCGGCGCCGCCCCCCAGGCCGCTGCTGAAGGTGCCCAGGGTCTGTTCGAGGGAGAGGCCGCCGACCAGGCCGCCGACGATGGCGCTGACCGACAGTGAGACGACCACATTGATCCGCAGCAGGCTGAGCACCAGCATCAGCGAGACTGCGATAACAACAGGATTCATGTGACTTCCTTATAATGATGCGTTGTTGTCTGGCGTGTGAAAGGGCGTTAGTTTGCGAAAACTGGACCAAAAGTCGAGTAAAAATTCACGTAAATCCCCAGGTTAGTCACGCCAGCTGACCCATATCAAAAAAGGCTGCCGTGGCAGCCTCATGGGATGGCGGGGTGGGCGACGACTGGCCGGCCGGCGGCGCGCCCCGGGCGGCCTTGACTTCGGCCTGGCGCCCGCGCTGGACTAGGGGCCGGATGCCGCCTCGTCCAGGGGCGCGTCATCCAGATTGGCGTCATCATCGACCTCGGCCAGGGGCCAGCCCCCCAGCGCCTTCCAGCGATTGACGATATGACAGAAGAGCTCGGTGGTGCGCTCGGTGTCATAGAGGGCGGAGTGCGCCTCCTTGTTGTCAAAGGGAATGCGGGCGCTCTGGCACGCCTTGGCGAGCACCGTCTGGCCCAGCACCAGGCCCGAGAGGGCGGCGGTGTCGAAGGTGGCAAAGGGGTGGAACGGATTGCGCTTGAGCCCGGCGCGTTCGGCGGCGGCCATGACGAAGCCATGGTCGAAGGGGGCATTGTGGGCCACGACGATGGCGCGGCTGCAATCCTGCTCCTTCATGCCCTTGCGAACGCCCTTGAAGATCTCGGTGAGGGCTTCCTTCTCGTCCACGGCGCCGCGCAGCGGGTTGTAGGGGTCGATGCCGGTAAATTCCAGTGCGGCCTTCTCCAGGTTGGCGCCCTCGAAGGGCTCGACGTGGAAATGGAAGATCTGATCGGGTACCAGCCAGCCGGCCTCGTCCATCTTGAGGGTGTAGGCGGCAATCTCGAGCAGGGCATCCGTCTTGGCATTGAATCCGGCGGTTTCAACATCGATGACGACGGGGTAAAAGCCTCGGAAACGGCCTTTGAGAGTGTTAACGGCGTCGGTCATGGGATCTCGGTCGGCTTGAAATGAGGCGGCATTATGGCAAAAAAGCGGGCCCTTGTCCCTCCCGTACCGCCATGCGCGGGATCAAGGATGCGCCGGGGGGGCCTGTGCTTATAATTGGCCACTGCAACCTAAGGATGGGAAGAGACGATGAACAAGCTGGGATTGGCGCACAAGATGGTGCTGGTGGTCTGCCTGCCACTGGTGGCCCTGCTGTTTTTTTCCGGTCGATACGTCTACGAGCGTTACCGGGTCGAGCAGGAGATGAGTCAGGCGCTGGCCTCGCTCCATGTGGTGCGGGAGGCGGCGCAGCTGGCCCATGAGCTGCAAAAGGAGCGCGGCATGTCCGCCGGTTTCCTCGGCTCTGGCGGGGGCAAGTTTGGCGATGCCCTGCCGACCCAGCGCCAGGTGGTCGACACCCTGCTGGTACGTTTTCGCCAGGATCCGGCCCTGCTGGGGCTGACACAGGTGCAGCAGGAGCTGGCGGGCCTGACCGCCATCCGCGAGCGGGTCGATGCCCTGGGGGTGGAGGTGGCGGAGCAGGTCGGCATCTATACCCGCCTCATCAGCCGGCTGCTGGCGGTGGTGGACGGGGTGAGCCTCAAGAGCCAGGACGCCACCATAGCGCTGCAGACCAATGCCTATGCCGCCTTCTTGCAGAGCAAGGAGCGGATGGGGCTGGAGCGAGCCACACTGAGCAATGTGTTCGCCCGCGGCAATTTCACCCCGGCGCTGTTGCAGCAGTTCATCTCCCTGCTGGCGTCCCAGCAGACCTATCTCGAACGTTTCCAGGCGGTGGCGAGCCCGGCCCAGCGCCAGCTGCTGGCCGACAGCCTGGCCTCACCCGTGGTGGCCAAGGTCGCGGCCATGGAGACCCTGGCCCTGGACAAGGCGGCCAGCGGCGGGTTTGGCATCGATGCCGAGGCCTGGTTTGCCCTGAGCACAGACAAGATAGCCCTGCTCAAACAGAGCGAGGATCGCCTCTATCAACAGCTGTTTGACAGGGTCGAGCAGATGCGGGCCCAGAGCGCCAGGGATCTTGGCTGGGCCGCCTTCGGGGTGCTGCTGTGCGTGGCGCTGACCACCCTGGTCTGCTGGCGGGTGGTGCGAAACCTGCATCTGGGCTTCATGGCACTGCACCAGACCTTCAAGGGTCTGGTGCAGGATAACGATCTGACGGTGCGGGTCGACTGGCACTCCGGAGACGAGCTGGGGGCACTGGCGCGGGATCTGAACCACTTTCTCGCCCATCTCGAAGGCTTGCTGCTGGCGGTGCGCCGCTCCTGCGAGGTGCTGGCCCGCAGCGCCGCCGCTTCGGCCGGCGTGATAGCGGAGGTCAACGCCGGTGTGGCCAAGGGCTTTGGCCAGGTGGATCTGGTGGCGACCGCCGCCACCGAGATGGCCTCCACGGTGGCGGAGATAGCGCGCAATGCCACCCAGACCTCCCTGGCGACCCAGCAGGCCATCGGCCGGGCCCATCAGGGGGACAAGGAGGTGGTGCAGACCATAGACGCCATCGAGCAGGTGGCGGGCACCCTGGTCGATACCCGGCAGCTGGTGGATAGGCTGCAGGCAGAGACGGAGTCGGTTGGCGAGGCCTTGAGCCTCATCAAGCAGATCTCGGATCGCACCAACCTGCTGGCCCTCAACGCGGCCATAGAGGCGGCCCGCGCCGGTGAGTCCGGCCGTGGTTTTGCCGTGGTGGCCGAAGAGGTGAGGGCCCTTGCCTCCCGCACTCAGCAGGCGGCAGATGACATAGCGCAGATGCTGGATCGCCTGCGTCAGGGGGCCCTTCAGGCGGTCACGGCCATGCACCTGGGCAGCGAGCAGGCGGGGCTGAGCGTGACCGAGGCCAGGCGGGCGGGGAGCGAGCTGGGCCAGATCGTCAACGAGGTGAGCAAGGTGAGCGACATGAGCGCCCAGGTGGCCACCGCCACCGAGCAGCAGCGCTACGTCACGGATGACATCCAGCACAATGTGATGACCATTCGCGAGGTGTACGAGGCCCATCGTCAGCACTCCGACATGCTGCAGCGCAACAGCGCCGAGCTGGATCAGCTGGCCCGCGAGCTGGCGGGGCGCATCGCCAGCTTCAAATTGATGGAGACTCCCCACTGAGGGTTTTGCCCTAAAGCTTGTCCTGCCTCTGCCGATAGATAATCCGAGACGGTATGGAGGGCAGGCAGTTGAACGCTTGGATTGTGGGATTGGTCGGCATGTCGGTGAGCATGCAGTTGCAGGCGGGGGTAACCGAATTCGGTGCCGGCCTGGATCAATCCGTCTGGCGCCTGACCGCCGACAGCCAGATCGAGTGTCGCCTGGAGCACCCCATCCCCGGGTGGGGCACCGGAGCCTTCGTCACCCGTGCCGGGCGCAAGATCAACCTCGACTTCGAACTGAGCGGCCTGCGCCAGCAGGCGCAGACCCAGACGGTGAGCCTGGGCAGCATGCCCCCCAGCTGGCGTCCGGGTCTGGCCGGGCGCGACATCAGCCAGATCCGCTTCTTCAAGCAGTTCGACGGCCTGGTGGACGGCCAGACCGCCTGGACCATGCTCGACGAGCTGGAGAGCGGGCGCATGCCCACCTTCCAGTACCGGGACTGGTATCGCCAGAACCGTGCGGTGCGGGTCTCCCTTTCCAGCGTCAACTTCAGGGTCAAGTACCAGGCCTTCATGGATTGTCTGAACGGCCTTTTGCCCTACAGCTTCAACGACATCGCCTTCAGCGTGCTCACCTATGACAAGAACAGCGATCGCCTCTCCGCCGCCTCGCGGCGCCGCCTCGCCATGATAGGGGAGTTCATCAAGGCGGACAGCACCATAGACGTGGTGGTGATCGACGCCTACAGCGACAGCTATGGCGGGCGCTGGCCCAACCAGAAGCTCTCCGAGAAGCGGGCCGACGCCATCAAGAAGGTGTTTCTCGACCTGGGCCTGGAGGAGGGCAAGATCTCGGTGGAAGGCCACGGGGAGAAGCAGCACGTCGCCTCCAACGAGACGGAGGAGGGGCGCGCCAAGAACCGGCGGGTGGTGATCAGCATGGGGCGTAGCGGCGCCATCTGATTTTTGCTAGTTTGACTCCCACGAACGCCGGACAAGGGATGCCGGCGTGATGCGACGAGGGATGACCCAAGATGATGAGATCCATTGCCCTGGCCGGGCTGGCATGTACCCTGGCATTGAGCGGCTGCGCCACTGCCCCCGATCCCCATGGCCCCTACGTACAAGAGCCCACCATGAGCTGGGCGTGGAACGTCACCGCCTACGCTGGCTATCCCAATCTGATCCGCGACAATCCCTACCGGCAACAGGTCAGCCTGGAGGACCAGGAGAGAAAAGGCATCATGCTGCCTGGCTCTCTGGTGCAGGCCTATCCCCTGACCCGGGCCAGCGTGGTCACGGCTCCCCTCCATGACGGGGAAGACTATGACGATGCCGAGGTGGTGCGCCGGGTGCTGCTTGAGCAGTACGAGGTGCGGGCACCGCGGACCGATCTCGCCCATGAGGAAGCCCGGCTGCAACCCCTGCTGCGTTCCCGCAATCTGGCCGGTTTTGTCTGCCGTGACTATCAGGCGCCATTGCTGGTGACCACGGTCAGTACCGGCGCCTATACCCATGAGTGCCTGGTGCCCGGATTCGAGGAGTTCAGCGTCTATGTCAAGGCGGTGCGTGAGGCCGATGGCAGCGAGTTTGGCCCCATTCTCGGGCTCTCGCCGGGGCGCTATACCGTGCTGACGGTGCGAAGCGATCTCGGGGATCTGCTGATACCCCGTCCCCTGGCAAGGGTTCCCATCTTCCAGTTCAAGGATGGGGTCTACGTGGTCAACAGCAACGAGCTGCCCTTCGTTGGCCCGGACTCTGCCGGCAAACGACTGGTGTTTCTCGGCGGTCAGCCTCGGCTGCTGTGAGGGGTAAGCAGGTAAGAAGGGGAGCCAATGGCTCCCCTTTTTTGCGGATGGTTGACGAGGGTCCCGTCAGACGCTCTCGCCCAGGCCGTGGCCGGCGTCTTTCTTGGCGATCAGCTCAATCTTGTATCCGTCCGGGTCTTCCACGAAGGCGATGACGGTGGTGCCGCCCATGACAGGGCCCGGCTCGCGGGTGATCGTGGCGCCGGCGGCGCGCAGGGCGTCGCAGGTGGCATAGATGTCGTCCGCTTCCAGGGCGATGTGGCCATAGGCCGAGCCCAGCTCGTACTCGCTCACGCCCCAGTTGTAGGTCAGCTCGATCACCGCCTCGCTCTTCTCGTCACCGTAGCCGACGAAGGCCAGGGTGTACTTGTACTCGCTGTTCTCGCTCTTGCGCAGCAGGGTCATCCCCAGCACGCGGGTATAGAAGTCGATGGAGCGTTGCAGATCGCCCACTCGCAGCATGGTATGCAGAATTCTCATTGCTCAATTCTCCGGGTTGGTGATGGGTACTGCCTTGAATCCATGGCCCGAGGCCCAGACTCGCCGACGCCTGTAAACCAGGCGCCCTGCGGATCAAGTCTCGGGATAGACCTTCTCTTTGTATTCGCACAGATCTTCGATGATGCAGGAGCCACAGCGCGGCTTGCGTGCCAGACAGGTGTAGCGCCCGTGCAGGATCAGCCAGTGGTGCACATCCAGCTTGAACTCGGCTGGCACCACCTTGAGCAGTTTCTCTTCCACCTGATCCACGTTCTTGCCCACCGCCAGGCCCGTGCGGTTCGACACCCGGAAGATGTGGGTATCGACGGCAATGGTGGGCCAGCCAAACGCCGTGTTGAGCACCACGTTGGCGGTCTTGCGCCCGACGCCGGGCAGGGCCTCCAGGGCCTCGCGGTTTTCCGGTACCTCGCCGCCATGGCGCTCCAGCAGGATGGCGCAGGTCTTGATGACGTTCTCGGCCTTGGTGTTGAACAGGCCAATCGTCTTGATGTACTCCTTGAGGCCATCGACCCCGAGCGCCAGGATGGCGGCCGGGGTATTGGCGACCGGATAGAGTCTGGCGGTCGCCTTGTTGACCCCCACGTCCGTGGCCTGGGCCGACAGCAGCACGGCGATCAGCAGCTCGAACGGCGTGCTGTAGTTGAGCTCTGTCCTGGGCGCCGGATTGTCTTCCCGCAGCCGGGTCAGGATCTGGCGGCGCTTGTCGTTGTTCATCTCTTGCTCACACTCTGTCGTTTTTATAGTTCGGTGGCGCGGGCACCCGGCGCCGGCACGCTGCAATGGGCCTGTTCGGTCGCCTGCTTGCGCCCCAGCCAGTCGTTGATGGCATTCTTGGCGGCGATGAGCAGCCCCAGGCCAAGAAAGCCCCCCGGTGGCAGTATGGCCAGCAGCAGGGCGGAGTCGTGGGGGAAGATCTCGATGCGCAGGGATCGGGCCCAGTCACCCAGCAGCAGTTCGGCGCCGTCAAACAGGGTGCCCATGCCGATGATCTCGCGCATGGCCCCCAGCAACAGCAGCACTAGGGTGAAGCCCAGCCCCATCATCAGGCCGTCGAGGGCTGCCAGCAGGGGAGGCTGCTTGGAGGCGTAAGCCTCTGCCCGGCCTATGATGACGCAGTTGGTGACGATGAGGGCGATGAAGATGCCAAGGGCCTGATAGAGGCCATAGGTGTAGGCGTTCATCAGCAGCTGCACACAGGTCACCAGGGAGGCGATGATCATCACATAGATGGGGATGCGGATATCCCGCGGCACCCAGTGACGCACCAGGGAGACCGCCAGGTTGGAGCCTATCAGCACCGCCATGGTGGCCAGTCCCAGCCCCAGGGCATTGGTGAAGGTGGAGGAGACGGCTAGGGTGGGGCAGAGTCCCAGCACCTGTACCAGGGAGGGGTTGTTCTTCCACAGCCCCTGGAGCATCAGCTCCTTGATCTCGCCCGCTTTGGGTTCGTGATTCATGGGTTTTCTCCTGCCCCGTCGCAGGGGGGCGCATCTTGCAACAAGGCAGGGTGAGTCTGTTGCAAACGCAGCAGGTTGGCAACCGCCTTGACCACGGCCCTGGGGGTGATGGTGGCGCCGGTGAAGGCATCGAAGTCACCACCATCTTTCTTCACCGCCCAGCTGGCCTCGTTGTCCTGGGTGAGGAACTTGCCGACGAAGCTCTCGATCCAGCGGGATTTCTTCAGCTCTATCTTGTCGCCAAGGCCCGGGGTCTCGTTGTGGGCCAGCACCCGCACTCCCTTGACCCTGCCGTCGGCATCGGTGCCGACGATGAGGCGGATGGCGCCGCTGTAGCCATCGGGCGCCACCGTCTCCATGGCATAGCCGGTCACCTGGCCGGCCAGGGTGGCGGTGTAGAGGGGCATGGGCTGGCTGGTGCCGAGCAGCGGGCTGGTGACCCGCTTGCAGCTGGCCACCAGATCATTGTCATAACTGCCCACCGGCAGCAGGGCGCTCAGGGTATTGAGCTTCTCCCGCTGCTGCTGGTGGGCAATCTTGTCCTGGGTGAGCAGATGAGTCGCCACCACGACGCTGGTGCAGACGAGGGCAAACAGCGCCAGGGTGAGGCCATGGTTGCGCATGCTGGTCAGCATAGGGGCGCTCCTTGGAAGAGGGGGAAGACACGAGTCACTTGCGACGCTCCCCGTAGGATTTGGGACGGGTCAGGCTGTCTATCTCCACGGGGATACGCAGAGATTGGCCGACAGCACTGTGTGGGCGCTGGGCCTGGGGCACGGTTGTCACTTGCGACGCTCCCCGTAGGATTTGGGACGGGTCAGGCTGTCTATCATGGGGACGCAGAGATTGGCCAGCAGCACGGCGAAGGCGATGGCGTCCGGATAGCCGCCGAAACGGCGAATGATGTAGATGAGCACGCCGATGAGGGCGCCATAGATGAGACGACCCCGGGCCGTGGTTGAGGCGCTGACCGGATCGGTGGCGATGAAGAAGGCCCCCAGCATGGTGGCGCCGGAAAACAGGTGGAACATGGGGGTGGCGGTGGCATCCGGGCTGATGAGATAGCCCAGGGTGGCGGCGCCAAACAGGCTGGCCAGCATGGCTACCGGGATGCGCCAGGCGATCACCCTCTGTTGCAGCAGGAAGAGGCCGCCCAGCAGGTAGCCCAGGTTGACCCAGCTCCAGCCGATGCCGCCCCAACCCTCGAACACGGAGTGCGTCATCACCTCGCTCGCGGTCAGCCCCTGGCCCAGTCCCGTCTTGAGGGTATCCAGCGGCGTGGCCATGGTGAGGCCATCCACCCCCTGCTTGAGCTGGGCCATGCTGTAGCCGTCCAGGCTAAAGCCGGTGAAGATGGTGGAGACGGCATCGCCAAAGCCGATGCCGTAGGCGGCGATGTCGGACGGAGGCAGCCAGCTGGTCATCTGCACCGGGAAGGAGACCAGCAGCAGCACATAGGCCACCATGGCCGGGTTGAACAGGTTCTGGCCCAGGCCGCCATAGAGGTGCTTGGCGATGATGATGGCGAAGGCGGTGGCGACCAGGGTCATCCACCAGGGCAGCAGGGGCGGCAGGGCCAGCCCTATCAGCACGGCGGTGAGCAGGGCGCTGCCATCTAGCAGGGCGGGTTTGACCGGCCGGGCGCGCAGGCGCAGCACCAGGGCCTCGCAGCCAAGGGCCGTGACCGCGGCCAGGGCTATCTGGATGACGGAGCCCCAGCCGAAGAACCAGATCTGGGCCGCGAGCCCGGGCAGACAGGCCAGGATCACCAGCAGCATCAGGGTCTGGGTCTGCTTGCGGTTGTGGGCGAAGGGGGCACTCGCGATAGTGAACATGACTCAGGTATCCCTCTTGCTGTCAGCCGGGCTGACCGTTTCGTTGTCTGTGGTGGCGCCCGCAAGCGCCGCCTTTCTGGCCTTGGCTTTTGCCACGGCGGCGGCGATGGCTGCCTTCTTGGGATCGAGCTCGGGGGCAGACGTCTCGGCGCCAGGGGCCGTTTCGGCGCAGAGCTGTGCTGCGGGGGCCTCCTTGGCCTCGGCCGCCTTTCTGGCCTTGGCTTTTGCCACGGCGGCGGCAATGGCCGCTTTCTTGGGGTCAACCTCGGGGGCGGACTCGGCGATCGGCTCGCTGGGTGCCAGGCTCGAGGCGATGGGCGCGGCGGCAGAGTCGTCTGCGCCCTGGTCCCCGGCAGCCTGGGCGGCCTTCTTGGCCTTGGCGCGGGCGATGGCGGCGGCAATGGCCGCTTTCTTGGGGTCAACCTCGGGGGTGGACTCGGCGATCGGCTCGCTCGGTGCCTCGCTCGAGGCGATGGGCGCTGCGGTTGAATCGTCTGCGCCCTGCTCCCCGGCAGCCTGGGCGGCCTTCTTGGCCTTGGCGCGGGCGATGGCGGCGGCGATGGCCGCTTTCTTGGGGTCAACCTCGGGGGAGGACTCGGCGATCGACTCGCTGGGTGCCTGGCTCGAGGCGATGGGCGCGGCGGTTGAATCGTCTGCGCCCTGGTCCCCAGAGGCCTGGGCGGCCTTCTTGGCCTTGGCGCGGGCGATGGCGGCGGCAATGGCCGCTTTCTTGGGGTCAACCTCGGGGGCGGACTCTGCGATCGGCTCGCTCGGTGCCTGGCTCGAGGCAATGGGCGCAGCTGTTGAATCGTCTGCACCCTGGTCGGCCTTCTTGGCCTTGGCGCGGGCGATGGCGGCGGCGATGGCCGCTTTCTTGGGGTCAACCTCGGGGGCGGACTCGGCAATCGGCTCGCTGGGTGCCTCGCTCGAGGGGATGGGCGCGGCGGCAGAGTCGTCTGCGCCCTGGTCCCCGGCAGCCTGGGCGGCCTTCTTGGCCTTGGCGCGGGCCAGGGCGGCGGCAATGGCCGCCTTCTTGGGATCGGACTCCTGGGACGGGGCGGGCTCCGTCATGGGGGCACTGGCCTCGAGTTCGGCCGCCTTGGCGGCGCGGCGCGCCAGGGCCTCCTGCTTGCGGGCCTCCCGAGCGGCGGCCATGGCTGCGTTGTCAGGGGCGCCTTCGCCTGGGGTCGCTTCCTGTTTTGCCTTGAGCCGGGCGAGGGCGGCGGCCACGGGATCTTCCCCGGTGGCGGCCGTCATGGCCTGGCGGCGCTGGGCGGCGGCCTCGGCGTGGCGTGCCTCGCGGGCGGCCTTGTCCCGCTCGAAGCGCGCCTGCTTGGCCTCGAAACGCAAGCGGGCGCGTTCGGCCTTCTCGGCTTCCTCGCGGGCCTCGCGGATATCGTCCTTGGCAATCTTGTAGTACTGCACCAGGGGGATCTGGCTCGGGCAGACCCAGGCACAGGCGCCGCACTCGATGCAGTCGAACAGGTTGAGCTGCTCCGCCTTGTCATACTCCTTCGCCCGGCTGTACCAGTAGAGCTCCTGGGGCAGCAGGGTGGCGGGGCAGGCGTCGGCGCAGGCGCTGCAGCGGATGCAGGACTGCTCCGGCTCGGGAGGGGGCAGCTCGGCCTGGGTCGGGGCGAGCAGGCAGTTGGTGGCCTTGACCACGGGCACCATGGCGTGGGGCAGGGTGAAGCCCATCATGGGCCCCCCCATGATCACCCGCTGGCCCGGTTCCGGCTGCAGATCGAAGCGCCCCAGCAGCCAGCGTACCGGGGTGCCAAGGCGCACCCAGGCATTGCCCGGCTGCTTGAAGGCGTCTCCGGTGAGGGTAACGATGCGCTCGATGAGCGGCTCGCCATCGACGATGGCGCGCTTGATGGCGAACACGGTGGCGACGTTGAGCACCATGATGCCGATATCGACGGCCCGGCCCCCCTTGGGTACCTGACGGCCGGTCAGCAGCTCTATGGTCTGTTTGGCGCCGCCCGAGGGATATTTGGTGGGGACCTCCCGCACCAGTATGTCCTCTTCGCTGATCTGCTGGCGCAGGGCCTTGGCCGCGGCGGGCTTGTTGTCCTCGATGCCGATCAGGCAGAGCTTGGGCTTGAGCAGGTGCTTGAGCACCCGGATACCCTCCAGGATCTCGTCCGCGTACTCCTGCATCAGGCGGTCATCCGTGGTGATGTAGGGCTCGCACTCCAGGCCGTTGATGATGAGGATCTCGGTGAGCTGGCCATGGCCATCGAGCTTGCTGTGGGTGGGGAAGACGGCGCCGCCGAGTCCGGCTATGCCGGCCCCTTGAATGCGCTCGAGCAGACTGACCCGGTCCAGGTTCCAGTAATCGGGCTGGGGCTGGCGCTCGCACCAGGCGTCCTCTCCGTCGGGGATCAGGGTGATGCAGAGGTCGGAGAGGCCGGAGGGGTGGGCGACCGTGTGCTGGCCGATGGCGCTGATGACCCCTGAACTGCTGGCGTGGACCGGCACGAAGCGGCCACGCTCGAAGGCGGTGAGGGGCTGGCCCTTCTTCACCTTGTCGCCCACCTTGACCAGCAGCTCGCCGGCCAGGCCCGCGTGCTGGCGCACCGGTATGATGAGCTCGGGGGGCAGTCCCGCCTGCACCACAGGGCTCAGGCTGGATTGCTGCTTGTTCTCGGGGGGATGGATGCCGCCATGAAAATCCCACAGGGCACCGGCCTTGATGCGTTCGATTACAGACTGCATGACTACTCCACCATCTTGACCGGGATAACGACACTGTTGAGATCCCACTTCCAGTTATCGACCGTAGTGGGGACCGGGATCATCTCGATGCAATCGGTGGGGCAGGGGTCGACGCAGAGGTCGCACCCGGTGCATTCATCCTTGATCACCGTATGCATCGCCTTGGTGGCGCCGACGATGGCGTCGACCGGACAGGCCTGGATGCACTTGGTGCAACCTATGCACTGATCCTCATGGATGAAGGCGACCTTCTTGATGGGCACGGCGGCATGGCCGTCCCCCATGGCCAGGGGTTCCACCCCCATGAGGTCGGCAATCTTGCGCATGGTGGCATCGCCGCCCGGGACGCACTTGTTGACGGCGTCGCCATTGGCGAGGGCTTCGGCATAGGGCTTGCAGCCCGGATAGCCGCACTGGCCGCACTGGGTCTGGGGCAGCAGGGCGTCGAGCTGATCGACGATGGGATCGGCCTCCACCTTGAACTTGATGGCGGCAAATCCCAGGATCAGGCCGAAGGCCAGGGCCAACAGCGCCAGAACCAGGATGGCAAACAATAGGTGAGTCATAGCGCTATATCTTGATAAGGCCGGTAAAGCCCATGAAGGCAAGGGACATCAGGCCTGCGGTGATCATGGCGATGGACACGCCACGAAACGGCGCCGGGATGTCGGCGGCCACCAGGCGCTCACGCATGGCGGCAAACAGCACCAGCACCAGGGCGAAACCGGCAGCGGCACCGAAGCCGTAGATGATGCTCTGGATGAAGTTGTGGCGCTCGTTGATGTTGAGCAGCGCCACCCCAAGCACGGCGCAGTTGGTGGTGATGAGGGGCAGGAAGATGCCGAGCAGGCGATAGAGGGTCGGGCTGCTCTTGCGTACCACCATCTCGGTAAACTGCACCACCACGGCGATGACCAGGATGAAGGCCAGGGTGCGCAGGTAGCCAACCGAGAGCGGCAGCAGAATATAGTGTTCCACCAGATAGGAGCAGGCGCTGGCCAGGGTCAGCACGAAGGTGGTCGCCAGCCCCATGCCGATGGCGGTTTCCAGCTTGCCCGAGACCCCCATGAAGGGGCAGAGGCCGAGGAATTTCACCAGCACGAAGTTGTTCACCAGCACGGTGCCAATCAGTAAAAGCAGGTACTCAGTCATCAGAATTTGGATTATCCGCTGTGAAGGCGGGCGGTATTATCTGATGTTAGGGGGTCAGAAACAACCGCAAGCCCGCAGGGTTATTAGTGAATTATCCAGCCCTGTGGTGCGAGGACGCGTCCCTTGTGCCCATCTCTCCCGACGAGGCGCCAGGGGGGCACCTCGTCGGGAGTGATTCATATGGAGAGATTTTTGACCGTGTCGGAGACGGAGTTGGCGTCTTCGATGATCTCCTTGATGACGGCGGAGACGATGTTGGCCTGCTCCTGCCCGGCCATCGCCTTGTCGGACACCACGCTGACGGTCTGGGTGATGGTGGAAGTGATCTGGGAATTGAGCTTGATGACGGAGACGATCTCGTTGGTGGAGGAGGAGGTTCTGGCCGCCAGCTGCCTCACCTCGTCGGCGACCACGGCAAAGCCCCGCCCCTGTTCCCCCGCTCGGGCCGCCTCGATGGCGGCATTGAGGGCCAGCAGATTGGTCTGATCCGCGATGCCGCTGATGGTGGAGATGATGGACTCTATGCTCCTGGACTGCTGGTTGAGCCGCTCTATCTGCTGGGTCACCTCGCTGACCGAGCTGTTGATGTGACGGGAGGTGTCCAGCACCTTGTCGATCACCTCTCGTCCCTTGTCGGCGCTGGCGACCGTCTCGCTGGCGATGGCGCAGGCCTTCTTGGCCGCCTCGCGCACCGAGAGGGCCTGCTCGACCCGCTCCGTGATGTCGCTGGCCAGCTTGATGATTTTCACCACCTTGCCTTCGTGATTAAAGATGGGGTTGTAGGTGGCCTCCAGCCAGATCTTCTGGCCCTGGTGCCCCAGGCGCATGAAGAGACCGGATTGTATGGTGCCTGCCCCCAGATCCCGCCAGAAGTGGGGGTGCTGGCGGTAGAAGTCGTCATCGCAAAACAGTCGGTGATGCTGGCCCGCCACCTCTTCGAGCCGGTAGCCAAAGCAGTGGAGAAAATTCTGGTTGGCGGTGATGACGGTGCCGTCCGGCTCGAAGTCGATCACGGCCAGGGACTTGTCCAGGGCGGCCAGCAAGGCCTGGCTTCGCTCCAGGGACGATTGCTGCTGGGTCACGTCCGAGGCGACCTTGGCGACCCGCACCACCTTGCCCTCGACCACGATGGGAAAATAGGTGGCCTCCAGCCAGACGGCCTGGCCCGATTTGGCCTGACGGATGAAGCG
Source organism: Aeromonas bivalvium (assembly GCF_046078285.1). Lineage (NCBI taxonomy): Bacteria > Pseudomonadati > Pseudomonadota > Gammaproteobacteria > Aeromonadales > Aeromonadaceae > Aeromonas > Aeromonas bivalvium. The sequence continues at coordinate 69,663 of NZ_JBGXBV010000006.1, forward strand.
GCCGCTGCGAAAGGTGCCCTTGCACAGATCCTGCCACAGGGCCTCGTAGTCGCGGGTCTTGACGTCATCGGGAAAGCAGAGGGTGCTGTGGTGTTGCCCCAGCACCTCATCACGCCCATATCCCACGATGGCGAGGAAGCGATCGTTGACGAAGGTGACTATGCCGTCCGGGGTGAACTGGATATAGGGCGCCTGGGACTGGATCGCCTGCTCGAAGGCGTCCAGCCCGGCGACTCTTGCGGTTTCTTCGCGTTGTTCATTGCTGTCCGTGTGTTTCCAAAACATGTGGTGCTCCTCCGTGAGACCCCTGTGATGCTTTGTTCTGACGATAACCGACCGGCTCAATACTAGTACAACTCCTTTGCCGACAGCAGAAGAGAATTGGGGTAACGCGCTGTTTTCATGCTGTTTATGTCCGCTTTCCCGGCAAGTGGTACCGCAGAGCGCGCGGGGGAGGCCAAGGCGACCGAGGGATTGAGTCTCGCTGCCCGGGTCCTCTTTTTTTACCAATTTTCCCGGCCGTTCAACACATCAGAGCACCTTATCTCGGCAAGATGAGGTATCTTATGCCCGATTTCATCCATCAAACGGATAAGAGAAAACACATGATCATCAAACCCAAGGTTCGCGGCTTTATCTGCACCACCACCCATCCGGTCGGCTGTGAAGCCAATGTTCGCCGTCAGATTGCCTACACCCAGGCCAAAGGCACCATCGAGAATGGGCCCAAGAAGGTGCTGGTGATCGGCGCCTCTACCGGTTACGGCCTGGCTTCCCGCATCGCCACCGCCTTTGGCTCCGGCGCCGCGACCATAGGTGTCTTCTTCGAAAAGCCGAGCTCCGAGACCAAGACGGGCTCCGCCGGCTGGTACAACTCCGCCGCCTTCGACAAGGCCGCCAAAGAGGCCGGCCTCTACGCCAAGAGCATCAATGGCGATGCCTTCTCCCACGAGTGCCGTGCCAAGGTGATCGAGCTCATCAAGCAGGATCTGGGTCAAATCGATCTGGTGGTCTACTCCCTGGCCTCCCCGGTGCGCAAGCTGCCGGACACCGGCGAAGTGGTGCGATCTGCGCTGAAACCCATCGGCGAGGTCTACACCTCCACCGCCATCGATACCAACAAGGATCAGATCATCACCGCCACCGTCGAGCCGGCGAACGAGGAAGAGATCCAGAGCACCATCACCGTCATGGGCGGCCAGGACTGGGAGCTGTGGATGGCTGCCCTGCGTGATGCGGGCGTGCTGGCCGACGGCGCCAAGTCCGTGGCCTACTCCTACATCGGCACCGACCTGACCTGGCCCATCTACTGGCATGGCACCCTGGGCCGCGCCAAGGAAGATCTGGACCGCGCCGCCGCCGCCATCCGTGGCGATCTGGCCGCCAAGGGGGGCACCGCCCACGTGGCCGTGCTCAAATCCGTGGTGACCCAGGCATCAAGCGCCATTCCGGTGATGCCGCTCTATATCTCCATGGCCTTCAAGATCATGAAGGAGAAGGGCATTCACGAGGGCTGCATGGAGCAGGTGGATCGCATGCTGCGCACCCGTCTCTATGGCGAGGCGCTGGCACTGGACGAGCAGGCCCGCATCCGCATGGACGACTGGGAGCTGCGGGAAGACGTGCAGCAGACCTGCCGCGATCTCTGGCCCTCCATCACCACCGAGAACCTCTGTGAGCTCACCGACTACGCCGGCTACAAGCAGGAGTTCCTGCGCCTGTTCGGTTTCGGTCTGGACGAGGTGGATTACGATGCGGACGTGAACCCGGACGTGCAATTCGACGTGATCGAACTGTAAGGCTTTCGCCTGCGTCATGAGAAAGGGCCCCGTCTGCTGCAGACGGGGCCCTTTGCTATCCGGTCTGTACTCCTCCCGAAAGAGGCCGCCAGCCAGAGAGGCGCCCGGGGGAGCCTCTCTTTGCCATGCCGGTGGTTGCAACACAGCCTTGGCTTATTGCTTGTAATCCTTCAGGAAGCGGGCAAGGCGGCCAATGGCCTCTTCCAGCTCCTCTTCCCGGGGCAGGAACACCAGTCGGAAGTGATCCGGCGCCGGCCAGTTGAAGCCGGTGCCCTGCACCAACAAGAGCTTCTCCTGCTGCAGCAGGTCGAACACCATCTTCTGGTCGTCGCGAATGTCATACACCTTGGGGTCGAGGCGCGGGAACATGTAGAGCGCCCCCTTGGGCTTGACGCAGGAGACCCCGGGGATCTCGTTCAAAAGCTCCCAGGCCTTGTCACGCTGGCGGCGCAGGCGCCCGCCCGGCAGGATCAGCTCGTTGATGCTCTGATAGCCGCCAAGGGCGGTCTGGATGGCGTGCTGCATCGGCACGTTGGCACACAGGCGCATGGAGGCCAGCATCTCCAGCCCCTCGATGTAGCCTTTGGCACGGCCCTTGGGACCGGTGATGACCATCCAGCCCTGACGGAAGCCGCAGGCGCGGTAGGCCTTGGAGAGGCCGTTGAAGGTCACCACCATGACGTCGTCGCACAGGGTGCAGACGCTGGTGTGGGAGATGTCGTCGTAGAGGATCTTGTCGTAGATCTCGTCGGCGAAGATGATGAGGTTGTGCTGGCGGGCGATCTCGATCACTTCAAGCAAAAACTCGCTGCCGTAGACGGCGCCGGTCGGGTTGTTGGGGTTGATCAGCACCAGGCCGCGGGTGCGCGGGGTGATGCGGGCGCGGATGTCGTCGAGATCCGGATACCAGTCGGCCCCTTCATCGCAGCGGTAGTGCACCGCGTGGCCGCCGGAGAGGGTGACGGCGGCGGTCCAGAGCGGATAGTCGGGGGAGGGCACCAGCATCTCGTCGCCGTTGTTGAGCAGCGCCTGCATTGCCATCACGATGAGCTCGCTCGCGCCATTGCCGATGTAGATGTCGTCGATGTCGACCTTGCGCATCCCTTTTTGCTGGTAGTACTGCATCACCGCCTTGCGGGCGGAGAAGAGCCCCTTGGAGTCGCAGTAGCCCTGGCTCTGGGGCATGTTGAGGATCACATCCTTGATGATCTCCTCCGGCGCTTCGAAGCCGAACGGGGCCGGGTTGCCGATGTTGAGCTTGATGATGCGATGGCCTTCGTCTTCGAGACGGCGAGCCTCTTTATGCACAGGGCCGCGAATGTCATAGCAGACATCGTCGAGCTTGTGCGACTTGTCGATGGTGAACATAGTGAACGAGATCCCCTGGGGCGCGTTGGCGAAAAAGGCGATTTTTAGTATCAAATTTCTTTGCCTCTATTCTTCACAGAATTGAATGCTAGAACAATCTTCTTTTTAGAATAATTCCCTGATTTTTAGCCCTCAAACAGGGTTGCTGATTTGTTAAATTCAGCATGATCGTTTGCCCTGCGACGACATTACCAGTGAAAGATGAGGGAAGGGATAGATATCAACAGCGAGTGTGTTGAATTAGCCCGTGCTTGTGGCACGATTGGCTTGCGTGAAAAACGGTCGTTTGGCCCCCCGGCTTGCCCTTGCATGGTCGCTCAAGGGCAGGTGCAGGCGGGCACGGGGCCTGGATGATGGACTGGGAGATGGGAATGGATCAGCAACAGGGGGGGCCCTTGCCGGGCCCGGGGCGTTATCGCCACTGCAAGGGGGGATTTTATCGGGTGCTGACCCTGGCCCGGCACACCGAGACCGGGGAGTCCCTGGTTGTCTACCAATCCGAGCAGGATGGCGCCATCTACGCCCGCCCTCTGCCCATGTTCATGGGGAGCACTGAGTATCGGGGGCAGCTGGTGAGCCGCTTCACCCGGGTGGAGTAACCCCGGACGCTGGCATAAGAAAAGGCGCCAAGGGCGCCTTTTACATGGACAGCTGGGTGGTTACAGGCCGAGGTGGGCGCTGGCATAGGCCTCGAAGTCGGTACAGCCGCCGATGTGCTGCTCGTCCAGGAAGATCTGCGGCACCGTGGTGACGGGCTTGCCCGCCTTGGCGGCCAAGTCGTCCTTGGTGAGCCCGGCGACGTTGATATCCACGTAGTTGAAGTCAAAATCGTCGCGCGCTTCGCGCAGTTGCTCGGCCAGCATCTTGGCGCGCACGCAGTAGGGGCAACCGGGACGACCAAAAATCTCTACAAACATCTTTTCTCTCCGTTAGGTAAGGCCGTTGAGACGAGGCGGGTGACAGGATAGCCTCGGCTTTCGGCCAGTCAAAGCTGAAAATTCCGATACGCCTGTTCGCGGTGCTCGATTGCACCCCGGCCAGGTGCCGACACAGGGGTCGGCACCTGGCGCGGCATTCTGGATTGGCGGCGAGGGGGCTTGCTCAAGCCAGCCTTACTGCCCGGCGATCTGGATGGGCTGCTGCTGGTAGAGGCTCTCCAGCACTCCTTTTTCGAACAGAGTCCGGGGGATGGGGCCGCCTTGCTGGCAAGGCCGCCCGTATTGTTCATCACTGCCCGGCGATCTGGATGGGCTGCTGCTGGTAGAGGCTCTCCAGTACCCCTTTTTCGAACAGAGTCCGGGGGATGGGGCCGCCTTGCTGGCAAGGCCGCCCGTATTGTTCATCACTGCCCGGCGATCAGGATGGGCTGCTGCTGGTAGAGCCTCTCCAGCACTCCTTTTTCGAACAGAGTCCGGGGGATGGGGCCGCCTTGCTGGCAAGGCCGCCCGTATTGTTCATCACTGCCCGGCGATCTGGATGGGCTGCTGCTGGTAGAGGCTCTCCAGCACTCCTTTTTCGAACGGAGTCCGGGGGATGGGGCCGCCTTGCTGGCAAGGCCGCCCATATTGTTCATCACTGCCCGGCGATCTGGATGGGCTGCTGCTGGTAGAGGCTCTCCAGCACTCCTTTTTCGAACAGAGTCCGGGGGATGGGGCCGCCTTGCTGGCAAGGCCGCCCATATTGCTCATCATTGCCCGGCGATCTGGATCGGCTGCTGCTGGTAGATGCTCTCCAGCACCCCCTTCTCGAAGACGGTCCAGGGCCAGGGCGCCTTGCTGGCACGGTAGCGCTCGTGGGTGGCCGGATCCTGGGAGAGGCCGCGCTGGAACATCACGAACGCCTTGCGCTGGCCACCGGCGGTGTCGATGAAACCGGCCAGATTGGAGGTGCCTGTGATGGTGCCGGTCTTGGCATGGACCTTGTTCTTCATCATGGGGGCGGTGACGCTGCGCCGCCAGGCCAGGGTGCCATCCACCTGGGAGCTTGGCAGCAGCTTGATGAAGTCGAGCTCGGCGTCGTTTTTCTGGATGAAGCTGAGCACCGACAGCATCTGGCGGGCACTGATGAGATTGTGGGCGGAGAGCCCGGAGCCGTCGGCCAGGGTGGCGTTGCCCAGGTTGATGCCGTGCTTGGTCAGGATGGCGCGCACCGCCATGGTGCCGCTGCGATAGCTGCCCGGCTTGTTGTAGTAGTGACGGCCCACTGTCTTGAGAAAGCTATCGGCATAGGTGTTGTCGGACTTTTTCAGCATCCTGGCCAGCATCACCGGCAGGGGGGCCGAGGTGTGGGTCGCCAGGGTCTCGGCGCCCTGGGGGGCCTTGTGGGTGACCCGCAGCAGGCCATCATGCTGGATGCCGGCTCTGTCCATGGCCCAGCGGATGTTGTCCCAGCCCCAGGCCTCCACGTCGTGGATGGCAAAGCGCAGCCCCTGCGGCTCCTTGTTCGGGGTGATGCAGCCCTTGAGCTCGTAATGGTTGCCCTTGGCCATGTCCACCTCCAGGGCGCAGAACTGGCGTGCCATGTCGCCATAGCTCATCACCTCCACGTTCTCGGCGCTGATGCTGATGGGCACGCCGGTGGCCACGTTGCCGGTGGCGGGTCTGCCTATCTGGGTGGCTGTGATGGTGCCATAGGCGCAGTTCTTGTCGATGATGACCGAGGAGACGGGAGCGGCGAAGCAAAGGGTCTGATCACCCCAGGACCAGCCGTTGCCGCGCTCGTAGCCGTTGTAGGCGCCGGTATTGACGTAGACGTTGCCCTGAATGCGGGAGACGCCCAGCTGCTTGAACAGGGCGAGCAGATCCATGCGCGACAAGGTGGGATCACCGACGAAGTTGATCCAGAGATCGCCATTGAGGGCGTTGCCCTGCCGGGCGCCGGGTTTGGCCTGGATCTCGGTACTGAAACGAAAATCGGCCCCGAGTTCGAGGCGGGCCGCCAGGGCGGTGAGCACCTTCATGGTGGAGGCGGGGGCTATCATGTCGTCGGCATGGCGGGCGAACTCCACCCCGTTGTTGCCTTGCACTATCACGGCATATTGGCCGCCCTGGGGCGGGGTCAGCGGGGCGGCCTGGGCCGCCAGGGAAACGAGAGCACACACACCTATCAAGAGCCGCTGCATAACATCCTCTAACGTAACGAAGGGGCTGGCGCGGGAAGGCCAACCCTGAAAACCAAGATATTCATCTGTTTTGGCCAGACACCGCCCTAGCCAGGGGCGTTGGCGGTGCGGTAGCGGCCGTCGTAATCAAAAATCTTCTCTTTCACCTGCCAGAAACGTCCCGATTTGCGGGCGATGACGAAGTCCGGGTGGCGAAACTGGCGCTCTGCCGCCAGCACGCTCGCCAGGGTGGTGAATTCGGGCTCCAGTCCCGGTGCGGGCCAATGATGACGCACAAAGCGTTGTTGAAACAAGCGTTGCGCTCCCTGGGTGTGGAAAGAAAAGTACTCCATCAGGGTGAGGCCATCCTCATCGTGATAGGTCACCTCCAGCCGCTCCCCCTGTTTGCCGCGACCGGCGGCCAGGGTCAGCCCCGCGCAGCGGATCACCATGCAGTCCTTGAGATTGAGGGCCTCCTTGAGCTTGTCGTCCGGATCCACCAGCAACTGATCGCAGCTCTGGCAGCGACGGGCGGCGATGTCGTTTTCGCTGCCGCAACCGGGACAGATCTTGGCGCGAAAGCGGTAGTCGCACTCCTCGCGGTGGCCCTCGTCATCTTCAAACAGCCCCTGGCAGCGGCGGCCGTAGTGCTCGACCACCTTGCCATCTTCGTCGGTCTTGCCCCAGAAGGTGTTGGCAAAGCCGCAGGCGGGGCAGGGTACCTGGACCGGTTCGGTACCAGCGTGGGGTCTGGGTTCCCCCACCTCGGGGGCGAACAGGTTGAAGTTGTTGCCGGCGTAGTCGAGCACCAGGCAGTCGGTCTTGCCCGGCGACAGACGCAGGCCCCGGCCCACTATCTGCTGGTAGAGCGAGACAGATTCCGTGGGCCTGAGCATCACGATGAGATCCACATGGGGGGCATCGAAGCCGGTGGTGAGCACAGCCACGTTGACCAGAAACTTGATCTCCCGGGCCTTGAAGGCATGGATCAGGGCATCGCGCTCCGGGCCCGGGGTCTCGCCGGTGACGAGGGCCGCGTGCTGGGACTGGGCGCTGAGCAGCCCCTGAATTTCCCGGGCGTGCTCGACGGTGGCGGCGAAGATCATCACCCCTTGGCGCTCGGCCGCATACTCCAGCACCTGGCTCACTATGTGGGGGGTGACCCGCTCCTGGCGTTTTAGCTCGCCGTTGAGCTGGGCCTCGCTGAACAGGCCGTTTTCTCGCGGCACCAGCTTGCTGAAGTCGTAGTGGACTATGGGGGCATCGATCATGCGCGGCGGTGTCAGGTAGCCGTTTTTCACCATGAAGCGCAGGGGCAGCTCGAACACGCAATCGCCAAACAGCCGTTCACCATGGCTTTTCACCATGCCGTGGTAGTGACGCCGGTAGATCCAGCCCAGCCCCAGCCGGTAAGGGGTGGCGGTGAGGCCGAGGATCCTGAGGGCCGGGTTGGCCGCTTTCAGATGCCCGATCACCTGATGGTACTGGCTGTCGTCATCGAGCGAGACCCGGTGGCACTCGTCGATGATGAGCAGGGAGAAGGCGCCATCGAAGGCATCCAGATTGCGGGCCACCGACTGCACCGAACCAAACACCACCTGGGCGCTCGCCTCCTTGCGTTCCAGCCCGGCGGCGAAGATGTCGGCCTTGAGCCCCCAGGCCTCGAACTTGCCATGGTTCTGCTCCACCAGCTCCTTGACGTGGGCCAGCACCAGTACCCGACCGCGAGCCTTGCGGGCCAGCTCGGCAATCACCAGGCTCTTGCCGGCCCCGGTGGGCAAGACCACCACGGCGGGATCCGGGTGTTTGCGAAAATGGCGGATGACGGCGTTGACGGCGTCGGTCTGGTAGGGTCTGAGAACGAACATGGGGTGTGGCGTGTTGGCGTGGGTCGGCGCAAGGTGGCGCCATTATAGGGATCTTGGTGGCAAAATGCAGCGTGGCGAAACCCGGGAAGGAAATGGCCGTCTACCAAATAAAACGGGCCGGCATGATGCCGGCCCGTGATGACCACCAGGAGATCCTTAGTGGAAGGGGAACAGGTAGTTGAGCCAGCTGCCCATGCGCATCAGGATCTTGCGCATGATGGCCACATGATGGAAATGTTCGGTGTAGATGGCGGCCTGGCCGCTGGCACCGGCGATCACCTGATACTTGGCCCACTCGGGATCGGTGATCTCGAGGACGATGGGCAGACGGCCCGGTACCTGGGCGGAGGTCTGATCGATAAGACCTGCCTGGGCCTGGATGTTGCCCGGCGCCATGGCGGGGATCACGGACTGCACCTTGGCCTTGAAGATGCGACCCGGGATGCCGTCCAGCACTACCTCGGCCTCATCGCCCGCCTTCAGGCGCTGCATGCTGTTCTGCCAGAACCAGCCGACGTAGGTGCTTTCATCTTCGTGAATGAAGGTCATCACGGGACGATACATGAAGGGGGCAGCAATCATGCCGGGGCGCAGCGCCAGTTGCACCACATGGCCGTTGCTCGGGGCATAGACAACGGTCTGCTCCAGATTGTACTTGGCGATGTTGAGCTGGGCGTTCAAGTCATCCAGCGACGCCTTCTGCTGGTCAATCTGGGCGACGATGTCGTCCACGTTGGCCTGGGTCACGTCGAGATCCCGCTGCTTGCCGATGCCGCGACGCACCAGTTCCAGGGCGCGATCCCTGTCCAGGGTGGCGGAGCGCAGTCTGGCGTCGAGGGCTTTCAGGAAATCGGTGTTGGAGGCGAGCCGTGCGGTCAGGCTGGCAACCTTCTCCTGGAAGGGCACAGCATCGAGACGAAACAGCACATCCCCCTGCTTGACCGGCTGGTTGGCTTTGACCGCCACCTCGGTGACCCGCCCTTTCACCAGCGGCACTATGGGGGTGGAGACATAATAATTACGGGCCAGCTCCGAATAGGGGTGGTTGTAGTTCATCAGCATGATGAGTGTGCCGATGATGATGACGCCACCCAGCACGGCGGTCGGCACCGTCCATTTGTTGAGCGGGATCTTGAATATCTTGAAAATCCCGACGCAGACGGCCGTGTAGGTAAGAATAAGTAGCAAATCCATGAGTGATTACCTGTTTTCGGTCTGTTCGAGCGTTGCCATGCGTGCTTGCAAAGCGGCAAGTTCTTTCTTGAGCTTGGTGATGTCGGCTTCGTCTGTTTCAAGGCGCTGGCTAAAGCCCCAACCGCGTTCTGGGCGATAGAGGGTGGCCCAGATCCAGAGGAAGGGCCAGAGCACATGCAGGGTAAACAGGCTGACCCAGCCTGCCACGTGAATGGCATCCTGGTGCGGGTGTTGGCGATGCTTGGCTATTTCATAGGGAATATCATGAATGACGATGATTCCGTAAAACATGACCAAGACAACGAACACCAATATTCCCAGGGCAATATAATCAAGTGCCATTTATCTCTCCGGTTTACATCTCAGTCGCAAGGCCAAATTTAGCCTAGCATCCACAGTATATCGGCTGTCATGATGCCAGCATATTTTCCCTGCATAAAGAGGAAATTACGTGCGAATCTTGGCGGTACAGCCTTCATTCAGGGGCATATTATGGTGAGGGATGACGGCGGTATTTCAATAGGGAATTTGATGTGTCATCAGGAGATGAACCGGGCAGATCCGGTGGTCCATGGACAGGGAGGCGGGAGTGACGAGATGAAAAAAATATCTGCAATGAAGGCATTGTGGGCCGGGCTGTTGCTGGTGCTGGTCAATCTGTCCCTGGTCACGCAGGCCGTTGGCGCCGAACCCAGGCTGGATCCCACCGAGCAGGAGAAGGCGCAGACCCTGATCCTGCTTCATGAGCCCATCGTCCTGCTGCAGGCCAAGTTCGGTCGCCTGGACGGGGCGGCCCGGGTGCGTCTGGTCAAGGAGCGAGTCAAGCAGTTGCAGGCGTCCGACCTTGAACACCCCATCACCCTGGTGAGCGCCATGCGCCTGGGTCAGGATACCCGGGAGTTTCTGGTCAATGGCAAGCGGATCCTGGTGCTGGTGGAGGGGGATCTCGAGGCCCTGGATGAGTTGACGCTGGATCAGGCGAGCGAGCGCGTGCGGGCACGGCTCGACAAGGTGCGGCTCAAGTATCTGGAGCTGCACTCCACCCCCTATCTGCTCAAGGCTAGCGGTATGGCGCTGCTGGCCAGCCTGATCTTCTTTGGCCTGGTCTGGTCACTGCAATGGGGTCATCGACGGGTCAGGAAGTGGCTGGCCAATCGCCTCCTGCTGCAAAAGGGGCTGATCCCCCATCAATGGCGTCAGGTGGCGGGCAATGTGGAGGTCCGCCTGCTTGCGATCATCACCCTGCTGCTGCTGTTCATGCTCACCTATGGCTGGCTCACCTATGTGCTGGCGCGCTTCCCCCAGACCCGGGCCTGGAGCGAGCGACTGGGGGCTTCCCTCTTCGACCTGTGCGTCGACATGCTGGAGGGGATCATGGCGGCCATGCCTGGGCTGGTGACAGTGCTGTTGATCTTCGTCATCACCCGCCTGTTCATTCGCATGCTGGCCATCGTCTTCGACCGTATCGAGCGTGGCCAGTTCCGGGTACAGGGGTTGCACGCCGAGACGGTGGGAGCGACCCGGCGCCTGCTCTCCGTGGTGATCTGGCTGTTTGCCCTGACGGTGGCCTACCCCTATCTGCCGGGGGCCGACTCCGATGCCTTCAAGGGGGTGAGCGTCTTCTTCGGCCTCATGGTGACCCTGGGCTCCGCCGGCATCATGAACCATGCCATGAGCGGCCTGGTGCTTATCTACTCCCGCGCCCTGCGCCCCGGCGATCTGGTGCAGATTGGCGAGGTGGAGGGGATGGTGACCGAGCTCAGCGCCCTCTCCACCAAGCTGGTGACCCGCCAGGATCACGAGGTGACCCTGCCCAACGCCGTGGTGGTGGGGGGCAAGGTGACCAACCTGACTCGATTGGCGGGGGAGAAGGGGGTGGCCTTGCTGACCAAGGTGACCATCGGCTATGACACCCCCTGGCGCCAGGTCCATGCCATGCTGGAGCTGGCGGCCCGGCGTTGCGAGCGGCTCAACCAGGAGCAGGCCCCCCTGGTGCGCCAGCTCAATTTGCAGGACTGGTACGTGGAGTACGAGTTGCAGGTGCGGATGAAGCCGGGTTTGCTGCCCGCCGTGGTCAAGACCGAGCTCCACGGCCACATCCAGGACGTGTTCAACGAGTTTGGCGTGCAGATCATGTCCCCCAACTTCATTGCCCAGCCCGAGCAGGCGGTGCTGGTGGCCAGGGAGCAGTGGTACCAGGCACCGGCCGAAGCGCCCAAAGAGGAGGGGGGAGCCGGCAACTGAGCCAGTTGATGGCGTCAGGGGCGCAACGAGAAAGGCCCGGCAGTGATGCCGGGCCTTTTGCCGTTGCCTGTTTGTTGGTGGGGGTCAGCTCTCGTTGGGACGGCTCACCAGGGTCGGGCGGTACTTCAGCAGGAAGGCGACCGTTATGACGGCGGTGGAGGCCAGACCAATGATGGTGGAGATGCCCATCTCCATGCCAAAGCCGATGGGGGCGTTGGCCAGGTAGGTGATGACCACGGCGGTCATGAACATGGCCGGTATGGTGCAGACCCAGTGCAGCTTGGCTTCCTTGGCCAGGTAGGCGGCGCCGGCCCACAGCATGATCACGGCCGTGGTCTGGTTGGCCCAGCCAAAGTAGCGCCAGATCACCCCGAATTCCGCCTTGGAGATGAGGTAGCCCACCACGAACATGGGGATGGCGATCAGCAGACGCTTGACGATGGGCTTCTGGGTCATGTTGAGGAAGTCCGCCACGATCAGGCGGGCACTGCGAAATGCCGTGTCGCCAGAGGTGATGGGCAGGATCACCACGCCGAGGATGGCCAGGATGCCGCCGACGGTGCCGAGCAGACCGGTGGAGACCTCGTGGACCACGGCGGAGGGGCCGCCGCTGGCCAGGGTGGCGTTCAGGGCATCTGTGCTCTCGTAGAAGGAGAGACCCAGGGTGCACCAGATCAGGGCGATGACCCCTTCACCTATCATGGCGCCGTAGAAAATGAAGCGGCCGGATTTCTCGTTTTGCATGCAGCGGGCCATCAGCGGCGACTGGGTGGCATGGAAGCCGGACACGGCGCCACAGGCGATGGTGATGAAGAGCAGCGGCCAGAGCGGCAGATCGGTCGGATGCAGGTTGGAGAAATCCATCCCCGTGTTGTAGAACCCCTTGCCCGAGACCATGAGACCGATGACCAGGCCCACGGACATGAACACCAGCAGGGCGCCGAAGATGGGGTAGAAGCGACCGATGATCTTGTCGATGGGCACTATGGTCGCGAGTATGTAGTAGGCGAAGATGGCGCCAATCCAGTAGACGATCTCGATGTGAGTCAGGCTGGAGAGCAGGCCTGCCGGGCTCAGCACGAACACCACGCCCACCAGCATCAGCAGGATGACGGCGAACAGGTTCATGAAGTGCTTGGCGACCGAGCCCAGGTGCTCGCCGACCACGGTCGGCACGGAGGCACCCTTGGCGCGCACCGACAGCATGCCGGAGAAGTAGTCATGGACGGCGCCGGCGAAGATGCAGCCGAACACTATCCACAGCATGGCCACCGGGCCGTAGAGGGCCCCCAGGATGGGACCGAAGATGGGACCGACCCCGGCGATGTTGAGCAGTTGTACCAGGTAGATCTTCTTGTCGGACATGGGCACATAGTCCACCCCGTCGGCCATGGTGACTGCCGGCGTCTTGAGCTCGGGTTTTGGGCCAAATATCCGTTCGATGAACTTGCCGTATATGAAATAGCCGGCGACCAGCAGGCCGACACAGAGGAAGAACCAGACCATTGTTACGCTCCAATGCTTGTTATTGTGGTGTGCAGCGGGAGTCTAGGGGGCGGGTGTGTAAAGCGCATGTGAAAAAGCCTGAGCGGTCATGTGGCGACCCGAGCGGCGGGCGTGTGTGATCCCGCTCACTGTGTAGGCTTGATGTAACGCTCAATTGAGGCCGAACTTGTCCTTGAGCTCCTTGAGGTAGCGGCGACTGACCGGTACGCGGGCCCCGCTGGGGGTGACTATCTCGGCCAGCTGGTTGTCGAGCAGGGCTATCTCGAAGATGGCGGCGGGGTGGATCAGGTATTGGCGATGGCAGCGCAGCAGCGGGCTCTTCTCCTCCAGGGCCTTGAGGGTGAGCTGGGTGTGAAGCAGTTCTCCCTGGCAGGCCACGTGCACGCCGCCGAGATCCGAGAAGGCGTACTCCACCTGGTCGATGGGCAGCAGCCGCACCCGGTTGTGCAGATAGCCGGGAATGTGGCGAATGGGCGGCGCCAGGGTGGCCACGGGCTGGGGGCGCATGTCCTGCTTGAGGCGCGCCAGCGTCTTGGCGAGGCGGGCAGGCTCCACCGGCTTGAGCAGATAGTCGAAGGCGTTTTCCTCGAAGGCCTGGACGGCGTAGTCATCAAACGCGGTGACAAACACGATGCGGGGCAGAGGGTCGAGCATGGCCACCAGCTCCATGCCGCTGAGCTTGGGCATCTGGATGTCGAGGAACACCACATCCGGTTTCAGGGCATTGATGAGGGTGAGTGCTTCCAGGGCATTGGCCGCCTGCCCCAGGATCTCGATGGCGGGATCCTGGCCGAGCAGCAGGGCCAGTTCGTCCCGGGCATAGGGTTCATCGTCGACGATCAGGGTACGGATCATGCCGCCCCCCTGGCGCAAGGGGCGCGCCCGTCTCTGTGCTGGGGGAAAGGGGTCATGTGCTCTCCTTGGGCAGGGTGAAGGAGACCCGGGTCCAGTGGTCGGGCTCGCAGCGAATGTTGATGCCATATTGGGGGCCAAAGGCGCTCTTTAGCCGCTTGTCGACGATGGAGATACCGAGCCCGTCGCCGTTTGCCCCCGGTTGCCAGCAGCCGGCGTTGTCCTCGACGCTGATGGTCACGCACCCCTCATGCTCCTGGGCGAGCAGCCGCAGCCGTCCCTCGCCGAGCAGGGTGGAGATGCCGTGCTTGATGGCGTTCTCGATGAGGGGCTGCAGGGTGAAGCTTGGCAGGCGCAGCTGGGCCAGATGGGGCGGGATCTCGTTGATGACGGTCAGGCGGTCGCCAAAGCGGGCCAGCTCTATCTCCAGATAGGACTGGCAGTGCTCCTGCTCCTCCTGCAGGGTGGCGAGCCCGCTCTGGCGCTTGAGGTTGTTGCGAAAGAAGCGCGACAGGTGCAGCAGTAGCTCCCGGGCCTTGTCCGGGTTGCTGCGGGTGATGGCGCTGATGGTATTGAGGGTGTTGAACAGGAAATGGGGGTTGATCTGGGCCTGCACCAGCTTGAGTTCGGACTGCATCAGCAGCCGCTGTTGCTGCTCTATCCGGCCGCTGAGCAGCTGCTGGGAGAGCAGGTTGGCGATCCCCTCGCCCAGGGTGTGGTTGATCTTGAGAAACAGCCGGGTCTTGGGCTCGTAGAGCTTGATGGTGCCTATCACCCCCATGTCTCCCTGCAGGGGGATCACCAGTACCGAGCCGAGCTCGCACTGGGGGGAGATGCTGCAACGATAAGGCTGGCTGTTGCCATCGGCAAACAGCACCCGGTTCTCGCTGATGGCCTGCTGGGTGAGACGGGAGGTAATGGGGGTGCCGGGCTTGTGGTGATCTTCCCCTGTGCCGATGAAGGCCAGGATCTGGCGGGTATCCGTGATGGCCACGGCGCCGACCCCGGTCTCCTCCTTGATGATGTGGGCGATTTTCTCGCTGGCATCGCTGGTGAAACCCCGGCTCATGATGCCGACGGTGCGGTTGGCGATGGTGAGGGCCTTGGCCGAAAAGACCCGGGAGAACTTCTCATACATCTGCTGCTGGTCACGGATCATGCTGATGAAAAGCGCCGCTCCGCAGGAGTTGGCCAAGATCATGGGGGTGGCGATGGTGCGCACCAGCAGCAGCGCCTTGTCGAAGGGGGCTGCCACCAGCAGTATGATGGCCATCTGCATCGCCTCGGCCACCAGGGTGACGAAGAAGGCGGTTCTGGGCTCGAACAGGGCATCCATCCGCCCGGCCCGCATCAGGCGCCAGTGGACCAGGCCCCCCAGCAGCCCCTCGCAGGTGGTGGAGATGGCGCAGGCGAGATCGGTAAAGCCCCCCAGGCTGTAGCGGTGCAGGCCGCCGGTCAGACCGACCAGCAGGCCGACCAATGGGCCCCCCAGCAAACCGCCGAGCACGGCGCCCACCGCCCGGGTGTTGGCGATGGCATCGTCTATGTCCAGCCCCACATAGGTGCCCAGGATGCAGAAACCGGAAAAGAGCACATAGATGAGCACCTTGTGGGGCAGGCGCACCGAGAAGTGGGTCAGGGGCCGAAACAGCGGTGTCTTGGAGAAGAGGTAGGCGATGACCAGAAAGACGCTCATCTGTTGCAGCAGAGAGAGGATCAATTGCATGAAAAGTGTTCCCCATGGTGAGAGAGCCAACTGGTTACCATCGTGCGATAACTGTGATCCGGATCTTGTTCTGTGGTGGTGCCACTGTGATGCTGGGGCGCATTTTGCCAGAGCGTGAAAATAAAAACATATAAAATCAGTGCGTTAAATTGATATTTGTATAAACGAGAAACAATTGATATTCAGATGGTGAGCATGAATGCGTCCATCGGGCGCGCCACACGGAGGTGGCATGCTCCGCCCGGCCTCTGGCTGGGCGTTTTTTATCCAGCTCCAATGGCGGACGATTCTGGAGGGGCTCGAGCAATTATTCAGGTTTGTCCAATGAGTTATCCCCAGCTTCTGGGGATAACTCAGAATGCAAAGTAATAACAGCAACGTCGCCCCAAATTGAAGAAGTGGCGTTGGGCCTCGTCAAGCTCCTCCGGCTTGAGGGAGGCGGTGATGGTGCGCCCATCTTCGCGCAGATCGATGAGACTGACCCCCTCGGCTCGCTGGCCCTTGATAAAAGGGAGGATCTTGGGACTGAGGGGGCGGGTCGGCTCCGTGCTGATCACCAGGGCCAGGGCGCCGTCCGAGAGCTGCACCAGGGTGCCCGGGGGATAGACGCCGAGCAGCTTGATGAGCAGCTTGACCATGGATTGTTCGAACTTCTTCTGGGAAAGCTTGTAGAGCAGGCTGATGGCCTGATTGGGGGTGACCGGCTGGCTCGCTCCCCTGGGGTGCAGCAGCTCGTCGAAGTAGTCCACCAGACCGATGAGTCGCACCAGGGGCGGTATCTCTCCCCCCTTGATCCCGAGCGGAAAACCGCTGCCGTCGAGCCGCTCGTGATGCAGGTGGGCCACCTGGCGGACCCTGGGTTCGAATGCCTGCAGCTGATTGAGCATCTCCAGCCCGTACTGGGGGTGCATGTTGAGGTAGTTCTGCTCGGCCCGGGTCAGTTCGCCTCGCTTCTGGCTTATCTGGGAGGGGATCCTCAGCTCGCCGATATCGTGAATGAGGCCGGCCAGGCCGACCTCCTCGACCGCCAGGGGGCTCATCTCCAGCTCGCGGGCCATCAGCATGGCGATGAAGGCGACGTTGAGGCTGTGTTGCAGCAGTATGTCGCTGTGGGGCGTGCGAATGAGGTGCAGGCCGAGGGGACCCTCGTGCTGTGCCAGGCGGGCGGCCAGGGTACGCACCAGCTGGGCCGTGTTGGCCAGCCCCTCGTCCGGTTTCAGGTTGAGGGCGCCAAGCGCCTCGCGCAGATCCGACATCGATTGGCCATAGGCCTTCTCGGCCGCCCGAAGGGAGCGACGCCAGTGTTTCTCGTCAAAGCCGGTGTCAGCGGTGAGGGGCTCGGGATCGGGGGGAGGGGCATCCGGCGCCGCGACCACGGCGGGCTCACCGTGCAGCAGGGGGGCCAGGGGCAGATCGCTCTTGTCGGTGTCCACGGTGAGCAGGGCCAGATCCAGGTGACGGATGATGTCGAGCTGCTGCTGATCCTTGATCTTGAAGGCATTGAACAGAAAAGGGTGCTGCTGCCAGCCCACGGGCAGATGCACATAGTGACCCACCCGCAGCTGCTCTATGGATGCCTCTACCAGCGCCATATGACGCACTCCCTCGCCAAAACCCTACCCACAAGCTAGCAAAATTAGAGAGATAGACAAACAAAAAGCCCGCGCATGGGCGCGGGCTTTTGGGTCACTGCGGCGGCTTATCAGGCCTTGGCTTTCTTCTTGCCACCTTCAACCTTGGTCTCGACCTTGGCGACCACCTGGGCCTCCTCGCTGAAGGGACGGCCGTAGTAGGTGTCCATCAGGATGGCTTTGAGCTCGCTGATCAGCGGGTAGCGCGGGTTGGCGCCGGTGCACTGGTCATCGAAGGCTTCGATGGCCAGCTGGTCCACCTTGGCCAGGAAGTCGGCTTCGGTCACGCCCGCCTCGCGAATGGAGGCCGGGATCCCCAGGGTGGCCTTCAGCTCGTCCAGCCATACCAGCAGCTTCTCTATCTTGGCGGCGGTACGGTCACCGGCGGCGGTCAGACCCAGATGGTCGGCCACTTCGGCGTAACGGCGGCGAGCCTGCGGACGGTCGTACTGGGAGAACGCGGTCTGCTTGGTCGGGTTGTCGTTCGCGTTGTAGCGGATGACGTTGCTGATCAGCAGGGCGTTGGCCAGACCGTGCGGGATGTGGAACTCGGCACCCAGCTTGTGGGCCATGGAGTGACACACACCCAGGAAGGCGTTGGCGAACGCGATGCCGGCGATGGTGGCGGCGTTGTGCACCTTCTCGCGGGCAACCGGGTCGTTGGCACCGTTCTGATAGCTGGAGGGCAGGTACTCTTTGAGCAGTTTCAGGGCTTGCAGCGCCTGACCGTCGGAGTACTCGTTGGCCAGCACGGAGACATAGGCTTCCATGGCGTGGGTCACGGCATCGATACCGCCGAAGGCGCACAGGGACTTGGGCATGCCCATCACCAGGTTGGCATCGACGATGGCCATGTTCGGGGTCAGCTCGTAGTCGGCCAGCGGGTACTTCATGCCGGTGGCGTCGTCGGTCACGACCGCAAACGGGGTCACTTCAGAACCGGTACCGGATGTGGTGGTGATACAAACCAGTTCGGCCTTGACGCCCATTTTCGGGAACTTGTAGATACGCTTGCGGATGTCCATGAAGCGCATGGCGAGATCTTCGAACGCGGTGTCCGGGTGCTCGTACATGACCCACATGATCTTGGCGGCATCCATGGGGGAACCACCACCCAGGGCGACGATGACGTCCGGCTTGAAGGAGTTGGCCATCTCGGCGCCTTTGCGCACCACGGACAAGGTCGGGTCGGCTTCCACTTCGTAGAAGACTTCCACTTCCATCGACAGGCCCTTGAGCAGGCGAACCACTTCGTCGGCGTAGCCGTTGTTGAACAGGAAGCGGTCGGTGACCACCAGGGCGCGCTTCTTGCCTTCCAGGTCGCCCAGGGCGATCGGCAGGGAGCCGCGACGGAAGTAGATGGATTTAGGAAGTTTGTGCCACAGCATATTTTCTGCCCGTTTTGCGACTGTCTTCTTGTTGATCAGGTGCTTGGGACCCACGTTTTCGGAGATGGAGTTACCACCCCAGGAACCGCAACCCAGGGTCAGGGACGGGGCGATGGCGAAGTTGTACAGGTCACCGATACCACCCTGGGTGGTCGGGGTGTTGATCAGGATACGGGCGGTCTTCATCTTGTCGCCGAAGTACTTGATGCGGTCGGCGTTGCGATCCTGGTCGGTATACAGACCGGAGGTGTGGCCGATACCACCCAGGTTGACCATGGTGCAGGCCATCTCGACGGCTTCTTCGAAGTTCTTGGCACGGAACATACCCAGCGTCGGAGAGAGCTTCTCGTGAGCGAACTCTTCCTCTTCACACACTTCCAGACCTTCACCTATGAGGATCTTGGTGGTGGGGGGCACGGTCACGCCGGACATTTCGGCGATCTTGGTGGCAGGCTGGCCCACTATGTTGGCGTTCATGGCACCGTTGATCAGGATGACCTTGCGCACCTTGTCGGCTTCTTCCTTGGTCAGCACGTAACCGTTGTGGGTCGCGAAACGCTCTTTCACCTGGTCATAGATGGAATCGACCACGATGACGGCCTGCTCGGAGGCACAGACCACGCCGTTGTCGAAGGTCTTGGACATCAGGATGGAGGCGACGGCGCGCTTCACATCGGCGGTTTCGTCGATGACGACGGGAACGTTGCCGGCACCCACACCGATGGCGGGCTTGCCGGAGGAGTAGGCGGCTTTCACCATGCCCGGGCCACCGGTGGCCAGGATCAGGTTGATGTCGTTGTGCTTCATCAGGGCGTTGGACAGTTCAACGGTCGGTTGATCGATCCAGCCGATGATGTCTTTCGGCGCACCGGCGGCAATGGCTGCATCCAGAACCAGCTTGGCAGCGGTATTGGTGGAGTTCTTGGCACGGGGGTGCGGGGAGAAGATGATGGCGTTGCGGGTCTTCAGGGAGATCAAGGACTTGAAGATCGCAGTGGAGGTCGGGTTGGTGGTCGGTACGATACCGCAGATGATGCCTACCGGCTCGGCGATGGTGATGGTACCCATCTCGTCATCTTCACTGAGGATGCCGCAGGTCTTCTCTTCTTTGTACTTGTTGTAGATGTATTCGGAGGCGAAGTGGTTCTTGATGACCTTGTCTTCGATGATGCCCATACCGGACTCTTCCACGGCCATCTGGGCCAGGGGGATACGGGCATTGCTGGCGGCCAGGGCGGCGGCGCGGAAGATCTTGTCTACCTGTTCTTGCGAGAAGCTGGCGAATTCACGCTGGGCTTCCTTGACGCGGGCGACCAGTGCATCCAGTTCAGCCAAATTGGTTACTGCCATGTTTATCTCCTGATGATTTTGAAAACTGTTTAGTAAGACCTTGGCAATGCCCGGCAATTATAGTCGCCGTGTCAAGTTCGACTTGACCCCTATGGGGTATTTACACGTCTTACTGAACTGCTTTCGGTATCGATTATGGGTCGTCTCCCGCCGACGAAGCTTGATCTGGATCATGTGTAACAAAAGAACAAAAGAAATTTTATTTCACAATACATGTTTTGAGCATGTTACGGGCTTGTGGGAAGGGGGTATGTCGGGAGAAAAGGGGGCGTGAAGGTCATTCACGCCATTAAAATCAAGCAGTTAAAACGACGACATCCCAATGTCCCTGTTGTTCGGTAGGCAGGATGGGGGCCGCATTATGGTAGAAACGGCGATCGTCGAGCACCAGATACTCGCCGGTTGTTAATGCTTGTTGGAAAAAAGGTGGTTGCCTTAATCCATGATAGAGCTGAAGTTCTCCGCCACTGACCCCCTGGCTGCCACAGAAGAAGACACCGATGAAGTCGAAGCCGTCCTGATGCACCCCCTCGGGGGCGGGTGGGGTCTCGCTGCCGGAGGCGGCGCAGATCCGCATCTGGTGTACCCCTATCTCGCGGCCATCCGCCAGGGCGGTGTGGCGCACGAAGGCGGCCAGCATGGCCTGGAAGGCGTCATGCTCGGCGAAGGCGGGCACCAGATCGGCATAGGTGCGCGGCACATCTCCGAGGAACTTGTTGATGGCGGCGGCCTGGAAGAAGACGCCATTGTCGAGGCGGTGAAAGCCCTGGCCCTGTTTCTCGAAGCGGCCATAGCGGCGGCGGCGAAAATCGCCGTCGATATAGGGATCGACCGGGAGCTGTCCGAAAAACCGCGTCAGGGTGGCAACCTGCTCCGCCGGCAGGGTATCGAGTTGCCAATCCAGCGTGATGTCCGTATCTATCATTGCAAACTCCTCTTTTCATGAGATGAAATATTGCCGCCAGGATCCATGGCGAGATAAAGCTCGAAAGGAGTTTATCAAAATGTTAATTCACCACAATGTTTTTTTAACAAACGATCGTGTCGAAATTCGATAACACATTAGAGGAACTAACTGGAGAGCCCCCTTCAGCCTGAAATTATTTGATTGGTGACCCTACTCGCAATGGGGTAAATTTACGCACAATTTATTACCCCGGCCTTGTGGCCGCTCCTGTGTGGATGACATCCGTGGCTGACATCGATTTCTCGCTGTATCTGAAGTTCTTCATTGGTCTTATCGCCATCATCAACCCCCTTGGTCTGCTGCCGGTCTTCGTCAGCCTGACCAATCACCAGACTCCGTCCGAGCGAATGAAGACCAATACCACGGCCAATATCGCCGTCATGGTGATCTTGCTGGTGGCCATGTACATGGGGCAGCTGATCCTCGACGGTTTCGGCATCTCGCTCGCGTCATTTCGCATCGCAGGGGGCTCGCTCATCACCCTGATCGCCTGGTCCATGCTGCAGGGCAAGCTGGGGGAGGTGAAACACAACAAGCAGGAGAAGGGTGAACTGGCGGCCCGTGAATCCATTGCCGTGGTGCCCCTGGCACTGCCGCTGATGGCGGGGCCAGGGGCCATCTCCTCGGTCATCGTCTATGCCAGCCAGAGCCACTGGCAGCAGCTGCTCGGCATGTCTCTGGTGGTGGTGGTCTTCTCTTTCTGCTCCTGGCTCATCTTCCGAGCGGCCCCCTTGCTGTTCAAGCTGATGGGCAATACCGGCATCAACGTGGTGACCCGGATCATGGGCCTCATCATGATGTCCCTTGGCATCGAGATCATGGTGGCGGGGATCAAGGGGGTCTTTCCCAGTTTGATGTGAAGTGAGTCTGTTTTGTCGTAGCCGGTCCCTGTGACCGGCTTTTTGTTGTTTCTTTTTCTGGAACCATTTCCTAGAATCGAGCGGCTTTTGTATATAAAAGCACCGTTACAGCCTATTTAAATGCTGAATAATTCGCTGAAAGTTGTTTATTTGACCAAACTCGCGTGTCTGCCCTGAAGCTATCTATTGCATTATCAGAAATGACAGGGAATTATGCTGACTGCGTGCCTCGGCTCGCATTACGAACGAACGCATGGAATGTTCTTGTTGGAGTAATGGAAATGACTCATAAAAAAACAATGATTAATACCCTTTTGTTGGCCGCGCTATTCGGCGGAGCCTCCCAGGCCCACGCCGCCGATGTTCCCGCCGGTACCAAGCTTGCCCCCGAGCAGGTCCTGGTCAAAGGCAATGGCTCCGAGCCCGCCACCCTGGACCCGCACAAGACCGAAGGAACGGTCGAATCCAATATTCAACGTGACCTGTTCGAAGGTCTGGTCAGCTCGGGCCCCAAGGGTGAAGTGCTGCCCGGCGTCGCCGAATCCTGGGAGACCAAGGACAACAAACACTTCGTGTTCCACCTGCGCAAGGATGCCAAGTGGTCCAACGGGGATCCCGTCACCGCCCATGACTTCGTCTTCGCCTTCCAGCGGGCGGTGGATCCCAAGACGGGTTCTCCCTACTCCTGGTACATGGAGATCCCGACCATAGTCAACGCCAGCGAGATCATCGCGGGCAAGAAGCCGGCCGACACCCTAGGGGTGAAGGCGGTCGATGATCACACCTTCGAGGTGCAGCTGGAAAAAGCGATCCCTTACTTCGTCAGCATGCTCTCCCACACCACCACCTATCCGGTTCCGAAGAAGGTGATCGAGCAGTTTGGTGACAAGTGGACCCAGCCCGGCAACATGGTCTCCAACGGTGCCTACCAGCTGAAAGACTGGGTGGTCAACGAGCGGGTCGATGTGGAGCGCAACCCCCACTACTGGAACAACGCCAAGACCGTCATCAACAAGGTGACCTATCTGCCGATCCAGTCCACCAACGCCGAGCTGAACCGCTATCTGGCCGGTGAAGTGGACATGACCTATCAGATGCCCATCGAACGCTTCAAGCAGATGAAGAAAGAGAAGCCCGATGAGCTGAAGGTGACCGGTTATGTGGGCACCTACTACTACACCTTCAACACCAAGCGCAAACCCTATGACGACGCCCGGGTGCGTACCGCCCTCACCTACGCCATCGATCGCAACGTGATCGCCGACAAGGTGATGGGGCAGGGCCAGACTCCGAGCTATGCCCTGGTGCCTGACTTCGTGGACGGCTTCAAACCGGTGGCGCCCGAGTGGTCCAAGCTGAGCCAGGCCGAGCTTGATGCCAAGGCCAAGGCCCTGCTGGCCGAGGCCGGTTATGGCCCGGGCAACCCGCTCAAGTTCGAGCTGCTCTACAACACCGACGACAACCACAAGAAGGTGGCCGTGGCCGTCGCCTCCATGTGGAAGAAACTCGGCGTGCAGGTGAGCCTGGTGAACCAGGAGTGGAAGACCTACCTTGAGACCCTCAAGCAGGGGCAGTTCGATGTGGCCCGCCGCGGCTGGATTGCGGACTACAACGAAGCCTCTTCCATGCTGGATCTGATGCAGACCACCCACGGCAACAACGACGGCAAATACTCCAATCCGACGTTCGACAAGCTGATGGACGAGTCGCGGGATCAGGTCGACGATGCGTCCCGCAACAAGCTCTATGCCCAGGCCGAAGAGATCCTGGCCAAGGACATGCCCATCGCCCCCATCTATCAGTACGTGACGGCCCGCATGGTCAAGCCCTACGTGGGCGGCTACCCGGCCAACCCGCTCGACAACCTCTACAGCAAAGACATGTATGTCGTTGCTCACTGAGTAAAGAAACAAGTCGCATAACAAGCAGGCCCGCCACGGCGCGGGCCTAAATTAAAACCGCGACCCTTTGGAAGCAGTACAGGACAGGAAATGTCTATGTTGAAATTCATCCTCAAACGTCTGTTGGAAGCGATCCCGACCCTGCTGGTCCTGATCACCGTCTCCTTCTTCATGATGCGCTTCGCCCCCGGTAACCCCTTTACCAGCGAACGGGCATTGCCGCCGGAAGTGCTGGCGAACATAGAGGCCAAGTACGGCCTGGACAAACCCATCGGCACCCAATACCTCACCTACCTGGGCAACCTGGTTCAAGGTGACTTGGGGCCTTCGTTCAAATACAAGGATTTCTCGGTCAATGATCTGGTGAGCCAGGCCCTGCCGGTCTCCGCCAAGATAGGGGCCTTCGCCTTCCTGTTTGCGGTCCTGCTGGGGGTCACCTTCGGCACCATAGCGGCCTTGAAACAGAACACCCTCATCGACTATCTGCTGATGTCGTCGGCCATGGCCGGGGTGGTGATACCCGGCTTCGTGCTGGCGCCCTTGCTGGTGCTCTTCTTCAGCATCTATCTGGGCTGGTTCCCGGCCGGTGGCTGGCAGGGGGGCGGGGTGCAGTTCATGGTGCTGCCGGTGTTCGGCATGATGATGTACTACATCTCCGCCATCTCCCGCATCATGCGTGGCAGCATGATAGAGACCATGAACTCCAACTTCATCCGCACCGCCCGTGCCAAGGGCCTGCCCCTGCGCCACATCATCCTCAAGCACGCCCTGCGCCCGGCCATGCTGCCGGTGGTCTCCTATCTGGGACCGGCCTTTGTCGGCATCATCACAGGTTCCGTGGTGATCGAGACCATCTTCGGCCTGCCGGGGATTGGCCAGCTGTTCGTCAACGGAGCGCTGAACCGTGATTACTCCATGGTGCTCGGCCTGACCATTCTGGTCGGCGCCTTGACCATCACCTTTAACGCCGTGGTCGATATTCTCTATGCCTTCATCGATCCCAAGATCCGTTACTAAGCCGGGAGTACATCATGGTTGTCACAACTGAGAAACGCGAAGCCGTCGAGGCGTTCGCGCAACAAGTGGAAGTGGTGGAGGGGCGTTCCCTGTGGAAGGATGCCCGCCGCCGTTTCCTGCGCAACAGGGCCGCACTGGTGAGTCTCATCATTCTCACCTTCATTGGGCTGGCGGTGATCGTCGGGCCGCACCTGTCCCAATACACCTTCGACGATCCGGACTGGGGCGCCATGCAGGCAGCCCCAGACATGGAGACGGGCCACTGGTTCGGTACCGACAGCCTGGGGCGCGACCTGTTCGTGCGAACCCTGCTGGGCGGGCGCATCTCCCTGATGGTCGGCATCATGGGGGCCCTGGTGGCCGTCATCATAGGTACCCTGTACGGCGCCGCCTCCGGCTTTATCGGCGGTCGCGTCGACAGCCTGATGATGCGGGTGCTGGAGATCCTCAACGCCTTCCCCTTCATGTTCTTCGTCATCATGCTGGTGACCTTCTTCGGTCGCAATCTGGCGCTCATCTTCATCGCCATCGGCGCGGTGAGCTGGCTCGACATGGCGCGGATCGTCCGCGGCCAGACCCTGAGCCTCAAGAGCAAGGAGTTCATCGAGGCGGCCCATGTGTGCGGTGTCTCCAAGTGGAAAATCATCACCCGTCATATCGTGCCCAACGTGCTGGGCATCGTGGCGGTCTACGCCACCCTGCTGGTGCCCGGGATGATCATGTTCGAATCCTTCCTGAGCTTCCTGGGTCTGGGGGTACAAGAGCCCATGACCAGCTGGGGGGCCCTGCTGGATGAAGGCTCCAAGTCGATGGAAGTGGCCATCTGGCAACTCCTCTTCCCCGCCGGTTTCATGGTGGTGACCCTGTTTTGCTTCAACTTCCTCGGGGACGGTCTGCGTGATGCCCTCGATCCAAAGGATCGATAAGACGGCAAAGGATCGGTAAGGCGCCAAGGGCCCGACAAGACCCCAGGGCGCCACAAGACCCATCCGCTGAGCGCGCGGCGCCAGCGGACTGGTCAGGCAAGCATCACGAGCGATCGATAAGGAATTTTTAGATGAATTTACTGGATGTAAAAGATCTGCGGGTCGAGTTCAAGACCCCGGACGGCAACGTGGTGGCCGTGAACGACCTCAACTTCTCCCTGGCGGCAGGCGAGACCCTCGGCATCGTCGGCGAGTCCGGTTCGGGCAAGTCCCAGACCGCGTTCGCCATCATGGGGCTGCTGGCCAAGAACGGCATCATCACCGGCTCGGCCAGGTTTCAGGGGGAGGAGATACTCAATCTCCCGGAAGCCAAGCTCAACAAGATCCGCTCCGAGAAGATCGCCATGATCTTCCAGGACCCCATGACCTCGCTCAACCCCTACATGAAGGTGAAGGATCAGCTGATGGAAGTGCTGATGCTGCACAAGGGGGTGACCAAGGCGGCGGCGTTCGAGGAGTCGGTGCGCATGCTGGACGCGGTGAAGATCCCAGAGTCGCGCCAGCGCATGAACATGTACCCCCACGAGTTCTCCGGCGGCATGCGCCAGCGGGTGATGATCGCCATGGCACTGCTGTGCCGACCCCAGCTGCTCATCGCCGACGAGCCGACCACGGCGCTGGACGTGACGGTGCAGGCCCAGATAATGACCCTGATGAACGAGCTCAAGCGCGAGTTCAATACCTCCATCATCATGATCACCCATGATCTGGGCGTGGTGGCCGGTATCTGCGACAAGGTGCTGGTGATGTATGCCGGGCGCACCATGGAGTACGGCCGGGTGAACGACATCTTCTATCGCCCGAGCCACCCCTATACCGAAGGCTTGCTGCGAGCCATTCCCCGTCTCGATACCGAGGGGGAGATATTGCCCACCATCCCGGGCAACCCGCCCAACCTGCTGCGTCTGCCCAAAGGCTGCCCCTTCCAGGAGCGATGCCACCGCGCGCACGAGCGCTGCGGCCAGGAGTCGCCGCGCCTGCTGCCCTTCAACGACGGCCGCACCCGTGCGTGCCACTGGGTGTCCGATGCCATGGTCAAGGGAGTGAACTAAATGGGTACCGACAAGAAACTGCTGCTGGAAGTGTCCGACCTCAAGGTCCACTTCAGCATCAAGAGCGACAAGGCCTGGCCCTGGGCCAAGCCCTCCACCCTCAAGGCGGTGGACGGGGTGACCCTGCGCCTGTACGAGGGGGAGACCCTCGGTGTGGTGGGGGAGTCCGGCTGCGGCAAGTCCACCTTCGCCCGGGCCCTGATAGGCCTGGTGCCGGCCACCGACGGCAAGGTGGTGTGGCTGGGCCAGGATCTGACCAAGCTCGAACAGAACGCCCTGCGCGAAAAGCGCAAGGAGATCCAGATGATCTTCCAGGACCCGCTGGCCTCCTTGAATCCGCGCATGACCATAGGCGACATCATCGCCGAGCCCCTGATCACCTTCTACCCCAGGCTCCCCAAGGCGGAGGTGGAGAACCGGGTGCGGGCCATGATGACCAAGGTGGGCCTCTTGCCCAACCTGGTGAACCGCTATCCCCATGAGTTCTCGGGCGGTCAGTGCCAGCGTATCGGCATCGCCAGGGCGCTGATCCTCGAGCCCAAGATGATCATCTGCGACGAGCCGGTCTCGGCGCTGGATGTCTCCATCCAGGCCCAGGTGGTCAACCTGCTCAAGTCCATCCAGAAGGAGATGGGGCTGTCCCTCATCTTCATCGCCCACGACCTGTCTGTGGTCAAGCACATCTCGGATCGGGTGCTGGTGATGTATCTGGGCAATGCGGTGGAGCTTGGCAAGGGCAAGGAGATCTACGCCAATCCCCTGCATCCCTACACCCGGGCCCTGATGTCGGCGGTGCCCATCCCGGATCCGGATCTCGAGCGTAGCAAGGTCATTCAGATCCTGGAGGGGGATCTGCCGTCCCCCATGAATCCGCCGTCCGGCTGCGTGTTTCGCACCCGCTGCCCGGTGGCGGGCCCCGAATGTGCCAAGACCCGGCCCGTGCTCGAGGGCAACTTCGATCACGCCGTCTCCTGCCTGAAAGTGGATCCGCTCTGAGGCCAGGGCTCTGCCAGGGGGCGCCCGTCGGGCGCCCCTCTTTTTTGTGGCTGAGTGAAGATGCGCCTTGGCGCCGCCGTTCGAGGCTGTTACCATCCGCCCCACAAGGGGAGTAACTTCTCGCCGGTCTGTCGTCATTACGGTGTGTTTGCACAGCAAGCCACCCGGCACCCGGGCAGTCGATGGCAATCGGCTGTAAGTGAGACCTTGCCGAGAGGCAAGGTGTATCTGCTCCAAACGCAAACCCACGCCTCCCGGTCGTGGGTTTTGTCGTTTCAAGGAGAGCTGAAGATGGGTGAATGGTGGATGTGGTCGGGGTTCTTCGCCCTGGTATTGACCCTGCTCTGGGTCGATTTGCGGTTCGTGGGAGGTGGCAGATCCCACAAGGTCTCCCTCAAGGAGGCGGGGGCCTGGTCCCTCGTCTGGGTCAGCGTGGCCCTGCTGTTCAATCTGGCCATCTGGTACTGGGCCGACCTGCACCTGGGGCGGGAGATGGCGAACCAGAAGGGGTTGGAGTTTCTCTCGGGTTACCTCATCGAGAAGGCGCTGGCGGTGGACAACGTCTTCGTCTGGCTGATGCTGTTTGGCTACTTTGCCATCCCGGCCGAGCTGCAGCGCAGGGTGCTGCTGTACGGGGTGCTGGGGGCCATCGTGATGCGGGCCGGCATGGTGTTCGCGGGCAGCTGGCTCATCGAGCAGTTCCACTGGATCCTCTACCTGTTCGGTGCCTTCCTGCTGCTGACCGGCGCCAAGATGCTGTGGGCGGCGGACCAGGAGCCGGATCTGGAGAACAACGCCCTGCTGGGCTGGATGCGGCGCCGTTTCAAGGTGACCGAGACCCTGGAAGGGGAGAAGTTCTTCGTCTGGCGTGACGGGGTGCGCTACGCCACCCCCTTGCTGCTTATCCTGGTGCTGGTGGAGGTGAGCGATCTCATCTTCGCGGTGGACAGCATCCCGGCCATCTTCGCGGTGACCACGGATCCCTTCATCGTGCTCACCTCCAACATCTTCGCCATCATGGGGCTGAGGGCCATGTATTTCCTGCTGGCCGGCGTGGCCGAGCGTTTCGCCCTGCTCAAATACGGCCTGGCCTGCATCCTGATGTTCATCGGGGTCAAGATGCTGCTGCTGGATATCTTCAAGATACCGACCGGCATCGCTCTTGGCGTGGTGGCCCTGATCCTGGTCAGCTCCATGGGACTCAGCCTCTGGGTGACCCGCAAGAAGCTGGCGTAAGGTCGTTTGGCTGGATTGGCGCAAGATCCCGCGTGGTATATCACCCTCGGCGTGGTGGTGTTGACCCTGGTCAGCTCCATGGGGCTCAGCCTCTGGGTGACCCGCAAGAAGGTAATCGACCAGAAGACGGTGTAGACACAGACAACAAGGGCTCCCTCGGGAGCCCTTTTTCATCGCAGAAATTTGTTTAGTGCTTGATCTTCTTGGGATTGGTGTAGCCCCAGATGGTGTACATGTCCGCCAGCAGGGCGCCGTTGTACTCTTCCAGATCAGATTGCTTCACCTCGGCCTCTCCCTGGCGACCGAACAGCACCACCTCGTCACCGGGCTTGACCCCCTTGATGTCGGTCACGTCCACCATGACGGTGTTCATGGAGGTCTTGCCCACCACGGGCACCTTCTGGCCCTGGATCAGCACATAGGCCTTGTTGCTCAGCGCCCGGCGATAGCCGTCGGAGTACCCCAGGGGCAGGTTGGCGAGCAGGGAATCGCGCTTGAGAGTGAAGGTGCGGTCATAACCGACTGTGTTGCCCGCCGGGTAGTGGTTCACCGAGGCGACCTGGGTCTTGAACGCCATCACCTTCTTGTATTCGGTGTAGGAGGGGATGGTATCGCCATAGATGATGCCGCCCGGGCGCACCATGTCAAAGTAGGCTTCCGGCACTTCCAGGGTGGCGAAGGAGTTGGCGGCGTGAATGGTCAACTTGTTGCGATCCAGCTTGCCTGCCTCGATGAGCCACTGGGTGTCCAGCTTGAACTGGGCCAGCCCCAGCTTGACGTCCTCTTTCTCCTCCACCGGGAAGTGGGTCATGATGCCGACCGGGGTGATCCCCTTGAGGGCCAGCATGGAGAGGGCCTCGCCCTTGGCGTCCTCGGCTCTCAGGTCGATGCCGTTGCGGCTCATGCCGGCGGAGTTGAGGCCGATGTGCACCGGGATCCGGGTGTTGTGACGCACTGCGATGTCGGAGATCCCCTGGGCGCTCACCAGGCTGCCCACCAGCTCTTCCAGCCGGTAGGGCAGGGCCTGCTCGACTTCATCCGGGGTGGCGGCGCGCACCCGCATCAGGCGGCCGGTGAAGCCCTTCTCGCGGGCCACGCGGGCCTCTTCATTGCTGGCGATGCCGATGCAGGGGATGCCCGCCTTGACCACGGAGGGGACCAGCAGATCGATGCCGTGACCATAGGCGTCCGCCTTCATGATGGCGCAGATCTGCGGCCCCTTGTCGCCGAGGCGGGTCTTGAGGGTCTGGAGGTTGTGCTCAAACGCACCCAGATCTACCTCCAGCCAGGCGTTGGCGGCGGTCTGTACCTCGCCACTGCGCAGGTCGCTGGCCTGGGGCAGGTAGGGAGCGGCAGTGGCCTGACCGGCCAGCAGGCCAAAGATCAGGGTAGCGAGCAGGGTTTTCTGATTCATGGGGTGTCCTGTTATGTTGAGGCAAGGCTGGGGGAACAACGGGTTCCCCCGAGATCCGTTCCTGGCATCAGTGGCCTGGCCATCGATGCCTTCTTATTGATTTATATCTAGTTAGTGGGTAACTCGACCCGAATGGGAGTGTACCGTATGGTGCCCTTTGTGGCACGTCTCTTGGGAGATGAGAGATGAGATCGTTGGAGTGTCGCGTGCCGCCCGTGCTGCTGTCTGGTGTGGTGGCACTGGGGATGGTGCTGGGGAGCGGCGGCGGGGAAGGGTGGCCGGTGGCGGCCCTGTTGCTGACGCTGCTCGGCTGCGTGTTCGGGTTTGGCGCTCTGCTGCGCTTTCGTCGCCATGGCACCAGCGTCAGCCCGATGCGCCCGGAGCGGGCCACGGCCCTGGTGACCACAGGGCTCTATGGGCTCAGTCGCAATCCCATGTACCTGGGGCTGCTCTGCTGGATGATGGCGCTGGCCTGTTATCTCGGGGGCGCCTGGGTCTGGATCGGACCCCTGCTGCTGTGGGGCTGGCTCACCCGCTTTCAAATCGTGCCCGAGGAGCGGGCCCTGCGGGCGCGCTTTGGCGAGCCATATCTGGACTACTGCAGGCGGGTGCGCCGCTGGTGCTGAGGCTGCCACCCACTCGCAGACAATAACACGGCCCGCTCTGTTGGTGTCTTCTGCCTGGAGGATATCGGGCTCACGCCTTGGCGGTATCCACCTCGCCCAGCGGCGCGCTGTCACCCAGGCTCTCTTCGGTCCTGGCCACCACACAGGCGGCGATGGCGTTGCCCAGCACATTGGTGGCGGAGCGGCCCATGTCGAGGAAGTGGTCTATGCCGAGCAGCAGCAAGACACCGGCCTCCGGGATATGGAACTGGTTGAGGGTGGCGGCGATCACCACCAGGGAGGCGCGCGGCACCCCGGCCATCCCCTTGGAGGTGACCATGAGCAGCAGCAGCATGGTGATCTGCTGTGCGAAGGAGAGATCTATGCCGTAGGCCTGGGCGATGAACATCACCGCGAAGGTGCAGTACATCATGGAGCCATCCAGGTTGAAGGAGTAGCCCATGGGCAGCACGAAGCTGGCGATGCGTTTGTCGCAGCCGAACTTCTCCAGCCTATCCAGGGTCTTGGGATAGGCCGCCTCTGAGCTGGCGGTGGAGAAGGCGAGCAGCACGGGCTCGCGGATCAGGGCCAGCAGGGCCAGGGTGCGGCGGCGGATGAAGAGGCTGCCCATGGCGATGAGCAGCAGCCAGAGGCAACCGAGGGCCAGGTAGAACTGGGCCATGAAACTGCCATAGGTGGCGAGGATGGCGAGCCCCTCCCTGGCGACCATGGCGGCGATGGCCGCGAACACGGCGAAGGGGGCGAAGTTCATCACGTAGCCGGTGACTTTGAGCATGATCTCGGCACTGCTTGCCAGCAGCATCACCACCGGCTTGGCGGCATCCCCCAGGGCGGCGGCGGCCAGCCCGAAGAAGAGGGAAAACACCACTATCTGCAGGATCTCGTTGTTGGCCATGGCCTCGACCACGCTTTTCGGGATGGCGTGGGCGATGAAGTCGCGCAGGCCCAGGCTGGTGGTGGCGAGGCCGCTGCTGGCGGACTCGGGAGGCAGGGGCAGGGAGAGACCGCTGCCCGGCTGCATCAGGGTAACCATGAGCAGCCCAAGGGAGAGGGACATCAGGGAGGCGAGCATGAACCAGCCCAGGGTCTTGGCGCCGATCCGGCCCACGGTGCGGGTGTCGCCCATCTTGGCGATGCCGACCACCAGGGTGGTGAACACCAGGGGGGCGATGATCATCTTGATGAGACGCAGGAAGATGTCGGTGAGCAGGGTGATGTTGCCTGCAAAGGCAGGGGCCTGATCCGGGGCAAAGAGGCGGTAGCCCTGACCGGTGGCGATGCCAAGCAGCATGGCAGTCAGGATGGCGAGAGTCAGCTTGTTCAGTTTCATGGGGAGAGATCCGCGCAGCGCAAGGAGTCGGGATGGGGTGGCGCGTGCCACGACAGCCGGGCCGGATCGCCAGATAGGGCGAGCCATGGGCGCAGCATGCCCAAAGGACGGGGTGAAATCTAGCGCCATATCACACTTTTATCGCTGGTCTTAGGTGTATTCGATATGCCATTTATTAATATGGTAGTGATTTATGCTAGTCGGTCGCGATCCTGGCGAGATAGGCGGCTGACAGTGCCTCGTCCCCCTGCTGGCGATGGGCGAGGCGCAGGATCAGCAGGGCCGAGATGCGGTGCTCCACGTGAAGTTGCTCCATGAAGGTGTCGGGCTCATAGCGGTCGAACCCGAATTGGGGGCGACGGGGGGTGGCGCGCACCGCATCGCGCACTATGTCCAGACTCATCACCTCGACCCAGCCATAACCCTGGGCCAGGGCCAGCTCCCCGGCGCGCTTGAGCACATACTTGCGCGCCGTCTCCCGGCTCACCAGATCGTTGCCAACAAACTCTATCTGCCAGCGATCCGGGCCTATCTGGCTCTGTGAAAAACCGGTCTGGCCGCCCCAGAGGGAGGGTTTGCTGTCATAGGGGGTGGCGCAGCCCGCCAGCAGCAGG
This sequence comes from Aeromonas bivalvium, assembly GCF_046078285.1. Classification (NCBI taxonomy): domain Bacteria; kingdom Pseudomonadati; phylum Pseudomonadota; class Gammaproteobacteria; order Aeromonadales; family Aeromonadaceae; genus Aeromonas; species Aeromonas bivalvium. The sequence continues at coordinate 102,688 of NZ_JBGXBV010000006.1, forward strand.
GCGCAGAGCAGCAGGAGTCTGACGAACATGGATCTGGCCTCGGGGCGGTGAGATAGGCCGATCAAAACACAGGGAAGGACCATGGGCAAGTCAGGGTCTGACGGTCAACCGGGCTGGCGTGGGAATGACCCGGGAATGGGCGGGCAGAGAGCCGTCGGCCCGCACCGACGAGGCAGGAATACGGATAAAGAAAAGGCCCAGTCACTGACTGGGCCTTTTCTCGGGGAATGATGGTCGGCGTGAGAGGATTCGAACCTCCGACCCCTGACACCCCATGACAGTGCGCTACCTGGCTGCGCTACACGCCGACTGCGTCAGCTTGGCTGACGGGGGCTGAGTTTATGGAGATGCCCCTATCCTGTCAACAGGGGAAATCACACCGTGAGATCGTTTGCCTGCTTTGTGGGCAACTTCGGATCAAAGTGCGAGCAAATGCCCGTATTGGCGCTATTTTTCGGGCCTTGCGGCCAAAAAACGGCCACCCTGTGGGTGGCCGTCTGGTATCCGCGATGACAGGATCAGCGGTTGAAGGTCAGTCGCTTGCCCAATACCTGATCGGTGACCTGACCGTTCTGCCAGGCTATCTGGCCATTGACCAGGGTCATCTCAATCATGGCGCTCTGGCTGCGGTTGCCTGTCTCAGCGGTTGAAGGTAAGCCGCTTGCCCAATACCTGATCGGTGACCTGACCGTTCTGCCAAGCTATCTGGCCATTGACCAGGGTCATCTCAATCATGGCGCTCTGGCTGCGGTTGCCCGTCTCAGCGGTTGAAGGTCAGTCGCTTGCCCAATACCTGGTCGGTGACCTGACCGTTCTGCCAGGCGATCTGGCCATTGACCAGGGTCATTTCTATGGTGCTCTGGAAGCGGTAACCGTTGAACGGGGACCAGCCGCACAGGTAGAGCAGATTGTCGTCGTTGACCACATAGGGCTTGCCCAGATCAAGCAGCACCAGGTCGGCGAAGTAGCCTTCCCGGATGTAGCCGCGATCCTGCACCTGGAAGCGCTCGGCCACCGCATGGGAGGTCTTCTTGACGATGGTTTCCAGGCTGAAGATGCCGTTGTGATAGAGCTCCAGCAGCGCCTGCAGGGAGTGCTGCACCAGGGGCACGCCGGACGGCGCCTTGAAGTAGCTGTTCTGCTTCTCTTCCCAGGTGTGGGGGGCGTGGTCGGTGGCGATGATGTCGAGCACGTCGTTGCGCACCGCATCCAGCAGGGCGTGCTGGTCGGCGGCGCTCTTCACCGCCGGGTTGCACTTGATCTGGCTGCCCAGGGTGTCGTAGTCCGCCTCGTTGAAGAACAGATGGTGGACGCACACCTCGGCGGTGATGTTCTTGTCCTTGAGATCCTTCAGATCCGGGGTGGCGGTGAACAAGGAGAGCTCTTTCGCCGTGGTCAGGTGCAGCACGTGCAGCTTGGCGCCGTACTGCTTGGCCAGGGAGACCGCCATGCTGGAGGATTTGTAGCAGGCGTCGGCGCTGCGGATGCGGCCGTGCTCGCGCATGGGCACATCCTCGCCCCACTTGGCGCGGGCCTCGTCTTCGAGCACCTTGATGGAGGGGGTGTCCTCGCAGTGGGTGACTATCATCACCGGGCTCTCGCGGAAGATGGCCGCCAGTGTCTCCTGGTTGTCCACCAGCATGTTGCCGGTCGAGGCCCCCATGAAGATCTTGATGCCGCAGGACTGCTTGGGATCGAGCTTCTTGATCTCTTCCAGGTTGTCGTTGGTGGCACCCAGATAGAAGCTGTAGTTGGCGGCGGCGGAGTTGGCGGCGATCTGGTATTTGGCTTCGAGGGCGTCGATGGTGGTGGTCTGGGGATTGACGTTGGGCATCTCCATGAAGCTGGTGGTGCCACCGGCCACGGCGGCCCGGGATTCGCTGGCGATGGTGCCCTTGTGGGTCAGGCCCGGTTCACGAAAATGGACCTGATCGTCGATCATGCCCGGGATCAGGTGGCGACCGGTGCCATCGATCACCATGGCGTCCGGCGCCTCTATGTGGGGGGCGATCCGTTTGATCCGCTCCCCTTCGATCAGCACATCGGAGGCGTAGATGCGCCCTTCGTTGACCAGGGTAGCGTTCTTGATAAGCAGTGTGTTCATGGCGGGTCCAGTTCCTTTGTCTGTGATCGCGGGTCATAATAGCGCAATCTGTCCCTACTCTGTAGCAAGGCCTGAGTGATGAAGTTATTTGTAAGAGATTTGACCGTGATCGACTCCAGCTATCTGTGCGAACGCCGTGGCATGGTGGGGGAGAGCTGGCTGGTGGACGTGGAAATGAGTGGCGAGCTCAACGAGATGAGCATGCTGCTGGACTTTGGCCGGGTGAAGAAGCTCATCAAGGCGATCATCGACCGCGAGGTGGATCACAAGCTGCTGGTGCCGACGGACAATGCCATGGTACGTATCGAGTCCTTGTCCGGCGACGAGACCTGTGTCGATCTGCTGCGCCAGGACAAATCCATCCACCTGCGCTGTCCGGAGCAGGCGTTCGCCTTCATCCCCGGCACCCAGGTGGACAAGGAGTCGGTGACCCGCTATCTGCTGGGGGTGCTGGCCAGGGAGCTGCCCGGCAACATCAAGGATCTGTCGCTGACCCTGCGTCACGAAGCCATTGCTGGCGCCTTCTATCACTACAGCCACGGCCTCAAGAAGCACGACGGCAACTGCCAGCGCATCGCCCACGGCCACCGCTCCCCCATCGAGATCGAGGTGGACGGGGCGCGCGACCAGGAGCTGGAGCTTGACTGGGCCGAGCGCTGGGCCGATATCTACCTCGGCACCGCCGACGATGAGGTGCCCCTGACCGAGCTGGCCCTGAGTGCCGTTGCCGCCCCCCTGCTGGGGAGCGGCCACATCGGCTTCAAGTACGTGGCGCCCCAGGGCCTGTTCCAGCTTGCCATGCCGGTCGCCGAGGTGGAGATGATAGACACGGACACCACCATAGAGCTGCTGGCCTGCTACATCGCCCGGGAAGTGAAGGGGATGGTGGGAGACAAGCTGGTCAAGGTGGTGGCCTATGAAGGGGTGGGCAAGGGCGCCATCGCCTACGCCTGATGGCCCGGTTTGCCCAATCATGAACAAGGCCCCGCAGATGCGGGGCCTTGTTCTTTGGGGCAGCCGTCAGGCGCTGAGGCGAAAACGCCTGACCAGGCTCTCCTGCTGCTCGGCCAGGGCATCGAGCTGCTGGCTGGTCTCGGCGACCCGCTCTATCCCCTGATAGTTGAGGTCCGAGATGTCCGAGATGCGATTGAGGTTGGTGGCGATGTCGGCGCTGGTGGCCTGCTGCTGCTCGGCGGCGGAGGCTATCTGGCTCGACATGTCGCTGATGAGCACCACTATGCCCTGCACCTCCTCCATGGCGTTGTTGGCGTGGGAGCTCTGGCTCATGCAGCTGTCCATCTCGCGGGAGCACTCCTGCATGACGCTGACCGCCCGGGCGACCCCCTGCTGCAGGTTCTCTATCATGGTCTGGATCTCGTTGGTGGAGTGGGCGGTGCGACCGGCCAGGTTGCGCACCTCGTCGGCCACCACGGCGAAGCCGCGGCCCTGCTCGCCTGCCCGGGCCGCCTCGATGGCGGCGTTGAGCGCCAGCAGGTTGGTCTGCTCGGCGATGGCGCGAATGACGTCGAGGATATTGCCAATCTGATCGCTCATGGCGCTCACATCGCCAATCACCTTGCCGGTCTGTTGCAACTTGCCCGCCAGCTGGTGGGTGGTGCTGATGTTGCCCGCCATCACCTGGCGTCCGGTCTCGGAGGCCTTCTCCACGTCCATCACCCGCTCCAGGGTCTGGTTGGCGGCCTGGGCCACCTCCCGCACCGAGGCTTCCATCTGGGTCATGGCGGCGGCGACCGAGGCGGTCTCCTGGCGCTGCTTCTCCAGATCCGCCCGCACCGATTCCGTGGTGTGGCGGTTGTCGTGAGCGGCGTCATTGAGCTGGGTCGAAGCCTGGGAGAGCTGGGAGAGCACCTCGCTCATCTGGGCGATCAGCAGGTTGACCTGGCTGCCGAGCTGGCCGAATTCGTTGCGGCTCTTGAAGCCGATGCGCAGGGTCATGTCCCCCTGGGTCACCTGGGTCAGCACCCGCAGCAGCTCCTTGAGGGGGCGACGGATGGCGCGGCCCAGGGTGATGGCCACCAGGATGGCGACCAGGATGGCCAGCACTATGCTGATGCCCTGGGAGAGGCTGCTGCGCTGCTGTACCTGCTCGGAGACCTGAATGCTGGCGTTCATCAGCTGCTGGCTCTGGTCCGTGATGGCCTCGAGCTGGCCCTGGATGGCGATGATGAGCTGGCTCGCCTGCTTGCTCTTCTCGTGCAGGGTGGCCTGCTGTTTCATCAGGGCCAGATACTGGCCGAGCAGGCCGTCGGCGGCCGTGGTGTCGCGCACGAAGGCGCGCACGTTGTGGCCGACGTCGTTGTCAAAGTCCGGCAGCTCCCGCTCCAGATCCGCGATGGTGCCGTTGAAGCCGCCGATCTGCATCTTGTTGCGCTTGAGGGCTGACTCGATGGGGCCGGTGACGGACTGGTTCAGGGCATCCATGGTGGAGAGCTCTATGGTGGAGAGCTGGGTGGTGAGCTTCTCGGAGAGCATCTTGATGAAGCTGTCCTCCTGGCCGGCCATCATGTCGACCAGGTTCTTCTTGAACTGGGGCAGGGTGACCTGAAACTGGCCCTTGGCCTGGTTTACCTTGTGCAACTGGCTGAGCAGGGCCTGGTGTTCGGCGGGCAGGGTCTGGGTCAGGGCCTGATAGCTGGCGACCTGCTCCTTGAGCGCCGTGAGCGGCGTCTGCAGCTGGGGTTGATCGCCGGCCTGGGCCGTCAGGGCCTGCAGCCGGCGCTCGACCTCGCCCTCGGCCTCCTCCAGGGCGGCTATCTCTTCGGGCAGCATCCTGGCATCCTGCTCGGTCAGCACGTCGTTGAGCCGCTTGTTGGCGCTGAGCAAGCTTATCTGGGTCTGGCTGCTGGCCTGGACCAGCGGCATGGACTGCTGGGTGACCTGATGCAGGGCCTGACCGAGGGCGCGCTGGCTGTGAAAGGTGAAGGCAGAACTCGCTATCATCACGGCCACCAGGATGGCAAACCCGAGATAGACCCGCTGCAAGATGGAGAGGTCCGACATACTTAGTTTCATTATTGTCCCGCTTTGAATGCAAAAGTCCCTTGCCTGAATCCCCCGTCCCTTTGCTACCCTACGGACGTCGCGCCCGGCACCGGAGATCCCTCGTTCTGGCTATCGGTATTTTTAACAATAACTGAAGACATTGTGACAACGGCTGTCGCAAAAACCGGCCTGTGTCACACTTGGCGGCCCCGGCGGCGATGGAATAGCCTCGTTAGAGGCTTTATTTTGATTTTTCTTTTTAACGCAAGGAGTTACCCATGGCCGATGAAACCATTTTCAGCAAAATCATCCGCAAGGAAATCCCGGCCGAGATCCTCTATCAAGATGATCTGGTCACCGCCTTTCGCGACATCTTCCCCAAGGCGCCAACCCATATTCTCATCATCCCCAATGTGCTGATCCCCACGGTCAACGACGTCGAAGCCGAACATGAGCTGGCCCTGGGCCGCATGTTTACCGTGGCCCGCAAGCTGGCGGCCGAGGCGGGCATCGCCGAGGATGGCTATCGCCTCATCATGAACTGCAACCGCCACGGCGGGCAGGAGGTGTATCACATCCACCTGCACCTGGTCGGCGGTCAACCCCTGGGCCCCTTGCTCAGCCTGTGATGCGTCTCCTTGCATCGACCGGCCTGCTGTTGGCCGGTCTGCTGCTGGGGGGCTGTGCCAGCTGGCAGGATTTGTTCGTTTCCTATTCGGTGCAGATGGCCCCGGTGCGCAGCGCCCTGCTCCAGGGCAGGGCCCTGGACGCCATGGCCGAGGTGCGCGAGCTGGCCCCCGGCGATGACGGCTATGTGCTCAGCCGCCTGGAATTGGGCCGCATCGCCCAGCTGGCCCGGCAGGATCCTGCGAGCCGCCAGGCCTGGGTGGCGGCGGATCGGGCCCTGACGGCACAGGATGAGCAGGCACGCTTTCGGGTGAGTCAGGGGCTGGCCCAGGCGGGCAGCCTGCTGACCAACGATCAGACCCTGGGCTATCAGACCCCGGACTATGAGCGCACCATGCTGCACCACTACCTGGCCCTCGATTACCTGGCGCGAGGGGATCGGGAGGGGGCCCTGGTGGAGGTGCGCCGCGCCAACCAGGTGCAGGAGCGGGCCCTGCGGGAACGGGATGGCGAGCTCGCCAAGGCCAAGGCGCAGGCCGGGGTGCGCCAGGCCCTGTCGCGGGCGCCGGATCTCGATCGCCTGGTCGGTCAGGTCAAAAATGGCTTCCAGAATGCCTACACCTTCTATCTGTCCGGGGTGCTCTATGAGGCGAGCGGGGATCTCAACGATGCCTGGGTCGACTATGGCCGCGCCCTGGAGATAGCGCCGGACAACCCGGCTTTGCAAGGGGCCCTGCTGCGGCTGGCGCGCCTGCGGGGCTCCCCCGAGGAGCTGGAGCAGACAGAGCGGCGCCTCGGTCGCAAGGCGCCGCCCCTGGCGCGGGGGGAGGGCAGGGTGGTGATCCTGTTCGAAGACGGCCTGATCCCGGCCCGGCGCGAACTCTTCCTGCCGCTGCCCCTGTTCACCTCGGCCGGGGATTTTCGTACCTTTACCGTCGCCATCCCCTACTACGATAATCGCGGCGCGGACGTGGGCCCCCTCAGGGTCGAGGTGGCCGGCCAGGCCGGCACCACGGCGCCCCTGGTGCGGCTCGAGGCCCTGGCCGCCAGGGATCTGCAAGAGCGCCTGCCCGCCATGTTGAGCCGTCAGGCCCTGCGGCTGCTGGCCAAGGAGCAGCTGAGGCGCACCGCCGCCAAGGAGGGGGGAGATGTGGGCAACCTGGTGGTCGGCCTGTTCAATACCTTCTCCGAGCGGGCCGATACCCGCAGCTGGCTGACCCTGCCGGCCCAGGCATCGAGCTGGGAGGCCAGCTTGCCGGCGGGTCGCCAGAGCCTGATCCTGGGGGCAGGGAGCGCGAGCCAGACCCTGCCCATCGAGGTGCGGGCCGGGCGCACGACCCTGATCTGGGCCAACCGCCTGGGCGCCGCCCTGACCACCCGGGTGCTGACCCTCTAGCCCAGGGGCGAGACACGCCATTCATTCGAGGAGCACACATGAAACGATTAGCCCTGGCCTGCGGCCTCGCCCTGTTGCTGTCGGCCTGTGCCAGCAACACCAGCGGGGTCGCCCTGTCGGCCCCAGGCGGCGGCCCGGCCGAGTTTCGGGTCGACAACGGCAGCCTGGATCTGCAGCTGGCAGAGCTGGGTCGGCGCCAGCAAAATGGCCTGTTGCAAGTCAATGTGGCGCTGACCAACCAGCGGCGCAGCGACAGTCATCTGCAATACCTCTTCTACTGGTATGATGCCAGCGGCCAGGAGGTGGCCCCCGATGGCCGCGGCTGGACCCCGCTGGTGATGCACGGCCAGCAGCGCCGCACCCTGTCGGCCCTGGCGCCGACCCGAGAGGTGCTGGGGTATCGCCTGGTGGTGCGCGAAGTGATAGCCGAATCCAATTGATCCCATGATGGGAGCGCCGCCCGGCGCGGCGGCAAGGGGGCTTTTGTCCCTGCGTATTGAACGATTGAGGAAAGAACCGATGAAGATGAATCATGCCCTGCTCATCCTGGCCGGTGCCCTGCTGCTGGGGGGCTGCTCCAGCACCACGGTGAGCTATGGCGATGCCACCGCCACCGAGACGGTCACCGTGGATTATGGCTCGAGCGATCTGCAGGCCATCGCCGACAAGATGGCCGACTCCCTGCTCGCCTCGCCGGCGGCCTCCGAGATCACCGCGGGGGGGCGTCCCGTGATGTTCATGGACAGCATCCGCAACAAGACCTCGGAGCACATCGACACCGAGGCCATCACAGACACCCTGCGCACCAGGCTGCTGCGCTCGGGCAAGTTCCGCTTCGTCGACATGAGCAAGGTGGCGGCGGTCAGGCAGCAGCTCGAATACCAGCAGGGCAGCGGCATGGTGGACCCTGCAGCCATGGTGCGTCTGGGCAAGCAGACCGGCGCCCGCTACATGGTCTATGGCAACCTCAGCAGCATCGTCAAGGACAACGGCAAGGTGAAGGACGTCTACTACCAGATGACCATGAACCTGATGGACTTGCAGAGCGGCGAGCTGGAGTGGGCGGATCAGAAGGAGATCCGCAAGCAGGCCAAGACCTCGACCTTTGGCTGGTAACCAGGCCCTGCTGGCGAGCCTGCCTGCCCCCTGGCGGACGGGACGGCTCGCCCCCCTGGGGCTCGGCCTGACCAACCGCAACTATCGACTGCGCCTCCCTTCGGGGCGCAGTTACTTTCTGCGGCTGGGTCATCCGGATCCGGTGCGCCTTGGCATCGATCGGGCCACCGAGTGGCAGCTCTATCGCGGGGCCATGGCGGCCGGGCTGGCGCTGCCTTGCCACTACGGGGATCCCGAGCGCGGCATCTTGCTGCTGGACTGGTGCGAGGCGCCGAGCTGGGCACAATCGCCTCCTCCCCGCCATCTGGCGCTGCCCGCCCTGGCGCGGCTGCTGGTGCGGCTGCATCGCCTGCCGGTGCCGACCGTCAGGATGGCGGTGCGGGCCCATGCCGAAGGCTATCGCAGCCGGCTGCGGGCGCCCCCGCCCTGGCTGGCCGCCCTGGAGGCGCCCCTGCTCGCCAGCCGGGAGCCGGACGGCTGCTGGCTCCCTTGCCATCACGATCTCAATCCGGCTAACTTGTTGGGGGAGCGGCCCTGGGTCATCGATTGGGAGTATGGTGCCGCCGGTCACCCGGGATTCGAACTGGCCAGTATCGTGCGAACCCATGGCTGGGACCTGGATGAGATGGCGGCGCTTGAAGCCTGCTATCTTGAAGAACATGCACGGCTCGCCTGTGCCACCCCGATCCCCGTGTTTCAGGGGGCGGCCTTTCTGCCCTGGGTCGACTACATCGCCCTGCTGTGGGCCCTGCTCATGGCCGAACAGGCGCCGGATCCGGCCTATGGCACCCTGATAGCCCATCATCGCCAACGACTGGAGTAACCATCTTGATGACACACCTTTGGCGCAAGAAAACACGAGTCTGGCTGGCGGGTCTGGCCTGCCTGCTGCTGGTCGGCTGTGCGACCCGGGTGATCTACTACTGGCTCGATTCGGCCATCGTCTGGCAGCTGGACGACTACTTCTCCCTGGACCGCGACCAGAAGACCCTGCTGGATACCGAGGTGAAGGGGCTGATGGCCTGGCATCGCCAGCACGAGCTGCCCATCTACGCCCGGGATCTCGATGCCCTGGCCAAGGCGGTGGCCAGCCCCATGACCCCGGCCCAGGTCACTCTCCATCTGGACAGGACACAGGCGAGCCTGGCCCGCACCCTGGAGAACGCCATCCCCCGCACGGTACGCCTGGCCCGTACCCTGACCGATGCCCAGGTGGCGCGCTTCATGGCCGACAGGGTAAAGCGTCAGCAGGAGCGCCAGCATGACTTCCTCACGGAGTCGAAGATTGGGATGCAGCAGGAGTTTCAGGACAAGTTGAGGGAGCGGCTGGTGTTCTGGATAGGCAAGGTGAAGCCGGCCCAGGAGCCGCTCATCGCCCAGTGGGCCGAGTGGCAATACGAGATGATGCCCCCCTGGCTCGAGTTTCAGGGGGCCTGGACCCGGGAGCTGGACAGGTTGATGAAGCAGCGCCAGAGCCCTGACTTTGGCAAGGAGCTGACCCGCCTGCTGCAGCAGGGGGACGGCCTGATGGATGGCCGCTTCACCGGCTATACCGACCAGTCCCGCCAGCGCACCATCCAGTGGCTCAGCGCCTTGAGCCAGTCGATGGATCTCTCCCAGCGCGCCCACCTCTATACCCTGCTCAAGGAGTATGCCGAGGATTTCGAGACCATGACCCGCAGCCGATGAGTGTGTTCGGGGCAGGCGCGGTCTTGCCCCCGTCACCTTGGCTGTGATAGCTTGCCAGCTGTGGGCGCCCGCCCACGGCTTTTATCGGGGTAATATGTCGACCAATCGTCCAGATACAGTGAAATGGATGCTGATGAGCGTGCTCATGGCCTTCATGCTGCTGTTCGCCACTCTTGGCGTGGCGCGATCTGCGGTGGTCGTTCCCCAGCATCAGCACAGTCAGGAGAGCGTCTTCCATGGCGCCAGCGTCCCCGAAGGGGGGGCGGTCAAGTTCATCGGCACCCATCAGAGCCATCTGCTGCGCCTGGAACATGGCCAGCTGAGGGAAGACGAACGTCCGCCGCTCGATTACCAGCTGATCGCCGACTGGTCCGCCGCCTTCTGCCAGCTGCTGCTCGGCGGTCTGCTGCTCTGCCGCGCCCTGCTCTACCAGAGACACAGTTTTCGGGACCAGTTCAGGGCCATTCATCGCCACTGGCTCTGCCGCCGCCACCTGCAATACCGCTTCTCCCAGAGCGCCGTTTCGCGCTGATCCCGAGCCGCCGCCGGGTCAATCCCTGCTGGCCGCTCCCCGGGCAATCCCTGCCCGATATCGACTGATTGTTCGCGATGACGCCCGCCGTGCGGGTGCTCGCCCCGTATCCTTCGAACCGGATCTTCCCTATGAACAGCGTGAGAAAGAGATCGCGCCTCGTGCACAATCGCACGAGCGCCTGGCAGTACGCCCTGTTGCTGCTGATGTTATTGACCTTCGGCTTCTACTCCCTGCCCACCTTCTTCGGTGAGCAGCCCTCCCTCGGCCTGCACGGCCAGACCAGTCTGAGCGCCGGCGATGCCGAGCTGCTGGCCCGGCAGGGCATCGCGGTGCAGCAGACCATCGCCTCGGCGGACAAGCTGGAGCTGGTGTTTGCCAATCAGGCGGATCAACAGCGAGCCAAGCAGCTGCTGGAAGGGCAGGGCCATGACAGCGCCGCCCTGACCCTGGAGTTTCATGCCAATGCCCCTGGCTGGATAAGCCGGCTTGGGGCCAGCCCCATCAAGCTGGGGCTGGATTTGCGGGGTGGCTCCCAGCTGCTGATCGGCGTGGATCTGGACTTCGTGCTGGAGAGCCAGACCCGCAACCTGGTGGACAACCTGCGCAGCGGCCTGCGTGAGGCCCACCTGCGGGGCGGCACCGTGAGCCGGGTCGCGACGGGGGAGGTGCGCATCCTGCTGCCCCAGGACGCACAGCAGACCCCCTGGCTCACCCTCATCAAGGAGAGCGGCGGCGTGCGTCAGGGGCAGTGGTTGCTGTCTCGCAGCGGCAATGAGGTGACCCTGACCCTGAGCGAGGCCGAGCGCAGCCTGCTCATCAACAACGCCGTGACCCAGAACCTGTCAATCCTGAAAAAACGGATCAACGAGCTTGGCATCGTCGAGGCCTCGGTCCAGCGCCAGGGCCAGGACGGCATTCGCATCGAGCTGCCCGGGGTACACAACCCCAGGCAGGCCAAGGAGGTGATCGGGGCCACGGCGTCCCTGGCCTTCTATCAGGCCAGACCCGAGAGCCACTTCGTCATGACCGACAGAGAGGGGCGCAGCGTGGGGCTGGATCGCAAACCCGTGCTGACCGGCGAGCACATCGTCGATGCCAGGGCCAGCATGGGGGAGATGGGTCAACCCCAGGTCGCCATCGTGCTCGATGCCCTGGGGGGGAGCAAGATGAGCCAGTTCAGCCGCCAGCACGTGGGCAGCGCCATGGCGACCCTGTTCACCGAATACAAGACAGACGGCAAGGGCAAGCTTAGGGCCCATAGCGAGGTGATCAACGTCGCCACCATACAGACCGCCCTTGGCAACCAGTTTCGCATCACCGGGATTGGCAGCATGCCAGAGGCCCAGGAGCTCGCCATGTTGCTGCGGGCCGGCGCGCTGACCGCGCCGCTCAAGATCCTGGAGGAGCGCAGCATAGGCCCCACCCTGGGGATGCAGAACATAGAGGCGGGCTTCACCGCCCTGGCGTTTGGCATGGCGGGCATGATGCTGTTCATGATGGCCTGGTATCGCAAGTTTGGCTGGGTGGCCATCTCGGCCCTGCTCGCCAACCTGCTGATGCAGGTGGGCATGCTGGCGGTGCTGCCGGGCGCCGTGCTGACCCTGCCCGGCATCGCCGGTCTGGTGCTCACCGTCGGCATGGCGGTGGATACCCATGTGCTCATCTTCGAGCGGGTGAAAGACAGGTTGCGGGAGGGGGGCAGCCTGGCCGGGGCCATCGACTTCGGTTACCGCTCGGCGTTTAGCACCATCTTCGATGCCAACCTCACCACCCTGATCAGCGCCGTGGTGCTCTACTCCATCGGCTCAGGGCCGTTGCAAGGCTTCTCCATCACCCTGATCCTGGGGCTGGTTTCCAGCATGATCACAGGTATCTGGGGCACCCGTGCCATCATCAATCCCATCTGGGGCAAGAGCAGCCAGCGGCTGCAGAGGGTTTAATCATGTTCCATCGTCTGTTTGCCATGAACCTGACCCGCTGGCGCTATCTTGGCCTGGGCTTCTCCGTACTCGTCACCCTGGCCAGCGTGGCGCTGCTGCTGGGCAACGGCCTGCAACTGGGCCTCGATTTTACCGGCGGCATCTTGCTGGAATTCAAGATCCAGACCCTCAAGGAGGCCCACGAACTCAACGCCCTGCTCGATGGCTCCCTGCAAGCCCTGGTCAGCCTGCAACCGGCCGGGGTGCCCGGGGAGTGGCTGATCAAGCTGCCGCCCCATGGCCTGCCCATGCCAGCCCAGGCCCTGGCGGAGCAGCTGGCCGGCCAGCTCGGCCTGCCGGTGGAGCTGCTGCGCACCACCATAGTCGGCCCCCAGGTGGGCGCCGAGCTGTTCCAGCAGGGGATGATGGCGGTGCTGGTGGCCTCCCTGGCCATCTCTGTCTACCTGGCCTTTCGCTTCGAATGGCGCCAGGCTGTGGGCATACTGCTCTCCGTGCTCCATGACGGCGTGGTGGCCCTGGGGCTGCTGGCCCTGTTTCACATCGAGTTTGATCTCAACGTGATCGCGGGGCTGATGGCGGTGATCGGCTACTCCCTCAACGACAGCATCGTCATCTCGGATCGGCTCAGGGACATACTGAGCTCCCGTACCCGACTCGACATGCACGGCTGCAGCGATCTCGCCATCAAGGCGACCTTCAGCCGCACCATGATAACCTCGGGCACCACCCTGTTTACCGTGGGGGCACTGCTGCTGTTTGGCGGTGACGCCCTCCATGGTTTCGCCTTCACCCTGTTTGCCGGCATCCTGACCGGGACCCTCTCCTCCATCACTGTGGCCTCCACGGTGCAGGAGCTGCTGGGGCTCTCCCCCCAGGCTTACCAGAAGAAGGAGGAAGACCTGGCGCAGGCGGCCTGAGTCGCTGCGCCGCTTGATGAAAAACGGGCCCGTCGGGCCCGTTTCTGCTGATGGCCGCGCCGGGGCGGCTTAAAAGCCGGAGCCGGGCTGCTGCAGGAATGCCGTCTCCTCCTGGGTGCTGGGGCGGCCCAGGATGGCATTGCGGTGGGGGAAGCGCCCGAAGCGCTCGACGATCACCTGATGGCGGCGGGCAAAGTCGGCGAAGCCCTCGAAGGTGGTCCGGGCAGGCCCCGTGGCCTGCTCGGCCGCCAGGGCCTCGAACAGGGCGACGCTCCTGGCCTGTTGCTCGCGGCACTCCGCGTGTTCCAGGGGCAGGTAGAAGAAGACCCGCGCCAGGGGGGAGAGGGATCTGTCCGCCCCGAGGGCGAGGCCCGCCAGGCAGAGGTCACGGGCCTTGCCATCCTGGGCAAAGGCGCCCGGGGTGTCCCGGTGGATGTTGCGCGGCAACTGATCCAGCAGCAGGATCAGCGCCAGCCGGCCGGCGGGCACTTCGGCCCAGTGAGCCAGCTCGCCCCTGGCCGCCCCCGCGGCCAGTTCGCCGAAGCGGCGGGCCAGCAGGGCATCGGTCTCGCTGTTCTTGCCCCACCAGAGGGGGGCTTGCCGCTGGGCGCGGGGGGCGTCGTCGGCGTCATCGCCAAACCAGAAATCGAGCAGAGGCTGCCAGGCTTGCATGGGAACTCCTTGGGCTGGGGTGATCCGAGTCGGTGTCATCCGACTCAGGGGCTGCCGAAACGGCGGCTTCTGGTTACACTGTGCCATCTTTTGCCTGCAACAAGAAACCCCCTCTGGTGGGCACTCGCGTGTGGCGTCAGCCCGGCGAGCTGGCTTGGGTACCTGAGGGCGTTTTCCCACTGATACAAGGAAGGTTTGATGATGGCCGGAGCCAGTTTGTTAACCCTGCCGGGTGATATTGCCAGCGTGCCGGGTGATGTCGCCCTGATGACCGGGGCGGTGACCAAGAAGATCGACGCGCTGTTTCCCCACTGATACAAGGAAGGTTTGATAATGGCCGGAGCCAGTCTGTTAACCCTGCCGGGTGATATTGCCAGCGTGCCGGGTGATGTCGCCCTGATGACCGGGGCGGTGACCAAGAAGATCGCCGCGCTGTTTCCCACTGATATAAGGAAGGTTTGATAATGGCCGGATCCAGTTTGTTAACCCTGCTCGATGATATTGCCAGCGTGCTCGACGATGTCGCCCTGATGACCAAGATGGCGGCCAAGAAGACCGCCGGGGTACTGGGGGACGATCTCGCCCTCAACGCCGAGCAGGTCTCCGGGGTGCGGGCCGAGCGGGAGCTGCCCGTGGTGTGGGCGGTGGCCAAGGGGTCGTTTCGCAACAAGCTGATCCTGGTGCCCGCCGCCATCGCCATCAGCGCCCTCATCCCCTGGCTCATCACCCCGCTGCTGATGCTGGGGGGCGCCTACCTCTGTTTCGAAGGCGCCGAGAAGCTGGTCCACAAGTTCCTGCCCCACGGGGCAGAAGAGGAACAGGGGCAGGTTGATGCCATCCCGGATGATCTGATGGCCTTCGAGCGGCAGAAGGTGAAGGGGGCCATTCGCACCGACTTCATCCTGTCGGCGGAGATCATCGTCATCGCCCTCGGCACAGTGCAGGGGGCCAGCCTGATGCTGCAACTGTCGGTGGTGGCGGGGATCGCCGTCCTGATGACGGTGGGGGTCTACGGCCTGGTGGGCCTTATCGTCAAGCTCGACGACATCGGCCTGCACCTGCTTCAAAAGCCCGATGGCGGCGCGGTGCGCCGGGCCCTGGGGCAGGGGCTGCTGGCGACGGCGCCCCGCCTGATGCACCTGCTGGCCCTGGTCGGCACCATCGCCATGTTCATGGTGGGGGGGGGCATCCTGGTCCATGGCTGGCCCTTCGCCCACCACCTGATCGAGGGGATCGCCGGCGCGAGCGCCAGCCTGCCGACCGTGGGAGGCCTGCTGGCCGCCGTGACGCCGACCCTGCTAAGCGCCCTGGTCGGGGTGGCGGCGGGCATGGTGCTGGTGCTGGCCATGACGCTAGTGAGCCGGCTCAAGCCCGCCAAGTAACGGGCGGGCGTCGGATCGGCCCTCGGTCGACAGGGGCCGTCGCACCCGACCAGGATTGTCCAGGGCGTTGACTCGGATGGGGGCTGGGCAAGGGCCCGCCCCCTTCGTAGTATCCGAACTGGCACTCGCCCACAGAGGCGGGGCCAGATGACATGGATGCAAACAAACAAGGACAGTTATGAACCCACCCGTCTGGCAGGATGATCACATCTATGCCGCCCCCGACTGCCCGGCGCTCGCCGCCGATTTCCATCAGGCCAACCAGGCCCTGGCCACCCTGGGCCAGCTGGTTGAGCAGATCCCCCATACCACAGAGATCAATGCCTTGCGTCATCTGCTTCGGGCCATCCGGCGCCTGACCACGCAGGTGCATCGCCTGGCCTGGAACGGCCAGACCTATGGCTACAACCGGCTCAGTCGCGATGGCCGCGACGAGAAGGCCAGGGCGCTCTATGGCCGCAGCCAGCAGTTGCAGGCGAGCCTGGCCCAGCTTGGCAAGCCGGTGTCCTTGTTCTGGCTGAACGCCCCCGAGGTGAGGGTGCGGGCCCTGCTGCAGGATCCCGAGCTGTTTGAGCTTGCCTACCTCATCCACCACGACAGGGGGCAGCAGGATCAGTGGCTCTCCCTCGAGAGCGAGCAGCTGATCGAGGGGCTGGCGGTGGATGGCCTGCAGGGCTGGGGGGATCTCTACGACAACCTGGTGGGGCGGCTGACCCCAGTGGTGGAGGGGGTGGTCATGGGGCTGGCCCAGGCGGACAACCTGCTGGCCCACCCGGATCGGGCGCGCCGGGCCGGGGCCTGGCACGCCATCCAGGCCGCCTGGGGGGCGGAGCAGGAGACGGTGGCCGCCATCCTCAACGCCATCAACGGCTGGCGCAACGAGCTGGCCAGCCAGCGCGGCAGGGGACGCAGGCTGGACGCCCTCGACGTCAGCTGCCATCAGGAGCGCATCGCCCGCGCCACCCTGGAGACCCTGATGGCAGCGGCGAAGGAGCACAGGGAGCTGGGGCGCCGCGCCCTGCGGGCCATGGCCTGCGCCCAGCAGATAGCGGACTTTGCCCCCTGGGATCGCCATGCTCCGGCCCCCCAGATCGCGTGCGGCAGATTCGGCTTCGAGCAGGCGCTGGATCTGGTGGCCCAGGCCTTTGCCGCCTTCGATCCCGAGATGGGGGCCTTCGCCCGCATGATGGCCGACCAGGGGTGGATAGATGCGGCCCCGAGCGAACACAGGCGCAGCGGCGCCTACAGCACAGAGTATGCCGACCCGCCCGAGCCTCGCGTCTTCCTCACCTTCGAGGGGACCCTGGACAACGTCATTACCCTGGCTCACGAGCTGGGTCACGCCTGGCACAGCTGGCTGCTAAGAGACCTCCCCCTGGAGCAGCGGGAGTATCCTAAGACGCTGGCGGAGACCGCCTCCCTCTTTGCCGAGACCCTGGTGCGCGACGCCCTGCTGGCCGCCACCGACAGGGTGGAGCAGCGCCGGGTCATCGCCTGGCTGGACGGGGAGCGGGCCGCGAGCCTGCTGCTCGATGTGCCCGCCCGCTTCGATTTCGAGCGGGCCCTGGTGGCGGCGCGGGAGCAGGGCTATGTGGGGGCGAGCCAGTTGCGGGCCATGATGAAATCGGCGCAGCAGCAGTGGTATGGTGACAGCCTCAGTCGATATGACGAGCTGCTCTGGGCCAGCAAGAGCCACTTCTCCATCGCCGCGTTCGGCTTTTACAACTACCCCTATCTGTTTGGCTACCTGTTCAGCCTGGGGCTCCATGCCCAGCATGAGCGCAGCGGGGGCGAGTTTGTCTTCGCCTATCGCGAGCTGCTTCGCGACACCGGCCGCATGAGCGCCGAGGCCCTGGTGGAGAAGCACCTGGGGGTGGATATTCGCGAACCTGGCTTCTGGCAGGAGAGCCTGCGCTATGTAGAGGAGGCGGTGGTGCGCCTGGAGCGGCTGGTATAGTCTCGCCCCTTTTTCTGGACATGACACCTGTTTCACGACGGACCCAGTCCGTCTCTGACCATGAGGATCCGATGCAACAAAGCGCCTATCCACAAACCTGGCACAACCAGCACATCTATCGTGCCCTCGACTGCCCCGAGCTGGCGGCGGACATGAGCCAGGCCCGGGCCAGCCTGGCCGGGCTGGCGGTCTTTATCACGGGCCTGGCCCTGGCGCCGGGCAACCCCGATGCCCTGACGGACGGCTTGCGAGAGGTGCGGCTGCGGGCCAGGCGCATTCGCGAAATAGGCTGGAACGTCGCCGTGCTGGCGGCTTGCCGTGGCAGTCAGGACGCCCGGGATCCCCTGGCCAGGCAGTGGGCCTCCCGGGCCCGGGCCCTCAATGCGGACTTGTTCAAGACGCTTGCCCCCATCGAAGATCTGATGCTGGGACTGCCGGCGCCCGAGTTTGAACGCCTGATGGCCGATCCCCTGCTCGGAGAAGAGGCGTACCGGTTGCGCCACGAGCGTCGCCTGCAGGATCAACGCCTGCCGGTGGCGGCGGAGCAGCTGGTCATCGGCCTTGGCACCGACGGCCTGCACGCCTGGGGCAACCTCTACAACGATCTGGCAGGCAAGATCCGGCTGACTATCGAGGGGCGCGACATGGGGCTGGCCGAGGCGAGCAACCTGCTCTCCAGCCCGGATCGTGCCCTGCGCCGGGCGGCGTTCGATGCCATCAGCGCCGGCTGGGAAGGGGAGCAGGAGACGGTGGCCGCCATCCTCAATGCCCTCAACGGCTGGCGCCTGGAGCTCTCGCGCCAGCGCGGCAGGGTGCGGACCCTGGATGCCCTGGATCTCTCCTGCCACCAGAGCCATATCGAGCGGGCGACCCTGGAAGCCCTCATGGCCGAGACGTATCGGGCCCGGGGGCTGGGGCAGCGGGCCCTGGGGCTGATGGCCGGGCGGCTTGGCATAGAAGCCATGGGGCCGGAGGATTTGTTTGCGCCGCCCCCGGCCGCCAGCAGCCGGGCCATCCCGTTCGAGGAGGCGGTCGACCTCATCGCAGAGGCCTTCGCGCGCTTCGACCCCGAGATGGGGGACTTTGCCCGCATGATGGCCGAGCGCGGCTGGATTGACGCGGCGCCGACCCCCAACCGGCGCACCGGAGCCTACTGCACCAAGTTTGCCTCCCCGGTGGAGCCGCGCGTCTTCATCACCTATGGGGGCACCCAGGACAACGTCATCACCCTCGCCCACGAGTTGGGGCACGCCTGGCACAACTGGCTCATCCGGGACTTGCCCATGAGTCAGCGCAGCTATCCCATGACCCTGGCGGAGACCGCCTCCATCTTCGCCGAGACCCTGGTGCGCAGCGCCCTGTTCGAGCAGGCGCAGAGTCCCGAGGAGCGCCTGGCCATGGCCTGGGCGGAAGCCGACGGCGCCGCCACCTTCCTGGTCAACATCCCGGCCCGTTTCGATTTCGAACGGGCCCTGGTGGCCGAGCGGGCGTCGGGATATGTCTCCCCGGCGCGGCTCAAGGCGCTGACGGATGAGGCCTGGGGCCGTTGGTATGAGCAGAGCCTTGACCGTTATCACCCTATGTTCTGGGCTGCCAAGGGGCATTTTTCCATCGCGGGCTTCGGCTTTTACAACTACCCCTACCTGTTTGGCTATCTGTTCAGCCTGGGGGTCTATCGGCAGCTGATGAGCCGCAAGGGGGCAGGGGAGGCGAACGTGGCCCAGGCCTATCGCGCCTTGCTGCGGGACACAGGGCGCATGAGCGCCGAAGATCTGGTGGCAAGACACCTGGGGCAGGATATCCGCGAAGCGGCCTTCTGGCGCCAGAGCCTGGAGGTGGTAGAAGGGGCGGTGACGCGCCTGGCCGAGCTGGTCGGGGAGCCTGAGTCTGGGGTCAATTGAGCTGGGCAGCCAGCTCCTGCTGGCAGGCCACGCAGTTGCGTCCGCGCCGTTTGGCGAGGTAGAGGGCGAGATCGGCCTGCTTGAGCAGCTCGGCCAGGGAGGATCCCCGGCCGCTGGCCACCCCTATGCTCACCGTGATGCGCAGGATCCCCAGTTCGCAGACGAGGGGGGAGGCGGCTATCTGGCTGCGCAGGTACTCGGCGCGGGCGTGGGCATTGGCCAGATCCTCCCCGGGCAGCAGGATGGCAAACTCCTCGCCGCCGACCCGGGCCAGGATGGCCGGGGTGCCCATATGGTGTTGCAGCAGGTGGGCGAGGTGGCAGAGCAGCCGATCGCCCGTGTCGTGGCCATGATGGTCGTTGACCTGCTTGAAGTGATCCACGTCGATGAGCAGCAGGGCGCGCTGGGGATCGGTCTGCGCCTGCCAATGGGTCTCGAAGCCGCGGCGATTGAGCAGCTGGGTCAGGCTGTCTCGCAAGGAGAGTTCGTTGAGCTTGCGGGTATTGCGCAGCACCACCATGAAGAACTGGCCCAGTTGCAGACCTGTGGTGAGCAGCCAGACCACCAGCAACGCCACCAGGTTGGGATGGGACTGGGAGGGGATGTCCTGGCTTGGCAGCGGCAGGCTCTGGGCCATGAGGATCCGCTGCCCCCAGACCAGGATGGCCAGCAGCCCCAGCAGGCTGAGCAGGCCGCTGAGGGGGGCGCCCACCTGCTGGCTGAGGGGACGGGCCGAGTAGCAGATCATCAGAAAGCCGCTGATGCCGGAGAAGAGAGCCAGCAGCAACAGACGCAGGTGGCTCTGGGTCAGACTGGGCCCCACCCAGGCCAGCAGCAGGGCAGCGAGCAGGGTGATGGTCAGCCAGCGGAGCAGGGGGAATCTGCCCCGATCGAAGCGGTAGGCGCGCCCCCACAAGAGGGTGAAGCCGCAGAGCACCAGGATATCCGCCCCCGTGTAGCAGAGCCAGGGATCCAGGACGCCGCGCCGGGCAAACAGGACGAGGGCCGCGGCCCAGCACAGGGAGTAGGCGGCGCCGAGCAGGCAGGTGAGACGCTCGCTGCGCACCAGCCAGGCGGTCAGGGTCCAGAGCACAGCATACAGACCCATCTGGGCGGCCAGTAACAGATAACTCAGGGCGATTCCGTTCACGCCATCCTCATCCGTTGTTTTTTGTGTTTGAAGCGTAGCAACTTATCGGGGCCGGCAGCGGACGCAACCGACGACCACAGTCGTGATCCAAAGCAAGAAAGCCGCATGTTTTGGTGGCGCCGGGCCCGTCTGCTGCGGTAGTTTCGAAAGAACCGACACAGAGTCTGAGGTCTTACCATGATCATCTATCTGCATGGCTTCGATGCCACTAGCCCTGGCAATCATGAGAAGGTGCTGCAGTTGCAGTATATCGATGATGATGTGCGCTTCGTACACTACAGCACCATACATCCCCGCCACGACATGAGTCACCTGCTCAAGGAGGTGAAGAAGCAGCTCGACATGAGCACGGACCCCAAGCCCCTCATCTGCGGCGTGGGGCTCGGCGGCTACTGGAGCGAGCGGATCGGTTTTCTGTGTGGCATCAAGCAGGTGATCTTCAACCCTAACCTGCACCCCGAGATCAACATGGAAGGGCGCATCGACCGCCCCGAGGAGTACCAGGACATTGGCACTAAATGCGTGTCAGAATTTCGTAATAAAAACTCGGGAAATTGCCTGTGTATCCTTTCCGTGCGGGATGAAGTGGGTAATAATGCGGACACTGAGCGTGAATTGAAGAATTATTACGACATCGTGTGGGATGAGCGGGAGAGTCACAAATTCAAGAACATCTCCCATCACCTGCAGCGGATGAAGGCCTTCAAGGAGGCCTGATGCAGTCACGTCATGGATTCAACTATCAAGGGAGCCTCCGGCTCCCTTAGCTTTAAATGGAACCTGAGGTAATTCACCATGACCAATATCGTTGTCGTCGGCGGCGGGGCTGGCGGGCTGGAGCTGGCCACCAGCCTGGGCCGCAAGCTGGGCAAGAAGAACAAGGCACAGATCACCCTGGTGGACCGCAATCGCACCCACCTGTGGAAACCCCTGCTGCACGAAGTGGCCACCGGCTCCATGGACGCGGGCATCGATGCCCTGAGCTACCAGTCCCATGCCAAGAACCACGGGTTTGACTTCCAGCTCGGCAGCCTGACCGCCATCAAGCGTGACGAGAAGCGCATCGTGCTGGCCCCGATCCACGACGAGGATGGGGAGCTGGTGGTCCATGAGCGCGAGCTGCCCTATGACATCCTGGTGATGGCCATCGGCTCCGTCTCCAACGATTTCAACACCCCGGGCATCAAGGATCACTGCATCTTCCTGGACAGCCCCTCCCAGGCGCACCGTTTCCACGACCACATGATGAACCGCTTCTTGCAGTTCGCCACCGAATACCAGCCCGGTGACAAGGTCAAGATCGCCATCGTCGGTGGCGGCGCCACCGGGGTGGAGCTCTCCGCCGAGCTCTACAACGCGGTGGAGCAGCTCTACGCCTACGGCTTCAAGAACCTCACCACAGACAGCCTCAAGGTGACCCTGGTGGAAGCGGGCCCCCGCATCCTGCCGGCCCTGCCAGAGCGCATCAGCGGCGCCGCCCATCAGGAGCTGGTCAAGCTGGGGGTGGACGTGCGTACCGGCACCATGATCACCGAAGCGACCAGCGAGGGGCTGCACACCAAGGATGGCGAGCTGATTGAGGCAGACCTCATGGTGTGGGCTGCCGGCATCAAGGCGCCGGACTTCATGAAGGAGATCGCGGGTCTGGAAACCAACCGCATCAACCAGCTGGTGGTGCACCAGACCCTGCAGACCACCCGTGACGAGAATATCTTCGTCATCGGCGACTGCGCGGCCTGCCCGCAGCCCGATGGCAAGTTCGTGCCGCCGCGGGCCCAGTCCGCCCACCAGATGGCGACCCAGGCCTACAAGAACATACTGGCCAAGCTGGCGGGTGGCGAGATGAAGCCCTACCTCTACCACGACCACGGCTCCCTGGTCTCCTTGAGTCGCTTCTCCACCGTGGGCAGCCTGATGGGCAACCTGATGCGCGGCTCCATGATGGTGGAGGGCTACATCGCCCGTCTGGTCTACATCTCCCTGTACCGGATGCACCAGGTGGCCCTGCACGGCTATGTGAAGACCGGCCTCATCATGCTGGTGGGCCGCATCAACCGGGTGCTGAGACCGACCCTGAAGCTGCACTGAGTGCCATCGTGACGTTATGACGAAAGGGAGAGGCCGAGGCCTCTCCCTTTTTCATGGTGTGCCCGGCATCCCTGCCCGGCTCAGAACTGCTTGCTGTAGTTGACCGCGAAGAAGTAGAGGGCGGGAGAGTCGTAGCGACCGGACAGGTGCCCCTCCTGCACCCTGGCGCTGTCAATGCGGGCATATTCAACACCCGCCCCGATGGCATCCTGCTCGTTGATCCCGTAGCGCAAGCCGGCCCCCACCCTGAGGGTCTGGCCGCTTGGCACTGTGAGGGAGGTCTTGTCCTGATCCTTGTAGGCGCTGGAGTCGTACGCCAGCCCCCCGTTCAGGGTCCATTGGGGGGTCAGGTTGTGCTGCAGTCCGACGGCCAGGTGATAGGTGTCCTGATAGCGGTTTTTCGCCGCGCTGCTCTGGTCGAACACGGCCACCTCGTTGTTGTTGTAGTCGCTCCAGTCCTGCCAGCCGAGATTGCCCATGATGGCCCAATCGCGGCTGAGGCTGTGGTAGGCGCTGATCATCAGTTGCTGCGGGCTGTTGACCATGCCGGAGAGGGGCAAGTCGACCGTGATCCCGGGCAGGTTGGGTCGATCGATGGTCGCCTGGGTCTGAATGTCGAAGTGATACTCGACCGCGCTGCTATAGCCCAGGCCAAAGCGGGTTCCCTGATCGACTTCATACAGGATCCCCAGCTTGGCGTTGAGGGCCCAATCGCTGTCATCGAGCTTGCGCCCTCCCTGGGGCGTGTCGCGCTTGAGGGAGAAGAGACCGTAGTTGATGCCAAGGGCGGCGCCCAGGGACCAGTGCTCGTCGAGGCGATAGGCGAGGGAGGGTTGCAGGGTGAGGGCGACCAGGGTGGCCTCCTGGATGAGCTGCTCGCCCGCCCAGTCACCGAAGTCCAGCCCCAGGCCAAAGTTGCCGTAGGTCGCCACGCCGAGGGTCCAGCGATCATCTATCTGCTGGCTGTAATAAAAAGAGGCGGCGGGGAACCAGCCGATCACGGTATCCACATCCGCCTGGGCCGGATCATCGAGATCGTAGGGGACGTCCCCATAGAGGGCCTGACCAGCGACCGTCAGGTGGCGCCCCTTGAGATGGCTCAATCCCGCCGGGTTCATGAACTGCACAGTGGCATCCTGGGCTCTCGCCGCCATGCCGGCCGAGGCCAGGCCGAGGTCATCCGTGCCCGTCTCGTACAGGTAGAGGCCACCGGCCTGGCTGTGGACGCTCACCAGCAGGCACAGGGGTAGCAGCAATCGATGTTGTCTCATGTTTCTCCCTTCTGACATTCGGTCAGCCACGGCAGTCGCGCTTTGGCGCCGACGTTAAGGCCAGTCACTGGCACCGCACCAGTATAGATGGGCATTTGACTGTGTAATCAAACGGTTGCTTTTTTCGCCCCCGGTTGCACTCTCCCTGCTCATTCGGGGGGCATGGGGTTATCGCGCCGCCTCTTGCCTGTTACCCTGACAGGCCCGGGCGCGGCGCGCCCCCCCTTACAAGGAGATCCCATGATCCTCTCAACCACCCCCACCCTGGAAGGCAAGGCCATTCGCGAATATCGCGGCATCGTGGTCGGCGAGGCCATTCTCGGCGCCAACGTGTTCAAGGATCTGTTCGCCGGCATCCGCGACATCATAGGCGGGCGCTCCGGCGCCTATGAAAAGGAGCTGGCCCGGGCCCGGGAGATCGCCTTCGATGAACTCAAGGAGCGGGCCCAGGCCCTCGGTGCCAACGCCGTGGTCGGCATCGACCTCGATTACGAGGTGGTCGGCCAGAACGGCAGCATGCTGATGGTGAGCATCAGCGGTACCGCCGTGGTGGTGTGACTCCGATGAGGCGCCGATGGCCCATCGGCGATCAGCCGTGCAGGGCGCCGACAGGGCATTGGCGCAAGAGTCCGAAGCACGAGTTTACTGCTGGATGCCCCCTTCCCCCGGGGCCAGGGCCTCGTCGTGAGGAGGGCGGTGAAACAGGGAGTGCACCTTGATGACACGACTTCGCCCCCCGCGGCTCAGGCCCGGGGACACCATCGGCTTTTTCTCCCCCGCCAGTGCGGCCACCGCCTGGGCACCGACCCGGTTTGCCCGGGCCAGGGCGTACCTCGAGGGAGAGGGCTTTCGGCTCAAGGCGGGCAACCTGACCGGGGCGCAGGATCACTGGCGCTCCGGCACCATAGCGGCGCGGGCCGCCGAGCTCAATGCCCTCATCCGGGATCCGCAAGTCCGTTGCATCATGTCGGTGATCGGTGGCAGCAACGCCAACTCCCTGCTGCCTTATGTCGATTACGAGGCATTGCAGCGGGATCCCAAGATAGTCGTCGGCTACTCGGACATGACGGCCCTGCTGCTCGGCATCCATGCCAGAACCGGCCTGGTGACCTTCTACGGGCCCGCCCTGGTGGCCTCCTTTGGCGAGTTCTCCCCCCTGGTGGATGAGACCCTGGCGGCGTTTCTGGCGATCTGCGCTGACGGCGGCTCCCCCTTGCCCCTTGGCTTGCCGACCCCGACGCACTGGACCGAGGAGCGGCTGGCATGGGAGAGCCAGACCCGGGCCAAGTTGTGCCAGCCCAACCGGCTCGTCTCGGTGGGGACGGGCCGGGGGCGGGGGCGGCTCATGGGGGGCAATCTCAATACCCTGTCAGGGATCTGGGGCTCTCCCTATATGCCGGCCATCGGGCGGGGGGACATCCTGCTGCTGGAAGACAGCCTCAAGCAGGCAGAGACGGTGGAGCGGGGGTTTGCCCACCTCAAGCTGTGCGGGGTGTTCGAGCGCATCGGTGCCCTCATCCTTGGCAAGCACGAGGGGTTTGACAGCCAGGGCAGTGGCAAGGCGCCCCTCGACATCCTGCTGGAGGTGGTGGGGGAGCCCGATTTCCCTATCCTGGCAGAGTTCGACTGCGCTCATACCCACCCCATGTTGACGGTGCCACTCGGCATCGAGGCCGAGCTGGATCTGGATGCCCAGCGCCTGAGCCTGTGCGAGCCCTGGTGGCGCTAGGGGGGCCTTGCCACAGACAAAGAGGCCGCAACTGCGGCCTCTTTGTCATCAGGTCGCGCCGGCTCAGGGCAGGGTCTCGGGGCGAAAGCTTTCGCGGATCTGCGGCACCAGGGGCGAGACGTCGAATCCCTTCTCCTGCCCGAGTACGGGGTGGAGCAGGGGGCCATCGCTAAGGGGGGTGAGATCCCCGGCCAGCAGGGCGCGGGTCGCCTGACCCATCTGGTAGAGCTGGCGCACGGCACCAAACTGGCGCGCGAGATCCAGGCTGCCGTCATTGCGGGTAAAGGCCATCATGGGGATCTGATAGCTGGCATCCCGGGGCGGCTTGTCCCCATGGATCCCCTTGCCCGCCGGCATCAGGTAGGGCTGATGATCGCCAAAGGCCACCACCAGGTAGCGTTTGCCGCTGGCATCCAGGGCCTTGAGCAGCCGCTCCAGGGAGGCCATGGCATCCACCACCCCCGTGTAGTAGGTGTTGAGCAGCTGGCGCTCGGCCGGCGCGAGATCCGGGCAGGCCTTGTCGAGCTGCTGGGCCTGATAACGCACGCCGTCGTAGGGGCCATGACCCTGCATGGTGACCCCGTAGGCGAACAGCGGCTGGTCATCCTGGTTGCTGCGCCTGAGCAGGTGATCGATCAGGGCATGGTCCGACACATAGAGTCCCTTGTACTCCAGGCTGGTGAAATGGTCGCTGAACCAGCGCTCCTCATACCCCAATGCCGCAATGGCCTTCTCCCGCCCCCAGAACTTCTCGGTATAGGGGTGGGCGAACAGGGTGCGATAGCCGCTCGCCCTGGCGGTCTGAGCCAGCCCGGGCACCCGATCGCGCAGATAGTAGTAGGGCACTATGCCCTGCTTGAGCAGCCCCACCGGCAGCCCTGTGTTCATCTCGAACTCCGGCAGCACCGTCATGCCCCCCGTGGTGGGGGAGTGGATGGTCTTGTGCCACTGGGACACGGTGGCGGGCAGCTTCAGGGTGGGGGCGGGGGCGCAGATCCTGGCTTGCCAGTCGAGCCAGAGGGACTCGTATTGCAGCACTATCACCCTGTCCCAGCGAGGCTGGGCCGGGGACGGGGGCTGCGGCCGGGTCTGGCTCAGGCTGGGGGCCTGGCTCTGCAAGGGGTAGCGAAAGATGTTGCCGCTTTGCAGCATGTCGTCCACCAGGTTGAACAGGTAGAGACCGGGGCCGGCGCGGATGATGTCCCTGTGGTAGTTGACCGCCCTGTCCATGTAGCGGATGTTGACCCCCAGCAGCAGGTTGCCGGCCTGGGTGGCGAACACGCACAGGGCGAAGAAGGCGACGGTCGCGGCCAGGGTGCGCAGCACCCAGCGCGACAGGGCGAAGTACCAGCACAGGAAGAGGAGGGCGAGGCCGAATACCCAGGGCAGCAGCGGATGCTGCTCGGTCAGGATGCGGGCCAGGGCCAGCAGGTTGCCCAGATCGTCCCCCCCGAGCGGCACCCCGTAGATGGCGATCTTCACGAAGTTGGCGAGCAGCCCCACGGCGCAGAGCAGGGCGAACACCAGCCCCATGTAGAGGTTGAAACCGGCCAGGGCGCACAGTCCCCAGCCAAGCACCATGCTGCCCCAGGCCAGGTAGTAGTGCTCGGGGCGAAAGCCGGTCCAGAGCAGGAACTCGCCGACCCGAAACACCACGAAGCCGTGGAGCAGCACGAAGGTGAGGTTGCCGAGCAGCAGGCAGCCCATCAGTCGCCAGGCGAGCCCCCGGCGCAAGAGCGGCAGGCAGATGCGCAGGGCGGCGGCGCAGATCAGCAGCACCAGCCCCAGGCTTGCCAGCAGATAGCTGAGGTTGAACCCCTGCTCCGGCAGGGGTTGCAGTATGCGGCGCAGCCCGCCGCTGTCCTCCCGGCCCGCCAGCTGCAGGCCGATGCGCAGCTGATAGTGGTTGGAGAGGGCGTCGTCCGGTGCCCTAATGGTGCTGTTGAGATCGAGGCTGCACCCCTTGGGATCGCAGCGCTGGCGCTTGTCGGCCCGCTGGCTCTGGGTGGCGATGGCCGCGCCCTGCTCCCCCAGCAGCTCCACCAGCACCCTGTCCGCCGGTTGCAGCGGTTGTCTGAGCTGCCACTGGCTGTGCACCACCAGATAGAGGCCGCGGTTGTCACTCTTGTAGAGCAGGGAGTGACGGACCAGGGTGGCGACCGGGTTGTCGGCCGGCCCCAGCACCATGGGCCTGGCCGGACTCAGCAGGTTGGCCGGGCTTAAGATCGGCAGCAGCAGGGTGAACAGCAGCAGGGCAGACAGCAGCGCCAGCATCAGAGCTGGCAGCGGGGGAACCCGTGGCCGTTGGCCTGGGCGTGAGAGGGGCATAAGGGCTCGTCCTTTGAGCATCATCTTGCTTGCATTGATGTTGACCGATGGTGCTGGCCTTGCCCTTGCTTGTCAATTTAATGACAGAAAAATGAAGGGATGCGGACACTTGTGTGACCGGGATCCGGTCCCGCCCTCTGTTTCTGTGATGAAAGCGGCATCATGAGAGGATGGCGCTGGCAAGGGAGCGGGGGCGATGTTTACTCTCTCAATAACGAATGGGGGAGACTGTAATGAATCCTAAAGTTGCCGGACGCCAGGCGAGACTACTAGCGATGTTGCAGCGCAACGACGAGATACGGGTTGGCCGCGAGCGCGATTGCCCCCTCTCCCTCGCCCAGTTGCAGAGCCTGGGGGAGGGGCATCCTGCCGTGATCGCGCTCCACGATGGCGGCCTCAGCGCCCAGGTGTTTCACCTCAAGGTCGAGGGCCATCACTGGTGTCTCAAGCGCAGGCGCGCCGTCTCCCGGGTCGCCAATCCCGATGGTCAGACCGCCTTTCTCACCGAGCTCGAACGCCGGCGGGAGATAGAGGCCCTGCGCGAGCTGCATCCCACCCTGCTGCCCAATGTGGTCTGCACCAGCTTCGGCTCGGCCCGGGCCGGGATCCTGCTCTCCCCCTGGCTGCGGGGCGAGCCGGTGCGCACTCTCTGCGAGCGCAACCTGGCCCAGATGCTGGCGGCCGAGGCCGAGCTGGCCCGCTGGGGCTGGTTTGACTGGGATCCGAGCCCGGGCAACCTGCTCGACGACGGCCAGCAGATCAGCCTGTTCGATTTCGGTTACACCTGGCCCTTCGATCCCCGCTTCGAGTTCAACTCCAACGGCCTGTGCGACCCAGAGTTTCATGTGGTGGAGCGTCTCGAGACCCGCACCCTGTCCGGGCTCTGGCTCGACGAGGTCAATCCGTTGGCGCAGTTTGCCTGCTGGCGACGCCTCACCCTGGCCTGGGCCGAGCAGGAGCTGGCGCGTCTGAGCCGGGAGGGGGCCTGTGCCCCCGTGCTGGCGAGGCTGGAAGGGCTCGCCGGCGAGTGGCGCACCGCCCTGAGCGGCGAGGAGGCGCTGGCGGCAAACTGGCTCAAGGACATGTATCGCAGCCATCGCCTGGACGTGCTGGACGATCTGGGCGGCAAGAGCTGCGGCCCCCTGACCCTGAGGCGACTCGACTGGCTGGAACATGCCCTGCGCCATCTCTATGAGGAGCTGGCCGAGGGCGCGCAGCTGGGGGGGATGAGCCAGTCCCAGCTGCTCGAGGAGCTGGCCCGCTGGCGTGAGCAGGCCAGGGCGTGGCAGCTGAGCCCGGCACCGGCCTGATCCCGGGACCAGACACGACAGAGGGCGCCCTAGGCGCCCTCTTTGCTGCAGTGACCGCTGGCCGCTCAGTCGAGCAGCTCCTGGTGCAGGCGATTGACTATCTCGCCTGCCTCGCTCTCTTGCACCAGGAAGCAGAGGTTGTGGGCGCTGGCGCCGTAACAGATCATGCGGATGTTGTGCTCGCGCATGGCGTCGAATACCCGGCTGCCCACCCCGGCGGCCTCGCTCATCCGGTTGCCGATGAGGGCCACCAGCGCCAGGTTCGTCTCCACTTTCACCTTGCACAGCTGGCCCAGCTCCGCCAGCACCTTGTCGCCCAGGATGGGCTCGCCGTTGCTCTGGCTGCCGGTGTGATCCAGGGTCAGCGACACGCTCACCTCCGAGGTGGTGATGAGATCCACCGAGATGCGGTGGCGGGCCAGGATGCCGAACACCTCGGCCAGGAAGCCGTAGGCGTGGAACATGTTGAGGCTGTGCAGGGTCACTAGCACCTGCTGGCGGCGCAGGGCCACGGCGCGAAACAACGGGCTGCTCTGGGTGGTGGCGCGGATCCAGGTGCCCCCTGCCGCCGGATCCTTGCTGGAGCCGACAAACACGGGAATGTCCCGGCGCACCGCGGGTTGCAGGGTGGCCGGATGCAGCACCTTGGCGCCGAAGGTGGCCATCTCCGCCGCTTCCACGAAGCTGATCTCCGGGATAGGGCGGGCGCGGCTGACCAGGCGCGGGTCCGTGGTGTAGATCCCGGGGACGTCGGTCCAGATCTCGATGGCGGTGGCATCCAGGGCCTCGGCAAGGAGGGCGGCGCTGTAGTCGGAGCCGCCGCGGCCCAGGGTGGTGGTGCGGCCATCGCCATCGGCGCCGATGAAGCCCTGGGTGATGATGAGGGTGTCACCGAGCAGGGGACCCAGAGCCTGCTGGCAGAGGGTGCGGCTGGCAGCGAGATCCACGCTGGCCTTGCCAAAACGGCTGTCGGTGCGCAGCAGCTGGCGCGCATCCTGCCACTGGGCCTTGACGCCCCGCTGGCACAGGAGTTCGGTAAAGAGCCGGGTGGACATCAGCTCGCCACAGGCGATCAGGCGATCCGCCAGCTCGGCATCTGTCTGCTGGGTGGCCTGGAGCGCCATCTTGCGAATGTCGCCGAGCAGACCATGGATGATGGCAGAGGCTTCGCTCGGCTGGCCGAGGTCTTGCAATATGCTCTGCTGAATGTCGGCCAATTTGCCGAGCTGCGCCTCGCGCTCCCCTTCATCGAGTTCGCCCTGGGCCAGGGCCACCAGCAGGTTGGTGACCCCCGAGCTTGCGCTCAGCACCACCAGCCGGGTTGCCGGGTTGGCCAGCACTATGTTGGCGCAGTTGTTCATGGCGGCGGCATTGGCGACGCTGGTTCCGCCAAACTTGGCGACGTTGAAAGGGCTCATTGCATACTCCTGTCTATATCAAATATCCGGATCCATGGGGCAAAGAGACAGGGGAGGGCAGAAAATGGCAGGAATGATGAAGGATCCCGGCCAGAAGCGCTCCACCTGCAGAGCCCATCCAGTACCCGGCCAGGATCTGGCCCGGGTAGTGGATAGACACTACCGATGACAACCCGGGGGATTCAGCCCCCGCGGCCGACGGTGAGGATACCAGGCTCCTCCTGCGTCTCGGCGCTGCTCCCCCTCAATCGGCATCATGGGACTCTGGTGTCCTGCTCCGATCTACCTGGGCAACGCTCCTCTTCTGGCTCCACCCGCTGGGGGTGGAGTGCAGTTAGAAATAACCCGCGTTGGATTGCACTGTCAATCGAGTTTCGAAAAAAGTTCAGTTTCTGGTCGAAGGCAACGCAAAATCAATAGCTTAAAAAATAGTCTTTGACAAAACCTTGGATCGACGCTGCCAGTTGTAGAGCCGCTGGCGCGCCACCGGCAGGGCCTCGACCTCCAGGGGCTCGAAGCCCCGCTCCCTGAACCAGTGGATGGAGCGGGTGGTGAGCACGAACAGCTGGCGGATGCCGAGCCGTTTGGCCCGCTCCGCCACCTTGGCCACCAGCTGGTCGCCCCGGTTGGAGTTGCGGTACTCGGGGTGAATGGCGACGCAGGCCATCTCGGCCATGGCCTCCTCCATGAAGCAGTAGAGGGCCGCGCAGCCGATGATGAGGCCGTCCCGCTCTATGATGGTGAACTTGTCTATCTCCATCTCCAGCTGCTCCCGGGAGCGGCGCACCAGGATCCCTTCCTCCTCCAGGGGGCGGATGAGATCCAGGATGCCGCCTATGTCCTCTATGGTGGCGGCGCGGGCCCGTTCGGCGCTCTCGCGCACTATCTGGGTCCCCAGCCCCTCGCGGCTGAACAGCTCCTGCAGCATGGCGCCGTCTTCCTGATAACTCACCAGGTGGGAGCGGGGCACGCCGCCGCGGCAGGAGGCGATGGCCGCCCGCAGGTAGCGGGCGGTGCCGGACATCTCTTCCCCCGCCTGCTCCAGCGCCACCAGCAGCTCCTCCGCCTGCTCGGGGAAGAGCTCGGAGATGGCGTGGCCCTGTCTGTCCAGCACCCCCTGGGTACTGCTGAAGCAGATCAGCTTGTCGGCCTTGAGATCCACGGCGATGCGTCTGGCCACCTCTTCCGAGGTGAGATTGAAACTCTCCCCGGTGACCGAGCAGCCGATGGGGGAGACGAGCACCAGGTTCTGCTGATCGAGCTGGCGCACTATCCCCTCCACGTCGATGCGACGGACCCGGCCGCTGTGGCAGTAGTCGACCCCATCGTCTATTCCCAGGGGCTGGGCGGTGACAAAGTTGCCGCTCACCACGCTGATGCGGGCCCCCTGCATGGGGGTGTTGGCCAGCCCCATGGAGAGCTTGGCGGTGATGTCGAATTGCAGGCCGCCGCTCACCTGCTTGATGAGGGCGAAGCTGGGGTCGTCGGTGACCCGGACTCGTTTGTGGTAATGGGCCTCGATGCCGGCGCGGGACAGGGCCTCGTCGTTCTGGGGACGGGCACCAAATACCAGTACCAGCCGAATCCCGAGTGTCTGGAGCAGGGCGATGTCACTGACGATGTTGGCAAAGTTGGGATGGGCGATGGACTCCCCTCCCATCATCAGCACGAAGGTGGCACCCCTGTGCACGTTGACATAGGGGGTGGACTGCCGAAAGGCATGGACCAGGCTGGGTTCACGTTCACGCACTCGAGATTCATCCATAAAAAAACAGCAATGGGCCCAATATATGAAAATAAATTCACAAATCAAGACTAAATATTGATTTGGCGCGATTTGTTGCCGTCACGGCCTCGCCCCGGGAGTCTGATGGTCCGAGATGACGAGGTCATGACTCGCCACCTTGAGGGAGCAGGGCGGTTGATCCGGCGGAGCAAACTCCTTATCTTCACCCTTCTTGCCGATGTCACGGGCTGGACCCGCTATTTAAGGATGAGTCAATGGAAGCGATATTGAGTGCCGAACAGGCCCTTCCCGGGCGCGATGAGCCCATGGTCATTGGTCAGCTGCACGCTGTCAACGGCCACCCGACCCAGGGGCCCTGGCCCGAGGGGCTGGCGCTGGCCTGGTTTGGCATGGGGTGTTTCTGGGGGGTGGAGCGTCTGTTCTGGCAGCAGGCCGGCATCTATTCGAGTGCGGCCGGTTATCAGGGGGGCCATACCCCGAACCCCAGCTACCAGGAGGTGTGCAGCGGCCAGACCGGCCACGCCGAGACGGTGCAGCTGGTGTTCGACCCCAAGGTCATCTCCTACGGCGAGCTGCTGCGCCTGTTCTGGGAGCACCATGATCCGGCCCAGGGCATGCGCCAGGGCGGGGATCTGGGTACCCAGTACCGCTCCGTCATCTTCTGTGGCGACGAGGAGCAGCAGGCCCTGGCTCAGGCGAGCCTGGTCGCCTACCAGAGCGCCATGGCCGCCAGCGGCGACCCGCGCACCATCACCACCGAGATAAGGCCGCTGGCGCCCTTCTACTATGCAGAGGATTACCATCAGCAGTATCTGCATAAAAATCCGGAAGGCTATTGCGGCCTCGGTGGCATAGGGGTCTGCCTGCCCCCCAGTCTGGCGCGCTAGTTGGCGCCGCTTGGTGCTGGCAGCAAAATAAGTTAAAAAAAATGGGCAACAAAGCGGAACTTGGCCGGGAAGGTGTGGACTAACTAGTTAGCAGCCAAGGATGGCGGCGATGCCAGACACATGATGAGCCTCCCAACCATGATAGCAAGCGGGGCCGCCCTCAAGGGGCGGCCCTTCTCATTTCTGCTCTCCGACCCCCGGGCGGCGTCGCCATCCATGCGGCGGGCATCATGCGCCGCGGCTGGGGCTATTGGATCGGGGAAGATCAGTGGATGGCGCTGTCGAACAGGTTCTTGATGAGGTCGATGAATTCGTTCAGGAAGGCGTGCTGCTGCTCGGTCGGGGCCTGGAGCCAGACGGCGGAGAGCACCTCCTCCAGATCCGCGACCACGGCGTCGGCTTCCTGCATCATCACGAAGCGCAACTTGGCATCGAGCTGGGGGTTCTGCTCGCACAGGGTCATCAGGCTGTTGGCGACCCGGCTGCTCACCAGATCCTCTATGGTCAGCTCGCCCTGACCGGACTGATGGCCTTCAAACAGGCTGAGCCGTTCAACCAAATACTCAATCAGCGCTATATAGCCGTCACTCTCAACCACCATGGGGTGCTACCTCATCGAAAAAATCAGGGCGTATTCTAGTGGCTGCCGTCAGCTTGGCAAGGGGCGTCGTCAAGGGAGAGGTGCAGGCGATGGCGGGTGAAGCCGACGCCGCCCCGGCTCACCTGCTCCAGGCCGTCCAGGACGAAACCGTGGCGCAGGAACAGGGGATAGCTCAGCAGGCTTGCCTCAGTGTCGATCCTGGTCAGACCCAGGGCGCGGGCCTCGGCGATCAGGCGATGGATCAGCAGGCTGGCCACTCCTTGTCTGCCCCACTCGGGGGCGACATAGAGCAGGCCCAGATGGCCATTCGGACTCAGGGTGATGAAGCCAAGCAGGGCATCCCCCTGGGCCAGCACCCAGCCGTAATGGGTCTGCAACTGATCGGCGAAGCCGGGGTGATGGGCCCCCCGGGCCCACTGTTCCACCTGGGCCGGGCTGTAGTGCTCTGGGCCGAGCTGGCGCACCGCCCGCTCGAACAAGTCGGCGAGGCGGGGGATGTGCGCTGCGGCCAGGGGCTCGCAGCGGGGGGCCAGTGGCGGGCGCGCCCTCATGGTTTGACCGCCTGGGGTCGCCTGGCCCTGGGCAAACCCGCGACCACCCGCTGGTAGGAGTGTTCAATCCAGCCCTGCCAGAGTTCGTCCGCCAGGCCCTCGCTCAGGGTCACAGTGTTCCAGTGCTGCTTGTTCATGTGCCAGCCGGGTTTGACCTCGGGGTGGATCTCCCGCAGTAAAAGCGCCAACTCCGGCTCGCACTTGAGGTTGATGGAAAGGGGCTCGGCCTGCCAGTCCACCAGGGCGAACATCTTGCCGGCGATGCGGTAGACCAGGATCTCGGGGCCGAAGGGGGTGTCCTCGGTGGCGCCGGGCTGGCTGAGCAAAAATTCACGCAATTGAACGAGTGTCATGGGGACTCCGCTCTGGTCCGATCATGGTGGAAGCATGTTCACCGGGGTGAGCCTTCTGTTAACATGCGCGCCGAGTATACCCCCCATCACCCCGGGAGCCCATGAGATGTTGTACCACAAGACCTTTGAACTGGGTCCCGATCGGGATTGGGTGGTGTTCGTGCACGGCGCGGGCGGCAGCTCCTCCATCTGGTTCAAGCAGTTGCGGGCCTACCGGGAGCACTTCAACGTGCTGCTGCTCGACCTTCGCGGTCACGGCCAGTCCAACCAGCTGCAACAGGTGGTGAAGGGGCACTACAGCTTTCGGGCGGTGACCGAGGACATACTGCGCCTGCTGGATCACCTGCGCATCCCCCATGCCCACTTTGTCGGCATCTCCCTTGGCACCATCCTCATTCGCCACCTGGCCGAGCTTCGCCCCGAGCGGGTCAAGAGCATGGTGCTCGGCGGCGCCATCCTGCGCCTCGACATCCGCTCCCGGGTGCTGGTGCAGCTTGGCCGCCTCGGCCAACACTTCCTGCCCTACATGTGGCTCTACCGCCTGTTCGCCTTCATCATCATGCCGCGCCAGCACCATCAGGAGTCCCGCAACCTCTTCGTGCGCGAGGCCAGAAAGCTGTGCCAGAAGGAGTTCAAGCGCTGGTTCCGTCTCGCCACCGAGGTCAACCCTCTTATGCGCTACTTTCGCGAGCGGGCCCTGCCCATTCCCACCCTCTATGTGATGGGGGAGGAGGATCACATGTTCCTCGCCCCGGTGCGCGAGCAGGTGGCCCGAGACCCTTACAGTTGCCTCGAAATCATCGAAAAATGCGGCCACGTCTGCAACGTGGAGCAGCCGGATCACTTCAACCGCCAGTCCCTGGCGTTTCTCTCCCGTCAGGCGGCCTCGCCCGCCCGCTGAGGCCCGCCAGGCGCCTCAGATGAAGTAGTGGCCAATCTCCAGATAACGCTGGCGGATGTGCTCGATGAGCAGCCTTATCTTGCGCGGTGGCTGGCGGGTGAAGGGGTAGACGGCGTAGATGCCGAGCTTCTTGCCCACCCGGTCGGGAAAGAGATCCACCAGCTCGCCATTCATTAGATCGTGATAGACCAGACAGCGCGGCACATAGACGATGCCGCGTCCCCCCAGCGCCGCCTTGCGAAGGGCCCCGGCGTTATCGGTTGAAAAGCTCCCCGACACCGACAACAGATAGTTGCCCTCCTCCCCCTTGAAGGCCCACTCCGAGGCTCCCGTACTCTGGTAGGCGTAGCGCAGGCAGTTGTGGGTGAGCAAATCCGATGGCTCGTGGGGGGCGCCGAAGCGGCGCACATAGGCGGGGGCGGCGCAGATGACCCACTGGGAGTCGAGGATGTGGCGGGCAATCAGGCTCGAATCATCCAGATAGCCGGTGCGAATGACCAGATCGAACCCCTCTTCCACCAGGTTGACGAAGCGGTTGTCCAGCGACATCTCCACCGTGAGCCCCGGGTGCTGCTGGCAAAAATCGGCCACGGCATCGGCGAGCAAGAGCTCGCCGGAGATGGTGGGCACCGACATCCGCACATGACCGCTCACCTTTTCACCAAATCCCGCCACCGCATCGAAGGCGTCCAGTGCGGCGGCCTTCACATTTTTGGCACCCTGATAGAGCTCCTTGCCCGCCTCGCTCAAGGTCAGCCTGCGGGTGGTGCGATAGAGCAGCTGCACCCCGAGCTCCTCTTCAAGACGCCCGATCCGTTTGCTAACCACTGAATTTGTCAGGGAATTCTGCTCCGCCACCTTGCTGAAGGAGCCTGCCTCCACCACCTGGGCGAAGAGGATGAGGTCGTCGGTGCTGGCCATATTGATCAACTTTTGGAATGAATGTTGTTCATTATTTCCATATATCGCGAAAAAGGAACAGGGTAAGGTCACGTTCGCTTAACAAAACAACAACAAGGTGCGCACGTCGCACGACCTCTGGACAAGGATGCAATGATGACAGACACCCTGTTGGCCCTGGTGGCCTTCTCGCCGATCCTGGTGGCCGCCGTGCTGCTGGTCGGCCTCAACTGGCCCGCCAAGCGCGCCATGCCCATCGCCTTCCTGTTGACCGTGTTCATCGCCCTGTGGGGCTGGCAGATGAGCCCGACCCGGGTGTTTGCCTCCACCCTGCAAGGGTTGGTGATCACGGTGACCGTGCTCTGGATAGTGTTCGGCGCCATCCTGATGCTCAACACCCTCAAACACACAGGCGCCATCACCGCCATTCGCGGCGGCTTTACCAACATCTCGCCGGACAGGCGCATCCAGGCCATCATCATCGCCTGGTGCTTCGGTGCCTTTATCGAAGGGGCTTCGGGCTTTGGCACCCCGGCCGCCATTGCCGCGCCCTTGCTGGTGGCCATCGGCTTCCCGGCGCTCGCCGCCGTGCTGCTTGGCATGATGATCCAGTCCACCCCGGTGTCGTTCGGTGCGGTAGGCACCCCCATCCTGGTGGGCATCAACAAGGGGCTGGATAACCAGGCCATCGGCCATACCCTGAGCGCCGGCGGCAGCAGCTGGGACATCTACCTGCAACAGGTGACCACCAACGTGGCCCTCATTCACGCCACCGTCGGCACCCTGATGCCGGTGCTGATGGTGATGATGCTGACCCGCTTCTTTGGCCGCAACCGCAGCTGGACCGAGGGGCTCTCCATCCTGCCGTTCGCGATTTTCGCCGGGCTCGCCTTCACCGTCCCCTATGCCCTGACCGGCATGCTGCTCGGCCCCGAGTTCCCGTCCCTCATCGGCGGCCTGGTGGGGCTGGCCCTTGTGGTGACGGCGGCGCGCCGCGGCTTTCTGGTGCCAAAAAACAGTTGGGATTTCGCCCCCGAGAAAGAGTGGCCCGCCGAGTGGCTGGGCTCCTTGAAGCTCGATCTCAAAGAGGCTGCCGGCCGCCCCATGTCGCTCATGCTGGCCTGGCTCCCCTATGTGGCGCTGGCGCTCCTGCTGGTGGCGAGCCGGGTGAGCCCGGAATTCAAGGCAAGCCTGTTGTCGGTGAGTCTCGCCTTCACCGATCTGCTGGGGGAGAAGGGGGTCAGCGCCTCCATTGAGCCGCTCTACCTGCCGGGGGGCCTGCTGGTGCTCTGCGCCCTGCTCGCCACCCTCATTCAGGCCCGCGCCCTGGCGCCCCTCGGCCGCGCGCTGGGGGAGTCCAGCCGCACCCTGATCGGCGCCGGCTTCGTGCTGATCTTCACCGTGCCCATGGTGCGCATCTTCATCAACTCAGGGGTCAACGGGGCGGATCTCGCCAGCATGCCGGTGACCACCGCCAACTTTGCCGCCGGGCTCGTCGGGGAGTTCTTCCCGGCGCTCAGCGCCACAATCGGCGCGCTGGGGGCCTTTATCGCCGGCTCGAATACTGTGTCTAACATGATGTTCAGCCAGTTCCAGTTCGAGGTGGCCCAGACCCTGGGGGTCTCCACCGCCGCCATGCTGGCGCTGCAGGCGGTGGGGGCGGCGGCTGGCAACATGATCGCCATCCACAACGTGGTGGCGGCCTCGGCCACCGTGGGGCTCTTGGGGCGCGAGGGGGCGACGCTGCGCAAGACGGCGCTGCCCACCCTCTACTACCTGCTGGCCACTGGCCTTATCGGGTTGGCGCTCATGTACAGCTTCCACGTCTCGGACGCACTGCTGCAGCTCAAGTAAGGAGAGCAAGTGATGAAGGTAATGCGGGTCTATCCGGCCAAGCCGGCCGATGTCTATCTCTACGCCACCTGTCTGGTGGACCTGTTTGACCCGGTGGCGGGGCTCGATGCCATCGCCCTGATCGAGCGGGAAGGGATAAGGGTTCACTTTGTCGAGAAGCAGACCTGCTGCGGGCAGCCGGCCTACACCTCGGGTCACGAGGAGGAGGCGCGCAAGGTGGCCCAAAGCCAGATGGCGCTCTTCCCCGAGCCCTGGCCGGTGGTGGTGCTGTCGGGCTCCTGCGGCGGCATGATGCACCATCACTACCGTCGCCTCTTTCCCGAGAGCCCCGAGGTGGCAGCGTTTTGCGAGCGGGTGTTCGAGCTGACCGAGTTTCTGGCCCGGGTCTGCCGGGTGCGCTGGCACGGGGTGGGGGAGGCGAGCATCGTCATGCACACCTCCTGCTCGGCCCGGCGCGAGATGCAGGTACACACCACGGCCCGCAGTCTGCTGGGGCAGCTGGGTGGCGTGACCTTGAACGAGCAGGCCTACGAGAGCGAGTGCTGCGGCTTTGGCGGCGCCTTCTCGGTGCGCCATCCCCACATCAGCCAGGCCATGGTCGAAGACAAGACCCGCCACCTGCTGGCCACCGGCGCCCATACCCTGGTGAGCGCCGACTGGGGGTGCCTGCTCAACATCAAGGGATCCCTGGCCTATCAGGGCAAGACGCTCCCTGCCACCCATCTGGCGAGCTTCCTGCTCGCCCACAGCGAGCCGGTATCCGCAAAAGAGGGCGCCCATCATGAGTGATCACGCCAAGTATTCGCCGCGCCGCTTCCATCCCCAGGCCGAGGCGGCCCTGGCCGATCCCGTGCTGCGCCAGAATTTTCGCGGCGCCATGGATTACCTGCGCGCCAAGCGCCGCGACGCCTTCGCCGACCCCGCCGAAGAAGCGGCGGTGCGCGATGCCGCCGAGCAGATCCGCCAGCGCTGCCTCTCGCGCCTGCCGGAACTGCTGGAGCAGCTAGAAGCCAACTGCGAGCGCAACGGCATCCGGGTGCACTGGGCCCAGACGCCGGCCGAGGCCAACGCCATCATCCTTCGCATCGCCCAGCAACATGGGGTGAGCAGCATCGTCAAGGGCAAGTCCATGGTGAGCGAGGAGGTGGGCTTCAACCACGAGATGGCGCGCCACGGCATCCGCTGCCTTGAGAGCGACATGGGGGAGTTTATCGTCCAGCTCGACGGCGACACCCCGTCCCACATCATCATGCCCGCCATCCACAAGAACAAGCAGGAGGTGAGTGACACCTTCGCCCATAACCTGGAAGGCTTTACCCCCACCACGGACGTGGACGCCCTGATCCAGACCGGACGGCGGGCCCTGCGCGAAGAGTTTCGCCGCGCCGGCATGGGGCTCTCCGGCGTCAACTTCGCGGTGGCGGAGACCGGCAGCCTGTGTCTGGTGGAGAACGAGGGCAACGGGCGCATGTGCACCACTGTGCCCAAGGTCCACGTGGCCATCACCGGCATCGAGAAGGTGGTGGAGTTTTTCAGTGACGTGCCGCCGCTCTACAGCGCCCTGACCCGCTCGGCCACCGGCCAGGCCATCACCACCTACTTCAACGTCATCAGCGGCCCGCGCCGGGCAGGGGAGCTGGACGGCCCGGACGAGGTGCACCTGGTGCTGCTCGACAACGGCCGCAGCCAGGCTTATCGGGACGAGGAGCTGCGCAAGACCCTGCAGTGCATCCGCTGCGGCGCCTGCATGAACCACTGCCCTGTCTACACCCGCATCGGTGGCCACGCCTACGGCACCATCTACCCGGGCCCCATCGGCAAAATCATCTCACCCCACCTGCTGGGGCTGGAAAGCACCCAGGATCTGGTGACGGCGTCCAGCCTGTGCGGTGCCTGCGGCGAGGTGTGCCCGGTGCGCATCCCCATTCCCGACATGTTGCAGCGCCTGCGCCGGGAGGCCAAGCACGAGGCACAGCCTGGCCATGAACCGCTGGCGGGGCAGGGGGCGGCCAGGAGCCGGCTCGAGACCCTGGCCATGCAGGGCTTTGCCTTTGCCGCCACCCACCCGCGCCTCTATCACGCTGCAACCGGGGTGGCCGGTCGCCTGCGGGGCTTGATGCCCAAACACCTTGGCCCCTGGACCCAGTGCCGCGAAGCCCCCAAACCCGCCCCCCAGAGCCTGCACGCCCTGCTGCGCCAGAAGAAGAAGGAGTCCTGAAATGTCGAGCAAAGAGGCCATATTAAGCCGCCTGCGCGGCGCCGCCACCCCCATGGCCCACGCCCCCCATGGCTGGCAGCCCTGGCGCGGGGCAGACGACGGCGCGCGGCGCGAGCGATTTCTTGCCGGGATCACCGCCAGCCATGCCGAGATCCTCACAGTCCAGCAGGCGACCCTTGCCCGGGATCTGGCCGCCTGGCTGGATGGGGAAGGGATCTCCCGCCTCGCCTGCGGCCAGGGCGGCCGCTGGCAAGATGACGTCGCTGCTGCCTGCGCCGGGCGCGATGTGCTCACC
Source organism: Aeromonas bivalvium (assembly GCF_046078285.1). Taxonomy (NCBI): domain Bacteria; kingdom Pseudomonadati; phylum Pseudomonadota; class Gammaproteobacteria; order Aeromonadales; family Aeromonadaceae; genus Aeromonas; species Aeromonas bivalvium. The sequence continues at coordinate 143,528 of NZ_JBGXBV010000006.1, forward strand.
CCGGCGGGGGAGTTTGCCGGCTGGAAGGACGATCTGTTTGACGTTTGTCAGGCGGGCATCACCCACTGCGCGGGCGCCATCGCCGATACCGGTACCCTGGTGTTGCTGCCGGATAGCGGCGAGCCGCGCACTATTTCGCTTGTGCCCCCCTGCCATATCGCCCTGCTGGCGGCCTCCACCATAACCGACAACCTGGCAGGGCTGGTGGCGGCCGGGCGCTGGCAGCAGGCCATGCCCACCAATCTGCTGCTGGTCTCCGGCCCCTCCAAGACCGCCGACATCCAGCAGACCCTGGCCTATGGCGCCCACGGCCCGAGCCGCCTGCTGGTGGTGCTGGTGGAGGATTGCTGATGAGCTGGAGCCAGTTTGACGCCGCCGTGCTCGCCCGCATCTCGCCGGAGCGGCTGGTGAGCGACCCGGACTTGCGCCTCGCCCACGGCACGGACGCCAGCTTCTACCGGCTGGTGCCCGAGCGCATCGTGCGCCTCGACTCCCTCGATGAAGTGCGCTTCGTGCTGTCGGTGTGCCGCGAATTGCACCTGCCGTGCACCTTTCGCGCCGCCGGCACCAGCCTCTCGGGCCAGGCCCTGAGCGATTCGGTGCTCATCACCCTGACCGACAGCTGGCGCGGCCACCGCATTCTGGACGAGGGCGCACGCATCGCCCTGCAACCCGGGGTGATCGGCGCCGATGCCAACCGCTATCTGGCCCCTCTGGGGCGCAAGATTGGGCCGGATCCCGCCTCCATCAACGCCTGCAAGCTGGGCGGTATTGCCGCCAACAACGCGAGCGGCATGTGCTGCGGCACCGCTCACAACAGCTACCACACATTGCACGCCATGACCCTGCTGCTGGCCGATGGCACCGTGCTGGAGAGCAGCGATCCCCACAGCCGCGCCGCCTTGGCGGCCAAACGCCCGGATCTGCTCACGGGGCTCGCCGCCCTGCGCGCCGAGGTGCTGGAAAACGCCGAGCTTGCCGCCAACATTCGCCACAAGTACCGGCTCAAGAACACCACAGGCTACGCCATCAATGCCCTGCTCGACCATGAGGACCCCATCGACATCCTCACCCACCTGATGATTGGCTCGGAGGGGACCCTCGGCTTTATCGCCGAGGTGGTGCTCGACACCGTGCCCGAATACCCTCACAAGGCCTCGGCCCTGCTGGTGTTTCGGGACGCCGAGCAGGCCTGTCTGGCCACCTCGCGCCTTAAAGCTGCGCCGGTGGCGGCGGTGGAGCTGATGGATGGGCGATCCCTTCGCTCGGTGGCGGGCAAACCCGGCCTGCCGGACTTTATCAAGACGCTGGATCTGGCTGCCTGCGCCCTGCTTGTCGAGGTGCATGGGGAATCGAAGGAAGAGTTGGTGGATCGCTGCGAGCAGGTGACGACCATGGCCGCCGAGTTTGCCCAGGTCGCCTCTGTGCCCTTTACCGGCGACAGTGCCGGCCTCTGGGCCATTCGCAAGGGGCTCTTCCCGGCGGTGGGGGCGGTGCGCACCACGGGCACCACCGTCATCATCGAGGATGTCGCCTTTCCCATCGAGCGCCTGGCCGAAGGGGTGGCGGGGCTGCAAGCCCTGTTCGATCGCTTCGAATACGGTGAAGCCATCATCTTCGGCCACGCGCTGGAGGGGAACCTGCACTTCGTCTTTACCCAGGGGTTCGACGAGCCGGCCCAGGTGGCCCGCTACGGCGCCTTTATGGATGCGGTGGCCGAGCTGGTCGCCGTGCGCTTTGGCGGCTCCCTCAAGGCCGAACACGGCACCGGCCGCAACATGGCCCCCTATGTGGAGCTGGAATGGGGGCCGGAGGGGATGGTCTTGATGCGGCGCATCAAGGCGCTGCTGGACCCCGATGGCCTGCTCAATCCCGGCGTCATCATCAACGACGACCCCAAGGCCCACCTGGCCCACCTCAAGCCCATGCCGGCGAGCGATGCCATCGTCGACCCTTGCATCGAGTGCGGCTTTTGCGAGGCGGTCTGCCCCTCGCGCACCCTGTCGCTCTCGCCACGCCAGCGCATCGTGCTCTATCGGGAGTTGTCGCGCCGCGGCCGCAGCGGTGAAGAGGCTGATGCGCTTGCCCGGTTGTTTGACTATCAGGGCATCGACACCTGCGCCGCGACCGGGCTCTGCGCCGACCGCTGCCCGGTGGGCATCAACACCGGCAGCCTGATCAAGAAGCTGCGTAGCGAAAAGTACCAGCGCTTCGCGCCCATTGCCCGCTGGAGCGCCGATCACTTCGCCGGCGTTACCCGCACGGCCCGCGGGGCCCTCGGCCTCAAAGCCATTGCGGGCAAGGTGTTGGGAGACAAGGCACTGGCAGGCTTGGTGAACGGGGTTCACCATCTGAGCGGCCAGCGCACACCCGCCTGGCTGCCCACACTGCCGGGCCCGAGCCGTTACCAATGGCCGCAAGGGGAGGGGAGCCATGGCGGATCCAGCGAGTACATAGGAGGGGATCGCACCGTGGTCTATCTGCCGTCCTGCGCCAGCCGGGTATTTGGCCAGCAGGAGGATGCCCCGTCACTGCCGGACGTGGTGCAATCACTCCTCAATAAAGCGGGTTGCCGGGTCATCGTGCCGGCGAGTGTTGAGGGGCTCTGCTGCGGCATGCCCTATGACAGCAAGGGGATGGTCGAGGTGGCCGCAGCCAAGCGTACTGAGCTGGTCGAGGCCCTGTGGCAGGCAAGCGAGCAGGGGCGCTGGCCCGTGCTGCTCGACACCAGCCCCTGCGTGCAGCGGCTGCTCTCGGGGGCGCTCGGCAAGGGCCTTCGGGTGTTCGAACCCTCCGCCTTTGTGCTGGAACACCTGCTGCCACACCTTGAGCTGACCCCCATCGATGAGACAGTGATGCTCCATATCACCTGCAGCAGCCGGCGCATGGGGTTCGGCGATAAGATGCTGGCGCTGGCCCGCGCCTGCGCCCGCGAGGTGATAATCCCTGAGCATATCCAGTGCTGCGGCTTTGCCGGCGACAAGGGGTTGATGACCCCTGAGCTCAACGCCGCGGCGCTTGCCAGCCTGCCCGCCCAGGTTCCCAACGATTGCCGTCAGGGTTTTAGCAACAGCCGCACCTGTGAAATGGGGCTCAGCCAGCACGCCGGCATCCCCTATCACAGCATCCTCTATCTGGTGGATCAGGCGGCGAGATAGGGAAAAAACGGCAGGATAACTATCCTGCCGTTTTCAATGGGGTGAACAAGGTGGCTTAAAAACGGGACTTGTCTGGTGCTACGTGCTATGAAAGGGGCCGATGCTGATACGAGCGATGGCAAGGAAGGATTGATGACGCCGCTGAACCACTATCTGCCTGCCTATCACTTCTGTGAAGAGCACGCTCGCGACATTGCCGCCGACCCGCGCACCGTCATCCAGGCGGCGTCCAACTATCGACCGGAAGCGGATCCGGCCTTTCGCCACCTGATCGGCTTGCGGGAAGTGCCGATGCGCCTTGGGCATCTTCTTGGCCGCCAACAGAGCGCCAGCCCGCCTCCCTTTGGTTTGGACAGATTCGTGCCGCTCGACAGCCAGGACGACAACACGCTGCTCTACGGCCTTGTCGGCCGGTTCTGGCGGCCGGACTTTGGTCTGGTGACCATGGCGGACAGTCAGGCTTATCTGGACTTTGCGGTGCCAGGCGTTGCCAAGCTCGCCCTGGGGTTTTCGGCCAGCCGCCAGCCAAACGGCACCACCCGGTTGACCACCCAGACAAGGGTGTTCTGCCCGGATCTGGCCTGCCGCCTCAAATTCGCACCTTACTGGTATCTGATCCGCCCCGTCAGCGGCCTGATCCGGCGCCGGATACTGGGCGCCATCAAGGCAGAGAGTGAAAGGGGGTTGTTATAGCTGTGCCGGAGCACCCACTTTGACCTTCAATTTTTGGCGCAAGCAGGAGATAAGGAGTAGTGGCTCAACAAGGCGATGGTTCAAGCGCTCTTCTGAATATTTCTTTAGTGCTCGAGCCGGTAGCCAGTGACCCCTATAGCCCGCAAGAAATCATCGAAAAATGTGGCCAAGTCCGCAACGTGGAGCTGCCGGAGCACTTCAATCGGCAGTCGTTGGCGTTTTTGTCCAGCCAAACGGTCGTGGCATAGGTGGTTGGGTTGAGTGAGGCGAAGCAAAACAGTGGATTGCCTCGTTGTTACAGAGTTCGATATCGTCCATCCGGCAAAAACAGATAACCGACTCGCAAATTATCTTGGGGCTTGAGAGGTTTGAACGTTCCATCCACGATCGTCCGAATACGATCCGCTATTCGAACCTACGCCTACGCCAGATATATAGTTTCAAACGCCATTCTTTATTAATACTGCTTTATATTCATCAAATAGATTCTTAAATTCTCTTGCGGATTCAGGTTGGCTGAACATATAAACTTCATTTAAACCAGATTTAGATTTCAGATGTAGTTCACCATAACGAACAATAGGAATTTGATAGTTATCCGTAAAACGCTTGTCTCTACTTCCATCTTTATTAGATTTTGCCCACGCATGGTCGACAATCTTTGAGTCAAAAGGTACTTTTTCACTCTCGATGAAATTAACGTATGAGAAATCAATGGTTACATGTTGTATGTCAATTAGGGCAATATCATTACTACTTTCCATAAATATAAATTGTGGATATATATGTAAGTCGTCACCATTTGCATTTCCAAAATTAAGCGCCTGGTAGTCACAGAGTATTTTTGGACTATCTGATAGCTTTAACCTCACTTCCTTTCTCTCTATGACATTGTCAGCTGCCGTCCTTTCAACAACTCGGTCAGTTTTTCTAGAGGTTGTGACATCCCATGCTTTATCTATAGATATCAATTTATTGAACTGATAGCTTAGTGAGCCAAATATGTTTTCAAGTTTATCTGATATCTGTATTTCAAGTCCCAGTTGGTGCTTTTTAATTTCACTATCTAACTCTGCTGACTTTTCTCTTAGAGTGAGCAAGACAGATTTTTTAGATGATATACTTCTTTTGAAGAAAAGTTTTGCCGGGAACCAATTAACCCATGCTAGGTTGGACTCAGTGTTTTTAATGTTTTCATTTGTAATGCGAGCATTTTCTTGTAACTTTATCCTGCTATGTTCTATGTCATGCAACATATTCTTTAAATCAATCAGGTTTTGAGAAGACAACTTGCCTACCACCTTGCTCTTAAAGTAAACCTTATCTAAGTCAATCATATGTACTCACATGGTAAATATTGACAATGGAGGTCTGAGAATACTGAGTCAGACCGTTGTTATATGAATAATTCACGTCACGGTTGGTTCGATTAGCGAAGCGTAATCAGACTTTCGCGTTTTTTCTTGGCCTTGCAAGCTGACGATTGAGATCATATATAACAAAGCACCAGAGGAATCCGATGGAAATGGTATCAAGCACCCACCAGTCTGCAGAGTAAAAAGTCACTCAAAGCTAGGAATTTGAATGACTTTTTGAAGCAGATCAGATTTCAAGACGGTCAATATCCCGTCATCTCCAGATAGCCGAGTCCTTGCGCATCGCCCTCCACAGTCACCGCCCCCTCCCAGTAGTCAAAGCGTCCCGTCATGGCCTGATTGGGCTGTCGAGCCTGAATGCGGAGGTTGAGATCCCCGGCCTTAAGCTGCCACTCGATGGGGTAGTCTTGCCCCTTGGGGCCGCGCCAGGTCTTGCCGAGGGTGAGGCTGATCTGCTCAGGGTTCAGCAGCCGGCTGCTGCCGTCCCGCTCAATCAGGATGCCGTAGCGGTTTTCTGGCTCAGGGTGTCCTGTCTTGGTGCGCAGGCGAAACAGCATCAGCTCGCGGCCATCTTCAAATTGCAGCGAAAACCAGTCCCAGCCCGATTGCCACTGGGCCAATACCGAGCTGCTCCACTCGTGATCAAACCAGCCCTGACCGCTGACGTTGCGGGTCTCCCCATCCAGGGTCAGGGTGCCGCTGATGGTCAGGCGCGGGTAGGAGTAGTAGAAGGAGGCGTTGCCAGGGCTCTTCTCACTGTAACCCGCTTTGCCTTGCAGTACCGCGGGCTTGGCGGCGCTCACCTTTACATCAAGATCCCCCGCCTTGCTCTGCACCTTGAGGGTGGCGGGAAAGAGCGCCTCCCCTTGAGAGGTAAGCCGCCACTCTTTCAGCCAATACTCACCGCCGCTGGCGCCGGCGAGCCCCGGCCCCTGGCGGCTGGTGCGCTCGTCCTGCTGGTGGCTGCCTTTGCTCACATCCGTGATGGCGAACTGGGCCAGCCAGAGCTGGGGGCTGAGCCAGGGGTTGTCGGATGTGATCTGCTGCTCGATGCCTTGGCGAAACAGGGTCCACTGCATGCCGTAGCCGCGCCCCTGTTCGTCTTTTAGGTTGCCGGTGAGATACCACCACTCGGAGCGGTAGTCGGGGTGGGCACCGTGATCCGCAGGCAGGTGGATGGACTGACCCGGCAGGGCCTTTTTGAAGTGATCGTTGCCGCCGCCAAGGATGCTACCTAGATCGCTGGCACGGATCCCGGCGACATACAGGGTGCAGATCAGTGCCAGCGACCAGATGTTGAATGTTTTCATACCACTCTCCTTGCGGCGTACCAGGAGGCGAGCGCGCCACAGACGGGGGCGAGCAGAAGCGCCGTGACGGCATGCAGGGGGGCGGCCTCGAAGGCGAGCCGCCAGCCAAAGGCGCGGGGGTTGACCACCTCAATCAGCACCCAGGCAAGGCCATAACCCACCGGCAGTGCCAGGAGCGCCGTGAGCAGCCCCAATCCCGCTCCCTGCCACACCAGCAGTCGGCGGCAGTGGCGCGGGCCTATCCCTAGGCTCTGCAAGGTCTGCAACTCGCCGCGCCGGGCCAGCCCCAGCACCATAAAGGCCGAGCCGATGCCGACGAAGGCGATCCCCAGAATGAGCAACTTCAATAGCTCGGTCACCACGAAGGTCTGATCGAACACCTTGAGCGCCGCGGCGTGGATGGCGGGGGCGGGCAAGAGGTTCACCTGCTCGCCAAACTGGCCCCTGAGCCTGTCGCTCAGGCGCTCGGGATCCGGACTGAAGAGGGCAAGGGATTGCACGGCGCCCCCTTCGAAGGCGTGCAGTATCTGTCCCTTGTCGCTGCCGTAATCCTGATAGACGCCGGTGACGGTAAGCCGCCGCGGCCCCCCCTCGCTGGTTACCTCGAGGCGCTGGCCCACCCTGACCCCGAGGCGTACCGTCAGCGGCTCGCTCGCCAGCACCTCGTCGGGAGCGGCTGGCCAGCGCCCGGCCAGCAGGGGATAGGCGGCTTTGAGCTCGGGGATAAAGTCCATCTGCGCCCACTCGATGGGCTGCCCCTGCCAGCGGGCGGGGAACACGGCGCGGCGCGAGGCTGCGCTCACGTCCGGCCCGGCCAGGATGGCGGTCAGGGTCTGCTCGCCCAGGGCGCCCCTGCTGCCTGCCACCCCCTTGGGTGCGGTGACATAGAGGTCGGCGGCCAGGCGCTGGCCGAGCCAGATCTCCACGCTCGAGCGAAAACTCGACACCATGACCCCGATGCCGATGGCCGCGGCGATGGCAAGTTGCAGCGCCATCACCGCGATGGCGGTGCGATCCAGGTGATAGAGGGTTTCGGCCACCCCGAGCCGGGCGGTGAGGGGGCCGCGTGCACGCAGCCGCCCCAGCAAGGAGCGAAGGGCATCGGGCAGCAGGAGGGCCATGGCGAGCAGCCAGCCTCCGGCCACGAAGAGGGCGCCGCCAAGGCCGGTTTCTGGCCGCCATAGACACAGGGCGCACAGCAGCAGGATGGCGATGGCAAGCCCCCGGCGTTGCCAGGGGTGAGCCGGTGGGCGACTGTTGCCCTCTCGCAGCGCAAGGGGGGACTGGCGCAGCAGTTGCCACCAGCCGGGCAGGTTGGCGGCAAGCATCCCCAGAAGGCCGAGCACCAGCGCCTTGCCAAGGCTTGCGGGGGAGAGGCGCAGCAGGTCGATGGGATTGGGGCCATAAAGGTCGGCCAGCGCCTGGGTGAGCTGCCCCATCAGGGCCAGCGCCAGCAGGCTCCCCAGCAGCAACCCGAGCAAGGTGCCGAGGGTGGCGAGGAGAGCGAGCTCCAGCATGAGCCAGCCAAGCACCCGGCGCGGCGCCATGCCGAGGATGATGAGCTGGGCGAGCAGGGGGCGGCGCACGCTCTGCACGAAGCGCTGGGCGTTGAACACCAGAAACAATCCCACCGCCATGGCGAGCAGGGAGAGGGCGGTGAGGTTCAGCGCCAGGGCATCCCCGAGCTGGCTGGCATCGAGGGCCGGGCTGATGGGCTCAAGCCACAGGGGCTGGTCGGGGAAATCTGTCCGCAGTGCGGCCTGCAGCGCCTGTGCCTGTGTCTCGCTTGCCTTGAAAACGATGCGATCCAGCCAGCCTGCCTTGCCAAGCAGGGATTGAGCTAGGCCGATGTCGGTCACCAGCAGCCGCTCCATGGGGACGGCGCCGGGCTCGAAGGTGCCCGCCAGGGTGAGGGTGAGGGGGCGCTTGGCCTCATCCCCCAGCACAAAGGTCCGCGACTGCCCCGGCGACCAGCCGAGGCGTTTCGCCTCGGGGGCCGAGAGCCAGACGCTGTCGGCGCGAGTGAGGGAAAAATCAGGCCCGTTATCGGCGGTGGCACCAAACAGCCGACGAAGGGGGCCAGGGTTGAAGAGATCCATCCCCAGCAGCTGGAAGCTGCGCCCCTGCTCGTCCTTGAGCCAGGCGTGCAGCTCTGGCATGGCGTCAAGCGCAGGCTGGCTTCGCGCCAGCCTCACGTAGATCTGCTCATCCAGGCCACCCTGGGGGGCCAGCCGGTAGTTGGCCTCCCCGGCGAGCTGGCTGCGGGCGGCGACGAAGTTGGTGCGGGCGCTGTGGTTAAGAAGCTCGATGGCCACCACCAGGGTGACCCCGAGGGTGAGCCCGGCCAGGCTCATCAAGAGCAGCCAGGGGTGGGCGCGATAGAGGCGCAGCAGCGCCTTGAGCGGCAGCATCAGTGGCCTTCGTGGCAGAGGTCAGCCATGGCGGCGCCCCTTGAGCTCGACCAGCTGCCCCCCTTCCAGGCGCAGCACCCGATCCGCCAGGTCGCCATAACCCGGGTTGTGGCTCACCAGCAAGAGGCCGGCGCCGGTATCGCGCACCGCGCTCATCATCAGGGCCATCACCTGCTCGGCGTTGTGTTCATCAAGACTCCCGGTGGGTTCGTCGGCGAGCAGCCAACGGGGCTGATGAATGAGGGCACGGGCCAGGGCCACCCGCTGGCGCTGGCCGCCGGAGAGCTGCTCCGGCCAGGCGTGGCGCTTGTGGCTCATGCCAAGGCGCGCGAGCAGGGCATCGAGGCGCCCATCGTCCTGGGGCAGGTTGTTTATCTGAAGGGGCAGGGCGAGGTTCTCGGCCACGGTCAGGGTCGGCAGCAGGTTGAAATCCTGATAGACGATGCCAAAATGCCGGCCGCGCAGGCGGGCCCGCTCGTCTGCCGGCAGGGTGTCGAGGCGGGTCTCTCCCAGCCAGATCTCCCCCTCGTCCGGGGCGATGAGACCGGCGATGAGGTTGAGCAGGGTGGACTTGCCACAGCCGCTTTGCCCCAGCAGCAGGCAGGTTTCCCCCGGGGTGAGGGTGAGATCCAGCCCCTCAAACAGGGGGAGCGTCTCGCCGCCGTTGGCGAAGCGTTTACTGAGGTTGCGCAGGCTTAGCATGGAATAACCGTTTGATGGTCAATGGCTTTCACAATGTCAGTCACTATGCCAGTTAGTGATCGCGCCTGCAAAAGGGATGGGGATCCTGGCTGGATCCCGCTCGCCAGTGGTGGTTAGAATAGGGCCTTCCATGGGTCACAGGATGAGCAAGGATGTTACACAAGCAAGTCAGTTTTATCGTCGACAGCAAGGGCGCCAAGCAGGCTGCCGTGGTCCCCATCGATATCTACAACGAGCTGATGACCCTGCAAAAGGCCCTCTCCGACACTAAGCCGGGGGAGCGGGAGCTCTATCATTTCGGCGGCAAGGGGGCAGAGGCCCACGGCTATCCGGTGGGCAAGCGGCAGAATCCCGGCTTCATGGTGCTGGCGGGATCCACCGCCAACGGCGAGGATGCGGCCTCGTTGCGCGAAGCGGTGATCGAGCTGCGCCAGGAGCTGCTGGCCAAGGGGGTGCTAACCCCTCGCGCCGAAGGGGGCTTCGTGTTCAGCGCCGATCAGCTGTTCAACAGCCCTAGCCTGGCCGCGAGCCTGGTGGCGGGCAACAACCGCAGTGGCCTCGACGCCTGGCATAACAAGGCGGGCCACACCCTCAAGCAGTCCGGATTTGGCAAGAAATAACCCGGCTCTTCGCCCCGACGGGGGCGCGCTGGCGTGCCGGGCGCAAGCCCGGACCTGTTTTCTGGCAAGAAATGCCGAAAAGCTTGATATAGATACAATTTATTTTTGTATCAGCTGCTAGCATCGATGCCAGACGCTTCTCAAAGGAAGAGCATGTATGTCTGGAACCTTACGCCTTGCCGCCCTGCTTGGGCTCACCTTTTTCTCCTCCACCAGCTTCGCCAGTAGCGGCAGCATCCCCCTGACCGGTGCCGGGGTCGGCTGGTTTGCCCTTGGTATCTTCGTCTTCGCCTATGCCCTGGTGATGGCCGAAGAGTATCTGCAACTGCGCAAATCCAAACCCGTGCTGATCGCGGCGGGCATCATATGGATACTGATTGGCATCGTCTATGCGGATCAGGGACTCAGCACCCTGGCCCATGACGCGTTTCGCCACAACCTGCTGGAATACGCCGAGTTGATGCTGTTCCTGCTGGTGGCCATGACCTATATCAACGCCATGGAGGACAGGCTGCTGTTCGATGCCCTGCGCGCCTGGCTGGTGCGATCGGGCTTTGGCCTGCGCACCCTGTTCTGGCTCACCGGGTTGCTGGCCTTCTTCATCTCCCCGGTGGCGGACAACCTCACCACGGCGCTGTTGATGTGCGCCGTGGTGCTCAAGGTGGCCAACGGGGATCGCCGCTTCGTCAATCTGGCCTGCATCAACATCGTCGTGGCGGCCAACGCCGGCGGCGCCTTCAGCCCCTTCGGCGACATCACCACCCTGATGGTGTGGCAGGCGGGCAAGGTGCAGTTTGGCCAGTTCCTGGTGCTCTTCGTGCCCTCCCTGCTCAACTTCCTGGTGCCCGCCACCCTGATGAGCCTGATGGTGCCGCGCCGTGCCCCCAATGCCCTGAACGAGGTGGTGGAGCTCAAGCGCGGGGCCCGCACCATAGTGCTGCTCTTCATCCTCACCATAGGCACCGCGGTGGCCTGCCACAACTTCCTGCACCTGCCCCCCGTGCTCGGCATGATGATGGGGCTGGGTTACCTGCAATTTTTCGGCTTCTACCTGCGAAAGACCTTGCCACGATCCCTGGCCCGCAAGCGCGCCCTCTACGAGCGCAACGGCGACCATGCGCGCCTGCAGCGCATGGGCTCCATAGTGCCGTTCGATGTGTTCAACAAGGTGGCCAAGGCGGAGTGGGACACACTGCTCTTCTTCTATGGGGTGGTGATGTGCGTCGGCGGTCTGGGCTTTATGGGGTATCTGGAGCTGGCGTCCCACTTCCTCTATGACGGCGGCGATCCGACCCTGGCCAACGTCGCCATCGGCGTGCTCTCCGCCGTGGTCGACAACATACCTGTGATGTTCGCCGTGCTGTCGATGAACCCGGACATGGCCCTGGGCCAGTGGCTGCTGGTGACCCTGACCGCCGGGGTGGGGGGCAGTCTGCTCTCCATCGGCTCCGCCGCCGGGGTGGCCCTGATGGGACAGGCCCACGGCATGTATACCTTCTTCGGCCACCTCAAGTGGTTGCCCGCCATCCTGCTGGGCTATATGGTCAGCATAGGGGCGCATTTGTGGCTCAACAGCGCCCTGTTCTGAGCACAATGGCAATCGTCAAGGAAGGATAGATGGGACAAGTGTTCGAGGCGCTCTCACCGCGCCATGTGGCCTTCATCGAGGCGCAGAAGATCTATTTTGTCGGCACTGCGGCCGCGGAGGGATCGGTCAACCTCTCCCCCAAGGGCGGGGATTCCCTGCGGATCCTGGGCCCCAATACCCTGGCCTGGCTCAACCTGACCGGCAGCGGCAACGAATCCGCCGCCCATGTGCTGCAACACCCGCGCATGACGGTGATGTTCTGCGCCTTCGAGGGCGCGCCCCTGATCCTGCGTGCCTATGGCCGGGCCAGGGTGCTGCACCAGGGTGACCCCGAGTGGCCGTCCCTACTGGCACTGTTCCCCCCAAGCGTCGCGGCCCGGCAACTCTTTTTGCTGGAAATAGACAAGGTGCAGGCCTCCTGCGGCATGTCGGTGCCCCTGTTTGACTATCAGGGGGACAGGGAGGATCTCGCCAACTGGTCGATCCGCCAGGGGCGGGAGGGGATAGAGGCCTACTGGCGCAAGAGGAACCAGCGAAGCCTGGATGGGCTGGAGAGCGAGATCCTGGCGCGCAGCGGATTGCAGGCCGATGACTGAGGCCTGCGCCTCGATGCAAAAAGCCCTGTCCATGGACAGGGCTTTCTCTTTGATGGGCACGGGGATCAGGCGGCGCGCTTGCCGGTGAGCAGCCAGTAGCAGAGGGTCGAGCCCAGGCCGCACCCCGCGATGGCGAGGGCCATGGGCAGCGGCGATTCCGGGGGATTGAGGTTGACCAGCACCCCGACCAGGGCGCCGAGGCCAAAGCGAAGGGTGCCCGCCAGCGCCGAGGCGGTGCCCGCCGCCTGGGGGAAGTGGCCGAGCAGCCCCGTCATGGCGTTGGCCCCCACCAGGCTGATGTGACCGACGAAGAGCACCACAGGGATGACGATGCCCCACAGGCCCCCGGTCTGGCTCCAGGCGTTGTAGATGAGCAGCAGGCCCGCCAGGGGCAGCACCGTCAGGCCGTACTGCAACATGCGCTCGGCGCCCACCCCCTTCACCAGGCGGCTGTTGACGAAGGTGACCACCATCATCAGCAGGATATTGAGGCCAAACAGCCAGCCGTAATGCTCGGTCGGCACCTTGAAATACTCGATATAGACATAAGGAGAGGCGCTCAGGAAGGCGAACATGCCCGAGCTCGACAGGGAGCCGCACAGCACATAGCCCATGGCACCGCGATGGGAGAGCACGCCCCAGTAGTTGCGCAGGATCTGCCCCAGGCGCAGGGGCTGGCGCAGTTCGGGCTTGAGGGTCTCCTGTATCTTCCACTGCATCACCAGGCAGATGAGCAGGCTGATGGCCACCAGCAGCCAGAAGATCACCCGCCAGTCACTGTGGGCGCTGATGTAGCCCCCCACCACGGGGGCCACCAGGGGAGCCAGCGTCATCACCAGGATGACGAAGGACATGGCCCGGGAAAACGCATCCTTCTCGAACAGGTCTCGCAGCAGGGCATTGACCACCACGGATCCCGCCGCGCCCCCTGCGGCCTGCAACATGCGCCAGGCCAGCAGCTCCGGCAGGGAGTCGGCCATGGCGCAGCCCACGGAGGCCACGGCAAACATCACCAGACCCGCCAGGATCACCGGCTTTCTGCCAAAGCTGTCGGCGAGCGGCCCGTAGAACAGCTGGCCGAGGGCAAAGCCGCCGAGGAAGGCGCTGATGGTGAGCTGGGCACCGTCGATGCTGGTGGCCAGATCCCGTGCTATGGCCGGGATGGCGGGCAGATACATGTCCACCGCGAGCGGCGTGAGACCGGCGAGGGCGCCGAGCAGGATAAACAGAAAGCGCGGCGAGAGGGGCGTTTGAGGCATAGGGTGTCCGAGTCGTGGGCAAGGCCGGGTTAAGGGGCAGGTGCTGAGTCTATCAGGTTTGGCGGGCGCGATCAGGTGCATCCTGCCCGGGGGCTCTTTGCCGAGTGGGGCTCCAGATCAGCCAGAGCCAGGCAAGCCAGCCGAGCAGGGAGAGAGTATTGCCTGCGCGCTCCGGCCAGCGCGCCGCCAGGGTCAGGGTGAGGCTGTGCTGGCCGGCAGGCACCCAGAGTTGCAGCAGGCCATGGTCGTTGGCGCTCACCGTCAGGGGCAGGGCGTCGTCCAGGCTGGCCTGCCAGCCGGGGTAGTCATATTGGTGCAAGATGAGCTTGGCGGGCTGGGGCGCCGTCACCACCAGCGCCAGTTGCCTGGGTTGCCAGCGCACCAGGGTCCAGCTCACCCCGGGTTGCTCCGTGGTGATGGGGGCCTGAAACGCCCCCTGCCAGGCGAGCTGGCTCGGGCTGAAGGCGCCCCTTGGGGTCTGCTGGGGACGGTACTCCCGGGCGCTGCGCTTGCCGGCAAACAAGGCATCGACCTGGCGCAGATCCGGCGCCTGGGTGAGGGGGGCGTGGCGTACATAGACGAGGGAAGAGGCCAGGGTCAGGGCGAGCAGGCCCCACCAGAGCCAGCGCCAGGGCCCGGGGGAGGGGGGCACTTGGGCCACCAGGGCCACGGTCGCCAGGAGCAGGATCAGGTTGAGCCGCCAGGGGAATTGCACCAGTTGCAGGGGAGGCAGCAGGGTCCAGAGGGGCTGGCTTGGGGGCAGCATCATCAGGCAGGCACCCAGGCCAATGGCGCCCCAGCAGGAGATCTCCGCCTGGCTGCGGCCTCTGGCACTGCCCCAGGCCACCAGCAGCAGTGCCAGGGTCAGCAGGGTGAACCAGCCCAGGTGGCCGCGAAAGCGCCAGTCCTCCAGCCCCTGGGGCAGACGGTCGAGGAAGTTGCGGCGAAAGTCGAACATGCCGCTGCGCATCAGCTCCATGGAGATGGCATCCTGATCCGCCAGGGCGGGCAGCAGCAGGGCGCCCGCCATGCAAAGCCCCAGCCCCAGGGCCCCCAGGGCAAGCCAGCAGGGGGCCAGGGAGCGGGCGAGCCAGGCGAACCAGAGGGCGCGCACGCTGACCAACCCCATCACCAGCAGCAGGCTGGGGAGGTGGGAGAAGGCCAGCAGCGCCAGCCCCAGGATCAGCAGGGGCAACCCCTGGCGTTGGCCGCGATGGGCGAGATCCTGGCCAAGCAGGATCAGCGGCGCCCAGGCGAAGGCCCAGAACTCCGCCAGGGCGAAACGGGCGTAGAGATCCATGGTGACGTGATAGGGCAGGACCAGATAGAGCAGGCTGGCAGCCAGGGCCCGCCCGGGCCCGCTTGCCCTGCGCAGCCACAGATAGGCGAACGCGCCCGAGAGCAGCAGGGCCAGGGTGGCGCTGCCGAGCAGGGGGTAGATGGCGTGGCGGGCGGGGGCCTCAGGGCCGGCAAACAGGGCACTGACGTAATAGGGGAGCGGGGGATAAAAGAAGAAGGTGGGGCTGCCAAAGCCGCCATTCATGGCCATCAGCCAGCGGGGATAGAGCTCCCCCTGCCACAGCTGGCGGCCGAAATAGTGGCCCGAGAGCAGGTGGTGAAACAGGTCGTGCCCCTGAGTGCCCCCCTGCAGCCAGAGCGGCAGCACCAACAGGGCGCTGGCCAGCGTCAGCACCAGGGGCGCCAGTACCCACTCCTTGTCTGCCTTCATTCATCCTCTCCCTGCCACCTTCATCGGCAGTGAGTGTAGCCGAACCCTGTGACAACATGACGCGTTTGGGTCAGGTCGTCGGGGCAGGGATCAGCGGGGGATGGCGAGCCAGAGGCCGGGCTCGGCGCCAAAGCGGGGGGCAAACCAGTGCCCCTGGTGGGGGAGCGGCATCTCGCTCTGCGCTATGGGGCGGCGGCTGAGGCGGCAGGCCCCCTGGGTGAGCGCAAGGGCGGCATCCCCCTGATACCAGCCATCGGTGACCGGCAGGGCCGTGGTTTCCCGCAGCAGTCTCACTCCCCACTGGGTCACCAGGGCCGGACAGGTCCGTTCGGCCAACCGGGCGGCCTGCACCATGGCGGGCGGCGCTGGCGCTGTGAGTGTGGTGCAGAGCAGCAAGAGGGCCCCCAGCATGGCAGGGCGCTCGCCCCATCGGGGCAGCCTGCCCGCCAGCAGCACTATGCCGAGCAGGGTGATGGGGGCCAGATGGCGGGGATTGTCGGGGTTCTGGCCAAACAGGGTCCAGAGCAGCAGGGCGAGCCAGTAGAGGGACCAGAGCGGGGAGAGGGCGGCTGCTTGGTCTTTTGATCTTGGCCAGAGCGGCAGCAGGAGCAAGGCCCCCATCAATAGGGGCCAGAGCGGGGTGAGCTGATCATTGAAGGTGCGCGCCCAGCTCAGCAGCCGATCCCCGTGGGCCGCCGCCGTGTTGCCCCAGAGGGTGAAGTGGCCGTCGGTAAAGCGCCGCCCCTCGGCAAAATAGGCCCAGCCATCGGCTTGCCAGACAAAGAGCAGGCTGATAAGCCCCACCAGGGTGATGGGGAGCACAAACCTTAAGCGCGTTCCCTTCTGCGCCATCCCCAGCCAAAGGGGCAGCAGGGCCAGCATGAAGTAGGAGGGACGCAGCGCCAGCATGAGGCCGAGCAAGAGACCCGCCAGCGCCGCTTTGCGATGCAGCAAGGCCAAGAGAGCCCCGAGCCAGGCGGCCAGCGCAGGCCCGTCGGACAGGCCGGAGAGCGCCAGGGTCGGGGCGAGCGGCAGGGCCAATACCAGCAGCCAGACCGGCGCCAGCAGGCTTGGCCGTTGCCATAGTTTCACCGCCAGCCAGGCAGCGAGGGGCGCTATCAGCGCTGTGCCGAGCAGGCTGGCCCACTGCACCGCGCGGGCCGGGTCGTCTACCGCGAGATTGATGAGCCGCGCCAGCCAGATAAAGGCGGGGTAGCCCGGAAAGTGGGGGGAGAACTCCAGCACGCTGAAGCGCGTTACCCCGTGGGCAAAGTTGAGGGCATCGTCGGAATCCAGCGCCACCGGGAAGGCCAGCAACCAGCCGAGCCAGGCCAGTTGCAGCAGGATCAGCAAGTAGGGTCGATTGGCGAAGCGTAATCGGCCGTGGTGACGCCCCCCTTCTCCCCTTGCGGGAGAAGGGTCGGGGATGAGGGGGGCCGTCGTCATCGATGGGAGCTAATCAAAGTGCGTAGGGTGGGTAGAGCGAAGCGAAACCCACCGTTTGCCACAGCGAGATGGCGCAATGATAGGCTGGCGGCCATCAAAGCGGCGCCAGCACGGCCATCAGCGCTTTTTCGGCATCGCTAAAGGCGGCGGCATCGGCAGGTTTGGCACCCACCCCGAACACCCCCGGGTTGCCGATGGCATCGAGCACCCTGGCCAGCGCCTGATCGGCGGCCTTGCGCTCCCCTTCATTGAGGGAGGGGAGGATCAAATCGAGGAAGCGCTTGCTCTTGACCACCAGCACCTTGGCGGTTTGGTAGTCGCCAAGGTTCTGAGCCGCCCCTTCCAGGCGGCGCTCGATCTCCGCCTTGTAGGCGCGGTTGAGCAGGGCGGCGGTGGCTGCCGCGTCTTTGGCCTTGATGGCGGCGGCCAGGGGCGCTTGCAGTTCGACCTTGTGGTGCTGTTCCAGATAGGTCAGCTCGTCGGCAATCTCGCTCAAGGTGGCGCTGGCATCCTTGCCGTCAGTGGCGGCGCCCAGCAGCGCCTCGCGGGCGTCGATCAGCGGCTCCTTGCCGGCGGCGGCGTAGGAGTAAGCCTGCGCTTGTTCGCTGAGGGTCAGTCCGCTGAGGGCCAGCAGCAGGGTGAGGGCAAATAAACCCGGGCGTATGGTCATCCTGTTCTCCTTGTTTGTTAATGGCGCGGCCATCACGCCACGCTCTGGGTCTCGATGACGGTATTTTCGTTGCGATGGTTATAGATGGCGTGGCGTCTGTCCACCCCGTCGATCACCATGTCGGCGGCCATCATCCCCATCTCCATGGCGGTGTCGGTGAAGATGTAGCGAAATGTCCCCTGACGGCCGGTCATGATGAGGTTGGCTATCGGCATCAGCGCCTGGATGGCCTCGTTGCGGCGGGCCTGATAGCCGAGATCCATCAGCGGATAGGCGTACTCGCTGCGCGCTTCAAATGTTTCATCGCCAAGCTTGGCGGTATCCACCCCGAGGCTCGCGAGATCCTCTGTCACCCGGCCGCGCAGATCGGCGAGCGGCGCCTGCCAGGTGGCATCTCCCGGGTTGCAGGGGATCTCCAGCATCACCGAGCTCTGGCCTTCTGGCGCCATAAAGGGGCTGCGCCGACGCGGCTCCTGCAGACGGGTGGCCAGAATATGGGGGTCTGAGAGGTACTGCCAGGTGTTGTCCGACAGATTCTCCTGTTTGAGGGGCATATTGACGAAACGCAAGGAGCGGTAGTGCAGATCGCACGGCAAGCCCAGATGCTGGCAGGTGAGCGGCAGCGGCAGGGTGGAGATCACCTGATCAAAGGATTCGCTCTGCTCAACGTTATCTTGTGACCAATAGACCCGCTCGATGCGGCCATCAGCCTGCTCGAGGCGGGTGATGGTGGCGCCGGTCTTGAGCTCGACCCCTTCGGCCACCAGCCGCTCCCCCAGAGTGGTGAAGATCTGGCCGAAGCCATATTTGGGGTAGCGGTACTTGCGGGCATAGGTGCGCACCGACATGCTGCCGTTGCGTCTTGGCAGCAGGCGGCGCGCCACGTCTTTGAGGTCGATCAGGCTGATGCGCTGGCCGGCCCAGTCGGCGGAGAGACGGTCAGGGTTGATGCCCCACAGCTTGGCCGTGTAACCCTCGAAGAACTGGCGGTAGAGGGTGCGACCGAAGTGGCTCTGGATCCACTCGGCAAAGCTCGCCTTGGCAAAATCGGTGGGCTTCTTGGCAAAGGGCAACAGCACCAGATCCTTCACCGCCCCGGCCATCAGCGGCAGGGGGGCGGTCTTGAGCAGGTTCGGCAGATTCAGGGGGTAGTCATAGGTGCGCCCGCCAAAGCGGATCACGCTCTTTCGCATCGCGTGGAGCAGATCGTCCCCCATCAGCTCGTCGATAAAGGCGAGCAGCTCGGGGTTCTTGGTGATGAAGCGGTGACCGCCGTAGTCGAAGCGATAGTCACCATCGCGCCCCTTGAAGGTCTGGGTGGCGCACATACCGCCGACGACCGGCTCCTGTTCGAACAGGGTGACCGCAAAACCGGCCTGGCAGAGGCGCCAGGCGGCCATCAGACCGGCGGGACCGGCACCCAGTACCGCAATCTTCTTCTTGTTGTTGTCGCTCATGAGTGTTCCGACACTGCTTGATGGATAAGGGAGCCGCGCCAGGGCGCGGCCCCCGAATGGGGTTGCAACCGAGGCGGCTTTATCCCTGCGCCCGAGGGCGATAGCTGCGATGCCAGAGGGTGACGAAGATGGCCAGATAGGCGGCCCAGGTCAGCAGCTGCAGGCCGGCAGGCGAGGCGTTGTAGCCAAACAGGGCGCGCAGGAAGGTGCCGAAGACCCCCTGATCGTCGAGGATGTGGCTGATGTTGAACACCGGCGTCGTCCAGAAGGTGATGACGTCCGCCGCCTGCAACATGTTGACGGCGGACGACAGCAGCCCCGCGGCGATGATGATGATGAGCAGCCCGGTCCAGCGGAAGAAGGGGGCCAGCGCCACCTTGCGGGTGGAACGCAGCAGCCCCCACACCAGCACCACGGAGACCAGCAGCCCCGCCAGCGCCCCCATCAGTCCCTGGTGCAGGTCCACCCCTTGCCCTGAGTAGACCAGGGCGGAGAAGAAGAGCACGGTTTCAAAGCCTTCCCGCATCACCGCCAGGAAGGCGAGCAGCACCAGACCAAACAGGTTGCCACCGTCTATGGCGGCATCGATGCGCGCCGTCATGGCCCCCACCTGGGATTTGGCCTGCTTCTGCATCCAGATTGCCATATAGGTGAGCACCAGGGTGGCGAAAATCAGGATCCCCGCCATCAGCAGGTGGTTGTAGCGCTCGCTCTCGAACTGGCTCACCACCACCTGGAACAGGAAGGCGACAATAAGGGAGGCGACAAGGCCAAGCCCCACCCCCAGATAGATGAATTTGTTGTAGCGGCTCGCCCCCAGCTTGGCGAGGTAGGAGAGGCAGATGCCGACCAGCAGGAAGGCTTCCAGCCCCTCGCGCAGGGTAATGAGAAAACTTGCAAACATCAGGATTGAGGCTCCGTAGCGGGCGTGATGGGGAGAGGCTGCAAGGTAAGTTGCAACCGATTTAGCTGCACTATGGGTGGCTCCGGCAAGCTCGGCTCGGCGGCGCGCACCGCATCATTGACCCACTTGGGGTAGGTGCGAAAATTGAGTCTGATATCGGCCTTGAAGGGGCCCTTGGCATCCGCAGGCAGCGGCCAGGCTTCATCGCGCCAGCCATCGGCCGGAATGCGGGTATCTTCCAAGAGCTTGGCGTAGCGCCAGAACTTGAGCCCCACCGGCTTGCCTTCGGCATCGCCGAACACCTTTCTGAACAGGCGCGCATCCTCAGGGACAGCGCCGTCCACCGGCTGGCCGCTTGCAAGCACCACTTTGCCGCTGGCGTCGGTGACGGTCAGCTCCAGCCAGAGTTCACGAAAATCCGCAACCCCGGTGGGCAGGGAGTGGCCCGCGCCTGTATTGGCGACCCGCACCACCAGTTGCTGATTATCGGCAGCCCCTTCGATACGGGCCGAGAGGGTCGCGCTTGAGCGCAAGAGCGCCAGGCTCTCCTGCTCAAGCGCGGGATTGCGCAGCCCCACCAGCTGGTGCTGGGCGCCGGTGAAGTTGTGGCGATAGAGCCGCGCCTTCATGGTGCCGTTCTCGGTGGACTGGCCCGCCACCGGTGCGCCGCCATTGCCGGGCTCCGGGTTCATATGGCAGTCGATACAGGTGCGCCGCCTGGCGGGATCCTCGGCGTTCGCGAAGCTGGAGCTTTCCCACTCGTCCCAGGTGTTGACGATGTTGGCGCCTGTGCCCGGGGCAAACTCGTTGTGGCAGGACTTGCACAGGGCCGCGTCCCGGTAGAAATCCTTCTGGTAGGAGGCCTTGTGCATGGCGGGACGGGCATTGATCTGCCGCTCGGCCAGCCAGTGGCGGACGCTGCCCCCCGGGGCATCCTCGAACACATAGCTCTCGCGGTCTTTCAAATTCACCGTGAAGGCGCTGTTGCCGCCGGCATCCTCGAGCCTTGTGATGCGATGGCAGAGCACGCAGCCGGTCCCTTCCTCCACCACGGGCTCGCCCGCCTGGTGGGCGGCAATGAGCGAGGCGCCGCCCTGCTCGAACATGTGGGAGCCCTTGGGCAGATCCTGCTGGCCGGTCAGCACCTGCTGGGGCATGTGGCAGCCCTGGCACCACTGGCCGAAGGCCTCCCCTTCGGTTTCCCGGGCCAGGGCCTGCACCACCTTGTAGTAGGGGTGGGAGTTGCCCATCAGCCGGTGGTTGCTCTCGCTCCAGTCCGCAAACGCCTGTTGGTGGCAGTTCTGGCAGGAGGCGGAGTTGAGCCACTCTTTCGGGTGAGTGGTCGGCGCCTTGGCGGGATCCCTGCGCGGGGCATCGAGCCTGAGCCAGTTGGCGAGATAGGGGAGGTTGCCATCGGCGGTCACAAAGGCGTGCAGATCCTCCATCATCGCCTTCACTTCCGGTTGGGGCCTCGCGGGATCCACAGGCTCGGCCCCATCCCGGGTGTCGTGGCCCATGCCACCCTGGGTCTGCTGGGTCATGCGCAGGTACTCGCCGACAAAATCTCCCGCCACCATGTTGGTGAGGTTGGCGTGGCCGTTGATGGCGTTGTCGCCGCTCTGCTGGCGATGGGCCGCCATCAGATGGCGGTTGGTGAAGTTGAACCCGTCCAGATGGCAGGAGTTGCAGCTCATCCAGTTGTCCCCCGCCATGGGGAAGCGGCTGTTGGCGGCAGTGTTGCCCAGGTTGAACAACCGCTCGCCGCGCTGAAGCGCTTCGGGGCGGGGATCCGTCTCCACCAGTTTGGCGAAGTGGGGCACATCCACGGTCACCCGGGCGAAGGGGCCACTGCCGCCGGTGCTCAGGCGGGTGAGATCCTGCCCCATGACGTTGTGCACCAGGATATGGTCGCCATCGATCAGCAGATCGCGCGGATTCTGGCCCGGCAGGTGACGCAGCAGCTGGGTTGCCTTGGCGCCCCCCTGGAATTTCTTGCGTCTGTGACGGTTGCTGTTGGATTTGCCGCTGCGCGACAGGTCGAACACCAGCAAGTCCTCGGAACCCGCCAGGGTCAGGTAGACCCGCTTGCCGTCGGCGGCGAAGCGCGCCGCGAACGGGTTGGAGACGATCTGGCTGCGGTTGCCGACGCTGGGCAGATTGATCTGCAAGAAGAGCTGTTTTCTTTCATCGACCCGCTCCTTCTCTTCATCGAGATCTATGATGGAGACCGCCGGGAAGACGGTGCTCTGGAACTGGAAGGGGTGGTCGAAACTCCAGAGCACGTGGGGCAGCCAGGCTTCGCTGCCATCGGGGGAGAGGGCGATGCCGTCCAGCAGGCGCGGCAATCCCTGGGAGTCGCTCGGGGTGTCGCTGTGGGTTTCCGCCAGGGTGATGAGCTTGGGCTTGGGGAGGGTAGCGCCCTTCTCAAGCTTGGCAAGATCATAGATGGCGAGCTGGCCTGTCATGGCGTGGGTGAGCAGCAGGCGATCGTCGTCCGTCAATGCCAGTCCACGCGGAGTCTCGGCCGTTTCTGCATCCAGCTGGAGCTTGCCCGCGCTGTCATAGGCCTGAAGGCGGCCCCCCTCGAACAGGGTGACCCAGAACCACTGCCGCTTGGGATCGAAGATGACCCCATAAGGGCGATGGCCGGTGGGGATCGCCTTTTCCAGAGCGAGATCATCATCCAGCAGCAGCAGGCGATCGCCGCTGTAGTCGGTGACCAGCAGGGTGCCGTCGTCTGCCCGGGCAAGCTGGCGCAGATCGCCCCCCAGCTGCACCTCTTTCAGTCGCTTGCCGCTCTGGCGTTCAAGCAGGGTGACCGAGCCGGCGCCCTGGTTGGCCACCAGCAGGTGAGGAGTGTCGCCCTCGTCATAGGGGATCATGGCCGCGCCCATCTCCTGGGCCGAGGCGCTCCCCAGCAGCAGGGCGGTGAGCATCAGGGAGAACAACCACTTCAACATAAGATCAGGTGCGCCATTTCAAGATGGTCCAGCGCCAGGCGTGACGCAGCACCAGGGGCGTCAGCAACAGGGCGCTGAGCCAATGGGCCCAGCTGGCAAGGTTGCCGAGGCTATCCCCCGGGGTGCCGTGCAGCACCAGCAGCAATCCGCTGGCCAGACAGACCAGCAGCAGGGCTTCGATGATGCGCCCCGTGGTGCGCAAGAAAGGTCTGCGGCTCTTGTTCAGCAGGTTGCGATGGGAGAGCCAGAAGGCGCCAAACAGCAGGGGAAAGAGGGAGAGCGAGAGCATCACATGGAGAAACAGGTTCCAGCGCGCCAGGGACCAGACCGGGGTCAGGGGTTCCCACAGCAGCAGGCCGGAGAAGAACATCAGGTAGAGGGAGCCCTCGGCGGCCTGATGGTGATAGGCCAGCCATTGCCAGAGGTGTCGCGGTGAGAGGGAAAGGCTTGTCATAGGTGCTCCAGCACCCGGGCAGTTCAGCCCGGGGCGAGCAAGTTTACAATGGGGTAAGGGTAATGAAAAGAGTTATCAATTCGGTCGTTGATGAATAGATCCTGAATGAAATCAGGCCCGGGTCACTTGTGATCCGCCAGCCGCTCCGTGATGGCGTAGATGAGGGCGGCGGTGGAGAAGGCGAGAAACACGATCACAGACCACTTCATCTCTATCTCGTTGCCGGTGCCGTCTTCCAGGAAGGCCTTGAGCACCTCGATCCCGGCGATGGTCACCAGGGAGTTGATGACGATGAGCTTCAAGGAGGCGAAGTTGATCTTGCTGAGCCAGTTGTCCCCCAGGGCCGCCCGCTGCTCCGGGGTCTTGATGAACTGCACATAGCCGCAGATGGCCACCAGGATCAGCATCTGGGCCACCAGCACGAAGTCCACCAGGGTGAGCACCCCTGTGATGAGATCCAGATAGTCGATCTTGATGATGTCGCGGCACAGCACATAGAGCTGCATGGCGAACTTCACCATCAGGAGGGCGACGCAGACAAGGATGCAGACATAGAAGGGGAACATCATCAACCGGCTGCCGTTGAGCATGACGTTGAAGCGGCGCATGGGGACTCCATCGAGAGGGAAGCGAATGGCAGCCAGAATATCTGGAAAGAGGGGGGCGGGAAAGCGCCATGGCGCTTCCCCGTCCGCTCAGAATGGGAAGGGGGGGAGATCTCGAAACAGCCGCTGCAACCCCTCGCCCCAGGCCTTGCGCAGGGCCAGGAAGTGGGGATTCTGCTCCGTGATGCGGTGCAGGTGTGCCGCCGAGAAGCTCCCTTCGGGATAGACCAGGGTGTCCAGGGGCAAGCCCACCGAGAGGTTGCTGCGCAGGGTCGAGTCGATGGAGATGAGGGCGCACTGCAATGCGGTCTGAAGCGGCGTCTCGTACTGGATGATGCGATCTATGATGGGCTTGCCGTACTTGCTCTCCCCAATCTGGAAGTAGGGGGTGTCGGCGCTCGCCTCGATGAAGTTGCCCTCCGGATAGATGTGGAACAGGCGGTGGCGCTCCCCCCGGATCTGCCCCCCCAGCAGTATGTTGCAGCCGAAGTTGACATGCCCCTGCTGCTGGCCCCCATCCCGGCTGATGACGGTGCGTATGGTCTGGCCGATGAGGGCCGCGACCTCGTAGAGGCTGGGGAGGGCAAGCAGCTCCTGCCCCTGTGTCAGCAGGCTGATGACGCTCTGGGTGGTGGCCAGATTGCCGGCGCTTTGCAGCACCAGCACCCTGTCCTCCTGGGTGAAGAGGTGCAGCTTGCGGAAGGTGGCGATGTGGTCCACCCCCGCATTGGTGCGCGAGTCTGAGGCGAAGACGATGCCATCTTGCAGGCACATGGCGACGCAATAGGTCATGGCCGCCCTCCCGCCAGCGCTTTTCGGGCCCTCATTGCTGCTGCCCATCCAGGCGGGTGACCCGCGCCTGGCTCTGCAACTGCTCGCAGCCGCCACCGTAGCGCACCCCGCGCACCGGGCAGGCATCCAGATAATCCATGCCGACCGCCAGCTTGAGGTGCTCGCTGGCGGAGCAGGTGAGGTTGGTCACGTCGAAGGTGTGCCAGCGTTCCTCGATCCACACCTCGGCCCAGGCGTGCATCGCCACGTGGCTGCTGTCCTGGCTGTAGAGGTAACCGCTCACGTACCTGGCCGGCAGGCCGGCATGGCGGCAGCAGGCCAGGAACACATGGGTGTGGTCCTGGCAGACGCCGCTGCCCGAGGCGAGGGCCTCGTCGGCGCTGAAGGTGGCGTCCGTGCTGCCGGGCTGATAGGGCATCAGCGCCAGGATGCGTGCCATCAGCCCCTGCAGGTCGGCCTGGGTGGGCTCGGAGGGCAGACACTCCTGCGCCAGGGCGCGCAGGGCCTCGCTTGGGCAGGTGAGGGCGGTGGGCCTCAGGTAGCTCAGGGGGGAGATGAGGGAGTGCTCCTCATCGTCCTGGGCGTCGTCGCGGATCTCCACCTCGCCGTGGGCGCGGATGAGGATCCCCTCGTGGGGGGACTCCAGGCTCAGCACGTGCAATATGTTGCCGTAACCGTCCGTGGTGCAGGTGGCCTCCCCAGGCAGCTCCAGCTGCCAGGAGAGGATCTGCTGGCGGGCCGTGCTGTGGGGAGTCAGGCGCAGGTACTGGGTACTGCGGCGCACCACGTCGGCATAGTGGTAGCGGGTCTGGTGATCGATGATGAGTCTCATAATACCTCCAGGTAGGCGGCGTGGATGCTCTGGCCGATGGCGCCGATGTCGCCGAGGAAATCCCTCAGGTACGCCTGCATGCCGAGGGCGAACACATCCTCGATGGTGCCATAGGTCAGATGGGCGTTGAGTATGGTGGTGAGGCGCCGGGGCGCCTGGCCGGCGTTGCCCTCGATCTGGGCCAGGATGTGCTCCATCTCGTCGAGGCAGGCGCGCAGGGAGCGCGGCACCTCGTTGCGCAGGATCAGCAGCTCGGCGATGGAGGCGTGGGAGAGGGTCTTGTAGAGGGTCTGGTGCGCCTCGTAGGCCCCCACCGAGCGCAGCAGGGCGTTCCAGCGGTAGAACTCGCGCACGCTGTCCTCGTCCTCCCGGATCACCTGATACTTCACGGTCAGGATGCGCGCCGTGTTGTCGGCCCGCTCGATGAAGGTGCCAAGGCGCAGGAACCAGAGCACGTCCCCGCGCATCATGGTGCCATAGGTGGCGCCGCGAAACTGATGGGAGCGCTCCTTGATCCAGTCGAAGAACTCCTGGGCCTGGCCGCTGGAGAGCCCCGCCTTGCGGCGCCTGCGGATCTCTATCCAGGCGGCGTTGATGCTCTCCCACACCTCTCCCGGGATCTTGCCGCGCACCCCGTGGGCATTGTCCCTGGCCATGCGCAGGCAGCTGAAGATGCTGCTCGGGTTCTCCTCGTCGAAGCAGAAAAATTGCAGCAGGTTCTCCATGTTCACCTGGCCGTAGCGGGCCAGGAAGGGCTCGTGGGTGCCGCTGATAGTGAGAGGGGCCACCAGCTCGCTGTGATCGGCGTCGATGGAGGGCATCAGCGACATGGTCTGGGTGACGTCCAGCATGCGGGCCGTGTTCTCCGCCCGCTCCAGGTGGCGGGACATCCAGTAGAGTTCGCTTGCGGTGCGGCTCAGCATGGGTTGCCCTCCATGACCCAGGTGTCCTTGGTGCCGCCGCCCTGTGAGGAGTTGACCACCAGGGAGCCTTCGGTGAGGGCGACCCGGGTCAGGCCACCCGGCACCAGACGAAGCTCCTGCCCGGTGAGGACGAAGGGACGCAGGTCGATGTGGCGGGGGGCGATGCCCGCCTCGACGAAGGTGGGGCAGGTGGAGAGGGATAGCGTCGGCTGGGCGATGTAGTTGTCGGGGCGCGCCTTGAGCAGCTCGCGAAAACGGGCCAGCTCCTCGCGGCTGGCGCAAGGGCCGATCAGCATGCCGTAGCCGCCGGCGCCATGGACCTCCTTGACCACCAGCTCCTCCAGGTGCGCCAGCACATAGGCCAGGGCATCGGGTTCCCGGCACTGCCAGGTGGGGACGTTGTTGAGGATGGGCTCCTCGCCCAGATAGAAGCGGATCATCTCAGGCACATAGGGGTAGATGGACTTGTCATCCGCCACCCCGGTGCCGATGGCATTGGCCAGCACCACGCCGCCAGCGCGGTAGACAGAGAGCAGGCCGGGCACGCCGATGAGGGAGTCCGGGTTGAAGGCGAGGGGATCCAGGTAGTCGTCGTCGATGCGGCGATAGATGACATCCACCCTTTTCAGCCCAGTGGTGGTGCGCATCAGCACCTGACCATCCTTGACCACGAGATCCGCGCTCTCCACCAGCTCCACCCCCATCTGCTGGGCGAGGAAGCTGTGCTCGAAGTAGGCGCTGTTGAAGCGTCCTGGTGTCATCACCACCACGCAGGGGTTGTCCACCGGGCTGCTCTCGCGCAGGGTCTGCAGTAACAGGGCCGGGTAGCGCTCCACCGGGGCGATGGGCTGGTTGTGAAACAGCTCCGGGAAGAGGCGCATCATCATCTTGCGGTTCTCCAGCATGTAGGAGACCCCGGAGGGGGTGCGCAGGTTGTCCTCCAGCACATAGTACTCACCGTCGTGGTTGCGGATGATGTCCACACCTGTGATATGGACATAGGTATTGCGGTGCAGGTCGACCCCCTGCATGCAGGGCTGGTACTGGGCGTTGGTGAGGATCTGGGCGGGCGGGATCACCCCCGCCTTCAGGATGCGCTGATCGTGATAGATGTCGTGCAGGAAGGCGTTGAGGGCGGTGACGCGCTGGCGGATCCCCTTGTCCAGATGCTGCCACTCCCGGGCGGGGATGATGCGGGGAATGCTGTCGAACGGGATGAGACGCTCGGCGCCGTCCCCGTCCCCATAGACGTTGAAGGTGATGCCGACCCGGTGAAACAGCAGATCGGCCTCCTCACGCTTGCGTTCTATGCTCTTCTCGTCGGTTTGGTGCAGCCACGCCAGATAGGCGTGGTAGTGATCGCGAAACTGGTTGTCGGCGAGCAACATCTCGTCGTAGCAACCGGGTCCGGGCGGCTTGATGGGTAGCATAGGCAACTCCTTGTGACGTCCCTGAGATCAGGAATTGCAAGGGCTGTGCCAGTCAACTGAGTCGCTACGAAGGCCGATGTCAGTGATTTTTTATCGAAAAATCATATGGATGACTTTTATGTCAGCAAGGGCCAAGGCAAGGCGCACCAGACTGGTACCCCAGAGAGGGTAAGCCTGCGCCATCTTGTGGCGATGGGCCATGGCGGCAAGGGGCGAGCACAGCGGGAGACAGGTGCGGGAGGCGAACACCCTTGCCCCGCGCTGGGGCAGGGGGAAAGAGCCCGGCCGATGGCCGGGCTTGGGGTGATTCAGGCACCGGGATCTGAGGGACGGCCTGCCGGCCTCATGACTTAACGTTCTGGCAGGGGATCACGCAGGGACGGCGCCAGGGCAAACCAGGCCGAAGCCAGATCCGGGCTGCCCAAGGGCGTCGCGGCCATGAGGTCACGAACGTCAAACTCGTCTGGCACGCGGGCGGCGTGACGGGCCCAGACAAGATCCAGGCTGGCTTCCTGCTGTGCGGGCAGGGCGGCAATCTCGGCGGGGCTGCATAGCCCGTGGTGCAGGAGCTGGGGGGCATAATCGAGCATGAGCTGCTCCCGCCAGGCGGTGCGGATGTCGTCCCTGCCCCCCAGGTAACGCAAGGCTTCCAGGTTACCAGCAAGCCAGCCGAGGCGGGCCGCTTCGCAGCCGAGGTCGTGCCAGGTGGCCAGCTTGTCCGTTGCATCGGCCAGTTGCTGACTCATCTGTCGGCGCATCCGCAGCAGCAGTTGGCCCAGGGGTGTGCCGTCATCCAGGGAGGCATCAGGCCAGGCCAGCATATCCTTTGCCACCTTCATCAGGACGGGCATGCTGTCTCCCTCGGCGGTACCCACCAGATCGCACAGTTGCAGGGTAGGAGCGATGCGATTTCGCAGGAATTTCCCCTGGGCACCGCAACGAGCCATGCAATGTTGCAGAGACTCTCGCATCAGTTCGACGGCGATGGCCTTGACCATGCCGGCGTCGGTCGGAAAGCGGGGGCAGTGCCGTCCATCCGGCAAATGTCGCTGCTTTATCCCCTCATACAGCGCCATGGCGGCCAGCCCCGTCACATAGGCACGAGTGAGTATCCGGCGGTGCAGGGCATGGTGCGCCAGCGGTATGACCCGCCCGTTGTGGGCGTGCAACGGGCGCTGCACGGCGTACTGGATGGCGAGGGCCAGGCTCAGTTTCAAGCCGGGGATCAGGGAGGCAGTCAGCACCAACTTGCCCCAGTCGACGCGGCGCAGGGAACTGAAGAAGATCTCGCGCTGACTGGCAAGACGAGAGTGAAAGATGCCCCCTGTACTGATGTCGTGCTCATGACCCTTGAGCCATGCCCAGCGGGGGAGCCTCACCCGCTCGAAGGTGATGATGGCGTGATCCACCACGTCGAAGTAGGGGAGATCGAGCACGTCCGGATCAGAGACGCTGACCCCCTGGCACAGTGCGCCACGGGCATCCCGGCAGGGCACCAGAAAGGGATGAATGCCGCAGTCCTGCTCGCCGACCCACAATCTGGCCATTACCACGCTGCTCTTGGGTTGCCCTTCCAGGGCGATGTAGGGCATGAACTTGGCGGCATGCCGATGGGGCGTGTGGAGGATAAAACTGTCAGTGGCCCTGTCGTAGCGGGCTTCGGTTGCCATGCTCATGGCATTGTTGCCACAACCCAGCTCGGTGACCAGATAGAGCCCGTGAGTGCGCAGGGCCAGAGCCTCCTCAATCTGGCCGATGATCTCTGGATGGTGCCGGTCCCCCAGCTCCAGCAGGGTGCCGAGATAGAGATTGTAATGACTGGCCAGCAAGGGGCAGAGCCCCCCTTGCCGGGTCAGGCAGGGAGACTCCATCAGGGTGAGGAGGGGGGCCAGGTCGTCAACTATGTCCTCCTGCCCGAGTCCAGCAGTGCTGGCGACCCTGTGGAAAATCCCATAGATGGCGCGGGTCCGTGCCGCCTTGTCGAGGGCGTGCAGGTCGGGAAAGGCGGCGTCGCAGAGCGCCAGGGCATGCAGGCGGCTCGCCAGTGATTCCGGGTGTGACATGATGGCTCCTTGATCATGCCCGGGCCGGGGGGCCAGGGTCGAACCAATCATAGTAACCAGGATCTGCATGAGACCACGCAGTGGCGAAGGGTCAAGACCATATAGGGGGGCGGAGCCGGGGAGCAGCGTCCAAAAACGAAAAAGCCCAGCCAAAAGGCCGGGCTTTAGAAGATGGCTCCCTCGACAGGACTTGAACCTGTGACATACGGATTAACAGTCCGCCGTTCTACCGACTGAACTACGAGGGAATTGGCTCCTCCTACTGGACTTGAACCAGTGACATACGGATTAACAGTCCGCCGTTCTACCGACTGAACTAAGGAGGAATTGCCTGTCTCGTCGAGACGAGGCGCATATTAAAGAGCCGGGGCGCGGGTGTCAAGCCGCCCTCCGGCTGCAAATATCACTTTTGGTGTCGTTTGCCGAAAAGTTGGCCGCTATGGGACATTTTCAGCACAATCAACACCTTGTTCGCCATTAGTGCCCAACTATCAATTACCTGGAGAGGTGGGCACAGGGCCCGCCTGCAATCAGGCGATGATGATGAAGCCAACAAACGCCATGGCGGCGGTCAGCAGGGCGTAGGGCAGCTGGGTCACCGCATGGCTCACCAGATCGCAGCCCGAGCCCTGGGCGGCCAGCACGGTGGAGTCGCTGTAGAAGCAGGCCTGACTGCCAAACGAGGAGGCGGAGAGCAGGGCCCCTATCACCAGGGGGATGTCGGCGCCGACCGAATGGGCCAGGGGCATGACGATGGGAATGGTGACCGCGAAGATCCCCCAGGAGGAGCCGGTGGCAAACGCCAGTACCGCCATGGAGACGAACACCACGGCGGGCAGCAGCTGGGGCGTCATGTAGGGCGTCAGGCTGTTGATCACGTATTGGGGCAGCTGCAACTGATCGCACACGTCCTTGAACACGAAGGCGGCGATGACGGTGCCGATGGCGGGCAGCATGGTTTTGAAGCCGTCTATCATCTGCTCCATCATCTCCGCCAGGGGCATCAGGCGCTGGGCCTGGTAGTAGGGGATGGTCAGCAGCAGGGTGACCAGCAAGCCCTTCCAGATGTCGATGTCGAAGTAGACGGTGAAGCCGACCAGCATGGCCATGGGCACCAGGAAGTTGTGCAGCTTGCCACCGCGATCGGCCTGGGCGAACTCCTCCTCGATGGACTTGACCGCATAGCTGTCCGGGGTCAGCTCGGCGTCCTGGGCCAGCTCGCCGTCGCTCACCCGCATGGCGCCGACGCTGCCGTGCCGGGCCCGCAGTTCGGCCCGCTTCATGGGGCCCATGGCCGGCACCACCCCCAGGATCACCAGCAGCACCATGAGCACCGCCAGCCAGGCGTAGAGCATGTAGGGAATGGCCTGGAAGTAGACGCCGATCCCCTGGCCTGTGGCGGCCACGCCGTTGTTCTCCAGCAGGCCGCCGAAGAAGACGGCCCAGGTGGAGAGGGGCACCAGCACGCAGACAGGGGCGGCGGTGGAGTCCACCACATAGGCCAGCATCTCCCGGGAGACCTTGAAGCGATCCGTGACCCGCTTCATGGTCTCCCCCACGGTCAGGGCGTTGAGGTAGTCATCGATGAAGATGACCAGACCCAGCACGAAGGTCATGAACAGGGAGGAGCGAGGCCCCTTGGCCAGCCTGAGGGCCTGCTGGCCGAATGCCATGGCGCCGCCGGTGCGAACCAGCAGGGCGATGAGGGAGCCAAAACTGCCGCACACCAGGATCAGCCAGCCGATGGTCTCATCCTGCATGGTGCGCAGGGAGACCTCGGCGAAGGTGTTGAGGGCATCGAACGGGTTGGCGCTGAGCAGCAGCAGGCCCGAGACGGTACCGACGATGAGGGAGAGAATGGGGCGGCGCAACCAGATGGCCAGTGCCAGCACGACCACGGGGGGAATGAGACTCAGGGCTGTCGGTTCGGACATGCGCATAGGGTCCTTGTATCTGGACCGGCCTTGGCCGGCATGGAAAAGAGGGTGCCCGGCAAGGGATGTCGGGCGGCAACACTGCTTCTTGTCGGGATGACGAGGGGAGGGTCCCTGCACCGTCACCGGCTCCGGCCAAAACATCGGCGCAGAAACTAAGGCTCATCCCGGACCGAGTCAACCCAAAAATCCGGAGAAATCGGCAAAAGTCGTCAAAATGGCGGCGAACGGCGCAAATTCACGGCAGGGTCGTCGTTTCATTGATCCCGGCCATCGAAATCGCACCGGCTATCGGTTAAGGTTGCACAGGATACCATCGCCGCGTCGACCCCGTTGCCGGCCCTTGATGATGATCGGGCGCCGACCCCGTCGGCCTTTGTCTCTCTGTTCTGGTATGACGATACCCATGCACACTCAACAAGCACCACTTCCCGTGAGGCTCGCCGTGGCCTTGCGCCAATCCTGCCTGGATGAACCCTACACCCTGACCCGACTGGGTCGCGATCTGGTGGCGGGGATCACGGTCGGCATCATCGCCATCCCGCTGGCCATGGCCCTGGCCATCGCCAGCGGCGTGCCGCCCCAGCACGGCCTCTACACCGCCATCATCGCCGGCATCGTCATCGCCGTGACCGGTGGCTCCCGTTACTCCGTCTCCGGCCCCACCGCCGCCTTCGTGGTGATCCTCTACCCGGTCGCCCAGCAGTTCGGGGTGGGGGGACTGCTGGTGGCGACCCTGATCTCGGGCTGCTTCCTGGTGGCCATGGGCATGGCGCGGCTCGGGCGCCTCATCGAGTACATTCCCCCTTCGGTGACACTGGGCTTTACCGGCGGCATCGCCATCGTGATCGCGACCTTGCAGATCAAGGATTTCTTCGGCCTGCGGGTAGCCGATATGCCCGAGACCTATCTGGGCAAGGTCGAAGCCCTGGCCCAGGCCCTGCCGAGCTGGCAGTGGGGAGACACGCTCGTTGGGGTGGCGACCCTGACGGTCCTGCTGCTCTGGCCCAGGCTCAAGCTGCCGGTGCCGGGTCATCTGCCCGCCGTGCTGGTGGGGGCCGGGCTTGGCATCGCCCTGCACGGGGCCGGGGGCGAGGTGGCCACCATCGGCAGCCAGTTCCACTATCTGTTACCGGACGGCAGCCAGGGGGCGGGCATTCCCCCCATCGCCCCCAGCCTGCTGCTGCCCTGGTCCCTGCCCGGACCCGATGGCCAGCCGGTGAACTGGGATCTGGCCGCCATCGAGCGACTGCTGCCAGCGGCCTTCTCCATGGCGATGCTGGGGGCCATCGAATCCCTGCTCTGCGCCGTGGTGCTCGACGGCATGACGGGTCGCAAGCACAGCTCCAACGCCGAGTTGGTGGGGCAGGGGCTGGGCAACATAGTGGCCCCCTTCTTTGGCGGCATCACGGCCACCGCCGCCATCGCCCGCTCTGCCGCCAACGTGCGGGCCGGGGCCAGCTCCCCTGTCTCTGCCATCATCCATGCCCTGGTGGTGCTGGCCGCCGTGATGGTGCTGGCCCCCTGGCTCTCCTGGCTGCCCCTCTCCGCCATGGCGGCCCTGTTGCTGCTGGTGGCCTGGAACATGAGCGAGGCGCACAAGGTGATCGAGCTCATCCGCCGCGCCCCCGGCTCCGATGTGCTGGTGCTGCTGGTCTGTCTGTCGCTGACCGTCATCTTCGACATGGTGATTGCCATCACCTTCGGGGTGATCCTGGCCTCCCTGCTGTTCATGCGCGAGATAGCCAGGATGACCCGGCTGCAGAACCTGGGGCAGCACAAGCGCCATCAGCATCAGGTGCCCGAGCAGGGCCTGCTCTATCGCGTCAATGGTCCACTCTTCTTCGCCGCCGCCGAACGGGTCTTTGGCGAGCTGGCCGAGCAAGTGCAGGGCCACCGTCTGCTGGTGTTGCAGCTGGACGCCGTCTCCATCCTGGATGCGGGGGGGCTCTCTGCCTTCCTCCACTTCGAGCAACAGATGGCCAAGGCCGGGGTGTGTTTACGCATCGCCGAACTGCAATTTCAGCCCCTCAAGACCCTGGCCCGTGCCAACGTGGCGCCGGTGGCGGGCAAGCTGGAGTTTTACGGCTCACTGGAGGAGGCATTGGCGGGAGAGCACGCCCCCGGATAAACGGGAAAGAGGGGGCGTAAAGAGGGAAGTTGCCAAGATTTTCGGCAATTGGCGCATAACTTGAGCAAACGGCAAGAAAAGCAATAAATTGCGTTGACCGGCCCAGCGTCATCCCTTACATTACGCCCCGTTCCAGCGCAACAGCGCAGCGAACCCGTGTTGGCTGAACACGTTAAATGACAGACCAGAATTTGGTGCGGTGTCCGAATGGCTGCCCACCGATGAAGTCGGCAAGATGCGCGCGCAGCGTGATCCGAAAGCCACTTCAAGAAGTAAAAATTTGGTGAGGTGTCCGAGTGGCTGAAGGAGCACGCCTGGAAAGTGTGTATACGGCAACGTATCGAGGGTTCGAATCCCTCCCTCACCGCCAAATAAAACAAAAGGGCCCGTCGAAAGACGGGCCCTTTTGTTTTATCCGGTGACGGGCGGCTCGGCTCGGCCTCTGGTTGACAGGCGGTCAGGATGATAGCCCGTCTGGATGATGAGAGGCTGCCCGCAGTGCGAGCGGCGGGAGCCCGGGATGGCAAGAATCCATCCGACCCACCGCCAGATGTTAAAAACCGACCATCAGGTCGGTTTTTTTGTATGTCGCGGTGAGAGAAGGTGTCGACCTGCACGTGTGTTCATCATTACACCCGGTATTTCCACACGGCTCAAGATAGATAAAGCACCTCACTCATGAGAGCCATGCTCATCATATTGATGCAGCCTCTGATTGAGGCACATGATCAAGATGTGGGACGGCGGATATATGAAGAGTCACCCAAACTGGCTCGCCATCAAGGGAGGTGGTTGCCACATCACGGGCTGCCAAATATTGAATCCATCAAATGAATGGGGCCTTCTCGAGTTGCTAGCAAGACATCGTGGTGAGGCGCAGTCTGAAACAGCGCGATCCTCTTTTCATCGATAGGCAGCCAAGCATAATTGAGCAGATGGAAAGACGCTTGGGCCTGGTTGTAATGATCCAGTTTACTGTCGCTGCCATCTCCGGCTTTTAACTGACGACGTTCTTGAATGATGAAGAGTAATTGATCCGCCACGGCAAGCTGGAAGGCTTTGACCGACCATTCGGCACCAGAGCGGTTATCCGTTTCGATGAAATGAGCCTGGCCCCAACGACACACACCGTAATAGCTCAGGTCGCCGTCGGTGACACGCATTTCATAGTTGCATCCCATGCTGTTCATCAACAGCAAGCCAATGCCCAGACCAAGCAGCAATATCGGAGAAAGAAGCAGCAGCAGACTTGCTTTCATGGGGAAGCGACCTCCACCCTGTCAACGATCAACCAGTGTCGGCCTGAAACCAGCAGCAATTGCCCTTGATGCCGCGCAGGCCACTCCGCCTGACGCAGCTCGCTGTTGTCCACTACGCATGTCTCTCCTTGTTCATCCTTTGCACACCTGACATCGATCCACTCCTTGTAAATCAAGGGCCCCAGCAGGATCAGAAACCCAAGCAGCAGCAGATTGATGGCCTTGAGCCCGATCATCAGGGAGGGCCACAACCGCTTGCTCTGCTTCGAGGTCTGCGCCTGTGACGGATCAAGTGCCGTGCTCACCTCGGATAATGGCCCCTCCTCGACAGGGGGCTCCTCCTGTGTCACCGGGGACAGCGGTACAGCCGCGGGTTCTTCCATCTCCATCAGGGGGACAGACAACGCAAGCAAATAGCCTTGGCGTGGAATATTGCGGATCTCAATCTGGGGAGGCTCGGTGGTTAATTGTTTGCGCAAGTTGGCAATCGCCACGGGCAATGCATTCGCGCTGACCGGACGCCCCTGCCAACCCAGCTCAGTCAGTGTCTCTTTGGCGCACAAGGTATCTGGATGACTCAGAAGATGCTGCAATATGGCGACCTCCGCCCCGGCCAGACGCACGGTGATCTCTCCCTCCGGGGTGTGTTTGAGCAAGCGTCTGTGCGCGCCATGCAGGATGAAACTACCGAATTGAAGCCGGGTATTGGGCACCTGTCACTCCTTGATGTGGGCCTATGGTCGTCAAAAGAAAGCAATGCCTGACTAGAAATCTCTTTAAAATCATGAGTTTTATAATTTTTTATAATTTTTAATAAGTGTACCTCAGCCCCTGTTACCTGCCAAAGTGCCTCTCATCGCCAAAGTATGGATATGCCTGATCACCCTAGGGGATTGCGTCGTCACATGTCGCTAGAGCAGCCATCCATACTGGCACCAATTTCTTAACCCTTGCAATTGGAAGACACCATGAAAGTACACATGCTAGCCCTGGGAGTGATCATGAGCGTGGCCCTCAGCGGTTGCCAGAATCCGAATGCCAACAAGGTGTTGTTGGGCGCCGCTGCCGTGGGGGCTGTGGGTACCGCTTACTATGCTGGCCGCAAACATGAAAAACACAAATCCGACGACAAGAGTGAGGACAGCTATCGCAAGGACGATAGCTATGACCCGAGCCAGCTGGTCGATAAAAGCCTCAGCCGAGCAGAACGTTCGTTGAGTCACCACGGCTATTACCGTCAGCAACAAGAAAACAAGCACGGCAACCAGATTGCTTATTGGAACAACCGCGATAGCCATCATTGCATCAAGTTGAAGTCTCGTGATGAAAAAGTGACGGCGGCCCAGCGTAACCATGGCCATGGTTGCAGTTAAAGAAAGGCTGCTGCTTGCTTCTCTGATATTGCTGCTGGGCTCCGGTAACGGCATGGCCTATCGGAGCGCGGAGTCGGCCTCTTCATCGGCGGCCCACACGTCAGAACAGCCAACCCACATTGCAGATGAGAACTGTAATACGCCTCTTGCAATGGGCGTCAGGGCAGCGCGGCGAGCCACTCAACGTCAATATTGTCGACCCAACCTCAGACCGGCTCGACGCTTTCACTGAATGACACCGAACCTTCCGGCATATTCCTGGTACCGGATAACCGTTGCCGATATTGATAATCTGTAACACTTAGAGAGACGATGAATATGAAACAACACCCTTTTTTAGGCACGCTGCTCGGCCTTGGCGTATTCTGTGCTGGTGTTGCCCAAGCCCGCCCCATCGACGAGCTCGACACCTTGCATCGCACCGCCCTCAACCATGAAACCAAGCAACAACTGCATCAACTGGGTTATGAGCGCGCCAGCCGCGATGGGCATGGCAGCAATCGTACCGAATATTGGCTCAGTCATCGTAATGGCACCTGTGCAGCCCTTGAGCTTCACGACGGCATCATCAAGACCATCACTCGGGCAAAAAGCAGGCGCTGCGAAAGTGAGTCTTATCAGGACCATGAACCGTACGAAGCTCGCACCAGCCATGCTGAGGGGAGCCATGATGCTGCCGTGGTCGCCAAGAATCAGATGACTCGCTACTGTGCCGGTGAAGCGGCGGGGAGATTCTCCACCAGCCCCCGCAGCGTCAGTACCTTGCCGCTGGAACAGAGCCACGGCAAGTACTTTGTCTATGGCCAATATGAGAGCCGAGGGAATATCAAGACCTTCACCTGTACCTTCAGTCAAGAGGGGCGTTTTGTCGCGCTGGTCGGTACCAGTTAAGGTTTGATACTCTGCTGTCAATCATGAAGGGCTGCCCGAAGGCAGCCCTTTAAAATGTGGAAATAAGCACTGTATGTCATGAACACGCGTCGGTAATGGCGGGACCAACTTTTTTCGTACTTAAATATCGAGAGGTCCAGAACCAGGTTCTTCAATGGGCCAATCCAATATCATACCGCTCGTTCATCTCGACATTGATATTGACATCGGTAGTGGCAGAAACTTATCAGGTAGCATCCGGATTTCAACACTAATATAGCCGGAGCATACGGGTGGGAATTCTAGCTACAGTCATTTTCCCAATAGACACCTAAGATAGAGATTGAGAACTGTCAACCCTGTCCAGTCAAGTGTTGCATATATACCAGGCTTGCTGAAATGTTCAGGGCGTCGGCCAGCATGAGTGACGTTGCCGCCATGAAGTAGCAACCGCTTTTAATGTATGGCGAGACGCTAAGCATTGCCATATTCACTTTATGGATAGCCAAGCTCTGCATTATTACACATGTTATTTTGATAGTCCGGTAATCATGTATTGTCCCAAGAGATAGTCAGCATCAAGGATACCTTATATGTCACCTGTAAATAATAAAACCAGACAGCGCATGTTTGAATGGAAAGTTCGTCTAAGTACAATTGTCTGGTTTGTGCTGTTTCTTGGGTTTTTAGCAAGTCTTCCACTTATTATCGGCTGGGCATTCTGGCTGCTTGCGGTGACGATAGGCATCGCAGCCATTATTGCAATGCCTGCCGCCTGGGTAGTAAAAACCTGGTTTGATCCTGGTCACAAACGTTCTTTTGTCCTGCACTGGATGCGAGCGAACGTCGTGCTGATCTGCATGCTGAGCATCGCGCTGGCCGCACCAATTTATTATTTGGCTGTGATCACCGAATCGCAACCCCTGCTTTTACCCCAAGCAACGCTCAGCAATGGCCACAAGACGATTGTATTTCAAGGAATGCAGCATATTGCATCGGATAATTTCTATAAATCTGTTGTCTATGACATTGAAAGGGCATTGGCTGATGGTTATATCATTTATTATGAAGGTGTCCAGACCGCTACACCAGAATCAAAGGAGTATTTTTCCAAGCTGTCACGTCTACTCACAGGCAATGCCAACCTTGCCCGCACCTATAAAACCCTGGGTGATGCATGCGGACTCAAGTTTCAATCCGATTATTTCATGCTGTTTGAGGCAGACAAGAAAGAACATCCGGAAAGACATATTGTCGCTGATGTTGATGCGATTGACCTCAAACACGAGTATGAGCGTTTGATGTCATCTGATCCTGGATTTTCAACGGCGCACGTTAATGACTTCAGCTCTGCCTCGCAAGTGCATTCATCAGATGCCACTGTATCTATGGTCGAGTGGTTGCAGTCTGGCACTGAGGGCCAGAAAAAACTGGCAGGTATTGTCTGTCGAGGAGCAATGACGCTTGCGTACACATCTCACAAAGATGAAAAATCCGGTAACCTTGACCCATTGATTCTCGATTTCAGAAACCAGCAACTGGTGAATAAAATCCTCAATGACTCAAACAATAAAATATTCATCACCTATGGTGCGAATCACTTCTCGGGTATATTCGACTTATTGAAGCAGAAAGATCCAAGCTGGACTATCGCTACAGTAAAATGGCTGCGGCCGGTAGAAATGCCCAAGAAAGAGCATCAAGGAAGCCTCTTGGTGGACGCACGGTAAGGCGTTAACGTGCAGCTCAGGCAGGCGTTCCAGCCGATCCTCAAAGTGGCGCCGCCTTGTGCAACCCGAGTGGCTGGATTTAGTTGACCACTACAGAGTGAGAGCACCGGCATGAAAAAGTCGGCCCCAGCATTCTTTGAATCGCCCCTCGATGCCACTCTGGACTGCGGTATGGTCCCCGGCGACGGGGAGCCCCCCTCACTGACGAGATGAGCCAGTTCTCTTTCTTGAAAGCAAAAAACCGACCTCAGGGTCGGTTTTTTGCTTTGCGGGGCCGAGCATGGCTTGGACTGCCCCCGCCCCAGTCGACGATCCTGCCCTAAAGTTGGCCTTGCCGAGCATCCTGTACCGGCCCGCAGGGAATATGCCACACTGATGCCCCTTGTTGTCAGGGTCAGTCCCATGTCTCGTCTCCTCCATGCTGTCGTCCCGGCGGACAAGTGTCTGCCCGAGCCCGCCCATTTCACTCGCATAGAACGGGTGTTGAACCATATCCATCAGCATCTGGACGCGCCGCTCTCGGTCAGCGAACTGGCTGAGCTGAGCTGCTGGTCGCGCTGGCAGTTGCAGCGGGTGTTTCACAACGAGACCGGGCTGACGGTGGCGGCCTATGTGCGCGAGCTCAAGCTGAGCCAGGCCGCCGCCGCCCTGCTCGATGGCCGTGAGCGGGTGCTGGATCTGGCCTTGCGCCACGGTTATGACGCAGAGGCGAGTTTTAGTCGCGCCTTCAAGCAGCAGTTTGGCTGCTCGCCCCTGGCCTATCGCAAGCGGGGCCTGCGGATCGGGCTGCGTCTGCCCATCCAGCAGATCGCGGCAAGGTCGGGGGAGGGGCGCTGGTTGCAGGTGCGGGTCGAGACCCGGCCCGCCTTCCACCTGATGGGGGGCAGTGGCACCATCCACGGCCTGTTTGCCGATGTACCCGATTTTCAACACAGGGTGCCGGCCATCTGGCAAGGGGTGCAGGCCCTGCCGGGCTGGGCGGCCTTCTCGGACAGACCCCTGCTCGGGGTGAGCGATCTTAGTGCCAGCCAGGGGGAGAGCCAGGGATTTCCATACTGGGCCGGGATTGAACAGGGGGAGGGGATCCCGGCGCTGCCGGGGGCACAGATCCTGGCGGTGCCGAGTCAGACCTATGGGGTGATACGCCACCAGGGGCCCATCGGCGAGCTGCCCCGGACCCTGAGCTGGTTCATCGAACACTGGCTGCCCCAATCCGGCTACCGAGGGCTGGACGGCCTGGAGCTGGAGGCCTATCCCCCGGGTTACCGGGCCACGGCCACGGCCGCGGATGCCTGCATGCATTACTGGTTACCCATCGCCCCCCTCTCATCTCGCAGTGGCTAGGGTTTACGGCTCTCGCCCTCCTGGTGCCCATGAGGCCATCGCGTCCGGCAATCAGTCTCGCAAGAGGCTGATTGCCGTGGGGTTTTGCCGCAAGATGCCCCAAAATGCCAAGTTTGCCAAAAAATAGCTGATTAAAATGCAAATGAGATTTGTTACTATTCAATCATTGCATTCGAGGATCAGATGTACGCCACTCACCCCCCCTTGACCCTGGTCGCCGCGACCCTCTCCACCCTGTTTGCCGCCCAGGCGCTGGCCGAGGCTGGCACGCCCCAGCCTCCAGCACCAGAGACCCTGACGGTGCTGGGTCAGACCTACCGCAACACGGCCACCAAGACCCGGCTCGACCCCATCGAAACGCCCCAGGCGATCTCGGTGGTGGATGGCGAGACCCTTTCCCAGCGTGGCGTCAGCTCGGTGAGCGAGGCGCTGCGCTATGTGCCCGGGGTCAACACAGAGCTGAGGGGCGGGGCGGTCAACCGGCTGGATCTGTTCAACACCCGTGGCTTTGACAACTACCAGAACTTCTATGACGGCCTCTTGCTGCAATACAACGAGTGGAACCTGCAACCCCAGATAGATCCTGTGGCCATCGAGCAGCTGGAGGTGTTCAAGGGACCGACGTCCGTGCTCTATGGCAGCATGCCACCGGGCGGCATGGTCAACCTCATTGCCAAGCGGCCCCAGCGGGAGGGCAAGCACAGCGTCAGCCTGGCCAGCGGCACCGGGGCGCTCAAGGAGCTGACCCTCG
Source organism: Aeromonas bivalvium (assembly GCF_046078285.1). Taxonomy (NCBI): domain Bacteria; kingdom Pseudomonadati; phylum Pseudomonadota; class Gammaproteobacteria; order Aeromonadales; family Aeromonadaceae; genus Aeromonas; species Aeromonas bivalvium. The sequence goes on from NZ_JBGXBV010000006.1 coordinate 184,898, forward strand.
ACAGCACAGGGGCCATCAACGAGCGGCTGGCCTATCGCCTGGTGGGGCTGGCCCGCCAGAAGGAGGGGCAGGCGGTGACCTCGGAAGAGGAGCGTTACGTACTGGCGCCGTCCCTGGACTGGCAGCTCGGCGAGCGCACCCTGCTAAACCTCAACCTCTATTACCAGAAGGATCCGCAAGCCGGCATCTACACCACTGTCCCCGCCAGGGGCTCGGTCAAGGCCAATCCCCAGGGCGAGCTTGGCAGCGATACTTTCCTTGGCGACGAGCACTGGAACCAGTACAACCGGGACGTGACCCTGCTCGGCTACAAGCTGAGTCACGACTTCAGCGCCGACTGGCAGTTCCTGCAAAATGCCCGCTACATGGATGCCTCCGCCAGGCAGCGCAACACCTACAACGGGGCCCTGGCGGCCGACGATCGCACCCTGTCACGCAACGCCTATCTGACGGACGAGGCATCCAAGGGCTTTGTCATCGACAACCAGCTCTCCGGCAAGGTGCAGACCGGCTCTGCCCAGCACAACCTGCTGCTCGGGGTCGACTACCAGTATCTGGATGCGGATGTGCTCTATCGGGACACTCTCGACTACAACGCGGGGGATATCGATATCTTCAACCCCAATCACAGCCAGATTGACACCGATAGCCTCAATTTCGTCTATCAGGACCGCAAGCAGATCAAGCAGCATCAGACCGGGGTCTACCTGCAGGATCAGGTGCGCCTCGATCGGCTGGTGGCCATCGCCGGGCTGCGCTATGACAGCTACCGGATGGATACCGACAGCCACAACCTCTACGCCGGGGCGGCCAGCAGCAGCCTGGCCCGCATCGATCAGGACAATCTCTCTTTGCGCCTCGGTGCCCTCTATGAGCTCGATGGCGGCATCTCTCCCTATGTGAGCTATGCCGAGAGCTTCGAGCCGGTGCCGGGGGCGGACAAGCACGGCCAGGCGTTTGATCCCGCCACCGGTCAGCAGTGGGAGGGGGGGCTCAAGTTTCTCTCCGAGGACATGAGCAAGATGGCCACCCTCTCCGCCTTCCGGATCACCAAGAAAAATGCCCTGGTGACGGATCCGGACAACGTCTACGGGCCCAAGCTGCAGACCGGGGAGACCCTCTCCAAGGGACTGGAGCTGGAGGGGCGCATCGATCTCGCCAGCAACCTGGACTTGAGCGCCAGCTATACCCTGATCGACATGGCGATCACCCGCGACACCTCGGGCCTGCAGGGCAAGACCCCGGTCTGGGTGCCGGATCAGACCGCGTCCCTGTGGGGCAACTACCGTCTGGAGCAAGGCGCCGCGGCCGGATTGCGATTGGGAGCCGGGCTGCGCTACGTGGGGGAGACCGAACTCGATGCCGCCAACACCGACAAGGTGCCGGATTACCTGCTGATGGACCTGGCCGCCAGTTACGATCTCGGCCGGCTCAGTCAGCGCCTGAAAGGGGTGGAGGCCTCCGTTAGCGCCAGCAACCTGTTCGACCAGACCTACTACTCCTGCTACGACCAGAACAACTGCTGGTTCGGGGCAGAGCGCAACCTAGAGGCTCGACTCAAATACGCATTCTGACCATGCGCCCCGGCATGGAGCCGGGGCCACTTCAACGGAGTGGCGATGGCCGGGCGCTGGGCCCCGGCAGAGACAAGGAGGACGCAGAGCGCGCCCTCTTCTCGGATCACCATGCCCTGTTCGCGGCGGCGGCCAGCCTTATCCCCTCCCTCAAGGGGAGTCTGGTGGCGGCAGGTGAAGCGTGCCCGGCGCTGACGGCTGCCACCCGGGCGGCACCGGCCGAGGTGGCCAAGGCCCTCCATGGCCACTGGCAACAGGCGCATCCGGAGGCGGGCCCCGCCTACTGGCTCACCCGCAGCTGGGGCATGCTCTGCTGGCAATCCATCTATCTCGCCATGGTGGCCGTCTACCGTCATCAGGCCGTGCCCGCTCTGGATCGCATGGGGCAAGGCTATCAGGAAGGGCTGGTGTCGGGCTTTACCCTGCCGGTCGAGCCCATGATCAGGGGGGAGGTCGATGTGTTGATAAAGCGGGCAGGGGAGCGGCTCCAGGCGCACTGGCAAGGGCTGTTCACCCTCCTTGGGGAGGGGCAGCGGCTGCGTCCCGGCTTCGTGCGCCCGCTCCTGGCAGACGATCTGCTGGCGGCCCTGGTGCGGGTGCCGGATTTCTTCGGGGAGGTGAGCCGGGACGAGGTAACGGCCCATGCGCCGCACTGGCTTGCCGCCTGCGGCCTGCCCTTGGCGCATCTGGCGGGTTGGCGCGAGGGAGGCCTCCCCCGGGATGAGGCCTTCCCGGGCTATGTGCGCCAGCGCTGCTGCCTGCACTACAAGCGCCGGGACGGGGAGCTGTGTGGCAACTGCCCGCGCAGGCAAGGGAGGGCGAGCTGTGACGAGACCTGATCCCCGGCGCTCCCTTCGGCGCGGACAACCCCTGATGAAAGCCGCCTGATCCTGGCGGCTTTTTTGTGCCCGGCTTACTGGGTGGCCATTTTGGCGCGAATGCGCTCGAACAGACTCTGCAGGCAGGGTTGATCCCGATCGGCAGCCCGCACCGCGCCATACATATGGCGGCGCACCCCCTGACCCAGGGGCCTGGCTTCGAGCAGGCCCTGGCGCACGAACTCCTCGCTGGCCCAGCGGGGCAGGGCGGCCACCCCGAGCCCGGCGGCGGCCATCTGCAACATGACCGAGGTGTTGTCCACCGGCTTGCAGCGCTTGGGCTCCACCCCGGCGGGTTGCAGGAAGCGGCTGAACACGTCCATGCGGGCCCGCTCCACCGGATAGACCAGCAGCACCTGATGCAGCAGATCGGCGGGTGCTATCTGCGCCTGATGACAGAGGGGGCTCTCCGGCGCCATCACCAGGGTGAGCTCGAAGCCAAACAACGGCTCGAAGTGAAGATCCCCGCGCGCCTGCACGTCCGAGGTGAGCAGCAAGTCCAGCTGGCCGCCGAGCAGGGCGGTGAGGGCATCGAAGCCGGGCACCGACTCCACCTCCAGATCCACCCCGGGCCACTGGCGGCGAAAGTCCGGCAACAGCGGCAGCAGCCACTGGATGCAGCTGTGGCAGTCCAGCGCCAGATGCAGCCTGCCCGCCTCGCCGCTGTGCAGGGCCTGCAGCTGCTTCTCGGTCTGGGCCAGGGCGGGCAGCACCTGGCGCGCCAGATGGAGCAGTTGCTGGCCCGCCGCCGTCAACACCAGGGGGCGGCTCTTGCGAAGGAACAGCTCCAGATTGAGGCGGGTCTCCAGTTCTTTCAACTGATGGGAGAGAGCGGACTGGGTGAGGTTGAGGCAGAGCGCCGCCCCCGCCAGGGTGCCCTGCTCGGCCAGGGCCGTTATCGTCTTCAAGTGCTTGATCTCCAAGCCTGAATTATTTGGTACCGCCATGGCACGTCTCCCTTGAATGACAGTTGAGGATTTTTTGAGAGCCAGTTGAAGAGGATTCAATAGCCAGGGCCACCTTATCTCGCCATTCTAGATGTGTAAACATCTGGATGGCTAAATCATCCAGTTTCCCATCAGATGAACGAGCATAAGGAATTGACCCATGACACGTGCACACACTCTCGGCTTCCCCCGTATCGGCGCCAAGCGAGAACTGAAATTTGCCCTCGAATCCTACTGGCGTGGCGAGACCAGCCAGGCCGAGCTGGTCGCCGTGGGCAAGAGCCTGCGTGAGCGCCACTGGCAGGCGCAGCAGCAAGCCGGGGTCAACCTGCTGCCGGTAGGGGACTTTGCCTGGTACGATCAGGTACTGGGTACCAGCCTGCTGGTGGACGCCGTGCCTGCCCGTCACCGCCACGGCGACACCGACCTCGACACCCTGTTCCGGGTGGCCCGTGGCCGTGCGCCGACCGGCCCGGCGGCGGCCGCTGCCGAGATGACCAAGTGGTTCAATACCAACTACCACTATCTGGTGCCCGAGTTCAGCCGCGACCAGCGCTTCAAGCTGGGCTGGAGCCAGCTGTTTGACGAGGTGGAGGAGGCCAAGGCCCTGGGGCTGCCGGTCAAGGCGGTGCTGCTGGGGCCTGTCTCCTACCTGTGGCTCGGCAAGGAGAAAGAGAGCGGCTTCTCCCGCCTCGAACTGCTGGACCGCCTGCTGATCGTCTATCAGGAGATCCTGGCCAAGTTGGCCGCGCAAGGGGTGGAGTGGGTGCAGATTGACGAGCCTGCCCTGGCGCTGGACTTGCCTGACGAGTGGCGCCTGGCCTATCTGAATGCCTATGAGCGCCTGAGCGGCCCCTGCAAGCTGCTGCTCACCACCTACTTCGGATCCGTGGCCCATCAGCGCGACATCATCACCAGCCTGAAGGTGGATGGCCTGCACCTGGATCTGGTGGCCGCCCCCGAGCAGCTGGAGACGCTTGTCCCGCATCTGCCGGCCCAGTGGGTGATTTCCGCTGGCGTCATCAATGGCCGCAACGTCTGGCGTGCCAACCTGGCCAAGCTGGCGCCGACCCTGAAAACGCTGAAGGACAAGCTGGGTGAGCGCCTCTGGGTGGCTTCCTCCTGCTCATTGCTGCACAGCCCGGTGGATCTCACCCTGGAGCACGAGCTGGATGCCCAGACCCGCAGCTGGTTCGCCTTCGCCCTGCAAAAGTGCTACGAGCTGGGGCTGCTTTCCGACTACCTGGATGGCGGCGCCCTGGACAAAATCGAGGCTTACAGCCAGCCCATCGTGGATCGGGAATCCGACAGCCGGGTTCACAAGCAGGGGGTGCAGTCCCGTCTGGCTCAGTTGACCGAATCCGAGTTCAATCGCCACAGCGCTTACGGGCAGCGGGCCCAGGCGCAGCGCGCAGATCTCAAGCTGCCGCTGCTGCCCACCACCACCATAGGCTCCTTCCCGCAGACCTCTGAAATCCGGGTGCTGCGCCAGGACTGGCGTGCCGGTCGCATCGACGACGCGGCCTACGAGGCGGGCATCCAGGCCCAGATCAAGGATGCCATCCTGCGCCAGGAGGCCATCGGGCTGGACGTGCTGGTGCACGGCGAGGCCGAGCGCAACGACATGGTGGAGTATTTCGGCGAGCTGCTGGATGGCTTTGCCATCACCCGCTTTGGCTGGGTACAGAGCTATGGTTCCCGCTGCGTCAAGCCGCCGGTGATCACCCGTGACATCGACCGCCCGACCCCCATGACCCTCGAATGGACCAAATTCGCCCAGAGCCTGACCGACAAGCCGGTGAAAGGCATGCTGACCGGCCCCGTGACCATCCTCTGCTGGTCCTTCCCGCGCGAAGACGTGAGCCGCGAGCAGTCCGCCCTGCAAATTGGTCTGGCCATTCGCGACGAGGTGGCGGATCTGGAAGCCGCCGGCATCAAGATCATCCAGATCGACGAGCCGGCGATCCGCGAAGGGCTGCCCCTGCGCAAGCAGGACCACCAGGCCTATCTGGACTGGGCGGTGCGCGCCTTCCGTCTGAGCGCAAGCCCCGTGGTGGACAGCACCCAGATCCACACCCACATGTGCTACAGCGACTTCAACCTCATTATCGAGGCGGTAGCGGCCCTGGACGCCGATGTCATCACCATAGAGACCAGCCGTAGCCAGATGCAGCTGCTGGGGGCGTTCGAGCGCTTCAACTACCCCAACGAAATCGGCCCTGGGGTCTACGACATCCACTCCCCCAACGTGCCGAGCCAGGGCTGGATTGAGGACCTCATCCGCAAGGCGGCCAAACAGATCCCGGCCGAGCGGCTCTGGGTCAACCCGGACTGCGGCCTCAAGACCCGCGGCTGGGAAGAGACCACGGCAGCCCTCAAGGTGATGGTCGATGCCACCAAGGCACTGCGGGCCGAGCTGGCCTGAGCAACCCCTACCTCGGCAAGCAGCCACAGAGGACGAAGATGACGAAGGAGGGAAGGCGCAAGCCTTCCCTCCTTTTTGCATGCTGGTTCTGGGGGGGGGAGCGGCATGACGCCGGGGTGAGGCTGATGCCCGGCGAGCCTCCCGTGGAAGCCCTTTCCCCTCTTGCCCCTCATCCACACCGGGCTGGCATGGATGGCGGGGATGCCGTTACAATTGCGCATTTTAAATGAATCTTATCTCGTTCGGATGCCTATGCAGATCAGAGACTTTTTCCCGGTATCGACCAACACCAGCTTCAAAGAGAGCTGTTACGGCGCCCTCGGTGCCCTCATCGGCCTGGTGGCGACCGAGCTGCTTTGTCAGTGGTGGCTCGGGGTGAGCCCCCATTGGCTGATCGCCCCCATGGGGGCCTCCGCCGTGCTGCTGTTCGCCGCCCCGGCCAGCCCCCTGGCCCAGCCCTGGTCCATTCTGGTGGGCAACGGCGTGTCGGCCCTGATGGGGGTGCTGGCCGCGAGCTGGATCCCGGATCCGGCCCTGGCCGCTGGCGGCGCCGTCATGCTGGCCATCGCCGCCATGTTCCTGACCCGCAGCCTGCATCCTCCCGGTGGCGCCGTGGCGCTGACCGCGGTGATCGGCGGCGAAGGGGTGACGAGCCTGGGGATGGGCTATGTGCTGATCCCCGTGTTCGTCAACTCGATCCTGCTGCTGGCCATGGCCCTGCTCTACAACCGGCTGCTGGGGCGACGTTACCCCAACACGGGCAGGGCGGCGCCCCATCCACACCAGACCCGGGATCCCCAGCCGAGCGAGCGACTGGCCACCCAGGCCAGTGACATCGACTTTGCCTTGAACAAACACGGGGAGCTGCTCGACATCAGCCGCGCGGATCTGCGGGATCTGTTGCAAGAGGCGCAGCACCACGCCCTGCGGGGGCGAGTGGGCACTGTGCTGGTGCAGGACGTGATGTCACGGGATCTGGTGGTGGCCGGGCCAGAGGATCCCGCCCTGACGGCGTGGCGGCGCCTCTCCCGGCACCGGATCAAGGCCCTGCCCGTGGTGAATGGCGCGGGGGAACTGGCGGGCATCATCACCTTGCACGATCTGCTGGTCGACGCCGCCCTGGCCGAGCCTAGGGCGGCGGGGGCGCTGGCGAGTCTGACGGTGGCGGATCTGATGACCCGGGAGGTGCAGACGGCGCGGCGCTATCAGCCCCTTTACGATCTGGTGGCGGCCTTCTCCGACGGCGGCCTGCACCACATGCCCGTGGTGGAAGGGTCTCAGCTGGTGGGCATCATCACCCAGTCCGACATGGTGGCAGCCTTGTTCAACCTGGCGCTGCGCCCGGATCCTGGGACCGATCTCCCCTGAGCCGCGCCCTCAGTCGGTAGCGGGGGCCTGGGCCCGGATCAGCGCCTTGTCCGCCTCCAGGCTCATGGCCAGCTCGCAGCGGGCCAGGGCCAGCCTGCCATGGTGGCGCGCCGCCTCGGCCATGGCCGGGCTGCCGTGGGTCAGCGCCTGCAGGGATTTTTGCAGCCGCAGGGCCACCTCTACGGTGGCGGCGCCGTCCCTGGCGATGGCGGTGAAGGCATCATCGAACAGATCGGCCATGGCCAGCGGCGGCACGCCGATCCTGTCGTAGAGGAGGGCATCCTCGTCCCGTTGCGCCTGTGGCAGGGGGGCGTCCCACATCACGAACAGGCGCACCAGGGTGCCCAGTATGCCGATGGCGGTGCCGGGATCGTTGACGGCTGGGGAGAGGGCGCGCCCGGCTATCTCGGCGAGCACCACCAGGCCGAAGCGGGGATCCTCGTCGAACAATCGCTCCCGCCCTATCTGGAAGGCGCTGGCCAGACGCGCCCTGTCCAGCCTGGCCGGCTCAGGGCAGCCGTGGAGCAGGGCGAGATCCTGACCCGGCGCCACCAGGGTGCCTGGCAGGGCCAGGATCTGCACCCGGGTATCCATCTCGGCGGCCAGGGCCTGGAGGCGCGCCATGTCAATCTGTTGCACATAACCGACCTCGGGGCTCGCCAGCGGCAGGCCCCCGGTCGGGGTGCCATCGGCGGCGTGGGCTCCCAGTGTGGGGGAGAGGCGGCGGCGCAGCAGGGCGTCATGGGTCACCTGCTCCACCCGGTTGACCGTGGTGCCCAGGCGCCCCAGGCGGGCGATGCGATCCACCCAGTGCACGAACATCAGGATGACGATGGCCAGCACCACCAGGGTGAGCAGGAACAGGGTGAAACGGCCCGCCAGCTCGAAGTAGCCATTCTTGACTCCCGTCAGGGCGACCACGCTGAAGATGAAGGCGCCGATGAAGGTGGAGAGGGCATTTTGCGACACGTCATCGGCGATCACCAGGGTGACGCTGCGAGGGGTGGCGGCGCTGCTGGCGGAGGCGTAGGCCGCCACCATGGAGGCCACGGCGAAGGTGGCGATCCCCAGCATGCTGGCGGCCATGATGGAGAGCAGGGCGAGCAGCGCCTCGCTGGTGATGGCGGGCAGGAAGCGGCCTATCCCCGCGTGGTCGGTGAGTCTGGCGGCCAGGGCGCCCAGGATGGAGAGCAGGCAGATGGCCAGGGGCTTGACCCAGAGCCGCTCGCGCAGGCGGTTGAGCAGAAAGCGGATCCGATCGCGGGAGGGGATTAATGACATGGGCACTCCTGTGGCGCATGGGGACACCCCAGCCTAGGGTGTTCCGGGCGGCGCCGCAATCACCTCGAGGGGCCCTGACCCGTGAGCGGCCCCGCCAGGCTCAACGAAGAGGAGCGGCCGGGGCCGCTCCTCTTGCTGTCCTGACGGGACTCATGGCTCAGGCATAGCGCGCCAGGGTCAGCCCCTCGTCGCTGATGGCCGGGGTCTGGCCGCCGATGAGATCGCTGAGCAGCTGCCCTGAGCCCGCCGCCATGGTCCAGCCCAGGGTGCCGTGGCCTGTGTTGAGCCACAGACCCGGGATGGGGCTTGGCCCCACCAGAGGGGTGCCGTCCGGCGTCATGGGGCGCAGACCGGTCCAGAACTCGGCCCGGGCGAGATCGCCCCCCTCGGGGAAGAGGTCGCGCACCACCATGGCCAGGGTGTCGTGGCGCCTGGGGTTGAGCGCCAGGTTGAAGCCGCTCAGCTCGGCCATGCCGCCGACCCGGATCCGCTCGTCGAAACGGGTGATGGCCACCTTGTAGGTTTCATCCAGCACGGTGCTGCGGGGGGCCGCGTCGCCATTGGTCATCGGCAGGGTCAGGGAGTAGCCCTTGACCGGGTAGACAGGCAGATCCAGGCCGAGGGGGCGCAGGAAGCCGGTGGCATAGCTGCCCAGGGCGCAGACGATAGCATCGGCCTGCCAGCGCTGCTCGCCAGCGCGCACCGCCACCGCGCGTCCTCCCTGCACCTCGATCTCGTCGAGGGGGCAGTCGAACACGAACGTCACCCCGAGCCGCTCGGCCTCGGCGGCCAGGGCGCGGGTGAAGCGATAGCAGTCCCCCGTCTCGTCCCCAGGCAGGCGCAGCCCGCCCACCACCTTGCCGCGTACCCGTGCCAGGGCAGGCTCTGCCGCCTCGCAGCCGCTGGCATCGAGCGACTCATAGGGGACGCCGTACTCCTCGAGCACGGCGATGTCCCGCTTGCTCGCCTCGAGCTGGGCCTGGCTTCGAAACAGCTGCAGGGTACCGAGCTGGCGCCCCTCGTAGTCCAGGGCCAGATCGTCTCTGAGGGTCTTCATGCAGTCGCGGCTGTATTCGGCCAGACGTACCATGCGCCCCTTGTTGGTGGCATAGGCCGCCGGGGTACAGTTGGCGAACATCTTCAGCATCCAGCGCAGCTGGAAGGGATCCGAGGTGGGGCGCACCGTGAAGGGGGCATGTTTTTGCAGCAACCACTTGGCCGCCTTGAGGGGAATGCCGGGGGCCGCCCAGGGGGCCGCATAGCCGGGGGAGATCTGTCCCGCGTTGCCGTGGCTGGTCTCAAGCGCCACCCCGCTGCGCCGTTCGAGCAGGGTCACCTCGTGGCCCGCTTTGGCCAGATACCAGGCGCTGGTCACCCCAATGACGCCACCTCCCAGAACCACTATCTTCATCGCACCATCCTTGTATTCGCTGCGCGCTGTCAATGTCAGGGATCACGGCGTCCGCATCGGGGCGGGGTGGCCGTTTCCACCAAGACCGGTCCCCAGGGTGACCGGCTGGCACTCACGTTATCACTGGCAGCGCAATCGGCAAATGTTGCATCAAAAAAATATGATATACCGCTAACTTTACATAGTTTGCTGGTTTGTTATGCGTCGTGGTATTGATGTTGCGACATATCGTGTTGCCATTTTCTTGCTATGAATGACCTGCTCAATAGCTGCCTGTCCCCTTGGTCCTCGCCGATGGGACAAGAAGAGGTTTGAATGAGTCATTTCATGCCGCAGGGCGGGCTGAAAGGAGGGGAGACAAGCCATGGTTGTCAGGAGTCAGGAGCCAGGAGCCAGGGGACGACGCCCGCTCTTATCTGGCCCGGACAAGAAAAAAGCCCCGGTCGGGGCTTTTTTCTTGCAAGGCTGGCACGTCCGGAGTCGACTTACTGCTTGTTGAAGGCGGTGGTGCGGGCCAGGGTGGGGCGGTTGCCGCTCTCCAGCCAGCTCCTGACGCGCTGGGCATCGGCGACCCTGGCCCCCGAGGTGTCGGCGTTGAGCAACACCATGATCATGGGCTCGCGGTTGATCCTCGCCTCCATCACCAGGCAGCGACCCGCCTCGCGGATATAGCCGGTCTTGGAGAGCAGCACCTGCCAGTTGGCATCGTGTACCAGGCGGTTGGAGTTGCGATAGTGGAGCTGGCGCTTGCCGGTGCGCACATAATGCTGCTGGGCCGAGGTGTACTGGCGGATGAGGGGGTAGGCGGAGGCCGCCGCCACCAGTTTGGCCAGGTCATGGGCGGTGGAGACGTTGCGCGGGTTGAGACCTGTGCTGTCGGCAAAACGGGTGTGCCACATGCCGAGCATGCGGGCCTTGGCATTCATGGCGGCAATAAAGGCGCGCTGGCCCCCCGGGTAGTAGCGGGCGAGGGAGGAGGCGGCGCGGTTCTCCGAGGCCATCAGGGAGATATGCAGCATCTCGGCCCGGCTCAGGCGCGAGCCGATGGCCAGGCGCGAGCCCGTGCCCTTGATGCGGTCGATATCGGCCTTGCTCACCGTGATCATCTCGTTCATGCGCTGGTTGGCATCGAGCACTACCAGGGCCGTCATCAGCTTGGTGATGGAGGCGATCGGCATGACCCGATTGCCGTTGCGCTCGGAGAGGATCTCCCCGGTACGGGGATTGGCAATGACGAAGGCGGCCGAACTCAGGGTGGGATCATCGCGTCGCTCGAGAAATCCCTTTTGCTGAGCGGACTGGGCCGAGGGGGGGTTGAGAAAAGGAGTGGCGAAGGCACCCAGGCTGACGGGAAGAAGCAAGGCACCGAGCAGCATTCTGGCAAGGGAAGGTAGCATCATGATGGTTTACCGCGTGAAAAAAACCGAAATCAACCTCTCAGTTATATGTCGGGTTCTGACGCGCCGCAATCCCCAGTGCCTTGAAGTGATTAAATATAAGTTGACCCCGGGGCAAGCGGGGTCAGTTCGATGCTCGCCTGACACCTATCTTGTTGAAAAACAGCGCAAGAGAGGGCAGATGCCCCCCGCGGCTGGGGGGGCGGCCATGGTCAGGCCAGGGCTTGCGCCAGCAGATGGACGGGGTGCTCGCAGTGAAAGGGGGTGCTCATCTCTATCTGCCACTTGCAGGTCTCGCAGTCGGTGATGACGAGGTCGGGTTTCAGGCGGTTTATCTGATCAAACAGTCCCTCGCCGATGGCCTGGCTGGTCTGGTAGTTCTCCGACTTGAAGCCATAGGTGCCGGCGATGCCGCAGCACTGGGACGCCAGCACGCTCACCCTGACCCCGGGAATGGCGCGCAGCAGCTCGAGTGTGTAGATGACGCCCCCCATCTTCTCCAGGTGGCAGGGGGTGTGGTAGGCGATGTGCAAGTCCAGCGGCTTCATGGCGGGCAGGTTGCCCTTGTTGAACTCGTTCCACAGGAAGCGGGTGACCAGGGAGATGCGATCCCGCACCTTGCGATTGTCTTGGCCCAGCAGGTGAGGGTACTCGTCTCTCAGGGTGAAGCCGCAGGTGGAGGAGGTGGCCAGCAGCGGCATCTCGTTGCCGAGCAGGGTGCCCTCCATCTGCTGGATGTTGAAGGCGGCCTGACGCTTTGCCTTGTCCATGAAGCCGTTGGCAATGAGCGGCACGCCGCAGCACTTCTCCCGTGCCAGCAGTTGCACGCCGATGTTCATGGCGTTGAGCACCCGCACCAGCTCCTTGCCGAGCTGCGGGTGGTTGTAGTTCACATAGCAGCCGTGGAAGTAGGCCACCTGGCGGCCATAGCTGGCCTGGGTGGCTTGCTGGTGCTTGTACCAGCCGCGGAAGGTACCCTGGGAGTACTTGGGCAGGTCGCGGTGGGAGGAGACCCCCAGCGCCTTGTCCAGCACCCGCTTCACGGGTTTAAGGCCTGTGGTGAAGTTGACCAGGGGGGCCATCAGGGTGGACATGCTGCCCATCAGGTCGGTGTGAGAGAGCACGAACTCGCGCACACCCGGCTTGATACCGCCGTACTGGTGCTTGGCCCGGGCGATGATGTCGCCGATGGGCACCCCGCTTGGGCAGGCTACCTCGCAGCGCTTGCAGTTGGTGCAATGCTTGAGCGCCTCGTCATAGAGGTCCGGATCCTTGATGCGCAGCCGCTCACCGTCTGGGCCGGCCTGCTTGGGGCCTGGATAGGCGGGATTGGCCTTGGCCACCGGGCAGTAGACGGTGCAGACGGTGCACTTGATGCACTGATCGAAGGAGTGGTTGGCATGGTCTAGCGGCATCATGATGCCTCCCGGGCGAGCTGATGAGCGGCCGAGTCGGACGGGGATCCCCCCATCCGGGCCAGTATGTGGCCGGCGACCTGCCAGCCGGTGGCGACCGCCACCCCGGAGCCGGATCCCTCCGCGATGGGGTCATAGTGCGCCAGTACGCTGCCGGCGCCGTAGAGGTTGGCGAGGGCCTTGCCACCACGCAGTACCCGCAGGTGGTCATCGGTCTTGACCCCGAATCCCATGAAGGGGTGAGCGCCAAACAGGCGGCGTCCGGCCCAGGCATCGCGATCCGCCAGGCTCAGCACATCGGCCCCGAAAATGGGTTCGTCAATGCCGCCAAGGCGCGAAGTCAGGCCACGGCTGAAGAAGCTGCCGCTGGCGAGCACGAAGTGATCCGCCTCGAACAGGAGATCGTCCCCGTTCTGGCTGTGAACGCCGATCACCCTGTCTCCTGCCACCCTGGCTCCCAATACCCGTTCACTGGTGAGGAAGGTGCCACCCAGGGCCACGAAGCGGCGGGTGAGCGCCTCCTGCATCCGCATGCCGATGAGGGAGGGGGGCAGGGTGGCGACCTCGCGAAGGGTGCAGCCGCACTGGCCCTCGAGCTCGGCGAGCCGCGACCCGACCAGCCCCTGGGAGAGGCAGGCGGGCAGCACCAGCTGGCAGTCAGCCGGTGCCTGGTGCTCGCGCAGCAGGCGGCGGATCTCCTGGGCCAGGGCGGCCAGCAGTGCCTCTCCCTGGGCGTCTTGCCGATCGAACAGCCGGGCCAGATCCGCGGAGCGGCACTCGTGGGGATTGCGGCCGAAGGTGCCGAGCTGGGGCAGGTCTATCTCCCCCGTCAGCAGGCGGCTGTGGGCCAGGCGGGGATGGCGTGCCAGATTGGCCGCCGCCAGGGCGGGGTGAAAGTCGCGAAAGCCCGCCAGGGTGGCCAGCATGATGGCGGAGGGGGCGGGCGCCGCACCGATGCAGGCGCTGCTGCGGGGGGAGAGCCAGGTGGCTTTCAGGGTGCCGAGGGGGGTGAGCCGCAGGTGGTTGTGCTGCTCGTGATAGAGGGGAAGACCCTGGGCGGCGCAGTGGCGCTGCAGATCGGCCAGGCTCGCCGCTATGTTGGCAGTCCCCACCTTGGCGTAGGGGTGCGCCGGGTTGGCGGCCAGGAAGGCGGGGAGGGCGGCGTAGGGGTCACCCTCCCCCTCGAGCAGGTCCACCGAGCCGGAGGAGAAGTGCAGTGCGCTCTGGCCCGAGGCCATGATCAGGGTCTTCTGGCCCGCCTCGGCGAGGCGCAGCCCGGCGCACAGGCCCGCCATGCCGCCGCCAATGATGAGGGTATCGAATCTCATGCGGATGCTCCTTGATAGGTCTCGCTGGGGGACAAGGGGGCGTCTTCGGACCTGGGCGCCGGCGCCATCTCAGGGGCCAGGCCGCACAGGCCCTGATAAATCCAGTGGGTAAATTCGGTCTCTCGCAGGGCATCGCCCCAGAGCACGGGCCGCACCCCCTGGAAACGCTCCTCCAGGAAATCGCGCAGCATCTGGCAGGCGCCCTGGCCATCGGCCTTGCCGTATTCGTGCATCAGGCCGGCGGCGCGATAGGCACACAGCTCCCCCTGGCAGGGCCCCATGCCGAGGCGGGTGCGGCGACGCAGATCCACCAGGTTGTCCACCGCCAGTTCGCGCAGGGCGTAGCCTATCTCTCCGGCCGTCACCATCTCGCATTCGCAGATGAGGGCATTGGCCCTGGGGTTGTCTTGAAAGAAGGCGATGACCCGTTCGCCATGGCGGGATTCGGCCGTCCCCTTGACCGGCCTCGACAGGCCGGGTGCCGGGTGACGTTCGGGATCCTGGGAGCCGGGCAGGGGAAGCTGGGCTGTGCGACAGGGCTTGTCGTTGCCAAGCTTGCGGGCAACCATATCCGTGGCCATTTCGGCCATCAGCCGATAGGTCATCAGCTTGCCCCCCGTGATGGTGATTAGCCCCTCCATGCCATCCCGGCTTGCGTGATCGAGCAGCACTATGCCGCGGCTGATGTTGCGCCCCGAGGGGTCGTCATCCACCGCCACCAGGGGACGCACCCCGGCATAGGCGCGCAGCAGGCGGGCCCTGGCCATGGCGGGTGCCAGCTTGATCCCCTCGCGCAGCAGCACCTCGACCTCCCCCGGGGTGACGGTCAGGCTGTCTATCTCCCGGTAATCGATGCGGCTGGAGGTGGTGCCGATGAGGGAGATGGTGTCGCCGGGCACCAGAATATCGGCGTCTGCCGGCTTGCGGGCCCGGTTGATCACGTATTGGTTGAGGCGGTGATCCAGGATGAGCAGGGAGCCCTTGGCCGGGAACATGCGAATGCCGAGCTCGGCATATTCGGCGATCTGCTGACCCCAGATGCCGGCGGCATTGATCACCTGTTCGGCCAGGATCTCGATAGGTTCGCCACTGCGCAGGTTGACGGCGCGTACCCCCAGCACCCTGTCTTGCTGGCGCAGCAGCCCCACCACCTTGCAGTGGGTGAAGAGGCGGGCGCCATGCTCCCTGGCATCGAGCACATTGGCGCTGGTCAGGCGAAAGGGATCGACGGTGCCGTCGGGCACCTGTATGGCGCCGATCAGGGCGGGGTTGACGCTGGGCTCGAGGCGCAGGGCTTCCCCTGGCTCGAGCTGACGGGTCTCTATCCCGGCCGCGGCGCAGGCCGCCATGAAAGGCGTCTGGAACTGGATATCGTCCTCGGGCAGGGTGACAAACAGGCCGCCGGTCTCGTCGACGCAGTGGCGGGCGATCCGCTTGAGGATGCGGTTCTCTGCAATGCATTCCCTGGCCGACTCGGGATCCGTCATGGCGTAGCGCGCCCCCGAGTGGAGCAGACCATGGTTGCGCCCCGTGGTGCCGGCGGCGATATCGTCGCGCTCGAGCAGGATGCAATCTATGCCCCGCAAGGCGCAGTCGCGCATGATACCGGCGCCAGTTGCGCCCCCTCCAATGATGACTACGCTAGTCGAGACCCTGTTCATCTTGCCCGTTTCCTTTGACTGACAGTGGTGCCAGTGTGGCCTGAGTCAGGGCAAAAATGTTTGATTTAGACCAAATTTATGAGCGTTATCGAAAGTTTTATCCATGGAATGGGTCACCGACGCCGGGAGCCGTCGGCTATCCATGGCAGTCATGTTGATTTATCATGGCACCACTCGGGTGATGGAGGGTTCGACCCTTGTCATGCCTGGTTGCCGAGCGTTCAGCTGGTGTTTTCATGTTTGATGAAATAAATAGGGGGCAGTATGGAAGATAATCGAATGGATACTCCGACTCAGGTCAAACAGGTGCAAGGAGAGGTGTTCATTATCGACCAGGCCGGGGCAGTCTCCCGGATGCCGCCCGAGGGGCAGATCGCTGCCGGCCAGGTGATGCTGACCGGGCGCCAGGGTCAGGCCTGGCTGGGGAGTGATGGCCAGGGGATGCAGGTGGGGCCCAATTGTGCCACTTGCGTCGATGAGGAGGGCAATTGGGTCAGCAGTTCCCACACCCTGACCCTCAATGGCGAGCCGGACAAGGCGCCCACCCATGTCGATCTGGAGGCGTTGCAACAGGCCATCCGCGCCGGGGTCGACCCCACGGCCGTCTTTGCCGAAACCGCCGCCGGCCCCGGGGCCACGGCGGGGGGCGGCGTGGTGGGGGCAGGCTCCAGTGCCGCCGGTTTCATCGTGGTCGACCGGACCAATGACGCCACCCTGGCAGAGGCCGGTTTCGACACAGATCATCAAAGTGCCCGCCAGGAGGTGCGTGATCGCTACGATGGCGAGTACGTGGATGCCTATGCCGCCATCACCATCTTCGAGCCCCAGACCAGCGACAACATCATCAACGCCGACGAGGTGATGAACCTCATCATCCGGGGCGAGGTCTCGGACGTGGAGGAGGGGCAACCCGTCACCGTCACCCTGATTGATCAGGATGGCAACCGCCTCACAATGACCACTGTGGTGCTGCCCGGCAACCAGTGGGCCGCCGATTTTGGCGACGTCACCGGCAAGCTGGTGGACGGCCCTCTCACCATTCATGCCCATACCGTCGATCGCTTCGGCAACGAGGCGGTCGATACCGGCCAGACCCTGCTCGACACCATCACCACCATCACGCTTGACCTGGCCGATGAGAGCGACACAGGGGCCAGCCAGACCGACGATCTGACCCGGGACACCACCCCCCTGCTGCAAGGCAAGGGGGAGCCTGGCGCCACCGTCACCCTGAGCCTCGGCGGGACCGTGATGGCCGTGCTCACCGTGGACGGCAATGGCAACTGGCAATACCCATCCCAGATACCCTGGCCGATGGCACCTATGATTTTCGCGTCGATGCGGTGGACATCGCCGGCAACCGGGCAAGCGACACCCTGACGGTGACGGTCGATACCCGTGCCGCCATCGACATCGACGATCTCGATACCGACAGCATCCTCGGCCATGACAGTGTCACCCTGAGCGGCAGCACCACGGACGTGGAGGTGGGGCAGAGCGTCACCATCACCCTCGTCGGCCAAAACGGCCAGACCCTCTACAGCGGCAGCGCCCTGGTGGGCAGCGATGGTCGCTGGCAGTTGAACGGCCTGGATCTGTCCAACATTCAGGGCCCCTTTGAGGTGCGCGCCGAGGTGACGGATCTGGCGGGCAACCGGGTGATCGACGGGGCCCCCCTCATCGGCCAGAGCGATACCCTGACCCTGTCCGAGGCGGATCTCGCCAAGGGCCCGGTGAGCGCCACCGGATCCCTGCACACCGGGGCCGGTCTGGATGGCAATCTGCAGGTGAGCTTTGGCGCCGATCAGAGCGCCCTCGAGCAGCTCGGCCTGACCAGCCACGGCACGGCGCTCGCCTACCAGACAAGCGGCCAGACCCTGACCGCCAGTGCCGGGGGCGTCACCGTCTTCACCCTGACCCTTGCCAATGACGGCAGCTATCGTATCGTCTGGCACCAGAGTCTGGACCACGGCCAGGACAGCCTGAACCTGCCTTTTGCCCTGGAGTACCGCGACAGCGACGGAGATCTGGTGAGCGCCAATCTTACCGTCAACCTGGTGGACAGCACGCCGCCTGACTTCACCATAGCCCCCATCAGCCTCACGGAAGATGGCTTCACCAATGCGGCGGCCGTGGTGGGGCAGAGCCAGTTTGTCGTGGGCCATCAGTCCGATCCCCTGCTGGCGGATTCCGCCGCCTTCGCCGATCAGGCCACTACTCTGGCTCGCCTCAATGGCAGCGGCATCAGCAGCGACGGTCATGTGCTGACTTTCGAATTCAGCGGTGATCGCCTGCTGACCGGTTACTACCTGGATGGCAATGGCAAGCGGGTCGAGGTGCTCAAGGCCGAGCTGACCGCCAGCCAGTCCGGTAGCGACATCGATGGCAAGATCACCGTCTCCCTCAATGGGCCCCTGGATCATCAGGGCAGCGACCAGCTCTCCCTCGGGCTCACCGTTTCTGCCAAGGAGATTGACGGTGACGAAACCCGCGCCGATCTCCAGATCGCCATCCATGACGGTGTCGATCCCGGTCTTGGCATCGACAGCGGCATCAGCTTGCAGGAAGGGGCCTCTGGCCAGACCCTGGATGGCCAGTTGCCGGTCAATGTGGGCAGCGATCGCCTGGTGTCGCTCAACTTCGAGGCAAGCCAGCCCGCCCTGGATAATCTCACCAGCGGCGGCAAGCCGACCAGCTATCAGGTCAACGGCAATGTCATCACCCTGCTGGATGCGGGTGGCAAGACCATTCTGACCGTGACCCTGGGGCTGGATGGCAAGTACCAGGTGGTGCTTGACGGCGTGCTGGATCAACCGGTCAGCACCAACAGCGTCAACCTGGGACTGCAGGTAGTGGGCACCGACTTTGACGGGGACAAGAGCAATCTTGGCACCCTCAACATCCAGATCACCGACGGCGTGCTGCCCCAGGTCGACCCCGTTTCCCTCACCCTGGTAGAGGACAGCGACTGGAGCGCGCCTCAGACCCTGTCCGGGGATCTCAATATCACCGCAGGGAGCGATCCCCTTGCCGGCATCAGCTTCGATGCCAGCCAGCCGGGCCTGCAGGGGCTTACCAGCGGCGGCCAACCCGTTGTCATCAGCATCAGCGGCAACAGCATCAGCGGCGCGGTCAACGGCCAGAATGTGTTTACCCTGACGCTGGATCAGAAAGGCCACTACGTCTTCACATTGAACCAGCCGCTGGATCAGGGCAGTGTGGACAGCCTGCTCAAGGCGGGCTTCACCCTGACCGATTCTGACGGCGACACCGTCTCCTCCACCCTGACCGTCGCCATCGGCGATGGGGCCAATCCTGTCATCAGCGCCGTGACCGGCACCGAGATG